>CAVZHG010000028.1:0-365968 GCA_963775035.1 uncultured Alphaproteobacteria bacterium | reverse complement strand
TCGTCTTGGCGCTGGTCGTGTCGAACGACACCAGCTTCGCGAGAAGCGCGGTGGCGTCGGTGAGCAGGGTCGACATTCAAACTCCTGGCTTTAGGCCAAACCGACGGGCGTCAGTTGAGGCTGCGCCGCGTGAACGGGCTGTCGAGCGAGAACGGCGGGATAGCGATGTCCACCAGCGTGCCGTCCGGCTGTTCCATCTGGTACGATCCCGCCATGATGCCCGATGCCGTCCGGAGCGGGCAGCCCGACGTGTACTCGAACGACTGGCCGGGGCCGATGGTCGGTGTCTGAGCCGACGACGCCGGGCCCGCGCACTTCCTCGACCCGCCCGTTGGCATCGGTGATCCGCCAGTAGCGCGAGCGGAGCTGCATCGTCTCGCTGCCCTCGTTGGCGATCTCGACCGTGTAGGACCAGAAAAACCGCCCCTCGTCGGGCGCGGACTGGGCCTCCAAATATTCCGGCCGGACGCGCACGCGGATCGAGCGCGTAACCTTCTCGTACATTGGATCAGCTCGATGGTTCAGCGCGGTAGGTTGTCACGAACGGCCGCGGTAGGCGGCTGCCGCGATCTTACGAGGTGCTGCACGGGCTTGTCTCGGTCAATCGCCCGGCATCATTGGGCGCCTCACTGGGCGGCCTGCGCGCCGTAGCGCTTCTCGATATAGTCCTCGACGATCGCCTTGAACTCGGCGGCGATGTCGGGCCCGCGCAGCGTCATCGCCTTCTTGCCGTCGATGAAGACCGGGGCGGCCGGCTTCTCGCCGGTGCCGGGCAGCGAGATGCCGATGTCGGCGTGCTTGCGATCTCGCCCGGGCCGTTGACGATGCAGCCCATGACCGCGAGGTTGAGCCCCTCGACGCCGGGATAGCTGCGCCTTCCACTCCGGCATGCGCTCGCGGATCATCGTCTGGACGTCGCGGGCGAGTTCCTGGAACACGGTCGAGGTCGTGCGCCCGCAGCCCGGGCAGGCCGCGACGATCGGCATGAAGGTGCGCAGGCCCATGGTCTGCAGCAGCTCCTGCGCGGCGCTGCACCTCGAGCGTGCGGTCGCCGCCGGGCTCGGGCGTCAGCGAATAGCGGATGGTGTCGCCGATGCCCGCCTGCAGCAGGATGCCCATGGCGGCCGACGAGGCGACGATGCCCTTCGAGCCCATGCCGGCTTCGGTCAGGCCGAGATGCAGCGCATAGCGGCAGCGCGCGGCCAGCATGCGTGTAGACCGCGATCAGGTCCTGCACCGCCGAGACCTTGGCCGAGATGATGATGCGGTCGGCGCCGAGGCCCAGCTCCTCGGCGCGCTCGGCCGACAGCAGCGCCGACTGCACGATCGCCTCGTGCATCACGGCGCGCGCGGGCATCGGCGTCGGCGCGCTTGGCGTTCTCGTCCATCAGGTGGGTCAGCAGCTCCTGGTCGAGCGAGCCCCAGTTGACGCCGATGCGCACCGGCTTGCCGTACTTCAGCGCCAGCTCGATGATCGGCGGAGAACTGCCGGTCCTTCTTGTCCTTGAAGCCGACGTTGCCGGGATTGATGCGGTACTTGTCGAGCGCCTCGGCGCAGGCCGGGTTGTCGGCCAGCAGCGTGTGGCCGTTGTAGTGGAAATCGCCGACGATCGGCACGCGCACGCCCATCCGCGCCAGCCGCTCGCGGATGTGCGGCACGGCCTTGGCCGCCTCGTCGCGATCGACCGTGATGCGCACGATCTCCGAGCCGGCCCGCGCCAGCGCCGCGACCTGCGCGCCGTGGTCCTCGCGACGTCGGCCGTGTCGGTGTTGGTCATCGACTGCACGACGATCGGCGCGCCGCCGCCGACCATGACGCCGCCGACGTCGACGGCGAGGGTGGCGTGGCGCTCGGATTGGCGCGTCATGGGGCTCGCAAGCATGTCTCGGCCTGTTTCCGGTTCAGACGCCCTTGATTGACACACCTTTATGACAAAACCAATTGCGCAAGCCGGCCCGCCAAGTATTGCCGCAGCGCCATCCTACCGCTTTTCGACGGCAAACGCGGTCGCCAGCGACGCCAGGCAGAACGCGGAGAGGACGACCACCACACCCGGCCCCGCCGCGACGTCCCAGGCCGTCGAGACGGCGAGCCCGCCAATCGTGCCGATGATGCCGATGCCGCCGGCGCAGCAGCACCATGGCCTCCGGCGTCGCCGAGAACGGCCGCGCCGCCGCCGCCGGCATGATCAGGAAGGCGACGATCAGCAGCACGCCGACGACCTTCATCGCCACCGCGATGATGAACGCCAGCAGCATGATCAGCGCCGCCTCGGCGCGCGCCGTATCGTGGCCCTCGGCGGTCGCCATTTCCTTGTGGACCGCGATCGCAACCAGCGTCCGCCAGTAGAGCGCGATGACGCCGAGAACCACGGCGCCGCCGGCGTAGATCCACACGAGATCGAGCTGCGTCACCGCGAGAATGTCGCCGAACAGGTAGCCCATCAGGTCGAGGCGCTGGCCGGAAAGGCGCGCCGCCGCGATCAGGCCCAGCGCGAGCGCCGCGTGCGAGAGGATCCCGAGCAGACTGTCGACCGGTAGCAGCGGCTGGCGCTCCAGCATCACCAGCAGGGCGCCGACCGCGAGCGACACCAGGATCACGCCCAGCGTCAGGTCGATGTCGAAGGCGATCCCGAGCGCCACCCCGAGCAGGCCGGCATGCGCCACCGTCGAGCCGAAGTACGACATCCGCCGCCACACGACGAGGCAGCCGAGCGGCGCCGCCACGATGGCGATGCCGAGGCCGGCGAGGAGGGCGCGGAGCAGGAACGGTTCGAGCATGGCGGCGACTCTTTGATCCGCCGGGCGCGCCCTGTAAAGCGCGAATGTAATAATGTTGCTTCGGCACCTCGGATCGGCGGGCGTCCCCCGCACGCGCGCCTTGCGCTACCGCCGCCTCAGGCCGTATTGCGTTGCCTCCCGATCCCTCATTCGCCGCCCGGAGCCCGTCCATGGCCCACGACGCCGCCGTATCCCCGTTCGCCCCCAAGGCGATCCCCGAGGTTCCCGTCATCGACGGCGTCCGCTTCGCGGCCTGCGAGGCCGGCATCAAATACCGCAACCGCAAGGACCTGATGATCGCGGTGATGGACGAGGGCACCACCGCCGCCGGCGTGCTGACGCAGTCCAAGACCTGCTCGGCGCCGGTGCTGTGGTGCCGCGACAGCCTGAAATCCGGCACGGCCCGCGTGCTCGTGGTGAACTCCGGCAATTCCAATGCCTTCACCGGCAAGAAGGGCCGCGACGCCGTAGCGCTCACCGCCGAGTTCGCGATGAAGGCCGTGGGCTGCGCGACGAGCGATGTCTATCTCGCCTCGACCGGCGTCATCGGCGAGCCGCTCGAAGCCGGCAAGTTCGCGCACCTGCTCGACGGGCTCGCCAAGGCGGCAAAGCCCGACGCCTGGGCCGACACCGCGCGCGCGATCATGACCACCGACACGTTCCCGAAGCTCGTGACGCGCACGGCGACGATCGGCGGCACCAAAGTCACGATCAACGGCTTCTGCAAGGGTGCCGGCATGATCGCGCCGGACATGGCGACGATGCTGTGCTTCATCTTCACCGATGCGGCGATCGCGGCGCCCGCACTGCAATCGCTGCTCGCCGCCGGCGCGCAGACGAGCTTCAACTGCATGACCGTCGACGGCGACACCTCCACCAGCGACACGATGCTGATGTTCGCGACCGGCAAGGCCGCGGCGCGCGGGCAAAAGCCGGTGACGGCGGCCGGCGATCCCGGCGCTCGCGGACTTCACCGCCAAGTCGCATGACCTGATGCGTGAGCTGGCGCAGCTCGTCGCCAAGGACGGCGAGGGCGTGTCGAAGTTCGTGACGATCGAGATCAAGGGCGCCGAGAACGACCGCGCGGCCCGCACCATCGGCCTCTCGATCGCCAACTCGCCGCTCGTGAAAACCGCGATCGCCGGAGAGGACCCGAACTGGGGCCGCGTCGTCATGGCCGTCGGCAAGGCCGGCGAAGCGGCCGACCGCGACAAGCTCGCGATCTGGTTCGGCCCGCACCTCGTCGCCAAGGACGGCGAGCGCGCGCCGGACTATTCCGAGGAAACCGTCGCCGCCTACATGAAGAACGGCGAGCTGACGATCAAAGTCGATCTCGGGCTCGGCGCCGGCAAGTCCACGATCTGGACCTGCGACCTCACCCACGGCTACATCTCGATCAACGCGGATTATCGGAGCTAGCGCGTCGTCCACGCTTCTTCCCGTTCTCCCCGTTTCTTCGACGGGGAGAAGGTCGGGATGAGGGGCGGCAAAAATTGCCGGCGTTGCGCTTATCCCCGCCCCTCACCCTAACCCTCTCCCCGCGTAGAGCGGGGAGAGGGAATTCTCTATCGCGCCGTCCAGCCGCCATCGATGGAATAGTTGGAGCCGGTGATCGAGGCGGCCATATCGCTCGCGAGGAACGCCGCGAGCGCGCCGATCTCCTCGACCTCGACGAAGTGGCCGGTCGGCTGCGCTTCCAGAATTTCCTTCTGGGCCTCTGCGACCGTGATGCCCTTGCTCTTCGCGAGGTCGGGGATCTGCTTTTCAACCAGCGGCGTCTTGACGAAGCCCGGCGAGATCGCATTGACGGTGATGCCCGACGTTGCAAGCTCCAGCGCCACCGTCTTCGTGAATCCAGCGAGGCCGTGCTTTGCCGACACATAGGCCGACTTGAACGGCGAGGCGACCAGCGAGTGCGCCGAGCACAAGTTGATGATGCGCCCCCACTTGCGCTTCTTCATGCCGGGCACCGCGGCGCGGGTCGTGTGGAAGGCCGACGTCAAATTGATCGCGATGATCGCGTCCCACTTCTCGATCGGGAATTCCTCGACCGGCGCCACGTGCTGGATGCCGGCGTTGTTGATGAGAATATCGACCGAGCCGAGTTCTTTCTCGCAGCGCTCGACCATCGCCACGATCTGGTTCGGCCGCAGCATGTTGGCAGGATCGAAGAGCACGCGCGTGCCGGCCGCCGCGACTTCCTTGGTCGCCGCCGCGATCTCCGCCTCGCTGCCGAGCCCGTTGATCATCACGTTGGCACCGGCCTTCGCCAGCGCCAGCGCCATGCCAAGACCAATCCCCGACGTCGATCCCGTCACGATTGCATTGCGGCCTTTAAGCGTCATCGCCCAACACTCCATTCGCTCGGCCCGCGGCGCGAGCGCGCTGATATCACCAATGTCTCGCGGTGCTCGGGCAAGTGCAACGGGCACGTTCAGGAGAGCGGCCATGCGGGTGCATGTGTGCCGAGCGGAACCGATGGACGGTCCCATCCCGGCGGCGTCTCGGAGAGCTGTCCGGCATGTCGAAGCGCCGATAGCTTTCCATATCGGGACGGCAGCTCGACTGGAGAAGATGCGGCACATCGGCACGGGTGATCGTCGCACCGGCGCGGCCGTCCGGCAATCGGCCGAGCCCCGTCAGCCAATGCCCGACCTGGGCCAGCGACAGGCGCACCAGCCACGATCCGCCGATTTCTGCGCGCCGCTTGAGCGCCAGCATCGCACCCGTCGCCATCAGATAGCCGGCGCCATGATCGAGCGCCTGGCAGGCAGTTCGACCGGTTTGTCGAGCGGCCGCGACCTCGGCCTCCGCGTGGTTAACGCCACTCGCCGTCTGCACGAGCGAATCGAATCCGCGCCGCCCCGACCAGGGCCCGACGTGGCCCCACGCGCTCAACGACACGTAGACGATGCCGGGTCGCAGTTCGGCGCGCGCGCTCCGGCGAGAACCCGCGCTCGGCGATCCCGCCGGGACGATAGCCCTGGACGAAGATGTCCGCGGTCTCGAGGAGACCGGCGAGCGTCGCCTTGCCGTCGTCGCCACGCAGGTCGATGTGTGCCGACAGCTTGCCGCGTCCGGTGTCGATGTCGAGACCCGGGAATGTCGGGGAGATGCGGCCCGGTCACGCGCAACACGTCGGCGCCATGCGCGGCGAGCGTGCGCCCGCACACCGGCCCCGCGAGCACGCGCGTCAGATCGAGCACGCGCACGCCTGATAGCGGCCGCGCGCCCGGCGGCAACGGCCGCGGCGGCGCGTCGCCGATGCGCACGATCTCCAGCAACGGCAGTCCCGCCACCGCCACGCCTTGCGGATGGGCCGCCCACTCCGCGGGGCTGCGCATCATGGTGCCGACGAGTCCGCGCCGCGCAACTTCGTCTTCGTACTGCTGCCCGGTCCACCCCTTCAGCGCCGCGGCGACATTCTCGCGGATGTAGTCGACCTTGAGCATGTCGAGGATGCCGGCGCGATGGTGCGGGAAGTTCGTGTGCAGGCGCACCCAGCGCCCGTCGCCGGTCCGGTAGGTGCCGGCGATCTTGTCCCAACCGCCGCCCGGGCGGCTTGCCATCAACCGTGTAGAGCCGCTCGCTGATGAACTCGGCCGCGGCGTGGCGCATGTCGACGGTCACGGCCTGGGCGCGCCGATTGCGCACGCGATCGACCTCGCTGGCCGCCAACGCCGAGGCCGCGATCGTCGCCTGCGCGATGGTGCCGACCTTGAACGACGACGGCAGCGCCGGCTCCGCGCCGGTCAACGCCACCCGCGCCAGGGCGGCCTCATCGCCGCCGGCAACCCGCCAGATCCGGGCCAGAGCTTCCTTGGGGCTGGTCATGGCGTGCGCTCCCGTAAATCCGGCCGTCGAAACCGGCCAAACTCCACATAGTTATCATCTTATGCGAGATCGGACTTGATGGAAGCGGGCACAATCGTGCAAGGACGATCGTGCATGCGGACGTGGTGGAACTGGTAGACACACAGGACTTAAAATCCTGAGATGGCAACGTCGTGCGGGTTCGAGTCCCGCCGTCCGCACCATTTCGGCTCACGCCGCAATTCGCTTCGCCATTGGCTCCGGGGCGGCGCACGCGCCGGCGCCACGCGCGCCATAAAATTTTGAACGCGTCCGGCGCCCCACAAGCCGAATTCGGCGTCGGGCCCAAACTCCAGGAAATCTCCACGTTTTCTCCATGCCCGGTTCAAGCGCGGCCGGCCGCGCCCCCCTATGTCACCGTTCGCGGACGTCGAATGGCGCCGCACTGTGCGACGAGGACCGGACAAACCGGCCCGTCGACGCAGCCGAGCAAAAGAAACGGCAAGGAGATGATCATGAGCCAACAATCGACACCCTTGGAGGCATCGGGCTTCGGCGTTGACGTCGTCCGCGGCCTTAATACCGCGATCGCACGGGCCGCCACGGCCATTCATACCCGACGACAGGCACATGCCAGGCGCGTCGTGCGATCGATCATCGTCCGCTACAGCGACGAGGATCTCGCCAAGCACGGTTGGAGCGCCGAGGACATCCGCCGCCTCAAGTCCCATTGAACCTTTTCATCACGCAAGCAATGCAAAGAACCAAGGACAACGACCATGAGCACGCAGAACATCCAGATCCAGGGGGCCGCGTATGACGCCGTCACCAACGAGAAGCTGAAGTCCGCCTCCTCCGCCGCGGTTGCGGCCGGCAAGGGTATCATCTGGCGCGCGATCGCCGAGTTCATCCGCTACCGGGCCTTCCGGGCCGCCGAGGCAAAGCTCTACGGCCTCGACGACCGGATGCTGAAGGACATCGGCCTCGATCGCAGCGAGATCCGCTCGGCGCTGATCAATGCCCGCGAGGAGCGCATCAATGGTGCGCGCTACTTCGAACCGCCGCTCGTCTGAGGAAACGGTCATGCATGGGAGATCTTCAAGCCGGTGGTCCGAAGGGGCCACCGGTGACGGGGCCGGCTGCGCACCGCAGTTTCCGGTTCCCGTCATCGCCCTCCATTGCTCGGGCGCCGATGGCGGCCAGTGGCGCAAGCTGGCGGCCGCGCTCGGCCTGCGCTACGAGCTTTTCGCGCCGAGCTTCATCGGTTGCGCCGACATCGGCCCGTGGACCGGCGAGCGCGCCTTCACGCTGGCGGACGAAGCGCGGGCGGTGATCGGGCTCGTCGATGTGCTGGCCACGCCGGTGCATCTCGTCGGCCACTCTTACGGCGGCGGGGTGGCGCTGAAGGTCGCGAGCGCGCGTCCGTCGGCGATCGCGAGCCTCACCCTCTATGAGCCGTCGGCGTTTCATCTGCTGCGGCAGATCGGTGAGCGCGGACGCGGTGCGACCGCCGAGATCGAAGCGGTCGCCGCGGCGGTCGGCGCCGGTCTCGTGTCGGGCGCCTATCAGGCGGCCGCGGCCCATTTCGTCGACTACTGGAACGGCGCCGGCGCATGGGCGGCCCTGCGGCCCAACGTGCGCGACGCGCTGATCCGGTGGCTGCCGAAAGCGCCGCTCGATTTCAGGGCGCTTGATCGGGGAGACGACGACGCTCGCGAGCTACGGCCGCATCACGTGCCCGGTGCACATCGTCAGGGGTCAGTATGCGCGCGGCCCGAGCCGCCTCATCACCGAGGTCCTGGCCCGCGCGCTGCCGCAGGCGACACTCGACGTCCTCCCGGGCGCCGGGCACATGGGCCCGGTGACGCACACGACGGACGTCAACGCCTGCATTGCCGGCTACATCCGGGCCGCCACCAGGCCGCGCCAGGAAACCAGCCACCCCAGACCGGTCGCCGCCTGAACCCGGCGACCCCACATCCTCGCCGCCGAACAGGGCAATAAGATCCTGGAGCGGCGGGGCCTTGCAGTGCCCCGCACCCGTCAGCCGGTGGCGATGTAGTCGCGCATCGCCGTTGCTTCCATCTCGACCTCGGCGATGTGGTGCTTGACCACGTCGCCGATCGAAATGATGCCGGCCAGTGCGCCATCGGAAACGACCGGCAGATGCCGGCAGCGCCGCGCCGTCATGCGGCTCATGAGTTCGTCGATGGTGTCGCCGGCGGTGCAGGTGAGCACGTCGCGCGTCATGATTTCCGACACCGGCCAATCGAGGGACGCCACGCCTTCCTTGGCGAGCGTGTGCACGATGTCGCGTTCGGAAACGATCCCGGCGATGTGGCCCGATTTATCGGTCACCACCACGGCGCCGATGCGCTTCGAGGACAGGCGCTTGGCTGCAGCCATCAGCGTCGCGTCGACGCGCACCGTCTCGACGGCCTGGCCCTTAACCTTCAGAATCGAGGCAACATGCATGGGCGTCCTCCCGTTGCACCGGTTGAGGATGACCCATCACGCGGGTACAGGGCACCCGCCCCCACATTGCCCTGTCGCACCACGAACCGATCACCGAGTGGCCGATGACATCGTTCGTCGTTGCAATTTTCAACTTGCGGAGCCGCATGGGCACCGCATCGATCTCGCTAAATTGGACCAGGGGTTGCGCGGTTGCAAGTGGGGCGCAGCGCACCCACAGCACGAAATGCTGCGGCGCACAAAGCCGCAGGCGCCGGTGCGGCGGGGCCATTGATCGCGTCGTCGGCCGCGCCTAAAGGTACCGCAACGGATCAATGTGTTGCGGCAAAAGCTGCGGCGTCGAGCGGAGACACGGAAATGACGGTCGACAAGGGCATGACGTACTTCATCGGCGGATCGTGGGTCGCGCCCTTGGCGGCGACGGCGATCGATGTGATCAATCCCGCGACCGAGCAACCCTTCGCCAAGGTCGCACTCGGCACCAGAGCGGATGTCGACCGCGCCGTTGCTGCGGCCCGCGCGGCCTTCCCGGCGTTCGCCGCGTCGTCGCGCGAGGAACGCCTGGCGCTGCTCGAAAAGATCGCCGCCATCTACAAGCGCCGCTTCAGCGAGATGGGCGAGACCATCAGCCGCGAGATGGGGGCTCCGCTCTCCTTCGCGACGCGGTTCCAGGCCGGCGCCGGCATGGGCCACTTCCGCACAGCGCACGGCATCCTCAAAACCTACGCCTTCGAGGAGCGGCACGGCGCCACCGAAATCCTGCGCGAGCCGATCGGCGTCATCGGCATGATCACGCCGTGGAACTGGCCAGCCAATCAGATCTCCTGCAAGGTCGCCGCCGCGCTCGCAGCCGGCTGCACGATGGTGCTGAAGCCCTCGGAAGTCGCGCCGTTCTCGGCGATCCTGATCGCGGAGATGCTGGAGGAAGCGGGCGTGCCGGCGGGTGTCTTCAATCTCGTGCACGGCGACAAGGTCGTCGGCCAGGCGATGGCTGAGCATCCCGGCATCGACTGCATGTCCTTCACCGGCTCGACCGGCGCCGGCATCGATGTCGCGGTGCGTGCGGCACCGACCGTCAAGCGCGTCGGCCAGGAGCTCGGCGGCAAGTCGGCGAACATCCTGCTCGACGATGTCGATTGGACGAAGGTTGTCACCGAAGGCGTCAAACTCTGCTTCCGCAATTCCGGCCAGTCGTGCAATTCGCCGACGCGGATGCTGGTGCCGGCAAAGCGCATGGCCGAAGTCGCGGCGATCGCCGAAACCGGCCGCGCAGTCGGTGAAGGTCGGCGATCCCGCGGCGGCCGACAGCGAGATGGGGCCGGTCGTCTCCGATCTCCAATGGCGCAAGATCCAGGGCCTGATCGAGTCCGGCATCTCGGATGGCGCGACGCTCGTCACCGGCGGCCCCGGCAAGCCGGAAGGTCTCAACCAGGGCTACTACGTCAAGCCGACGGTGTTCGCCGATGTGACGCCGACCATGCGGATCGCGCGCGAGGAAATCTTCGGGCCGGTGTTGTCGATCATGGGCTACGCCGACGAGGCCGACGCCGTGCGCATCGCCAACGATCACGAGTTCGGGCTCGCCGGCTACGTCAACAGCGGCGATGTCGAGCGGGCGAAGCGCGTCGCGCGCCAGATCCGCGCCGGCATGGTGACCGTCAACATGGCCAACGCCGACCCGTCGGCGCCGTTCGGCGGCTATCGCCAGTCCGGCAACGGCCGCGAGTGGGGCCAGCACGGCATCGAGGAATACCTCGAGATCAAAGCCGTCATGGGCTGGAACGCCGCCTGACCGTTCTGCTAACCGGCCCAACCGGAAGACCTTGACGCGCGACGGCGGGCACCCCTTATGTGCCCCCTGTCAGCCGGCCGGACGGTCGCTGCCGGCTGCCGAAAGGCTGCGTACCGGTGGAGGAAAGTCCGGGCTCCATGGATCAACGGTGGCGGCTAACGGCCGCCGGGGGCAACCCCAGGGAAAGTGCCACAGAAAGCAAACCGCCGAAGCGGGTTCGCCCGCGGCAGCAAGGGTGAAAGGGTGCGGTAAGAGCGCACCGCGCCCCTGGCAACAGGGGTGGCAAGGTAAACCCCACCGGGAGCAAGACCAAATAGGGGCGGCAAGGCGCGGCGGGGAAACTCGTCGTGCCGGGCGTGGTCCACGCAGTCGCCCGGGTTGGTTGCATGAGGCGCCCAGCAATGGGCGCCCGAGATGAATGGCCGTCGCGGAGGGCAACCTCCAGACAGAACCCGGCTTACAGGCCGGCTGACATTATTTTCTTGCCGCCGACGCGTACGGCCTGCGCCAGAGGCGCACCTTCGGTGCGACGCCTACACGCACGGCGGCGCTGCCTCTCGGTCACATTCCCACCTCGCGGCCTTTGGCCGCTCCTGATAGCTCCATGTCCCCCTAAGAGCGGGGAGATGGAGCGGAGCGATCCTGCTCTACCCCCGCACGTCGCCGCCCGTCGCCTTCTTGACCTCGGCGATGACCTTCTTGGACACGGCATCGATCTCGGCATCGGTCAGCGTCCTCTCGGTCGGCGCGAGCGTCACCTCGATGGCGAGCGACTTCTTGCCGGCGCCGATCGCATCACCCTCGAACAGATCGAAGACGCGAATGTTCGCGATCAGCGCCTTGTCCGCGGCGGCCGCAGCCTTCATGACGTCGCCGGCCGCCACATCGCGATCGAGGACGAATGCGAAATCGCGCGTCACCGGCAGCAGATCGGCAGCGACAAGGGCTGCGCGCGCCTTGGACTTCTTGCGCTCGGCGGGCAGCCCGCTCACGAACACCTCGAACGCCGCCGCCGGCCCCGGCACGCCGAGCGCCTTGAGCGTCGCAGGATGAACCTCGCCGAACTGCGCGAGCACGACCTTTGGCCCGAGCCGCAGCGTCGCTGAACGGCCCGGATGGAACCACGCCGGCGCATCGCGGGTGATCTGCGCGCGTGACGGATCGACGCCGAGCGCCGCCAGCAGTGCCGCCGCGTCGGCTTTCACGTCGAACACATCGGCCGGTTTCGCCGCGCCGTCCCAATGGCGGCCATGCCCCGATCAGTTGCGCCGCGCCCATGCGCACACCAGATGCCAGCAGTAGCTGATCCTCCGGCTTGTCGCCGCGATAGACCTGTCCGACCTCGAACAGCGCCACGTCGGCGAAGCCGCGGTTGCGGTTGCGCTGCGCCGCCGTCAGCAGGCCGGGCAGCAGGCTCGGCCGCATGGAACTCATCTCGGTCGAGATCGGATTGGCGAGTTCCAGCGCGTCGGATCCACCGCCGAACTGCTCGGCCCACGCGCGCGGCGTGAACGACCACGTGATCGCCTCGATGAAACCGCGCGTCGCCAGCACCCGGCGGGCCCGCCGCGCGCGCCGCTGCACTTCCGTCAGCACCGAGCGCGTGACGCCGTGCTGGCGCGGCATGGCGACCGGCGGCACCGTGTCGAGACCGGCGATGCGCACGATCTCCTCGACGATATCGGCCGAACCATGCACATCCGGCCGCCACGTCGGCACCGTCACCTGCACCGTGTCACCCTTGCCCTCGACGGTGAAGCCGAGATCGTCGAGCGTCTTCTTCGCTGCGGCTTCCTTGATGTCGAGACCGGCGAGCTTCTTCACGCGCGAGAACGCGAACGAAACGACCGTCTTCTTGACCGGCGCCTCGCCCGCAACCTTCGCCCTCGACGGCGCGCCGCCGGCAACGTCGAGCATCAGCCGCGTGCCGAGATCGAGGCCGCCCATGATGAAGCCCGGATCGACGCCGCGCTCGAAGCGATAGCGCGCATCGGTCTGGAGGCCGGCCTTGCGGCCCGTCGCCGCCGTCAGCAGCGGATCGAAATAGGCGCATTCGATGAGTACGTTCGTCGTGTCATGCGTGGAACCCGAGGGCTCGCCACCCATGATGCCGCCGAAGCCGAGCACGCTCTTGTCGTCGGCGATGACGCACATGCCGTCCTCGACCGCGTGCTCCTTGCCGTCGAGGCCGAGGAAGCGCTCGCCGTTGCGGCCGTTGCGGGCGCGGATGGCGCCGACCAGCTTGTCGGCGTCGTAGACGTGGAGCGGGCGGCCGGCGTCCATGCTGACGTAGTTCGTCACATCGACGACGGCGTTGATCGGCCGGAGCCCGATCGCCTTGAGCCGCGCCTGCATCCATGCCGGCGACGACGCCGTTCTTGATGCCGCGCAGGTAGCGGCCCGCGAATACCGGGCACGCGTGCTTGAGCTCCGGCGGGAACTCGAGCCGGATGTCGACCGGGCAGTCGAAGGTTCCCTCGACGCCCGGCGTCTTGCGCTCCGGCTTGAGGGTGCCGAGCCCGCAGGCGGCGATGTCGCGCGCGATCCCGCGCACGCCCGTGCAATCCGGCCGATTCGGCGTCAGCTTGACCTCGACGACGGGATCGCCGAGCCCGAGGATGTCGACGTAGCGCTTGCCGACGGAGCCCGCGTAGGCGTCGCCGAGATCGATGATCCCCTCGTGATCCTCGGACAGCTCCAGCTCGCGCTCCGACACCAGCATGCCGTTCGAGACGACGCCGCGCACGGGGCGCTTATCGAGCGTGATGCCGGTGCCCGGGATGTAGCTGCCGAGCGGCGCGAACACGCCGATCATGCCGGTGCGGGCGTTCGGTGCGCCGCACACGACCTCGACCACGCCGGCACCCGTGTCGACCTGACAGACCCGCAGCTTGTCGGCGTTGGGATGCTGCTTGGCGTCGACCACGCGGGCGACGACGAACGGGCTCAGCGCCTTGGCTGGCTCCTCGACGCTTTCGACCTCGAGGCCGATGATCGACAGGCGGTCGACGATCTGGTCGAGCGTCGCCGTCGTGTCGAGATGGTCGCGCAGCCAGTCGAACGTGAATTTCATGAACGGATCTCGCAATGAGGCGCGGACGCCAAAGCCTGCCGGCGGCGCCACTCATGGAACGATTTCAGGGGAAATTCAACCGCACCAGCAGGCTGCGGCACCATTGCGGCACCGCCCAGCCTGCCATCTGGCTGCCGCCGGGCACGGGTGCCGGCGGCGCACGGCTATTTTGGCGCCAGCACCATGACCATCTGGCGGCCTTCGAGGCGCGGCTCGGACTCGACCTTGGAAATCTCCAGGACGTCGGCTTTGACGCGCTGAAGCACGGCCATGCCAAGCTGCTGGTGGGCCATCTCGCGGCCACGGAAGCGCAGGGTCACCTTGACCTTGTCGCCTTCCTCGAAGAAGCGCTTGATCGAGCGCATTTTCACGTCGTAGTCGTGATCGTCGATGCTCGGACGCATCTTGATCTCTTTGATTTCGACGATCTTCTGCTTCTTCCGCGCCTCGGCCTGCTTCTTCTGCTCCTGGAACTTGAACTTTCCATAGTCCAGGATCTTGGCCACCGGCGGATCGGCGTCGGGCGATACCTCGACGAGGTCGAGCCCGGCCTCAATGGCCTGGCGCAGCGCCTCGAGCGTTTCAACTACCCCGACGTTATCACCGTCCGCATTGATCAGGCGGACTTGCCGTGTGCGGATCTGGTCGTTCATTCTGGGGCCCGACGGCTCGCGCTCCGGGCCTGCGCGCATGGGACGACGTATGTTGCTTCTCCTAAGAAAGGCCGATGAAAGCTGAATGTGGGTCTGGTCAGGCAGACGGTGCCGCCCCGGCCACGGGCGACATCTGGACGCAGAACAGGCATAGAGAAGGGCGAATTCCAGGCACCTGTCAAGCCGAAGCACGCGCTCTGGCGACGCTTACGCCGGGATTTCGAGTTGCAGCCGATCCCCGCCCTCCGCTAGAGGACGCCGCGGAATGAACAGAGTGCTCGTCATCGGCTGCTCGGGGGCGGGGAAATCCGTGTTCTCGCGCCGATTGTCGGATAGGACGGGCCTGCCGCTGATCCATCTCGACCAGCGAATTCTGGCAGCCTGGCTGGATGCCGACGCGCCCGACGCCTGGCGCCAGCGTGTCGCGGCGCTCGTGGCCGAACCGCGGTGGATCATGGACGGCCAATTCGGCGGCACCTTGGGCCTCCGGCTGCGGCACGCGGATACGGTTTTCGTCGTTCGACATGCCGCGCTGGCTCTGCCTGACACGCGTCCTCCGCCGAACGGTGCGCCACTTCGGTCGCACACGCAGCGACATGGCCCCCGGTTGCGTCGAGCGACTTGATTGGGAGTTCCTGAAATACATTTGGAACTACAAGACACAATCACCGTCTGCGCCATCTAGCGGCGCTGGAAGGCTTCGGCGGCACGGTGATCGTCCTGCGGCGACCCGCCGACGTTGATGCCTACCTTGCCCGCCTTGAGCGCGTCGGCGCCCCATCGCCGGCGTCATGACGTCCAGCCGCCCGCACTTGCGTCGTCCAGACACATGACCCACTCTGCTGGTCAACAAAAGCGCGGCACTCCATGCCGCCAGCCCGAGGAAACCGCGCACCCCAAGGAGCACACGCCATGAAGCTGATGTGGTTCCACCTGATGCCGTACACCGAACTGCCGGATGACTTCCGCCAGAAGCATCCCTCGGTGTGGGTCGACATCCATTCCTCGCTGTTCGATCCCAAGCGCGCCCACCACATGTACAACGATTTCATGGACGAGATGGAATACGCGGCCGACTGCGGCTTCGACGCCATCTGCTGCAACGAGCACCATTCCAACGGCTACGGCCTGATGCCCTCGCCGAACCTGATCGCGACGGCGCTGGCACGGCGCACGACCGACACGGCCATCTGCGTGATGGGCAACAGCCTCGCGCTCTACAATCCGCCGACGCGGGTGGCGGAAGAATTCGCGATGATCGACTGCATCTCCGGCGGTCGGCTGATCGCGGGTTTCCCGGTCGGCACGCGCGATGGACACGACCTTCGCCTACGGCCAGAACCCGTCGATGCTGCGCGAGCGCTATCTCGAAGCGCATGACCTCGTCATGCGCGCGTGGCAGGAGAAGGAAACTTTCGCGTTCAACGGCCGCTTCAACCAGCAGCGCTACGTCAACATCTGGCCGCGGCCGATCCAGCAGCCGCATCCGCCGGTGTGGATCCCGGGTGGTGGCTCGGTCGAGACGTGGCACTGGTGCGCGGAGATGGACTACGTCTACTGCTACCTCTCCTACTACGGCTACAAGGCCGGCCAGGCGACCATGCAGGGCTTCTGGAACGAGATGGATCGGCTCGGCAAGGACCGCAATCCCTACCGCGCCGGGTTCCTCCAGTTCGTCGGCGTCGCCGAGAGCCGGTCCGAAGCGATGGAGCGATACGCCGAAGCCGGCGGAATATTTCTACGGCCGCTGCCTGCACGTCGATCCGCGCTTTGCCTCGCCGCCGGGCTACAACACCGAGGCGACGATGCGCGTCGGCCTCGAAAGCCAGGTCAAGCGGGCGGCCGAGGAATCGGCGCAGGCGAGCGCAGGCGCAGCCCGGTCACAACAAATCCAAGGATGCCTTCGCCGGCGGCACGACGGGCTACCACGGCGGGCGCGCGCTTCAACCAGGTCGCGCGCGACATGGAGGAGATCGTCGAGCGCGGCTACGTCGTCGTCGGCTCACCGAAGGACGTGGCGGAGCAGCTCGAGCACGTCGCCAAGACGCTCAACGTCGGCCACTTCATGATGCTGCTCCAGTACGGCAACATGTCGAAGGAGCTGACCAAGTACAATACCAAGCTGTTCGCCGAGCAGGTGATGCCGAAGCTCAAGCCGCTGTTCTGCGGAGTGGGAAGATCGCTGGTGGCCGAAGCCGATGGACAAGGCGTCGCGCGCGGTGGTGCCGGCGTTCCGTCCGGTCGCGGCGGAGTAGGTGATCCGCCTAATAAGGATGAACGCCCCTGCTTCTGGAGGGAGATACGGGATGGTGGACTTCATTGCCCGTCACTGGTCGCCCAACAAGAGCTTCTTGGCGCGAGCGACCTCGTCGCACAGGCATGGCCTTTCCTCGACCGGTAAAACTGCCGCGACGCGGCGCAGGGCGATACATGCCTTGAACAAGTTGACGATCAGTCGAACCAGAAAAGGCGCCGACGGTTCTCGAGTTCGGGCTGAGCCAGTAGGCTTCATACCAGCCGGGGTCGACTTCGAATTCGCGAGGTTTTACGAGCTTGCTGGTATCCATGGCAGCCTCCAGCCGTTTCAAAGCGAGGCTTGATGCTGAATTTCGCTTCCGTCGCCATGTCGAACCACATGGCAGCCTCGTCTCGCATCGACGTGCTGCAATGATGCTGGAATTCGCCCCGCGCGCTTCGGGAAGGCATCGGGTTGCCTTTGGGTTTCCCTTGGGGGAGCCTTGTTTTCTCCACTTCCTGCACTCGTGCTAAATTCGCGGCACGCCGGGAAAGAGGTGTGTCATGCTCTGGTCTTTTGAAGATTTTTTGCTCGATACCGGCCGCCGCGAACTACTGCGAGGCGACGAATTGCTATCCATCGAGCCAAAGGTTTTCGACCTGCTGGTTCATTTGATCACCAACCGTGAGCGTGTCGTCAGCAAGGACGATCTGGCCGCGACGGTCTGGGACGGGCGCATTGTCTCGGACTCCGCGCTTACGTCCGCTATCAACACCGCGCGGATGGCGCTTGGAGACAGCGGTGAAACGCAGCGGCTGATTAAGACGTATCCACGCAAAGGGTTGCGCTTCGTGGGAAAGGTTCGCGAGGAACGCGGCCCGGCAGTTACGATCGAAACGACAGCTGCCCGGTCGGGCTGGGACCGCAGTCTCGCCAAACGATCCGACTTGTTGCCGTTTGCGCGCCGCCATCGGTTAGCGGTCGTGGCGACGTGCTCGCCTTCCGGGACGCCGCAATCCGCAGTCGTAAGCTTTCACATCAACGACGCGTTCGAGTTGATTTTCTCAGCGCATCGAGAGCACCGCAAGGTAGGCAATCTGCGCGTCAATCCAAGAGCAAGTGCGGTCATTGGATGGGATGACTTGCAGACGCTGCAGTTGGACGGAAACGCCGAACTGCTGAATGCCGCGAGTTTCGCCGATGTGAAGCGCTATCTCCCCACTCAGGTTCCGGAGGAATTCGAATGGCGTCAGCACGTCGAAGGCATCGTCTACATAAGGCTTATACCGACCTGGGTGCGCTACAGCGATTTCCGTATCAATCCTGCGAGCATTCTCACGCTAGATCTTGCTGCAGGCACGGAAACACGGGCAGCGAGGCTCTATCGCGCCGAGCCGGCGTGACCGGCCCGGTCGTGCCGGCGTTCCGTCCGGTCGCGGCGGAGTAGTTCAGCGCTGAGCGGCGGCGCGCTCCATCAGCGCGACGAGCCCCTGCAGCAGTGCCGTCGGCGTTGGCGGGCAGCCGCGGATGCGCAGGTCGACCGGAATGACCTTGTCGACGCTGCCGACGGTCGCATAGCCGTCGAACAATCCGCCGCCGCACGCGCAGTCACCAGCGGCCACGACCCACTTCGGATTGGGCGTCGCGTTGTACGTCCGCTCGAGCGCCTCGCGCATGTTCTTCGTCACCGGACCGGTCACCAGCAGCACATCGGCATGTCGAGGCGAAGCGACGAAGCGCAACCCGAATCGCTCGAGGTCGTAATAGACGTTGCTGAGAGCATGGATCTCCAGTTCGCAGGCATTGCACGACCCCGCATCGACCTGGCGGATCGACAGGCTGTGGCCGAGCGCGCGCCGCGCGGACTTTTGCAGCCGCTCCGCCAAGTCCGCGAGCACGGCGTCGTCATCGGCCGGCCGCGCCTCGGTGAGCGGCGCTTTCATCAACCCTTCGAGCAGCAATCTGCGCATGTGACGCGTCTCAGAGATCGTGCCCCGAGTAGGAGCAGTTGAACGACTTGTTGCAGAGCGGGAAGTCGGCGACGATGTTGCCCTCGATCGCGGCTTCGAGTAGCGGCCATTGCAGCCACGACGGATCGCGGATGTGGGCGTTGGCGATCGCACCGTCCACGCCAAGCCGCACCCAGGCGAGGATGTCGCCGCGAAAACCTTCGACGAGTGCGGCGCCTTCGCGTCCCGCAGCATTGGCCACCTCGTCGGCAAGCGGCACCGCGATCGGCCCGTCGCGCAGCCGCTCCAGGCACTGCTCGATGATCGACAGGCTCTGCGTAATTTCGTCGAGGCGGACCCACACACGCGCATCGACGTCGCCCGCCGTCCGCGTCGGCACCTCGAACGTGAGCGTGTCATAAGGCGCATACGCGAGCGCGCGGCGCGCATCGAACGTGCGACCCGAGGCGCGGCCGACATAGCCGCCGGCGCCATACTGGCGCGCCAGCGCCGCCCGCACGATGCCGGTCGTCACGGTGCGATCCTGCAGCGACGCGGTGCCATCGTAGATCGCGATCAAGCGCGGCAGATCGGTGCGGATATGCGCGATGAGCGCGCGGACGTCTGCGATGCCCGCCGCCTTGAGATCCTGCACGACACCACCGGGCACGACGCGATCCATCATCAGGCGATGGCCGAACCCCGCATTCGAACAGCGCAGCACCTGCTCGCGCAGCGCGCCACAATGGGCCTGGATCAGCGAAAACGACGCGTCGTTGCAGATCGCGCCGAAATCGCCGAGATGGTTGGCGACGCGTTCGAGTTCCGCCATCACGGCCCGCAGGAATTGCGCGCGTGGTGGCGGCTCGACACCGGTCGCTGCTTCGACGGCGCGGGCGAACGCGAGCGCGATGGCGACTGTGCTGTCGCCCGAGATGCGACCGGCGAGTCGCGCCGCTTTCGTCAACGGCGCGCCCGCGAACAGCCCTTCGATGCCCTTGTGCACGTAGCCGAGCCGTTCTTCGAGGCGCACGACCGTCTCGCCATTGGCATGAAATCGGAAATGTCCGGGCTCGATGATGCCGGCATGAACCGGGCCCACGGGTATCTGATGCAGCGGCGGGCCTTCGGCTGGGAGGAACGTGTAGGTCAAACCTTCGGCGGAATCGGACATCGTCGCGCCGAGTGGATGGCGCACGCCCCAGCGACCGTGATCGAGCCATGGCCGCGTGTCGGTCGCTTCCTCAGGGACGAGACCATGGAGATCGGCAATCGCGCGCTCGAAGCGCACCGCCGGCGGATGCGTGCGCCCGACCGACGGAAAACGCCCATCGACGCACGCAATACTGACGGTGCTCACCTCACCGGCCACCTCGTCGAGCACCGCCATGAACACGTCGCGGCCATCACTCCACAGCGCCAGCAGCGTCGCGTGGCCCTGCGCGATCTCGAGCGCCACCCGCCGCCAGACATCGGCGTCGACGCGCACGCGCGGCCACGGCCGATGCGCATCGACCTGTGTGCCGAGATCGAGCAGCGTTGTCCGAAAGCTCATGCGGCCCACCCTCCCGTCATCCCAGCAACTTCGCGACGTTCTGGAACCAGGCGACGAGCGGCCCCGGCAGGTAAATGCCGGCGCCCACCACCAGCGCGAGATGCGCGTAAAGCGGCACATACGACGCCTCGACCGCCGCCATGCTGCCGGTCGGTTCGCCGAACGCGACATCCGTCAGGCGCAGCATCAGCGCGCCGAAGCCGACCAGCAATCCAAACACCAGCGGCACCGCGAGCAGCGGCTCGCGCGCGAACGTCGAGCTGACGACCAGGAACTCGCTCATGAAAATGCCGAGCGGCGGCAGACCGGCGATGGCGACGACGCCGACGACGAGCCCCCAGCCCAGCATCGGATGGCTCTCGGTCAATCCGCGGATCTGCGAGAGCTGCTGCGTGCCCTTGACCTGCGCGATATGGCCGACCGCAAAAAAGATCGCCGACTTGGTCAGGCTGTGCATGGTCATGTGCAGGAGGCCGGCGAAGTTCGCCAGTGCGCCGCCCATGCCGAACGCAAACGTGATGATGCCCATATGCTCGATCGACGAGTAGGCGAACATGCGCTTGATGTCGCGGCGACGGTAGAGCATGAAGGCCGCGAAGATCAGCGACACGAGGCCGAGCACCACCATCAGCGGCCCGGGCGCGATGACGTTCGGATTGGCGCTGAGCAGCATCTTGAAGCGCAGCACCGCATAGAGCGCCACGTTCAGCAGCAGACCCGACAGCACCGCCGAGATCGGCGTCGGCCCCTCGGCGTGCGCATCCGGCAGCCACGCGTGCAGCGGCGCGAGGCCGACCTTGGTGCCGTAGCCGAGGATCAGGAACACGAACGCGACGTTGAGCAGGTCCGGGCTCAACAAATGCGCGTTGCGGTGCAGCGTCGTCCACACCATCAATTCGTAGCCTTCGCCCATGACCGGCTGCGCGGCCATGTAGACGAGGATCGTCCCGAACAACGCGAGCGCGATGCCGACGCTGCCGAGGATGAAATACTTCCACGCCGCTTCCAGCGCCGCGTGCGTGCGGTACATGCCGACCATGAGCACCGTCGTCATGGTCGCGAGCTCGATCGCGACCCACATCAGGCCGATGTTGTTCGCGAGCAGCGCGAGGTTCATCGAGAACATCAGCGCCTGGTACATGGCGTGATAGAAGCGCAGGTTCGCAGCCGTCAGCCGTCCGGTTTCCAGCTCGTGGCCGATGTAGCTGGCGCTGAAAATGCTCGTCGTGAAACCGACGAACGTGCCGAGCACGATGAAGATGACGTTGAGATCGTCGACGAAGAGATAGCGGCCCGGCGCCGGCCGCGCGGCGAGCAGAGCGAGTGCGGCGAGGAACGTCAGCCCGGCCGCCGCGGCGTTGATCCGCGCCGGTAGCCGATAACCGGACAGCAGCGCCAGCAGCACGGCAGCCATCGCGGGAAGAATGAGAATGAGCTTGGACAGCTCGAAATGCGTCACGAAAGTCGGAAGCGCGATCATCGCTGCTGCCCCCGATAGTCGTCGAGGACCTGCACGTCGACCGAATCGAACCGCTCGCGGATCCGAAACAGGAAGACGCCGATGACGATGAAGGCGACCAGCACCGAGAAGGCGACGCTGATCTCCACCACCAGCGGCATCCCCTTGGCGCCGGTCGCCGCCAGGATGAGGCCGTTCTCCAGCGACATGAAGCCGACGATCTGGCTGACGGCGTTGCGGCGCGTCACCATCATCAGCATCCCGAGCAGCACGACTGAAAGTGCGAAAGCCAGATCCTCGCGCACGATCGGATCGGCAGCGGCCGTCGCCTTGAGCATCACGACCATCGAGAGCGCAACGCAGCCCATGCCGGCGAGCATCGTCGGGCCGATGCCGCCGACCGTCTCGATCGAGCGATGAATGCCGAGGCGCACCACGACACGGCGCAGCGCCAACGGGATGATGATCGCCTTGAGGATCAGCGCGATTGCCGCGGTGAGGTAGAGGTGCGGCGCGCCCTGGACGTAGGCCTGCCATGAGACCGACAGCGTCAGCACGACCGCGTGCAGTGCGAATACCGTGAGCAGGCTCGACATGCGCGTCTGGTAGAGCAGCATGAAGCTGACGAGCACCAGCCCGCCGGCGAGGAGATGAGCGACGTCGAGGACGAAGCGCGCCATCAGAAAGTCCTCGAGACGAACAGCAGCAGCGTGCCGAGCAGGCCGAGCATCAGCGCGACGCCGAGGAATTCCGGCACGCGGAACACGCGCATCTTGGCGATCGACGTCTCGAAGAGCACGAGCAGGAAGCCGCCGACCGCCAGTTTGGCCAGATAGGTGGCGGCGCCGATCGCATAGGCGAGCGGGCCGGCGGGACTGGTTGCGAGGCCCCACGGGAAAAAGATGCACGAGATGAGCGAGACATAGAGCAGCAGCTTCAAGGCGGCGGCCAGCTCGATCACGGCGAGGTGGCGGCCGGAATATTCGAGCACCATCGCCTCGTGCACCATCGTCAGCTCGAGGTGCGTCGCCGGATTGTCGACGGGTATGCGGGCGTTCTCGGCGAGCGCGACGATGACGAGCGCCACCAGCGCCAACCCGAGCGAGACGCGCAGGCTCGCGTGCGTCAGCATGAAGGTCGCGATGTGGGAGAGCTGCGTCGATCCTGCGACCAGCGCGACGACGAACACGATCATGATCATCGCCGGCTCGGCGAGCGAGGCGAACATCATCTCCCGGCTCGATCCGATGCCGCCGAAGCTGGTGCCGACATCCATCCCGACGAGCGCGAGGAAAACGCGCGCACTCGCCAGCAGCGCCGCGATCGCGATCAGGTCCGCCGTCCAGCTGAAATGGAGCCCCGTCGCGAATGTCGGGATCAGCGCGGCGGCGACCCAGGTCGCGGCGAAAATCAGATACGGCCCACTGCGGAAGAGCCACGACGCGTTCTCCGCCAGCACGACCTCCTTGCGGGTCAGGCGGATCAGGTCGCGATAGGGCTGCAGCAGCGGCGGTCCACGCCGACGCAGCAGTCGCGCCTTGATCTTGCGCGTGAAGCCGAGCAGCAGCGGCGCCAGCGCGAGCACCAGCATCATCTGCACGCCCTGCACGGCGAAGTCGACGATCACGCCCATATCGCCACCACCAGCAGCAGAGCGATGAGCGCCCCGAATACGAGACTGAGATAGCGGCGGATGGACAGGAACTGCAAATGATTGAGCCGCTCGGCGATCACGCCGACGACGCCGCTCAAGGGCGCGTAGCCGACCTCCCAGATCGGATCGCGCACGGTGACAGTCAGGCGCGCAGGACGCGGATCGCCGGGGGGCGGCATGTCGATCTCGTCCCGCGCGAGCAGCACGCTCTCGCCGAACACGCGGCGGACCGGCTGGGCGAAGCTATCGGCGGTGTATTGCGTCGCCGGATCGACGCTTGGAAAACCGCAGTCCCAGATCGGCGCGCGCCGCAACGCATTGGAGGCGAAGCGATGGATGATCTGGATTGTCACAAGCGTCGACACGGTAATGAAGAGGAAGATCAGGAGGCCGTTGTAGGAGCTGCGGCTCTCGGCGATCGGCACGATCGACCAGCCGGCGATGGTCGCCTGCGGCGGCATACCGGCACCGACCAGGCGCGCGGCGACCGGCGCTATCGTGTCGATCAACAACCCCGGCAGAACGCCGGCGAACAAGCACAGGCCGAGCAGCGCGAACATCGCCGCGCGCGATGCGACGTCGGTTTCGCGCGCCTCGGCGGCGGCGGGCGTGCGGGGTCGCCCGAGAAACGCGATGCCGAAGGCGCGCACGAAGCAGGTTGCCGACAGCGCCGCCGCCAGCGCCAGCATCGCGCCCGCCGCCGGCACGGCAAACTTCAAGCCCCACTGCGGCAGGTCCGGGCTCAGCAGCACCGCCTGGAACATCAGCCATTCCGACACGAACCCGTTGAGCGGCGGCAACGCCGAGATCGCGAGGCAGCCGCCGAGAAACACGAACGCGGTCTGCGGCATGCGCTGGATCAGACCGCCGAGCTTCTCGATGTCGCGTTCTCCCGTCGCGGTCAGCACAGCGCCGGCGCCGAAGAAAAGCAGGCTCTTGAACAGCGAATGGTTGAAGACGTGGAACAGCGCCGCCGTGAAGGCGAGCGCGGCGGCGCCCGTCATGTCGTTGGCCTTGAAAGCGAGCGCGAGGCCGAGGCCGATGAAAATGATCCCGATGTTCTCGATCGTGCTGTAGGCGAGCAGCCGCTTCAGGTCGCGTTGCATCAGCGCATAGAGCACGCCGAGCACCGCCGTTATGCTGGCGAGCACCAGCACGACGAGACCCCACCACCACTGCGGCGCGCCGAGCAGGTCGAACACGATGCGGATGAAGCCGTAGATCGCGACCTTCGTCATCACGCCGCTCATCAGCGCGGAGACATGGCTCGGCGCCGCCGGATGCGCGAGCGGCAGCCACACGTGCAGCGGCACGAGCCCAGCCTTCGAGCCGGCGCCGACGAGCACCAACGCCAGACACGAGCCCCTTCAGCCAGTCCGGATGGGCGGCGAGCCGCATCTCGCCAAAGGCGTACGCGCCCAGTGGTCCGGCGAGGAGCCCGAATGCCAGCAACAGCGCGAACGTGCCGAAGCTCGCCATCAGAATATAGACGTAGCCGGCGCGCCGATTCTCGGGATCATGATGGTGCGCGAGCACGAGCGCCCACGACGACAGCGACATGAACTCCCAGGCGACGAGAAAGCTGAAGGCATCGTCGGCCAACAGCACAGCGTTCATGCCGGCGAGGAACATCGGATAGAACGGCAGCACGCGGCCGGGCCGCTCCTCGTGGCGGCCATAGCCGAGCGCATAGAGGCTCGCAGCCGCGGTGCCGAGGTTGATGACGGCCTGGAAGAACAGCGACAGCGCGTCGACACGAAAACGCGCGCCGATCCACGGCAGCCCGATCGGCAGCGTAAACGTCTCGGCCGGAGCGTTGTAGACGAGCCCCGCGACGGCGAGCGCGGCGATGAAAAGGCTAACGGCGAGGCAGATCGCGTAGATCAGGGTCGTCGCGACCGGCCGCCGGTGGATGGCGATAGCCAATCCAGCCGTTCCGATGAGAACGGCAATCGCCCATAGCGTCGCCCAGGTCGCCATACGATATTGCCCCCCTGCATCCACGAAGCGATGCAGAACTGCACATGCGACGATGCCTTCCGTCGCCCGCGGCCAGCAGAAAGCGCGCCCCGCGAACTGCCGGAGCCTCAATCACTGGCGGCTAGATGGCGCGATCGGATGACAACCGGCCCCGCGTCCAGGACGGACCACCGCGGGCAGGCATGGATCGTTGCGTCGGTCAAAGTCTGCATAACCCGCCGCATAAAGCAACCATGCCGACAGCGCCCTTTTTTGGCAGCGCGAACGTCCGCCGCGCACCCCACAGCACACGGGGCGCAGCGTCAGCCATCGCATCTGCGATCCCTGGCGGGGCTTGCACCGGGCGCCGACTTCCCACAAACTTTCCCCAACGAGAATGCACGGGCGCGGAAAAAGCGCCGCCAGCAGGGAGCGACCCCATGAAGATGCTGTGGTTCCATTTGATGCCCTATACGGAGCTGCCCGACGATTTCAAGGAGAAGCATCCGTCGGTCTGGGTCGACATCCATTCCTCGCTGTTCGACCCCAAGCGCGCTCACCACATGTACAACGACTTCCTCGACGAACTCGAGTATGCGGCCGAGTGCGGCTACGACGCGATCTGCTGCAACGAGCATCACTCCAACGGCTATGGCCTGATGCCGTCGCCGAACCTGATCGCCACCGCGCTCGCCCGGCGCACGACCGACACCGCGATCTGCGTCATGGGCAACAGCCTCGCGCTCTACAATCCGCCGACGCGCGTTGCGGAAGAATTCGCGATGATCGATTGCATCTCCGGCGGGCGGCTGATCGCCGGCTTTCCCGTCGGCACGCCGATGGACACGACCTTCGCCTATGGCCAGAACCCGATCGATGCTGCGCGAGCGCTACAACGAGGCCCATGACCTCGTGATGCGCGCCTGGCAGGAGAAGGAAACGTTCGCGTTCAACGGCCGCTTCAACCAGCAGCGCTACGTCAACATCTGGCCGCGCCCGATCCAGGAGCCGCATCCGCCGATCTGGATTCCCGGTGCCGGCTCGGTCGAGACGTGGCGGTGGGCGGCCGAGCGCGACTACGTGTTCTGCTACCTTTCCTACTACGGCTACAAGATGGCCCAGAACGTCATGAAGGGCTTCTGGGCCGAGATGGACCGGCTCGGCAAGGACCGCAATCCCTATCGCGCCGGCTTCGCGCAGGTCGTCGGCGTCGCCGAGACCCGCCAGCAGGCGATGGACCTCTACACCGAGCCGGCCGAGTATTTTTACGGCCGCTGCCTGCACGTCGATCCGCGCTTTGCGTCGCCCCCCGGCTACACGACGGAGGCGACGCAGCGCGCCGGCCTCGAGAGCCAGGTCAAGATGGCGGCGGAAGCGTCCCGAGCAGGGGCCGTCGACCCAAGCGCCCTCGGCGATGAAGATGCAGATGCTCGCGCGCGACATGAAGGGCATCGTCGACAACGGCTACGTCATCGTCGGCTCGCCGGACGACGTCACCGACCAGCTCATGGAACTCGCCAAGACGCTCAACATCGGCCAGCTCATGCTGCTCATGCAGTTCGGCAACATGTCGAAGGACCTGACCAAGTACAACACGCGCCTGTTCGCCGAGAAGGTGATGCCGCGGCTCAAGCCGCTGTTCGACGAGTGGGAGAACAGGTGGTGGCCGAAGCCGCTGAAGGTTTCGGAGCGCGCGTCGCTGCCGGCGTTCGCCGGATCGTCCGCGGCGGCCGCCGAGTAGGCCGGGCATCCAAGAAAAGCGAACGCGCAAGGGAGAACGAGCCGTGAGCGAGCCCAAGACCACTACCGTCGATGTCAACGGCCACGCCTGCCGCGTGTGGACCAAGGGCAGCGGGCCGAAGATCGGCTTCCTCGCGGGCTTCGGCGGACTGCCGCGGTGGATTCCCTTCCTCGATCGCCTCGCGGAGAGCCGCACCGTGATCGCGCCGTCGATGCCGGGATTTCCCGGCGCGACGCGGCCACAACATTCTCGACACGCACCTCGACTGGGTGGTGGCGGTGAAGAGTCTGCTGGACGAGGCGGGTCTCGACGGCGCCGATCTCGTCGGCAGTTCGGTCGGCGCCTCGTTCGTTGCCGAAGTCGCGGCGCTGTGGCCGCAGAGCGTGCGGCGCATGGCGATGATCGCGCCGTTCGGCCTGTTCGACGAGAAGGACCCGGCGACGGACGTCGTGGGCGCAGCGCGGCGACGACGTGCCGGGACTGATGTGCGCCGATCCGCAGATTTACAAGGACCTGAAGGCGATGCCGCCCGGCGCCAACTCGGTGGAGTGGCCGATCGAGCAGACGCGCGCGTCGGAAGCGGCCGCGCGCATCTTCTGGCCGCTCGGCAATACCAAGCTCGAGCGCCGCCTGCCGCTGATCACCGCGCCGACGCTGCTGATCTGGGGCGAGGGCGACCGCGTGATCCCGCGCGGCTATGCCGACAAGATCGCCAAGGCCATTCCCGGCGGCGCCAAGATCACGACCATCGCCGGCGCCGGCCACCTGGCCGAGCTGGATCAGCCCGACGCGGTCGCGAAGGCGGTGCTGGGGCACGTGGGGTAGGAGCGCACTCAGCTTCGCGGCCGAACAGCGAGCACATCGCACGGCAGCGTGGTCAGTAGCATTTCAGCAGTGCTTCCGATCTCCCCGGTGCGCGCGCCGGTCATCCCATACGTTCCCGTCACGACAACGTCGGGCCGCTCCGTTTCCACGTAGCTGCCGACGACCACGCCAGGTCGACCTTCGACGATCACCGGCCTGACTTTGCCGGCACCGGTACCGATGAGGCTCGCCATCTCCTGTTCGGCAAGGCGTTGCGCCTTGGCGCGCTCTGCCGTCTCGACATCGTTGATCGACTTGCGCGGATCGGGCTCCGACCAATCGGGGTCGACTTCGAGCGCGTGCAAGACCGTCACCGTCGCCCCTGGGAACAACGCCCGCGCCGCATCGACGGCGTCCCTCGATACTGTCGAGAAATCGACGCTAACGGCCACGTGCTTGTAGGGATCGAGTGCGCGACGCCGCACTGCGAGCACCGGAACGTGCGCGTTGCGCAGGATGCGCGCCGCTGTACTGCCAAGCAGCTTTTCGCCGGGAATCCTGCTATGCGCCGGCCCCGTGACGACGAAATCGCTCTTGATTTGCAGCGCGTGCGCGACCACCCGGTCACCGGGATCGCCGATGAGGATATGCCGGGACACGGTGTGCTTGAGGGCGGCGCGGCCTCGCTGTTCAAGCTCGGCCATCTCGGCTTCAACATTGCGAATGCGTCGCTCGATCCCGATCGGATGGGACGAACTCGCCTCTACGACATGGCAGAGCGCCAGCGACGCGTTCCATTGCCTGGCAAGCAGAAGCGCCCGGTCGAAGGCGCGATCACCCGCCGCGCTCAGGTCGGTCGCCAGCAGGATGTGTCGGGGCTTGCTCGCTGGGAGCGTTTTGGGCATGAGGGGCCTCCTCGTTCAGCTCGAGGCCCACCAGACAGCACCTGCCCGTTCTATACCTTGATGCGAATCAATCGCCCTGCCCCTGAGTTCCTCAATAAATCTCCGGCTCGGGGACGGGCGCGCCGTGGCTGGTCTCGAGGAAGTCGAAGTCGCAGCCCTCGTGCGCCTGGCGGACGTGCTTCGTGAACATGAGGCCGAAACCGCGCTCGTAGCGGGGCTTCTGCTGCGGTAGCGCCGCGCGGCGCTTTGCCAACTCGGCGTCGGAGACCTTCATGTTGATCGTGCGCGCGGGCACGTCGAGCTCGATCATGTCGCCGGTTTTCACCAGCGCCAGCGGCCCGCCGATGAACGACTTCCGGCGAGACGTGCAGCACGCAGGCGCCGTAGCTGGTGCCGGACATGCGCGCGTCCGAAATGCGGATCATGTCGCGCACGCCCTGCTTCACGAGCTTCGTCGGGATCGGCAGCATTCCCCACTCGGGCATGCCCGGGCCGCCGTGCGGGCCGGCGTTGCGCAGCACCATCACGTGATCCGGCGTCACGTCGAGATCCTCGCGATCGACGGCCTTCTTCATCGACGGATAGTCGTCGAACACGATCGCGGGGCCGGTGTGCTTCAGCAGGCGCGGCTCGCAGGCGGACGGCTTGATCACGCAGCCGTCGCGGCGCGAGGTTGCCTTTCAGCAGCGCCAGCGCGCCCTCGGCATAGATCGGATTGTCGAGCGGCCGGATCACGTCGTCGTTGAACACCTTGGCGCCGTCGATGTTCTGGCCGACCGTCGTGCCGCTGACCGTCAGCGCGTCGAGATGGAGATGCTGCTTCATCCGGTTCATCAGCGCGAGAATGCCGCCGGCGTAGAAGAAGTCCTCCATCAGATAGGTCGTGCCGCTCGGCCGCACGTTGGCGATGACGGGAACCTTGCGGCTGACGCGGTCGAAATCCTCAAGCCCGATCGGCGTGCCGGCGCGGCGCGCCATCGCGATAACGTGGATCACCGCGTTGGTCGAGCAGCCCATCGCCATGGCGACGGCGATCGCGTTCTCGTAGGCGTCGCGCGTCTGGATGCGATCGGGCGTCAGATCCTCCCACACCATCTCGACGACGCGCCGGCCGGAGGCGGCGGCCATGCGCATGTGGTTGGCGTCGGGCGCGGGAATGGACGAGGCGCCGGGCAGCGTCATGCCGATCGCTTCGGCGATCGCCGTCATGGTGCTTGCGGTGCCCATGGTCATGCAGGTGCCGTGGCTGCGCGCGATGCCGGCTTCGATGTCGAGCCAGTCCCTCTCGGTGATCGTGCCGGCGCGCCGCTCGTCCCAGTACTTCCAGCTATCGGAGCCCGAGCCCAGCACCTTGCCGTGCCAGTTGCCGCGCAGCATCGGCCCGGCCGGGCAGGAAGATCGCAGGAAGGCCGGCGCTGGTCGCGCCCATCAGCAGCCCCGGCGTGGTCTTGTCGCAACCGCCCATCAGCACGACGCCATCGACCGGGTGCGAGCGGATCAGCTCCTCCGTCTCCATGGCGAGGAAATTGCGGTAGAGCATCGTCGTCGGCTTGACGATCGGCTCGGAGAGCGAGATCGCCGGCAGCTCCATCGGGAAGCCGCCCGCCTGCAGCACGCCGCGCTTCACGTCGTCGACGCGCTGCTTGAAATGCGAGTGGCACTGGTTGAGGTCCGACCAGGTATTGATGATCGCGATGATCGGCTTGCCGCGCCAGTCCTCGTGGCCGTAGCCCATCTGCATCGCCCGCGAGCGGTGGCCGAAGGCGCGCAGGTCGTCGGGGCCGAACCAGCGGTAGGAGCGCAGGTCCTCGGGGTTCTTGCGGCGGGTCGTCATGGCGTCACTTCCCATCAATAGTACTGGTCAGAGCGACCGGAAATGCCCCAGCGGGGCGGTCGGTTGTTGCCGGCGCATTCTCGACGAAAAACCAACCTGCACTATGGCGACCGGTCGACCGCGACGGCTGCCGTATTCCTTCGGATGGAAAGCTGCCATGCAGCGACGATCAGTGCGATGCCCACGCCCGCGGCGTCAGCGATCGCTGTCCCCCACCGGCCCGAGACACCAAGCGGCGTCACGGAACTTAAGGCATTGGGATTGACCAGAAGGAAGCAACCGACCGCGAGCAGGCACCGCTGGAACCAATTGAGCATGCCAAGGAAGTAGCCGTGCAATGCCGCAGCCAGCAGCATAATCCCGAAAAACGCCGTCACGAATGCCCAGATGATCAGCCGCCAGTCGGCGGTGATGAGATCCTTCGACTTTCCGACGCTCGGGTCGAGCATGAGCAGGGCCGGTTCATACACGAACATGAATGGCACGATGAAGCCAGCCGCACCGATCTTGACCGCAGCCCACCCGCTCGCCCACAGGTCGGCCTTTGCAATGCCGGCCGCCGCATATACCGCAAGTGCGACCGGCGGCGTGATGGCCGACAGGATTGCAAAGTAGAATGCGAACATGTGCGCCGCCGGAACCGGCACCCCGAGCTTCACGATCGCCGGCACCAGCAGCGAGATGAGAACGATGTAGGCCGGCGTTGTTGGCATTCCCATGCCGAGGACGATCCCCGCCATGGCCGTCAGGATCAGGGCCAGCAAGAGTGTGTTCTGGGCGAGGGCGACCACGAACTGAGTGAAATTGAGGCCGATACCGGTCTGCGTGACGACGCCGATGATGATGCCCGCACAAGCGCACGCCAGCGCCACTGCGAGCGCGTTCTTGGCACCGTCGATGAGGGCGTCGATCACACTCGCGAACGTGACGTAGCTGGCGGGTCGAAGCCCGCATTGCCGCAACGGGGAAGCAGGCGAGCGTGCCCCAGAACGCCGCCATCGGCGCGCTGTAGCCAGTGTACATGACCCCGAGAATGACCAGGATCGGGATGAACAGGTGCCCCCGCACGCGAAACACCTCTCTGAGGACCGGCAACTCTTCGCGCGGCACACCCATGATGCCACGCCGCTTGGCCTCGAAGTGGACAGCATAAAAGCAGGCGACATAGTAGAGAATGGAAGGCAGCAAGGCCCAGATGACAACCTGCCCATAGCCAACCTGCAAGAACTCCGCCATCACGAAGGCGGCCGCCCCCATGACCGGCGGCATGATCTGCCCACCTGTTGACGCCACGGCCTCGACGCCAGCCGCGAAATGCGGCGGGAAGCCAGTGCGCTTCATCAACGGGATCGAAATCGGCCCGTCGACCATCACGTTGGCCACCGCAGACCCGGAAATCGTTCCAAACAGCGAGGAGGACACGACGGACACCTTGCCCGGCCCGCCAGCCGTGTGCCCGGTCAGTGCCATGGCGAAATCCATGAACAACTGTCCCGTCCCGGTGCGCTCCATGAACGAGCCGAAAAGTACAAAAATCAGCACATACGAGGCCGACACGGAAAGGGGAATCCCAAAGATCCCCTCGGTCGTCAAGTACAGCTGGTCGATCAGCTGCATGGCCGGAATCTTGGCAATGAACAGCGCGTAGATAAGAAATATGATCGCCGTGATCGGCAGCGGCCAGCCGATGATGCGCCGAGTGCCTTCCAGAACGAGAAGTGTCAATGCCGTGCCGAAGACCATGTCGCCGACCGACAGATCGTCGATATAGTAGACCCGGTTGATCAGGTACTCGTAGTTCACGAACAGATACAGGATTGATGCCACCGTCATGGCGAGCAGGGCGTAGTCGATCAAAGTGGGCGGCGTCGCGGTCGCGCCAGATACTCGGTAGAGTAGGAAGATCAGGGTCATCGCGAAGAGCAAGTGCGTCCCGCGAAAGATGACCGCCTCGGGTGGAGCGAACGCGATGACCCACAAATGATAGAGCGACATCAACACGCCGATTATGGCGACCGCCATGGCCACGATTCCGCGATGACTCCAATCGAGCTTCATGCCCCACTCCCAGTGCCTTGACTGTGAAATGAATTTGGCGAGTACGAATAGAGAAAGAGAGCGATCCCGCAGGATCGCCTCTCTCGCTCAATCTACGGCCGTCACTGTATGACGCCCTTTTCGCGGTAGAATTTCGCCGCGCCGGGATGCAGCGGGACCCCAACATCCTGGGCCATCAGCTTCGGGGTAAGCCCCTCCATCGCTTTGCCGACAGCGGCCATGGCTGGCACATTTTCCACCATTGTCTTGACCATGCCGTACACCACATCCTCGGGCAGTTTGCACGAGATGACGACGTGTGAGCCGAAACCGGCGACTTTCACGTCCTTGGTTTGCTTCGGGTAAGTGCCAGCCGGAATAGTATCGAGAACATAGCCGGGGTTGAGCTTTTTAATTGCGGGGAAACTCGCCTCAAGATCCAGTACTTGAACGTCGCGGCTCGACGCCAGATCCATAATGCCGCCGGAAGGAATACTGGTCCCGATGATCCACATATGGGCGTGGCCATCCTGCAGCTGCGTGACTGCATCGGTGAGCGAGCCGAAATTGACCTTCAAATCCTTGTAGGTGACGCCGTTGGCGGCCAGGATATGCTGGGCAGCAACCTCGGTCGTGTTTCCACGTGGCAGGGTCACGAGGGTCTTACCCTTGACGTCGGCCACCGTCTTGATACCAGCCGAGGCCGGCACGACTACCTGCATATATTGAGGATACAGCGTCGCCAGATTGCAGACATTCCCATGCGGCTTGCCGAACGGTGCCGCGCCATTCCGGGCGTCCACCGTTGTGATGGTGTTGCCCATGCCGATTTCCGCCTTCCCTTCCTCGATGCCACGCACGTTGGCGACACCGGCACCAGGCAAGTTCTGAACCTTGAGATCCTTTATGTTACGCTCCCACATGTCCTTGAGAGCGCCGCCGAGCGGCACCCAGAAGCCGCCCTGCGGGCCGGTCATAAAGCGCAATTCTAATGCCTGAGCGGGTGCCGTCGCACACATGACTGCGGCGGCACCCGCAACCAGCTTTGCAAGCGTGTTCATTGATGGTCCTCCCTGACTTCGTCAACGCGCTCTCCGGGCGCAATTGGTGGCGCCCGGCTCGTGTTTTTTCATTGATCCGGATCCCGGCCGGCGCCGGCGGACATCGGCATCTAGCATGAGCCGAGAGCGTCTGACCACCATCGCAAGGCTTAAACCGCAAACTCGATGGCAGACGGACGTGCCTCGTCTACCCGTCAATCGGGAAGCACCGAGACCTTTTTTTGGGGCAAGGGAGCTCCGTCGCCTGAGTTGTCAAGCGACGCCTGCCGCCCAGCCGGTCCAGTTGACCAATATCCGTTGATCACTTCTGCCATGGCGCCGACGGCACGAATTTCGCCGCAACTGCTGTCGCCGGCTTGACTTCTGAGCCACCAAAAGCGTCAATGAACGCGAATGGACATGGGTGTCGACGCCACCGAGAAGGGCGCTGCACTGCACAAATCAAAAATCGTCCATCAAAGAACGACCTTTAGGGAGGTTCGATCCATGACGATAGCACGTCTGATGACATCATCGGCGTTTGCGGCGATGGTGAGTTTGGCGATTCCGACGACCGCAGGCGCTCAGGAGCGCGAGATGAAGCTCACCGGGTTCGGCGCGATGTCCGGCGTCGTGCGCTCGTTCGGCATCAACTCGAAGGCCGCACTCGAAGCGGCGGCGGACGAAGTCAACAAGGGTGGCGGCGTCAAGCTCGGCGACGGCACGAAGGGCAAGTTCGTCGTCGACTACTTCGACGATCGCTGCAACGCCGAGGAAGGCATCTCGGTCACGCGCCGCATGGCCTCCTCGCCGACACTCGTCGGCATCGGCCCGACCTGTTCGAACGTCGCCGAACCGCTGTTCGGCATCCTGCAGAAGAAGGTCGGCGATGCCGGCGACAGCGGCCTGCAGTTCCCGATCTTCACCGACGTCGCCATCAAGGGCGGCCTGGCCAAAATTTCCGAATGGGCATTCCGCAACGTGCCGGACGAGGGCGCGATGTACCGGGAGCTGTTCAGCTTGGATCAAGAAGACGCGTCCGGAACTGAAGTCGGTCTTCGGCGGCGTCGAAGAGGACTTCGCGCACTCGCGCGCGACCTGGTACGCGGTCATGAAGGAAGTGGCGGCAAAGGAAGGCTACGAGGTCAAGGGTGAAGCAAAGTGGCTGCTGGCCGATACGAACTTCACCAACCAAGCCCGTGAGGCGCGCCGCGCGTCCGCGGACATCATCGCGATCTCCGCGCATCCCTTCACGACCTGCGGGATGCTCAAGGAGATGGAGCGCCAGGGCGTGAAGCCGAAGCTCGTCGTCGGCCTGACGTCGTCGTCCAGCCTCGAGACGCTCCAAGGGTGCGCCGCCGAAGCCGACGCGATCATCATCCCGACGAGCTTTGCCCCCGTGACGCCGGCCGCCCAGGCCGCCGCCGATCGGGCCGCGGCAGTTCAAAGGCAGCCTCGATCTGCATTCGGGTGCCGCCTACGAGATCATCGCGGTGCTCAAGGACGTGATGGAGAGCGAGGGCATGCTCGCCAAGCCGGATACCGTGCAGGCCGACCGCGCCAAGATCCGCAATGGTCTCGCCAAGCTGAAAGAAACCAAGGGCCTGATGGGCGTCTACCAAGCGCACCGCGGATCGCGAGGCCGTGAAGCCGTTCCTGTTCGTCCACGCCAAGGCGCGGCAAATGGGAAGTGCTGCATAACCCGATGAACTGATCACGTCGATTGCACGAACCAAGCCGGCGTCTCCGCGAATTGAGGCGCCGGCTTCCCGTTCTCGCAACGCGCGGTCATCATGGTCATCGTCGATATTCTTCAATCCATTGTCGATGGATTGTTTTTTGGTGCTACCTACGCCCTGATCGGCATCGGCTTCACGCTGGTCTTCGGCGTGATGCATAAGATCAATATGGCCTATGCCGCGGCCTCCGTCGGCGGCGCCTATGCGGCGCTGCGCATGATGGCGTTGCATCGGCGGCCCGGCCTGGGCCTCGCTGCTTTTCGCCGCGATCGCCGGCGGCCTCTTCGGCTTCCTGATCTACTGGATCTGCTTCCGCTTCATTCCGCTGTCGAACCCGCTGGCGACGCTGATGTCCACGGTCGGCATGTTCCTGCTGGTCGACGAGATCATCGTCCACACCACGGACGGGATGCCGCAGAACTACCCGGTCGTCATCGGCGGCATTCTCGACATCGGCGAGTTCATGATCCGGGGCGATCTCGTCTTCGTCTTCGTCGTGCGCGATCCTCGCGCATGATCGTGCTGCTCTATCTCCTCTATCGGACGCAGCTCGGCATCGCGACGCGCGCCGTCTCGCAGCAGCCGGTCGCGGCGCAGCTCGTCGGCATCCGCCTCGACCATGTCAACGCGCTGACGTTCATCATCACCGGAATGCTCGGCGGCTTTGCCGGCGCGCTGATCGGCTCGTCGGTCGGCCTCCTGTCGCCGCTGCTGGTCGTGCCGCTGACCATCAAGGGCCTGATCGTGACGGTGATCGGCGGGCTCGGCAGCATTCCCGGCGCGATCATCGCCGGGCTCCTGGTCGGCACCGCGGAGAACGTCGTGCAGTACTTCCGCGGCGTGACCGAGCGCGACATGTACGTGATGCTGCTGCTGTTCGTGTTCCTGGTCTTCCGCCCCGGCGGGATCTTCTCGAATTCGGCGAAGCGGGACTGAGGGCCAGGGCTTTATGGATTTCTATCTCGGCCTCGCTCAGATCATCGGCGTTCACACGCTGCTCGGCCTGTCCGCGTACGTCGTCCTCCAGACCGGACAGGTGTCGCTGGCACAGGCCGGCTTCATGTGCATCGGCGCCTACATCGGCGCCATGCTCGACGGTGCTGGCCGGCTGGCCGCTGATCGCGGCGCTGATCGCCGCCGGCGTCGCAGCCGGCGTCATGGCCTGCCTCGTCGGATTTCCGGCGCTGAGGGTCCACGGCCTGATGCTGGTCGTCGCGACAATCGCCTTCGGCGAAATTGTGCGGCTGTTCTTCTTCAATTTCGACTACCAGATCGCCCGCGGCACCATCAGGGTTGGGCCGCTTGGCGGCGAAGGGTTCCGCCAGATCCGCTACTTCCCGGAGAACGGGTGGACAACGCTGCACGTTGCCCTCTTCATCTGGGCGATCGTCGCGCTCGTCATGGCGGCGCTGTGGTGGATGGACCGGTCGCGCGCCGGCGCGGTGCTGCGCGCGGTCGGCGAGGACGAGATCGCGGCGCAAAGCTGCGGCATCAACCTGACCGCCGTCAAAGTCTCGGCGATGACCGTAGGCGGCGTCATCGCGGGGCTCGCCGGCGGGCTCTACGCGCACTACACGACGCACATCGAGCAGTCGAATTTCACGATCCTGCTCGCGACCTTCGCGATCGCCTACCCGATCCTCGGCGGCCTCTCGAGCGTTTTCGGAACGCTCGCCGCCGTCATCTTCATCCAGGGTTTCCTGGTCGAGGGGCTGCGCTTCCTCGGCGACTGGCGCAACCTGCTGTTCGGCGCCCTGATCGTGCTCGTGATGAATATCCGGCCGAGCGGACTGCTCGACGCGCGGACGATGGCGACGCTGCGCCGCCTGTTTCAGCCGGAAGGAGGGGTAGCCGATGCTCGAACTCATCGGCCTCTCCAAGCACTTCGGTGGCGTGCGCGCCGTCGATAGTCTCGATCTGAAGATCGTGCCCGGCCAGATCTTCGGCCTCATCGGGCCGAACGGCTCGGGCAAGAGCACGACCGTCAATCTCGTCACCGGCTTGCTCGCCGACAACGAGCGGCGCATCCGGCTCGCGGGCGACGATATCACCGCGATGCCGACGCACGCCCGCCTCGGCAACGGCATCGCGCGCACGTTCCAGAACATCCGGCTGTTCGGCCAGCTTACCGTCTGGCAGAACCTGTGGGTCGCCGAGAACGCGAAGGCACAGCGTACGCGCAGCGGATTCTTCACGCGCTGGCTCGGCGGCGACAGCGGCGCCCGCGAGCGGATCACGCGCGCGCTCGAGTTCTCCGGCCTCGCCGGCAAGGCCGACGAGCTTGCGGCCAACCTCGCATTCGGCGAACAGCGTCGCCTCGAACTCGCCCGCGCCATGGCGGCGGAGCCAAAGCCTGCTGCTGCTCGACGAGCCGGCGGCCGGCATGAACGCGGAAGAGATCGGCGACCTCGACGACCGGATCCGTCAGATCCGCGACAGCGGCGTCACCGTCCTGCTGATCGAGCATCACATGGAGCTGATCATGGCGGTCGCCGACCGCATCGCGGTGCTCAACTTCGGCCAGAAGATCGCGGAGGGCACGCCGGCCGAGGTCCAGGCCCATCCGGCGGTCCGCGAAGCCTACCTCGGCACGGCAGCGTGAGCGCGAAGGAGAACCGTTTCCCGATGCTCGACGTCAATGACATCGTCACCGCCTATGGCAAGATCGAGGCGCTCAAGGGCGTCACGCTCGCGGCCGCGGAAGGGCGCATCACCTGCCTGCTCGGGCCTAACGGCGCCGGCAAGACGACGCTGATGTACTCGATCGCCGGCATCCTCAAGCCGCGGTCGGGCACGATCCGACTTCGCGGCGACGACATCACGGGGCAGTCGCCGGCAGCCATCGTCGGTCGCGGGCTCGCGCTGGTGCCGGAGAACCGCCTCGTCTTCCCGCAGATGTCGGTCGCTGAGAACCTCGAGGCCGGCGCCTACCAGCGCCGCGACATGGCCGAGGTCGCCACCGACATCGAGCGCATGTACGCGCGCTTTCCCCGCCTCAAGGAGCGTCACACGCAGCTCGCGGGCACGCTCTCCGGCGGCGAGCAGCAGATGCTCTCGGTCGCGCGCGCGCTGATGAGCCGGCCGCGTATCCTGCTGATGGACGAGCCCTCCCTCGGCCTCGCGCCGCTCATTGTCGAAGAGATCTTCCGCATCGTCGAAGAGCTGCACAAGGACGGCGTGACGATCTTCCTGGTCGAGCAGAACGTGCATATGGCGCTCAAGGTCGCGCATCATTTCTACCTGATGGAGCAGGGCCGCGTGACGTTCTCGGGCGAGCCGGGCAAGCTCGCCGAGGACGAAGTGATCCAACGCGCCTATCTCGGCACCAGCCGCAAATCGGGGTGACAGCGTGACCATCGATCTCGCCCAGAACACGCTCGACGGGCTGATGATCGGCTCCTCCTACGCGCTGCTGGCGATCGGATTCACGCTGATCTTCGGCGTCATGCGGCGCCTCAACCTCGCCTACGGTCCGACGATCATGGCCGGCGTCTATCTCGGCACCGCGGCCTTCGTGTCGTTCGGCGCATCCCTTGTGGTCGTGCTGGCGATCGTCATCCTCGGCGCAGCGCTGATCGGCTTCTACGTCGAGCGGCTGTGCTTCCGGCCATTCGGCGAGGGCGCGCGCACCGCGTCGATGGTCGCGAGTTTCGCGCTGTGGATGCAGATCGAAGAGGCCGCAACGCTGCTGCTGCCGAAGCACATGAACCCGTTCCCACCGCTTCTCGCCGGGCCGGCGCTGGAGATCGGGCCGCTGACGCTGCGCGCCGATCAAATCGTCATGCTGGCCGCGACGCTGCTCATTGCCGGCGCCGTGACGACGATGCTCACGCGCACGCGGTTCGGCCTCGCGATCCGCGCCGTCATCGATCAGCCGCGGGCGGCAGCGATCGTCGGTATCCATGTCCAGCGCGTGATGATGGTGACATTCGTCATCGCCTCGGCGATCGGTGGCGTCGCGGGGTTCCTCATCGCCGCGGCCGATGCGCAAGTGACCGCGATGATGGGCATGTGGGCGACGACCAAGGGTCTCGTCGCGATGATGCTCGGCGGGCTCGGCTCGGTGCGCGGCGCGATTGCCGGCGGATTGCTGCTGGGCGTCATCGAAGCCCACGCGCAATGGTTTTTCGGGCCGCAAGTGCGCGACATGGTGGCCTGGGGCCTGCTGTTCTTCATCCTGGCTTTCTGGCCAGGCGGTCTGATGGGGGCCGGCGCGCTCGACCGCACGATGGCGGTCGGGCGGCGGGTGTGATCGGGGCACGCTACGTCGACAGGATGCTCGGATCATGGACGGCTATCTGATCACGGTCGTCACCAACATCGGCATGGTGTCGTTCGTCGCACTGTCGGCCTACATCCTGCTGCTGAGCGGCCAGATCTCGTTCGGCCAGCAGGCCTATTTCGGCATCGGCGCCTATGTTGCGGGCATCGCCACCGTCATGTGGCAGTGGCCGCTCGCCGGCGCGCTCGTGATTGGCGCGCTTGCCGCCGCTGTTGCCGCCGCATTGGTCGGCCTCGCGACGCTGCGGCTGAGCGGCATCTATTTCGCGATGGCGACGCTGGCCTTCGCCGAGCTCATGCGCATCTCGGCCGAGCTGTTCGTCTACCGGCGCGATATCGACGGCATCGAGAGCGGACCCAACGGTATCGATGGCTTCCGCGACATCCGCTACTTCTTCGCCAGCGATATCTCGCCGCTACAGTCCTGCCTGATCGTCTACGCACTTCTCGGCGCAGTGCTGGCGGTGCTGTTCGCCGCGGAGCGCAGCCGGGCCGGCCGTACCTTGCGCCAGGTCGGCGAGGATCCGCTGCTCGCCGAGGTACACGGCGTCGACGTCATGCGGGTGCGCATGGTCGCGGCGCTGGCAGCCGGCACAGTGGCTGGGCTCGGCGGCGGGCTCTACGCGCATTTGCTGACTTACGTCGAACCGCGCAGCTTCGACATCATGCTCGGCGTCCACGCGCTCGCCTACGGTCTGATTGGCGGACTCGGAACCGCGTTCGGCCCGCTGCTCGGCGTGCTGATCGACATCGGCCTGCTTGAATCGACCCGCGTTTTCAGCGGCTATCGCATGATCGCGTTCGGCGGGCTGGTCGCGGTGCTGCTCATCGTGCGGCCGCGCGGACTGCTCGACGAGATCGTCGTCAACCGTTTGCGGCAGGCCTGGCGGAGGCGCCGTCATGCTAAGGATTGACGGACTCGTCGTGCGCTTCGACGGTTTGCGAGCGCTCGACGGCCTCTCGCTCGCAGTGCCGGCCGGCGCGCGTGTCGGCGTCCTCGGACCGAACGGCTCCGGCAAGACGACCTTGTTCAACGCGATCTCGGGCCTCACGGGTCTGGCCGGCGGCACCATCCGGCTCGATGGACGCGCGACGTCAGGGCTGGCGCCGCATCGGATCGCTGCCGCCGGCGTCGCGCGGACGTTTCAAACCGTCCGCCTGTTCCAGCGCCTGAGCGCCCTCGATAATGTCCTGCCGCGCGTCGGCCCTGGCGCGACCACGAGCAGCGACGCACGGCGAACCGCACTCGCGGCCTCGACAGCGTCGGTCTCGGCGAAAGCGCGACATCATGGCCGGAGATCTCGGCGCGTTCGCGCAACGGCGGCTCGAAATCGCCCGCGCGATGGCACAGCGGCCGCGGCTGCTGCTCGTCGACGAGCCGACCGGCGGCCTGTCGCGAGCCGAAGCCGACAGCATCATCGACCTCCTCGATCGCTGCATCGATCCGGCGACGACGATCCTGCTGATCGAACACAACGTCGGGGCCATTGAGGCGCTGTGCCCGCGGTCACATTCTGCTCGTCGAGGGGCGACTCGCGGCTGATGCGGCGACCGCCGACATGCTGCGCGATCGCGCACTGGCGAGCGTGTACTTCGGGCTCACGACTGTCGCAATTAGCCCAATATCTGCGGCGCAAAACTGCGATATTCGCTAGCGATGACAGCAATCATCGGAGAATATGAATATGTGTTCATTGTTTTTATTGATCTCAGCAACTTGAAATGGCACCGGCAAAAGAGCCCATTGTCGATATACGCCGGGGGAATAATGTAAGAGAGGAGAGCGTTGCGAATGATCAGAACCCTTGCATTATCGGCGGTGGCCGCCATGGGCATCATGCTTACTGCCCGTCCAGACCACGATCGTCGTCTGCAGCCCCTACAATCGCACCGAAAATCGCGACACCCGACAGCGCCGTCGAGCAGGCCCGCCGCGGCGGACACAGCTACGGAGGCCGCAGCTATGGCGGTCGCAGCTATGGGCGCAGTTTCGGTGGCGGGCTTCGCTATCGTCTACGGTGGTCGTCGCTTCTATGGGGGCCGCCACTACGGCCATCGCCATGGCCGCCATCATCGCCGGGGCTACATTTACGGCGCCGGTATCCCGTTCTTCTATGGCGGATACGGCTACTATAATGGCTGCGGCCACTATTATCGCAAATGGCAGCGCACGGGCAGCCGCTACTGGCGCAACCTGTACTATAGCTGCCGCTGGTACGAACAATCGGCACGCGGTGAACATTTAAGGCCGGCGCTCGCAAGGGCGCCGGCCTTTTCGTTTCCGATATCGCGTGCGCCGCGCTCAGCCGCGCTCGGCGATCGCGATGTAGGCGCGCGCCTCCGGTCCGTTGTAAAGCGTCAGCGGCCGGATCAGGATGTTGTTGTCGAGCTGCTCCAGCACCTGCACCGTCCAGCCGGGGACGCGACCGACGGCGAAGATCGGCACGAACAGGTCCTTGGGGATCTTGTGCAGGTAGTAGATCACGCCCGAGTAGAAATCGACATTCACGTTCACGCCGTGGCGGGCATAGGGCTTCATTTCGGCGACGAGCGACTCGAGAATTTCATACCACTTCGGCTCGCCCATCTCCTTCGACAGCCGCTTCACGCCTTCGCGCATGTGGCGCGCGCGCGGATCCTCGGCCCGATAGACGCGGTGGCCGAAGCCGGTGATCGCCTCCTTGGCGGCCCGCTTCGCCTTCACGAACGCCGGCGTATTGGCGGGTCGCCGATTTCCTCGGCCATGCGCATCACGTCCTCGGCGGCGCCGCCGTGTGCCGGACCCGAAAGCGCGGCAATCGCCGCCGTAACCGCGGCGTGGATGTTGGCGTCGGTACCGATGACGACGCGCGCCGTGAACGACGAGGCGTTCGAGCCGTGCTCGGCGTGCAGCACCAGATCGGTGTCGAGGAGCTTTGCGGCATCCGCCGACGGCTTCGTGCCCTTCAGCAGCCACAGGAAATTCGCGGCGTGGCCGAGTGCCGGATCAGGCGCCAGCGGATCGAGGCCGGTGCGGATGCGCTCGTGCGCGGCAACGATCATCGGCACCTGCGACGACAGCCGCACGCCCTTGCGGATCGTGGCAGCGCGCGAGGTGTCGGCCGTTTCCGGGATCGAACGCAGCGAGCGCCGATACCGCCGTCCGCAGCACGTCCATCGGGTGCGCGCGCTGCACCAGCCGGATGACGTCGAGCACGTCGGCGGGAAGAACGCGGGCCGCCTTCAGCTCGCCATCGAACGCCGCGAGCTCAGCCGCGGTCGGCAGCTCGCCGTGGATCAGCAGGTATGCCGTCTCCTCGAAGCAGGAATTCTGCGCGAGATCGTGGATCGAATAGCCGCGATAGCGCAACTCTCCCGCCTTGCCATCGATGAACGTCGCCGCCGAGCGCTCGAAATAGACGTCCTTGAGGCCCCGATAGATCCGAGGCTCGTTGCTTGGTTCGGCCATGGTCTGTCTCCCGAGCCGTTTCCTATCATTCTGTGAACCTGTACTTGCACCAATAGCACCGTCGCCTACAAGTGCGTTAAAGCTCGAAAAGCGAATTGCGGAGACGCGGATGGACATCGTTGCTGCCTGCAGGATCGCCGTCAACGGGCGGGGCTTGCGCGTCGTCCTGCCCGAGGGCGACGACGACCGCATTCTCGCGGCGGCCCTCACGCTCGCGCGCGAAAATCTGGCCCGCCCGATCGTGCTCACGAACGATGTCGCGGCGACCCGGGCCCGGCTTGCAGCGCTCGACGACGGCAGATGCGACGTCGCGATCGACATCCGCGCGCCCGAGACCGACGAGGCGCTCCCCCGGCTCGCCGCTCACGTCGCCACCGCGCGCGAGCGGATGAACGAGCGCACCGCCGCGCGCCTGGTGCGCAAGCCGCTCTACTTCGGCGGCGCGCTGGTGGCGACCGGTGACGCCGAGGCGCTGGTTGCGGGCGTCGACAACCCGACGCGGCGCGTGATCGAGGCCGGCCTGATGACCATCGGTCCCGCGCCGGGCATCGCGACGCCGTCGAGCTACTTCCTGATGATCGTGCCGAGCGTCGGCGGAGCCGCACCGCGCCCACTCGTGTTCGCCGACTGTGCGGTCAACGCCGACCCAAACCCCGAGCAACTTGCCGATATCGCCATCGCGTCGGCCGCGAGCGCCGAAACCCTGCTCGCCGCGCCCGCCCGTGTGGCGCTGTTGTCGTTCTCGACCCATGGCAGCGCCGCACATCCGCGCGTCGACAAGGTCCGTGCCGCGCTGGCGATCATCAGATCGCGCGCGCCCGCGCTCAGTGTCGACGGCGAGTTGCAGGCCGACGCCGCACTCTCAACAGCCGTCGCGGCGAAGAAAGTCAAAGGTGAAAGCGCCGTCGCGGGCCGTGCAAACGTGCTGATCTTTCCCGATCTCGATGCCGGCAACATCGGCTACAAGCTGACCCAGGAACTGGCCGGCGCGCAGGCGATCGGCCCATTCCTGCAGGGGTTTGCGAAACCCGTCTCGGATCTCTCTCGCGGCGCCCGCGTCGACGACATCGTGGCGACGGTGGTGGTGACGCTGGCGCGAGTCCGGCAAACGTAGACGCCCGGCCGACCGCGTGGTCGACCGGGCGTCCCGAAATTTCGGCATTCAGGCGTCAGACGACGCCAGTGCCCCAGTAGATGGGCGCGCCGTAGTGCTTGTGCGTGCGCGCTTCCCAGTCGCGATCGCCCCAGGCGTCGTCGGTGAACTCGGGCGCGTCGTGAAGCTGCTTTTCGGTGATGCCGGTGCGATAGCCGCCGATCGCCGGATCGTACTTCAGCGCCGACCACGGCACCGGGTAGTGGCTGTGGCCGAGCCCGAGGAAGCCACCGAAGCTCATGACGGCGTAGGTCACCTTGCCGGTGAACTTCTCGATCATGAGATGATCGATCTCGCCGACTTTCGTCTCGCCGGCGCCGTAGACGTTGGTGCCTTCGACGTCTTCGCTCGAGATGAGCTGATGATTGGGATGTTGGGTCGCTGAGGCCATTGTATCCTCCTGACTGACTGCATGTGTTTGACGAACGCCGACGCTGGATAAGCGTTCCGCTGTCCGCGCGGCTGAAGCACAAAGGGGCGCCTTGCGACGCCCCTTCGGCCTTACTTCGTCGCCTGACGCGGCTGCTTGACTGGGCGCACATACTCGGGCGCCGCCTGCAGCTGGTCCTTGGTCGTGTTGACGGTGAAATAGGTCTCGCCGTCGCTGTGGACCATGCGCTTGACCTGATCCGGGTTCAGCGCGACTTCCTTCTCGCCGATGCCGAGGAAGCCGCCGACGCCGATGACGATCGCGGTCACGCGGCCGTCATCGACGAGGATGTCATTGACGTCACCGACGCGCTCGCCGGCCATGTTGTAGACGCGCGAACGCATGAAATCCTTGGCGTTCCACGCGCCGGTCACTTCCTGCGTCGGCGCCTTCGACTTGATCTGAGTTTCAGAGCCCGGCGTGCGCGCCGGCGGGGGCGTACGAGCCGGCGGAGCGGTGGTCGCGGGCGGTGTCGCCGTCGGCGGGGTCGTGGCCGGGGGCGTCGTGTGGTCTGGGCGAAAGCGGCGGACGACATCAGAATTGCTGCGCAGGCCGCCAAAGCTGATGCTTTCATCGGAATCACTCCTCGATAGATTGGTGATGCGGAGAAAACGATCTGCGGGGAGGAAAGTTCCGGATTCTGGCGACGGGTAGCCGCGTGACCGCAGCCACGGTCGGACCGCAAAAAGCCTCAAATCGCGATTCCAGGGTTGAAGAGGCTATGACGAGACTTCAGCGTTCGCTGAGCGCGATTCATTTATGCGTTGATTGCACTCATCTGAACGGGGGTCATACTGTGTTCGCCAGGTTTTTTTCCTGGATATTGAGCCTGACGATATTGATCGCGGCGTTTGCGCTGCCTGTTCGCGCCGACGGCAAGCGCGTCGCGCTCGTGATCGGCAATTCCAAGTACAAACACTCGGCCGAACTGCGCAATCCGCTCAACGACGCGAAGGATGTCGCCGCCGAGCTGACCAGTTGGGCTTCACCGTCATCTCCGGCTTCGATCTCGAAAATCTGGAGATGCGCCGCACCATCGGCCGCTTCGCGGAGGCCCTCGAGAATGCATCGGTCGGCGTCTTCTACTACGCCGGCCACGGCATGCAGCTCAACGGCACGAACTATCTCGTGCCGACCGATAGCAAGCTCGAGAACCAGTACAGCCCGGAATTCGAGTTGATCCCATTCGGGATGGTGCAGCGCGTGATGGAGAACAAGAAGCGCACCAATATCCTGTTCCTCGATGCCTGCCGCGACAACCCTCTCGCGAGGAATCTGGCGCGCGCCATGGGCACGCGATCGTCCTCGGTCCAAAGTGGTTTGTCGCCAACGGAATCGGGCATCGGCACCCTCATCAGCTACTCGACGCAGCCCGGCAATGTCGCGCTGGACGGTACGGGGCGGAACTCGCCCTACGCCGATGCCCTCGTGAAGCAGCTTCGACAGACAGGCCTCCCCATCACCGACATGCTGCTCAACGTCCGCCGCGAAGTCAGGCTGGCGACCCAGGATCGCCAGATCACATGGGAGCATTCCGCGCTCAGCGAGCGCTTCTACTTCGCGCCGCCGAAGCCCATCGTCGTCGCACCACCGCCGCCGCCGGCCGCGAAGCGGGAAGAGGAGCAAGCAGCGCTCGCCCGTCAACTCAATCGCGAACTCAGGCGTGTCGGCTGCGATCCGCTTGCGACAGGCGGGACCTGGACGGAAACCAGCCAATCAGCTTTGCAGCGATTTGCAGAGGTCATGAAGCTAGCGCTTCACACCGACGAACCGACCAGGGCGGCACTGGATGCCGTTGCCTCGCACAAGTTCATCGTGTGCCCGCGGATACCTGTGGCGACGCCTCCGCCTCCCGAAAAGCCGACTGAAAAGCCGGTCGTAGTCGCGCCGCCGCCGACAATCAGCGCACCGCCACCGATCGTAGATCCTGCAGCTTTGACACCGGTAACACCGCTCATTCGCAAAGAGACCGCGCCGAGCCCGTTGCGGTTGCGCCTGCACCGGCATCGTTACCCAAAACGTCCATACCGCCGGCGAGTGCCACGCCTCCCGCTGCCGCCGTCGCCCCGGTTGTCCTGCCTCCTCCTGTGGCTGCTAAGCCGCCGCCACCGTCGCGCTCCCGGGCCCTCCCTTACCGCCGGCTGAAGTCTCGCCACCCGCTGCGGCGAAGCCGCCCAAGGCTGAGCCCCGCCCTCTTCCCCGCGCTGCCGCGGTTAAGTCACCGCCGCCACCACCACCCCCGCCAGTGGCAGCGGCACCGCAGGCACCTTTTGCCACGAGCATCCAGCGCGAAAGCGCGTGCCGACTTGAAACCGAAGATGAATGCCGGGCTCGACTGCACGTGTTCAACTCGCATCATAGTGCGTATTATAGCGTTTGCGCCCCGATCTCAACGCGGAAAGAAATATGCTCAGGGTCGCGCCCCGCGGCCGCCAAGCCATCCCCGGCGAGAACAGTCGAGCGCGAGAAGAAGTGCAGGCGTGAAACGTTTGAGGAATGCAGATCTCGCAGCAGCTACCAGAACTGCTCACCCGCGTTCATGAAAGAAATGTGCCGGTAAGGGCGCTCGCCTTTGAGCGCTGAGCTGCTCTACCCGACCAGCCCTTCCTTCCCATACTTCGCGGCGAGGTCGCCGAAGGCCTTCCAGGTCTTGTCGTCGACCTCGACGCCGTCTCTTGCGACGCTCCTGCTCGCGGCGGTACTCGACCTCGCCGGGGTACATCACTTCGGTGTAGCCCTCGTGCCGGCGGCGTCGCCTTGAGGTAGCGCGCGAACTCGGCGACCTCGGCCTTGAATGTCTTGAGCGGGCGGAACGCCTCGACGTTGAACATGGCGAGGAAGCAGCCGTCGTTGTGGCGCCCCGTCGGATCGACGCCGAAGCCGAGACCGGGCAGCACCGCCGAGAGCACCTCGACCATCGCCGAGAGACCCGAACCCTTGAAACCTTCGGAGCCGCCGAGCGGCAGCAGCACGCCGCCCTTGTCGTAGTCGAACGGGTCGGTGGTCGCCTTGCCGTCCTTGTCGACCATCCAGCCCTCCGGGATCTTGGTCCCCTTGGCCTGTGCGAGCTTGATCTTGCCGACGGCGACGCCCGAGGTCGCCATGTCCAGCACGAACGGGCCGTCGAGATCGGACGGAATGGCGATGCAGATCGGGTTGGTGCCGAGGCGCGCCTCGCGGCCGCCGAAGGGCGCGACGGCCTTGGGGCTGCGGCCGCTGTCGGCGGTCATGATCGCGATCAGGCCCTCGCGTGCCGGCCATGATCGGGTAGGCGCCGACCCGGCCGACGTGGCTCTGGCGCAGGATCGTGGCGGCCGCGACATTGGATTTCTTGGCCTTCTCGATGGTGATCTGCGCGGCCTTCTCGGCGACGACGAAGCCGAAGCCCCAGTTGCCGTCGATCACGGTGGTGGTCGCGCTCTCCTGCTTGATCTCGAACGGCGCGCCGGGAACGATGTGGCCCTTGCCGATGCGGTCGATGTAGGTCGGGATCGCGATCACGCCGTGGCTGTCGTGGCCGGCGAGGTTGGCGGCGACGCAGCCCTTCGCGACGGTATCGCCTTCGATTTTCGAGGCGCCGGCGGCTTGCAGCAGCGTGCTGCCGATGGAGGTCAGGCGATCGACGGGGACGATGGGCATGGGTGTTTCCTCGGCTTGTTGTCTGTTGCGACAGCGCCGCACGACGAGGGCCGAGACGCCCCCATGCGCAATCCGCCGCTTCTATTGCGTGGGCAGCCAGTCTAAGCTTGCCGCGAACACGCTGTCACCTGTCCAGACATGATCAAGGGGAACACCGAGATGAGCCAGACGCAACGCAGTGCTGCCGAGATCGAGCTTGCCGAGCGCGCCCGCAAGGTGCTGCCGGCGGGGACGTTCGGCAACACGGCCCTCGATATCGTGATCGCGCGCGGCAAGGGCGGGCACGTCTGGGACGTCTCGGGCAACGAGTACGTCGACTTCCTGCTCGGGTCGGGTCCGATGCTGGTCGGCCATGCCCACCCGAAGGTCGAGGCGGCGGTGCTGGAGCAGATCCCGCAACGGCACGACCTTCTTCGTCAACAACCCGCATGGCATCCGGCTCGCCGAGGAGATCGTCGCGGCGGTGCCGTGCGCCGAGCAGGTGCGGTTCGTGTCGTCGGGTTCCGAAGCCGACCTCTACGCGATGCGCGTCGCCCGCGCCTACACGAAGCGCGACAAGATCCTGAAATTCGAGGGCGGCTATCACGGCATGAGCGACTATGGCCTCATGAGCCTCGCCCCGAAGCGGCTCGCGAACTTCCCCACGCCGGTGCCGGATTCGGCGGGCATTCCGAAATCCGTGCGCGAGGAGGTGGTGGTCGCGCCGTTCAACGATCTCGCGGCGGTGGAGAGCCTGCTCAACCAGCACGGCAAGGAGATCGCGGCGATCATCGTCGAGCCGTTCCAGCGGCTGATCCCGCCGAAGCCGGGCTTCCTCGAGGGCCTGCGCAAGCTCACCGAGCAGCACGGCATCGTGCTGATCTTCGACGAGGTGGTGACGGGCTTCCGCTTCGCCTATGGCGGCGCGCAGGCCTACTACGGCGTGACGCCGGACCTCGCGCACGTTCGGCAAGGTGATCGGCGGCGGCTTTCCGCTGGCGGCGATCGCGGGCCGCGCCGACATCATGCGCCACTTCGACAAGACCGCCGTCGCCGAGGACGAGTTCACCGTGCAGATCGGCACGCTCTCGGGCAATCCGATCGCGTCGGCGGCCGGCCTCGCGACGCATGGAGGTCCTCAAGGCGCCCGGCGCCTACGAGCAGCATCTTCGCGACCGGCAAGGCGCTGATGGAGCGGCATTTCGGCGCGACTGCGCGAGGCGAGGATCGCGGCGCAGGTGATCGGCGAGCCGCCGCTGTTCGACGTCGTGTTCGCCGACGGCGACATCCGCGACTATCGCTCGACCGTGCGCGCCAACGCCGACGTCATGCGGCGCGTGAACCAGTCGCTGCTGGCGTCGGGCATCCTCAAGGGCGAGAGCAAGTACTACCTCTCGCTCGCCCACACCGAGGCCGATGTCGCGCAGACGCTCGACGCCTGGGACACCGCCATCCGCGCGCTGAAGGACGCGAAGGCGGCGTAAGCCCGCTCTCCTTCGCCGCGTTGTAAAGGCCACGTCTCCGACTTATCCCGCGTTCTCCACAATGCGCGCAGCGAGCGCATCGCCGATGCCTTGCTGAGGCCACGCCACCCTCCTACCGTTTGACGGCGTGCTGAGTTGCCCAATGGGGCCGATCAGGCAGCGTAGTGCACGGCGGAAAACGAAGTAGCGGGCGTGATGCGCCCGATCAACGGTGGGGTAAGGATATGTCGTCGCTTCAATCATCCGCGCAGAGCCAGCTGCGCCAGCTCATCGAGCAGATCGAGCGCCTCGAAGAAGAAAAGAAGGCGCTCGCCGGGGACATCCGCGACAAGTTCCTCGAGGCGAAGGCTGTGGGCTTCGATCCCGAAGATCATGAAGCAGGTCATTCGGCTGCGGAAGCAGCCGAAGGACGACCGCGACGAGCAGGAAGCGATCCTCGCGACCTACATGCACGCGCTCGGGATGCTGGACGAGATGCCGTCGCCGTCCGACGCGACAATGATGGCGGCCGAATAGCCGGCGCCATACTGCCGTCACTGACCGGATGCGGCTACCCGCGCGCGCGGCGTTCCCGTGCGCTGCAGCTTTGCGACCAGCGGCGCCGATATCCGGCCCGTCGGCAGCAGATCGTTGGCGGTCTCGAACGCGCGGATCGCCGCGATGGTGCGCGCGTCGAACTGCCCGCTGGCGGCACCGGACAGATAGCCGGCCGCGATCAGGTTCTGCTGCACGGTCCGCACCAGGGTCGCCGCCGTGTGCGATGGCGACCGCCAGTTGGCACCAGCGGCCGGGCGACGGGCTGCCGGCAGGCATGCGCAGCGCCAGCAACAGGGCGTCCGTCGCCTCGGCCGTGGCGGGCAGTCCGCGATCGTGCTCGAACGCGAGGATCGCTGCCCGCGTCGAGCAGCCCGGCATCGCCATCGGCGGGCACCCGGCGCATAGCCGCGCGTCGTCAACTCGCTCTGCACCTGACGGACCACATCCTGCTGACGGTTCGGCGGCGGCGCCTCAGGCTGCGCGACGACGAGCCGGTCGATCGAGCGGGCGATGCCGACCATGCGGCCGGGCAGCACGTTCGTTGCGGGCTCGGCCGCCGCGGGTGGCGCCGCCACTGTCGGCGTTGTCGCGTGGACGGCCGGCGTGAGTGTCGGGGTCGACGACTGGCCGGCCTCGATCAGCGACGCCAAGGACAGCGTCACCGCCCCGGACGGACGGCGCGCTTCGACGGCGCCCGCTTTGCCCGGCTGCGGCGCCGTCATGGCGACGGGTATGTGCGGCGCTCGTCGCTCGCGCGGGCTGCCCTGAAGAAACGCGACATTCATCGCGACGCCGCCGGCCAGCACGATCACCGCGCATCCGGCGATCCGAGCTTCACGAGGACTGGTCAACATACGCACCTACCCTGTGTTGTTCTGACGTGATCGGCAATCGGCTCGCGCATCGTCCGTCAAGCCACCAGCGCGATCGGCCGCAGCGGCACCACTTCGGCGGCAGCCTCGGTATCGAGCGGCAGGATGAGCGTGAAGCACGACCCGTTCCCCGACTCGCTGTCGATCTCGAGACGGCCGTTGTGCAGCTCGACCAGGCCGCGGACGATCGCGAGGCCAAGCCCGGCGCCCTCGAGCTGGCGCGTGTACGACGAATCCACCTGGTAGAACGGCTGGCCGAGATGGGCGACGTGCTCCGCCGAAATGCCGATCCCGCTGTCGCGCACCGAAAGCACGACGTGATCGTTCGCCGTCGTCGCGGAGAGGTGGATCTTGCCGCCGGCCGGCGTGAACTTGCAGGCATTGGAGAGCAGGTTCATCAGCATCTGCTTGCACGCGCGGCGGTCCGCGACCACCTCGTCGAGGTCGCCGGCGATCGAGACGTCGATGACGATCGACTTCGCGCTCGCGGCCGGATGCAGCGTGTCGACGCTGCTCTTGATCATGTCGACGGATCCGGAAGGGCTCCGAGCAGATCGTGAGCCGGCCGGCTTCGATCTTCGACACATCGAGCAGGTCCTTCACGAGGCTCATGAGATGCTGGCCGCTGTCGTGAATGATGCGGCTGTATTCGGCCTGGCGCGGTTCGCGCGATTTCAGCAGCAGCTCGCGATGGAGCAGCTCCGAGAAGCCGATGATGGCGTTGAGCGGCGTCCGCAGCTCGTGACTGATGGTGGCGATGAACGAGGACTTGGCGCGGCTGGCGCTCTCGGCTTCGTCGCGCGCCTGCTTCATCGCGAGCGCGTGCCATTTGCGGGTCGTGACGTCGCGCATCACGACGACGACGCCGTCGGCGGCAGGGAGCGGCGCGCACCGCAGCTCCAGCCATTTCGGCGTCGCGGCTTTCATCAGCGGCGCGACCTCGATCTCCAACGTAATGGCGGTGCCGAGTTCGAGGCACTCGGCGATGGCCTCGTGGCAGCGCGCGGCGTCGGCGGGACGCATCGCCGCCGTCAACCCGTGCCGCACCAGCCGCGACGGCGCTACGCCGAGGAGGGCGTGAGCTGCCGCCGATGCGAACGTGACTTTGCCGTTGGCGTCGTGGCGCGTGACGACATCGCTGGTGTTGTCGGCGACCAGGCGATAGGCCGCGCGGCTCTCTTCAAGCGCGAGCCGCGTCAGGCGATGGCTTCGGTGCAGCGCGACGACGGCCGTCACCGCGTAGAAGGCGATCGCCGTCAGGGCGGCGATGCCGAACGACCCGGTGAGCACGATGGCCGCCGCCAGCGCGATGGCGGACAGCAGACTGCCGAAGATGTGGAGAGCGGCGATCTCGTCGCCGTGACCGACGGGATGAACCCTGCCGGCAAAGAAGTCAGCAACCCGTTGGCTCGGCCAACGACGCACATGAAATCTCACGCTCTACTCGCCGCGAACGCAGCGCCCCCGTTACTCAACTGTCGCGGGGCACTGTGAATTGTTAACCTTAATGAACTCTGACCAAGGCGCCGCGGTTTGTATGAATTGCGACCTGAATCGAGCGATGGCGGGCGGAGAAAGCAGCCTCAGCGCTTGCCGGTCGCCTGCTGGCGCATCCGCTCCCAATCGGCATCGGTCCAGCCCAACAGCTCGTGCGTGCGGCTGCCGGCGTCGCTCATGAGCTGCTTGCCACCGTCGATGACGATGCATTCGCCGTTGATGTAGCCGGCCATGTCCGACAGCAGGAACGAGGCGAGATTGGCGAGTTCGACGTGCTCGCCGTTGCGACCGAGCGGAATTTCGCGCTCGACGACGGACGTGCTCCCGCCAGGTGTCAGGCGCTGTGACGCGCCGGCGGTCGGGAACGGCCCAGGCGCGATCGCCACCGTACGAATGCCCTTCGGTCCCCACTCGACAGCGAGACTGCGGATCATCGCCAGCGCGCCCGCCTTGGCCATCGCCGACGGCACGCGGAACGCCGCACCTTTCAACGCCGACAGCGTCAGAATCGAGAGCACGCAGCAATTGCGACGACCGGCGTCGATCCAGCGCCGCCCGGCCGCGACCGTGCAATAGGCCGAGCCATGCAGCACCGTATTCAGGATCGCATCGATCGCGCGCGGCGACAGCTTGTGCGTCTCGGCGATGAAATTCCCCGCCGCGTTGTTGACGAGGCCATCGAGTGCGCCGCTCTGCCAGATCGTGTCCATCATGGCTTCGACGGCTGAGGCATCGCGCACGTCGCAGGGGACCGCCAACACCTTGCCGCCGGTCTCGCGCATCATGCGCTCAGCCGTCTCCTCGAGAACCTGAGCGCGCCGGCCGCAAATCACCAGTTCGGCGCCCAGCTCGAGGAACCGCTGCCCCATGCTGGCACCGAGCCCGGTGCCGCCGCCCGTCACGAGAATGCGCTTGCCCGCCAGCAGCCCGCTTTGAAACACGATTGTTTTTCCTTCGACGATGCCACCGGCTCCTCCGGCGGTCATCAAGCTTCCGCAATCGCGGCAACTAATCAAGGCCGCACGTGTTCACGATGAATGCCGAATGAATGCGGGGTGCGGGCTGCGTTCATGATCCCGCCGTCACCCTGACACTGTGGGAAATGTGAGCAGGACCGACTTATAGCCAGGAGGATCGAGGCCATGAGACTGTTCGCCGCCGCGACGGGGGCCCTCGCCGCTCTGACCCTCATGGGCAGTGCGCCGGCCATCGCCGCCGACTTGGGATACGGCTATCCACCATCCGACCGCTACAGGTCGGCCTACGAGGACCAGCGCTATCGCGACATCTTCGGGCCGCCGGCACAACGCGCGCGCGCGCCCTACGCCGAAGACGAAGACGAGATCGTGGAGCGGGATGTCGACGTACGTCCGCCCCGCGTCGGCACCTATCACGAGCGGGACGTCTACGACGACAAGCGCATCATCACGCGGCGCCACTACAGCTACGCGGAACCGGCCGTTCCGGCGTGCGCGCCGCGCGCCGAGATACGCGATCGGCTGCTGCGCGAGGGCTGGCACTCGTTTGCGGAACTCGACGTCCGCCATCGGGTAGCGGTGGTCGAAGCGCGCCGGCCCAACGGAATGCCGTACCGCCTCAAGATCGACCGCTGCAGCGGCGACGTCGTCTCGGCCGAGCCGCTGGCGCAGGCTTACGGCGGCCCATATGCCTACCGCCCGCGCCGCTTCGAGCCGTATTATCGCTGACCGCGCGGGCGCCTTGACGGACACTTTCGACTGATTTTCCGGCGGCAGGGGCACCCCTGCCGCCGTTTTCCTTTCCCATTGCGCGGCCGGGCACGCGATGGTCGTGCGCCCGTGAACATGATTTGCTATAGGCTGCAGTGGGCTCGATTCGGAGCCGTACGGCGGGGCGCGTTCCGGACAGCGGCTGATGGATCGCCGCGCCCGGTCGGCGATACTGCGCCAGCAAGCGGTGCCCCATGACCCTCGTCTCGCTCGCGAAGAACCCGGTCCCGAGCGGCGCGGCCACCGGCGATTTTCCGGGCTACGACGGCGCGCCGCTGCGCTATGCCCGCTGGGAGGCGACGCGCGGCCCGATCCGCGGCACCGTGTGCGTCTTCTGCGGCCGCGGCGAATACATCGAGAAATACTTCGAAGTGATCGCCGACCTCCGGCGCCGCGGATTTGCGGTCGCCATTCACGACTGGCGCGGATCAAGGCGGCTCGTCCCGGCCATTGGCCAACCCGCGCAAGGGCCATATCCGCAGCTTCGCCGAATTCGATCGTGACCTCGCCGCCTTCATGCAGCACGTCGTGCTGCCGGAGTGCCCGCCGCCGTATTTCGCGCTCGCGCATTCGATGGGCGGCAACGTCCTGCTGCGCCATGCGATCATCAGCCCAATTCCTGGTTCGATCGCATCGTCCTGTGCGCGCCGATGATCGAGCTTTCGGCCGAGAAAGTCGAAAGTTCCGGCGCTCGCCGCGCGCATTTTCGTCGAAGTGGTGGGACTGCTCGGCGGCGCGACGCTCTACGTCCCTGGCGGCTCGGACAAGCCCGAGGAAACCGCGGCATTCGCCGGCAATGCCCTGACATCCGACATCGAGCGTGCCGCGCGCAATCGCCAGGTTCTCGAAGCGGCCCCAGAGCTTGGGCTCGGCTCGGCGACGATCGGTTGGCTCCGCGCCGCCTATCGCTCGTGTGCGTACGTGGCGGACCCTCGACTTCGCGCGGCGGGTGCAGGTGCCGCTGCTGCTGATCAGCGCCAGCGGCGACCGGATCGTCTCGACGCGCGCCATCGAAGCTTTCGCGAGCCGATTGAAGATTGGCGCGCACGTCACGATGCCTCAGTCGCAGCATGAGATCCTGCAGGAGACCGACACGATCCGGCAGCATTTCTGGTCGGTTTTCGACGCTTATCTTGGGATCAGCGCCGACGTGATCTAGACCTCTCCGTGTCGCGATCGATCATCAGATCCGGCCGCCGCAGAGGTTTCAGACCTTGGGCTTAGCCGGCGCCGCAGCGCCCTTGCGCAACTCTCTGAGCTGCGCCTGGGTCTCGGGATTGACCATGCCCGCCGAGATGATGATCTTCGCGGCGTCCTCCACGCTCATGCCGATCGAGCGTCACGCTGGTGCGCGGCACGAAGCAGACGAAACCGCTCGGCGGGAGCATTCCGGTCGGCATGAACACGCTGATCAGGTCATCCTGCGGATTGAGCACGGCAATCTGCTTTGCTGCCTCGCCGGTCACGAAAACGATCGACCAGATCCCTTTCGACGGAAACTCCATCACGCCGACCTTCTGGAACGCCTGCTGCGGCGCGGCGACGGTCAACACGCTCTCGAAGATCTGCTTCAGCGCGCGGTAGAGATTGCGCACGATCGGCATCCGATCGAGCATCATCTCGCCGCTGCTGATCAGCGAGCGCCCGAGCAGGTTCGCCGCCAGCGCACCGATCATTGTCAGCATCAGGATGGCGAAGACCAGCCCGAAACCGGGCACGGCGAACGGCAGATAGGTGTCCGGGTTGTAAATTCCGGGAATGTACGGTTTGACCCAACGGTCGACGATATTGATGACGTACCAGGCGATGTAAACGGTGATCGCGACGGGCCCGACCACGACAAGCCCGGTCAGGAAATAATTGCGCAACCGCGCGCCCAATCGCCAGCGATGGGGCGACGACTGGCGTGGCCGTGTCCAGCCGCGCCTCACCCCCGTCGGGCCCCGCCCCGTCGGGAGCCGACCTCGACGACTTTTCCTGCATTCGGTCCTTCCGTGCGTCCGCCGCGTCCCGCCGGGAACAATCCGATCACGACTTCCGGGCGCAATATATCCGAGCGCAGTCCGGCATACTACCCGATTGGCCGAAAGACGACTTTCGTTCTAATGTCCCGATTCCGAAGTTCGCCACACCCCGATGCTGGTGTCCCGAGCGCACTTCGGAATCAAAAGGGGCACTGAGAATCATAACCTTGCTAGTGTGATTCAGATCCAGAAAATCGCTCTGTGCCGCGCCGCGAGATATGGCAAATCTCTCGATCATCACACTAGCGCTTAGGCACCCGGCGGCGCAAAAGCGATTGACAGTAGGGGGCATCCTTCTCCAGTCTGATGGACAATCAGATCAGCATCGGACTCAACCGACCGCAACTGCTTCAGGGAGTTAGAAACGTCATGAATTTCTGGAAGAATGCTGCGTACGCCGCAGCAACATTCGGGCTCGTCTCAAGTGCGAGCCTGCCGGCGGCAGCACAGAAGGAAATCAAGGTCGGCGCCATCTACGACTACACCGGCGCGTTTGCGGGCGGCGGATCACTGCCGGCGGCCATCGCCACCAAGATCGCGATCGACATGATCAACGAGCGCGGCGGCGTCGAGGGGCACAAGATCGTCGCCACCTATACCGACGCCCAGTCGAAGACGGATGTTGCGATCAACGAGGCCGAGCGGCTTCTCAACGAGGTAAAGGTCGACGTGCTGATGGGCGTCTACTCGTCCGCGCATTGCGTTCCCATGGCCGCCAAAGTCGACGCCGCAAAGCGCTTCATGTGGGCCAACGTCTGCGTGGCCTCGGCCGTATTCAAGGGTCAGTAACCTGCAGTACGTGTTCCGCCCTCAGGTCCACTCGGACCAGTTCGGCGAGGCGTCCTGCAACTTCATCGCCGAGAACGCCAAGGCCAAGCTCAAGAAGGACCCCAAGGACGTCAGCGTCGCCATCCTCTATGAGGACGGACCGTACGGGACCGGTGTCGCGGCCGGCAACGAGGCGCGGTGCAAGGAACTCGGCATCAAGATCGTGCACAAGGAAGGTTACGCCGCGACCTCGACCGACCTCTCGGCACTGGTGACGAAGCTCCGCCGCGCGCGCCCGGACATCATCCTGCACACCGGCTACAACCCCGACATCACGCTGTTCCTGCGGCAGTCGAAGGAAGCCGGGCTGAAGTTCGACGCGCTGATCGGACATGGCGCCGGTTATGGCCAGATCGATAAGCTGATCGAGACGTTCAAAGGTGACGTCAACTACGTCTACAACGTCGATCCGGTCGCGGCGCAGCTCCTCGATCCGAAGACGCTCGCTGCCGGCGTGGGCGACGTGACCGCCGAAATGATCAAGCGCTATATCGCGGAAACGAAAGTCAGCGAAGTTCCGCCGCACGCCTCGATGGGCTTCAACCAGACTTGGATCTTCCTGACCGACGTGCTGCCGCGCGCGATCAAGAAGCATGGCGGGTTCGATCCCGAAGCGCTGCGCAAGGCCGCGCTCGAGACCGACATTCCGGCGGGCGGCACGATCCAGGGCTATGGCGTGAAGTTCTTCCCGCCGGGCCACCTGATGTCCGGCCAGAACGAGCGCTCCTCGCCCGTCGTGATGCAGTATGTCGACGGCAAGACGAAGATCGCCTGGCCGGCGGCCCTGCGCACCGTCGATCCCATCCTGCCGCTGCCCGCAGGACACGGGTTCGCGCGCTAGCTTCGGTTCACCACGCCCAATCGCTGTTGCTCTTTATCGAGGAGCGGCAGCGATTGGGCTGTTTCGTCACCATCACCTGAACTTCGGACGCCCGCCAGCATGGCCATGCTCAAAGTCGACGGCCTTACCAAGCAGTTCGGCGGATTCACGGCCGTCAGCAATGTCTCCTTCGACGTCGCGGAGGGCGAGATTCTCGGCCTCATCGGCCCCAACGGTTCAGGCAAAAGCACGACCTTCAACTGCATCGCCGGCATGTACCTGCCGACCGCCGGCAGCGTCCTGTTCGAGGGCGGCGAGATCGGCGGCCTCACCGCCAACCGCGTCTGCCACAAGGGCATCGCGCGCACGTTCCAGATCCCGCGACCGTTCCGCAACCTGTCTCTGCTCGAAAACGTCGCGCTCTCCGCCCACTTCGGTTCCGACGCCGGGCTGTCGCGCAGCGCCTGCTGGGCCAAGGCGGAAGAGTCCCTCGCGATGGTCGGCCTGCCGACGGATGCCGATGCGCGGACCGATGGCCTCGGCGCGGCAGCGCTGAAAAAACTGGAACTCGCCCGCGCGCTCGCGACCGGCCCGCGCCTCCTCCTCGCAGACGAGAGCCTCAATGGCCTCGATCACGCCGAGATGGATCAGGCCGCCGACATGCTCGAGCGCATCCGCAAGGAAAAGGGCATCACCATTGTCTGGGTCGAGCACATCATGGGCGTGCTGATGCGCGTCGTCGATCGCGTCGTCGTGCTCGATCACGGCGAGAAGATTTTCGACGGCAAGCCGGCCGCGGCACAAACGGACAAGCGCGTAGTCGAGGTGTACCTCGGCGAAACAGAGCACTGAGGCGGGCGATCGGATGCTTGAGCTCAAGGACGTCGGGGCAGGTTACGGGGCATTCCAGGCCCTGTTCGGCATCACGATGCAGGTCAACGCCGGCGAAGCGGTCGCCGTGATCGGTGCCAATGGCGCCGGCAAGACCACGCTGATGCGCGTCATTTCGGGGATGCTGCCGGCGTCGACGGGGACGATGACGATGGAGGGCGCCGATCTCCGCACGACACCCGCCCACAGCATCGTCGAACTTGGCATCGCCCACGTCCCGGAGAGCCGCCGGCTGTTTCCCGGGCTTTCCGTCGAGGACAATCTGCGGCTCGGCGCTTTCATCCCCTCGGCGCGCGCGCACTTCGCCGAGCGCCTCGACTATGTGTACGGCCTGTTCCCGCGGCTGAAGGAGCGTCGCGCCCAGCTCGCCGGCACCATGTCCGGCGGCGAACAGCAGATGTGCGCGATTGGCCGCGCGCTCATGAGCAAACCGAAACTGGTGCTGCTCGATGAGCCGTCGATGGGTCTCGCGCCGGTGATCGTGCAGCAGGTGTTCGAGCTCGTCCGACGCATCCGCAGCGAGGGTTATACGGTGCTGATCGTCGAGCAGAACGTATCGCAGGTGCTGAAAGTCGCGGATCGCGCCTACCTGCTCGAGGTCGGCCGCATCGAACGCGCAGGAAGCGCCGCCGAACTCGCCGCGAGCGACGACATCCGCAAGGCGTATATGGGAATCTGATTGGGGTAGCCGCTTAGGGCATCTGACGGAGACGAGACTCGAGCGCGACAGGCGCTGCCGCCGGCGCGAGGGGAGACGTGAATGTTTGGGTGGCTTGTCTAGTCTCGATTGCTCGCTCGACATCTTCTTTGTCGAGGCGCTGATCAACGGCGTGCTGCTGGCCGGACTGCTCGCCCTGCTGGCGCTCGGCCTCAATCTCATATTCGGCGTCATCGATGTCGTGTGGATCTGCTACGCCGAACTCGTCATGGTCGGCATGTACGCGATCTTCTATTTCTTCAAGATCGCCGGCTTCCCGCTGCCCCTCGCGTTCCTGCTCGGCATTGCGCTCGTCGCCTGTTGCGGCGCGCTCCTCCACTATCTCGTCATCCGGCCGGTGCTCGACCAGCCGCCGATCAATCAGCTTCTCGTCACGGGTGGCGTGCTGTTCCTGCTCCAGTCCCTCGGCACGATGGCGTTCGGCATCGAGTTCCGCAATCATCGGCCTGCGCCTCGGCTCGTTCAATACCGGCGACATGAGTTTCGCCTGGAGCCGCATCATCACCTTTGCGATCGCGCTCGTCGCCATGATCGTGCTCTGGCAGTTTCTGACCCGGACCTATATCGGCACCGCGATCCGCGCGATCTCGCAGGATCGCCAGATCATGCCGCTGATGGGCGTCGATACCAAGAAGGTCTATCTCGTGACCTCGGCGATCGGCGGCGGTCTTGCGGGCCTCGCCGCGTGCCTCATGGTCCTCCAGTACGACATCTATCCCCAGATCGGCCTCCAGTTCGGACCGCTGATCTTCATGATCTGCGTGCTCGGCGGCCTCGGCAACATGATCGGCGGCTTCGTCGCGGCCTTCATCATCGCCCAGTTCATCACCATCGGCGGATCGTGCGTCGCGACCGAGTGGGGATACGCCGTCGCCTTCCTGTTCTTCATGATGGTGATTTTCGTGCGTCCGCAGGGCCTCTTCGGAGCAAAGTCATGATCGCCCCCAAGTATATCGCCGCGGTGATCGGGCTCGTGCTGCTGCTCCTGTACCCGTGGCTCATCGGGATACCCTTTTCCGGGCTCGGAGAAATTCTATCTGCACCTCGCCATCCAGATCCTGATCTGGGCGTTCATCTACACCGGCTGGTCGATGATGGGCCGCTTCGGCCTGACCTCGCTCGGCCACGGCGCGTTCACCGGGATCGGCGCCTACGTCACCGTGCTGCTGTGGAACTTCGCCGGCATCACGCCGTGGATCGGCATTCCCGTCGCGATGGTCGTGGCGACGATCGCGGGCCTGCTGGTCGGATATCCCTGCTTCAGGATGCGCATCACGGGCCACTATTTCGCGCTGATGACGCTGGCGTTCACCGAGTTCGTACGGCTCTGCATCGTCGGCTTGCGGGATTGGACCGGCGGCTCGCTCGGCACCCAGCCACAGCGCTATGGCGATGGCGTATCGCTCTACGCGTTCCAGTTCGAGCCGGACCGCGTGCTCGCCTACTACATCGCGCTCGCGATCTGGGTGGTCGGCCTGATCATCTGGATCAAGGTCGATCGCAGCATGGACCGCTACGCGCTCGACGCCGCCTCCCAGGATGAGGACGCCGCCGCCTCCGTCGGCATCGATGTCACGCGCGAGAAACTGAAGATCACCGCGATCTCGTCGGCCATGTGCGCCTTCGGCGGCGCCGTCTTCGGCCAGTACCAGATGTACATCGGCCCCGACACGATCGCCGGCCTCGGCATCTCGCTCAACATCGTGTTCGCTGTCATTGCCGGGGGATCTGGTCGCTGTTCGGCCCGACATTCGGCGCCGTCTTCACCCAGATCCTCGCCGAGACGCTGCGCGTCGGGCTGCGCAAATTTGAAATCGCTGAGCCAAGTGTTCGGCCAGAGCGCGCTGGCGCTCGACACGTTCATCTACGGGCTGCTGCTGATCCTCTTCATCATCTACATGCCGAAGGGCGTGATCGGCACCTTGTCGGAACGCCTGCAGCGGCGCACGAAGCCCTGAACGCAGACGCGGCGACGCAAAAAGAAACGGCCAGGAAGCACTCCCTGGCCGTTCGCGATTCTGGCTGGCGCGATCGACGCGCTCAGAGCATCGTGCAGACGGTCGCCGCGCTCGACTTGTCGACCACCGCGCCTTCTTCCAGATTGACCGACTTCACGACGCCGTTCTCGACGACCATCGAATAGCGGCGCGAGCGCACGCCCATGCCACGAGCCGTCAGGTCGAGTTCGAGACCGACTTTCTTGGCGAAGTCGGCCGCGCCGTCGGCGAGAAACAGGATCTTGCCTTCGGCGCCGGTCTGCTTGGCCCAGGCGGTCAGCACGATGGATGTCATTGACGGAAGTGCAGGCGATCGTATCGATGCCCTTCGATTTCATGTCGCCGGCCATCTGGATGAAACCGGGGAGATGGGTGTTGTGGCAGGTCGGCGTGAAGGCGCCCGGCACCGCGAACAGCACGACCTTCTTGCCGCCGAACACATCGGCGGTCGTCATCGGCTTCGGCCCCTCGGGGCTCATGGTGTTGAACGTCGCGTCCGGCAGTTTGTCACCGACCTTGATGGCCATGATGCGTGTCCTTCCCGTTATGGCTGATACCGCTCGCGCGGGGTGCGCCGAGCCGCGCGGGGCACACGCAGCGCCGCCGTCACCGCAACTTTAGCGGCTATTGCCGATGTGGCCAAGCGGCTCGCCTGCCGCGGAGGCCGGCGTTCACCACGCGAGCGCTGCGCCGCCGCGCAGTACCGCATCGATCCGTTCGACGAAGGCGTGCCCATCGCCATGCAGCGCTATGCCCGGCAGAGGACAAGCGGCGCGCGGCTGCCTTTGCGCCCCTGGACGATGACGCGATGGGCCGCGTCACCCGGACGGGGGTACAGCGGCAGCACGCGCAAGGCACCGAAGCGCTGGCCCATCCCGTCGATCAGCACGCCCAATGCTTCCGCGCGATGGATCATCGTCGCCATGGCGTCCCGCGACGCAGCCGTCGCCATGAACCGGAACCAGGCGTCGAGATCGCCGCCCGCCATCTGATGCGAGGCCGCCTTGAGGCGGGCCGGCGGCGCGGTGCCGTGCCCGTGGGCGAAATAGGGCGGGTTGGCGATGACGTGCGAGAAGGCGCCGGGCAGAACGCGGCCCTCGTCGGGCGGCATCCTCGATCCTGGCCCGGTGCACGACGGCGCCACCCGCGGCAACGTCCAGCTCGACCACGCGGGCGCGATCCTGAAAACCATTGCGGTCGATATTGCGGCGGGCCAGATCGGCCAGCACCGGCTCGCGCTCGACCAGCGTCACATGGGCGTCCGGAACGCGTCGCGCGACACACAGGCCGGCGACGCCGACCCCTGCGCCGACGTCCAGCACCCGCGCGTTCTGCCCGACCGTCGCGCCGCATGCCGCCGCCAGCAGCACCGCATCGAGGCCGGCGCGATACCCTTGGGCGGGCTGGAAGATCGCCAGCGCGTCGCCGAGAAAGGCGTCGTCCGTTACGGATGCGTCAGGGTCGGCCATCAGGTTTGTCGGGCGGTGCCGTGCTCCCGCTCCGCCCCGTCGCGCACGATCCACTGGCCGAGGTCGGCTTCCTCGAGAAGCTGCGCCGCGCGCGACCAGTCCGTCATCGCGCACCAGCACGCGGCGCGGAAATGCCCCGATCGATCCTTCCATGATGCTGATGTTCGCATCCGCGACGTGCAGCACGATGCCCGCCTCGCGAAACAGCGCCTCGACGAAACTGATGAGAACGGGATCGGTCGCCCTGACGATTAGTCTCATCGGCACCCTCGCGGAAAAGTTCTGCGCGTGACCGCTCCATCTGTCGCATGAGCCGGCCCCCAGGGTCACGCGCGATCGCCGCGCCGCGGCCCCGCCGCCGTGCGGTTGCCGTCAATCCTATACAATACACGCTAAATTTGCTTCGCGGCACTTCGTACAATCTTAGGTTGCGATTCCTAGAGTGTGAACGCAGGCGACAGGGCCCACGAGAGGTCCGCCGCCCTGTCGAGGAGGACGCAACCATGTCGATCATCGGGATGCCCAGCCTTGCCATGCTGCTGGTCCTGACGAATTTCGCACTCTGCCTGAGCGTCGACGCCAAAAGCGTCACGGCGGACGTCAAGCGGCCGACGGCTGGCGTCCCGCTGGGCGCCCGCACGTCATGACCCGCCACGCCCGCTAGCGCAGCACTTAAGGTCCGACTCGGCCTTAGGCCTTCGCCAGCGCGCGATCGAGAAATTCCAGCCGGTCCTGCCCCCACATGAACTCGCCCGACGGCAGCACGTAGCTCGGCGCCCCGAACACGCCGCGCTCGAGCGCCTCGGCGGTGTTCTGATCATTGATGCGATCGAGTTCGGCATCCGACGGCCCAGCCTTGCGGATCGCCGCCGCGTCGAGGCCGGCGCGCTTCGCCGCCGCCGCAACGACCGCCTCATCGCCGAGATTGCTTTCCAGCTCCCAGATCGAACGGCCGAGTTCCAGGGCCAGACGGCATGCGTCCTGTCCCTGAAGCGCCGCGGCGATCACGAGCCGTGTGCCCATCGCCTCATCCGACGGAAAATGCTTCGGCTCCAAGTTGATCGGCAGGCCGTGATAGTCGCGCCAGCGCTTGAGTTCCATCATCCGGTAGGCGCGCCGCTCGGGCGCCCGCTTCGGCAGCGGCAGTCCACCGGTCTTGGAGAACACCTCGCCGAATTTTGTCGGCTTGATGCGAACCGTCGCCTTGTGCCGCGCGGCAATCTCAGCAAAGCGCGCCGCGCCGAGATAGGTCCACGGGCTGTTCAGCGTCATGTAGTAGTCGATCGTCGTCATGCGATAGTCCTCCCTCTCCGCGCGGCGCTCCGACCTATTTGCCGGCGCCGCGGATCATTGTGTAGATGTGCGAGAAATCCATGCCTTCCTTGCCCGCCAGTGCGTGCAGCGCATAGAGCTGCACCGCGAGCGCGCCCATGGGGCTGCTCGCGCCGACCGACGCGGCCGCGGATTGCGCGAGTTTCAGGTCCTTGAGCATCAGCGCGAGCGCGAAACCCGGTTTGTAGTCGTTGTTGCAGGCCGCGCGCTCGACCAAACCCGGCACCGGGCAGTACCCGTTGACGCTCGCCGTTTGCCCCGATGACGTCGACACGACATCGAACAACGCCTGCGCCGAGAGACCGAGACGCTCGGCGAGCGCGAACCCTTCCGACGCCGCCACCATGTTGATGCCGGTCATCATGTTGTTGCAGATCTTGGCCGCCTGACCCATGCCCGCTTCACCGCAGTGGACGACCTTGCTGCCGACTTTCTCGAGGATCGGGCGAGCCCGCGCGACGGCCTGCTCGGTACCGCCGAGCATCAGCGTGAGCGTCGCGGCTTTGGCGCCGGTCGTGCCGCCCGACACCGGCGCGTCGACGACCTCGAGACCGCGCGCTCTTGGCGATCTCGTGCGCGATGCGCGAGCTCGCTACATCGATCGTCGAGCAATCGATCATCAGCGCGCCGGCCGGCACCGCCTCGATGATATCGCGCCATACGCTCAGTACATGCTGGCCCTGCGGCAGCATCGTGATCACAAAGTCGGCGCCCTTGACGGCATCCCGCGCCGACGATGCGATCTCGACGCCCTCGCGCTCGGCTGAGGCGCGCAGGTCCGCGACGAGATCGAAGCCGCGCACCTTGTGCTGGCCCTTGACCAGATTGCTCGACATGGGGCCGCCCATGTTGCCGAGACCGATGAATGCGATGTTCGCCATGGCTCAGGCCTTTCCGCGGATCATGTTGATGATGCCGGAGAAGTCGTCGCCGGCGTGCCCTTGGGCAACGAACAGGTTGTAGAGCTGGCTCGCAGTCGCCCCCATCGGCGTCGAGGCGCCGGAAGTGCGGGCCGCTTCCTGCGCGAGCCCCAGGTCCTTCTGCATGAGGGCTGCGGCAAAGCCCGGCTTGTAGCCGTTGTTGGCCGGCGACGTCGGCACCGGGCCCGCCACCGGGCAATAGGTGGTGACCGCCCAGCTCTGGCCCGACGACGTCGAGGCGACATCGAACAGCGCGTCATGCGAGAGGCCGAGTTTTTCGGCGAGATTGAAAGCTTCGCAGGTGCCGATCATGGTGATCGCCAGCATCATGTTGTTGCAGATCTTGGCCGACTGGCCGGCGCCGGGATCGCCGCAGTGGACGATCTTCTTGCCGGCGCCCGCGAGGATCGGCTGGCCCTTGGCGAAGGCGTCCTTGGTGCCGCCGACCATCAGCGTCAGCGTTGCGGCTTCAGCGCCACCGACGCCGCCCGACACCGGCGCATCGAGCGACAGCATCCCCGCCTTCGCCGCCATCTCGTGCGCCGCGCGCGCGGACGCGACGTCGATCGTCGAGCAGTCGATGAAAATGGTGCCTGGCTTGGCCGCGCCGAGGATGCCGCTGCCCCAGACGTCGATGACGTGCTTTCCTGCCGGCAGCATGGTGATGACGCAGTCGGCGTCCTTGACCACTGCGGACGCGGACGCCGCCTTCTCGACCTTGCGCGCCACCGCCTTCTCGACGTTCGAACCGACGAGATCGAAGCCGAGCACCTGATGGCCCGCTTTCACGAGGTTGCCCGCCATGGGCAACCCCATGTTGCCGAGGCCGATGAAGCCGATGCGTGCCATTCCGTTTCCTCCGTTTTTTCTTGCTGCGTGCCGGGCCGTCAGTGGTGCGCTAAAGCGTCGGACCTTAAATGCGACCCACGCCTGGGTCGGTCTCAATGTCGCATTTAAGGTCCAAAGACGCTTTAAAGTCATAGCGTTCTAAAGCAACTTTGGACTTGAAATTCACTCTCCGCCTAGCCTCGAGGTGAGGTAAATTTCAAGTCCGTTGCTTTAGCGTCAGCCGCGCAGCACCTTGCCCGGATTCATGATGTTCTTGGGATCGAGCGCCTGCTTGACCGCCGCCATCATGCCGATCTCGACCGGGCTCTTGTAGCGGTAGTTCTCCTCCATGCGCAGCCGGCCGATGCCATGTTCGGCGCTGATCGATCCGCCGAGCGACACGACGATGTCGTGCACGATGCGGTTCATGTTCGGATACTCGGCGTGGAAGCGCTCGTAGGCCCAATCGACCGGGCGGATCGGATTGTAGTGGAGATTGCCGTCACCGACGTGGCCGAAGCAGCAGTGGCGCACGCCGGGATAGGCCTTTGCGACCGCGGCGTCGGCTTTCTCGATGAACTCGGGGATGCGCGAGAGCGGCACCGAGATGTCGTGCGCGATCGAACCGCCGGCCGACTTCTGCGCCTCGGCAAGGTCCTCGCGCATCTTCCAGAGCTTGCGCGCCTGCTCGCCCGACGTCGTGATCATCGCATCCTGGACGAGACCTGCCTCCATCGCGGCGCCGAGCGCATCGGCGAGCGGCGCGTTGAGCGTGCCGGGCTCACCCTGCCCCGCGACTTCCATCAGCACGTACCAGGGATGAACCGGTCGGCATCGGATCGCTGTGGCCGGGTACCCCGGCGAGCAGAAGGTCGACGATCGCACGGCTGCAGCAGCTCGAACGCCGAGATCGATTCGCCGAGTTTGCCGCGCAGCACCGACAGCAGTTCCACCGCCGCCGCGGGAGACGCGACGCCGATGTAGGCGCTGATCGCATCCGTCGGCTTCGGAAACAGCCGCAGCGTCGCGCCGGTGATGATGCCGAGCGTGCCTTCGGCGCCGATGAACATCTGCTTCATGTCGTAGCCGGTGTTGTCCTTGCGCAGGCCGCGCAGGCCGTTCCAGATCTCGCCATTCGCCAGCACGACCTCGAGACCGAGCACGAGCGCGCGCGTATTGCCGTAGCGCAGCACCTGGTTGCCGCCGGCATTGGTCGAAATGTTGCCGCCGATCTGACACGAGCCCTCGGCGCCGAGGCTCAGCGGGAAGAGCCGGTTCGCGTCCGAGGCCGCCTGTTGGATTTCCTTGAGGATCACGCCGCTATCGACGGTCATCGTGTCGTTCGCGGTATCGATGGCGCGGATGCGCTTCATGCGCTGCGTCGAGATGATGACCTCGCTGCGATCCTCGTGCGGCTGGCTGGCGCCGGTCAGGCCGGTGATGCCGCCTTGCGGCACGATCGCGGTGCGCGTCTCGGCACAGATGCGGACCAGCGCCGCGACCTCTTCGACGTTGGCGGGGCGCAGGACGAGCGGCGCGTCGCCGATCCAGATCCCGCGCCAGGCCCGGCAATAGGGCGCGATGTCCATGGGATCGTCGATCGTTCCGGCCGGCCCGACAATCGCCTTGAGGCGCTCGAGCACGTCTTTGCCCACCGGTGTCCGCCGCGCTGATCCCGACATGCCGTTCCCCGTATCCTTCAAAACCGTTAGTTCGCGCGCACATTAGCAGCACCGTGACCGCCATCAAGAGCAGCGCCTCCGTCGGACGCCAACCTGCATCCGACCTATGCCGGGATGCGCGGGCTCACCCGAACGGGCCGGTGCCGAACTCAGCCTTGAGCCGGGCACGAAACGTCGCGACCAGCCGCAGCGCCGCGACGAGCTGGCTCTGCTCGTGCGCCGTCAGGCTTTCTTCGCCGACGTAGTCGTCGACCTCGCGGCCGGCGCGCGCGTTTCCGACCTGCTGGCGCAGCACGAGGCGGGAGATCAAGCCGTAGGCCGCCGCCAGCGCCTCGTGCTCCGCGCCCGACAGCGTCCCAGCGCCGCGAGCTCGCTCGAGACGCGCGAGCGTTCCGGTCGCCGCCACGCCGGCGCCGAGCGACAGCAGGCGGGCGCCCTCGACCAGCGGTAGCGTCCCGCTCATCTTGAGGTTCATGCCGTGCGCGGAGGCATCTTCGTCAGGCGCGGGGCGCAGGCGGCCGAACCAGCCGAGCGCCACCGTATGATCGGATTCGATCGCCATAGAGGTCGCGGATGAAGCGCGGGTTTGCCGCGAGCGTCTCGGTGATGAACGCACGCAACGCGTCGCTCAACGCGCGCGCGCCGCCGACATGGGCGAAATCGAACAGGATGTCACTCGCAAGCAGTTGCTCCGGCGCGCGCCGGCCGATCCAGCGGCGGATCTCGCTCTTCCAGTCCGAGAGGCGAAGTCGCCATTGGGGATTGGATGCCATGACGCCACCGCGGCACACTGCAAAGCCGATCTCCGCCAGCAGCGCGGTGAACCGCTCGGCCAGCGCCGCGAAATAAGCGTCGAAACGCGCCTGATGGGCGTCGTCATGATCGGCGAGGATGAAGCCGTTGTCCTGATCGGGCGCGAGCGCGCTCTCAGCCCGTCCCGCCGAACCCATGACGATCAACGCGAACGGCACCGGCGGCGTACCCCAGCCATTGGCGGCCATCTCGTCGATCGTGCGCTGGAGGGCGCGGCGGTGCAGATCGGAATTGATCTCAGTCAGCAGGCCCTGGATCTGCGACACCGGAACATCATCGGCGAGGAGGGCCGCGGCGAGATCGGTTTGCGCCGACTTGATCCGGGCGAGACCTTCGATCGTGTCATCGGCGGTCAGCAGATCGATCAGCCGCATCGCGGGGCCGATCATGCCGACGAGCGCGTCGGTCAGACTCAGGAGCCCGACCAGCCGACCGGCGGAATCGACCACCGGCAGCGCGTCGAGGCCGCGCCGGCGCATGATCGCAATGGCATAGAGGAGGCTGTCGTCGCGCCCGACATGAATGACGGGCGTGGTCATTGCGCGATCGAGCGGGGCACGATCGAGCGGGCGATCGGCCTCGCCGCCGAGCGCCGCACGGCGCACGATGTCACCCTCGGTGATGACGCCGACCGGGATCATGCCGGCATCGACGACGACGAGCAGGCGCTGCGGCACGGCGGCGATCAGCCGAATCGCATCACCGAACGTTGCGGTGCGATCGGCGACCGGCGGCGCGCGCCCCATCAACTCGCGCACGAGGCGATGGATGATCGCGGTTTGCGAATGGCCCAATCGCGGTGACATGTGGCGCGCCCCGGCCGCCTTCGGTCACCCCATTCAGCCCAAATGCAGCCCCGCACGCAAGCGAACAGCCGGACGGGGGGGACGTCCGGCTGCTCACTCGACGGGCTGGTTTAGTAGTAGTTCCGCCGATGGTGACGGTAGGTATAGCCGCCGTAGTAGTGGTGGCGCGGCCGCCAATCATAGGACCGGTAGACGTAGTGGGGCCGGTAGTGGCGGCGATACGAGTGCGAGTAGTACGGGCGGTAGTGATGATGGCGATATTGGTAGTGACGATGGCGCCAGCCGGCCTTCTGCACCAGCGTTTCGCCCGCCTGAGCCGCCTGGCCCGCCTGAACCGCAGTCAACGGCGCGGCCTGCACAGTAAATGCGCTTGCAGTCAGCGCCATGAAGCCGCCAATTACAGCGGCAAGCATTGAGCGTTTCATGATATACCCTTCATTATCCAGAGCTATACTTGCTCTGTTGATGACAATGACTTGATCAACATTAACCTACGCTGAACCAACTGTTCATATAACGCACAGGAATCCAACTTCCGTTGCACCAAATCGCAGAAATAATCGCCTCTTGCTTCCGCCATATTATTGCCGGCAAATCGACGTGCAGTATGGCCTGTTCAGGGAGGGATTCGGTCGCCATTGTTATCGCCGACAACCGCGGAGGCCGGGGTTCCGTGAGGGCAGCATCGGGCACAGGACGGGCGGGATCGAGCGTGCGCTTCAGTCCGTGCTCAATCCTTCGCATTCGCGCGCCTCGCGGCGCTCGTGCGCCTAGGCTCGCCAGCCTCGCCAGACTCACATGACCAATCTCTCCGCCCTGCCTGTCGGCACGCGCCTCGCCGGAGACTACCGGATCGACCGGATCCTCGGGGCTGGCGGCTTCGGCATCACCTACCTGGCCGAAGAAACGCCGCTCGCGCGCCAGGTCACGATCAAGGAATATTTCCCCGTCGATTTCGCGGTCCGCGACGCCAACCAGGCGGCGCAACCTCGCTCCGGCGACGTCAGCGGCGACTACCAGTGGGGCCTCGACCGCTTCCTCGACGAGGCGCGTACGCTCGCCCGCTTCGACCACCCCAACATCGTCCGCGTCTACCGCTTCTTCCAGGAGAACAACTCCGGCTTCATGGTGCTGCATTTCGAGGACGGCAAGAGTTTCAAGGCCTGGCTCAAGAGCCTCGGACGGGCGCCGCGCCAGCACGAGCTCGACCGCGTGGTGCCGCCGCTGCTCGACGCGCTGTCGCTGATCCACGGCTCGGATTTCCTTCATCGCGACATCGCGCCGGACAACATCATCATCCGCACCGACGGCTCGCCGGTGCTGATCGATTTCGGCTCGGCGCGGAGCGACATCGCCCAGCACTCGCGGACCGTGTCGGCGCTGGTGAAGCCCGGCTACAGCCCCTACGAGCAGTACGCGACGACCGGCCGCCAGCAGGGGCCGTGGACCGACATCTATTCCCTCGGCGCCACGCTCTATCAGGCGGTGACCGGCAAGCGCCCGCCGGATTCGCCCTCGCGCATGGTCGAGGACGAGCTGGTCCCGGCGCGCGACGCGGCGATCAGCGCCTACCGGCCGGGCTTCCTCGCCGCCATCGATGCCGCGCTGACGCTCGATATCTCCGCCCGGCCGCGCTCGGTCGACGAGTGGCGCAAGCAGCTTCTGGCCCCGGTCGCACGCGCCGAAGGCGCGGCCGCGACGGACGCCGCCGCGAGCGCCAACGAGGCGGCTCCCGTCGGCCACTCCCGAGCCACCACGCGCGCGCCGCCGCCGAGCCTGATGGCGCGCGCGAAATCCAAGGTCAAAGCCAAGGCGAAGGCGAAGGAGAGCGAGGACAACGGCGCTCGCCGCCGCAAGGAAGGCCACACCGAAAGCCGCAATCGCGGCCGAGACCCCGCTGCCGCCCAACGTCCCGCGCCGGCCGGCCTCGGAAGGCCGCGTCGCGGCGATCTTTCGTGAATGGCGCGCGCGCCGCGCCGCGCGCCCGACACCGGCAGCCACACCAGCGCCGCCGCACGCCGCCGCACGCGCCGCCGCGGCACCTGTCGCCGCCGCAGCCGTCGCAGTCCCCGCGGTCGCGGCCGCCGTTGCCGTGGACGCGCCGGCCAAGTCCAATCTGCCCGCCGTGATCGAACGCCGCGCGACGCCGCGTCCCGGGCGCCCGAAGAAGAAGCGGTCATGGCGGCCGCTGGTCATCAAAGGCCTGATCGGCCTGACCATTGCAGCGCTCGCGGTCGCGTACCAAAACGCGCAACCGCGGGTCGAGCGGCAGGGCGCAGGCACCGTTTCGAGCGGTGCGCTGCCGGGGCCGCAGATCGCCGAGATCAAGGGCGCTCACAAAGGCGCGGTCCAGGGCATCGGATACACGTCCGACGGGCGCCAGTTCGTCACCGTCGGCGACGACGGCACGCTGAAACTCTGGGAAAGCCGCGGCCGGACACTGGTGCGGACCTTCGACCTCGAGGACCGCGACGTCACCGCGCTTGCCGTCGGCGCCACCCGGGCCGTCATCGCCCACAAGGCCGGGCGGATCACGGTGTGGGACCTCGAACTCGGCATTCGCCTCCCCGACGTTGAAGCGCAACGACGCCGACATCCACGCGGTCGCCTTTGCCGGCTCGCCGGACCGTATCCTCGCTGCCGGCCACGACTGGAAGCTCACGCTGTTCGATGCGCGCACGCCGATCCTGCCGGTGCACGTGTTCGAGGGCCACGAGAGCGCGGTGCAAGCGGTGGCGTTCTCGTCGGCGCGCAACCTGATCGCCAGCGGCGGCGCCGATCGCACCGTCCGCCTCTGGAATGGCGAGACGTTCGCGCCAGGGCGCGTCTACCGCGGCCACCAGGATTTCGTCACCGCGCTCGCCTTTGCCGCCGATGGGCGGACGCTGGCCTCCGGCGACCTCGCCGGCGCCGTCCGCATCTGGTCGATGACGACGCACCACACCCAACGCGCGATCCGGGCCCACAAGGGCGGCATCACCGCGCTCGCCTACTCCACCGACGGCAACTGGCTCGCAACCGCCGGCCGCGACGGACTGGTCAAGCTGTGGGACATGGTGCGGCCGCGCCCGCCGCGCGTGTTTGCCGGCCACGCCGGCGCGGTTCGCGCCCTGAGCTTCGCGCCGGATGGGACAACGCTCGCCTCGGCCGGCGCCGACGGCGGCGTGCGCTTCTGGTCGACCGCGTTCATGGCCCGGCGCGGGTCCTGATCCGAGGATACCGTCCCTGGGCCGCCCCCAAATCGTCCCCAAGCCTCGTGTTGCAGCACCGCTATCGCGCTTGCAAAAGGCGTGGCGTAAGTCCAAGTTCGAGCAGCAACGAATCGTCGTTGGCTCGCTCGGCATGCAAGGGTTGTGCGTCGAGGTTTTTGTTGTCTCTGTTCTCCGGTCGCACTGAAGACGATTCGGAAGGCGTTAGGTGGGCTCCAAACATGCGGTTTGTCATTGAACGTGGCGACCTTCTGCGCGCGCTAGGCCATGTCGCGAGCGTCGTCGAGAAGCGGACGACGATCCCGATCCTGTCGAACGTCCTGCTCAGGGCAAATGCCGGGGGCCTCCAGCTCAAGGCGACGGATCTCGAGCGCGAGGTCATCGAGACCGTCTCGGCGAACGTTGCGACGCCGGGCGCCGTGACCGTGCCCGCCCACATGCTCCACGACATCGTCCGCAAGCTCCCGGACGGCGTCCAGATCAAGATCGAGCGCGAACCCGAGCGCGAGCGCGTGACGATCGCCGCGGGCCAAGCGCGCTTTGCGCTCCAGGCGCTGCCGGCCGATGATTTTCCCGATCTCGCCGCCGGCCAGATGTCGCACAGCTTCGAAATCGCCTCGGGTGATTTCAAGCGGCTGATCGAAAAGACGCGATTCGCGATCTCGACCGAGGAGACGCGCTACTACCTCAACGGCATCTACCTGCATCCAGCCAAGAGCGACGGCGTCGCAATGCTGAGGGCGGTGGCCACGGACGGCCATCGCCTCGCGCAGTTCGACCTCGAGCAGCCGGCCGGCGTCGACGGGATGCCCGGCATCATCATCCCGCGCAAGACCGTCCACGAACTCTACCGGCTCATCGAAGCGACCGATGCGCCGATCAAGGTCGAGGTTTCCCCGGCCAAGGTGCGCGTCGAGATCGGCCCGATCACGATGACGTCGAAACTCGTCGACGGCACGTTCCCCGATTACGGCCGCGTCATCCCGCAAGCCAACGACAAGGTGCTCGAAGTCTCGAGCCAGGTCTTCATGGGCGCCGTCGATCGCGTCTCGACCATCGCCAGCGAGCGCGTGCGCGCCGTGAAGCTCAACATCGCGCCGGGCAAGCTCGTCCTCTCGGTCAACAACCCCGACGGCGGCAGCGCCACCGAGGAAGTGGCCGCCGAGTTCTCGTCGCCGGCCATGGAGATCGGCTTCAACGCCCGCTATCTGCTCGATATCTCGGGCCAGCTCGAGAGCGACTCGCTGCGCTTCCTGCTCTCCGATGCGGGCTCGCCGACGATCGTCAAGGATGTCGGCGACGACAACGCCCTCTACGTGCTGATGCCGATGCGGGTGTGACGGCGATCACGACACACGCGGAGGACAGCGCGGCGGCTCCCGACGGCACTGCATCTCCTGGCACCGCGCCGGCCATGTGGGTCGAGCGCCTGACGCTCACCGATTTCCGCAGCCACGCGAGCCTGTCGCACGACGTTCGATTCCCGTCCCGTCGTGCTGACGGGACCGAATGGCGCCGGCAAAACCAACCTCATCGAAGCGATCTCGCTGCTGGCGCCGGGCCAGGGGCTGCGCCGCGCGCCCTACCCCGAGATCGCCCGCACCGGGACCGACGCCTGGGCGGTCGCAGCCCGCGTCCACACGCCCGCCGGGCGCGATCGACATCGGCACGGGGCTCACTGGTGCCGGCGCGGCGTCGAGCCGGACCGGACGCGCCGTGCGCATCGACGGCGAGCCGCAGACCGGCTCCGGCATCCTCGCCGACTACGTCGAAATGATCTGGCTGACGCCGGCCATGGACGGCCTGTTCACCGGCTCCGGCACCGAGCGCCGCCGCTTCCTCGACCGCATGATCCTGTGCTTCGATCCCGGCTACCGCACGCGCGTCAACCACTTCGAGCGTGCCATGGCCCAGCGCAATCGTCTGCTCGAGGATGGCGTTCGCGAAGCCCGCGCGGCTCGAAGGCCTCGAGATCGTCATGGCCGAAACCGGCGTCGCCATCGCAGCGGCACGGGCAGAAGCCGTCTCGGCACTGGCGACGACGATCGCGGCGCGGCGCGCGCGGGCCGCGGCCTCCGCGTTCCCTTGGGCGATGCTGATGCTGGAGGGCCGCCTCGAACGCGAGCTGGCGCTGCGCCCCGCCGTCGAGGTCGAGGACCAGTACGCCCGCGCGCTGGCCTCCGGCCGCGAACGCGACCGCGGCGCCGGCCGCGCGCTGGATGGCCCCCACCGCAGCGATCTCATCGTCGGGCACGGCCCCAAGTCGGCACCAGCGCGCCAATGCTCGACGGGCGAGCAGAAGGCGCTCCTCGTCGGCCTCGTCCTCGCACACGCGGAGCTGATCGCGGAGCGCCGCGGCGGCACTGCACCGATCCTGCTGCTCGACGAAATCGCCGCCCATCTCGACGCCGCGCGGCGCGCCGCCCTGTTCGACGAGATCGTCGCGCTCGGCACCCAGGCGTGGATGACGGGCACGGATCAAGAGGCCTTTGAAGCGCTCGGTGAACGCGCCCAATCGCTGCGTTTGGGGGCCGCGCGGCGAGCCGCTCGCGACGTAACTCCGAGAGGCAGCTTCCGCGCCCCGCCAACCATCTGATTTTAATTGTTTTTCTTTGCAGGAAATCGTGTCGCATGACGTGCGATTTCAGGCCCGTTCGGGCGCCGTTCGTGCTATACATCAAACGTATAAAAACCAGGATCCCCAGGACAGTACCGACATGAGCGATACGCCGGCCCCCGAGCGCAACGGCGCTGATGACTATGGCGAGGACGCCATCAAGATGCTCAAGGGGCTCGACGCCGTGCGCAAGCGCCCCGGCATGTACATCGGCGACACCGACGACGGGTCGGGCCTGCACCATATGGTCTACGAGGTCGTCGACAACGCGATCGACGAAATCCTCGCCGGATACGGCACGGAATGCCACGTCACGCTGAACGCGGATGGCTCGTGCACGGTGCGCGACAACGGCCGCGGCATACCCGTCGGCATCAAGCAGGACGACGACAACGACCCGAAGCGCTCCGCCGCCGAAATCGTGTTCACGGAGCTGCACGCGGGCGGCAAGTTCGACCAGAATTCCTACAAGGTCTCGGGTGGCCTGCACGGCGTCGGCGTCTCGGTCGTCAACGCGCTCTCGACGTGGCTGAAGGCGCGCATCTGGCGCCACGACAAAGAACACGCCATCGAATTTCGCGATGGTGTCCCGGTGGCACCATTGGCGGTTGTCGCTCCGGCGCCGGGCCAGAAGGGCACCGAAATCTCGTTCCTGCCGAGCACGGCGACGTTCACGATGGTCGAGTTCGACTACACGACGCTCGAGCATCGCCTGCGCGAACTGGCGTTCCTGAATTCCGGCGCCAACATCGTTCTGACCGACGCGCGCCACGCCGACGTCAAGCAGCAGACGCTCGTCTACAACGGCGGCACCGCCGCGTTCGTCAAGTACCTCGATCGCTCGAAGAAGTCGCTCGAAAGCCTCGCCGAGCCGATCATGATCCTCTCGGAAAAGGACGGGATCACGGTCGAGGTCGCGCTGTGGTGGAACGACAGCTACCACGAGAACGTGCTGTGCTTCACCAACAACATCCCGCAGCGCGACGGCGGCACGCATCTCGCTGGTCTGCCGCGCCGCGATGACGCGCATCATCAACAAGTACGCCGACGAGAGCGGCATCGCCAAGAAGGAGAAGGTCGACCTCACCGGCGAGGATTCGCGCGAGGGGTTGACCTGCGTGCTCTCGGTGAAGGTGCCCGATCCCAAGTTCTCCAGCCAGACGAAGGACAAGCTCGTCTCGTCCGAAGTGAAGCCGGTGGTCGAGAACGTCGTCGGCGAGCAGCTCGCCGCCTGGTTCGAGGAGCACCCGCGCGAGAGCAAGGCGGTGATCTACAAGATCGTGCAGGCGGCGCAGGCACGCGAAGCGGCCCGCAAGGCGCGTGAGATCACCCGCAAGGGCGTCCTCAATCTCAACTCGCTGCCGGGCAAGCTCGCCGAGTGCCAGAACCGCGATCCCGCCGCGACCGAGCTGTTCATCGTCGAGGGCGACTCGGCCGGCGGCTCCGCCAAGCAGGGCCGCAACCGCGAGTTCCAGGCCGTGCTGCCGATCCGCGGCAAGATCCTCAACGTCGAACGCGCGCGCATGGACAAGATGCTGTCGAGCCAGGAGATCGGCACGCTCATCACCGCGCTCGGCACCGGCATCGGCCGCGGCGACGACGGCGGCTTCAATCTCGACAAGCTGCGCTACCACAAGATCATCATCATGACCGACGCCGACGTCGACGGCGCCCATATCCGCACGCTGCTGCTGACCTTCTTCTACCGGCAGATGCCGGATCTCGTGCACGGCGGCCATCTCTACATCGCCCAGCCGCCGCTCTACAAAGTCGCGAAGGGCAAGAGCGAGACCTACCTCAAGGATCAGCGCCGCGCTCGAGGACTACCTCATCGAGTCCGGCCTCGAAGGCACGATCCTGACGCTCGGCTCCGGCGAGCAGCGGTCGGGCGGCGACCTGCGCGATACGGTCGACCAGGCGCGCAAGGTCGCCAAGGTCATCGACGATCTCCATTCGCGATATTCGCGGTTCGTCGTCGAGCAGGCCGCGATCGGCGGCGCGTTCGACGCCAACCTGCTGCTGTCGGCCGTCGGCCGCGACCGAAAAGGCCGTCGCCATCGCCACCCGCCTCGACACGCTCGCGGAGGAAACCGAAAAGGGCTGGACCGGCCGCTTCGGCAACGAGGGCTACAACTTCAAGCGCGAGGTCCGCGGCGTGACCGAGAGCCACACGCTCGATCGGGCGCTGCTGCAATCGGTGGAAGCGCGCCGCCTGAACGAGCGCCGCGACCATCTCGCCGGCATCTATGGCACGCCGGCGACGCTGCGGCGCAAGGACAGCGACACGCCGGTCTATGGGCCGCGCACGCTGCTCGAAGCGGTCTACGAGACCGGCCGCAAAGGTCTTTCGCTGCAGCGCTACAAGGGCCTCGGCGAAATGAACCCCGGGCAGCTCTGGGAGACGACGCTCGACAAGGAGGCGCGCACGCTGCTCCAGGTCAAGGTCGGCGACGTCACCGAGGCCGATGAGATCTTTTCCAAGCTGATGGGTGACGTCGTCGAGCCGCGGCGCGAGTTCATCCAGGAGAATGCGCTGAACGTCGCCAACCTCGACGTCTGAGCGGAACAGCCTGAGAGGCGCGTGCGTTGTCCGAGTCGCGGCTGGATGGGCACGCGCCTTTTGCATTCCCCTGGCGCCCGTTCGCGTCTACAGTGCCCGAACGGGGAAGAAGACAAGGCTGACTGACCGGAGGGGCTGTCATGATCTTGCGGCGGCTGCTGTTTTCGACGGGCAACATTTTTCTGTCGCTGGTGCTCGGCGCCATCGCGTTCGGATTTGTCTTCCTCAAGTATCCCGACACCATGAACCAGATCCTCGATCTCGGCCAGCGGCTTCAAAGCCTGGCTCATCACGCGGGGCCTGTCGCCCGAGTACAACAACTGGGTGCGCGTGCTGCTCGAGGAGCGCCAGCTCGCCTTCATGGGCTTCACGGTCGTCGCGCGGATCGCCCTCTCGATCGTCACCGGCACGGTCACCTGGATTTGGGACACCGCCCGCTCCTGAAGCACCGAGGCGTCGCCCGGCGCGTAGCCACCTATGCGAAACTTGCCGAGCCAAGGTGCGACGAGGTCGGTATATTCCGCTCATGGCGCCGCCCAATCGCGCCCGCCGAACAATCCCAGGGAAGGAAACCTCGATGCGCAAGAACGAGCTGAAGAAGACGATTGCCGCCGGTGGGCGGGCGCTTACCGGCTGGCTCGCCATTCCGAACGCCTACTCCGCCGAGGTCATGGCGCATCAGGGCTGGGACGCGCTGACCATCGATCTCCAGCACGGGGCTGTCGATTATCCGGCGGCTGTCGGCATGATGCAGGCCATCTCGACGACCAATGTCGTGCCGATGGCGCGCGTGCCGTGGAACGAGCCCGGCATCATCATGAAGATGCTCGACGCCGGCGCCTACGGCATCATCTGCCCGATGATCAACAGCAAGGCCGAAGCCGAGCAGTTCGTCGCCGCCGGTCGCTATCCGCCGATCGGCAGCCGGTCGATGGGCCCGAACCGCGCCGTGCAATACGCCGGCGCCGACTACTGGCAGGGTTCCAACGAGGAAGTGCTGCTGCTCGCCATGATCGAGACGCGCGACGGCCTCAAGAACCTCGACGAGATCCTGAGCGTGAAGGGCCTGAGCGGCGTCTATGTCGGCCCCTCCGATCTCTCGATGGCGCACGGCAAGCCGCCGACGCTCGATCCCTCGGATCCCGAGATCGTCGAGGCGATCAAATACATCGCCAAGAAGACCAACGAGAAGGGCCTCATCGCCGGCGTCCACACGGACGGCGCGAAGACCGCGCTCATGCGCTTCGAGCAGGGCTATCATTTCTGCGCCGTGCTCAACGACGCGCGCCTGATGGCGGTGGCGGCGGCGCAGGTGGTCAAGGACATCCGCGGCGGTGGCGGGCAGGTCGCGCAGCCGAAGACGTACTGAGCGCGTAATCGCGACCTCACAAACGAAATGACCGGCCGCGGGGCCGGTCATTTGCGTTTCAAGCCGGGAAGCCCATCACGCCTCGGCCATCAGCCAGCGTTCCAGCATCTTGAGGCCGACGACAGCGCCGGCGACGATCGCGACGAAGGTCAGGAACGAGCCGATCGCCAGCGTCGACACGCCGGTTATCGCCTGTCCCACCGTGCAACCAAGCGCCATGACGCCGCCGATACCCATCAGCACTGCGCCGAGCAGGTTGCGCAGCGTGTCGCCGGTGTCGGAGAATGTCATGAGGCGGAAGCGACCCATCGCCGTCGCGGCGACGAACGCACCGAGAATAGCGCCGAACACCGATGCGACGCCGAAGCCCGGCATCGGTCCCGCGGTATACCGCTGCAGCCATTCGAGCGCGTCGCCGGCCGGTCGGACGAAGGTGAGGGAGATCGGCGCAGTCGGGCGATCGGCAAGTTCGTCGAAGGCGAGGCCGGTCACCGCCCAGCCGGCAACCGCGCAGAGGCCGATGCCGATGCCGGACCAGACGTGAACTGGCGACGAGCGGAACTCGGTATCCTTGAAACAATAGACGAGACCCGCGACAGCGATCGCCACGCTCGCAAGAATACGACCGTAGCCGGCCGACAGCGCGAGGCCCTTGTCGACGAGCGCGCCGATGCTCTGTGTCCCCGTCGGCAGCGTGATGCTCGTCGACTGCTCGAGCCACGACCGGATGGGCCCGAGAATGCCGCCGATCGTCATGTAGGCGAAGAGCCCGAGCACGACCAGTGTCAGCAGGGCGCGCAGATCGCCGCCGCCGACGCGCGCGAGATTGCGGCTCGGGCAGCCGCCGGCGAACACCATCCCGAAACCGAATATCGATCCGCCGACGATATTGCCGAACCAGTTGAAGCCGGCACTGAGGTACATGGATTTCGAAAGATCGACGGCACCGAGCCCGTGGAGGATCTGCGCGCCGGCGAGCGCCGTCACCGCCGCGAGAATCCACGCCCGGAACCGCCTGAAGTCGCCGAGGTTCACGATGTCGGACACCGAACCCATGGTGCAGAAGTTGGTACGGAACACGATGGCGCCGAACGCGAAGCCGATGACCAGGCCGCCGATCGCGAGCCACTGCGGGCCGATGGCAACGATCGCTTCTCTCAAGCCGCCCATGTTGCGCTCCCTCTCATATTCGAAAACGTGAATATACGAGGGGCCTCAATGACGCAAGGCGCGCCGGTCGTCACTGGGGAGGCGCGCATCGCGAATCCTTCGAGGTCGAACGGTGAACTGCTTCCGCTCTCTAAGCGCCCCCGCCTTCTATCCTCTGGGGGGCGACGAAGCGTTCAAAAATCCTCATGGCGAGATCGACACGCTTTGCGATGGTCGCCTCTGACGGCGGCGGTTCGGTCCCGAGCAGATTGCCGATCTGCAGGTTACCGAGCAGGACATAGAAGTAGGCATTCATCATCAGCTCGATATCGCGACCGAGAATGAGGCCTAGGCCGGCCGCGTGACGCAGCACGCGCTCGACCGAAGCGATCAGCTTCTGCCGTCCAAGCGATTCGATCTCCTTCCCGATCTCGGGCGAGCGCAGCGACTCCGCGATGGCGAGGCGGGTCATGCTCAATCGTCTGTGATCCAGCACGAACCGCAGAAAGTCGCCCGCAAACGCGCGTATCGTGGCGAGCAGTTCCTCGCGTGTGGCCGGCAACTGCAAATCGATCGTCTCGGTCATCCCGGCGGTGCTGCTGCCGATCAGTACCCGCAGGATCATCTCCTTGCTGGGAAACTCCGCGTACACGGTCCGCTTGGAAGTCTTGGCGAGCGTTGCGATATCGCGCGTGCTCGTCGCCCCGTAGCCCTTCTCAAAGAAGAGATTGGCCGCGGCGCGCAGGATCTCGCCGCGCTTGGTCGGCAGTTCCCAATCCCTGAGTTTGGTGTCGCTCGGGCCTTGCTTCGGCATGGAACCTCAAATTTAGCTGTTGCACGCCGATGGTACCCTGTGGTACCGCTGGCGCATTCGGTACCCATTGGTACCAGAAACCTCGCAACGGGATCAAGGGAGACGACACATGCTGGTCGAGATTGTCAAAGGGACGCCACCCTGGGTTTGGGTGCTTCTCGCAGGGTTGATCGGGCTGGGAGCGTTTCAATCGCGCGACCGGGAAATGTCGCGCGTGCGGCTGCTCGCATTGCCGTTCGCGATGGTTCTCCTCTCGCTGCTGTCGACGGCGTCGGCATTCGAGATGGCGGCGGCCCCGCTCATCAGCTGGGTGCTCGGTGGTACCTTTGCTGTCGTGGCTCTACGGCAGTCGGCTGCGCCAGCCACCAACATGCGCGGCGAGGGCCTCTATCACGTGCCCGGAAGCTGGTGGCCGCTGGTCCTGATCTTGTGCATCTTCTGCATTCGCTATGTGGTCAACGTGACGCTGGCGATCGATCCGAGCTGGCGTCAGCACGTACCGTTTCAGGCCGGAACCGCACTGCTGTCCGGCATCTTTGCAGGACTCTTTCTCGGCCGCGCATTCACGGTCCTCGGCATCGGCCGTGGTCGGGGGCTGCTCCGCTGGGCAGTGGGGATGGTGGTGCTGGCGCTGCTTCCGCTCGGTGCCGCGCTGGCGCTGGTCGCCTGGCCGACACCGGCCGAAGTGACCGAACTCGCCAAACCGTCGCAGGAACTCGAAGCCTTCTTCAAGTCGGCGCCCCCGATCGAACCAGGTGAGCCGCGATACTTCAAGGCGCGCGACGGCGCCGACCGCCTCTATCGTCAGTACGACGGCTCCGGTCAGGATGTGCTCGTCTTCCTCCACGGGTCGACCGCCGACTCGCGCTATCTCGCGCTGCTCGCCCGACGCATCGCCGCCCAGACCGGCCTCGCGGTGGTGACCTTGGACATGCGCGGTCACGGTCCGTCACCCCTGCGCCGTGGCGACGTCGACTACGTCGGTCAGCAGGAGCACGATATAGCCGATCTGTTGGCATCCCTGCGTGGCCGCAACTTCAAGCGCGTCTTCGTGGGCGGCCACTCCCTGGGTGGTGGGCTCGCCATCCGCTACGCTGCGGGCAGCGAGGCGCCGCGCCCGGACGGCCTGATCCTACTCGCCCCCTTCATCAATCAGAACTCGCCGGCAGCCTTCCCCGCGGCTGGCGGCTGGGCAACGGCATTCATGCCGCGCATCATCGGCCTCAGCGTGCTGCATCGCTACAAGATCAGCGCATTCGACGATCTTCCGGTCCTGCGCTTCCGGACACCGCCCCGCACCCGGGACGGCACGGAGACGAACCTCTATAGCTGGCGCCTGTGGATGTCCGTCACGCCACGCGCCGACTGGAAGAAGGAGATCGCAGCCCTGTCGCTCCCGACCCTCGTCATCGGAGGAGCGGCGGACCCCTTCTTCCGATCGGAAGGCTACCCTGAGGTCTTCAAGCTCGCCAAAAACGCGGATGTCCAGATCATGCCGAAACTGAGCCACTTCGATCTGATCGCCGACGAGGGCGTGGTCGAGCGCATTGCGACGTGGTTGAAATTGGCACCCGCCGCGCTCATGTGAGCGGCGGGCCGGACATCAGGCGGCGCCGGCCTGCGCCGCGTCGGGAGCGTTGTCGATAATGCGCTCGGCGGTCGCGAGATCGACGGAAACAAGCTGCGAGACGCCGCGCTCGCCCATCGTCACGCCGAACAGCCGGTCCATCCGCGCCATCGTCATCGGGTGATGCGTGATGACGAGGAACCGCGTGTCGGTCTCCGCCGCCATGCGATCCATCATCGAGCAGAAGCGGTCGACGTTGGCGTCGTCGAGCGGCGCGTCGACCTCGTCGAGGACGCAGATCGGCGACGGATTGGTCAGGAACACCGCGAAGATCAGCGATAGTGCCGTCAGCGTCTGCTCGCCACCGGACAGCAGCGACAGCGTTGCCGGTTTCTTGCCGGGCGGCCGCGCGATGATTTCGAGGCCGCCTTCGAGCGGGTCCTCCTCGCTCTCGATCATCTCGAGGCGCGCCTCGCCACCGCCGAACAGCGTGCCGAACAGCCGCTGGAAGTGGCCGTTGACGGTATGGAACGCCTCGCTGAGGCGCTTCTTGGCCTCGCGGTTGAGCTGGCCGATGGCGCCGCGCAGCTTGTTGATCGCCTGCTCGACGTCGAGCCGCTCGAGATCCATCGTGGCGAACTGCTCGGTGAGCTTGTGGAGCTCGTCTTCGGCCGCGAGATTGACGCCGCCGAGACGCTCGCGGTCGCCCTTGAGGCGCAGCACCGTGCGATCGACATCGCCGAGCGCCGGCAGCGCGGCATCGCCCGCCACCTCGGCTATCCCCAGGCATCCTTCCGGCGCGCATTCGAAGGTCTCGCGAATCTTGCGGGCTTCGTCGCTGCGCTTCTGGCGCGCGCCTTCGAGCTTTGCCTCGATCCGTGCCCGCCCCTCGCGCTCGCTGGTCACCGCCGCCTGCGCCGCCCTGAGCGCCTGTTGGCTCGCGCGATGCGCCGTATCGGCCTCTGCCAGCCGATCCGCCGCTTCCCGTCGTGCTGCGTCCGCCGCCTGCATCTGCTCGTGGAGCGCTGCGCGCTGTTCTTCGACTTGAGCGGGGAGATCGGCAAGCTCGGCGAGTTCGCGCTCGGTCTCAAACATGCGCGTGCCCAGTGTCGCGACATGCTCGCCCGCGCCGTCGCAGCGCGACTGCCAGCGTTCGCTCTCGACGCCGATCGCATTGAGCCGCCCGGAGCGCACGTGCGCGTCGCGCTCGAGACGGGCAAGCGCCTGGCGTACTTCCGCGACGCCAGCCGCGGTGGCGCGCGGTCTCCGTCTCGGCGGCGACGACATCGGCTTCGAGTGCGTCGTCATTGTCGAGTGTTTCGAGCGCAAGTTCGATTTCGGCGAGGCGCTCGTTGGCCTCGATCAGCGCATCCTCGGCAGCGTCCCGGTTCTCGGCCACCGACGCCAGGCGCTGCTCGGTTTCGCGCGCCTGCCGCTCGATCACAGTCAGCGCTTCGCGTGTCTTGGCAAGTTCCGCCTGCTTCTCGCGCCAGAGCTGCCGCAAGCGCCGCTCGTCGTTCTCGGCGATGCGATGCACCTCGCGCGACGTGGCCGCGGCGGAGGCGAGATCATCCGACTCGCGCCGCGCCCCCGCCTCCAGCACTTCGAGTTCGCCGAGCCGGTTGCGCTCGGAGAGCCGCAGCGCGGCGGCCGTCGGCGCCGACGCCGCGATCGTGAATCCGTCCCACCGCCACAGGTCGCCTTCGAGCGAGACGAGACGCTGGCCGGGCCGCAAATGCTGCTGCAGATTGCGCCCGTCCTCGCGCGACACGACACCGATCTGCGCCAGCCGCCGCGCCAGCTCCGGCGGACCCTTGACCTTGGCCGCCAGCCGCGCCGCGCCGGTCGGCAGCGGCGGATCGTCGAGTGCGCGGTCGACCCGGCGCCAGTGCATCGCGGCGTCGTCGGCAATCGGCGCGTCGAGATCATCACCGAGTGCTGCGCCGAGCGCGCGCTCGTAGCCAGACGCCACGCGCAATTCGTCGATCATCGGCGGCAGGCCGTCGTCACGGGTCGGCAGCAGCAGCTTGATCAGCGTTTCGACTTCGGTGCGAAGCTGGCCGGCGGTCAGCAGTGCCGCCTGGCTCTCCTGCTCGCGCACGCGCGCTTCCGCCGCCACCTCGACGGCGTGCTCCTCGGCGACGAGCGCTTCCGCTTCGATCTCGCCGACCTCGCGCATCAGGTGCTGGCCGGCTTCGCTCAGGCGCTGCAGTCGTTCCGCATCGGGCGCTTTGGCCGCGATGTCGCGGGCCTGGTTCGCGAGCGCCACAAGTTGCTGCTCGATCCGGCGAACGTGACCGATGCGCTCGGCGTGCGTGCTTTCGAGACTGCGGCGGCGTGCGCGCGCTTCGATCGCCCGCCGGGTCAATTCGGCGAGGCGGGCTTCGGTAACGCCCAGCGCCGCCTCGGCCGATGCCAACCGCTCGCGGCCGGCTTCCTCGGCAATCGCGCCGCTCTCGCTTTCGGCGATAATCGTGTGGGCTTCGCCGGTGAGCCGATCGAGGATCTCGCGTGCTTCGGCGACGAACTGCTGCTCACGCTCGACATCGCGTTGCATCTGCTCGGCGCGCGCCGTCAGTTCGCGCTGACGATCGGCGAGGCGGCGGGCCTCCTTCTCGAAAGTTTCCTGCTCGATGCGGATGCGGGCGAGCGCCGCGCCGCGCCGCGCCTCCTCATCGCGTAGCGGCCCCATTGCGTCGGCGCGCTGCGCCTCATCGAGGATGCCCGCGGCCTCTCGTCTCGGTGGCCGCGGCGAGCGTGCTGAGGCTTTCCCAATGCGCCGCCTCGGTCACCACGACCTCGCCCTGCGCGCCGGTCCACGACAGATGCAGGAGCAGCGCCTCGCACTTGCGGATCTCGATCGACAGCTCGCGATAGCGCTTCGCCTGCCGCGCCTGGCGCTTCAGCGTTTCGATCTGGCCGCCGAGCTGCCCGAGCACGTCGTTGACGCGGGCGAGATTGCCCTCGGCCGCCTTGAGCCGCAGCTCGGCCTCGTGGCGGCGGCTATGCAGACCGGCGACGCCCGCGGCGTCCTCCAGTATCCGGCGGCGCTGCTCGGGCTTGGCGTTGACGATCTCGGCGATCTGCCCCTGGCGGACCAGCGCTGGCGAGCGCGCGCCCGTCGCCGCATCCTCGAACAGCAGTTTGATGTCGCGCTGGCGCACTTCGCCGCCGTTGACGCGGTAGGCCGATCCGGCATCGCGCTCGATGCGGCGCGTGACTTCCAGGACGTCGGCGTCATTGAGTTCGGCCGGCGCGGTGCGCGCCGTGTTGTCGATCGAGATCGTGACTTCGGCCATGTTGCGGGCCGGCCGGGAGTTGGTGCCGGCAAAGATCACGTCCTCCATGGCGGAGGCGCGCATCGATTTGTAGGACGTCTCGCCCATCACCCAGCGCAGCGCTTCGAGGAGGTTCGATTTGCCGCAGCCGTTCGGGCCGACGACGCCCGTCAGCCCGTTCTCGATGACAAGCTCGGTCGGCTCCACGAACGACTTGAAGCCGAGCAGCCGGAGTCTCGTGATCTTCACGTGCGCTGCCTCACAAGCGGTGGTCGTCGACACGACGCAGCAAGCGGAAGCCAACCCTCAACGCGGAACCGACGCCGGCGTCGCGGCGAGCGACGGCCGCTCGATCAGCGGATCGATGATCTCGCGCAGCTCCTTCAGCCCCAGCGCCTTCTTGATGAGGCGCCCGTTGATGAAGAAGTTCGGCGTACCGATGATGCCGAGCTCGCGGCCGCGGTCCTTCACCTGATTGAGCGCGGCAATCATGCCCTGATTCTGCCGACAGCTGTCAAACTGCTCCGCTGTCAAGCCAACACCTTGTGCGACCTTGAGGATCGGTTCGATTCGAACCTCCTGCGACACCCATTGGGCCTGCTGGGCGAGATAGCGCCCGTAGAGGTCGAGGTAGCGGGACATCGGGGCGCAGCGCAGCGCGATGGTCGCCATGCCGCTGGTCTTGCCGATCGGGAACTCGCGGATCATGAACCGCACCTTGCCGGTGTCGATGTAGTCGCGCTTCAGGACCGGATAACACCTCGGCCTGGAAGCGCTTGCAGAACGGGCACGTCAGCGAGGCGTACTTGATGATGGTGACGGGCGCGTCCGGCCGCCCGATCGAGAACTCGGGGAGCGGCCCCGGTCGCATGACCTCGGCCAGCGACGGATTCTGGATGACTTCCCGCATCGGCCGGTCGGTCGACGAGCCGTTGGAGAAGGGATCGAAGCTCCTCTCCGGCGTACTTGCCGTCGTGCCGACGAGCGACGTTTCCGCGAGCGGCGGGCGAAGAGCCCGGATCGAGCGAGATCATCGCGTCGCCCGAGCAGCCAGCCAGCGCCAGCGCGGACACGAGCGCAACCGTCCGCGCCCAGCGCCGCGCCGCCGTCAGCTCGGACCGTGCTGCCGATTGTCACTCCGAGCGTCAGCCATTCAGCAGCGGCGCGAGCGCCTGATCGAACGACTCGATCGTGTCCGTGCGCCCCTTGAGGCGCTTGCCGTTGATGAAGAACGTCGGCGTCGAATTCACGCCGAAATCCTTGCTCGCCTTGTCGCGGGCGGAAACGATGAGATCGAGCGTCTGCTTGTCGTTGAGGCAGGTGTCGAACCGCTCCTGCGTGAAGCCGGCCTGCTGCGCCAGCTTGAACAGCTCCGGCACCGCGCTGCCGCGCACGAACGCCCACTTTTCCTGCGTCTTGAAGAGCACGCTGGTCATGGCGTGCGGTGGCATCGCCACCGGCGCAGCGCGCCAGCATTGCCGCCGCCGGCCGCAAGATTGTCGAGCGGGAACTCGCGGAGGATGAACCGCACCTTGCCGGTGTCGATGTATTTCTCCTTGAGCGCCGGATAGACGTTGTTGTGGAAATTGGCGCAATGGCTGCACGTCAGCGACGCGTACTCGACGATCGTCACCGGGGCGTCGGCCTTGCCGATGGCGAGGTCGGGCAGCGCGCCGGGCTTCATCAGCTCTTCGACGGGTATCTCGTCGGGGCCCGCCGGGCGGCGCTGAGCCAGCACCGGCGTCGCGCCCATCGCGATGCCGAGCGCCGCAACGCTCGCTGCACCGAGCAGGATGTCACGACGACTGATGCCGCGAGTGAGCACTGAAAATGGGGTCGCCGTCACATCGATCTCCTTCGCACTGAGCTGGCGCAGCGATAGGCTGCGCGTGTTGAGCGTCATCGGCCATTTCGTGCCACGGCGGCCAATGGACTTGGCCCAATCTTTACGGCATTTCAGGGCCCGGCGCCAAGTGAACACGATGTTACCTTTGGCCGCAGATTCGCGTCCTCGCGCGGTCTAAAACGCCGCAGCGACAGGCGGCCACGACCGGCCGCCCGCCCCAGAACCTGACCGACACGCCGCCGCGGCATCGGCCGCCGGGCGCCAACATCGCGTTCGGCGCGCCGGCTACGTCAGATACTGGCGCCGACGCCCATGCTGCCGTTGGCCGGCTTCTGGGCCGCATAGGCCTGTTCCATCGCCGCCACGGCGGGGACGTCGAAGCCCGTGAAGTCTCGATCGAATTCGAAGTAATTGCAGATCAACTCCTCGCCGGCATGAATGTCGGCGATGGCGTAGCCCACATCCGGCCGAGTAAAATCGGTATTCGGCTTGAGGCTGTGGTTCATGAACCGGCCATTGTCGAGCTCGAGTACGACGAAGCCTTCCCGCTCCATATGCGGATAGCCGTAGCGCGCGAAGTAGTCCTGAACATTCTTCGGGAAACTCGCGACCTCTTCCTCTGTGAACACCTTGTCGAAGCGCTCGTCGAGCGCCCAGATCGGGGTTCCGGCGGGAATGAAGTCCACCGCGAACACGCCGACGCCTTCAATCGCGCTGGCGCGCACGGACGTAGCGACGAGCATCATGATACTTGTCTCCAGCTATTCGGACATTTTCGACAGGATGTAGATATAGATTGAGGGCAAGATTGCCTTGGCCCCGCCGTGCACGCGATTTGTCCTAGCGGACATGCAGCCATCGTCTCCGAACGCGATCCAGCGCAGCTGTGCGGTTCATGACGAACTTGTATCCTCAAGTGCGGAACACGACCCCCCGAGAGCCCGGCGCCGGATCCGTTGCATCGCGGCTCCCCACCTTGTCCCTCGAGTTCGGGGACCAAGTGGCCCCGATGCGCGGAGCTTGTAGAACCGCCACGGGCTATGTCAAATCCCAATTTGCACAGTCGGCTCGACTGTCACCAACTTGCTACATGGGCTCCAGCCGGACGAATGGCACGACGGACGCGAGGAAGCCTGCCGGTGACGATGCGCGAGCCCACATGGTGGTATGCCCCGCAGCCGGGATGGGTCGGACGGCTGCTCGAACCTGCGGGGTCGCTTTGGGGCCAACTCGCGCAACGCCGGTTCGCGCGTCAATCAGCTTACCGCGCGGCCGTTCCCGTCATCTGCATCGGAAACTTCACCGCAGGAGGCACCGGCAAAACGCCGCTCGCGCTCGAGGTGGCCGGCATGGTCCACGCGATGGGCCTCAAGCCGGCCTTCCTGTCGCGCGGCTACGGCGGCCGGCGGCGCGACCCCCACTGGGTCGATGCGGCGCGCGACCGGTCAGCCGACGTCGGCGACGAGCCGCTGCTGCTGGCGGCCGCCCATCCGACGCTCGTCGCCCGCGACCGCGCGGCCGGCGCCCGGGCGATCGCGGAAGGTCCGGTCTCAGCCGACGTCATCATCATGGACGATGGCCTGCAGAACCCCGGTGTCGCCAAGGATCTGACGATCGCCGTCGTCGACGGAGCGCGCGGCATCGGCAACGGCCGCGTGATCCCCGCCGGGCCGCTGCGGGCACCGCTGGATTTCCAGCTCACCCTGGTCGACGCCGTCGTCGTCAACCGGGGCTTGGCGGACAACGTGAACGGTGGTGCGGGCGGCGGCACGTTGGCGAGCAATTTCGCCGATCGCCTGCGCCACGATTTCGAGGGCCCGGTGCTCGACGCGTGCATCGCGCCGAGTGGCGCGACCGACTGGCTGTCGGGCTGCGCCGGTGGTCGCGTTTGCCGGCATCGGCGTGCCCGACCGCTTCTTTGCAATGCTGCGGGCGCTCGGCGCGCAGCTCTCCGGCGAGTTCGCTTTTCCCGACCATCACGCGTTCACGCCGGCGGATGCGGCCCGCCTCCTCGATCTTGCCCGTGACCACGGCGCGACGCTGGTGACCACGGAGAAGGACCGCGTGCGCCTCGCCGGCCTCGATGGGCCGCTGGCCGCGCTGCGCAATAGCGCCCGCACGCTCCCGGTCCGCATGAAGCTCGAGGCGCGCGACGAGAGCCGCCTGGTGGCGCTCATTGAAGGCACCGTCGGACGGCGCACGCCGAAGGCGCGTTGAGCCGGCCCAAGTCCTCCGGCGCGTCAGCCCTTGCCCTCGAAACCCGGCCGCGGGATCTGGCCCATCAGGATGCCCGACGCGCCGCCATCGACCAGCAGCTCGGCGCCGTTCACGTAGTCGGCCTTGTCGGACACGAGGAACGTGATCGCCCGGGCGATGTCGACCGGCGTCCCGACCCGACCGCTCGGCACGATCCGCGCGCGCGCCTCGGTGACGCCCGGCGCCTGGTAGAACGCTTCGCTCAACGGCGTGCGGATGAGGCCGGGACTGACGACGTTCGAGCGCACGCCGTGCGGTCCCCATTCGTAGGCGAGCTGGCGGGACATCATGACGACGCCGGTCTTGGCGGTGCTGTAGGCGCCCGAGAACGGCTGCGGCTCGCTCGCCGCGATCGAGGCGACATGCGCGATGGCGCCACGGCGGCGCTCCCGCATCCCGGCGCCGAACGCTTGGGCGGCCAGCAGATAACCCGTCAGATTGACCGCCAGGATCGCGTTCCAGTCGGCGAGCGAAATCTTGTCGAGACCGCCGGGGCGCAGGACGCCGGCATTGTTGACGAGGATATCGGCCCCGCCGACGCCGCTCTCCACCGCTTTGACCGCGGCGGCGAGGCTCGCTTCGCTGGTCGTGTCGCAGGTAACGGCGATCGCCTTGCCGCCTTTGGCCGCGATCGCGGAAGCCGCGGCCTTCGCGCCCTCGGCGTTGATGTCGAGAAGCGCCACCGTCGCCCCGACCTCGGCAAGGCTTTCCGCCGTCGCCCGGCCGATGCCGCTCGCCGCCCCCGTCACCACCGCGACGCGACCGGCCAACCCCAGCCAGTCGCCACCCGATCCCGACCCTGCCATTTGCGCACCCTCCCTGCTGTTTTCTTGATCGTAGCCCACCCTAGGCACGGGTGGATAGCGCCGCTAAGCTCGACCCGACGGCTGACCGCAGAGGGATGGCTCCACGATGACGACCCGGCTTCCGCTAGCCAGACTTCCACTCGAAGGCCTGCGCGTGCTCGACGTCAGCTCGTTCATCGCCGCGCCGGCCGCCGCCGTCGTCCTCGGCGACTACGGCGCCGACGTCATCAAGGTCGAGCCGCCGGGCGAGGGCGACCCGCATCGATCCAACATCAACCTCACGAGCTTTCCCAAGGCCGAGGTCAACTATCCCTGGCACCTCGATGCCCGCAACAAGCGCTCGATCGCGCTCGATCTCAAGCGCCCCGAGGCGCGCGCGGCCCTCGACCGCCTGATCGACAAGGCCGATATCCTCATCACCAACTACCCTTTCCCCGTGCGCGCGCGCCTGCGCCTCGGCTACGAGGAGGTGTCGGCGCGCAACCCGCGGCTGATCTATGCGTCGTTCTCGGGCTATGGCGAGCGGGGCGACGACAAGGATCAGCCGGGCTACGACAGCAACGCCTACTTTGCCCGTTCCGGCCTCCTCGATGCGACGCGGTTCGAAGGCCAACCGCCGGCCTTCGCGCTGCCGGCCCAGGGCGACCGCCCGTCGGCGATGGCGCTGCTGTCGGCGATCCTGCTCGCCCTCATCGATCGCGAGCGCACCGGCAAGGGCACCTGGGTCGCGAGCAATCTGCTGGCCAACGGGCTGTGGTCGAACGGGGTCTATGCCCAGGCGGCGCTGCTCGGCTCATATCTGCCGAACCGTCCACCGCGCGAAAGCCCGCGCTCCGCGCTCGCCAACATCTACCTGACGTCCGACGATCGCTGGCTGCAGATCAACGTGACCAACGAAACGCGCGACTGGCCGGCGATCCTGGAGATGATCGAGCGCCCCGATCTCGCCGCCGACCCGCGCTTCGCCGAGCGAAAGGACCGCCACGCGAGTGCCGCGGCGCTGCGCGAAATCCTCGATGGCGCCATCCGCACGCGGCCCTACGCGCACTGGAACCGGTTTCTGAAGGCGCGCGCCATTCCCCATTCGCGCATCAACCGGCTCAACGACATCCCGGACGACGCGCAAGCCATCGCCGCCCGCGCTGTCGTCGAGACCGATATTCCGGATATGCCGCGCACGCTGGCAGCACCGTTCGAACTCGGCCATATCGCGCCGCGCCGCGCAGGCCCCGGCCCGACGCTCGGGCAACACACAGACGTGATTCTGCGCGAGGCTGGGCTCGGCGAGAATGAGATCGCCGCGCTGAAGGCCAGCGGGGCAGCCGCGTGACGGCGTAACGGATCTGGAGGTGGGCATGCGCATTGGGACGATGCTGGAAGCCGCTGCGGCGTGCCTGCTCCTCGCTGCGGCACTGGTCCTTTCACCCGCCCCGGCCGCGCACGCACAGAGCGGGAAGCCCCCGACGGTCGCGCCGGATCGCTGTCTCGCGATGTCGCAAGCGCCGGGCCGGACCCGATTTGGCGGGATCGCACCGCCCTCGCTGGTGGAGTTGGCCCAGCTCAAGCCGGGCGACGTGCGCTTCAGCTACGTCGGCCACTCGACATTCCTGATCGAGACGCCGCGCGGCGTGCGCATCGCCACCGACTACAACGACTATGTGCGCCCCGTCGGTGGTCCCCGAGATCGTGACGATGAACCGCGCCCACTACGACCCACTACACGAATTCGCCCGATCCCTCGATCCGGCACGTCCTGCGCGGCTGGAACCCGACGGCGGCGCGGCCCAGCACGACATCACCGCTGGAGGACGTCCGGGTCCGCAACATTCCGACCAATATCCGCTCCTATTCCGGCGGCACCGACGTCTGGGGCAATTCGATTTTCATTTTCGAGGTCGCCAATCTCTGCATCGGGCACCTCGGCCATCTCCATCACACGCTGACCACCCAGCAGCTCGCCCAGATCGGCCAGCTCGATATCGTCCTGGTGCCGGTCGACGGCAGCTTCACCCTCGACGTTGCCGGCATGATCGAGGTGCTGAAGGCGCTGCAAGGCGCCGCTGATGATCCCCATGCACTATTTCTCGAGCTATACGCTTGAGCGCTTCATGCATGATGCGCGGCAGGTCTTCGAGGTCGAAACGAGCGAGGTGCCGACGATCGTCGTTTCCCGCGCTACCCTCCCGAAAACGCCCAAAATACTGGTGCTGCCGGGAAATTAGCAGTCAGATCAGGCCCTTGCCTAGTCGCTTAATTTGTATGCGCAATTGGCCGGCCGATCGGCGGTTTCCGACCGGCATTCCCGGCCCGTTTCCCCCTCATTTCAGGGAATGAGAGCATTCCCGCATTGCGTGCAAAGGCACCGGCTATTCTCGCGAGATACTGCCCGATTCAATCCAGAAGCAGCCGCCGGATCGCCCCGGCGACCTCGTCATTCGGCGCCACGACCAGCCCGCCAGTATTATCTCCGGGTCGATACCGGCTGCCGTCGTGTTTCGAGAAAACAAACCCCAGCTCCTGCGCCATCGTAAGTCCGGGCAAATGGTCCCAAGGCTCGGATTTGTTGTAGACGGCGAAATGGGCCTCGCCCGCGAGCAACCGGGGATAGTCGATGCCGGCACACGAGACATCGCGCAGCGCCGCGAACTCGCCGGCGCGTGACGCGATCAGCGCGCGACGCGCGTCCGTCATCGCCCGGCGCCCGAGAAGTCCGACGAGACCGTTGACGCTCGGCCGGCATTCGGGGCCGCTCCAGCCGAACCGCTTTCTCCGTCGCGGTCACGCCACACGCCGGCCCCGCGCTCCGCCAGATGGATTCGCCGCTGACCGGCGCAAGGATCCATCCGGCCAGCAGTTCTTCGCCGCGGACAAGCGCCACCATCACCGCGAAGTCAGGGTCGCCCTTCGCAAAAGCGCTTGTCCCATCGATCGGATCGATGACCCACACCGGCGCGCCGCTGGTGAAATGCGCGACGACGGAACCATCGGCGTGAACGCCTTCCTCGCCGACGACCTCGGAGCCGGCGACCAGATCCTTCAGCCGCACCGACAGACTCTCTTCCGCCGCGCGATCGGCAACCGTGACGATGTCGTTGGGGCCGGACTTCGCGACGACATCGCCGCTGCCGAGATTGCGCCAGCGCGGCATGATTTCCGCCGCCGCCGTCTCACGCATGATTCGCGCAACCGCATCGATTTCGACCATTCCCGTGCCTCGATACCTTATCCGAGCCTGTCGCCGAGCCGTATCCATGCGTCAGATTTGCAAGTGCGTCCAGCCGCATCGCAACATGCGCATTTATTCCCGGATTTATTGAATTACTTGCATTCGAGCGTGATTTAAAATGCCGAGAAAATCGCGACATTCTATCGTCATTAGAATGTCTTGAGAGAATGCGTTAACCTCTTATTAACCACCAAAACACCAAATTGGTTTCTGCAAGCGGACATGATTCGTCTTGACGGACGAGCGACTTGCTACCGGGAAGAGATAGGAGATATCAAGATGGCTAAGATTGCGAAGAAGACCAAGAAGTCGATGAAGAAGGCGCCGGCGAAGAAGGTTGCCGCCAAGAAGAAGACCATGAAGAAGGTTGTCGCGAAGGTCGTCGTGACGGTCGCTGCCAAGCCCGCCGCGAAGAAGACCATGACCAAGCGTGCCGGCCCCGCCCGCCGCAAAGCCGCGACCTCCAAGGTTCGCCGCGCGCCGGTCAAGAAGGCCGCAGCCCGCAAGACGGCGGTCCGGCGCAAGCGCGCCTAAGAGCGGTTCTCCCGTAGTCGCTCGATAGACCGAGTCTTTGTTGTCCCCGTCGGCCGGTACCGTTTCGATCACGGTGCCGGTCGAACGTTTTTGAGGCCTCGAACGCCCAACCTGCCGATTTGGCCTCGATACGCGAATTGCGCAGGCTAAAGCAACGGACTTGAAATTCACCTCAATTCGCGGCTAGGCGGGGAGTGAATTTCAGGTCCAAAGTTGCTTTAGAACACTATAGACTCTAAAGCGTCTTTGGACCTTAAATGCGACTTTGAGACCGACCCAGGCGTGGGTCGCATTTAAGGTCCGACGCTTTAGGCATCGCCGAGACAGCGGCGCTTCACGGTTCCCTCGCGGCTGATACTCGGACACACTGGCGCGCCACGGGAAGCTGCGGTCAACGCGCCCCGTCGGACCTGGTCGGAAACAACGGGGAGCGCTTGGATGGACTTCGGGATTTTCAATCTGATGGGCTACCGCTCGCGCGGAGTGGCCACCCATGCGCTCTACGACGGCGCGATTGCCCAGGTAAAGGCTGCCGAGGCGGCCGGCTTCGACGTCGCCTGGTTCGCGGAGCATCATTTCTCGAACTATTGCGCCTGCCCGTCGCCCCTGATGATGGTGGCGCGGCTGGCCGGCGAGACCTCGCGCATCAAGCTGGCGACGGGTGTCGTCGTCGTACCGCTGTACAATCCGATCCGGCTGGCCTCGGAGATCGGGATGGTCGACGCGCTGACCCATGGTCGCCTCGTCCTCGGCATCGGCAGCGGCTATCAGCCCTACGAATTCGAGCGTTTCAGTGAGGACCTCGCTGATTCAGCCCCGAAACTTGTCGAGTTCGTCGACATTCTCGAGAAGGCCTTCGGCGGCGAGACCTTCAGCCACAAGGGGCAGTTCTACGAGATCCCTCAGACGCACATTGCCCCGCGGCCGGCGGGCGGCCTGCCGGACATCTGGATCGCCGGCGACAACCGGACACTCCAGGGCCTCGCCGCGCGCAAGGGATGGCCGATCATGCTGACGCCGCGGCACGCCTCGGTCGCCCAGCTCAGCGAAGCGAAGGCGCGCATCGCCGAAATCTACACCGAGCAGGGCCTCGATGGGCGCCGCGCCGCCGTGGCACCGCTGCGCCATGTCTGCGTCACCGACAGCAAGGCCGAGGCCGCCGACTTCATCGACAATCTCCGCCACCAGATCCGCCTCTCGCAGAGCCTGCGTCATCGCGAGGAACTGATCGACGGCGCGATGCTGATCGAGAAGACCTACAAGGGCGAGCCGCCGCTCGATGTGTTCGCCTCCTCGGTGCTGGTCGGTGATCCGGAAACGGTGGCCGAGCGGATGGCAGGACTGATCCGCGCCGCCGATCCCGTCCACATGCTGCTACAGTTCCAGGCCGGCGACTCTCCGCTCGCCCTGGCGCTGCGATCGATCGACCGGTTCGCCGGCGAGGTGGTGCCGCGGCTCGAGCGCGCGCTTGGACCACTCGACAAGATCGGCGCTGCGCGATCCACTTGAGTTGCAGAGGGACCCCTCCAATGTCCGACGATCTCATCCGCATGACGGCGCGCGAGGCCGTCCGCCGTCTCAAGGCCAAGGACATCTCGCCGCTCGACCTGATCGAGGCCGCGGCCCGGCGCATCGAGCAGTGCGAGGGTGCCCTCAACGCGCTGCCGACGCGATGCCTCGATCGCGCCCGTGACCATGCTCGCGCGCTCATGCGCGGCGAACGGCGCGAGGCGCAAGACGAAGCCGGCTGGCTCGGCGGCCTGCCGGTCGCGATCAAGGACCTGACCGACGTCGCCGGCGTGCGCACCACCTACGGCTCGCCGATCTTTAGGGACCACGTGCCGACGGAGTCGCACCCGGTCGTCGAGCGGATCGAGCGCAAGGGCGGCATCGTCATCGCCAAGTCGAACACGCCAGAGTTCGGATCCGGCGGCTCGACCTTCAACGAGGTTTTCGGGCGCACGACGAACCCCTGGAACACGTCGCTCACCTGCGGCGGATCGACCGGCGGCGGCGCTGCCGCGCTCGCATCCGGCGAAGTCTGGCTGGCGCACGGCAGCGATCACGCCGGCAGCCTCAGGCGACCCGCCACCTATTGCGGCGTCGTCGGCTTGCGGCCGTCCCCGGGCCGCGTCACGCGCGGGACATCGAACAACCTCTATGCCCCGCTCTCGGTGCAGGGCCCGATGGCGCGCAACGTGCCCGACGTCGCGCTGTTCTTCGACGCCATGGCGGGGTTCTGCCCACGCGACCCACAGACGTTCGACGCGCCCGCACAATCGTTCAGCGATGCGGTTGCCGCCGGCGCGCGGCCGCGCCGCGTCGCATGGTCGGCGAATTTCGGCGGCGCGGCGCCGATGGACAGCGAGACGCGCGAGATCTGCGCCAAGGCGGCGCTGCGCTTCAAGGAACTCGGCGCCACGGTAGAGGAGGCGACGCCAGATGTCGGCCAGATCGCCGACGCCTTCATGGTGCTGCGCGCGCAGTCCTACGTCGTCGATCGCGAGTTGCAGATCGCCCAGTATCCCGACAAGTTCAAGGCCGACATCATCTGGAATACCAAGCTCGGCCTCGAAGCGACGCCGTCGCGGATCGGCTGGGCGGAGCGCGAGCGCGCGGCGTTCTACCGGCGGGTCGCTGCTTTCTTCGACAGCTACGACCTGCTGATCACGCCCGGCGCGTCGACGCCGGCGTTTGACGTCACCCGCCGGATGCCGGAGAAGATCGACGGCAAACAAGTCGAGCACTACCTCGGCGGTTCGCTGATCACCGCGATCCCGACGCTGATGGGCGTGCCGTCGCTCGCCGTGCCCTGCGGCTTCGATCAGTACGGCCGGCCGATCGGGTTGCAGCTCGTCGGCAAGCCGCGGGGCGAAGCCGCGCTGCTCGCGGCCGGCGCTGCCTTCGAGGAAATGACCGGGCTCGCCAACCAGGTGCCGCTCGATCCGCGCACCGGCACGGTGCCACCCTCGTAGGGCCGGGACAGTGCCGCCGCCGTAGCGCTCAAATCACTTCAAGCGGATCTCGACGCGGTCGCTCTTGCCCTTGGCGTCGATCACGGTGATGCGCATGAAGCCGCGCCCGGGCGGTTGCCACATGACCTCGCGCTGCTGCGGATCGGAGGTGATCGGCGCGCCGTCCGCGAGCCACGTCAGCGGGAGCGCCCCGCCTTCGGCCTTGAGCACGACGACGCTATCGTTGCCGTCGTCCTGTTCGAGCTCGGCGCGATCGGGCGGAAAAGCGATGCGCACGATCGGCTCCGCGAATGGCGACGTATCGGCGAGTGGCGCGCCGTCGGCAAAACGGCGCAACGGCGGCGGGAGCGCACCGGTCGCAGCGCGCAGGACGCCGGGCGGCGCCGATGGCAAGGGCGTCACACGCTCGGCTGCGCGCGCGAACGCGTCAAACAGCAAGGGCGCGGCGGCGATGCGGCCGCTCAGGCCCGGCGTGGCACTGCCGTCGGCGCGGCCGACCCAGACCGCGATGACATGGCGGCCGTCATAGCCGATCGCCCACGCGTCGCGATAGCCGTAGGACGTCCCGGTCTTGTAGGCGATGCGGCCGCCGCGGGCGCTGGCGGGCGGCGGCGCATCCTTGAGGATGTCGGTGACGTACCACGCCGCGACCGGCGACAGCAGGCGCGGCGTTGTGCGTAGCGCGGGACGCGCGGGACGGTCACGCGTGTAGACGAGCGGCGTCGCGCGGCCGCCGTTGGCGAGATCGGCGTAGAGCGTGGCGAGATCATGGAGCCGAAGCCCGATGCCGCCAAGCGCAATGGCGAGCGTCGGCTGCGCGCCCGCCGGCAGCACCGTCTCCAGACCGACGCGGCGCAGGCGGCCGTTGAGGCGCGCCGGACCGATCTCCGACAGCACCTGCACCGCCGGGATGTTGAGCGACAGGCCGAGCGCCTCGCGGATCGTCACGGTGCCGCGGAACTCGTCGTCGAAGTTCTTCGGATGGTAGGTGCCGAACCGCGTCGGGCGGTCTTCGATCAGCGTCTCGGGATGCGCGCGACCAGCCTCGAACGCGAGACCGTAGATGATCGGCTTCAGCGTCGAGCCGGGCGAACGGATCGCCTGCACCATGTCGACGGCGCCGAGCCGGTTGGCGTCGAAATAGTCGGCCGATCCGACATAGGCGAGGATGCTGCCGGTCGTATGGTCGGCGACGAGCACCGCGCTCGACAGTCGCGCGCCTTGCACGTCCGCGTGCTCGCGAGCGAGCGTTTCCAATGCCGCCTGGAGATCGCGATCGAGCGTCAGGCGATGAACGCGCTGGTCCGGCAACCGCGCGACTTCCGCCTCGGCGAGATGGGGCGCGAACTTGCCGAACTCGCGGCGCATGCGCGGCATCGTCTCGGCGACGGCACCGCGCGCCTCGTCGGGCGTGATGACGCCGGCCGCCACCGCGCGCGCCAGCACCCGATTGCGGGCGCGCTCGGCGTTGCGCGGATTGCGATCGGGACGGCGCGTGCGCGGGCTTTGCGGCAGCGCGACGAGCAGTGCGGCCTCACCCAGCGACAGGCGCCGCGGCTCCTTGCCGAAATAAGCGAGCGACGCCGCGCGCACGCCCTCGATATTGCCGCCGAACGGCGCAAGACGGAGGTAGAGGTCGAGAATCTGGTCCTTCGAGAGACGGCGCTCGAGCTGGCGGGCGCGAACCATCTGCTCGAGCTTGCCGATCAGCGTGCGCGGATGCTCGCCGGTCAGCAAGCGCGCGGTCTGCATGGTCAGCGTCGAGGCGCCCGACACGAGACGGCCGTGGCGCACGAGCTGCCATCCGGCCCGCAGCGTCGAGAGGGCATCGACACCGGAATGCGAGCGAAAGCGCCGGTCCTCGAAGGCAAACAGCATGTCGAGATAGCGCGGATCGACGTCCGCAACGGAAACCGGCAACCGCCACAGCCCGTCGGCCGTCGTGAAGGCGCGGAGCAGGCGATCCTTGCGGTCGAGAACGACGGTGGAGATCTGGTTCGCACGGTCGAGCGAAGGCGCAGCGGTCCATCGCGCCACCAGCTCCAACGTCACGATGGGTGCGGAGATCAGCAGCAGTACAAGCGCCGCCGCGATGAAGGTGCGTCTTGCAGTGGCGCCGCGGGATTGCGTCTTTGACGTCTCGCCGCGGCGCCCTGGCGCCCCACCCGTTGGCGCGTCCCCCGTCCGATGCCGTGCCGCCGTCGCATTCGACCGAGACCGCCATCGTGCCCCCGACATGGCGGCGAAAGCGTGGCGCGCAATGCGAATTCCCCAGCGACGCGGCGGCGGCGGACGCGTTTCCTCGGTGGTGTGTGGCTCGTCGACCATTCAAGTTCTCTCGCCGCGATGGCGTCATTCATGTGGGCCGAACACTACGGCGAAAATGTCTGAAATCGAAGATCGCCCGCGCGGGCGAGACGCCGGTGATTGCCGTTACTTGCCCTCTGCTGCCGGATCATCGGTTGTCCGGCGATGGGCTCCCACTCGGCGCCGACAAAGGACGCGGCTCGTTAACCACGGTGACCAGCACGAAACTGATGATCATCAGCAGAAACCAGGAGCCGAGCTTGCCGAGGCTGACCGGCGACCACGCCTTGAGCTGATGCGGGTAGAGCCAGACGGCTGAAAACGATCCGATGTTTTCAGCGATCCAGATGAAGAGCGCGACGAGGAGGAAGCCGAGCAGCAGCGGCATCCGGCGCGGGACCTTGTCGACCGTGAAGTGGATGACCGTGCGCCCATAAATCAGGAAGGCCAGCGCGAGTATGACGTAGCGCAGGTCGACGACGTAGTGGTGCGTGAAGAAATTTACGTAGATCAGCAGCGCCAGTACCCACGTCGTCCACGGCGGCGGATAGCCGGAGAAACGGAAATCGAAAAGGCGCCAGCAGCGCGCGATGTAGCTGCCGACGGCGGAATAAAGAAAGCCGGAGAACAGCGGCACGCCGGCGATGCGGATGAGGTTCGGCTCCGGATAGATCCACGATCCCTTTGCGGTCTTGAAGAGCTCCATGACCGTCGCCGCGATATGAAAAATGAGGATGACCTTCGCTTCCTCGATGCGCTCCATCTTCAGCGCGAGGAGACAACCTTGGGTCGCGAGCGCCACCAGCAGCAGGAAATCATAGCGTGCGATCGGCGCCGCCGGTGGCCACGCGAACTTCGTCGCAACGATCGCGACAAGGAGAATGCCGGCGAAGAGGCACGCCCAAGCCTGGAGCACGCCGAACACGAGCAGCTCGTGCCACAGCCGCCCCAGCGGCAACGGCAGCAGCCAGCGCTCTGAGTGGCGCTTGAGAGCGAGCAGCCAGAGGTCGCGCCGCCGTAAGCTGCCGTCGGTCGCATGTGTCGCTTCGACTGCACGAGCCGGATCGTTTCGCAACGTTTGATCGTCCACTACCGATGCCCTCTGCTTGCCCCTCGCGCGGCGCACAGCCAGGGCCGACGATCACGGCATCACAAGGGCACACCTCCGCCGCGGCTCAGGCGCACAAAAAGATACGGGCCCTGCCACACACCCATCGGTGCGTGGAGAGCCCGTCGCTCTAGTCCATCAGTGAGCTAAGCTTACTTCCCCTGAGATCTGTCGGGGCTGCATGGCTTGGCGGTCAAGCGACAGCGGTAGAAGACCTGCCCCACCACCGAGCCAACCGACGACCGGCCGCACTCGTACGCCGCGTTGTCGGCATTCTCGCGGCTCATGAAGCGCTCGCCGTACTGCCAGCGTGCCGTCTGCATCCAGGCCTTGTCGGCCTCCTGCTGAGCACCCTGCTCGCTTGCGTACTGGTCGCCGACAGCGGCCAGCGTGCCCTGACACTTGTTCTCGGGATACACCGGCTCCGAGCGGATGATGCGCCCGTATCTGATCTCGCGTCGGCGCCTTTGCTCGTAGCTCTCTTCCCGCGCTTCTCGCGCAGCACGGCGTGCTTCCCAGGCCCGCCGCCGCGCAGCTTCGCGCTCGGTCGGCGACGTCACGCCGCCAATGGCCTCGATCTGCCAGCGCCGCTCCTGCTCGGCCGACGCGCAGCCGGTCATGGTCGTGACAGCCAGAACGAAAACCCCGCCGGTCAACACCGCGGAGAACAGTGCTTTCAATGAATTCACAGACGCCCCCATCGATTCAACGCACGCACAAATTCGACATAATTGGCTCTAGAGCCCGGCATGAGCGGGGTCAATCAGCGGGCCGGCAAACGGCGGTGGGTAACCTGTGGAGAGGGGGTCCTGTGACGCCGGGGCACCATGCGGCGGGCGTGCAAAATGCGCCCGTGAACGCGCGTCACGCACGGCCAAAATCGGAACAATCAGGGGAAAAATGGTGCCCAGAAGAGGACTCGAACCTCCACGATCTTTCGACCGCTAGTACCTGAAACTAGTGCGTCTACCAATTCCGCCATCTGGGCAGGCGGGCATCAGTTAAGGGGGCGGGGGGCCGTTGTCAATGACGGCGCGGGCGGCGGGCGCCTCAGCGGTCGCCGTTTGGCCCAGCCGTGCCTCCCTAAACGTGCCCCTCGACCATGACCTCGAGCAATTTGGTGCCGGGCGTCGACGTGGCCTTGCGCAGCGCCGGCTCGAGCGCGGCCGGGTCCGAGATGCGGTGGGCTTCGAGGCCCATCGACTTGGCGAGACCGACGAAGTCGACGGCCGGCTCGACGAAGTCCATGCCGACGAACTGCTCGTTGCCATGGAACGCCTTGAGACGCTGCTTGATGATGCGGTAGCCGCCGTTGTTGCAGATGACGTAGGTGATCGGCAGCTTGTGGTGCGCGGCGGTCCAGATCGCCTGGATCGAGTACATCGCCGAGCCGTCGCCGACGAAGCAGACGACCGGACGATCCTTCTGCGCCATCGAGATGCCGACCGAAGCGGGCACGCTCCAGCCGATGCCGCCAGATGCGAGGCCGTGATAGCCGTAGCGGTCGCGGTAGGGCAGCAGGCTGTTGAGCAGGCGGCCGGTGGTCAGCGACTCGTTGACGACCACGGCGTCCTTCGGCAGCGTCTCGACGATCCTCAGCGTCAGGAAATCGGGATTGATCGGCTTGCCCTTCGGCTGCTCCTTGGCGCCGATCGAGGCGACGAGCTTCTTGCGCTTGGCCGACCAGTTGGTCTCCTTGAGCGCCTTGAGTGATTGCTCGGCGCGCTCCTTGAGCGCTTTGCCGCCCTTCTTGAGCAGCAGCGGCGTCAGGGCACGCAGCGTCTCGCGCACGTCGGCGCGGATTGCCATCTCTGCCGGATAGTTCTTGGCGAGATCCCAATCGTTGAGGCCGATCTGGACCATCGCGAGGCCCGGTGGCATCGGCTCGACCTCGCTCCACACCGACATGCGGATCGGATCGGCACCGAGCGCGATCATCAGGTCATAGGGAGTGAGCGCCGCGCGGACGTCCGGCTGCTCGCGATTGAGGCCGCCGATGTAGCACGGACTTTCCGAGAGGAAGTGGGCACCGTAGGCGACGCTCTGCTGCAACACGGGGCAACCGAACGCCTCGGCGAAGGCTGCGGCTTCAGCGAGCGCGTCACTCTTCACGATCTCGTCGCCGACGATGATGACGGGCTTTTGCGCCTTGAGGATGCGTGCCGCCAATGCGTCGAGTACCTCGTCGGACGGACGCACGCGCGTGTCGATGCGCGTCGAAGACCCGAGATCGATGCCGCCCTCCATGTTCAGGATGTCGCCCGGCAGCGAGATGAACACCGGGCCGGTCGGCGGCGTCATCGCAACCTTGGCGGCGCGGCGCATGATGCGCGGCAGGTCCTCGAGGCGTGTCACTTCGACCGCCCATTTGACGAGCGGCGCCGCCATCGGCACGAGGTCATGATAGAGCAGCGGCTCGGTGAGGCCGTGGCCCTGCTCCTGCTGGCCGGCGGTGAGGATGATCGGCGTGCCCGTGAATTTGGCGTTGTAGAGCGACCCGAGCGCGTTGCCGAGGCCGGGCGCGACGTGGACGTTGGCGGCAGTGAGCTGGCCGGAGGCGCGCGAAAACCCATCGGCCATGGCGACGACGAGGCTCTCCTGCATGGCCATGACGTAGTTGAGATCGGGGTGCTCGGCGAGCGCGTGCATGATCGGCAGTTCGGTCGTACCGGGGTTGCCGAACAGGTGCGTCACGCCCTCATCCTTGAGAACCGCGAGAAAGGCCGAGCGCCCGGTGATCTGATTCTTTGCCATGCAGCGTTCCTTCCCCGATGGTCCGGCCGGATGTCGCGATTTGTTGAGCGGGCCGGTCGTTGTGTATGGACTTATGATGCGCTACCAGCGCGGGCGACACAATCGGCAAGCCATGCACGATCTGCGGGCGGGCGGGCGGCTCGCGATGGGATGGGCGCCTCGGAAAGGACTTGCGTGCGACCGACACGGCGACGTTTGATCAAAATGTTATCGGCGGCCGGTATTCTCGGAGGCGGCGGATTGGCCATATTGGGAACGCGCCGCGCGAACGCCTATTACCAGGGGCCGGTCAGCGACCATTTCGACGGCGAGCTGTTCTTCAATCCCGGCGGGCGGCAGCCGGCAGGCGTCCACCGCGTCCTGCAGCTCTATTTCCTGGAGAAGTGGGAGAAGTGGCCGGTGCGGGTCGAAAGCCCGTTCTCCGACCGGCCGCCAGCCGAGGTGACGGGCACGGGCGCGCGCATCTCGTTCGTCGGCCACGCGAGCTGGCTGATCCAGGCTGGCGGGCTCAACATCCTGGTCGATCCGCACTGGTCGGAGCGGGCGAGCCCATTCGCGAGCTGGGGGCCGACGCGCTGCAGCGCGCCGGGCATCCCGTTCGACAGTCTGCCGCGCATCCACGCGGTGCTGGTGACGCACAATCACTACGATCACCTCGACATTCCGACGATCGCGCGGCTGTGGGCGCGCGACCGGCCGCGCATCGTCACGCCGCTCGGCAACGATACGATCATGCGCGACGGCATTCCCGGCATCGAGGCGACCGCCGTCGACTGGGGCGACCGCACGCCGCTCGACGGCGGCATCGTGGTCCATGCCGAGCCGACGCAGCACTGGTCGGCGCGCGGCGCCCGCGACCGCCGGCACGCGCTATGGGCAAGCTTCGTCATCGAGACGCCGGCCGGCAAGATCTACGCGGTCGGCGACAGCGGGTTCGGCGACGGCAGCACGTTCCGCCACGTCGGCGCACGCCATCCCGGCATCCGGCTCGCGCTGCTGCCGATCGGCGCCTACGAGCCGCGCTGGTTCATGAAGAGCCAGCACATGAACCCGGACGACGCGGCGCAGGCGTTCCGGCTCTGCGGCGCCGAGGCCGCGCTCGGGCATCACTGGGGCACCTTCCAACTCACGACCGAGGCGCGCGAGGCGCCACCGGCGGCGCTGGCCGAGGCGCTGCGGCTGCACGACATCGCGTCCGAGCGGTTCCGGGCGATGCGGCCGGGCGAAGTGACCGAGATCTGATCGCCACCGGAAGGGTCGCCCGTGGCGCATCGCGGCACGGCGTCGCCGCGTCTCGCGACAAGCGCCTCAAGTCGTCTAACGTGCGCGCAAACTCGTCGGGAGGAGCAGAAAACCATGAAAATGCGAGGCGCCGTCCTTTATGAGCAGGGCCTGCCGCGCCCCTACGCGCAGAGCAAGCCGCTGCGGATCGAGACACTCGACCTCGAAGGGCCGCGCGCCGGCGAGGTGCTGGTCAAGGTCAAGGCGGCGGGGCTGTGCCATTCCGATCTCTCGACGATCGAGGGCGTGCGGCCGCGGCCGCTGCCGATGGTCGTCGGCCATGAGGGCGCGGGCGTCGTCGCAGAGGTCGGCGCCGGCGTCACCGACATCGCGGTCGGCGACTCCGTCGTCTTCATTTTCGCGCCGAGCTGTGGCCATTGCCGCCAGTGCATCTCGCAGCGGCCGAACCTGTGCACCACCTTCAACGCGGCGCGCCAGAAGGGCGACCTCGCGACCGGCGGGCGCCGCCTGAGCCTCAACGGCCAGTCGATCGCGCACAACTCGGGCCTGTCGTGCTTCGCGGAATACGCCGTGGTGCCGCGCAACTCGGTGCAGAAGATCCCGGCGGATGTGCCCATGCACGATGCGGCGCTGTTCGGCTGCGCGGTCGTCACCGGCGTCGGCGCGGCGGTCAACACGGCGGATGTCAAAGCCGGGCGAGACGGTCGCCGTGGTCGGCCTCGGCGGCGTCGGCCTCTCCTGCCTGCTCGGCGCGATCGTCGCCGGTGCCGGGCGCATCATCGCTGTCGATGTCTCCGACGAGAAGCTCGCGCTCGCGCGCCAGCTCGGCGCCACCGAGACCTACAACGCCCGCGATGCCGACTGCATCGAGCGGATCATCGCGGCGACCGACGGCGGCGTCGATACCGCCTTCGAGATGGCCGGCACGATCAAGGCGATGGAGCTCTCCTACAAGATCACGGTGCGCGGCGGCACAGACCGTCTCGGCGGGGCTGTCGCCGGCGGCGGCGCAGCTCTCGATCAACCACTACCAGATGGTCCAGGACGGCCGCACGGTCAAGGGCAGCTACATGGGCGGCTGCGTGATCGCGCGCGACGTGCCGCGCTACATCGCGCTCTACAAGGACCGCAAGCTGCCCGGTCGACCGCCTGCGCAGCGCGCTGCATCAGCCTCGACGACGTCAACGAGGGCTTCGACCGGCTCGCCGACGCCGCGGTGGTGCGCCAGATGATCATGTTCGACTGAACGCATCGCATGAGCCCGCGCATCAGAAAACTCGTCGGCACGGTGCTGCTGCTGGTCGTGCTGGCGATCTATTCGCTGCTCGTGGCGGTGGCGGCGCAACTGCCGTGCTGCACGGGCGGCAACAAAATTGTCGAGATGTTCTTCTACGCCATCGCCGGCGTCGCCTGGGTGCTGCCGGCGGGCATACCTGATCCGCTGGATGTATGCGACGCCGAAGCAGGCGCGATGATTCCGCGGCTTGTCAGGCCGGCCGCGTCGGCCGGCGCGCCGCGCGGATTGAACCGCCCGGCAAACTTCCGCAGCGCGAATGGCGCGCCCGAGAGCATCACCTTCACGTAGCGCGGCTTCTGCAGCTCGCCGCTGAGGGCGACCCGCGGCAGCGCCGCCAGCGCCAGCCCATGATCCGGCCGCAGCAGGCCGCTGCGCGCGGTGACGGCGGTCGCAATGCCGGCCTCGTGCGACGAGTTCGAACTCGCGCGGTCCGGCGCCGCCGTCGTCGCGCCAGGGGAAGCTGAAATGCCGGCACGGGCGGCCGATCTCGCGCTCGATCCGCGCGACGCTCTGCACGATCTCGAACCGCGACATCCGCGTACGAGAGCTGACTGAGCGGCAGATGGCTGCGCGAGTGTGCGCCGATCGTCACCAGCGGATCGCGCGCGAGGTCGCGCACGTCGTCCCAGTTCATGACCAGCTCGCGGCACAGCCCGCTCACATCGAGTTCGTAGGCGCGGCACAAGTCCGCGACGACCCCGCGCGCATCGACCTCGGGCAATTGCTGAAGCCAGCGGTAGATCGCGCGGTAGGCGCGCATCTTCTCGCTTGGCCGCCGACACGAAAAGCGCTTCATGTCGCCGGCGATCTTGAGCTCGATCGCATCGACCTGGCGGAGAAGCTGCTCCAGCGCCAGCCACCACAGGTCGCCGCGACCGTCCGCGAAGTCGCTCGCGACGTAGACCGCGAACGGCAGCCCGTGGCGCTTGAAGATCGGATAGGCGTGGTGAAGAGTGTCGCGATACCCATCGTCGAAGGTGAAACAGACGAAGGGGTGATCCAGCTCGCCCTCGCGCAGACGCGCGCGCGCGTCGTCGAGCGAAATGATGTCGAAGCCGCGCGCGATCACGAGCCGGATGACCCGATCGAGGAACTCGGGCGTCACTTCGAGGTGGCGGTTCGGCGCGAACGCGAGCGGCGTTGCCGGCAGCACGTGATGCAGCATGAAGACGGCGCCGGTGCCGCGCGTCAGCGGTTTGAGCAGAGTGTCGATGCCGGAAAAATGCAGCGCCGAAAGGGATGCCTTCAGGATGCCGGAACCACGCCTGCCCATCGCCGTCTGAGCCCCCGCTCGCATGAACCGCCGCATCGCGATCATGACGTCATGCTGGGCAGGTGAGGCGGTGATGTAAAGCGCCTCGGCGGGGCTTTCCCCGGTTGAATTCAGCCAACGTGGTGGCCGGTCCAGGTCGCATCGGCGCGCGCGAGAAAATCCAGGATCGCGAGAATGCTTGCCTGATCGCGCAGAAGCGGCGCGTGGCCCTGCCCGGCGACCGTCAGCAGCGTGAGATCGGGGTGCTCGCGCTGCATACGCTGCGCCGTTGCCGGACTCAGAATGTCCGACATTTCGCCTCGCAGCACCATCGCGGGAATACGCGACAGCGCCTTGAACTGCGGCCACAGCTCCGGCAGTGGGCCATCCAATACCGACGCCGTCTTGTTCAGCGCCTGATCGTAACCGTGCGCGGGGCGGCCATCCTCGTCGGTGTACCACTGCCGCGCGATGCTCTCCCACATTTGGGCGGGAATCGCGGGGAATTGCCGCTGGTTCATCGAGCGCGCCAGCTCCGCGGCTTCCTGCCAGGTCGCCGGCAGCGGCACGCGCCCGACGTAGCTGATGATCCGCAGCAGCCCCTCGCGCTCGATCAGCGGGCCGATGTCGTTGAGCACGACGGCGCCGATGTTTCCGGGACGCGCCGCCGCCATGATCATCGCGAGGATGCCGCCGCGGGACGTGCCGATGATCGCCGCGTCGGCGAGGCCGGCAATCGTCATGAAGTCGAGCACGTCGAGCAGCTCGTTCAGGACCTGATAGTTGCGCCAGTCCGGGTCATAGGCGGAGCGGCCGCGCCCGCGATAGTCGAGCGCGTAGACGTCGCGTGGTCGCGGCTGCGCGGGGCTCGACAGCACGCTCGCGATGTCGTGGAAGTCGCGGCAGTTGCGCGTGAGGCCGGCGAGGCAGACCACGGGACGCAACCGCGAGCCGGGCGCCGGATAGTGGCGCGCGTAGAGCCGCAAGCCGTCGCGCGCGGTGTAGTAAATGTCGCGCCAGTTCTGCCGTTCGGGGATGGGCGGCAACCCGGCTGCCGGCAAACCGATGTCGCGCGTCGAGAGCGCCGGACGGGACGACGACTGCATCATGTCACCTTCCTTGGCGGATCACCCGACGGACGTTAGGCCATCATGCGATCAGGCGTTCCATCTCCGTGACGATCGCCTTGCCCATCTCGGTCGTGCCGACCTTGCGCATGTTCGGCTGCATGATGTCGCCGGTGCGGTAGCCCTGGGCGAGCGTGTTGGCGATCGCCTTGTCGATCAGGTCGGCTTCCTTGACCATGTCGCAGGAGTAGCGCAGCGCCATGCCGAAGCTGGCCGATCTGCGCGATCGGGTTGGCGATGCCCTTGCCGGCGATGTCGGGCGCCGAGCCGTGGATCGGCTCGTAGAGCGCCTTGCGCTTGCCGGTCTTGGCATCGGGCGCGCCGAGCGAGGCCGACGGCAGCATGCCGAGCGAGCCGGTCAGCATCGCGGCCTCGTCCGACAGCATGTCGCCGAACAGGTTGTCGCAGACGATGACGTCGAACTGCTTGGGGTTGCGCACGAGCTGCATGGCGCAGGCGTCGGCCAGGATGTGCTGCAGCTCGACGTCCTTGAACTCCGCTGCGTGCACCGCCGTGACGACCTGGTTCCACAGCACGCCGGTGCTTCATGACGTTGCGCTTCTCGGCCGAGTGCACCTTGTTGCGGCGCTTGCGGGCGAGGTCGAAGGCGACGCGGGCGATGCGCTCGATCTCGTGCGTCGTGTAGACCGTGGTGTCGACGGCGCGCTTCTGGCCGTTCTCCAGCGTCACGATCTCCTTCGGCTCGCCGAAGTAGGTGCCGCCGGTCAGCTCGCGCAGGATCAGGATGTCGAGGCCCTCGACCAGCTCGCGCTTGAGGCTCGAGGCCTCGGCCAGCGCCGGATAGCAGATGGCCGGGCGCAGGTTGGCGAACAGGTCGAGGTCCTTGCGCAGGCGCAGCAGGCCGGCCTCGGGGCGGATGTCGTAGGCGACCTTGTCCCACTTCGGCCCGCCGACCGAGCCGAAGATGATGGCGTCGGCGGCCTTGGCCTTGGCCAGCGCCGCGTCGGTGAGCGGCATGCCGTGCTTGTCGATCGAGCAGCCGCCGCACAAGCGCCGTGCTCGGTCTCGAACTCGGCCTTGCCCTTCTTGTTGAAGAAGGCGACGCACGCGCTCGACCTCGGCCATCACCTCGGGGCCGATGCCGTCGCCGGGAAGCAGGAGCAGATTGTGGGTTGCCATGGAACGCCGCCGTGGTTGTCAGGATGCTGATACGGTTCGGCGTAGTGCTAGACCGGTGGAAGGCGGGATGCAAGGTTGATGGCGGCGCGCGGTGGCGGCAGAGAAAGCAGCTAGTATGGGCGCTCAACTCATTGAGGAGCTAATCAATGATCCGAAGAGATTCGATGGAGAAAAATCCAACGCTCTTCTAGCAGCATATTTCAAGGGACTAAATCTGGACACTTTGAGACCGCTTCTGCACCACTCGGAACCATTGATACAAAGGACTGCTGCCTGGATAGCCTCAGAGCTTGGCGCGAAGGCTGCACCATTACTTCGCGAGGTCGTCGACCTATGTGCCAATTCGGATCCTCAGATCCGATTTTATGCATTTGAGATAATCGCAGTGTCGTCGAGTTGCAGTCTAGAAGGGACTTTCGCTCACGTCGCCAGAGGATTGTCTGACATTCACGAAGGTGTGCGGAAGCTCACGATGCTTTTGGTTGGGAACTCATCAAAGTCACAAATAGTAGCAGCGCGCGGCGAGCTGGATGGAAATCACAAAGTTGGCCTCTCAGTATTGCTGCAGGCGGACGTCGGCGATATTTCTGAGCTAATCGCTCTGATTACGGATAGCGATCCCTTGTTAAGGAAGTACGCCGCGATTGCGGCGTACCGCTTTAACAAGCGATATCCAAACGACCCGACCCCACCTACGTTAATTCAGGCAGCTACAGAGGTTCAAGATCCGGAAATTCAGCATTTCATCGATCGCCACATCGGCGCATTTAGTGCCTAATCGGCGAAATACCGGACCGATCACCCGCGCGACACAAGACGCAGGCGCGCTGCGGCGCCCAATGCCGCCAGCCCCCCTCACCCCTTCGGCTCGACCGGGTCGAGCAGGCGGTGCATGTGGACGATGAAATAGCGCATCTGGGCGTTGTCGACGGTCTTCTGCGCGGCGGCCTTCCAGGCTTTGTAGGCCTCGGCGTAGTTCGGATAGATGCCGACGATGTCGAGACCGCCGAGGTCGGCGAACTCATGGGTCTCGAGATTGGACAGCTCGCCGCCGAAAACGAGGTGGAGAAGCTGGCGGGATTTTGCGGGGGTCGGGTCGGTCATGGACGGGCGCCTCCGGCGTGAGAAATCGGATCAATAGTCGGTACACATGACGGATATGCGCGCCAAGCCCGATTTTGGTGCGTCAGCCCGGTGGACCGGCCCGTTCATCCGGCAGCACGCGCCAGCGCCATGTCGGCGACGAAACCGGCGAAGACGAGCCAACCGAGGTCGCGGTTCGAGCGGAAGCGGACGAGGCAGTTCTGCGGATCGGCGATGTCGAGCGTCGCGACCTGCCAGGCGAGGTGGACGCCCGCCGCCGCGAGCGCGATCATGCCGACCGCGCCGACGCCCGCCAGGTACGCCGCCACGGCCCACATCACCACCGCGAAACCATAGAAGCCGCTGACCCAGGCCTTGGTCCGGTCGCCAAACCGCAGCGCCGTGGACTTGAGGCCCATGGCGAGGTCGTCCTCCTTGTCCTGGTGGGCGTAGAGGGTGTCGTAGCCGACTGTCCAGGCGACGCAGCCGGCGTAGAGCACGGTCGCCGGCCACTCGATCGTGCCGCGCGCCGCCGACCAGCCGACCAGCGCACCCCACTTGAACGTCAGCCCGAGCACGAGCTGCGGCCAGTAGGTGTAGCGCTTCATGAACGGGTAGATCGCCGACCAGCGCCAGCGACGAGATGCCGAGGACGACGGTGAACCAGTTGAACTGGAGCAGCACCGCGAGCCCGATCAGGCACAAACCAACCATGAAGGCGGCGGCGCCTTTGACGGTGACCTGCCCGGACGGGATCGGCCGGTCGCGGGTGCGGGCGACACCGGCGTCGATGTCGCGGTCGACGATGTCGTTATAGGTGCAGCCGGCGCCGCGCATCACGAAAGCGCCGACCAGCGAACAGCGCCACGAACCACAGCGACGGATAGGCCGCGCCGTTAGCGTGCTCGGCGAGTGCCAGCGCCCACCAGCAGGGAAACAGCAGCAACCAGCCGCCGATCGGGCGGTCGAAGCGGGCGAGCCGCGCGTAGGGGCGGAACCATGGCGGCGCATGGCGATCCACCCAGTTGCCGGGCGGCGCGTCGGGGACGGTCGGAGCGTTCAGCGTGTCGGGTGTCATGGCGGCGATCTTATGCGGGAATGCGGCGGGCGGCACGACACCTTTTGCGCGCGAGGGTCACGTTCCGCGCGGTTTGGCGCGGCTGGTCGGCGGCGCCGAGCGCGGGTCCTCGGGCCAGGGGTGCCTCGGATAGCGGCCGCGCATGTCGGCGCGCACGTCGGCCCATGATCCGGCCCAGAAGCCGGGGAGATCGCGCGTGATCTGGATCGGTCGATGGGCCGGCGAGAGGAGATGCAGCGTCAGCGGCAGGCGGCCGTTGGCGATCGCGGGATGGACGGTGAGGCCGAACAACTCCTGCACGCGGATCGCCAGGATCGGCGCGCCGTCGCCCTCGTAGTCGATCGGATGATGTTTGCCGGTCGGCGCGGTGAAATGAGTCGGCGCAAGCGCACCGAGGTTTTCGCGGACGGACCACGGCAGCAGCGCATCGAGTGCGTTTGCCGAGCAGGTCAGCGGTGATGCCGGCGAGCGACGTCACCGAGCCGAGGAACGGCGTGAGCCAGTCGGCCACGGTCGCCGCGAGTGTGGCGTCCGAGAGGTCGGGCCACGCGTCGGCACCACGTTTCGCCGCGGCGCGCACAAACGCAATGCGCGTGCGCAATTGCCGTTGCGCGCTGCTCCACGGGAGACGATCGATGCCGAGGCCGGCGATGCCGCGCGCGAGCAGTGCCGCGACCTCGGGGCCGGGTCGCGTCGGGCGCGTTTCCGAGCGCAGCACGATGGCGCCGAGGCGCTCGGTGCGGCGGGTGCGGACGGCGGCGCTGGCGGGATCGAAGGCGGCCTCCTCCGCCATCTCGATGCGATCCGCCGCGATGGCGCGGACTTCGGCCTCGTTGGTCGCCGCCGCGAGCAGAATGCGGGCGCGAGCCGCGACGCCGGAGACCTCCGCGACGACGAGGAACGGCGCCAGCGCCAGCGGATCGGCGGCGTCGAGCATCGCCGCGCGGCCGTTCGCGAGCAGGTACTGACCGGGCGCGCCGCGCGCCGTGGCGATGCGATCCGGGTAGGCGGTAGCGAGCAGCGCGGCGGTCGACAGCCTGTCGGCTATCGACGCGTGCGCCGCTCGTCCCGCATCGTCCTCGGCAATCTTCGCCCAGCCGCGAGCCAGCGCGCGCATGTCGCCCGCACGGCGCGAGCGATCGCGCGCGAATGACGCGAGCCGCTGATCGAGATCGGTGCCGGTGCCGCCGAGGCCGCGCTCGACGAGAACGGCAGCGATCATGGCCGCGTCGACGGCGTGCCCAGTTTCAGCGGCGCCGACGATCATGCGCGCAAGCCGCGGCGGCACGGGAAGGCGGCGCAGGCGGCGCCCCATATCGGTCAGCGCGCCGCGATCGTCGAGCGCACCGAGCGTTGTCAGCTCGGCGCGCGCCGCGGCCAACGCGCCCGCCGGCGGCGGATCGAGCCAGGCAAGCTCATCGGATCAGTCGACACCCCACGCCGCGCAATCGAGCAGCAAGCCGGTCAAGTCGGCAGCCTTGATCTCGGGTTCGCGGAAGGGCAGCAACCCGGCTGTCTGCGGCTCATCCCACAGCCGCAGGCACACGCCGGGCTCGGTGCGGCCCGCGCGCCCGCGCCGCTGATCGGCGGATGCGCGCGACACGCGCTGCGTGACGAGCCGCGTGATGCCGACGTCGGGCTCGTAGCGTGGGCTGCGCTCAAGACCGCTGTCGATGACGACGCGCACGCCGTCGATGGTGATCGACGTCTCGGCGATCGACGTCGCGAGGACGACCTTGCGACGGCCCGGCGGCGGCGGCGCGATGGCGCGCTGCTGGTCGCGCGGCATCGAGCGCGCCGATACAGCGGCACGACGTCCACGTCCGGCGGCAGCGCGACCGACGCCTAGCCGCTCGGCGACGCGGACGATCTCGCCCTGGCCCGGCAGGAAACGCGAGGATGGAGCCGTCTCGGTCGCCAGCGCCATCCGGATCGCGTCGGCCACACGATCCTCGATCCGGGCGCCCCTGCCCTGGCCGAGATAGCGCGTCTCGACCGGGAACGCGCGGCCCTCACTGGCGATCACCGGCGCATCGCCGAGCAGTCCGCGCGACCCGCGCGCCGTCGAGCGTCGCCGACATCACGAGGATACGCAGATCCTCGCGCAATCCGGCGCGGGCATCGAGCGCGAGGGCGAGCCCGAGGTCGGCATCGAGCGAGCGCTCGTGGAACTCGTCGAACAGGATCGCGCCGACGCCGGCAAGCTCGGGATCGGCGAGGATCAGCCGCGTGAACACGCCCTCGGTTACGACCTCGATGCGCGTCCTGGGGCCTACCCGCGTATCGAGGCGCGCGCGCAGGCCGACGCGATCACCGACCTTCTCGCCAAGCAGCGACGCCATCCGCTCGGCCGCGGCACGCGCCGCGAGCCGTCGCGGTTCCAACAGCAGAATCTTGCGACCCGCAAGCCACGGCGCATCGAGAAGCGCGAGCGGCACGCGCGTGGTCTTGCCGGCGCCGGGCGGTGCGACGAGAACCGCGGACGTACCAGTCCCGAGCGCCGCCGCGATCTCGGGCAGCACATCTTCGATTGGCAGATCGCTCGCCTGGGCCATCGGATCACTAGGCGGGTGGGTGCCCACCTACTCGGCGGGCACTGCGTGCTCGGGTCCAGGCTGCTGCGCGCGTCGTGCCGCCTTCCGCGCCTGTCCGCCGCTGCGTGATCTTGCGGATCACGATGTAGAACACCGGCGTGAAGACGAGCCCGAACAACGTGACGCCGATCATGCCCCAGAACACGGCGATGCCGAGCGCCTGGCGCATCTCGAAGCCGGCGCCCTTCGCGAGGTAGAGCGGCACGACGCCGAGCGTGAACGCGAGCGACGTCATGATGATCGGTCGCAGACGCATGCGGCAGGCTTCGACCGTGGCGGTCACGATATCCTTGCCCTGCTCCTCGATCTGGCGTGCGAACTCGACGATCAGGATGGCGTTCTTCGACGCGAGCCCGATCAGCACGACGAACGAGATCTGCGTCAGGATGTTGATCTCCTTCCCCTCGATCCACACGCCGAAGGTCGCCGCCAGCAGGCACATCGGCACGATCAGGATGATCGAGAACGGCAGCGACCAGCTCTCGTACTGCGCGGCAAGCGCGAGGAACACGAACAGGACCGAGAGCGCGAAGATGTAGTAGCCGGTCCGGCCGGCCTTCTTCTCCTGGTAGGAGAGGTCGGTCCATTCGAAGGTGATGCCCTGGCGGCAGCACCTCGTCGGCGATCTTCTGCATGATCTCGAGGGCTTGCCCCGACGACACGCCGGGCGCGGCCGAGCCGTTCACCTCGACAGTCGGGAAGAGATTGTAGCGCGGCACGCGCTCGGGGCCGGAGATCTCGCGGAACGTGACGAGCGATCCGAGCGGCACCATCTGGCCATCGGTGCTGCGCACGCGAATACGCGAGACGTTGGCGGGATCGGCGCGGAAGTCCGCGTCGGCCTGAACGACGAGCCGGTAGGGCCGGCCGAACATGTTGAAGTCGTTGACGTAGGCGGAGCCCATGTAGATGCGCATGGCCTCGAAGATCGCGCCGACCGGCACGTTGAGCATCTGCGCCTTGAGGCGATCGACATCGACGAAGACCTGGGGCGTCGAGATCTGGAACGTCGTGAAGATGTTCGAGATGCCGGGCGTCTGGCGCGCGCGGTTGATCAGATCCTCCGACGCCTTGAACGAGCGCCGTCGAGCCGAGCGCGAGGCGATCCTGAAGCCGCATCGAGAAGCCGGCGGCATTGCCCATGCCGCGCACGGCCGGCGGCACGAAAACGAGCGCCTGGGCATCCTGGATCACGGCGAGGCGCTGGCGCACATCGGCCGTCATGGAGTCGATCGTGAGACCGAGGCGATCACGCTCGTGCGTGGTCCTCCAGCACGCTGAACATGGCCGCCGCATTCGACGCATTGGTGAAGGTGGCGCCGGACCGGCCGACGAAGCCGGACGTATGCTTGAAGCCCGGCGTCGACAGAATGATCTCGTTCGCCTGCTTCATCACCTCATTGGTGCGCTCGATGGAGGCGCCGGGCGGAAGCGTGAGCGAGACGATCACGATGCCGCGATCGGTCGCCGGAATGAAGCCGGTCGGCGTGCGCATGACCAGCAAGACGGCGCCCGCCATCAGCCCAGCATAGACCACCAGCATGATCGGCGCGGTCCACGACAGGCCCCTGACGAAACGGCCGTAGCCGTTCGCGAGCGCGTCGAAACCGCGGTTGAAGTACCCAAAGCCCGTGTGCACCGGCCACATCACGATCTCACCGACCGACTTGCGGTGATGCGTTTCGGCGTCGTGATCCTTGTGCGGCTTGAACAGCCGGCGCGCACAGCGACGGCGACAGCGTCAGCGAGACGAAGACCGAGATGATCGTCGCGGTGGCGATCGTGACCGCGAACTGGCGGAAGAAGGCGCCGGTGATGCCGCCGACGAAGGCCGACGGCACGAACACGGCGACCAGCACCAGCGCGATCGCGATCAGCGCCGTGCCGACCTCGTCCATGGTCGCGCGCGCGGCCTCCATCGGCGACAGGCCGTCACGCAGACGCCGCTCGACGTTCTCGACGACGACGATCGCGTCGTCGACGACGATGCCGACGGAGAGGACGAGCCCGAACAGGGTGAGCGAATTGATCGAGTACCCGAGGGCCAGCATGACGGCGCAGGTCCCGATCAGCGAGATCGGGATCGCGAGCAGCGGGACGAGCGTCGCCCGCCACGTCTGCAGGAAGACGATGATGACGAGGACGACGAGCGCGATCGCCTCGAGGATCGTCATCATCAGCGCCTTGATGGAGACCTCGATGAATTCCGTCGGGTTGTAAATGATGCGGTACTCGAGCCCCTTCGGGAAGCTCGGCGCGAGTTCGACCATCATCGCCTTGACGTCGCTCGCGGTCTTGAGCGCATCGGTGCCCGGCGCCTGGGTCACCGCCAGCACGGTCGCCGGATTGCGATCCATGTAGCCGTAGGTGTTGTAGGAGATGGCGCCGAGCTCGACGCGCGCGACATCCTTGAGCCGCACCGTGCGGCCATTGGTGCCGCTCTTGATGACGATCTCCTCGAACTCGCGCGCCTCGACGAGTCGGCCGCGGAGCTGCAGGGACTGCTCGAACGCGCCCTGGCCGGGCATCGGCGGCTCGCCGAGCGACCGCCGGCGGCCTGGACGTTCTGCTGGCGGAGCGCCGCGAGGATTTCCTCGGCGGTGAGGTTCAACGCCGGCGATCCGCTCGGGGTCCAGCCAGACCCGCATCGAATACTCGCGGGCGCCGAATGCGTTGACCGAGCCGACGCCGGGATGCGGGCGAGGGCATCGCGCACGTTGAGCAGGGCGTAGTTGGAGATGTAGACCTGATCGTAGGTGTTGTCGGGCGACACCATGTGGACGACGAGCAGCAGATCGGGCGAGTTCTTCCGCACCTGCACGCCGGAGCGGCGCACTTCTTCCGGCAGCCGTGGTTCCGCCGCCGCGACGCGGTTCTGGACGAGCACCTGCGCCTTGTCGATGTCGTAGCCGATGTCGAAGGTGACGGTGATCGACAGCGTGCCCTGCTGCGTCGACTGGGAATACATGTAGATCATGCCGTCGACGCCGTTGATCTCCTGCTCGATGACGGCGGCGACGGTATCGGCGACGGTCTGGGCGCCGGCGCCGGGATAGGTGGCGGAGACGGTGATCGTCGGCGGCGAAATCTCGGGAAACTGGGTGACGGGCAGCGCCAGGTACGCGATGGCGCCGACGATCGTAATGAACACCGAAATGACGATCGCGAAGATCGGCCGATCGATGAAGAACCTGCTGATGGGCATCCGGCGGCAACTCCGCGTCGCGTTGGCGCCGCGCCTGCGTCGAGCACGCGGCGGCTATCGATGGGCCATCGCTCGACCGGCGCGGCAACGGCGGCTGCCGCGACGGCGAGCTAAAGGCCAAGGATTGGTACCACGCCGTCGCTGACTGTGCATCCATTCGACAGCCGGCAGGGTTGCCCAAACGGTGGGCATCGCGCCCTTCCGCGCATCAAGCTTACCAGGCGAGATGGACCATAGCGGCCACGGGCTGTGGCGCGGGCGGCGCCAGCAGGGCGGCGAGCCGGACACGATCGATCGCCCCGCCGGACATCACCTCGTCGCGGTGCAGGCCGCCGGCAATCAGGAGGGCATCGACGCCGACGCCGGCGGCCGCCGCGATGTCGGTGCGCACCGCGTCCCCGATGGCGAGGACGGTGGTCCGGTCGACCGGGCCGCCGGTCAGTTCGGCTGCGCGCCCGAGGGCCGTCTCGTAGGCCACCCGATGCGGCTTTCCGGCCCAGAAGACCGGCCCGCCCATGTCCTCGTAGAGCGCGGCGATCGCGCCGGCACAGGGCAGGAGATCGTCGCCGACATGGACCGCGAGATCCGGATTGGCACAGACGAACGGCAGGCGCCGCGCCAGTCCCCGCTCGAGCAGCGGAATGTAGTCCTCCGGCCGCTCCTCACGGTCGCGGTTGAGGCCGGTACAGACGATCGCCTCGGCGTCGTCGATCGGCGTGTCCGGTCCCGGCAGGCCATCGAAAAAAGCCTCGTCGCGCCGACCCGGTCCGATGCGAAAAAGCCGCGTGTATCCAATGTCGGCGATGTGGCGGAGGGCGATATCGCCGGACGACACGATGGCGTCCCAGGCGTCGCGGCTGACCGCCTTTTCATCCGAGCAGGCGGGCAACCGACGGCGCCCGGCCGCGGTGCGTTGGACACCAGCACCACGGTCCCGCCCGGCGCGGCGGAAGCGCGGCAGGGCTTCGTTGGCGCCCGGATAGGCCGTCAGACCGTCATGCACGACCCCCCAGATGTCGCAAAAGAGGATGCGATAGCGCTCCAGGAGCGGGCCGGCGTGGTCGATGATCGGGATGGTCATGATTGGTGCAGAATTGCCAACACAGGTGTTGCGGTAGAGGCACCCTTGCGGGCACGCGGGACAGCTAACATGGCTCGAGGAATTCGTGCCGCGTCGGCAAAGGCATAGTGGCATGTAATTCGATCATATGACACCCAGAGTAACCCACCGTCGTCGGGCGCCCGAGGGGTTGACGGGGGCGGCGGGTCAGCCCAATCGAGGCGAGCGCTATCCGAGTGCTTACCGATGGCGCAAAACACGGTGCAGGCGGGACCGGGGGTCCAGCCTCGATCGGCCCGATCATCAGAATCCGGAGCGTCGGAGCCACTCGTGCGATGTCGGAATCGGGACACTTAGATAAGCGATGCTGCGCGATCTTCGCTATCGGCTCGAATATGTAGCGCTGCGCCTGCTGGTGGCCCTCGTGCGGCTGATGCCGCTCGACACCGCCGGGAATATATCCGCCTGGGCGTGGCAGAAGATCGCGCCGCGCAATCGCCGCCACAAGCGCGCGCTCGCCAACCTCGCGATCGCCTTCCCCGAGAAAACGCCGGCCGAACGCGAGGCGATCGCGCTCGCCATGTGGGGCAATCTCGGGCGCGTCATGGCCGAGACGATGCAGATCGACCGGCTGATCTCCGAGCCCGGCCGCATCGAGATCGCCAGCCAGAAGGTGTTCGCGCGCTACAAGGACAAGCTCGGCCCCGCCATCGGCGTGTCGCTGCACATGGGCAACTGGGAGCTCGCGATCTGGCCGCTGACGATCGCCGGCGCCAACCCGGCGGCCGTCTACCGCACCGTCAAGAACCCCTACGTCGACGCCTTTCTGCGCCGCCAGCGGGCGGATCTCTATCCGGGCGGCCTGCTCGGCAAGGGCAAAGTGGACGGCAGCATCCAGGAAGGCCAGAAGACGGCGCGCCAGATCATGGACTTCGTGCGCCGTGGCGGGCGGCTCGGTTTGGTCTGTGATCTCTATGACAAATATGGCATGCCGGTGCCGTTCTTCGGCAAACTTGCGCCGTCGGTCGTCATTCCGGCGATGATCGCGCGGCGCGTCGGCGCGCGCATCTGGCTGGCCCGGTGCCTTCGCATTGGCAATCAATGCCGGTTCACCATCGTGCTCAAGGAGCTGAAAGTCCCGCGTACCGCGAGCCAGGCCGACGACGTGAAGCGGATCACGACCGAAATGCAGAAAGAGTTCGAGGCCTGGATCAGAGAGGCTCCGGAGCAGTGGATGTGGTCCAACAGGCGGTGGTCGTAGACGCATGGATCAAATAGTACGCCCGCCGACCTGACAGCCCGCCCGCACGAGCGCCCGCTCGTCCGGCCGCGCGACGGCCTGCGCGCGCCATGAACCCGATGCGCGACCTCAAGTATCGTATCGAGTTCGCGTTCGTTGTGGATCGCCATCATGCTGGTCCGGGCGCTGCCGATGCGTGCCGGCGTGGAGTTGATCGCGTGGGCGTCGCGGCTGGTCGGCCCATGGCTGCGCCAGAACCGGCGCGCGCTCGAAAATCTCGCGATCGCCTTCCCCGACCGCAGCGCCGCCGAGCGCATGGCGATCGCCCGGGCGATGTGGGCCAACATGGGCCGCACCTTCGCGGAAACCTTCTACATCGACCGCATCATTGCCGAGCCGTCGCGGTTCACGATCACGGACGAGGCGGGCTGGCGCGAGCGCATGAGCGGGACCGGACCCTCGGTCGGCGTCACGGCGCACATCGGCAATTGGGAGCTGGCGGTCTGGCCGGTCACCACGTTCGGCGCGCGTTCCGGCGGGCGTCTACCGGCCCCTCGCCAACCCCTATCTCAACCGGCTGCTCCGCCGGCATCGCGAGCCGCTGTATCCGTCGGGCCTGTTCGGCAAAGGCGCCGAGACAGAAGCCGGCAGCGGCCACCGGACGGCGCGCCGTCTCGTCGATCACGTCCGGCAGAGCGGCTCGATAGGCTTCGTCAGCGACCACTACGAACGCCGCGGGCTGGTCGTGCCGTTCCTCGGTCGCCACACGCGGGTGACGCCGGTACCGGCAATGATCGCGCGCCATCTCGGCGCCAGAGTCTGGGTCGGGCAGTGCCTCCGGATCGGTACCGACAGCCGCTTCCGCATCGACATGATCGAGCTGCCGTTGCCGCGCACCGCGTCGCGCAGCGCCGACACCAAGACGCTGACGATCAGCATGATCGCCACGTTCGAGGCCTGGATCCGCGAGAGCCCGGAACAGTGGATGTGGTGGAATACCCGCTGGGTGGCCGAGAGCTGCCGACGACGAACACGGGCTGACGACATCTGCCCGAAGTCTCGACCGAATGCCTTCCGTTGCAGCAGATCGCACCGATCCTCGCCTTTCGCAGTTGCGAAGGCCGCGCTAGAACAGATGTCGGCGGTTTGATCCGACCGCGCAGCCCCCGCACCACGCGCAACGAGCGAGGACGAAGCGACCATGACCGTGACCCGCAGCCCGGCGAAGTATTACAGCCCCCTCGCGACCGGCGCGCCGGAGCCCTATCGCCAGCTCCCGGTGCGGCTCGAGCGGATGATCCATTTCATCCCGCCGCACAACGCCAAGATCCGCGCGCGGCTCCCCGAGATCATCACCCAGGTCGACGTCGTGCTCGGCAATCTCGAGGACGCCATCCCCGCCGACCAGAAAGAGAACGCGCGCGCCGGCTTCGTCGAGATGGCGACCGCCAACGACTTCGGCGATACGGGGCTGTGGACGCGCATCAACTGCCTCAACTCGCCGTGGGGCCTCGACGACATCATGACGATCGTGCCCGCCGTCGGCCACAAGCTCGACGTGATGATGCTGCCGAAGGTCGAAGGTCCCTGGGACATCCACTATCTCGACCAGCTCCTCGCCCAGCTCGAAGCGAAGAGCCACATCAAGAAGCCGATCCTCATTCACGCGATCCTGGAAACCGCGGAAGGCGTCAAGAACGTCGAGGCGATCGCGGCGGCGTCGCCGCGCATGCACGGCATGAGCCTCGGCCCGGCCGATCTCGCGGCCTCGCGCGGCATGAAGACGACGCGCGTCGGCGGCGGCCACCCCGACTACGGTGTCATCGCCGATGCCAAGGCGGACGGCGGCACGCGCGCCTTCGCGCAGCAGGACCTGTGGCACTACACGGTGCAGAAGATGGTCGACGCGTGCCTCAGCTACGGCATCAAGCCGTTCTACGGCCCGTTCGGCGACTTCTCCGATCTCGCGGCGTGCGAGTCCCAGTTCCGCAACTCGTTCCTGCAGGGCTGCCTCGGCGCCTGGTCGCTGCATCCGACGCAGATCGACATCGCCAAGCGCGTCTTCAGCCCCGACCCCGGAGAAGTCGCATTTGCGAGCAAGATCATCGCCGCCATGCCGGACGGCACCGGCGCCGCGATCGTCGAGGGCAAGTTCCAGGACGACGCGACGTGGAAGCAGGCGAAGGTGATCGTCGACCTCGCCAAGCTCGTCGCCAGCAAGGACCCCGAGCGCGCCGCGCTCTATGGGTTGTAACGGCGCGCAGCGCTCTATTGGTTTTAACAACGATAAGAAAACGCGCAGAGGAACGCTCGAATGACCGCTTCGACCACCGTCGGCTCGGGGATCCCCGCCGTCGACGCCTATCTCGACGACGGCTACGACAAGGTCATCGGCATGTCGTCGCGGTTTGCCGCAGCGATCTGCTGCGGACTGCTGCGCATCCAGTCGGAGCTCGGCGTCAAGGGCCCGGTTGCGGAAGTCGGCGCATTCGAAGGCCGCTTCTTCATCGCGCTGGCGAAGTCGCTCGCATGACGGCGAGCGCGCCCTCGGCATCGACGTGTTCGAGTGGCCGAACGCACAGGTGATCGACCGCTTCGAAGCGAATTGCGCGCGCCACGGCGTGCCCGCCGAGAAGCGCATCACCTGGAAGGCCGACAGCAACAAGATGACGGCCGGCGGAGCTGCTGGCCAAGGTCGGCGGCGCAGCAGGTGCGCTTCATCCATGTCGATGGCGAGCACAGCCAGGCGGCGCTGACCAAGGATCTTGAGCTGGCGACGGCGGTGATCGGCGACGGCGGCGTCATCGTCCTCGACGACATGCTGCATCCCGGCTATCCGACGCTGATGGTGGCGGTGCACGCCTATCTCGAGCGGCACCCTGAGATGACGGTGCTCTGCATCATCGACCGCGAGTCGATCTTCGCCGCGACCAAGTTCATTCTCTGCCAGAAGACCTGGTTCAAGAGATACGAGGCGGCCCTGCTCGATGCCTATCGCGAAAACGTCTGGCCGATGGGCGCGACGTTCGAGCCGCACTGGTGCCTCGTGCTGTCTCTCGACACGCGGCTGCCGCCGATTGAGTAAAGGGAACGCTTGACGGTCGGCCACAAAGGGACGATGCCCTAGCCGATCATGCCCGCCGCTTCAGCACCAAAAACCCCAACCGATCATTTCGAGATTTTCCTGGCCACGGCGCCGGGCCTCGAAGCCGTGCTGCGGGAGGAAGTCGACGTCGCTTCGCTTCAGGGCGGCGAAACAAGTCCCGGGTGGCGTAACGGTCAACGGGAACTGGCGCGACGCCTGGCGCGCCAATCTCGAAGTGCGCGGCGCGAACAAGGTGCTCGCGCGGATCGATGCGTTTCGCGCCTCCCATCTCGACCTGCTCGAAAAGCTCGCGCGCGGCTGTGGCGTGGGGCAATGTGCTGCGCCCAGATGTGCCGTTCCGCGTCGAAGCGACGTGCAAAGCCTCGAAGATCTATCATTCCGGTCGCCGCGGCACAGCGCATCGAGAAGGCGATCCGCGACAGAGCTCGGCGCGCCCGCTCGGCCTGATGCCGCGGTGACGATCATGGCGCGCATCGAGAGCGATCTCTGCACGATCAGCGTCGACACGTCGGGCGAGCTGCTGCACAAGCGCGGCTTCAAGGTCGCCGTCAACAAGGCGCCGATGCGCGAGACCATGGCCGCGCTGTTCCTGCGCCAATGCGGCTATGTCGGCACCGAGCCTGTCGTCGATCCGATGTGCGGCTCGGGCACGTTCGTGATCGAGGCGGCCGAGATCGCCGCCGGCCTCAAGCCGGGCCGCGAACGTCCCTTCGCCTTCGAACAGCTCGCGACCTTTGACGCCGCCGCGTGGGCGGAGATGCGCGCCGCGGCACCTCGCGGCAAGACACGCGCTCCGCTTCTTCGGCAGCGACCGCGACGCCGGCGCCATCGAGATGAGCCGCGCCAATGCCGCGCGCGCTGGCGTCGCCGACATCACCGAATTCAAGCAGCACGCCGTCAGCGATCTCGTGCCGCCGCCCGGACCGCCCGGCCTCGTCATCGTCAACCCGCCGTTCGGCGACCGCATCGGCGACAAGTCGCGGCTTCAGGCGCTCTACCGCGCCATGGGGCGAGACATTGCTGGCCAAGTTTTCCGGGCTGGCGCGTCGGCCTGATCAGCAATGAAGGTCACGCTCGCGCGGGCGACCGGCCTGCCGTTCAAACCGCCGGGCGCGCCGGTCGCCAACGGCGGACTACGCATTACGTTGTATGTGACCGATCCATTGCCGTGAGCCGGCGGATTAACCGCAATCGAAGCCGGAGTACTTGAATGTAAGATTTCGATAAGGCCCACAATCTATTCGATTGGCCGATAGACATTGGGAGCAGTGGCCATGAAATCCATCCGTGCGCTTGCACTCGCTGTCGCCGCGAGGCGTCCTGCTGGGGCCGCCGCCGCCCGCCCAGCTGTCGCGCAGGTCCCCGCGCTCACGAAGAAGTCAACGCCGCCATCGAGTGCATCAACCGCCTGTCGGAGCGTTCCCATCTGTCGCGTCACCGCTACTTCAGCTGGGTCAGCAAGAACGGCCCGACCGGCAAGGAACGGATCATCTACGGCACCTACACGATCTACGACACCTCCGACTGCAAGAAGAAAGTCGAGAAGGCCAACGCGCTCGAGCCGCACGAACCCGAGTTCGAGGCGCTGGCATCGGCGTATGTCGAAGCCGTGGTCGCGCTCGAGCCGCTGCTCAAGGAAGCGGACGACTACTACAGCCAGGAAAACTACAAGGACGACGGGATGGCCAAGGGCAAGGCCCTGCATCCGCGTCTCGTGGCCGCCTGGGACGCATTCGCGAAGGCGGACGAGAAGCTGCGTATCGATCTCGACGTGCTCCAGGATCAGGGATTCCGCTCGGCGGCTCGCCGAGATCGAAAGACCGAGGGCATCAAGGACCGCTACCACATCGAAGCGGTGATGATCAGCGCCAAGCGCCTGATGCGGGCGAACAGCGCCACTCCGCCCGATCTCGCCGCCATCACCGAGGCGCTGAGCGGCTACGAGGCGATCCTCAAGGCGACCGAGGAGTACGCCGCCGCCAACAAGGGCGCCAAGATCGGGTCGAGCTTCATCAGCGATGCGAAGTCGTTCCTGACGACAGGCAAGCAGCTCATGCGCCGCATCCGCGACAAGACGCCGTACAGCCAAGGCGACAGGATGATCCTCAACACCGGCAGCGGCGGCTGGATGATCGAGGGCTCGCCGCCGCGCCTAACGCGGGACTACAATCAGCTCATCGGCAGCTACAATCGCGGTACGAGGTTTTGAGGCGAAGCCCCCTATGACGAAGCGGTAGAAACCTTTTCGCCAGGGGTGCGCCCACTCCGCTCACCCATGCGCCACCCCTTTGCCAGTTGACGCGGGCGCCGGCCCCCGCCATTGCTCCCCGGCCATGACAGCCACCCTCGCCAAAGCCGCGCAACGCCCGCTCCTGCCGATCCTCGTCGCGCTGAGCGGCGCGCATCTGCTGAACGACCTCATCCAGTCGATGATCCCGGCGATGTACCCCCTGATCAAGGAGGCGTACCGCTCGACTTCGCGCAGATCGGCCTGATCACGCTGGCCTTCCAGGTGACGTCGTCGCTGCTGCAGCCGGTGCTCGGCTACGTCACCGACAAGAAGCCGTGGCCCTATGCGATGGTCGCCGGCATGTGCTCGACGCTCGCCGGGTTGCTCGGGCTCGCATTCGCGCCCAACTACGCGATGGTGCTCGTCGCCGCCGGTCTGGTCGGCCTCGGCTCGGCGGTGTTCCACCCGGAAGCGACGCGCATGGCGCGCCATGCGGCGGCCGGCCAGCACGGTTTCGCGCAGGGCATTTTCCAGATCGGCGGCCATGCCGGCTACGCGATGGGCCCGCTGCTCGCCGCGCTGATCGTGGTGCCGCGCGGCCAGCAGAGCCTCGCATGGGTGTCGGTGGTGGCGCTCGTCGCCATGGTGCTGATGGCGTGGACGGGCACGCGCTATGCCGAAATGCGCCGCTCGCAGGCGGCCGCGGCGAAGGACCATCCCGCGGCGACGCCCGCGCCGACCGCCAGTGCGCACGTCCTGCTGGCGATGACCGTCCTGATCGTGCTGCTGTTCTCGAAGAACGCCTACACGGCGGCGTTCACGTCCTACTACACGTTCTACCTGATCGAGCGGTTCGGCGTGACGGTGCAGCTCTCGCAGATCATGCTGTTCCTCTACCTCGTCGTCGGCGCGTTCGGCGTGATCGTCGGCGGCATGGTCGGCGACCGCGTCGGCCGCCATCGCATCATCTGGATCTCGATCCTCGGCGCGCTGCCGTTCGCGCTCCTGCTGCCCTATGCGGACCTGTTCTGGACCGGCGTGCTGAGCATCGTGATCAGCCTGATCATGGCGAGCGCGTTCGCGTCGATCCTCATCTATGCGATCGACCTGGTGCCGCATCGCGTCGGCCTCGTCGGCGGGCTGTTCTACGGTCTGGCGTTCGGGCTCGGCGGGCTGGCGGCGGCGGCTCTCGGGCTGCTCGCCGACAACATCGGCATCATCGCGGTGTTCAAGCTCTGCGCGTGGCTGCCGGCCCTGGGCCTGCTGACGTTCCTGCTGCCGCGGACATCGCACGTCAGATAAGCGATCAGCGGCCGCCGTAGCTTGACTTATCGGCACTACTCCGACATTCGATCGCGCGATGAGAGCGCCGGGGCAACCGGCGCCACATAGCCGGGAGTTGATCGATGCCCACGACCCCCATTCCCGTCAGCGCCACCGTCGCCGACCTCCGGACGCGGTCGGCACGTGGCGCCGCGAAGGCCGCCGGATCGCCCTGATCCCGACCATGGGGGCGCTGCACGAGGGGCACATCTCGCTGGTGCGGCTGGCGCGCGAGACCTGCGACCGGGTCGTCGCGTCGATTTTCGTCAACCCGACGCAATTCGCGCCGACCGAGGATTTCTCGACCTACCCGCGTACGTTCGACGACGATCTGTGCCCAGCTCGCGCGCGCCGACTGCAACCTCGTATGGGCGCCCGGCGTGCGCGAGATGTATCCGCGACGGGTTCGCGACGCGCGTTGTGCCGGCGGGCGCTGCGGAGGGGCTCGAGACCGACTTCCGCCCGCATTTCTTCGGCGGCGTCGCGACCGTGTGCGCGAAGCTCTTCCTGCAGGTGGCGCCTGACATCGCGGTATTCGGCGAGAAGGATTTCCAGCAGCTCGCGGTGATCCGCCAGATGGTCCGCGACCTCGACCTGCCGCTCGCGATCGTCGGCGCGCCGACCATGCGCGAGGCCGATGGCCTCGCCATGTCGAGCCGCAATCGCTACCTGAGCGCGGACGAGACGCCGGATCGCGCCGCTCGTCCATCGGGTGATCACGGAGGTCGCGGCGCGGGTGCGGGCGGGCGACGCCGTCGAGCCGCCTGTGCCGACGCCGCCGGCACGCTCACCGCCGGCGGTTTCCGCAGTGTCGACTATGTCGCCGTGCGCGATGCCGCGACGCTCTCGGCGTTCGATCCCGCCAAGGGCGCGGGCCGCGTGCTCGTCGCCGCCTGGCTCGGCAAGACACGCCTCATCGACAACGTGCCGTCTGAGGGTCACTCGGACCCGGCAGCCGCCTCAAGCCGCCTTGCCGAGGCGGAAGGTCAACGGGACGCCGCCCAGCAGGACCTTGTCGCCGTCCTTGAGGAGCGCGTGCTCCAAGACCTCGCCATTGATCTGGATGGGATTGGCGGCCGAGCGATCGGCCGTCTGATTGTGGAGCTCGAAGGTGCCGCCGTCGCTCAGCGTCAGTAGCGCATGATGGCGCGAGACGCGAACGTCGTTGATGCGGATGTCGTCGCCGCTGTGTCGCCCGACCACGACGCGGGGACTGGTGATCACCGCAGAACCGTACTCGGGGTTGTCGAAGACGAGTGTGGCGAGGACCGGCTTGTCCGGCGCCACCGGATCCTCGGCGACGCGCGGCTCCTCCGGCCGCACCATCGGCACCACGGTCGTGCTGCCCTCGACCATGGTTTCGCCGAACCGCTTGACCATGATGCGCGCGAACGGCACCGGCAGCCCCGTCGAGAACATGCACATGAGCACGGCGGCGGAGAACATCAGCGGCGAGACGATGCCGCGCTCGAGGAACACGACGCAGACGATCAGGCCCATCAGACCCTTGGTCTGGAGGAACAGGCCCGACCGCCGCCGCGAACGGCCACGGCTCACCCGACATGCGCGCTGCGATGCCGTGTCCAGCCATCTTGCCGACGACGCACAGGAACGAGCTGATCACGAAGAGTATCCAGACGTTGATGTCGCCGATCGCGAAATCCGTCTTCAAGCCGGTGTTGAGGAAGAAGAACGGCATCAGCACGAGGCTGGTCGGCCGGTCGAGGCTGTGCGCCGCCATCTCGCGCACCTTGTCGGGCAGGAAGACGCCGGCGACAAACGCGCCGAGAACAGGGTGTAGCTCGGTAATCGAGGTGATCGCCGACGCGACGAAGATCGACAGCGCCGCCAGCGTCATCACGGCGCTTTCCGGCGCCGCCTTCGCCATCATCCTCTCCAGTATGGGATTGGCAACGAACGGATGAAACCGATGCTCAGCCCACCGCCGAGGATCGCGATCGCGCAGGCGCGAAACAGGCCACCGGTGCCCGTGAGCGCGAGAACGACGGCGAGCCCGACCCACATCATCGTGTCGGCAAGACCGGCGGACGCCAACGAGTAGGCGCCGATCCGGCGTTGCGTCAGCCCAAGTTCGCGCAGAATGAGCGCGAGAATGGGCAAGGCCGAAACGGCGATCACGAGACCGTAGGCGAGCGAGAACGAGAACAGGTTGGTGTTGACACCCTTGCGCAGCCGGGATCGACAGCATAGATGAAAGCGCCGCCGATCATGCCGAACGCCCAGCCGATCAGCATGCCAACGATGCCGGTGAGGGCGATGCTTCTGCCCGATTTGGCGATGAGCTCCTTGTCGGCGTCGGCGCCGGCGAGGAAACCGAAGAGACAGACGGCGATGGTCGCCAGCGCCGCGATACCGTCGGTGCGATTGACGAACTTTTCGCCCTGCTTGACGATGCCGAAGAGGGTCTGAAACAGCTCGGGTGCGAACGCGCCGAACAGCGCCGGGCCGAGCAGAACGCCGCAGAAAATCTGAATGACGCCGAGCGGAAACCACCTGCCGAGCTGCATCGTCCGCCACAGCAGGTAAGGGATGAGGATGACGATACAGGCTTGAATGAGGAGGATATTGGCGGGCTTCATGACCCGCAGCATCTGCATCAGTTCATCGAACATCGGACGTCGCGCCCCAGAATCTCAGAAACTGCCGGATTGAAAAGCGAAGTCGCGCATCCGCGAATGGCAGATTGATCCCACGGCCCCGATGGAGCGCGCAATGCTACCCATTCGCCGCAGTTGATGGTGCCCCCGCTCGCCCACACCGTGAAGCATAGTCGCAGACCGCCGACGTCTGCCAAGCGCCGGGGACGCCGTGAATTGAAGCAAGCGCACCCTGGACAGAATTGCGACCGTGCGCCCGCCAGAGACCTATTTCAGCTCGCCCCAGTCGAAATCGGGCCCGCACAGCGGCACGAACAGCAGCGTCGTGCGCCCCAGCATGACCTTGTCGTGCTGCTTGAGATCCACATTGGACGTCAGCGCCGCATCGTTGTGATAGACGAGATTCGGCCGCTCGAGGTTGGGCACGAGCTGGTAGGATCGCTTGCGTTCGTCATAGGTGAGGAATGCCTGCTTCTCGCTCGAGATCGCATCGTCGCCGAAATCGATCGGCACCCGCTGGCTGCCTGAGCGCCCGATCGTATTGCTGCCCTTGAAGATCGGCCTGAAATTGCCCTTCCCGGGTCCGTCGAGAACGACCAGCCAACCGACCACGGGATCGGCGCGCGTACTCTCGTAGCCTACGGTCTCGTAGCCGAGGATACGCGTATGGCCGCTCTCGGCGGCCTCGCGCGGTGGGGAAGACGATGCCATCGAGGGCGTCATCGCCGGCGTCATCTGCATCGGCGCCGCGATATGCGTAGCCGCGCCGCCGCTGTCGTGATTGCCGAGCACGCGCGTTTCTTCCTCGGCCATATCGCGGCGATGGCCGCCTCCGGCACCCTTGCCGTCACGTGTGGGTTGCTTCATGGTCGACCTCTTTACAGTCCTTCAAAGGCATTGTGTCGAGCGTTACCGCGTCCCTGTATCCGGGGCCGGAGACAAGCACTACCCAGACTGGGCGAACTCGGGGAAGATCATGCCGCTGGATCGAATAAACAAGCAATCCGGAGACCAAATCAACGTGAACACCCGGCATCGGCTCCTGTTTCGGTTGCCGTCTGGGCGCCACGATGTCTGCTCTGCCGCTTCCTGAGCGCAACGACGGCATGGCCCGGAATTGTAATTCCCCGAACCTGTGTCCACGTGCGAACTAGAAGTTAGAGTTGATTAACGGGCACGACCGCGGGGCAGCAAGGTGAGTCGTCAACCGCTTCCGAGAAATACTATCCTGGGGTCCGGCCTCGATCAATACAGGATCGACAGCGTCCTCGGGCCCGGCGGATTTGGCATCACCTACCTGGCCGAAAGCCTGCGCATCCATCGCGAAGTCGCGATCAAGGAATACTTCCCCGCCGAGTTCGCCTACCGCGAGGGCGCAACGACGGTCCAGCCGCTGCGCTCCGGGGGCCGGGACCTGTTCGCGGACGGCCTGCGCTACTTCGTCGAAGAGGCTCGCGTCCTCGGCCGGTTCCGGCATGAGCATATCGTCCGCGTGATCGGCCTGATCGAGCAGTTCGGCACCGCCTACATGGTGCTGGAGTTCGAGGAGGGCGTTAACCTCAAGCGCTGGCTCCAGCAGCTCGGCCGGGCACCGACGCAAACCGAAATCGACGCCGTCCTCGAGCCGATCCTGTCGGCGCTGGATACCATTCACGCCCAACAGCTCTTCCACCGCGACATCGCCCCCGACAACATCATCATCCGGCCCAACGGCAAGCCGGTGCTGATCGACTTCGGCGCCGCCCGCCATTTCGCCCGCGAAAACAGCCACACGCTCGGCGCGATCGTGAAATCGGGCTACTCGCCGCCGGAGCAGTACACCCTCGATACCAAACTCCAGGGCGCCTGGAGCGACGTCTACGCGCTGGCGGCGACGATGCACCATGCGCTGATGGGCCGGCCGCCCGAGGAAGCCTCCAAGCGCCAGCTCCACGACACGGCGCTGCCGATCGAGGACCATCTCGATCCGGTGCTCCTGTCGCGCTACCGGCCGGCGTTCCTCGAGGGCTTGAATGCCGGCCTGGCCCTGAAGCCGCGGGAGCGCCCGGCAACCATTTCCGAATGGCGTCCCATGCTGATGGGGGACACGCACGGTGGGCACGCGCACCACGACGCGTCGAACGGGCGGGGCACGCACGCGCACCGGCAGGCGCCGGATCAGGTCGGGCATCGCCAGACCCGCTCGACCGGACGGACCGGCCGGACGGTCACGGCCGACGAGCCGCACACCCAACCCCACCACGCCGACGCGGGGGCCACCGCCGATCCACCCCGGCGCGGGTCCGGCGGCGGGCTCGCATCGGCGCTCCAGGCGCTCGCACTGGCGGCCGCCGCCCTCGGCGGCGTCGGTTTTTTCTGGTTCGGCGGCGTCACCCACACCGCGAGCTGGGTGAGCGTGGTCGTCTTTGTCGTCGCGCTCGCCCTCTTCATCGCCACCGGTGTCGCCGACCTGAGATCGCGCAGCGGCGGCCCGGAACCGCTACCTCCGGACGCGCATTTGCCGAATACGGCGGCCGCGGGCGTGCTCGCTTTGGCGGCATTCTGGTTGCCACCCTTCGTGCTGCCGACCTACTATTTGTCGGCAGCGCTTCTTGTTCTGGCCGCGCTGAGCTGGCTTGCACCCGCGAAGCCGGCTCCTTGCGGGCGGACTTGCGATCGTCTGCGCGGCGCATTTGGCGCTGGCGCTGTGGGTGCTCGCGGCTCAGCCGTTGGGCGCCAACAGTTTCGTGGTGCTGTTAGCAGTTGGCCTCGCCGTTCTTGCGGGGCTGAGCATGGGGGCGGCTGGAATGTGGATGCGGCGGGCAAACGCGTTGCGGCATGATGGGGCAAACGCATGAGACGCGATCACTGCTGCGCCGGCATGACACGCGTCTGGTGTCTGGCATCTCCGCACGAGAGCAAAGGCGGGCGCCATGATTGAACTCGACACCGCCCTCCACGAGACGATCGGCGCGCGCGCCGAGCAGCAGGATGCCGCCGCGTCGGTGCCCCTTGGCAGCGGGGGCGGCGCGCAACTCCTGGTCCTGGCCGATGGCCTTGGCGGACATGCCGACGGCGCCCGCGCTTCGAGAATGGTGATCGAGGCATTCGGCGAGGCCGCGAAGGGCGGTCTGTTCGACGAGCCGGGCGGGCGCCGGCTGGCCCTCCACGGCGCCATCCACGAGGTCAACAAGCGCATCCACGAGGCGACCGATCCCATGGATGGCCATCGCAGCATGGCCAGCACGGCCGTGGCGGCGATCCTCGCCAATGGAACCGTGCGCTGGATCAGCGTCGGCGACAGCCATCTCTACGTATGCCGCAATGGCCGCCTGTCGAAGCTCAACGCCGACCATTCCCAGGCCGGAATCATGATCCGGCACGGATACTCGCCCAACGACGAGGCGGTGATCAACGCGCGATCCGTCCTCGTATCCGCGCTCACCGGTCGCGACATCGAGGAGATCGACAACCCCGCCCACGACGTAGCGCTCGAGATCGGCGACGTGGTCCTGCTCGCCAGTGACGGCCTGAATACTCTGAGCGATACCGAAATCGCGCTCGCCATCGATCAATCGTACGACCGGGGCGCCAAGGCGATCGCCGACGTCGTTGGTCCAGATGGTCATCGACCGGGGCCTGCCGCGCCAGGACAATGCGACGGTTGTCGTCAGCCGGGTGCTCGGCCGCGGCCCGCACTCGATGGCGGACGACGGCCCCTCCCTGCCGCTGACACAGGCAACCACGCGAACCGACATTCCGACGACCCCCGTCGCGGCCATGGAGGCGAACGACCTGGGGGCACCGGCTGGTCCGGCGGCCGAGCCGGCCATGGCGGCCAAACCCGCCCCGCTCGAACGATCCGAGCACCGCGGCGATGCCCGCGCCGGACGCCCAGGTCGAGGCGCGTCTGACGCGCCGACCCGGCAACCCCGGCGGCGCCCCGGCAGAGACCCGCCGCGGCCGCGGCAATGGCCGACGACAAGATGGCGCGACGGAAGCGGACCGCCATATCTGATCCGGATCTTCCTGACGGTGCTGGCCGCCGCGGTGATCGCCGGCGTCATCGTGACGCAAAGTAGCTGATGCAGACGGCCGCAATCTTGGTAATACAAGGCCAACCCAGGAAGCTGGGCATGAAAGCGGGCGTCAGCGGCCGGGGTGCCCCCTGGGGGTGCGAAACGAGACCTCGGCGGGTCTATTCACCGATTTTCGGCAAGATGCGGATCAAACTGCCACTTTTGTGCACCAATTGTTGGCAAGTTGGGTTCACCAACCTATCTTAGGGATAGAAGTTGTGGGCCGGGCCGCTCGAAGGCCGCGCGATCCGCGCGCGCCAGAGTGCCGCGACGGACGGTTCGGCGCCACCAGGAAGGGGTCTCGATGAATACGCATTTCCGGAATCTGGCGATCTGGGTCATCATCGCCCTTCTCTTGGTTATGCTCTTCAATATGTTCACGAATCCGAGCCAGACCCGGCGCGGCGGCAATGAAATCAGCTACAGCGATCTGCTGGCCCAGGTCGATGCCGGCAACATTTCCGAGGTAACGATCCAGGGCAACCGGATCAACGGCCAGTACACCGACAAGTCCAGGTCGTTCACGAGCTTCACGCCGGAAGACCCGGGTCTGGTCGAGCGCCTGAACAAGAAGGGCGTGCGCATCACCGCGCGGCCCAAGGACGAGGACGTCCCGTCGATCTTCAATGTCCTGCTGTCCTGGTTCCCCATGCTGCTGCTGATCGCGGTGTGGATCTTCTTCATGCGCCAGATGCAGTCCGGCGGCGGCCGCGCCATGGGCTTCGGCAAATCGAAGGCGAAGCTGCTGACCGAGCGCCACGGCCGCGTCACGTTCGAGGACGTGGCCGGCGTCGACGAGGCCAAGGTCGATCTTCAGGAGATCGTCGAGTTCCTCCGCGACCCGCAGAAGTTCCAGAAGCTCGGCGGCCGCATTCCGCGCGGCTGCCTGCTCGTCGGCCCGCCCGGCACCGGCAAGACGCTGATCGCGCGCGCCGTCGCGGGTGAGGCGAACGTGCCGTTCTTCACGATCTCGGGCTCCGACTTCGTCGAGATGTTCGTCGGCGTCGGCGCGAGCCGCGTCCGCGACATGTTCGACCAAGCGAAGAAGAATGCCCCGTGCATCATCTTCATCGACGAAATCGACGCCGTCGGCCGCCATCGCGGCGCCGGCCTCGGCGGCGGCAATGACGAGCGCGAGCAGACGCTCAACCAACTGCTCGTCGAGATGGACGGCTTCGAGGCGAACGAGGGCATCATCATCCTCGCCGCGACCAACCGGCCCGACGTGCTCGACCCGGCCCTGCTGCGGCCAGGCCGCTTCGATCGCCAGATCATGGTCCCCAATCCGGACGTCGTCGGGCGCGAGAAGATCCTCCGCGTGCACATGCGCAAGGTGCCGCTGGCGCCGGACGTCGATCCCAAGACCATCGCGCGCGGTACGCCCGGCTTCTCCGGCGCCGATCTCGCCAACCTCGTCAACGAAGCGGCCCTGCTGGCGGCCCGGCGCTCCAAGCGCATGGTCACGCAGGTCGAGTTCGAGGATGCCAAGGACAAGGTCATGATGGGTGCCGAACGGCGCTCGATGGCGATGACCGAGGAAGAGAAGCTCGCGACCGCCTATCACGAGGCCGGCCACGCGATCCTCAATATCCTCGTCGACGGCAACGATCCGTTGCACAAGGTCACGATCATTCCGCGCGGCCGCGCCCTCGGCGTGACCATGAGTCTGCCCGGAACGCGACAAGCTCAGCTATTCCAAGCAGTGGTGCGAGGCGCGCCTCGTGATGACGTTCGGCGGCCGCGTTGCCGAGCAGATCATCTACGGCATGGAGCACCTCAATACCGGCGCTTCGAGCGACATCATGCAAGCGACCGACCTTGCGCGCCGCATGGTCACCGAATGGGGCATGAGCGATAAGCTCGGACCGCTGCGCTATACCGACAACCAGCAGGAAGTGTTCCTCGGCCACGCCATCACGCAGCGCCAGAATATGTCGGAGGAAACGGCGCGGCTGATCGACGAGGAGGTTCGGCGCATCATCACGGCCAGCCAGGCCAAGGCCTGGGAGGTGCTGGGCGCGCACACCAAGGAACTCGAGGCGGTCGCACAAGCGCTGATGGAGCACGAGACGATCTCGGGCGACGAATGCAACGCCGTCATGCGTGGCGAAAAGATCGTCCGTCCGACCGACGACGACGCCACCAAGGGGCCGACCGGCTCGGCGGTGCCGGTGGCCGGGCAGGCCCGCCCGTCGCGGCCTGAGCCCGATGCCGGCATGGAACCGCAGCCGACCTGATCGCTGCTGCGCCTCGATGCGACGATGGATCGGGCCCTTCGCGGGGCCCGATTTTTTTGTTAGCTGATGGAAATGACCCTCCGAACCTACCTGCGTCCGACCGGCCTCGCGATGCCGGCCCAAGGCCGCCCGGCCGAAACACCTGGCGACGTCATTTGCTCAGCCGGCCGCGACGATCTCGCGTGCTGGGCGGTCGAGGTGATCGCGCGCGACGGCCCGGCGCGCGACATCTCCTACACCATGTCCGCTGCAGGATTGCGGGCCTGGGCGGCGGACGGCGCCGCCGAAGGCGCGTTCGCGGCGCTGCTCGATCGCCATGAGGCAGCCGCGCGCGTCGCTCGCCAGCCTCGCCCTCGATCGGCCGCGGCATCATGGGTATCGTCAACGTTACGCCGGACAGCTTTCTCCGATGGCGGGCGCTCCGCGTCGCCGATGCCGCGATCGCGCACGCACTACAGCTCGCGGCCGATGGCGCCGACATCCTCGACATCGGTGGTGAATCGACGCGCCCCGGCGCGCAGGCGATCACGGTCGATGAGGAATTACGCCGCGTGATCCCGGTGATCGAGGGCCTCGCCGGCAAGACCACAGCGCTGATCTCCATCGACACGCGCAAGGCCGAGGTCATGCGCCGCGCGCTGGCGGCGGGCGCGCACATCATCAACGATGTCGCGGCGCTGACCTACGAGCCCGCCTGCATGGACGTCGCGGCAGCGTCCGGCGCGCCCGTCATCCTGATGCACGCCCAAGGCGACCCGCGCACGATGCAGACGGCGCCGCACTACGATGACTGCCTGCTCGACGTCTACGACTGGCTCGCCGCACGGATCGACGCGTGTACCGCCGCGGGCATCGATCGCGCGCGCCTGATTGTCGATCCCGGCATCGGCTTCGGCAAGACGCTCGACCACAATCTCGAACTGCTGGCCGGCCTCAGCGTATTCCATGGGCTCGGCGTGCCCGTCCTGCTCGGCGCGTCGCGCAAGAGTTTCATCGGCACGCTCACCGGCATCAAAGTCGCGAGCGAACGCGCTGGCGGGCTCGATTGCGGCGGCACTGCAGGGCGCTGCTCAAGGCGTGCAGATCCTGCGCGTCCATGATGTCGCCGAGACGCGGCAAGCGCTGATCGTGTGGGAGGCGATGCAGAAGGGTATCCCCTCTCCCCGTCCTTCACGGGGAGAAGGAGACTTAAATATCCAGCGCCAGGCCTTCGAACTCGTAGGGCCACGCCGTGATGCCGCCCTTGAGCGAGTAGGCCTTCAATCCCGCCTGCCGCATCAAGAACACCGCCGCGTCGGAGCGCCGACCCGTCCGGCAATAGGCGACGTACTCGCGGTTCGGATCCAATCCACGCGTGCGCTCGCGGATCGTCTCGAGCGGCATCAGGCGGGCGCTCGGCAGCCGCCAGAGCTCCCATTCCTCGTCGGTCCGGCAGTCGATGAGGTCGGCCTTGCCCTGCCGCATCTTTTCAGCGGCGGCCTCAGCCGAGATGTCGCCGAGCAGCTTCGACTTCAACAGCAGGTCGAAATCGGACTTCGCGAGCCGGAACAACTCGCCGTCCTCGCGCATCCGCACGGTCGCGTTGCGCGTGCTGTTCTGGAGCAGCGCCTCCTCGCCGAAGGTCGCGCCGGCCTCGATCGTCGCGACCAGATCGTCGTCGCCCTTGTCGTTCGTCCGCAGGACGTCGGCGCTGCCGCGTTCGATGACGTAGAAATAGTCGCCCGGATCGCCCTCGCGCACGACGTCGTCGCCGGCCTGGACCCGCAGCGTGCTCATCGCCTCGGCACACCGCACGATGTGCGTAAAGCTCATCTGCTTGAACGGGCCCGCCTTCACCAGCGACGCGGCGCGCACGCGCACGCTGTCCTGCAGGGCCGCAAGACTGCGCTGCTCCTGCTCGCCCGACAGCAGCGCGTCGAGGCGCTCGCCCTCGATGACCAGATAGACCGACGGCCGCGTCAGCACGAGGTTTGCCCCGCGCGGAATGGTGTAGAGGATCGCCGGCTCGCGCGCGCCCTCGTCGACGCTGAACGCGGCGAGGTGATCGCCGCCGTCATGGCTGGTCATGGCGAGGCCGCCCTCGAGCAGCACCACGAGATCACCGGGCGCCACGTCGACGCCATCCCGGGTCCCGCCGCTGGTCACGCCGGGCCGTTCGATCAGTGAGACCAGCCCCGCTTCCGGGACGTGCGCGAACAGTCGCGTGCGGCGCAGCTTGCTGGTGACCGGTTCCATGTCTCGTGCCTCACCATGTCGGCGCCCGCGGCGGCGTGACGGCCACCTCAGGGCGGAAGATCCTATCTGGGAACGTTGAATACCACAGGCCCGGCTTCCGCCACACCGACTTCGCGCGGCTAGCCTTACCGCGGCAATGGCGAGATGCGTGGCCCCGGAAAACCGAAGGCCGGGACATTGCCTGCCCCGGCCTTGCGCATTCCTGAACGACGTCGCCGGCGAAAGCTGCCTATTCGGCCGCTTCCTCGGTGGTCCGGCGACGGCGGCGCACCGGCGCGGCAGCCCCGCCCTCACCCGGCCCGGCCAGCGACCGGTCGGCGGCGACACGCGCCTTCTCCGCGGCGATCATCTCGTCGCGCTTGGCGGCGACGCGGCGCAGGCTGCGCAGCATGCCGCCCGTGCCGGCCGGGATGAGCCGCCCGACGATAACGTTCTCCTTGAGCCCCTCGAGCGTATCGACCTTGCCGTTGACGGCCGCCTCGGTCAGCACGCGCGTCGTCTCCTGGAACGACGCCGCCGAGATGAAGCTGTTCGTCTGCAGCGAGGCCTTGGTGATTCCGAGCAGGACGGGCTTGCCGGAAACCGGACGCTTGCCTTCCTTCAGGAGGCGCACGTTCTCCTCGTCCATCTCGGTCTTGTCGATCTGCTCGCCCTTGAGCAGATGGAGGCTGTCGCCGGCGTCCTCGATCTCGATCTTCTGCAGCATCTGGCGAACGATCACCTCGATGTGCTTGTCGTTGATCGTCACGCCTTGCAGGCGATAGACGTCCTGGACTTCCTTGATCAGGTAGCGCGCGAGTTCCTCGACGCCCTTGATCGCCAGGATGTCGTGCGGAGCGGGATGGCCGTCATAGACGAAGTCACCCTTTTCCACGCGGTCACCGTGCTGCACCGCCAGCGACTTGCCGCGCGGGATCAGGTACTCGACCAGAGGCGCGTCCTTTTCATCGGGTCGGATCCCGATGCGCTGCTTGTTCTTGTAGTCCTTGCCGAACTCGACCGTCCCCGAGATCTCGGCGATGATCGCGTGATCCTTCGGCCGCCGGGCCTCGAACAGCTCGGCGACGCGCGGCAGACCACCCGTGATGTCGCCCGACTTGGCGGATGCGATCGGGATACGGGCCAGCACGTCGCCGGCCTTCACCTTCGCGTTGCGGTCGACCGAAAGGACCGAGTCGACGGGCAACAGCGCACGAGCGTCGCCGCCGCGGGTCAGCTTCGCGTTCTTGCCGCCCTTGGTGTCCTTGATCACCACCGCCGGCTTCAGGTCGGCGCCGCGCGGGCTCGCCCGCCAGTCCATGATGACCCGGTTCGTCGTGCCCTTGACCTCGTCGGTCTGCTCGTTCACCGAGACGCCCTCGACCAGCCCTTCGAAATCGACGAAGCCGTCGGTCTCGCTGAGGATCGGTCGCGTGTAGGGGTCCCACTGGGCGAGGCGCGTGCCGCGCTTGACGGTGTCACCCTCATCGACATGGAGACGCGCGCCGTACGGCACCTTGTGCGTCGCCAGTTCCTTGCCACCTTGATCGAAGATGACGATCGCGGTGACGCGGCCCATGGCGATGAGCCGGTCCTGGCCGTCGCGCTGGAGGGCGCGATTCTTGATCTGCACCGTGCCGTTGAAGTTCGAACTCGATGAACGACTGGTCGACCGTCTGGGCGACGCCGCCGATGTGGAACGTACGCATCGTCAACTGCGTGCCCGGCTCACCGATCGACTGCGCGGCGATGACGCCGACCGCCTCGCCGATGTTGACCGGGGTGCCGCGCGCGAGATCACGCCCGTAGCACTTGCCGCAACATCCGATCTCGGACTCGCACGTCAGCACGGAGCGGATCCGCACTTCCTGGACCTGTGCCCTGTCGACCAGCTCGATCTCGCGCTCCTCCATCAGCGTCCCCGAGGGGATGATGATCGCCTTGGTCGCCGGATCGAGCACGTCCTCGGCCGCGGTACGGCCCAGCACGCGCGCCGACAGCGGGACGATGACTTCGCCCGAATCGACGACCGCCTGGACGCTGATGCCGAAGTCGGTGCCGCAGTCCTCCTCGGTGATGATGCAGTCCTGCGCCACGTCGACGAGACGACGCGTCAGGTAGCCCGAGTTGGCCGTCTTCAGCGCCGTATCCGCGAGACCCTTGCGGGCGCCGTGCGTCGAGTTGAAGTACTCGAGCACGGAGAGGCCTTCCTTGAAGTTCGAGATGATCGGCGTCTCGATGATCTCGCCCGACGGCTTGGTCATCAGGCCGCGCATACCCGCGAGCTGCTTCATCTGCGTTGGCGAGCCTCGCGCACCCGAGTGGCTCATCATGTAGACCGAGTTGACGGACGCCTGCCGGCCCGTCTTCGGATCGATCTTGACTGCCGAAATGCGGTCCATCATTTCCTTGGCGATGCGATCGGTGCACTTCGACCAGGCGTCGACCACCTTGTTGTACTTCTCGAGCTGGGTGATCAGGCCGTCCTGATACTGCTGCTCGAAGTCGCGCACCTCGGCCCTCGTCGAACTCGACGATCTCGCCTTTGGTTTCCGGGATGACCATGTCGTCCTTGCCGAACGAGATGCCGGCCTTGAACGCGTGGTAGAAGCCGAGACCCATGATCCGGTCGCAGAAGATGACCGTGTCCTTCTGACCGCAGTTGCGGTAGACGGCGTCGATCAGGCCCGAGATCGCCTTCTTGGTCAGGAGCTGGTTGACCAAGTTGAAGCGAACGCCGCCGCGTCGCGGCAGCAGCTCGCCGAGCAGCATACGGCCCGGCGTCGTCTCCACGATCTCCGTGAAGTCCTTGCCGTCAGCGTCGGTCGAGGTGACCCGGCCGCGCACCTTGGCGTGCAGCGAGACGACGCCGGCATCGAGCGCATGGCGCGCTTCGCCGACCGACCCGAGCAGCATCCCTTCGCCCGGCTCCTTGTCGCTCATGATCGAGACATAGTAGAGCCCAAGCACGATGTCCTGGCTCGGCACGATGATCGGCGAGCCGTTGGCCGGATGCAGGATGTTGTTCGTCGACATCATGAGGACGCGGGCTTCGAGCTGCGCCTCGAGCGACAGCGGCACGTGCACGGCCATCTGGTCGCCGTCGAAGTCGGCATTGAAGGCCGCGCAGACCAGCGGATGAAGCTGGATCGCCTTGCCTTCGATCAGCACCGGCTCGAACGCCTGAATGCCGAGACGATGCAGCGTCGGCGCGCGGTTGAGCATGACCGGGTGCTCGCGAATGACCTCGTCGAGCACATCCCAGACTTCGCCCTTCTCCTTCTCGACGAGCTTCTTCGCCTGCTTCACCGTCGCGGCCTGGCCGAGCGCCTGGAGGCGGGCGTAGATGAACGGCTTGAACAGCTCGAGCGCCATCTTCTTCGGCAGCCCGCACTGGTGCAGCTTGAGCTCCGGCCCGACGACGATCACCGAGCGGCCGGAATAGTCGACGCGCTTGCCGAGCAGGTTCTGGCGGAACCGGCCCTGCTTGCCTTTCAGCATGTCGGCGAGCGACTTCAGCGGACGCTTGTTGGCGCCGGTGATGACGCGGCCGCGCCGGCCGTTGTCGAACAGCGCATCGACGGCTTCCTGAAGCATCCGCTTCTCGTTGCGGATGATGATGTCCGGCGCGCGCAGCTCGATCAGCCGCTTGAGGCGGTTGTTGCGGTTGATGACGCGGCGGTAGAGATCATTGAGGTCGGACGTGGCGAATCGGCCGCCATCGAGCGGCACCAGCGGGCGCAGCTCGGGCGGGATCACCGGCACGACGGTCAGGATCATCCACTCGGGGCGATTGCCGCTGTCGATGAACGCCTCGATCACCTTGAGACGCTTGGCCAGCTTCTTCGGCTTCAGCTCGGTGGTCGCCTCGGCGATCTCCTGGCGGATCTCCTCCTTGATCCTGGGGAGGTCCATGGAGGTCAGGATTTCGCGGATCGCCTCGGCGCCGATGCCGGCCGTAAAGCTGTCCGCGCCATGCTCCTCGATCGCCGCGTTGTACTGGTCCTCGTTGAGGAGCTGCTTCTCCTTGAACGGCGACACGCCCGGCTCGATGACGATGTAGCTCTCGAAATACAGGACGCGCTCGAGATCCTTGAGCGTCATGTCGAGCAGCAGGCCGATGCGCGACGGCAGCGACTTCAGGAACCAGATGTGCGCGACCGGAGCCGCCAGCTCGATGTGGCCCATGCGCTCGCGGCGCACCTTGGCGAGCGTCACCTCGACGCCGCACTTTTCGCAGATCAGGCCCTTGTACTTCATGCGCTTGTACTTGCCGCACAGGCACTCGTAGTCCTTGATCGGCCCGAAAATCCGCGCGCAGAACAGCCCGTCCCGCTCCGGCTTGAAGGTGCGGTAGTTGATCGTCTCCGGCTTCTTGATCTCGCCGAACGACCAGGAATGGATGTCCTTGGGGCTCGCGATCGAGATGCGGATCTGATCGAAGGCGGGCGCCTGGACCTGCGGCTTGAAGATGTTCGGAATCTCGTTCATCGCATCTCTCCTCGTTCGGGACGTCGGGGCGAAACGTCCCAGAAGATCGGATCAGGGTCGTCAACGCGCACGCGATCCATTCATGTGCGCGCGATCTGGTCATTCGGCTCAGCGCGATCGGCGTCCGATCGGCTGAAACCGCCGCCACCCGCGTGAGGCGGATGGCGGCGTCATCACATCATTCGGCGGCCGACGGCAGCTGCGGCTGAGCACTCGGCTGCGTCGCCGCATCGCTCTCGACGCGATTGGCCGCCTCGCTGTTGACCAGCTCGACGTTGAGGCCAAGCGCACGCATCTCCTTGACGAGCACGTTGAAGCTCTCGGGAATGCCCGCCTCGAAGGCGTCGTCGCCGCGCACGATCGATTCGTAGGCCTTGGTGCGGCCCGCGACGTCGTCCGACTTGACGGTCAGCATCTCCTGCAGCGTGTAGGCGGCGCCGTACGCTTCGAGCGCCCAGACCTCCATTTCGCCGAAGCGCTGGCCGCCGAACTGCGCCTTGCCGCCGAGTGGCTGCTGCGTCACGAGGCTGTACGGTCCGATCGAGCGGGCGTGGATCTTGTCGTCGACAAGATGGTGCAGCTTGAGGACGTACTTGTAGCCGACCGTGACCTTGCGATCGAAGGTGTCGCCGGTCCGGCCATCCCGCAGCGTCACCTGGCCCGACGTGTCGAAGCCGGCTTTTTTCAGCATCTCGACGATATCCGGCTCGCGCGCGCCGTCGAAGACAGGCGTCGCGATCGGCACGCCGCGCTTGAGCTGCTGGCCGACGAGTTCGAGTTCGTCGTCCTTCATCGTCGTCAGACCGTTGGTATCGCCGTAGATCGACGTCAACTGCTTCCGCAGCGCCGCCGATTGGCCGCTGGCGTGGAACTGCGCCAGCGCATCGTCGATCGCGCGACCGAGGCCGCGGCAGGCCCAGCCGAGATGCGTCTCGAGGATCTGCCCGACGTTCATGCGCGAGGGCACGCCGAGCGGATTGAGCACGACGTCGACATGCGTGCCGTCCTCGAGGAACGGCATGTCCTCGACCGGTACGATCTGCGACACGACGCCCTTGTTGCCATGGCGGCCGGCCATCTTGTCGCCGGGCTGGATCTTCCGCTTCACCGCGACGAAGACCTTGACCATCTTCATCACGCCGGGCGGCAGCTCGTCGCCACGCTGCAGCTTCTCGACCTTGTCGACGAAGCGCCGCTCAAGGCTCTTCTTGGCGTCCTCGTACTGCTTGCCGATCGCCTCGACGGCGGCCATCGCCTTTTCGTCCTTGAGGCCGATCTCCCACCACTGGCTGCGGGGGATGTCGTCGAGGATCTCGTCGTTGATCTCGGTGCCCTTGCGCGCACCCTTCGGACCCTTCGACACCTCGCGGCCCATCAGCGCCTCGCGCAGACGGCCATAGACGTTGCGATCGAGGATCTGGAGCTCGTCGTCGCGGTCCTTGGCGAGACGCTCGATCTCCTCGCGCTCGATCGCCATGGCGCGCTCGTCCTTCTCGACGCCATGGCGATTGAAGACGCGCACCTCGACGACCGTTCCGGCGACACCCGGCGGCAGACGCAGCGACGTATCGCGCACGTCCGATGCCTTCTCGCCGAAGATGGCGCGGAGCAGCTTCTCTTCCGGCGTCATCGGGCTTTCGCCCTTCGGCGTGATCTTGCCGACGAGGATGTCGCCGGGGTTCACTTCGGCGCCGATGTAGACGATGCCGGCTTCATCGAGGTTCTTCAGCGCTTCTTCCGACACGTTCGGAATGTCGCGCGTGATTTCCTCGGGGCCGAGCTTGGTGTCGCGGGCGCTGAGCTCGAATTCCTCGATGTGGATCGAGGTGAACACGTCCTCCGAGACGACGCGCTCCGAGAGCAGGATGCTGTCCTCGAAGTTGTAGCCCATCCACGGCATGAACGCGACGAGCACGTTCTTGCCGAGTGCGAGATCGCCGAGATCGGTCGATGGGCCGTCGGCGACGATCTCGCCGGCTGTCACGCTATCGCCAACGGTCACGAGCGGCCGCTGGTTGATGCACGTGTTCTGGTTCGAGCGCTGGAATTTGCGCAAGCGGTAGATGTCGACGCCGGGCTTGGAGGGATCCAATTCCTCGGTCGCGCGGATGACGATACGGGTCGCGTCGACCTGATCGACGACGCCAGTGCGGCGGGCGGCGATCGCGGCGCCGGAGTCACGGGCGACGACCTCCTCCATGCCGGTGCCGACGAGCGGCGCCTCGGCGCGGATAAGCGGCACCGCCTGACGCTGCATGTTCGAGCCCATGAGCGCGCGGTTGGCGTCATCGTTCTCGAGGAACGGGATCAGCGCCGCGGCAACGGACACGAGCTGCTTGGGGCTCACGTCGATGTAGTCGACCTTGTCGGGGCTGACGAGCACCACGTCGCCATTGAAGCGGCACGTGATGAGGTCGCCCGAGAGACGGCCCTTGGCGTCGATCTCGGCGTTGGCCTGAGCGACGTGATGGCGCATCTCCTCCATCGCCGAGAGGTAGATCACCTCGTCGGTAACCTGATGGTCCTTGACGCGCCGGTACGGGCTCTCGATGAAGCCGTACTTGTTGACGCGGGCAAACGTCGCGAGGCTGTTGATCAGACCGATGTTGGGGCCTTCCGGCGTCTCGATCGGGCAGATGCGGCCGTAGTGCGTCGGATGGACGTCGCGGACTTCGAAGCCCGCACGCTCACGCGTCAGACCGCCCGGGCCCAGCGCCGAGAGACGCCGCTTGTGCGTGATCTCGGAGAGCGGGTTGGTCTGGTCCATGAACTGCGAGAGCTGCGAGGAACCGAAGAACTCGCGCACCGCCGCTGCCGCCGGCTTGGCGTTGATCAGGTCCTGCGGCATCACGGTGTCGATGTCGACCGAACTCATGCGCTCCTTGATCGCGCGCTCCATGCGCAGGAGGCCGATGCGGTACTGGTTCTCCATCAGCTCGCCGACCGAGCGCACGCGCCGGTTGCCGAGATGGTCGATGTCGTCGATCTCGCCCTTGCCGTCGCGCAGATCGACGAGCGTGCGCACGACCGCGAGGATGTCCTGCGGACGCAGCACGCGCACCGTATCCTCGGCCGGGTCGAAGTCCTTGATGTCGCCGAGGCGCATGTTCATCTTCACGCGGCCGACAGCCGAGAGATCGTAGCGCTCGGAATCGAACATCAGGCCATGGAACAGCGTCTCGGCGGCGTCGATGGTCGGCGGCTCGCCGGGCCGCATGACGCGGTAGATGTCGAGCAGCGCTTCCTCGCGATTGGCGTTCTTGTCGACCTTCAGCGTCAAGCGGATATGGTCGCCGACGGTGACGTGGTCGATATCGAGGACGGCGAATTCGTTGACGCCGGCGTCGGTCAGCTTGTCGAGCAGCTTCTGGTCGAGTTCGTTTGCCGCTTCGCCGTAGATCTGGCCGGAGCCGAGGTCGACGATGTCCTCGGCGAGATGCTTGCCGTAGAGATCCTCCGGCGCCACCAGCACTTCCTTGACGCCGCTGACCGAGATCTCGCGCGCACGGCGCACCGAGATCTTCTCGCCCATCTTGGCGACCACTTCGCCGGATTTGGCATCGACGATGTCGGCCGCCGGCGTGACGCCACGCATCTTCTCGGGGATGAACGGCATCGTCCATCCCTTCTTGGTGTGGCGGATGAGGATCGAGCCGTAGAACGTGCCGAGAATCTGCTCGTCGTTGAGTCCGAGCGCATACAGCAGCGTCGTCACCGGCAGCTTGCGCCGACGGTCGATGCGCACGAACACCACGTCCTTGGCGTCGAACTCGAAGTCGAGCCAGGAGCCGCGATAGGGGATGATGCGGGCGGCAAACAGCAGCTTGCCGGACGCGTGCGTGCGGCCGCGGTCGTGGTCGAAGAAGACGCCCGGCGAGCGGTGCATCTGCGAGACGATCACGCGCTCGGTGCCGTTGATGACGAAGGTGCCGTTCTGGGTCATGAACGGCATGTCACCCATATAGACGTCCTGCTCCTTGACGCCCTTGATCGAGCGCGAGCCGGTCTCTTCGTTGATATCGAACACGATCAGGCGCAGCTTTACACGCAGCGGCGCGGCAAAAGTCATGTCGCGCTGCTGGCACTCGTCGACGTCGAACTTCGGCGCATCGAAATCGTAGCGCACGAACTCGAGCGTCGCCTTGCCCGAGAAATCGGAAATCGGGAAAACCGACTTGAACACTGCCTGCAGCCCGGTCTCCAGGCGACCGCCGTCGGGCTCCTTGACCATCAGGAAGTCGTCGTAGGAGCTCTTCTGGACCTCGATCAGGTTCGGCATCTGCGCCACTTCGGCGATCGACCCGAACTGCCTTCTCATCCGCCGACGGCCGGTGAACGTATCAGCCATGTATGCTCCTCTTCGCGTCGCGGATGCCGATGGGCGCTGGCCACCCATCAAAGCATCCCGTGTATGTCTTCGATCGCCCTGGATCGGCCACCTACGACCGATCCTCGAGCAACTCGCCGGAAGGTCCCTCGCTCCGCTCGCGCGGCCCCTCGGGGGAGTTGCCCGGGCCGGCCTCGGGTGAAGCCGGCCCAGTCATTCTCAAGCGCGCCTTACTTCACTTCGACCTGGGCGCCCTGGTCCTCGAGCTGCTTCTTCAGCTTGGCAGCCTCGTCCTTCGTCACGCCTTCCTTGACGGCCTTGCCGCCGGCCTCGACGAGGTCCTTGGCTTCCTTGAGGCCGAGCCCGGTGATGGTGCGGACTTCCTTGATGACGTTGATCTTCTTGTCGCCCGCCGCCTTCAGGATGACGGTGAACTCGGTCTGCTCTTCGACAACAGCGGCAGCAGCAGCCGGCCCCGCGACAGCGACGGCTGCGGCGGCGGAGACGCCCCACTTCTCTTCGAGCATCTTCGCGAGTTCCGCCGCCTCGAGGACGGTCAGCTTCGACAGGTCGTCGACGATTTTTGTGAGATCGGTCATGTCAGTGTTTCCTTACATTCGGTTCGAACCGCTTGGCGGTCCAGGTTGTGATGTTCATTCGGCTCGCGGCGATGAGCGCCGCGCCACATGTCACGCAGCTTCTTCCTTGCTGGCTTTCGCCTGAACGACGCGCGCGAGCTTGGCTCCCGGCTCCATGATCGTGCGGGCGATTTTGGTCGCCGGCGCGTTGAGGAGGCCGATCAGCTTCGCCCTCAGCTCGTCGAGCGAGGGTAGGTCTGCGAGTGCCTTGACGCTTGCGGAGTCGAGGACGTTCTTGCCCATCGCGCCGCCGAGGATCACGAGCTTGTCGTTTTCCCGGCTATACTTGACGGCAATCCTCGCGGCGGCCATCGGATCGGTCGAGTAGGCAATGCACGTTTGCCCCTTGAACAAATTCGATATGCCTTCCGAGTCGGTCTCCTTCAGCGCCAGGACTGCCAGCGTGTTCTTCGCCACTTTGACTGCTCCGCCCGCTTCTTTCATGCGCTTGCGGAAATCGGTCATCTGGGCGACGGTCATGCCGGCATAGTGGGCAACGACGACCACGCCCGTGTCCTTGAACACGTCGTGAAGCGCCGTCACGAGCTCTTGCTTGGCAGCTCTGTCCACCTGGCTACACTCCATCTTGCAACCACGCCCTCGCGGGCGGGGTCGCGGGTTGCACCTTGCCGCCGGGAGAGCGGGACGTTTCCGTCCTGCCCTGCGGCGACGCTGCGGTTCCTGTCCGCCCGCGCGTCGAAACCGACGGCACGGCGCTTCCCAAGAGGTTCGAACCGGCCCTCACCTTGCGGTTCGGGGCGCACACGAGTGCGCCTGCTTCCGGCCGTCTCCCGTCTCATGCTGGCCCAGTTGACTTAAGGTGACCGGAGTCACCACCAGCAGTCTCGGACAGGCGGAGGTGGGGTTGGCCCCCAACTCCTGCCCCGGATCTCGCGATCCGGTATTTCAATTCGCGACCCGGCCGGAAGCCGGGGCGCGGTGCGCGATCAGGTCGGCACGGGGCCGCTGGTCACGCTCGTCGGCTCGACCTTCACGCCCGGCCCTTGGGACGAGGTGACGGCGACCCGCTTCAGGTAGGTGCCCTTGGCACCCGGCGGCCGCGCCTTGACGACCGCGTCGACGAACGCTTTCACGTTCTCGACGAGCGCCTGCTCGGTGAAGCTCGCCTTGCCGACGCCGGCATGGATGATGCCGGACTTCTCGACGCGGAACTCGACCGAGCCGCCCTTGGCGCCGCGCACCGCCGCCGCGACGTCCATCGTCACGGTGCCGACGCGCGGGTTCGGCATCAGGCCGCGCGGGCCCAGCACCTTGCCGAGGCGACCGACCAGACCCATCATGTCCGGCGTCGCGATGCAGCGGTCGAAGTTGATCACGCCCTTATTGACCTGCTCGACGAGATCCTCGGCACCGACGACATCGGCGCCGGCGGCCTTCGCCTCCTCGGCCTTGGGGCCGCGCGCGAACACGCCGACGCGCAGCGTGCGGCCGGAGCCGTTCGGCAGGTTGCACACGCCGCGCACCGTCTGGTCGGCATGGCGCGGATCGACGCCGAGGTTCATCGCGACCTCGACGGTCTCGTCGAACTTCGCCTTGGCGTTCGACTTCACGAGCTTGATCGCTTCGTCGATCATGTACGCCTTGTCGCGGTCGACGGTCGTGCGCAGCGACGCCATCCGCTTGCCGCCGGCTTCGCGCGTCGCCTTGATCGTATCTTTGCTTGGTGCTGCCATCGCCGTTACTCCGTCACCCGAAGACCCATCGAACGCGCGGAGCCGGCGATGATCTTCGCGGCGGCGTCCATGTCGTCCGTGTTGAGGTCCTTCATCTTGATCTTGGCGATGTCACGCACCTGCGCCATCGTCACGGTGCCCGCAACGGTGCGGCCGGTTTCCTTCGAACCCGAACTCGACGCCGGCCGCCTTCTTGAGAAAGTGCGACGCCGGCGGCGTCTTCATCTCGAAGGTGAACGAGCGGTCGGAAAAGACCGTGATCTTGACCGGGATCGGCGTGCCCTGCTCCATGTCCTTCGTCTTGGCGTTGAAGGACTTGCAGAACTCCATGATGTTCACGCCGCGCTGACCGAGCGCGGGCCCGATCGGCGGCGCAGGATTGGCCTGTCCGGCCTTTACCTGCAGATTGATGTAACCGTCTATCTTCTTTGCCATCTACGTCCTCTTTCCCCTGTCCTCGAAACCAGGGAGCACGGCTCCCCAGGGTTAGCGGTCAATCGGGCCGGCTCCAGCCCTCCCGCACGAACATGACGCGTCTTCCCTTGGCCTTGTCTCGCCAAACGAATGTCCGCCTCGTGCCGACTAGTCGTCTCTGCCTCTCTGCAATTTCGTCGCCCCTTGTCGGGAGCGACCCGCCTTGGTCCACCGATCGTTGCAGCGCCGGCGTTAGCCCACCTTCTCGACTTGCGTAAACTCCAACTCCACCGGCGTCGGGCGCCCGAAGATCGACACCGCCACCTTGAGGCGGGACCGCTCCTCGTCGACCTCTTCGACGAGCCCGCTGAAGCTCGCGAACGGCCCATCCGCCACCTTGACCTGCTCGCCGATCTCGAAGGTCACCGTCGGCTTCGGCCGCTCGACACCCTCCTTGACCTGGTTGAGGATGCGCATGGCCTCATCCTCGGAGATCGGCACCGCCTTGTTGTCGGCCCCGAGGAAGCCCGTGACCTTCGGCGTGTTCTTGATCAGCAGGAACGCGGCGTCGGTCATCTCCATCTTCACGAGCACGTAGCTCGGGAAGAGCTTGCGCTCCGAGTGAACCTTGCGCCCGCGGCGCATCTCGATGATGTCTTCGGACGGCACGAGCACTTCCTCGAACAGATGTTCGAGGCCTGCTGCCTTCGCCCGTTCCTTGATGGCCTCCGCGACCTTCTTCTCGAAGTTCGAGTAGGCGTGAACAATGTACCACCGCTTCGCCATGCTGCCCTGCTGTCAACTAACCACACGCGCCGGTACGACCGATCGGTCCACCGTCAGCGGAACGCGCTCAGCACGAGCCTCACGAGCCAACCAATGCCCTGATCGACAACCATGAAAAAGATCGATGCCAGGGTCACCATGATCAAAACCATGGCGGTCGTTATCCACACTTCCTTCCAGGCCGGCCAAGTGACCTTGGCGGTTTCCTGGCGTACCTGCTGAAGAAATTCGAAGGGATTCGCTCGCGCCATCAGCTCCAATTCCCTGACTTTCCGTGGCGATCCGACCGCTCGGGTCTCTCACGCTCAATCCGTTACCGCTGTGACCACCAGGCGAACCATCCGGAGTATTGGCAGGGGCGGAGGGTCTCGAACCCCCAGCCTTCGGTTTTGGAGACCGACGCTCTACCAATTGAGCTACACCCCTCGAGGTCCACCCCAAAATACGGTCTGGCATTGTCACGATCGGGTGGTGGATTTAGCCTTCGCGAGACCCCGCTGTCCGCGCCGCAACGGACACCACAAACGAAGAGGCAGCCGACAGTGCAGTCTCCGGGTTTTCAAATCCCGTCTGCTGCCGTGTCGACTTCTCGCTTGGGTGTGTTTCGAATGCTTCTTATAGGGGGAGCGCGCCGGGGATACAAGCCCATTCGTCGTTTTTTCTTGACTTGCGCCACCCTGCCACAAGCACCTTATGGACGGGTCAGCCGGCGCATCATATTTTATGTAGTTACCATATCGCTTTATTTCAATGACGCAGCGCAACGGACGGGCAGCGTGACGACGACAGGGTCACAATCGACCGGGTCGCGGCCGCCAAACCGGCAGGGAGCACGCAATGTTGATCGATCGCCGCCGCAGCCAGCTCCTATTGATCGACATTCAGACCAAACTCGCGCCCCATGTCGCTGAGGGCGATCGTGTGGTGGCGAACTGCACTCGCCTGGCCCGCTATGCCCGCCGCCTCGGTGTCCCGGCGACGCTGACCGAACACTACCCAAAGGGCCTGGGGCCAACCGTGGATCCCATCCTTGCAGCCCTCGATCGCGGGGCAACGACGTGCCCCGTTTCGGGAAAATCGCCTTCTCGTCGTGGAAGGACGACGCCATCCGTGGCCGGATCGAAGGTCTTCGCGGGGACGGCCGCGACCAGGTCGTGGTCGCCGGCATGGAAGCCCATGTCTGCGTCGGCCAGACCAGCCCTCGACCTGCTCGCCGCCGGGCTCGAGGTGTTTCTCGTCGCCGATGCGGTCGGCTCGCGGGTGACCGAGGTGCGCGATGTCAGCGATCCGCCGGCTCGAACAGCCCGGCGCCCACATCGTCACGCACGAGATGGTCGCCTTCGAATGGCTCGGGCGCGGCGATACGAAGGAGTTCAAGGATCTCATCGAAGTGATAAAGTAGAGGTCCGCGATCAATCCCCCATGGCACGCCGAGGACACCACCATGCAAGACAAAGCCCCCAGCTCAAAAGCCTCGCGCGCTGCCTTCCAATGGGATGACCCCCTCCTCCTCGAGGATCAGCTCTCCGAGGACGAGCGCATGATCCGCGACACGGCGCGCGACTACTGCCAGGAGAAGCTGGCACCGCGCGTCATCTCCTCCTATCTCGAGGAGCGCACCGACCGCGAGATCTTCACCGAGATGGGCGCGCTCGGCCTGCTCGGCATTACGATCCCGGAGAAGTACGGCTGCGCAGGCGCCAGCTACGTGTCCTACGGCCTCGTCGCGCGCGAAGTGGAGCGGGTCGATTCCGGCTACCGCTCGATGAATTCGGTGCAGTCGTCGCTCGTCATGCACCCGATCTACGCCTACGGCTCGGAAGAGCAGCGGATGAAATATCTGCCGAAGCTGGCGACCGGCGAGTACGTCGGCTGCTTCGGTCTGACCGAGCCGGACGCCGGCTCCGACCCCGGTGGCATGAAGACGCGCGCCGAGAAGGTCGCCGACGGCTATCGCCTCACCGGCTCGAAGACGTGGATCTCGAACGCGCCGATCGCTGACGTGTTCGTCGTGTGGGCGAAGTCGGCGGAACACAACGACGAGATCCGCGGGTTCATCCTCGAAAAAGGCATGAAGGGGCTCTCGGCGCCGAAGATCGGCGGCAAACTGAGCCTGCGCTGCTCGATCACCGGCGAAGTCGTGATGGACGGCGTCGTGGTGCCGGAAAGCGCGATGCTGCCGAATGTCTCCGGCCTCAAGGGCCCGTTCGGCTGCCTCAACCGCGCGCGCTATGGCATCGCGTGGGGCGCCATGGGCGCGGCCGAGGACTGCTGGCACCGCGCGCGCCAGTACACGCTCGACAGGAAGCAGTTCGGCCGTCCGCTCGCGGCAACCCAGCTCGTCCAGAAGAAGCTCGCCGACATGCAGACCGAGATCACGCTCGGGCTTCATGCGGCGCTGCGCGCCGGGCGCCTCTTCGACGAGGGCCGGCTCGCGCCCGAGGCGATCTCGATCATCAAGCGCAACAACTGCGGCAAGGCGCTGGATATCGCCCGCGTCGCGCGCGACATGCATGGCGGCAACGGCATCCAGATCGAGTACCATGTGATGCGCCACGCGGCGAACCTCGAGACGGTCAACACCTACGAGGGCACGCACGACGTCCACGCGCTGATCCTCGGCCGCGCGCAGACCGGGCTGCAGGCGTTCTTCTGAGGCTGGGCAAACGGAGGCCGGCGATGCTGACCTTGAAACCCAACTGCGAATGCTGCGACAAGGACCTGCCGCCGGACGCCGCGGATGCCGTGATCTGCTCGTTCGAGTGCACGTTCTGCGCTGATTGCGCGAGCGAGCGGCTGCCCGGCGGGCGCTGCCCGAACTGCGGCGGCGAGTTGGTCAAGCGGCCGGTGCGGCCGGTGGATCGATTGGCAAAATTTCCGGCCTCCGACAAGCGCGTCGTCAAGGCGCACGGCTTCTGCGGGAGCGCGTGACGCGGAGGTCACGCGCCTCTCAGATCCCGCGCCCCCCGGCCACATCGCCAGCACCATCAATTGTAACGCCCGCCACGTCGTCAGCGGTGACCGAGGGCATGTTAACGATCGATCCACCCTTGCCGCCGAAGCGCGTCGACAGGCGCGGGTTAGCGTGCTCGTTGATCGAGTGGCGAAGCGCGCCGCCGATGACGACAGAATACGCTCCTCATCTGCGCTCCCGATGCCTGGCACAGATTGGTCGTGGCGAGACCGGAGTGACACTAAGGCAGTGGTCCCCCCTTGATCCAGCTCCAAGAGACTCCCACGTCTAAAAGTGCCGTCCGCCAACCCCAGCAGAAAGGTCGGTTTCAGCATGACGATCCCTCTCGAGATCTCCTTCCATGGAATCGACAAGAGCGATGCCGTCGAAGCCCGGATACAGGAGAAATTCGCGCGCCTGCATGGCCATTTCGACCGCTTCACGCACGCGCGCGTCGTGATCTCGTCGCCGAACCGGACGGACGCGCGCGCCAAGATGTTCAATGTCACGATCGATCTCGGCGTGCCCGGCAAGCAGCCGATCGTGATCGACAACGAGGCGGACAACGCCGACGTCTTCATCGCGCTGCGGGATGCCTTCAAAGCGGCGCAACGCAAACTCGATGCCACCGCCGGCAAACTCGGGAATGTCGCCAAGCGCGAGCGATCTCGGCGCAAGCCGGCACCGCAACAACGACGCTCTAGTTCAAAATCCGCGCTCGCGCTCGAGGCGCTCGTAGTCGCGCTGCACGCTCGACGACGTAGTCGCGCATGATCGGGACCGCGTCGCGCTTGCTTGGCGAGCTGCATGTGGAAGACTTCCTGCGAGCCGGTGCGGAACATCATCTCCGCGCTGATCAGGTAGAACTCCCACATCCGGCAGAAGCGCTCGTCGTACATCGCCGCGACCTCCGCGCGATTGGCCTCGAAGCGCTCGTACCAGTGGCGCAGCGTCGTCGCGTAGTGAACGCGCAGGAATTCGAGATCGGTCACCCACAGGCTGTTGTTCTCGACCGCCGGGAAAACCTCCGACAGCGCCGGCGAATAGGCGCCGGGAAAGATGTACTTGCGCAGCCACGGGCTCGCGGTGCCGGGCGGGCTCATGTGGCCGATCGAATGCAGCAGCATCACGCCGTCGTCGGTCATCAGTTCGTTCACCTTGGCGAAGAACTCGCCGTAGTGGCGCGACGCCGACATGCTCGAACATGCCGACCGAGACGATGCGGTCGAACTTGCTGGTCGAGCTGGCGATAGTCCTGCAGCTCGAACTCGACGCGACCTTCGAGGCCCGGCCGCCTTGGTCCGCTCGACGGCCAGCGCGATACTGCTCCTTCGACAGCGTCACGCCCGATCACGTCGACGTCGGCGATCTGCGCCAGATAGCGCGCGAGCCCGCCCCAGCCCGAGCCGATGTCGAGCACCTTCATGCCCGGCTTCAGGTCGAGCTTCGCCGCGATCAGCCGGCACTTGTTGATCTGCGCTGCTTCGAGCGTCTCGTCGTCGTTGCGGAAGTAGGCGCACGAGTAGAACATGCTCGCGATCGAGGAACAATTCGTAGAACGCATTGCCGAGATCGTAGTGGTGGGCGACGTTCTGCTGCGCCTTGCCGATCGGATTGGCCTGCTGGAAGCGCTTGAGCCCGCGCGAAATGCGGCGCAGCACCTGCTGCACCGGCTGCGAGCTGAGCGCGAGACGGTTGATCGAGAACAGCGTCAGGAAGGCGCGCAGCCCCGATCTCGGGGAAGGTCATCCGGCCGTCCATGTAGGCTTCGCCCGCGTGCAGCTCCGGATTGAAGAACAGCTTGCGATAGAGGCTCGGATCGGTCAGCCGCATGTTGGCTGTGGGGCCCGGCGCGTGCCGCCGAAGACGTGCGCGCCGGCCCTCGCGCATCGACCACTTCAGAGTGCCGACCTTCACGAACGAGGTCAGCATTTTCGACAGTGGAAACATTATGCTGCCTGCCGATCCGCGAAAAGCTCCGTTGGCCAACGACATTGGCCCGGGGGGACGCCCGCGTCCACCCTCGCTAGTGTCGCTGATCCGAAGTTCGCCCAACCTCGATGCTGTCGTCCCGAGCGAACTTCGGAATCAAAAGCGACACTAGAATCATAGCTTGCTAGTGTGATTCAGATCGAGAAATTCGCTTGGAAGCTCACCGCGAACGCCGGCGAATTTCTCGATCATCACACTAGTGTCGCTGTGGAAAAGGCGCGGGGGGCGCTAAATGTGCTTCACCATGTGGGCGACGCTGCGGTCGGGCATTCCTCGATCCGCTCGATCGCATAGCCATGGCGGCCGTACCAGCCCGTCAGATGGTGCAGGATCGCGCCCGTATAGAGCCGCATGGTGGCACGGCCGAGTTCGCGGGCCCGGATCTCGGCCGCCGCGAGCATCGCGCCGCCCGAGGCCGGTCTGCTGGCGCTGCGGATCGGTGGCGATGCTCCAGATCAACAGGTCATCGGCGCGCGGCTCCAGGATCAGCACGCCGGCGATCGGCCCTTCGGCCGTCACCCAGACCTCGAAGTCGCGGAAGATCTGCTCGTAGTCAGCCAACAGCGGCAGTGGCTCGACACCGAGCAGATCGCGATTTCGCGCGTACGCCGCGCGCTGGATCGCAACGACACTCTCGAAATCGCCTGGCACGGCGCGCCGCAGGGCGAGATCACCGGCTTTGAGCATCAGACTCCGCTCCTCATTTGGTCGGGCCGCACCTTGCACTGCCGCGGGCGAACGGCACAATATCGGCCGCAATCAAAACGAGGCGATGGGAGGCATCCGTCCATGACGGCACTGCACGCGAGCGACGCGACCGCCTTCGACTATGGAAAGCTCGCCGCCGATCTCGAGCGGCTGCTGCGGCTGAGGTCGATTCCCGTTCGCCATGAAGCTCTACGAGGATCGCGCCGAGATGGAGGCGATCCCGCGCATCCGCCGGCCGAAAGCCGTGCACACGCTCGACCAGGTGGTGGCGCAGGCCTCGCGCCTCGGCTGGACCGTCGGCATTACGTCGGACGATCTGGTCGGCGCCCAGTGCCGCGCGGTGGTCGGCCTCGGCAGCGCGAAGGATCCCAAGTGGAAGTCCGGCGCCCATATGGTCAATGTCTGGTTCTCCACGCCCGAGGACGCGAAGAAGCATCAGTCCGCCATGCATTGCGTGCCCGATGGCAAATACGACGCGCTGGCGGTGGCGCCGCTCGCCGCGGGCCGGCTCGATCCGCCCGACATCGTGCTCTTCTACGCGACGCCGGGCGCGATGATGTACTTCATCAACGGGCTGCAGTGGGCGGGCTACAAGAAATTCGACTGGGGCGTCGTCGGCGAGAGCGCCTGCGCCGACAGTTGGGGACGCGCGCTGACCAAGCGCGAGCCGTCGCTCTCGATCCCGTGTTTCGCCGAACGCCGCTATGGTGGCGTGCTCGACGACGAGATGCTGATGGCGCTGCCGCCGGACCAGCTCGCCAAGGCCATCACCGGCATGGAGGCGTTGGCGAAGAACGGCTTCCGCTATCCGTTCGCGCAGTACGGCATCCAGAACGACGTGCGCGACGGTATGGCGCGCAGCTACCCGGACCGGAAGAAGTAATCGAGCCACCGCGCGCGCAATTCGGCGATCGGCAGACATCCGCTCTTGCGATGACGGAACAAATCTGCGCCGCCGCGTCTCGCGTGTGGCACTGCGGCATCGCACGGCGACGAATGGCCGCTATACCTTCAAATGACCCACTTCACGGTGAAACAAGCGACGGATCGGTTTACTGTGCGCCGATTGCAATGAAGAAGGAGGCCGGACGAATGGTCCTGCGGAAGACCGCCATCGCACTGACGCTCTTGCTCGGATGGGCGGGCACCGCTTCAGCAGGTCCAGCGCTGCTGTTCGATGCGGCCAGCGGCAAGGTGCTCTACGCCGAGGACCAGGACAACCTCTGGCATCCGGCGTCGCTGACCAAGATCATGACCGCCTACCTCGCGTTCGAGGCGCTCAAGGCCGGCAAGCTCACGCTCGACCAGAAGATCCCAGTCAGCGAAACGCGCACGCGCAGCCGCCGAGCAAGATCGGCCTGCCGGTCGGCGCCGAGATCACGCGTCGACCTGGCGCTGAAGGCGCTGATCATCAAGTCGGCCAACGACGTCGCGGTGATGCTGGCCGAGGCGATCGGCGGCACCGAAGACAGCGTTCGTCGAACAGATGAACGATACCGCCAGGCGCCTCGGCATGTCGCGCACGAACGTTCGTCAATCCGCACGGCCTGCCGGCGCCCGAGCAGGTGACGACGGCGCGCGATCTCGCCAGGCTGGCCCGCGCGTCGTGCGCGACTTTCCCGAGTATGGCCCGCTCTGGGCGATGGCCGACATGCAGATCGGGCGGCGGCGGCTGAGCACACACAATGGCCTGCTGCAAGCACCTACGAGGGCGCCGACGGCTTCAAGACCGGCTTCATCTGCGACTCCGGCTTCAACGTCGTCGCCAGCGCCACGCGGGACGGCCGGCGGCTGATGGCGGTCGTGCTCGGCGATACACGTCGGCGCGAGCGCAGCATCCGGGCGGCAAGCCTGCTCGAGCATGGCTTCAAGACCTACGGCTGGAAGGAATTCTTCTCGACCACGACAGTGGACTCGCTGCCGGCCAGCGCCGACACGACGGCGGTGCACAGCATTCGCGAGCACGTCGCGTCGTTTGCCTGCAATCCCAGGCGCAACGCCGGCGTCTCACGTGCTCAACAGAAGCGTCTCAGGGCGCGCAACCGGGCGACGGTCAAAGAGAAGCCGGACGCCATCAAGGGCAAAACGGGCGCGGCGGCCAGCTCGACCAAGTCATCGGCGGCCAAGAGCACGACGAAAACCCAGTAGGCACGCCGCGGCGCGCATTCAGATCAGCAGATCCAGCTTATTGTCGCGATACTGGCAGCCCGATGACGGCGGCGGCGCGAACTCGTCGTCAGCGCGCGCCGGCGGGGCGATCCGAGGTTGTGCGGGGGTCGATTGGCGTGTCGCAGGCGGCGTCCGCTCGGTCGGTTTTGCTTGCTCGTTGCCCCACGCCTCCCGGTCGGCAGGCGCCGGCACTTGAGCGGTGGCGGGGGCCCCGACGGCTGCCCCGAAGACGAGGACAACAAATCCGATCACCGCAATCGATCGTCCGGACATTGTGGTGCCGCTCTCGGTTCGCCGTCGGCTGCGTCATCGCCCTCGGCCGCAAGCCCGATCAGGGGTGCTTCCGAACGCGTCCGACGCCAGGATTATCGCATATCTGGACACCAATGTGACCGGCGAACATGCCGGCGTCCCGCGCCGTGTTTCGCACCATGGCACGCCACCTCCGGCGGTAAGCCATCAGGGCACTGCAAGAGTTGCAAGCCTGCCATGCAAGCCGCCCTTCGAAACGTCGTGGGGACGGCGTAGCGGGCCACCGTTGGCTTTCAGGGGAACCGGCCAGCGCCGGCGTCCTTGTGCCACCCTGGCAGCAGCTTGGCCACCCCCGCCGCGCCCGCCTGCCGTGACTAGGGTTTCGGCTCCTCGTGGACCGCCGCCTCGGGGAAATGAGCGCCGGGCGACGGCGCTTTCCACAGGGCCCCGATAACGACACCTCCGGCCAGCGCCGTAAGGGCGGCCGCGACCAGCACATCGCGGGAAGAAAGCCGCAATCTGCGCCGATAAGTATCTGAAATGCGGGAGATGCGCGCCATCGTTTCGAGCCCGTTTGTCGTGGTTAAAAGTAGGGCTGCGGGGACCATGGACGCCAGGGCACCATTGGACGCGCGACAGAACATCTCATTGTCGTGCGACCACCAGGCACCACATACGTCGTTGGGCCTTGGGGGATGCTCGGGATGGCCTCGAGCGAGCCGGGGCGTTGCCCTGAAACACCACTGATGCCGAGCCATCACACGGGTCAAAGGGTCTCACAAACGCGTGTTTCAGACCGGCTCTTTGGAACATTCGCCAAGCCCGTAAGTTGAATAGCAAAACGCCCCCTTGACGTTTTCGCTGTCCCTTCAAAAAACAAACCAACCCCAACGAGATACGTAATGTTAATCCGAATGCAAACCATGTTTGCTGAGGGTCAAATCAGCTCGTCGAGCCAAGTCGCGAGAAGCCATTAACGAAACAGGGCGGCTAAAGCTGCTTGCCGGCCCAAAACAGTTGTAGAATGTCCAGGTTTGGGGTAGCACCCCCAAATCATCGGACCAATCAAAGAGTTCCAGCAAAGTGTCGAGTGGACGTTTGAAGTGTCGCGTACTTGTCGATTTCGACGGGACAATCGCAACGGTTGATACGACGGACCTGCTGCTCGAGCGGTTCGCCGAGCCCGGCTGGCTTGCGATCGAAGACGAGTGGAAAGCCGGCCGTATCGGCTCCCGCGAATGCATGATCCGTCAGATCGATTTGGTTAAGGCCACGCCGGATCAATACGACGACTTTGTCTCGTCGATCGAAATCGACCCGGGGTTCTCGGATTTTGTCGCCACCTGCGAAAAGCGGGATCTCGATGTCCTCGTCGTTTCGGATGGTCTCGACCGAACCGTCGGCACGGTGCTCGAGCGTGCGGGTTTCAATCTGCCGTTTCGCGCCAATCGCCTTCAGACGGTCGGCGCCGATCGCTGGCGGCTGACGTTCCCGCACGCGCGCGGCGACTGCCAGGTGCTGTCGGGAAACTGCAAATGCCAGTTCGCGGATGCCGCCCGGGGCTCCGTGCGCGTCGTCGTCGGCGACGGGCGCAGCGACTTCTGCGTCTCCGGCCGCGCCGATCTCGTCCTCGCCAAGGGTGCACTGGCCGACCATTGCCGCGACAGCAATCTACCGCACTTCGCCTTCACGCACTTCGAGCAAGCGACCGAGGCCTTCGAACGCTGGCTCGATGACCGCGATGGAATAAGCGAGGACGGACGGATGACCCTCACTGAGCAACCGAGAGACGAGTAGCTTCATGGACAAGTCCATTCATTGGACCGATGCCGGCGCCACGACGGCATCGAGTTCCGACACGCCCAAAACCGAGGCCGAGCTTCTGGCCCTCGAAGACGTGTACTGTTCACATGGCGACACGGTGCACTACACCAATCCGCCGAAGATCTTCGACCGCTGCGACGGCTCGTTCATGTACGACGCCCAGGGCCGCGAGTTCCTCGATCTCCAGATGTGGTACTCGGCGGTCAATTTCGGCTACCGCAACCAGCGGCTCAACGACGCCGCCCATCGCCAGCTCGACCGCCTGCCCCAGGTCGCCTCGCAGTATCTCCATCGCGAGAAGATCGAGCTCGCCGCGATCATCGCCAAGGACGCCGAGGCCAAGTTCGGCGCCAAGGGCCGCGTGCACTTCAACGTCGGCGGCGCTCAGGCCGTCGAGGACAGCCTCAAGCTCGTGCGCAATTTCAAGAAGGGCAAGAGCCTGATGTTCGCCTTCGAAGGCGGATACCACGGCCGCACGCTCGCCGCTTCGGCGATCACCTCGTCCTATCGCTACCGCCGCCGCTATGGCCACTTCGGCGACCGCGCGCAGTTCATCCCGTTCCCCTATCACTTCCGCGGCCCCAAGGGCATGTCGAAGGAAGAGTACGGCGAGCACTGCGTGCGCCACTTCGCGCGCCTGTTCGAGAGCGAGTACAACGGCGTCTGGGATCCCAAGGTGGGCGAGGCCGAATACGCCGCGTTCTACGTCGAGCCGATCCAGGGCACCGGCGGCTACGTCATCCCGCCGCCGAACTTCTTCAAGGGCCTCAAGAAGGTTCTCGACGATCACGGCATCCTGCTCGTCGTCGATGAAATCCAGATGGGCTTCTATCGGACCGGCAAACTCTGGTCGATCGAGCACTTCGGCGTCCAGCCGGACGCACTCGTGTTCGGCAAGGCGATCACCAACGGCCTCAATCCGCTGGCTGGCGTTTGGGCGCGTGAGGAGCTGATCAACCCGACCATCTTCCCGCCGGGCTCCACCCACTCGACCTTCAACGCCAACCCGATGGGCACCGCGGTCGCGCTCGAAGCCATGCACATGATGGCCGAGACCGACTACGAGACCATGGTGATGGAGAAGGGCGCCTACTTCCTCGAGGGCCTCAGGGATCTCCAGAAGCGGCACAAGTGCATCGGCGACGTCGACGGCCTCGGCCTCGCGCTGCGCGCCGAAATCTGCGAGCCGCATGACAGCTACACCCCCTCGAAGCGTCTCGTCGATCTGATGGTTGACGAGGGCCTCAAGGGCGATCTCGACATCGACGGCCGCGCCTACGGCCTCGTGCTCGATATCGGCGGTTACTACAAGAACGTGATCACCCTCGCGCCGAGCCTGCACATCTCCAAGAGCGAGATCGACCTCGCTCTGCGGCTGCTCGACGCGGTGATCACACGCGTGACACGCAAGTAGAAGCGCTGGACGTCGGCAAGCATTGGGACTGGCGCGCCTGACCGGGGGCGCCGACTTGGAATGGGGTCGTTGAGCAATGTCGTTAGCGTCAACCTTGGTGCCGCTGTTCGCCGCGACCATCGCCTGCGATGTCGCCGGGCAGCTGTGCTTCAAGCTCGGCGCCAGCCGGTTGCCCGCCCATGACGGTCCCGATCGCGGCGGCTTCCTGCGCGGTCTGGTCAGCGATGGGTGGCTGCTCGCGGGCATCGTCGCCTACGTCGCCCAGCTCATCGTCTGGGTCCAGATCCTGGCGATCCTGCCGCTGTCGGTGGCCTTCCCGATCGCCAGCCTCACCTTCCTCGTGGTGGCTCTGGCCTGCCGCGTCTTCCTCTCCGAGCGTCTCGACGCCGGGCAATTTGCCGGCGTCGTGCTGGTGATGGCCGGGGTGGCCATCGTCGCCGGGGCAGCATAGCATCAATAAGAAAGGACATGAGCTCTCTCATGCAGACTTCAGAAAATACCAACAAAATGGCCATCGCTGAACGACTGGTCTACGACCAGACGGGCTTCGGCGAGAATGGCCGCATCGGATTCCTCCTCGTCCACGGCCTCGGCGGGACGCCGGTCGAACTGCGCTTCGTCGCGCAGGGCCTGACGCGCGCCGGCTTCACCGTCTACTGCCCGCTGCTCGAAGGCCATGGCGGCACCGAAGCGGAGCTCAACGCGACGAGCTGGCAGGACTGGTACGAGACCGTGTGCGCGGCGCACGACGAGCTCAGCGCGCGCTGCGACATGGTCGTGGTCGGCGGCCTCTCCTCGGGCGCGCTGCTGGCACTGCATCTCGCCGCGCAGCGGCCGAAGAAGGTGCACGCGACGCTCCTGTTCTCGCCGACGATCTGGCCCAACGGCTGGGCCATTCCGAAGGCCTTCCATCTGTTCAAGCTGGTCCGCCACAAGTGGTTCGCGAATCTGCTCAACTTCAGCGAAGTCGCGCCCTACGGCATCAAGGACGAGCGCATCCGTCGCTTCGTACTCGATTCGCTGCAGAGCGAAGGCCGGCCCCTCAAGGACATCTTCGGCCGTCGCGGTGGCGTGCTGTGGGAGTTCAAGGCGCTGCGCAACGTCGTCAAGAAGGAACTCGGTGCGGTGCGCCAGCAGACGCTGGTCTTCCATCCGCGCCATGACGACCAGTCGGACATCTCGAATACGATGCAGCTTCAGCGCCACCTCGGCGGCCTCGTCGACGTCGTGGTGCTCGATGACAGCTATCACATGGTGACGCTCGATCGGCAGCGGACGCTCGTCGTCGATCGCTCGGTCGACTACGGCATCTGGCTCACGGCGCAGCTGAAGCCGCGCAACGAGAGCGCACCCGCGATCACGACGGCCGCCGCCGAATGACCGACGCGACGCCGATCGCTCGCCCGCTTAGCGGGGACATCGCGAGTTCCGAACCGGCGTCGGCAGGCTCGACCTTTCGCCGCGACGTCGGGCTGTGGGGGCTGTTTCTCGCGCTCGATTCCTGCAGCCAGATCGCCTTCAAGGCCGGTGGCAACGCCCTCAATGGCATCGAATTCGGCGCCGTTTGGTTCGATCGCTTCCTGGCGACGCCGGCCATCTGGCTCGGCATCGCCGGCTACGTCCTCGCGTTCGGACTGTGGATCGCGATCCTGCAGGGCAGCGAGCTGACACGGGCCTTCACGCTGCAGGGTGCTACGTTTGCGACCGTGCCGCTCGGCGGCTGGATCTTCTTCGGCGAGCAGATCTCGCTCGCCCGCGCGGCCGGCATCGCGCTGATCATCATCGGCGTGACTCTGATCAGCCGACGACGAAGCGCGGCCTGACGCGCGCTGCATCCGCGTCTACTTCAGGCACGCCTCGAAGTCCTCCGCCATCTTCCGCAGCAACGCCGCGTAGTGGTCGGAACCTGCTGGTATCGAAGCACCGAGCGGATCGAGCACGCCGCGCTTCGCCGTCGTGTTCTCGCTGATCGTCACGATTTGGCGCGGCTCGAACTGCGGCTCGGCGAAAACGCAGGCGGCCTTGAGCCGGCCGATCTTGGCCCGCAGCGCCGTGAGCCGCTTGACGCTCGGCGCGAGATCGGGGCTGACCGTCACCGAGCCCGCCGCCTCGAGCCCGAACCGCTTCTCGAAATACTGATAGGCGTCGTGGAAGACGATGAAGGGCCGGTCGGCCAGCGGCGACATCCGGGCGGCGACCTCATCGTTCAACGCAGCGAGATTGTGCACGAACGCGTCGGCGTTGGCCTTGAAGCGGCCGGCGCCCTCGGGATGCGCCTTGGCCAGGACATCGGCGACGTGCGAGGCGATCCGCGCCGCGTTCGTCGGGTCGAGCCAGATGTGGCCATCGATCCCCGCGCCGCTCTTGTCCTGCGCGTGGCTATGCGCATGTCCGTGGCCGTGCTTGCCACTGGCGCCATCGTCATGCGCCTCGAACGTGCCGCCACTGCGTAGCTTGTACAGAGTCATGCCGGGCGTCTTCTCCAGCACCACCACCTGCACCGCCGTCGGCAGCGACTTGACTACCTTGACCATGAACGGCTCGAGGCCGTCCGAGACCCGGAAGACGACGCGCGCCGCGGCGAGCGCCTTGGCGTCCGACGGTTTGAGCGTGAACGTGTGCGGCGACGCGGCACCGTCGATCAGCAGCGTCGGCGTGGCGACACCGTCCATGACAGCCGCGACGATCGAATGGATCGGCTTGATCGTCACCACGACATTGAGATCGTTCGCCCACGCCGCGCCGCTCCCGGCCTGAGCCGCCAGCGCCATCACCAGCGCCGCAAAACCGCGCATTCCATGCCATGTCCGCCGCATCCATCCGCTCCCGCATTCGTCGCAGCAGCCCCCAACACCCATAAGGTGGCCACCGCACTCGGTCGGATATTTAAGATGTTATAACATAACTGTCCAGCGGCTTGGCTAGCGCAAAGACCGATCCGCCCTGCGGCGGTCGCAGCCCGCGCGATACGGCCCGACCGGCACCGACGGCCCGGCACTCGACCTCCGACCGCTCCTTGACGCAAACCGCCGGAGCCGGTTATGAAACGAAGGTTCGTGGTGATTTGGCCGGCCGGCTTGCAGCCACGTAAAACAACTCGCTAAAAGGGCCGCGCGCATCCGGATAGGTGAGCACGGCAGCAATCGCCGGCACCGAGTCCGGATTTTTTGTGTCGGCAGCGGCCGACCGCGCGGAGACGACCGATGGTCAGCATCACATTCGAGCCGGGCGCGACAGGTGCGCCCAGCGCCAACCTCACCGCCGACGCCACCAACCCCCCGAAACGGACCGCTCTCGAGGAGGCGCTGTCGCCGTCGAGCCCGTTCGTGACGTTCCCCGCAACCGAGCCGCTGGCGCTCGACTGCGGCCAGCTTCTTGCCCCCTTCACCGTCGCCTACGACACCTGCGGCACGCTCAACGCGGCGAAGTCGAACGTCATCCTCGTCTGTCACGCCCTGACCGGCGACCAGTACGTGCTCCGCCAGCACCCCGTCACCGGCAAGCCCGGCTGGTGGGACGAGATGGTCGGCCCGGGCAAACCGATCGACACCAACCGCTTCTTCGTCATCTGCCCCAACATCCTCGGCGGCTGCATGGGCTCGACCGGACCGCTCTCGATCAACCCCGCGACCGGCCGCGCCTACGGCCTCGACTTCCCCGTCATCACCATACGCGACATGGTCCGCGCGCAAGTTCGCCTGATCGACCACCTCGGCATCGATCAGCTCTTCGCCGTCGCGGGCGGCTCGATGGGCGGGATGCAGGTGCTGGAATGGGCCGCCCACTTCGGCGACCGCGTCTACTGCGCGATCCCCATCGCGACCGCTGCCTGGCACTCCGCCCAGAACATCGCGTTCCACGAAGTCGGCCGGCAGGCTGTCATGGCCGATCCCGAATGGGCCGAGGGCCGCTACCACATCGAGAAGCGCGTGCCGCGGCGCGGCCTCGCCGTCGCGCGCATGGCCGCCCACATCACGTATCTGTCGGAAGCAGCCCTGCACGCCAAGTTCGGCCGCAACCTCCAGGACCGCGCCGACCGCACGTTCTCGTTCAACGCCGACTTTCAGGTCGAGAGCTACCTGCGCCACCAGGGCTCAACGTTCGTCGACCGCTTCGACGCCAACAGCTACCTCTACATCACGCGCGCGATGGATTACTTCGACCTCGCCAGCGAATTCGGCGGCGTGCTCGCCAACGCCTTCCGCGGCACCAAAACGCGCTTCTGCGTCGTCTCGTTCACCAGCGACTGGCTCTATCCGACCCACGAGAACCGCCAGATCGTGCAGGCACTCAACGCCGTCGCCGCCAACGTCAGTTTCGTCGAAGTCGAGAGCGACAAGGGCCATGATGCCTTCCTGCTCGATGAGCCGGTCCTCTTCCGCACCATCACCGGGTTCATCAACTCGGCGGCGGCGCGGCGCGGCATTGCTCCAGCCAGGAGTGCCGCCTGATGCTCGCTCGTCATGAAGACCAGGCGATTGCGCCGCCGCGCGTCGACCATCAGCTCATTGCCGACCTCGTCAATCCCGGCGCGCGCGTGCTCGACGTCGGCTGCGGCGACGGCGCCCTGCTCCAGCTCCTCGGCGAACGCAGCGACATCGACGGCCGCGGCGTCGAGATCGAGCGCGACCGCGTCAACGCCTGCGTGGCGCGCGGCCTCTCCGTCATCCAGGGGGACGCCGACCAGGATCTCGACGCCTATCCCGACGATGCCTTCGACTACGCGATCCTGTCGCTGACCATCCAGGCGACGCGCAATCCCAAGAGGGTGCTCACCAACCTGCTGCGCATCGGCCGCCGGGCCATCGTCTCGTTCCCGAATTTCGGCCACTGGAAGGTCCGCGCGAAACTGCTCGCGACCGGCCGGATGCCGGTCACCGAACACCTGCCGGACACCTGGTACGACACGCCGAACGCGCACCTCTGTACGATCAAGGACTTCGCCGACCTCTGCCGGGTCGTCGACGCCAAGGTCGAGCGCGCGGTCGCCTTCAACACCTCGGGCCAGCAGCTCGGCACCTGGGTGCGCCTACCGCTGACCATCCATAACCTGCTCGGCGAAAAGGCGGTGTTCCTGCTGTCGCGGCGCGGCCCCGGCGAGAAGTAGCCCCGCCCGCCCGCCGATCCTCGCCAAAGTGTGAACCAAGCGGCCGGGCGGCGCCGAATGCTTACCGCGCGTTAACGATCCCGGCCGTTGAAGGCCCCCGACGCGCTATCGGATCGCGATTTTTCCGGCAAACGCCTTGACAACGGGCGCTGCGGAAGGGATACCAGCGGCGGCGGTTGGCACTCCTGTTTCATGAGTGCTAACGAACGCCGGCCGCACACCGCGGCTCCAAAAACCCAGCAATTCCAATCCGGAGCACGTCCCTCCATGAAGTTCCGCCCCCTCCACGACCGCGTGGTCGTCCGCCGCACCGACAGCGAAACCAAGACCGCTGGCGGCATCATCATCCCCGACACCGCCGCCGAGAAGCCCCAGCAGGGCGAGATCGTCGCCGCCGGCCCCGGCGCCCGCGACGAGAGCGGCAAGCTGGTCCCGCTCGACGTCAAGAAGGGCGACAAGGTGCTGTTCGGCAAGTGGTCCGGCACCGAGGTCAAGATCGACGGCAAAGAGCTGCTGATCATGAAGGAGAGCGACATCATGGGCGTGCTCGACAAGTAAGCGAGCCGAGCCCCGTCCTCACTTTCGGAATTCCAATTTCCCCAGACCCCATCAGGAACCCTGCACATGGCAGCCAAAGAAGTAAGATTCTCCGCCGACGCCCGCGAGCGCATGATGCGCGGCGTCGACATTCTCGCCAACGCCGTCAAGGTGACGCTCGGCCCCAAGGGCCGCAACGTCATCATCGAGAAGTCGTTCGGCGCCCCGCGCACGACCAAGGACGGCGTCACCGTCGCCAAGGAGATCGAACTCGAGGACAAGTTCGAGAACATGGGCGCGCAGATGGTGCGCGAAGTGGCCCCGAAGACCAACGACGTCGCCGGTGACGGCACCACGACCGCGACGCTGCTGACCCAGGCGATCGTCCGCGAGGGCCTGAAGTCGGTCGCCGCCGGCATGAACCCGATGGACCTGAAGCGCGGCATCGACAAGGCCGTTATCCAGGTCGTCGAGGAGATCAAGAAGCGCTCCAAGAAGGTCAAGAACTCCGAGGAGATCGCCCAGGTCGGCACGATCTCGGCGAACGGCGAGAGCGCGATCGGCGCGATGATCGCCGAGGCCATGCAGAAGGTCGGCAACGAGGGTGTCATCACGGTCGAGGAGGCCAAGAGCCTCGAGACCGAGCTGAGCGTCGTCGAAGGGATGCAGTTCGATCGCGGCTACCTGTCGCCGTACTTCGTCACCAACGCCGAGAAGATGACCGTCGAGCTCGACGATCCCTACATCCTGATCCACGAGAAGAAGCTCTCGGGTCTCCAGCCGATGCTGCCGCTGCTCGAAGCCGTCGTCCAGACGGGCAAGCCGCTCCTCATCATCGCCGAAGAGGTCGAGGGTGAGGCGCTCGCAACGCTGGTCGTCAACAAGCTGCGCGGCGGCCTCAAGGTCGCGGCCGTCAAGGCGCCGGGCTTCGGCGATCGCCGCAAGGCGATGCTCGAGGACATCGCCACCCTGACCAACGGCCAGGTGATCTCCGAGGATCTCGGCATCAAGCTCGAGACCGTGACCCTCGACATGCTCGGCCGCGCCAAGCGCGTCTCGATCGACAAGGAGAACACGACGGTCGTCGACGGCTCCGGCAAGCGCAAGGACATCGAGGCCCGCGTCAACCAGATCAAGGCGCAGATCGAGGAAACCACCTCGGACTACGACCGCGAGAAGCTGCAGGAGCGGCTGGCGAAGCTCGCCGGCGGCGTTGCCGTGATCAAGGTCGGCGGCGCCACCGAGGTCGAGGTGAAGGAGCGCAAGGACCGCGTCGATGACGCGCTCAATGCGACCCGCGCCGCGGTCGAAGAAGGCATCGTGGCAGGCGGCGGCGTGGCGCTGCTGAAGGCCACCATGGCGATCACCGTCAAGGGTGACAACGAGGACCAGGAAGCCGGCATCCAGATCATCCGCCGCGCCCTCCAGGCGCCGATCCGCCAGATCGCCGAAAACGCCGGTGTCGAAGGCTCGATCGTCGTCGGCAAGGTGATGGAGGCCCGTGGCCAGACCTTCGGCTACGACGCCCAGAAGGACGAGTACGGCGACATGATCGAGAAGGGCATCATCGACCCGGCCAAGGTCGTGCGCTGCGCGCTCCAGGATGCGGCCTCGATCGCATCGCTGCTGATCACCACGGAAGCCGGCGTCGCCGAGGCGCCGAAGAAGGACAGCCACGCCGGTCATGACCATGGCGGCGGCATGGGTGGAATGGGCGGCATGGGCATGTAAGCCCGCCGCGCTCTGCGCTCACGAACAAAAAGGTCGCTCCGGGAAACCGGAGCGGCCTTTTCTTTGCTTCAAGCCAACCTGAGCAAGACCACTCCCGCCAGCACCAGGGCGCCGGCGATGACGCGCAGCCGCAGCAGCGGCTCGCCGAGCCAGACGACGCCGATGAGTGCGGCAAATAGCACGCTGCTCTCGCGCAGCGCGCCGACGATCGCGATCGGGGCCTTGGTCATCGCCCACAGCGCGATGCCGTAGGAGCCGATCGACATCACGCTGCCGAGCAGCAGCATCGGCGCGGAGGAGCGGAACGTGGTCACGAGACCGCCGCGCCAGCGATAGCCGCCATAAGCAAGCAGCACCAGCGCACTCATCAGGAAGCTCCAGCCGACGTACGCGCCGACATGGCCGGACCGCCGGACGCCGAGGCCATCCACCACCGTGTAGGCACCGATCGTCGCCGCCGTGAGCAGCGCAAAGCCGACCGCGCGCACCTCGATCCGCGTCGTATCGCGCCCGCCCTTGACCGACAGCGCGACGACGCCCATCGCCAGCACGATGACCCCGATCCAGCCGAGCACACCGATCGCTTCGCCAACGAACACAAGCGCACCGATCGCGGTCAGCAGCGGGGCGCTGCCGCGCGCGAGCGGGTAGACCTGGCCGAGGTCGCCGGTCTCGTAGGCGATCCCCAGTGCCTGGAAGTAGATGAGGTGGATCACCGCGGTTGCCGCGATGAACGGCCAAGACGCCGAATTCGGCAGCGGGACGATAGCGACGAGCGGCAGCACGACGACGCCGCTGGCGATGCCGAGCAGCGTCCCCGCAATACGCGGCTCGACGCGCAGTTTCAGCAGCGCATTCCAGCTTGCATGCAGCGCCGCGGCGACCAGCACCACCGCAAAAACGTAGCTGTCCATGGATTGAAACCGCCCCGAGCCGACCGCCGCTGCCGGCTGGCCCTGTCCCCCGGCTTCGCCCCCGCCCGGCCGTCACGACGACCGGCAGTCTCCGCCGCACACTCGGAGCGGCCTATTGTGACAGCTTAGTCTGAGGGCACCAAGGAGGTTCTAGGCTCTTCCATGCTGCGCTGCCGCATCCACGCAGCGGTTCCTATCGAGCGGCCATCGCGGCCCGCTGGCTTCTAACTTAGACGAACAAATTCTCTCTCTTTTCGCCTCCTATCCGCCCGCTGGCTTCTTGCCTGGACGCGGTGGAAGCGATTTCAGATACCCGGCCATCGCTTTCCGATCCTCGACTGTCAGTCGGGAGGTACCCGTTATGACCTCGGCCATGGTTGACCCCACCGCGATCCCTTCCGGCGTGAAGCCGGTCTCGAGAAAAAACTCAAAATCTTTGGTGGTCCATTCGGACAAACCGTCGCGATGGGGGGTGATGTTGGGGACCCAGCTTTTCCCGCCCGGCTCTGGTCCGCCCGCGAAGCGGTGCTCGGGTATAATTGCGCCAAGCCAGTTTCGCCCACTGTGACACTCGGCACAATGCCCTGGCCCTTCTACGAGGTAAGAGCCCCGCGCCAATTCGTTGGCAGCGGCCGGTGCCGCAGGTCCACCGTCAAAAAAGAGGAATTTCCACAAGCCGACTCCCCTGCGGATATTGAAGGGGAACCACAGACGATGGTTCTCCGACGCCCTGTTCTCCTCGGGAACTGTTTTGAGGAACGCAAAGATGTCTCGAACGTCATCGATCGTCATTCGCTGATAGGATGTGTATGGAAACGATGGAAATAGATGCTCACCGTTGCGGCCAACCCCTCTTAGCACCGCGTTGACAAACTGCAGCTCTGTCCAGGAGCCGATACCCACCACTTTGTCCGATGAAATATTGGGAACCAGGAAATCGCCAAAGGGAGACTTGAGGGTATGTCCTCCGCCCAACCTCAGTCGATCTTTCTGCCCGACAGTGACGTGACAGTTCGAACAGCCACCTACATTGAATAGGTACTCACCGTTCTTGACGTCCGGCGACCTAAGCGCCGGACTGACACTAGGCAACGGCTTGGGAGTCGTCAGAAAGTAGGCGACGGTACCCGCAAGGACGACAAGAGCAGAGCCCAGGTAAGCAATAGCCCGCATATTTGCGACTTTCCAAATCGCTAAGTCGACTCACGCAGGCCAAACTTTTCTCGACCCCCTTCAGGGGCGACCGTGACGATCTCGCAGGCGTTTTACTTTAGCTTCTTCAAACTAACTCCGAGCCGCGGTGCGAAGCCATCGGCCTCCTTGTGGCAGCCCCCGCAGCTCGCCCCCACTTTGGGGTACTCGGCTTTGAACGATTCCTCGTCCTTGATGAGCGTCGCCGCTGTGCTGGCGATGCCAGCGAAGGTCTCGATCGCCTTCTCGAAGGCGGCTTTCTCCGCCCAGATTTTCGCACTAGCGTCAGTGTCGCCGCCCGACTTCGAGTCTTCCGGGAAGAGTGTCTTGAGCTTTGCAGATTCATCCTGGAAGGTCTTGAGTGTGGCCTGCACCTTCGCTAGTTCGAACGGCGCCGTGCCCTTCAACATCTGAAAAGGAGGCGTGCCGGCTGTTGCAATCGCCTTCATTGCTGCACGACGCTTTTCGATCGGCTCGAGGTTTTGCGCATACACGAGCGTCGTTGCCATGACAAAAACAGACAGCCCGGCTCCAATAATTTTTTTCATATTGCCGCTCCCCAACTCAGTCCTGCTAATTTACGTCGGCGATATCCTACTTCGATCAAGCGGCGAGCGGGAGACGCAATTCTTCGTGATCACGATATTGCGATGAGCTTGAAGAAGCGATTGTTTTGCCGGGTGAAGTTGAAGGATGAGAGTCATCGGCGTGAAAATTCTGAACCCGTGATTGACTGCGGATCGCTTGACCAGCCGCCTTCTCGGAGGCCTCCCGGGAGGGTTTTATGCGTCCGATCCGTCGGTGATCAGCACGGCATGATTGTCCCACGCCCACGGAGTCGAAACGGCCTGATCCGCCGCCGATCCGTCGGGCATGATCGCCCCTGATCCGCTCGTCATGAGGAAATCCGCCCGCGTCGGCGTCGGCGCGACGCCCGACACATCCTCGAGCCGCCGCGTGTGCACCACGCGGCCCGAGGCGATCTCGATCACGGCAGCGAGCGCGCCACGCGAACTGGTGACGGCGACGAATTCGCCCGCGCGGTCACAGGCGATCGAACTGACGTAGCCCGAGAGCCCCGCCTCGACCTCGGCCGGCAGCGCGACCGCTGCGAGCGCATGCTGGCGTCGATGCCGATAGATCAGCGCCTGCCCGTCGGCGGCGCCACTCGTGAGCTGCGCGCCGACGATCACCGTGCCGTCGCGCGCGACGTCGAGATGGCGCAGCGACAGTGCGCCCGAGGCGCCAAGATCGTGCCGCTCCAACAGCGCTCCGGTGCCGACATCGATGTAGGCGAGCGTCGTCTCGATCGCGCCCGGGTTGAGGATGCGCCGGCCACCGCCGATGTCGGGATGCTCGCGCAGACCACCGTTGGCGACGACGAGGACGCGGCCGCCCTCCAGCAGCGCCAGGTCGTGCGGCCCGATACCGCCCGATGGAAACTCGCCGATTCGCCGGTATCCGTGACCAACGTCGTAGACCCCGATAACGCCGCGGGCGCCGTCGAAATCGTTCTCGGTCGCGTAGAGCAGCCGGCCATCGCGCGAGAATACGCCGTGGCCGTAGAAGTGCCGATCCGGCGGTGTCGTGAACGCGATCGGCGGGCGGCGATTGTCGGCGGAGAAGGCGATGGCGAAATTGCCCGGCCGCCGCGCGAAGGCCGACGCACGAGCGATCAGCCGGAGATACCGTGATGTCGTGACCGCGCCCGGGGAGTGCCAGCGCGCGCACGTCGCGGCCGTCGGCGGTGAACACGCCAACCGAATAGCGGCCATCGGCACCCTTGCGCGCCGCGGCATAGAGGGTCGGGGTCGCGCCAGTGGCGCGCGCGGACATCCCGCCAGTGGCGCGCGCGGACATCCCGGCGAGCGCACCCGCTGCCGCACCCAACAACAGGGATCGCCGGTCAATCGCCATCGGAGGCATTGAACCCCATCGAGATGCCCGCCGTCAGACCCAGCAGGGCGGTTACCTGCATCCGCGCATTCTTCAGCGGATAGCCGACGGCCACCAAGGGCTGCATCATGGCGTCGGCATCGAACGGCTTGCCCAGCCGCGACAGCTTGGCGACCTGATTGCGCGCGGTTTCGATCTCGCGTTTCACGAGATCTGCGTTGAGCGGCACCGTGACGCCGGGATGCCCCTTGGCGGTATCGACGATCGCCTTATGTATGCCGGCGGTCGTGTAGAGATGATGCAGCCCGTCCAGTCCGGCCACGAATAATTTCAGCGTACGCTTGCTCGTCGCCACCACCGGGGTCAACCGCCGCCGCTGAGGGCCGAAGCCGAGCGGCGCCGCGATCCATTCGTCGCGCACCCGCTCCAGGCCGTTGTCGAGCGCCTTGGCCAGCGCCAGCGTCGTCTCCGAGCGCTTGAGGAAGTGCGGATTGCCGTCGCCCGGATCGAGCCAGTGGCGCACATAGAGATCGGGATCGGTCCACTCCTTCAGGATCGCCCCGGCAATGTTTCCAATGTTGGCCGCGATCGCCTTGGCGTAGGCGCACCGATAGGCGCGATCCTCGGCATCCTTCGATGGCGCGTCGAACAACGCCGTCTCCAGCGCACCGAGGCCCTGGATCGCGACGCGCTTGGCCCCCAGCGCCACCGGGTCGAGCGCGCCCGCGTCGCGCGCACGCAGCGTCGCCGCCACTTGTCGCGCGCCGAGGCCGCGCCGGTCCGGCCAGAAGAACAGGCGCTCGAGCCTGTTGCCGCTTGCGACGGGACCGAAGCGGATGTGCTCGATCCGGCCCCACGCGGTCACGAGACCGTCGAAGGCGCGATCCACCGCGCGCCGCTGTTCGCCGGTCTGCCGCGCGCAAGAGCCGTCGAGTTCTTTGGCCAGCCCCTGCGCCGACGCAACCAGCGCCCCGTATCCGGGCCGGATGTGCGTCTCGAGCGCCTGCCGCGCCAGCCCCGCATGATCGAACGCGCGCGCCTCCTGCGCGTCGCCGGTGCCCATCGTCGCCATGAGCGCGATGAGCGCCACGGCGGTGATCCGAGTGATCCCCTTCAGCAGCCGCATCGGTCGACCCTCACAGCGAATTGACGAAGGCAACGAGACGCCGGCGATCCTCGATCGACAGACGCACGAAGGCGTCACGCGCGCGCTGCCCCTCGCCGCCGTGCCAGAGGATCGCCTCTGTCACATTGCGCGCCCGGCCATCGTGGAGGAAGAACGTGTGGCCGTTGACCGTCTCGGTCAAGCCGATCCCCCACAGCGGCGCGGTGCGCCATTCGCGGCCATCGGCGAGCCCTTCCGGGCGCCCGTCGGCGAGCCCGTCACCCATGTCGTGCAGGAGGAAATCGGAGTACGGCCAGATCTTCTGCTGGCGCAGGTGCGGATCGGGCGAGCTGTCATCCGTCGTGAAGCTCGGCGCATGGCAGGCCGCGCAGCCGCTCACATGGAACAGCCGCTTGCCGGCGAGAACGTCGGGTGCGTTCGGAGTCGCGGCGCGGTGGCACGGCGAGGTTGCGCGCGTAGAAGCCGACGAGATCGAGCAGCTTGGCGCCGATCTCCTCGTGCGGCGCCCGGGCTGTGCCACCGTGCGGCGCATCGCGACACAGCGTCTGCCGCGCCGTGCAATCGCCGAACGCCTGTGGCACGATCCAGCTGCCGATGCCGATGTCGCCCGCGAACGCTTCCGCGCTCTGCTGCAGTACCGTCGGCTGGCCCGCCTTCCAGCCGAAACGACCGAGCATCAGCTGCTTATGTTCGACCGACCATGCCCGGTTGGCGCGCCCGGATATGCCGTCGCCGTCGCGATCGTCGGGATCCTCGCGCGCGCGGATCGCCTCGGCGGGGATCGCCTCGATCAATCCGAGACCGATCATCTGCGGCGCCATGCGCGGCGAGGTCATCGTGCGCGGATGCAGCGGGCCGTAGCCGAGATCGGCAATCCGATAGCTCGGCCGCCGCAGCGATACGACCTCGCCACCGGCAAGCGTGACGGGAACGTCCTCGTAAGTGACGACCATCCGCCCCTCGCCGAGGTGCCCCTGGATGCCCAATTCCTGGAGCTGCCCGCCGTAGATCGGCTCGGGGATCACGGCAAGTCGCCCCTCCGCCAGCGCCTGGCGTTGCGCGTCGGTCTCGGCCGGGATCGACAGGCGGAGGAACATCGACACCGAGCGATCCTCGATGCGATCGCTGCGCGGGGGATGTCCGCGCCCGTCCTTGAGATGGCAGCTCTGGCAGGCCCGCGCGTTGTAGAGCGGCCCGAGCCCGTCCGACGATTTCGTCGACGACGGCGCCGACACCCAGAATTTCCGGAATATCGCATTGCCGATCTTGAAGTCGAGCTCCTTGGCGAGACCCATGTTCGGCGAGAAGTGCGAGAATGCGTCGGTCGCATCGGTGCGGTACACCGACGTCGCAGCGCCACCGGGGCTGTCTTCGCCCGGCTCGAGGGCGACGTCGGCGATCTGGGCATGAACGATACCGGACGCGACCACGACCAGCCCCGCCAGCGTCGCCAAGCGCCATGCGCTCACTCGTCCCTCTGCGCGGCCGAGATCATGCATTCCAAGGGTCTACTTCTTGCCGCGGCGCGCCTTGTCCGGGTTGTCGAGGCTGTCGGAGCCTTCGAACTCGATGGCCTTCAGCTCGAGCACCGCGATCGCGCGCTCGAATTCACGGGTCTGAGCGATCAGCGCCTCGATCACCGACTCGACGATCGCGTTGCCGTCCTTGTTGCCTTCGCCGATCATCTGATCGTAGGCCTCGACCGTCTCCGCGCGCACCTTGAGCGCCGTCATCCGCGCGTTGGTCGCGGCGAGCGCTTTGCGCACGCGGTCGTCGATCTCGGGCGACTTCGCCCTGACGAGATCGGACACGCTCGCGCCGGCAACCGTCGTCCCGTCGATCCGCTTGTAGCGGCCGAAGTAGACGTTCTCGATGCCGATGACGTCGTAGTAGTGCGAGTTGTGCGTGTTGTCGGAGAAGCAGTCGTGCTCCTCCTCAGGATCGTTCAGCATCAGGCCGAGCTTCATGCGCTCGCCGGCCATCTCGCCATAGGAGAGACTGCCGAGGCCCTTGAAAATCGCCACCAGCGGATCGGCGCCGGGTTCGGCGAGCGCCTTGCGTGCCGCGCCATCCGACCTCCAGTTCCCGACCATCTCCTCGAGATCCTCGACCAGCAGATCCATGGCAACGCTCAGGTAGGCGATCCGCCGGTCGCAGTTGCCGCCGGTGCAGCGTTTCAGATCGTAGTCGGTCGCGGGGCGCGTGCCGGCGCCCGGCCCGGTGCCGTTGAGATCCTGCCCCCAGAGCAGGAATTCGATCGCGTGATAGCCCGTCGCGACGTTCGCCTCGATCCGTTCGGCCTCCTGCAGCGACCGCAGCAGCTCCTTGGTGATCGTGCTCGCGTCGACCTTGCGGCCGCCCACCGTCAGCGACTTGTTGGCGATGACGTTGGCGGCATAGAGCGGATTGCTGTCCGACGCCGTGCCGTAGGCCGCATCGACGTAGTCGATCAGGCCCTCGTCGAGCGGCCAGGCGTTCACCCGGCCCTCCCAGTCGTCGACGATCTTGTTGCCGAAGCGGAAGGCCTCCGTCTGCATGTAGGGGACGCGGGCGGCCTTCCAGGCCGTACGGGCCGTCCCGAGCGAAATGTCGCTCGGGGTCGAGATCAGCCCTTCGACCGCGACTTTCAGAGCCTTCGCGCGCGTCGTCGCGTCCTCATAGGCCGCGAGCGCGATGTTGGCGTAGGTGTCGACGACGTCCTTGACGGTCGCCGCCGACGCGGGAGCGGCGACCGCCGCCAGCCACAGCACGGCAGCAGCCGTCGCCACACAGCCGCGACGGAATCCCTGGACGATCTGCATCGTGTTCGTGTCCTCGCTTGTTGGCTCGCAGCACGTGCCGACGACCATCCGCAAAGACCCGCCACGATCCAACCCAAGGTCAGTCGTGGCCCTTGCTGTCGTCCGCCGAGCCCGATTGGAGCTGCCCGTAGTTCTCGCTCCCGATGCTCTTCATGAGGTCGAGCTGGGTTTCGAGGAAATCGATATGACCTTCCTCATCGCCCAGCAGCTCCTCGAAGAGCGCCATCGAGACGTAGTCCTCTTCCTTGCGGCACAGCTCGCGGCCCTTCATGTAAAGGTCCCGCGCGACGTATTCGCCCTTGAGATCGCTCTCCAAAACCTCTTTCAGGTTCTGCCCGATCATCAGCGGTGCGACCTGCTGAAGATTTGGATGCCCTTCGAGGAAGATAATCCGCGTCACCAGCTTGTCGGCGTGCTCCATCTCTTCAATGGACTCGGCCCGTTCCTTCTTGGCAAGCTTAGTGAAACCCCAGTCGTCGAGCAGCCTATAGTGCAGCCAATACTGATTGATCGCACCGAGTTCGAGTTTCAAAGCCTCGTTCAGTATGTCGATGACCGGCTTCTTGCCCTTCATGTCGCTTCTCCACATGCCTCGAAGATTAGAACGACACTAGAGAGCTAACCCGCGCGCTCCGTCAATGATTGAACTGCCCGCTCGAACGACGACGCGCCGGCGGACCTGAGCGGCAAAAAGGGCTTGGCGAATTTTCGGCATAACGCCTTTGCCCTGAGGCAGGCGGAATGGCTGACGCAATCGATCGGGCAAAAGACCGCGTCGCAGCCCTCGACCATGCCGTCGATCCGCACCAGCGCGTGCTCTTCGCCGCCATCGTGATGGACGAGTTCCGCGCCCATCCGCGCGGCGACCCGGCGCAGGTTTTCGACCGCGCCGCTGCGGCCGCCGACATAGAGGATGCGGCGCGCGATGCTGGTCTGCACCGTCTGGTCGCAGACCTCGGCGCCGGGACAGACCGGCGCGTTGGCTGGCCGCATCCGCTGCTGCCAGCGCAGGTGGGCGAGCTGGCCGGTGAGGTCCGCGACCATGCGCTCGGCGGCGCGGGCGCGCTCGCGGGTGGCGGCCAGCGCACGCGCGCGCCGATCGGGCTCGGCGCCGCGGCGGCTGCGCGGATCACCGCTTTCCGTTTTCGTCGCTTGGACAGAGTTGTGGCATCGCCATCGGTGCCGGCGCCATCGCCGGCGCCCCCGCGATGCCTCGACGAGCCGAGCCAGCGCCGTATCCCGCTCGATCACGATATGACGATGGCGCTCGGCCTGTCGCAGCAGCTTCGCTTCGAGATCGTCGAGACGCGACCGCAGATCGCTCGCACGGCTGGCGTTTTCATGGATGACGCGGCCGAGCACGTGGCTCAACATGTGCACGTCACCGAAGATTCGTGTCGCGAGTGCACCCGGCACGTGCGTCGTGGTCAGGAACGCCCAGTAGGCGCCGGGCACGCGGCCACCGTCGTACTCCGCCTCCCACAGCGTCGTGAGTTCGGCCTCGCTGCGCGCGGCGGCGACGCGCCGAAGGATCCCGGCGTGGCGCTGGTCGAGCAGTTTGTGCGCGACGCGCGCGACCTTGCAGTCCTTGCCGGCCTGCTGGACGAAATAACTGTGAACCTCATAGGCGCGAGCGCCCTCGCGCGGGCGGACGCCGGACTTGCGACCGATAGCGAGCAGATCCTCGTCGGACAGGCATGTGCCGACGATCGAGCATTGCAGCCCGCCCTGAAGTTCCCAGATTTTCTGCCGTGCTGGCGTTCGCGCAACCGGCTGTGCGACGAGGGGCTCCACCCTGAGATCAATCGCCGCCGAGCGCGCGATGAGTGCGGACGCCGGATCCAGTCTCAATCGATCCCGCATCGCGGTTTCCGATCACACCGCTTCGTTAGCGGCTGTTGTCCGCTTCTTGCGTCCGGTGAGGCGAGCGAGGTGCTGCCTCGTCGTCGCGGACCGGTAGGGGCAGACGAGGCCCTGCTTCTCGAGCCGTTCCATCGCGGCGTAGATCGTCTCGACGGCGAGCGGCGCGCACGAGCAGCAGTTGAATTTCTGGCTGAGCGTCCGATAGACCAGCCCCGGCGTCGGGATCGGCGCGTCCGGCAGGTTGAGCAGGTACAGCAGCGCCCGGCTGATGTCCGCGTCGGTGATGACGTTGCAGTGACAAACAATCATGACAACCGCTCCGGTCGATCGAGCGCACGCAGCCCGCATGTCCGGCGTCCGTCGAGCAGACGCATCGGCCAATCGGGCGACAGTTCCAGGCCGTTCGCCCTCAGCGTCGCGGCGAGCGCGCAGGACTGGCCCATCACGTCGTCGCAGTCGCAGGTTTCAAGCAGCGCCTTGGTGCACGCCTGCATCGCCGGGCAGACGCCGTGCTGCATCGAGGCGACCAGCGAGACGGCGACGCATTCGTCACGACAGAAGCCGCGACACGGCCCGGGGAATACCTCGATCTCGCGCCGGCTGGTGCTCGTGATCGAGCGCACCCAGCACGACAGGTCACCGACGATGCGTCGCGCCGCCTGTGCCCCGAGTTCGCCCTCGAACAGCCGCCATGCCTGCTCCCAGCAGGCGATGTCACTGGTCTGGTAGCCGGCAACCCAGTGGCGGAAGCCTAGCGCGACCAGACGGTCGGCACCCGAGAGGTGGGGGACGTAACTGAACCGGGCAGGCCCCGCCGCCGCATTGTCCCGGTCCTTGATGTGGATTGTCATCACGCAATCACCGATCAACACGCGTCTCGCTCAGGTACCCGGACCAGCATCGAACTTGACCTTGTCCATCAGCTCGGATGCCTGCTTGCGATACTTGGCGATGTTCTCGATCGGCAGTTTGTCCGGGACGAGCTTGCCCCAGCTCATCACCAGCTCCGACGCCGACACGCGCGGACTGATCGGATACTCGTTGTTGGCTTCGGCGTAGAGCATCTGCGCCTCGTCCGATGCCAGGAACGCCATCAGCTTGAGCGCGGCGGCCTTGTTCGGCGCGTTCTTTGCAAGAGCCATGCCGGAGATGTTCACGTGCGTGCCCCGCGCCGTGGTCACGTCGGGGAACAGCATCTTGACGCTGTCCGCCCAGACCTTCTGCGCCGGGTCCTTCAGCATCGCCGCCATATAGTAGGTGTTGCCGATGGCGATGTCGCACAGACCGGCCTGGACGTCGCGCACCTGCTCGCGGTCGCCGCCGGCCGGCTTGCGCGCCAGGTTGTCCCTCACGCCCCTGATCCAGGCCTCGGCCGCGGCCTCGCCCTTGTGCGCGATGACGGTTGCGAGCAGCGACGTGTTGTAGACGTGCTGGCCCGAGCGGGTGCAGAGCTTGCCCTTCCACTTGGGGTCGGCGAGTTCGTCGTAGCCGATCGTATCCTGCTTCACCCGCTCCTTCGACGCGTAGACGACGCGGCCACGCATCGTCAGACCGAACCAGTGGCCGGCGGCATCGCGGAAGGCGGCCGGAATGACGTCCAGCTCCGGCAGCTTCACGGCCTGGGTGAGGCCGGCATCCTTCGCTTCGGAGAGGCGGCCGGCATCGACCGTGAACAGGAGATCGGCGGGGCTGTTCGCGCCCTCGGCGGCGAGGCGCTCGTTGAGCCCAGCGGCGGCAAAGACCACATTGGTTTCGATGCCGGTCTTGGCCGTAAACGCCTTGAGCAGCGGATCGATCAACTGCGGTTGCCGGTAGGAGTAGATGTTGACCTTGTCGGCAGCCGATGCGGCGCCGGTGATGATCGACGACAACGCGATGGCCGCAGCCAGTGCGGTGACGCTCGCAGAAAATTTCATTGCGCGGCTCCAGGTGTTCGGGAAGTCAAGGTCCCGATCTGAGCGATTTAACTGTACTAGTGAGGTCTACAAAATCGTGCCGACGCACGCCTGTCAAGCGCGGCGAGCGAACTTCTAAGCGATTGGAATTCTTCTAAATATAAAGTGTGCGCGGGCACCGATTTCAGCGCCTCGCCGCGGCTCCGCAACTCATTGCTTTGGCGGTGGTGTGCGGCTCCCGCGGCCCGTGCGCGCGGGCGAACGGATCGCACCGGACGAACCGGCGCGCAAGGGTCGGCGCGGCGATTTGGCGCGAGCCTTCACCGGCGCGCGCGCTGCTGCGGCCGACGACTTCGCGGTTGCCGTTGAACCCGCAGCCCGCTCTTCACGCGCCACCATGTCGGCGAGCGAATGGCGGTCGAGCACGGCAATGAAAGCTTCGAGCGCATCGTCGAGTACGCGCGTCACGTCCACCGCCGACACGCCGGATTTCGGATACCTGCTCGGTCTGCTCCATGGCCCGCACGATGTCGCCGATGAAAATCGCGTCGGCCGAGCGGCTGAGCCGGATGCCGCCGTGGCGTCCGCGTACTGCCGCGGTCAACCCGGCGCGCGACAGGATGTGCACGATCTTGAAGACGTTCTGCATGGTTATGTCGAGGATGGCGGACAGATCGACGACCTTGACGAGCGCGCCCTCGGCACGCGCGCACGCGATCAAGATCCGTATGGCATCACCGGTTGATTTGTTCAGCCGCATGGCAACCAAATCCTCGACGTTCCAACTTCCTATTGGCCCCGCGCCGGCACCGCCCGGCCATCGTGCGCCATACTATCATTCGCCGTGTCGCACCCGAACGGCGTCGCTTCGCTCACAAGCGATATACCGCGCGTGGTGGGGAAGCACGAAGACTTCTCCATCCCGCGGCGGCGTATTCACGCGGGCTGGCCAATCGTAGACCGACCCGAGCAGGTCGTCCGTCAGCACGTCCCTGGGCGAACCTATAGCACGCACCCGCCCCTTGGCGAGAACGACCAGCACGTCCGCCCACGCAGCGGCGAGATTGAGATCGTGCAGCACCAGCACGACCGTGAGCCCGGCCGCCGCCAGGGACCGGCAGAGCGCCATTACCAGCGTCTGTTGGGCCGGATCGAGGCTCGCGGTCGGCTCGTCGAGCAGGAGGACCTGCCCGGCGTTGCCATGTCGGCGGGCAGCGCGGAGCTGGCACAACGCCCGGGCGATATGGACGCGCTGGCGCTCGCCGCCGGACAACTCCAGGTAGTTACGCGCTTCAAATCCCGTCAGGCCGACCGCCGCCAGGGCACTGAATGCGACCTCCGGGCTCGAGTTCGAGGCCGAACCCCGGCACCGTCGCCCCCAGCATGACGACCTCGGCGACCGTGAACGGGAAGCCGAGGCTCGCGCCCTGTGCGACCAGCGCCCGGCGTTCGGCGAGTTCCCGCGGCTTCAGCGTGGCGATGTTGCGGCCGTCGAGCGCCGCCGTCCCCTTCGTCGCCGGCCACACGCCCGAGGCGACCTTCAGCGCGGTCGATTTGCCGGCGCCGTTGGGCCCGATCAGCACGGTCAGGCGGCCGGGCGCGAGCGCCATGTCGACGTCGGCGATGAGCGTGCGCCCGCCGCGTTCCACCGTCACACTGCGGAGCTCGACCAGTCCCATCACTCCGCCCCCGCAACGCCGCGTGACAGGACGAGATGCAGGAACACGGGGCCGCCGACGACCGCCATCACGATGCCGAGCGGCAGCTCGGCGGGCGACACCAGGATCCGCGCGGCGACATCCGCACCGACGACCAGCGCGGCGCCAAGAACCGCGCTGAGCGGCAGCACCATGCGATGATCGGGTCCGGTCAGCAGCCGCGCGAAATGCGGCACCACCAGCCCGACGAAACCGACGATCCCGGCGACCGCAACTGCCGCGCCGACCGCCGCCGCCGTCGTCACCACGATCACCCGCTTGACCGGCTCGACGTTGATGCCAAGGTGGTAGGCTTCGGCCTCCCCGAGCAGGAAACCGTTGAGCGCCCGCGTCAGCGACGGGGCGATGATTGCCAGCGCAGCCGCAAAGGGCAGCACGGCGATCACCTTGGTCCAACTCGATCCGGCGAGGCTCCCCATCGACCACAGCGTCAGGTCGCGCAGCTCGCGGTCGTCGCTGACGTAGGCGATGAGGCCGGTCAGAGCGCCCGCGATCGCCGCGATGGCGACGCCCGCCAGCAGCAGCGTCGCAACCGACATGGCGCCGCGCCGGTTGGCAATCCACACCAGCGCCAGGGATGTCACGAGACCGCCGGCAAACGCCGCGATCGGCAGTGCGTAGAAGCCGAATATCTTCATCCACGCGAGTGCCGGCGTCGCACCGAGCGCGATCGTCGCCACCGCCGCCAGCGCCGCGCCGGACGACACGCCGATCAGGCCTGGATCGGCGAGCGGGTTGCGGAACAGCCCCTGCATCATGGCGCCTGCAAGCGCCAGCGCGCCGCCGACGAAAGCCCCGAGCAGCATCCGTGGCAGCCGGATCCCGAACAGCACGAGCTGCTCGCGCCGCAGCGACGGGTCGCTGACGTCGCTGAACTTCGCCATCACCACGCGCGGCAGCGCGTTGAGCGAGATCCCGGTCGGCCCGATGGCCAACGACGCAATCGCCACCACGACAAGCACTATACCGGCAACCGGCAGGACCCAGCGACCACGCGGCTTCGGCAGCGACGCCGTCGGCGCGATCTGCTCCACCGGATCGATGCGCCGGTCGGGTCGGTTCATCCTTTGGATCCCGGGGCCTTGGGCGCCGTGGCGCCTCCGGGGGCCGAGGCGGGCGCCTGCAGCAACTTCATGAGGTCTCTCGCCGCGGCCGGCGCGCGCGGGCCAAACCCCAGCAGGTAGAGCCCGTCCATCTCGATGACGCGCCGGTCGCGGCCGGCTCGCGTCGCCGCAATGCCGGGCACGGTCAGCACGTCGTCGCGAAGGCTCGGCGCCGACGACCGCGCCATCAGCACGATGGCTTCGGGGTTCATGGCGATGATCGATTCGTCCGAGATCGGCTTGAAGCCTTTGAGGCTCGATGCAGCGTTGGTCGCACCGGCAAGCCGCAGCATCATGTCGGCGCTGGTGTCGGCACCGCCGACGATCGCGCGCCCGCCCTGGACGCTGAGGACGAACAGCGCCGCCGGTGCCCGCGGCAGCCGTTCCCGCGCCGCGGCGAGGTCGGTAAAATCCTTCTCGATGCGCTTGACGAGGTCTTCGCCCGCGGCCGCCTTGCCGACTTTCCCGGCGATGGCCCGCACGCGCGCGACCAGCGCCTCGTCATTGGGATCGTCGTTGATCTCGAAATAGTCGATACCGCTGGACTTCAGCGCGCGAACGACTTCGGGAGGGCCGGCCTTGTCGCTCGCAATGATGAGGTCGGGCGCCACCGACAGCACGCCCTCGGTCGACAGGGCGCGGAAGTAACCGACGTTCTTGTGTGTCTTCAATGCCTCAGGTGGAAACTGACTCGTCGAGTCGACCGCGATGATCCGGTCGGCCGCGCCCAGCTCGTAGAGCACTTCGGTGACGGCACCGCCGACGGAAAGAATGCGAGAGGGCTCTGCCGCTCGCGACGGCACCGACCCGCCCCCGATGGCGGTCATCGTCGCGGCTGCCATTGCAGCCATCATCCATCGCGTGCACCGCTGGAACCGAACGTCGAACATGACGAATCCTTGCTATTTCGTGAGAATGAGCTTGCCGTTCGCCGTGACGCGGAGGCGATAGTCCTCGCCATTGTGGACGATGATGGCCTCTCGTCCCCCGTCGAGCAGATTGGCAAGCTGGATTCGGATGGGCGGCCGGCTTCGGGTATCGCCCGTATCGCTGGGCGCAACGTCGTCCGGGCCCTTGCGGGTCATCGCCAAATCTCCAAATGCCGTCATCGGTCAATGCCATCTTATACTTGACTGTGGCAGTCAAGAAAAATAGATTGTCGATGCCCTTCGCAACCGTTGTGAAAAGCAGCGGGCACGCGACCGGCCGCAAGCCCGCCCGCGACAGCTCGATAGAGCGCTTTCGTCAGCCAGCCAGCCAGACCACGCGACACACTGGAAATGGACGGTCCGGGCAGGTTCCGGCCCGGGGGATTTTGGGGGTTGGCAATGACGAAAATATGGAAGCGAGCGCTGCTCGCAACAGTATCGACACTGGCGATTTCGACGTCGATGGGATCGGCGTCGGCGCAGGAAATTCAGCTTGATGGCATCATCGTCACGTTCTCGCGGACGCTCTCGTCCGCGGTCGATGCGCTTTCGAGCTCGAGCACAATCGGCAAGGAGCAGCTCGACGAGCAGTTCCAGCCGGGCTCGATCACCGAGGTCCTGGCAACACTGCCGGGCGTGAGCACCGACGACACGACGCGCGATCCCGGCGTTGCGATCAACATTCGCGGCCTCCAGGACTTCGGCCGCGTCAACATGCTGATCGAAGGCGCGCGCCAGAACTTCCAGCGCAGCAGCCACGGCCCCAACGGCGTCATGTACATCGAGCCGGAGATGCTCCAGAGCGTCGACATCACGCGCGGCCCGACGGCGACCATCTACGGCTCGGGTGCCATCGGCGGCGTCGCCGCGTTTGAGCTGATCGATGCCGACACCATCCTGCGCGCGGGCGAATACGCAGCGATCCGCAGCCGCTCGACCTACTCGACCAACGGCCACGGTTTTCTCGAAAGCGGCACCGCCGCCGTCCGGTCCAGCACCGTCGACATCGTCGGCCAGCTCAACGGCCGTTGGGTCGACGAGTACAAGGACGGTGGCGGCGACAAGGTTCGTGACACCGACCGCGACGTGACATCGGCGATGGCCAAGGCCCGCTGGCGCCCGGCACTGGGGCACCAGTTCACCGCCACGGTCATCGACTACCATGCCAAATTCACCGACTTTGGCACCGCGACGGGCGGCTCCTCGCGTGACTCCGACCTCGAGAACCAGCAGTTCACGCTCGGCTACACGTTCAAACGCGATGACACTCCACTCCTGGATTTCAGCGCCAAGGCCTATCGCAATTCGACGCTGTTGACGCAAACTCGGACCAACTTCTCGCCATTCGAGCCCATCGGGTCGGTCCGCAGCTTCGACCTCGTGACCACCGGCTTCGACGTCTTCAATACGTCACGCTTCAATTTCGGCGCGGCCAAGCTCGCCGTGACCTACGGCGCCGACGGCTTCGAAGACAAGGTCGTGACCAGCGATCCCAACGGCAACGGCGACGAGCTGACGCCGGGCGGACGGCGCACCGTGATGGGCGCCTTCGTTCAGGGCCAGCTCAAGTTCGGCACGTTCCTGGAAATCGTCTCGGCTCTGCGCTACGACAGCTACGAGCTCGAAGGCGGCACCACCAAGCTCGATGGCGACCGCGTCTCGCCCAAGATCACGGTCGGCGTAACGCCGATCAAAGGCTTCACGGTCTACGGCACCTATGCCGAAGGCTATCGCTCCCCGGCCGTCACCGAGACTTTGATCGACGGCCTCCATCCGATACCGGCGCCGTTCGTGCTGCTTCCAAACCCCAATCTCAGGCCAGAGACGGCTGCGACGACCGAAGCCGGCGTCAATCTGAAATACGACGGAATCTTCAGACCGGGCGATGCCTTCCGCGCCAAGGCCGCCATCTTCCGCAACGAGGTCGAGGACTTCATCGGGTTTGCTCCCGTGAGCCCCAATCCGCCTCCGTTCGGATCATACCAGTACATCAACTTCACCTCGGTGACGCTCGAGGGCGCCGAACTCGAGGCGATGTACGATGCACGGACGTGGTTCGTCGGCGTCGCGGCCAGCCACATCCGTGGCACCGACGATACGACGGGCAGCGGTATCGATTCCATTCCGGCCGACCAGGTGGTCGTCACCGGCGGCGTGCGCCTGATGGACCGCAAGCTCATCGCCGGCGCCAGGGTTCGTTTCGTCGCCAAGCAGGATCGCGTCACGACGGCGAGCCTCGCGACCGACTCTTATAACGTCGTCGATCTCTTCGGCCAGTACATCGTCAGCGACAGCGTGACCATCAATCTCAACGTCAGCAATCTGTTCGACGTCGAATATCGCCCGCATCTGACCCAGCTCAACGACCCCGGGTTCAATGCGCGCCTTGGTGTGACCATAAGAGTTGGTGCGAAGTAGAGCTTCGGCACCGACAAGAGAACGAGGCGCAGCGAACGCTCCCCCCGCGTCGCTGCGCCCCGGTTTGACGATGGACGGTTGTGCTACCGTCCATTGTCATTTGTTGAGCGAGATCGGCACAGAAGAGGCAAGGAGACACCTATGTACATCGCGATGAATCGCTTCCGCGTGGTCAAGGATCAGGCGCAGGAATTCGAGCAGCTCTGGGCCAACCGCGAGAGCTACCTTCACGAGATGAAGGGCTTCGTCGAGTTCCACCTGCTGAAGGGCCCCGAGAAAGAGGACCATCAGCTCTACTCGTCGCACACGCTGTGGAGCACCTACGACGACTTCCTCGCCTGGACGAAGTCGGACAACTTTCGCAAGGCGCACGCTCGCGCCGGCAACGAGCGCACCAAGCCGCTCACCATCGGGCACCCGGAGTTCGAAGGCTTCCACATCATTCAGGAGGTCAAGGCCGACGGCAGCAAGATCCTGCACGCCGCCGAATAGGCCACGGCCCGGCCTGCAGGTGGGCCGGGGCTTGAGAGGGAATGAAGACCAATGAGCGATACGATCCGCGAGACCGTTGCCGAAGCCCCGCTCGAGCCGCTGCGGGAGCGGCTTGCCAAGAACCCCGACGGCATCGTCGAGCGGATCGCGCGTGAATACGGCGTCAGTACGCTGGCCGTTGTCGAGGCGCTGCCGGCGGCGCATCGCACGGTCATCAAGGGCGAGCTTTTCGCCGAGGTGATGAAGGAACTCGAAAGCTGGGGCGAGATCCTCTTCATCGTCCACACGCCCGACATCGTGCTCGAATGCGCCGGCACCATTCCGCCCGGCTCATTCGGCCGCGGCTACTACAATATCCACGGCGACAGCCCGATCGGCGGTCACATTCGCGCGGAAGCCTGCGCGCGCATCGTGCTCCTCGCGCGCCCGTTCATGGGCCGGCACTCCTGCTCGATCCAGTTCTTCAACGGCGACGGCGAAGCCATGTTCAAGGTGTTCGTGCGCCGCGACGAGAAGCGCGAGCTCAAGGCTGATCAGGTCGCCAAATTCGAGGCGATGCGCACGCTGTACGCCGGCTGACCCAACGCCTGAGTGACCGATGCAGACGCGCCCACCCACCGAAGGAAGCTCCATGGGGCGCCGAGTTCGCACGGCGGTGGCGGTGGTGCTCTCCCTCGCGCTCCATTGCGGCATCGCCTATGCGGTGATGGACGCGGCGAGCGTCTACGGCCTCGCCAACGTGCCGACGCCGAGCATCAGCGTCGAGGCCGTGCAGACCGTCGTCCTGGAGGCCATCACGCCGACGGACAACGCCGAGCCGCCTCCCGAGGTCGAGGCCCGCCAAGCCTCCGTTGCCGCGCCAGAGCGGACGCCGGAACAGCAGCCGGAAACCCAGATCGAAAAGACCGAGCCGCCGACCGCGACCGAGCCGGCCCGCGTGGCCACGTACCAGCCGCCGCCACCACCCGCGCAGGAAACTCCCGCAGTCGAAGCACCCACCGAAGTCACGCCCGAGCCGCCGGTCGCCGCGCCACCCCTGGTGACCATCGATCGGCCCGAAGCGACGGAGGTCCCGGTTCCGAAGCCGGACCCCGAGGCGGTGCTCGCCGAGCAGAAGAGGCTGGCCGCGGAGCAGCAGAAGAAGGCAGAAGAGGCGCTGCGTCAGGCCGCGCTCGAGCAACGCCAGCGCGAGCAGGAGCAAGAGCAGGAAGCAAAGCGCCAGGCCGAACTCGAGCAGCGTCAGCGCGAGAAACAGCGCGAGGCGGAGAAGCGCGAGCTTGAGCGCCGCAAGGTCGAGAAGGAAGTCGCCGAAAAACGCGAAGCCGAAGAGGCCGAGCGCAAGCGCAAGTCGGCACAGCAGGCCAAAGAGGCCAAAAAAGCCAAGGGCGCCGAGCACAATCAGCGTGCCGCGGCCGCATCAAAGGGCACGACGGCGGATACAAAGGGCTCGGCGCGGACGACGGCGAGCCGCGGCGACATCCTGAGCTACGCGGCGCTCGTGCGCGCGCGGGTTGCGTCCAACAAGCCCGGCGGGTCGGGCGGCGGCGGCACCGTCGTCGTCTCGTTCGGAGTCTCGGGCGGCGGTGGCCTGACCTATACCCGCATCAGCCGCTCGTCGGGCCAATCCGGCCTCGACCAGGCGGCGCTCGCAGCCGTTCGTGGCTCGGGCCCCTTCCCGCCGACGCCGGACCGGCAGACGCACGCCTTCAGCGTGCCGTTCCACTTCAACTGAGTTTTTGATTTAGAGCCTGATTCACCTCATCGAGGCTAGGCGTCGGGAGTGAATTTCAGTCCAATAGTTGCTTTTCCGCGCCTAGAGCCGCCCCTCCGCGACGAGATCAGTCGCGATGGCGACACGACCGAGCGCCTCGCGCAACCGCCGCTGCGCCGGGATGTCGAGGCGTGCGAGTTCGACGCGCGGCGACAGCGCAACGCCGGCGGCGGCATCGGCGAGTTGCTGGCGCAGCATCACGTCCATGATCGTGCGGTGCGCCTCGATCACCGCGGCGAAATCAGCGGGCGACCCGATGCCTTTCGCTGAGACGCCCTTGAGCCGCGCCGGCGTCGCCCGCTCGCGCACGTCACGGCGGATCGACAGTACGCGGGCGGCGGTAAAAATCGGCATGATGCCGCCCTTCTTGAGATCGACGCGGCCGAGGTCGTCGGTGCGGATGCTGCCGAAGATCGTGAGCGGCGCTTTCCATTCCGCGGCCATCAGCGAGAGCAGTTTTACGAAATCGCGGGTCGCGGCGCCGCGATCGTAGGCATGGTGCCAGATCGTCTCGGCGAGCCGCACATCGCCGTGCACGCCGATGCCGTCGAAAAAGATGTCGATGTTGAGCAGATCCTGGGGGCTCTGGCGGCGGACCCAGTCGTCGATCGTCGCATTCCAGCCGGCGACGCTCTTGCGCCACTCGGGATTGCGCGCCATCACGCCGCCCTTGCAGTAGGGCACGCCGACCGCGTCGAGCGTGTCGGCGACATGCCGCCCGAGTTCCGCGAACCAGCGGTCTTCCGGTCCGCCCGGCTCGCCTTCCGCGTAGACGATCGCGTTGTCCTGGTCGGCGGCGAGCAGGCTTTCGCCGCGCCCGGCCGATCCCAGCACCATCATCGCGTAGGGCACCGGCGGCGGCCCCCAGCCCCCGGCCATCATGCGCGCCTCGGCGATCTCGCAAGCACGCCGCGTCAGCGCCTGGATTTCCGCGCTGATGACGGCGGCGACGGCGCGCGGATCGACATCCTCGGCGACGAGGCTCGCCGCCATCAGCGACAGGCGCGCCCACGCCTCGCGAAGCTCATCGGCTGTCGTTGCGCGATCGATCCCGTCGCCGAGCACGATGGCGCGCGACGCGCGATGGCGCAGCAGGTTGCGCGTCGTCACCATGCCGACGACGGCGCCGGTCGCGTCGGCCACGGCGAGATGGCGCAGGCCCAGCCGGTCCATGCGCCCGATCGCGCGGTAGACGAAGTCGTCGGCGTGGACGGCCTGCAGCGGTCGGCTCGCAAGACGCACCAGCGGAAGCCCGAGCGCATCGGGGCCATGCGCCTCGAGCGCGCGCAGCACGTCGCGCTCGGTGAAGATGCCGAGATCGCTCACCGCCGTCCCTGCGCCGACGAGGAGCGAGCTGACCTTGCGCGCGGTGAGCAGCCGCAGCGAGTCACCGAGCGTCGTGTGCCCGTCAACGATCACCGCCGGCGTGCTCATCAGTTCGCCGACGCGGTGGCGATAGGGGAAGCTGTCGATGCTGGCGATCGGCGCGTTGGCCGTTTCAGTGATCGCCGGGATCGTATCGTTCGACGGGTCCATCTCGCTCATCCCCCGTTCCGTCTGCCTGCCGCAAACAGTGTAGCGCGCGCCTCGATCGACGCCGCCCCGACCTTGGTCGCGGCATGTCACGCCAATGGTCGAGCAATCACGAGAACAAAATGTAAACTTACCATCGACCAAAGGCTCGAATCACGGCATGTTCTTTCTACGTTCTCACGCAGGATACGCCCCGGCCACCCCGCCGGAACGCCCCACCGGAGCCCCACCATGCGCACCTTCCTCGTCTCCTACGATCTCGCCAACCCGGCCATGAACCAGCCCTACCTGACTGACGCGATCATGAGCCTCGGCGAAGCGTGGGCGCGGCCGCTCGCCAACGTCTGGTACCTGCGCACCGATGGCGAGCAGAGCATGATCGAAGGCCGCCTCGCGCGCCTGCTCGACGAGCACGACGGACTGTTGGTGCAAGCGGTGCGCGAAGAGGCCGCGTTCCGCAACACCGGGCTGCGCTGGTTCCGCCGCCGTCGCCGCGACGGCGACGCCGATGCGAGCAACGTCCTCGCCTTCCCGGCACTGCCGGAAGCCGCGACGGGCGCCGATCAGGAAACCTTCGAGCGCGAACCGCTCAGGGCCGCCAGCTAAGGAAGTTGGCGATCAGCGCGAGGCCGAGCCGCTGGCTCTTCTCGGGATGAAATTGCGTACCGACCATGTTCCCGCGTGCGACTACGGCGGTCACTGCGCCGCCGTAGTCGGTTACCGCGACCACGTCGTCCGCGTCGCTGGTGGTCATGTGGTAGGAGTGCACGAAATAGGCGTGCAGGCCGTCGCTGCCGGTCGCGACACCTTCGAGCAGCGGATGCGCGCGACGCACATCCAGCGTGTTCCAGCCCATATGCGGGATCTTGAGTCCGGGATCGGACGGCTGGATCGCACCGACCTCGCCGCCGACCCAGTCGAGGCCCTGGTGCACGCCGTGCTCGAGGCCGCGGCTCGCCATCATCTGCATACCGACGCAGATGCCGAGGAACGGCCGGCCCTTCTGGCGCACCGTGCTTTCGAGCGCGTCGCGCATCCCTGAAATGGCATGAAGACCGCGATAGCAATCGGCGAACGCGCCGACGCCGGGGAGCACGATCCGGTCGGCCGCGGCGACGACGTCGGGCTGGTCTGTGAGGATGATTTCGGCGCCCGAGCCGCCCTCGCGCGCCGCGCGCTCGAACGCTTTCACGGCCGAATGGAGATTGCCGGAGCCGTAGTCGATGATCGTGACGCGTTCCATCGCGGCGGCGTCCCTAGCGGCGAAACAGGGATGAGAAGCCCGACCGCCGCGGCGCCCCGCGCATCCCGAGCGCGGCATTGCCGCTCCCCGTGAAATGCGACGCCGAAAGGGTTTCCGGCCGCAGCATCGGCTCTCCCGGCAGCCACGCATCGAGGAACCGGCGCTCGCAGTCAAGCGCACTCTCGCCGGTGATGCTGCCGATCATCTGCCAACCGTTACGGGCCAGCGTCCAGCGCTCGATCTCGTCGGCCTCGAAGCCGACCAGCACGTGTACCGCCAGGAACAGGACCGCTCGGATCTCGTCGCTGAGACCCAACGCGACGGACAGCGCAGCGAGCACGGCGACACCGATAAGGTAGTGGATCAGGGCGAACCACAAACCGCGCGCGATCATCCACAATGGGGCGAACAGGGCGGCGGTCCAGGTGAAACCATCGCGGACGAAACGCAGTGCTTCGGCGCGGTCGATGCGATCCGCGGGCGGGTCGGCGGACTCATGGACAGTGTAGACGCGCAACGCTCAACTCCTCGACGGTCACCCAGCCGGATCGGACTTCGGACCGCCCACGATCAAACTGAGAGCGTGCCCTTGGTCGACGGCACCCGCGCGGCCTGGCCGGGATCGATGGCGATCGCCGCGCGCAGTGCCCGGGCGAGGCCCTTGTAGCACGTCTCGGCGATATGGTGGTTGTTCTCGCCGTAGACGTTGGTCACGTGCAGCGTGATGCCGGCGTTCTGGGCGAAGGCCTGGAACCACTCGCGGAACAGTTCGGTATCCATCTCGCCGAGCTTCGGGCGGGTGAAGGTGACATTCCAGATCAGGTACGGGCGCCCGGAGACGTCGATTGCGACCCGCGTCAGCGTCTCGTCCATCGGCAGATCGACGCTCGCATAGCGGGTGATGCCGCGCTTGTCGCCGAGCGCCTTGGCGAGCGCCTGGCCGAGCACGATGCCGCTATCCTCGACCGTGTGGTGGAAGTCGATGTGGAGGTCGCCCTCGGCCCGAAGCTCGATGTCGATCAGCGAGTGGCGCGCGAGCTGCTCGAGCATGTGGTCGAGGAAGCCGACGCCGGTCGCGACGTCGTAGGCGCCGGTCCCGTCGAGGTTGAGGCTGGCCGTGATCCGGGTTTCCTTGGTTTGCCGGTCGATCGACGCGATCCGGGGCGCTGACGTCGTCATCGGGTGTCCTGGCTTCCTGTGGGCTCGCGCTGCTCTAAAGCGAGAAAGAGCTGAAGGCGCACGCCGCCGTCAAGTGCGAACTCGCGCCTTCTCTTTTACTTCCATTAACTTGCTGAAGTATTGAGAGGCCGACCCGGTCAGGCGTTGCGCACCACCGTCATCGCCGGGCCCAGCTCGTCGTAAGGCAGCAGCAGGTTTTCGACCGCCGCCCACAGACTGGTAAGCTGTCCCGCTCCTGCTGCTTGAGCTCGTTGGCCAACATCCGCATCTGCCGCTGCATCAGGATGTCGATGTCCCGGTGCCCGCTATCCGGCGCGGCGGCCGCGTCGAGCTGATCCAGGAATGGCGCAGCGTCCCTCGAACTGCCGCCGGGCAGCAGCAACAGCATGGGCAGCGCCTGATGTATCCGATCGGCCGCCTCTTGATCGGCCCGCTCAGCCGTAACTTCGCATCCGACGACTTCCCGATCTAGGCGCGCCTCGACTTTCGATCTGTAGCCCGACGCGCACGCTCCAACTCCTTGCGTGCGGCCGCCGAGTATCGTTTGCCCTTCATCAGCTTGTCGAGCGCTTCGCCGGCCTTCGCTGCGGCGATCTCGCTCTCGTCGCAACCAATCGACACGATCGCCGCTCGCCTCAATGCCGAGGCGTTCGAGATCAGTTCGATGCGCTGCGCGAACCACGACACCCCAAGGCGCAGCGACGCGCCCTGGCGGCAGATCGCCGAGCTGCGCGCGTCAGGCTCTGGACGCGACGACGTCCGCGTCGGTGGTGGACCGCCATGCTCAGCATCCGAGGTCGATCCTGCTCGCGCAGCGCTCCGCCGAGGCGGCCGCGACCCAGGCATTGCCGGTGGGCGGCCGCCATGGTGATCCCTACCGACGCGCCCGCACGCATCCAGCAGCAGCGTCTTGTAGAAGTTGTTACTGACGAAATACCGGCCGTCGACCCGCAGTATCGCGCAGCACGGCATTCACCGAGGTCGCGCCTGCACCGAGCACGTCTCGGATCAGGACTTCTCGATGAGATGGGCTCCGAAGGAGCGCCCAAGTTCGAGCTCCGCCGCATACCCCTCGAGCTCGGGGCTCGGCTTGCAGTTCCTCGATGTACTGCCTCGGCGGCAGCTATCGATATCCGGCGTAACGCGACGCCGATCACGCTCATCGAGCTCACGGCGGGCTCGCTTCCTCGCCCTTCTTCGGCCACTTCTTCTTCTGGGCGATCGCGATGTAGCGCGAGAATCCCGTTTTGATCTGGAACTGCGTCCGCCCGTCGCCGAACGGGCGCACGGCGCCGATCGACGCCGCAGCCGTCAGCACCGCGCGCATCTCGTCGGCGAGCTGACTGCGATCGTCGATCCAGATCTCGGACGTGTAGCCGTTCGTTCCCGCGATTGGTCGCTGCGCCTGGAGCAGTGCCGACAGCGTGCGCGCCGGCTCGGCAGTCTGCAGCAGCGTCGCGTCGATCGTAGCTTCGAGCTGCTCGGCAGTGAGGTCGGTGACGCCGTCGAGATCGGTCAGCGGCGAGCGCACCGAGGCGGCGCCGAACAGCGCCGACATCAGGATCAGCGAATCGATCCCCATCGCGATCGCCAGCGCCAGATACGCGAGCCGGTTGCCGTCGGTCAGTGCGTTCATGGTCACGACGAACCCGTGCGCCTTGTCGTCGCGCGAGAGGTCGAGCGAGGAGAGGCGCGCCGCCAGCGGCGCCGAATTCACGCGAGGCAAGCCCTGAAGTCCTGGAGGCATTTGCGCCCGAACCGCAGCAGCGCGTCGGTGCCACCGGTCTGCGGCAGCCGTTCGCCGCCGACGCAATTCTGCTCGTAGGCGATGAGGCCAATATTGAGCGCAAAGACCGGTGCGGCGGCTTCCGTCGCCTGCTTGGGGTCGCAATCGACCGCCGCAGCCTCGTTGTGCAGCGTCGGCACCTTGAGGCTGACACCCTGAAGCGTCGTGCACATCGCCTGCAGGTTCGCCAGCGTCGCCTGGTCGGGCTTCTGGCGGAAGGTTTGCCGTGCGCGATCGAGTGCCGCCGCCGTGGCCGAAGGATCGGACATCTGCGGTTGATCACCGCCGCCGGACGTCTTGGTGACCGCGATCATCTGCGTCGCCGTTTCCGATTCGCCCTTGAGCTTCGCGAGATCACCGTCGATCTGCGCGACCTCGGCGCGGACAGTCGCGATCCGCTTGTCGATACCGGCCAATCGGGTCTCGTGGCTGCGCAGCCGCTCGCGCGCGACCTGCAGCTCCGCCTGCGTCTTGGCTTCATCCTCGCGCGCCGCGCGCCAGAACTGTCCCCGACCGGACTTGCCCGAGCCTTCGACGCCCTTCTCCTCGGCCAGAACCTTGACCTTCTGCTCGTCGAGCCGCTTCTCGACGCCGCTCACGACGCCCTGCTGCTGCTGGGAGGCGACGGCCGCCTCTGGCCGTTCCGCTGCGAGGCGCGACAGCTCGTCGGTCAATACCGTCTTGCGCTGCGCAAGGCCCGCCTGACCGCCCGCGGCATTGGCGCGCTGCTCCTCGAGGCGCGCCACCCGGCTTTCACGATCGCGAAGCCCGCGCACCATTTCGTCGCGGATCTTTTCCGGCGCGCTCGAGGCGAGCCGCTCCGCCTTGTCGAGTTCGCGCTCGTAGGCGAGCCATGCCTCCGACTGGAACAGCGCCGCCGATTCCGTGATCCGCCGATTGGTTGCGGTGACGCCGACGTCGGTGACGATGGCGGCGATGTGGTTGATCGAGCGGATCTCGGCCGCGCGCACACGCTGATCGGCGGGAAAGATCGATCCGAACAGGGAGACAAACGAGAAGAACACGCTCGTCGCCATGCAGGCGAAGAACATCACCCACAGGATCGCGTTGCCGAGGACGATGCGCATACCGCTGACATAATCGCCGATGATGCCACGCCGCCGGCCCATCAGCAGCGGCCCGACCAGCGCCACCGCAAGGGCGACGAAGATGATCTGATTGACCAACTTGTCGGATGCGGCAAAGCCCCAGTAGGGACGGCTCGGATCGGCAAGACCGAAGTAGAGAAGCACGAGCAGGCTCAGCGCGCCGAAAACGAGCCCGCCGACGACGAGACCCGCTACATTGACGGGAACGGCGCGCGCCGACGCTGCGTTCTCGGCCTTGGCGCGGCCCGAGGCGAGGCCGGCAGCGAAGCTCTCGCCGATCAGCCAGGCGATGATCAGCATCACGCCCTGGATACCGAAGGTGATCAGCGCCGACATGACCCAGTCGCCGGTGAACTGGCTCATGCCGTCCCAGGTCCGGAAGCCCGACGCGATCGAGAGCAGGAGGGCACTGGTCGCAAGTATCGCGAGCTGCCAGTTGGTCGTGAAGGCCAATCGAATCGTCTCGGCGAGGCCGCCACGCAACATCTGCGAGACGAGCCGGATCGCGACCAGCACTCCGATAAGAATCAGCGCATTCGACAGGAAAGCAGACGACGACAACCATCGCGTGATCGCGACAAGATCCAGTTCCGCCATCCAGCCTCTCCACTCTGCCCGGCACGCGCGTGCAGGTTGCCCTCGACGCGAGATTAACCATAACCATGGGCGTTTTCACGCCGAGATTGCGGCCCGCAAGTGACCGATTTCGCGGCAACAACGTGGTTAAGGCAGGGATTCCGTCGCGGGCGGCGCGGAAACGCATGGCATCGGAGGAGGACGCCGACGCGCTAAACCCGCTCAAATAGCGCCGCGAGGCCGAGGCCACCGTTGGCGCCGAGCGCCGCCACGCCGTACCGGGGCCCGCGCCTTTCCTCGTGGCGCACCATCCGGGAGAACAGCCGCGCCACCAGCACCGCGCCCGAGGCCGCGAGCGGATGGCCGCGCACCACCGCGCCCCCGTCGGGGTTGACCGCCGCCTCGTCGAGCCCGAGCTGTCGACAGAGCGCGATCGCCTGCACCGCCGAGGCCTCGCTCAGCTCGAAGGCGGTGATGGTGCTGCGGTCGAGACCGTTCATCCGGCCGTAGAGCTTGTGCATGGCGGCGATCGGCGCCTCGGCTTCCTGGCCGGGCTCGATACCGAGCGCGGCATTGAGCGCCGGCCGCAGCGCCGGCGGCCGGCCCCGCCGCTTCCATTCGGCCTCCGAGACGGCAACGACGAACGCGGCGCCGTCATGCAGCGCGCTGATGTTGCCGGTCGTGAGCGTCCCGCAGTCGCCGCAGATCGGCTCCAGGTCGGCGAGGTCGTCGGCATCCGGCTCACCGGCGCTCTGGTCGCGCGCCTCCTCGGTCGTCGACCTCAGCGGCACGATTTCGCCGACGAAGCGGCGCGCCTCGCGGGCCTTCGCCGCTTTCGCGTGCGACGCCAGCGCCCAGGCATCCTGCTGCTCGCGCGAGATGCCGAGGCGTTGCGCCAGGGCCTCGCAGGAGGTGTGCGGCACATGCTCGGCCATAGGCGCGGCGCCGAACGGGTCGGAGCGGATGAAATGGGGCGTCTGGAAGAGATTGCGCGGCTTGGCGATGCGCCATGGCGCCGTCGAGAGCGCTTCGACGCCGCCCGCGACCACGATCGACGCCTCGCCCGCCGCGATCCGCCGCGCCGCCGCCAGGATTGCCTCGAGGCCCGAGGCACACTGCTGGTCGACGGTCGTCGCCATCGCCGCGACCGGCAGGCCTGATGCCAACGCGATGAGGCGGGCCGGGTTGTCGCCAGCCGTGCAGTTGCCGACGATGAATTCGTCGACCTCGCCCACCGCAACGCCGGCATCCTTCAGAATCGCCTCGATCACCGGCGCGGCGAGATCCTCGACCCGACGGACGCGGTGCAGCCCGCCGATCCGCCCGATCGCCGTCCGCTTGGCGGCAACTATGAAAACCGGAACGCTCTTCATCCAGAAACAGACCCCGAAAACAGCTCTTGAAATGAGCGCGCCGCCCCCTGTCGAGGGGACGGCACCCGAGTTGTGCTCAATGACCACTCAATGATGGGCACATTCAGGCATCATCACGGCAGGCGCGCCAACGATCACGCAACTTGCGCGCCACGAATGTGATGGATGCGCCACACGGCACGGCGACGGCCCCTCGTGATCGCGGCCCCGCTCCGGCCCGCTTCGGCTTGAGACCCGCGCGAAAGGGTGTCAAAAGTCGCTCCGAGGCCACATCGAAGGGGTGCGGCGAGGCAACGCGGAGACGAACATGGATCGCGAGTTGTGGGAGAAGGGTCTCAAGGCGCGCAAGGCGACGCTTGGCGCCGAATACGTTGAAAAGAGCCTGTCGACGGCCGACGAATTCAACGCCGATTTCCAGGACATGCTGAACGAGTTCTGCTGGGGCAAGATCTGGGGCGATTCGACCATTCCCCCGAAGACCCGCTCGATGATGAACCTGACCATGCTCGCCTCGCTCGGCCGCATGCACGAATGGGAGCTTCACCTCAACGGCGCCCTCAACAACGGCGTCACCAAGGATGAGCTGAAGGCGATCATCCACCAGATCGCGATCTACGCGGGCTTCCCGGCCGGCGTCGAATGCTTCCGCATCGCCCGCAAGGTGCTGGCGGAACGGGCCGGCAAGTAGCCGCACCGCTGATACGCCTCCCGGCTCGTCATGCGAGCCGGGGGCGATCCGCTGCAGAATCCGACCCTCCGTCCGCCCATGGCCAGCCGCAGGCACGTCACGAGAGGCCCCCGATGACCACCGCCAATCTGCGCCCGCCCCAGGACTGCAAGGACCTCTCCGAGGTTCGCGTCGAGATCGACCGCTGCGACCGCGCCCTCGTCGACATGATCGCGGAGCGTTTCGGCTACGTCGAACGCGCCTGGCAGATCAAGCTCGGCCTCAAACAGGAAGCCAACGTCCCCTGGCGCAACCAGCAGGTGTTCGACCGGGTCCGCAAGCTCGCCGAGGAGCGCGGCATTCCCCCCGACATGTGCGAAGCACTGTGGCGCCAGATGGTCGGCTGGTTCATCCAGTACGAGGAAGAGAAGCTGAAGGACGAGATCGCGGCCAAGGCCCAAAAATAAGGCCCACCAGTCCTGACGGCATTCGACGCGGACAGCCCCGCCCCAACCAGGCCGCATCCCATGCTCCGCTCGATCCCGCCCGAAGTGCTCGAGATCATCGTGCACTCGGTCATGAATCCCGGCACGATCGTCGCCGGCTACCTCATCGGCCGCAACGCCGACCAGCCGCAGAAACTCATCGTCGGCGCTTTCGCGGCGGGCGTCGCAGGCGTCCTGTTCGCCCTCCTCGTCATGAAGATCGGCCTTTCGCCCGACCGGCCGCGGCTGTTTCCCGGGATTTTCGTGCTGTCGTTCGCTGCTCGGGGCGTTGTGGGCATGGCTCGGCTACTTCGCCGGCACCTCGCGGCGCAACAAATAGCTGCACTCACCCCGCCCGCGTGACCGTCGCCTCGTCCAGCGCCACCCGGCCGTCGTCAATATCCGTGAGCAGCCGGCGCATGATCTTGCCCGATGACGTGATCGGCACGCTCTCGACGAACTGCACCGCGCGCGGCACCTTATAGGCTGCAAGATGCCGGCGGCAATGTTCCGCCAGCTCCTTGCCGCTCGCCGCCGCGCCGGGCTTCAGCATGACGTACGCTTTCGCCAGCTCGCCCTTTGCCTCGTCCGGCACGCCGCGCACCGCCGCCAGCGCCACCGACGGATGGCCGCACAGGATGCGCTCGAGTTCGGCCGGATAAATGTTATAGCCCGCCGTATTGATCATATCCTTCTTGCGATCGACGATCGTGTAGTAGCCGTCCTCGTCGACCGTCGCGATGTCGCCGGTATGCATCCAGCCGTCCGGCCGGATCGCCTCGCGCGTGCTCGCCTCGTTGCGGTAGTAGCCGTCCATCACCATCAGGCCCTTGACCATCAGCTCGCCGCGCTCGCCGGCCGGCATTTCCTTGTCGGCATCCGCGACGTCGACGATCTTGCAAGAGAAGCCGGGGATCGGCACGCCGATGGTGCCGGGCTTGTTGGCGCCGTAGAACGGATTGAACGTCGCCGCGCCGGCGAGTTCGGTCATGCCCCACAGCTCGAGCACCGGCGCGCCCGTGCGCTCGGTCCACTCGAGCGATTTGCTGATCGGCAGCGTCTGGCCGCCGACCGTGCAGCGGGTCAGTGAGGAGAGGTCGTAGCTTGCGAATTTCGGGTGCGCGAGCATGTAGTAGTAGGCGGTCGGCACGCTATCGACCATCGTCGCCCGGTGCTGCTGGATCGCGGCGAACATGCCCTCCTCGGAGAAGCGCGGCAGGATCACCATCTTTGCGCCGACGAGGAAGGCCCCGTTATAGACGCAGCTCCCGTAGACGTGCGGGCATGGCAGCGGCGAGACGATCGTGTCGGCGGCCGTACGCGTGCCCATCATGGCGGCGGCATAGGCGGCAACGACGATCGAGCGGTGCTGCTGGACGGCGCCCTTGGGGTGGCCGGTGGTGCCCGACGTGTAGCAGATCGCGCCGACATCGGTCGGTGCACGCTCGACCACATCGAAGGTCGGCGCGCCGAGCTTCAGCCAGAGATCGAACGGCGTCGCCCCCGTCGGCGTCGGCTCGCCCCACGCGACGATGTCGGCGAGTTCCCCCTTGCCTTTCAGTCCCATCAGCGGCGTGACCTTGTCGGCTGCGCCGACCATGACGCGGGCACCGGAGTCCTCGACCACGAAAGCCACTTCTCCGGGCGTGAGCATGACGTTGATCGGGTTGACGACCGCGCCGGTCTTGGCGATGGCGAAATACGCGACCATCCATTCGATCGAATTGGGCCCGTAGAGGGTCACGCGATCGCCCGGCTTCACTCCGGCGCCGACAAGCCCGTTCGCAAAGGCATTCGAAGCGCTGATCAAGCTGACGGTATGTAAGCTGATCGCCGCCGACGACGAGCGCGGTACTATCGCCGTAGCGGCGCGAAGCATACGGCAGGATCTCGCCAAGCGTCGAAACCATGATTTCCTCCGAGCGAATGCCGTCTTTTCTTGGCAGCCGTTCGTCGCCGCTACTTTCGGCAATTCTAGCGAAGTAAAAGTGCAGTCCACAACAAGCTAATCTACGCCTCGCTCATTGACCGCGCCGGGCCGGGCTGATTTGATGGCCGCCAAGCCGATGACCTTTGCGATTCCGTCGCAGCCGGTCGGCTGACCGGCCGGGCGCTATGACCATCCTGGAGAGTACCTATGAAAGAGCATGAACTGCGGTCGCTGATTGGTAAGGTCAAGGACGGCAAGCTCACGCGGCGGGCCTTCGTCAATCGAATGCTGATGCTGGGCCTCACGGCGCCGATGGCCAGCCAGATGCTCGATTTTGTGCGGCGTTGCCCGCGCCGACACCAAGTTCGACTACAAGCCGAAGAAGCGCGGCGGCGGCGGGGCGCTGCGGCTCCTGTGGTGGCAGGGCGCCGACCCTCCTCAATCCGCACTTCGCGACCGGCACCAAGGACCAGGACGGCTCGCGCATCTTCTACGAGCCGCTCGCCGGCTGGGATTCCGAAGGCAATCTGGTGCCGGCACTCGCGGCCGAGATCCCGAGCCGCGAGAACGGTGGTCTCGCCGCAGACGGCAAGTCGGTGACGTGGAAGCTGAAGCAAGGCGTCAAATGGCACGACGGCAAGCCCTTCACGGCTGACGACGTGGTTTTCAATTGGGAGTTCTCCTCGGACCCGGCGACGGCGACCGTCACCAGCGGCACCTACAAGGACGTCAAGGTCGAGAAGGTCGACGACTTCACTGTCCGCGTTCTTTCGACAAGCCGACGCCGTTCTGGGCCGATGCGTTCGTCGGCACCGCCGGCATGATCATCCCGAAGCACCTCTTCGTCGACTTCAAGGGTGCGAAGTCCCGCGAAGCGCCCGCCAACCTGAAGCCTGTCGGCACCAGCGCCTACAAATTCGTCGACTTCAAGCCCGGCGACATGGTCCGGGCAGAAGCCAATCCGGACTACCACGTCCCGAACCAGCCCTACTTCGACACGCTCGAGATGAAGGGCGGCGGTGACGCCGTCTCCGCGGCGCGCGCGGTCCTGCAGACCGGCGAGTACGACTATGCCTGGAACATGCAGGTCGAGGATGCGATCCTCAAGCGGCTCGAGAGCGGGCGGCAAGGGCGCTGTCAATGTCGTCCCGGGCGGCAACATCGAGCACATCCAGCTCAACACCACCGACCCGTGGACAGAGATCGACGGCGAGCGCTCGAGCCTCAAGACCAAGCATCCGACGCTCAGCGATCCCGCCGTGCGCCAGGCGCTGATGCTGCTGGTCGACCGCAAGTCGGTCGAGGACCACATCTACGGCCGCACCGGCGTCGCGACGGCGAACTTCCTCAACAATCCCGAGCGTTTCCGCTCGAAGGCAACCAAATACGAGTTCAACGTCGCCAAGGCGAACGAGATCCTCGACAAGGCCGGATGGAAGAAGGGCGCCGATGGAATCCGGGAAAAAGGTGGCGTCAAGCTGAAGTTCGTCTACCAGACGTCGATCAACGCGCCGCGCCAGAAGAACCAGGCCATCGTCAAACAGGCCGCCCAGCAAGCGGGCATCGACATGGAGCTGAAATCGGTCGTCGCGTCGGTCTTCTTCTCGTCCGATGTCGCCAACCCCGACACCTATCCGAAGTTCTACTGCGACCTCCAGATGTACACGACGACCATGTCGCAGCCCGATCCGGACCGGTTCATGAATCAGTTCTGCTCGTGGGAAGCAGCCACCAAGGACAACAAGTGGCAGGGCCGCAATCCGAGCGCGCTTCCGCAACGAGGAGTACGACAAGGCCTACCGCGATTCCCAGGGCGAACTCGATCCGGTGAAGCGGGCGGCCCTGTTCATCCGGATGAACGAGATCGTCGTCGGCGACAAGGACGGCGTGATCATCCCAGTCGTCTACCGCCCACGCGTGGGCGCGCAGTCGAAGTCCCTGCGCGCCGACATCAGCGGCTGGGACAACGACACCTGGGCGCTGGCGCGATGGTACAAGGAGACGTGAGGTCCGGATCGGCGCGGGACATCTGAACAGACGCGACGGACCGATGGGCTATTACATCCTGCGTCGCCTTCTGATCGCCATTCCGAGCCTGCTCGGCATCAGCGTGGTGCTGTTCACGGTGCTCGCGCTGGCGCCGGGAGATCCCTTCGAGGAACTCGCGACCAATCCCGCGGTGCCGCCCGAAGTCCGGGTGGCGCTGCGGGCCAAATTCGGCCTCGATGATCCGGTCGCGTTGCGCTACGTCCGCTGGATCACGGCGATGTCGCAGGGCGACTGGGGCTACTCCTTCGTCAGCCGTATCAACGTCGACGATCTCATCCTGCAGCGCCTCGGCGTGACGCTGTTCGTGATCGGCACGTCGCAGATCCTCGCACTGCTGATCGCCATTCCCGTTGGCGTCATCGCCGCGACGCGACCGTACTCGCTGTTCGACCAGATCGCCAACACGCTCGCCTTCGTCGGCTTCTCGCTACCGACGTTCTTCACCGGCCTCCTGCTCATCCTCACCTTCAGCATCTGGCTCGACTGGCTGCCGTTCGTCTATCAGGCCGACATAAGATCCGCCGGTTGGCGATGGTATTGGGATCACGTCCGCCAGGCGATCATGCCGATCGCCGTGCTCGGGCTGTTCCAGGGCGCGTCGCTGGTGCGCTACGTGCGCTCCGCAGTCCTCGACGTGATCCGCCTCGACTATGTGACGACGGCGCGGGCCAAGGGCCTCGGCGAGCGCGTCGTCGTCGTCAAGCATGTCGTGCGCAACGCGCTCATCCCGGTGGTCACGCTCGTCGCGCTGCAAATGCCCGCGATCTTCGGCGGCGCCATCGTGACCGAGCAGATCTTCCGCATCCCGGGCATCGGTTCGCTGCTCATCACGCTCTATTCTCGCCAATGACACGCCGGTCATCATGGCGGTCACGTTCGTATTCGCCTGTCTCGTCGTCCTCTTCAACCTGATTGCCGATATCCTCTATGGCTGGCTCGACCCTCGCATCACCTTCCGCTAAGGCCGGAGCGCCCGCATCTGCGGCCGCCTCGGTGCCGGTGCCCGCGCGTCCGACGTTCTCGCCGGCGCGCGAGTCGTGGCGTCGCTTTCGGCGCCACCGGCTCGCCGTTGCCAGCAGTGTCGTTCTCGGCGTGATGATCTTCGCGATCCTGATCGGGCCGCTGCTCTGGCGCATCCCGATCAACCAGATCGATTTCGCGGCGACGCTGCAGGGCCCCTCCTGGAAGCATCCGCTGGGCACCGACGATCTCGGCCAGGATCTGCTCGCGCGGATGCTCTACGGCGGCCGCATCTCGCTCGCCGTCGGGCTCGCCGCCATGTTCGTCGCCATCTTCGTCGGCACGATCGTCGGCGCTGTCGCCGGCATGTCGCGCGGCTGGGTCGGATCGGCGCTGATGTGGCTGACCGATCTCTTCCTGTCGCTGCCGGCGCTGCCGCTGCTGTTGCTGATCATCTACCTTTTCCGCGACACGCTGAAGGCCGCGTTCGGCCCTGAAGGCGGCACCTTCATCCTGATCGTCATCGTTATTGGCGGACTGCGCTGGATGCCCGTCGCGCGCCTCGTCCGTGCGCAATTCCTGTCGCTGCGGGAGAAGGAATTCGTCGAGGCGGCTCGTGCGCTCGGCGCCTCGAAATTCCGCCAGGTCGTGCGCCACATCCTGCCGAATGCGCTTGGCCCGGTCATCGTCGCCGCCACCATTGACGTCGCCGCCGCCATCATCGCTGAATCGACGCTGTCGTTCCTGGGCCTCGGCTTTCCCCCGGATATCCCGACCTGGGGCCGCCTCCTGTTCGACGCCAAGGACAACCTCGACTTCGCGCCGCACTGGGCACTGTTCCCCGGCGCCGCCATCTTCCTCGCCGTGCTGACCATCAATTTCATCGGCGACGGGTTGCGCGACGCGCTCGACCCACGTCGGGTCCTGTGAGGCCGATGTGTCATCGACGGACCAGCCTGCTGCCACTCCGGAACGCCTGCGATCGCTGCTCGGCCATATGTCGTTCGGCGTCGACAACCTCGAGCGCGCGACGCGGTTCTATGACGCCGCCTTGGCGCCGCTCGGCTACGTGCGCGTCTGGACGAGCGTCAAGGGCGTCGGCTACGGCGTACCCGGCGGCGGCGACAAACTCGCCCTGTTTCCGCGCCCCGGCGAGGCGCGCGCGCCCGGACCCGGTTTCCATCTCGCGGTCGACGCACCGACGCGCTCAGCGGTCGACGCCTTCCACGCGGCAGCCCTCGAGAACGGCGGCACCTGCTCCGGCCCGCCCGGGCTGCGCGCCCACTACAGCCCGACCTACTACGCGGCCTTTGTCATCGATCCCGACGGCTGCAAGCTGGAGGCGGTCCATCAATAGCGCGGAAATACCACGCCCCGGGGAGACGGCATGAACGAGCCCCTGCTCGAGATCAAAGGCCTCGAGACGCACTTCTCGACCGACGACGGCATGGTGCGTGCCGTCGACGGCGTGAGCCTGTCGATCTCGCGCGGCGAAACGCTTTGCGTCGTCGGCGAGTCCGGCTGCGGCAAGACGGTGACCGCGCTCTCCGTGCTCAAGCTCATCGCGATGCCGCCGGGCCGCTTCGTCAACGGCCAGATCCTCTGGCAGGGCCGCGACCTGATCCCGCTGCCGATCCCCGAGATGGACAAGATCCGCTCCAAGGAGATCGCGATCATTTTCCAGGAGCCGATGACGTCGCTCAATCCCGTCTACACCGTCGGCGAGCAGATCGCCGAGGTGGTTCGACGCCACGAGGGCGTCGGCCGCAAGGCCGCCATCGACCGCACGATCGAGATGCTGCGCCTCGTGCGCATTCCCAATCCCGAACGGCGCGTCAACGACTACCCGCACCAGTTCTCCGGCGGCATGCGCCAGCGCGTGATGATCGCCATGGCGCTGTCGTGCAATCCGAAGCTGCTGATCGCCGACGAGCCGACGACCGCGCTCGACGTGACGATCCAGGCGCAGATCCTCGAACTGCTCCAGGAGATGAAGTCGCAGTTCGGCATGGCGATCATGCTGATCACGCACGCGATGGGCGTCGTCGCCGAGACCGCGCAGCGCGTCATCGTCATGTATGCGGGCAAGGTGGTCGAGGAAGCCAGCGTCGAGCAGCTCTTCGCCAAGCCGAGCCACCCGTACACGCAGGGCCTGATCCGCTCGATCCCGCGCATCGACACGGCGGCGACGCACAAGGTCCGCCTCGAAGCGATCGCCGGCACCGTGCCGAGCCTGCTGCGCCCGCCGCCCGGCTGCCGCTTCGCCGCGCGCTGCCGCTTCGCGACCGACGACTGCCTCAAGGAGGTGCCGCCGCTGCGCGAGGTCGAGCCCGGGCACAAGGTCGCGTGCATTCTTTATGACCAAGGCCCCCGTCGCCGCCGCGGCTGCGCCCGCATGAACACCGAAGGAGCCGCACCGCCGATGTCCGAGCCGCTGCTGACAGTGAACAAGCTCGTCAAACAGTTCCCGATCCACGGCGGCATGCTCTCGCGGGTGGTCGACCGCGTGCACGCCGTCGACGGCGTCAGCTTCCATATCGAGAAGGGCGAGACGCTCGGCCTCGTCGGCGAATCCGGTTGCGGCAAATCCACGACCGGCCGCTGCATCCTGCGCCTGATCGAGCCGACCTCGGGCGAGATCTGGTTCGAAGGCAAGGACGTCGCGGCGATGGGCAAGAACGAGCTTCGCGCCGTCGCCCGCGACATGCAGATCATCTTCCAGGATCCGTTCGCCTCGCTCAACCCGCGCATGACGGTCGGCGCGATCATCGGCGAGGCGCTGGTCATCCACGGGCTCGCTGCCAATCGGCAGGCGCACGAAGCGCGCGTCGTCGAGCTGCTCGAGCGTGTCGGGCTGCAACCCGACCACATGCGCCGCTTTCCCGCACGAGTTCTCGGGCGGCCAGCGCCAGCGCATCGGCATTGCGCGCGCGCTCGCGGTCGAGCCGAAGCTGATTGTCTGCGACGAGCCGGTCTCGGCGCTCGACGTTTCGATCCAGGCGCAGGTCATCAACCTGCTCGAGGATCTGCAGGAGCAGTTCGACCTCACCTACCTGTTCATCGCGCATGACCTGTCGGTGGTCGAGCACATCTCGACGCGCGTCGCCGTCATGTATCTCGGCCGCATCGTCGAGATCGCGACCGCGCACGACCTCTACACCGACCCGAAGCACCCCTACACCGAGGCGCTGCTGTCGGCGGTGCCGATCCCCGACCCGACGGTGAAGCGCAAGCGCGTGATGCTGCAGGGCGACGTGCCGAACCCGATCAATCCGCCGACCGGCTGCCACTTCCACACGCGCTGCCCGATCCGCCAGCTACCGCTGTGCGCCAACGAGTCGCCGCAGCTCAAGGCGGGCGCTAACGGCCACGCCGTCGCGTGCCACCTGCGGGATGTTTAGAGCCCGCGGTCCGCCACCGCCGCGGACGATGGCCGCGGTCCTTTGAGGGACCGCGGGAATCACGACTTGGGCGCGGTCCGTTCAGAACGGGATTTCGTCGTCGAGCTTCTTGTCGAAGCCGCCCTTGCTGCCGCCGGAACCGCCACCTGCGCCGCTACCGCTCGACCGCTGCGGCGCGGACGACCCACCGCCACCGCCGCCATAGCTGCCGGCGTCATCGCCACCGTAGTCGGACTGCCCGCTGTCGCTCATGCCCGCGCCGGCACCAGCGCCCTGGCGCCCGTCGAGCATCGTCAGCACCGAATTGAAGCCCTGCAGCACCACCTCGGTCGAATAGCGCTCCTGGCCCTGCTGGTCCTGCCATTTGCGCGTCTGCAGCGCGCCCTCGATGTAGACCTTGGCGCCCTTCTTGAGATACTGCTCGACGACCTTGCAGAGCGCCTCGTTGAAGATCACGACCGAATGCCACTCGGTCTTCTCGCGCCGCTCGCCGCTGTTCTTGTCGCGCCAGTTCTCGCTCGTCGCGATGCGCAGGTTGGCGATGGGGCGACCGTCCTGCGTGCGGCGGATCTCGGGATCCTTGCCGAGATTACCGATCAGGATCACCTTGTTCACGGATCCGGCCATGTCCCACTCTCCTTTGCTTGAATTTTCCGCGCCCGGCAGGGGCACAGCGCCATTGATCCTCTCAGGTCCGCTAGTGCCCGCCGACTCGATTCGTCCGCTACAGATTATGCGCAATCGATCTCCGGCCTCGCGCCGGATCGATGCTTATGCACCAGTTTTGCGGCGGGACGGCGCCGCCGATCCAAAGACCGGCTTCGACCGCGTATGTTCTCTCTATGTTCTAATATAGGATCAAGCGGCGCGCGGCGCAAGTGGCATGGAAGGACGGCACTGAATGCGTGACCTGACCGTGGTCTTCGATCTCGACGGCACCCTCGTCGAGACGGCGCCGGACCTGATCGCCGCGACCAACCATGTCCTGATCGCACGCCGGACTGGCGCCGATCCCGCCCGAGTTGCTGCGGCCACCGATCAGCTTCGGCGCCGTCGCGATGATCGCCAAGGGCTTCGCGCACCACGGCCTCGCGCCCGATCGCGCCGAGATCGAAGCGCACTTCGAGCGCTTCATCGCCTACTACACCGCCAACATCGCGGCGACGAGCCATGCCTTTCCAGGGCTCGAGGAGGCGCTGACGAGCCTTGCACATGCGCGGCGCACGGCTGGCGGTGTGCACGAACAAACGGGCGGACATGTCGCGCCAGCTGCTCCGCGACCTGCGCCTGCTCGACCGGTTCATGGCGCTCGCCGGCCGCGACACGTTTCCGGTGTGCAAGCCGCATCCCGATCATCTCATCGGCGCCATCCGCATGGCCGGCGGCGATCCCGCGCGCGCCATCATGATCGGCGACAGCAGCACCGACATCGACACGGCGAAAGCGGCTGGCGTGCCCGTCGTCGCGGTGACGTTCGGCTATACGGATATCCCCGTCCACGAGCAGTCGCCCGACGCGGTCATCGACCACTATGACGAACTGATCCCCGCCATCGAGCGTCATCCTGGCGCGGTGACGCGCGCCGCAGCTCAACCTACCGCCCGAGCCGCGCCTTGAGCACGCCCGGCACCTCGTTCGGCGTCGCGCAGACGGTGACGCCGGCCTCTTCCAGCGCCGCCTTCTTGCCCGCATAAGAACCGCGGTCGCCCATCACGATGGCGCCGGCATGGCCCATCTTCTTGCCCGGCGGCGACGCGGCACCGGCGATGAAGGCCGCGATCGGCTTCTTCATCGTCGCGGCGTATTCGGCCGCCGCCTCCTCCATGGCGCCACCGATCTCGCCGACGAGCGCGATCGCTTTCGTCGCCGGATCGCTGGTCGAGCGCGACGAGTGCATCCCGCGTCGTCGTGCCGATGATCGGATCGCCGCCGATGCCGACGAACGACGACACGCCGAGCCCCGCCTGCACGAGATTGAGACACAGCAGCGTGCCGAGCGAGCCCGAGCGTGAGATGACGCCGATGTCGCCCGGCTGGAACACGCGCGCGTTGAACGCCGGCATGAAGCCGACAAGGCTCACGCCCGGTCGTCACCAGTCCCGCCGTATTCGGGCCGATCACCTGGGCACCGCGCTCCGCGCGCCGCGGCGAGAAAATACATCGTGTCCTGCACCGGCACATGCTCGGTCAGGCATACGATCTTGCGGATGCCCGCCGCGATGATGTCGAGCGCGGCCTCCTTGACGCCGAACGGCGGCACGAACATCACGGCGGCGTCGATCTTTCCTTCTTTCGCCGCGTCCTGCGCCGACGCCCACACGGGCAGTTCCAGATGCTTCTCCCCGGCGCGGCGCGGATTGACGCCGCCGATGATCTTGGTGCCGTACTCGCGCATCCGCTCCGACCAGAACGTGCCCTGCTTGCCGGTGATGCCCTGGACGAGAACCGTCTCCGCGCCGCCGATGATCATGCGCGGGCTCCCTTCGCCGCGGCGACGGCCGCCTTCACCGCGTCGTCCATCAGGTCGTAAGGGCTCGATGCCCAACCGCTCGCGCACCATCGCGATCGCCTCGTCCTCGCCGGTGCCGTGGATCGTGAACACGATCGGGATTTTCGGCTTCAGCTCCAGCCACGCGTTGACGACGCCCTCCGCCATCACGTCGGTGCGCGCGAAGGCGCCGCAGAAGTTGACGAGCAGCGACTTGACCTTGGGATTGGCGAGGACGATCTCCAGCGCCGGGATCGCCTTGGTGTAGCTGTCGCCGCCGATCTCCATGAAATTCGCGGGCGCGCCGCCGAAGTGGCGGATCGCGTCCATGGTCGTCATGGTCAGGCCCGCGCCATTCGCGAGCACGCCGACTTCGCCGTCGAGCTCGATGTATTTGAGGTGCAGCGCCTTCGCGCGCGTTTCCAGCTCCGTCGTCTTGTCGGGCGATCCGCTGCGGCGCGAGCGCGTCGTTGCGCGGCAACGCGCTGTCGTCGACGGTGAGCTTGCAGTCGAGCGCCACGAAGTGCCCGTCGCGCATCTGCACCAGCGGATTGATCTCGATGAGCTCGGCGTCGCTGGCGCGATAGGCCTCATAGAGTTTCACGAGGATGTCGGTGATCGCGCCGGCGGCCGGCGGATCGTAGCGGCGCACCGCCGCCGCCAGCGCCTCCTGCGTCGAGCCCCTTGACGATATTGATCGGAAGCTGCAGCAGCGCGTCGGGATGATCGGCGGCGATCTCCTCGATGTCCATGCCGCCTTCCGGCGAGAACAGCAGCAGCGGGCCCTTGGGATTCCGGATCGTTGAGGATGGCAGCGTACATCTCGCGGGCGATATTGACCTGCGGATCGATCAGCACCTCTTCGACGACGTGCTCGCCGATCGTCATGCCGAGAATCTGCGTGGCATGGGCGGCCGCTTCCTCGGGCGTTGCGGCGAGCTTGATGCCGCCCGCCTTGCCGCGCTTGCCGGTCGGCACCTGCGCCTTGACCACGCACTTGCCGATCTTGCGCGCGGCATCCGCGGCTTCGGTGGCAGTGCGCGCGAGAATGCCCTTCGGCGTCGGAATGCCGGCGGCCCGCAGTACCGCCTTGCCGGCGTGCTCGGTGAAGTTCATGCGCGCGTTGCCTCCCGCGTCGTTTCGCTCGGTCCGTTCAGTGAGACCGGTTGTCCCGATGTTGCACCAGACCTGGGCGAAGCGCCAGTCTTCGGTCGTACCTTCGTCGTGCCCTCAGCCGCGGCGGTTGGCGACGAAATCGATCGCGCCGGCGAGATCGCCCGCGGCATCGCCGAAGGGCGCCAGCGCCGCGCGCGCCGCCGCGCTCAGCTCGCGCAACCGGGCGCGCGCGCCGTCGATGCCGAGCACGGTGACGAACGTCGCCTTGCCGGCCGCGGCGTCCTTGCCGACGGCCTTGCCAGTCGCGGCGGCATCGCCCTCGGCGTCCAGCAGATCGTCCGCGATCTGGAATGCGGCGCCAAGCGCCTCGCCGTAGTCGCGCAGCGCCGCGCGCTGTTGCGGCGTCGCCTTGGCCAGGATCGCGCCCGCCTCGGCCGAGAAACGGATCAGCGCGCCCGTTTTCATGTGCTGGATCGCGGTGACGCCGGCCAGCGAATGCAGCGCCTGCGCCGCTGCCTTCTCCGACGCGATATCCAGCACCTGCCCGCCGACCATGCCGGCCGGCCCGCTCGCCAGCGCGAGACCGAGCGCCAGGTCCGCCCGGACCGCCGGATCGGCATGGGTCGAGGGCCGCGCCATCAGCTCGAAGGCGAACGTCAGCAGCGCGTCGCCAGCAAGGATCGCGGTGGCTTCGTCGAACGCCTTCCACACCGTCGGCCGGCCGCGGCGCAGCTCGTCGTTGTCCATTGCCGGCAGATCGTCATGGGCGAGCGAATAGCAGTGCAGGCATTCGACCGCCGCCGCCGCATCGAACGCGGCCGCATCGCGCCAAGCCGAGGACGCGCGCGCCTTCGACGACCAGGAACGGCCGGAAACGCTTGCCGCCGCCGAGCACCGCGTGGCGCATGGCGGCGGCGAGTTCGGCGGGCGTCGCCCCGAGCGCGTCATCGGCCAGCAGCGCGGCGAGGCGGTTTTCCACACCGGCGGCAATCTCGCCCAATCGTTGCTCGAATGCCATGTCGTGAGATCCCGTGAACCATGTAGCGGCGTGGAGGGGTGCGCCCACCCCGCGCCATTCTTATGATGCCCCTTCTCACGCGTCACGGATGTTTCATGTTCCCGGCAGGTCATGACCTCGTTGAAAGACCCATCTTCCGAGCACGGCGATACCTCGCCCGACCTCGATGTCCTGACCGGACCACCGGCGGCTACCGCCGTCGCCGACGAGGTTGTGGCCGAGGTTGTGTGACGCCCGAGTCGCCAGAACCGCCGCAGAGCCTCCGCCTATCTTGGAACCGGCTGCCGCCGAAAGCCGCTGGTTCCGGAACCGCCCGCCGCGGCGGCGGAGAAAGCTCCTCCGGAGCCGGACTATCCTCCTGCCCCGCCCACCGGGACGCCGGAGATCCGCCGATGAGGTCGCGGTGGCGCCGCGCGACCGTCGAAGGTCCAATAGCGGATCGTGCCTGAACCTGTACTGCCGCTGGACGAACCTTCCAAGAGCCGCCCGTCCCGGAGCCGGCGGCCCCGCCGCGGCCACGGTCGTCGATGCGGGAACCGCCATTGGCGACCCTTCCGGGCCATCCGGCGCGCCGGCGCTACCGAAGCCGATCGCTGCGCCCGTTGCCGATCACGCCCGCCATCCTCCGAACCCGCGGCGCCTCGCCCCTTCCCGAAATCCCCGCGCCGCCGCGGCCTCATGAAACAGTAGCTCCCTCGTTGCGCTTGTGAGCGTCACCGCGATTGCGGCACCGGCTGCCGTCGAGTTCGATCCGCCGACCCAGCCCGCCCCGGCGCTTCCATCCGCCGCCGCCGACGGCGACGGTCGCCAAACCGTCGCACGCGATGGCGGGTCTGGCTGCGGCGGGCGATCCTTGCGTTATTCGGACTGGCGACCGGTTACGCCGCACTCGTCCTCATTTTGATCGTCGTCTACCGCACCGTCGATCCGCCGCGATCCACAGTCATGCTCGGCAGTCAGCCTCAGCGGCGTATCCGTCGACTACGAGCCGGTGCCGCTCAGCAGCATCTCGACCTATCTCCTGCGCGCCGTCGTGACGTCGGAGGACGCGCGCTTCTGCAGGCACGGCGGCGTCGACTGGGGCGCGCTCGCCGAGGCGATGCAGGATTCGCGCGGCGGCAGCACCATCACCATGCAGACGGCGAAGAACCTGTTCCTGTGGCCGTCGCGAAGCTACATCCGCAAGGCGATCGAGATCCCGGTGGCGCTGATGATCGATTTCGCATGGCCGAAGCGCCGCATCCTCGAGGTCTACCTCAACATCGCCGAATGGGGGCCGGGCGTGTTCGGCGCCGAGGCGGCGGCGCAATACCACTTCGGCAAACCGGCTTCGCGCCTGACGCAGCACGAAGCCACGCTGCTCGCCGCGTCGCTGCCGAACCCGATCGCGCGCGAAGCCGGCGATCCCGGACGCGTCACGGCGCTGCTCGCGTCGCGGCTGCGCGCGCGCATGGCGAATTCCGATGCCTATGTGGGCTGTCTCGGGCTGCGGCCGATGCCGCGCGCGGAGCCGGAGCGCACGCCGAAGCCTGCCAGCCGCCGCCGCACCCAAATCCCGCGCCGAAAGCTGCAGCCCTGGCAGACCAAGACCGAGCCCGCCAAACCCCCGACGCCGTTCAATCCTTGGCAAAACTGAGCGCGACCGCCTCCGCGACGCGCACGCCATCGACACCCGCCGACAGGATGCCACCGGCATAGCCGCCGCCCTCGCCGGCTGGATAGAGGCCGCGCACGGTCGGGCTTTGCATCGTCTCGTCGCGGTGGATGCGGATCGGCGACGACGTGCGCGTCTCGACGCCGGTCATCACGGCGTCGGCCATGGCGAACCCGCGGATGCGCCGCTCGAACTGCGGCAGCGCCTCGCGGATCGCCGCGACGGCGAAATCGGGCAGGCATTGCGCGAGGTCGGTCGGCGTCACGCTCGGGCCGATAGCTCGGCACGACGGAGCCCAGCGATGCCGACGCGCGGCCCGCGAGAAAATCGCCGACCGTCTGCGCGGGCGCGGCGTACGTGCCGCCGCCGGCCTCGAACGCCTTGCGCTCCCAGTGGCGCTGGAACGCGATCCCGGCCAGCGGATCGCCCGGATAATCCTCCGGCGTGATGCCGACGACGATGCCGGCGTTGGCGTTGCGCTCGGCGCGCGAATACTGGCTCATGCCGTTGGTGGCGACGCAGCCCGCCTCCGACGTCGCCGCGACCACCGTACCGCCGGGACACATGCAGAAGCTGTAGACCGAGCGGCCGTTGCTGCCGTGATGGACGAGCTTGTAGTCCGCCGCGCCGAGGATCGGATTGCCGGCCGACGGCCCGAACTGACATTGGTCGATCAGCGACTGCGGGTGCTCGATGCGCACGCCGATCGAGAACGGCTTGGCGGTCAGCGCGACGCCGCGCGCGTGCAGCATCTCGAAGGTGTCGCGCGCGCTGTGGCCGACGGCGAGGACGACGTGATCGGCTTCGAGATAGCCGCCACCGTCAAGCATCAGTCCGCGCAGACTGCCGCGCTCGCCGTCCGCACCCTCGACGATATCGAGATCGACGACCTTGGTGCCGAAGCGGTACTCGCCGCCGAGCGCCTCGATCTCGGCGCGCACGTTCTCGACGACGGTGACGAGGCGGAACGTGCCGATGTGCGGCTTGGCGACGTAGAGGATTTCATCCGGCGCGCCGGCCTTGACGAACTCGGTCAGCACCTTGCGGCCGTGATGGCGCGGATCGCGGATCTGGCTGTAGAGCTTGCCGTCGGAGAACGTGCCGGCGCCGCCCTCGCCGTACTGCGCGTTGGATTCCGGATCGAGCACGCCGCGCCGCCACAGGCCCCAGGTATCCTTGGTGCGCTCGCGCACGATGCGGCCGCGCTCGAGAATGATCGGGCGGAAGCCCATCTGCGCCAGCACCAGCGCGCACATGAAACCGCACGGTCCCGTGCCGATGACGACCGGGCGCTTCTGCAGGCCCGGCGGCGCGTGCGCGACGGGATGATAGCTCGTGTCCGGCGTCGGGCCGATGTGGTTGTCGTCCTTGAACCGCGCCAGCACGGCCGGCTCGTCGCGCACCTCGGCGTCGATCGTATAGACGAGCTGGATCGCGGATTTCTTGCGCGCATCCCAGCCCCGCCGGAATACCTGAAAGCGCAGCAAATCCGATTGGCTTTCACGCCGAGCCGCGTCGCCACTGCCGTCCGAAGCGCGTCTTCCGGATGGTCCAGAGGCAGCCGCAGCTCGGTGATCCGCAGCATCGCTTATTCAGCGGCCTTGGCTGCGGTCTGCGCCGCGAGGCCGGCGCGAACATCGTCGACGAATTCCGGGATCGACGACGGGATGCGGGTCGCCGCCGCGCGCTCCTTCATGCCGAGGTCGGCGCACCATTGCAGCCGCGTCGCCGTCGCCTCCGCCATCGTCGGATCGAGGCCGAGCTCGCGCAGGGTCGCGGCGACCTCGCGCATCTCGCCGGCACGGCGGCCCGAGTGCTGCGCGGCGCCGCCCAGTTTCTTGCCGATGAAGGCCGGCCAATTGATTTCCGGCATCGTCACCTGCAGCGACGCGACGATCCGATCGGTGACGCCCGCCGTCTCGGCCGCGACCATGCATTCCATCAAGATCGCGTCGAGGCCCTTCATGAAGACGCTGCGGCACATCTTGATCGTCGACGCCGCGCCGATATCGTCGCCGACCGCCTCCATCACGACGCCGAACGGCGCGAGCTTGCCGATCAGCTCCTCGCCCGCCGGCCCGGCCACCAGCATCGGCACCTTGTGCTGCCAGCGCGGCACCAGATCCATCACCGCCGCTTCGACCGAGCGCCCACCGGCCGCCTCGACGGTCTTGGCGACGTCGCGCTTCATCCCCGGCGACGTCGAATTGCAGTCGAGGAACAGGATGCCCTTCGGCAGATGCTTGGCGATCTGGCCGGCGGCGACGAGGCTCTGATCCGTCGTCACGAGGCTGATCACGATGTCGCTCGCCGCGGCAAGTTCGGCGGCACTGCCGACCGTGCGGATACCGATACGATCGGCGGCGGCCTTGATCGGCGCGCCCTTCTCGTTGCTCGGCAGCAGGATATCCCAGGTCGCGATCTCGATCGGGTGCTCCGCGGTCGCCGATTTCTTGAACCCGGTGGCGACGCTCTGGCCGGCCTCACCGAAGCCGAGAATGCCGAGTTTCAACGTGGCCATGCGTCTTCCTCCGTCTGTTTGTTGTCGTTCAGCGCAGCGCCGCGCAGGCGCGCTGGATGCGCTCGCAGGCCCGCGTGATGTCCTCGGTCGAAGCCGCGAATGAAAGCCGGAAGTGCGGCGAGACACCATACGCCGCCCCGTGCACCGCCGCGACCCCCTCGCCGTCCATGAGGTACATGACGAAATCGCGGTCGGTCTCGATGACCTTGCCGTCGGGCGTGCGCTTGCCGATCAGGCCGGCGCAGCTCGGGAAGGCGTAGAACGCGCCGGCCGGCTTGACGCAGGTGATGCCCTTGGCCTGGTTCAGCATCGACACGACGAGGTCGCGCCGATCCTCGAATGCCGCCCGATACGCCTCGACCGTCTCCTGCGGACCGGTGAGCGCGGCGAGTGCCGCCGCCTGCCCGACCGACGATGGGCCCGACGTCACCTGCGCCTGGAGCTTGGTCATCTCCTTGATCAGCGCCGCAGGCGCAGCGGTGAACCCGATCCGCCAACCGGTCATCGAATAGGTTTTCGAGACGCCGTTGATGATGACCGAGCGGTCCTTCATGTCCGGGCAGACCGCGACGAAGCTGTCGCAGCGCACGCCGTCGAAAACGATGTGTTCGTACATTTCGTCGACCATGACGGCGACGTTGGGGTGCCGGCGCAGCACCTCGGCGAGCCCGAGATATTCTGCGCGGGTATAGACCGCGCCCGACGGGTTCGATGGCGAGTTGAGCACCAGCCACCGCGTCGCCGGCGTGATGGCGCGCTCCAGCATCGCGGGCGTGATCTTGAAGCCGGTCTCGGCGGGGCAGCGCACCACGACCGGCGTCGCGCCCGCATAGAGCACCGTATCGGAATAGGCGATCCAGAACGGCGCGGGGATCACGGCCTCGTCGCCGGCTTCCATGGTCGCGACGATGGCGTTGAAGATCGCCTGCTTGCCGCCGGTCGAGATCATCACCTCGTCGGTCGTGTAGGTGACGCCGTTCTCGCGCTTGAGCTTGGCCGCGAGCGCGGTGCGCAGCTCGAGCGTGCCGGCGATCGCGGTGTATTTGGTCTCGCCCTTGCGCGCGGCGGCGGCGGCAGCATCGATGATGTGGGCAGGCGTCGGAAAATCCGGCTCGCCGGTCGACAGCGCGACGATGTCGCGCCCGGCGGCCCGCAGCTCGCGCGCCCGTTGCGCGGCGACGATGCTCGGCGATTGCTCGACGCGCTGCAGCCGCTTGGCGATCTTGAATTCCATGGCGTTTTCCCTTCCTGGCCTCTTAGAGCACGTTCGTTCTTGATTGAATCGCGATCGGCGGCACGAACGTGCTCAAGCTATTGTTTCAGAGTTCGATTCACGTTCTCGATGCGTGCGCAAGCGCTTGCATCTCAAACGATCAGGCTCTAGGCGCAGGCGGCGCGCACATTAGCGGAAAGTCAGCCCTTGTCGATGGGGCCGGCGTCGGAGGTGACGGGGTAGCTGTGGCGGCCGCCGGCGACATCCTCGATCGTCGCCGCGCCACCGGTCCGCTCACATAGTCCGGTCCCGACCGGCACCTTGCCGAAGCCACCGGGCACATCGAGCACATAGGTCGGCAGTGCCAGCCCCGAGACGCGGCCGCGCAGCGCCCGCATGATCGCCTGGCCCTCGGCAATCGTGGTGCGGAAATGGGCGGTGCCGGGCGCGAGATCGGCGTGGTGGAGATAGTAGGGTTTGACGCGCAGCGCCACGAGCGCGCGGAACAGCTCGGCCAGAGTTTCGGCGTCGGCGTTGACGCCCTTGAGCAGCACCGTCTGGCTGACGAGCGGAAAGCCGCCGGCGATCAGTCGCGCAATGGCGGCGCGCGCGGCATCGGTCAGCTCGCGGGCGTGGTTGGCATGGATGGCGATCCACACCGCCTTGCCCGGCACGTGCAGCGCGTCGACGAGCGCCGGCGTGACCCGCTCCGGGCGCCACCACCGGCACGCGGGAATGCCAGCGGATGATTTCCAGGTGCGGGATCTCGCCGAGGCGTCGTGTGATTTGGGCGATGCGGCGCGGCGCCAGGATCAGCGGATCGCCGCCGGTGACGATGACCTCGCGGATCGCGTCGTGCGCGCGGATGTAGGCGATCGCCGCATCGAGCCGCGCGCCGGACAGCGCCTGCTCGCCACCCGGCCCGACCATTTCGCGGCGGAAGCAGAACCGGCAGTAGACCGGGCAGGCGTGCGTCGCCTTCAGCAGCACGCGGTCGGGATAGCGGTGGACGATCCCCGGCACCGGCGAATGGGCGTCATCGCCGATCGGGTCGGCCAATTCCTCCGGACGCGTTTCCAGCTCGCGGGCATCGGGGATGAACTGGCGCGCGATCGGATCGGCGGGATCATCGCGATCGATCAGGTCCGCCATCGCCGGCGTCACCGCGACGGCATAGCGCGCGGCGACCTCGGCGGCGGCATTCAGGCCATCCGCATCCGATCAGCCCCGCCTCGAGCAGGTCTTTCGCCGTCCGCAGCGTTTTGGTCAGGGCGCGTCTCATCGGCACGGCCACCGGCGCCCACAGCACCTGCTCGATCGACGGTGGCGCCCGTCGCCAGCATCACCAGCCGGTCGAACCCGAGCGCGCAGCCGCGAAGCGGGCGGCATCAGCGCCAGCGCGGCCAGAAAATCCTCGTCGATCGGATAGCGCTCGCCGTAGACGCGCTGCTTCTCCGCCATCTCGATCTCGAAGCGGCGGCGCTGCTCGGCCGGATCGGTCAGCTCGCCGAAGGCATTCGCCAGCTCGACGCCGCAGGCATAAAGCTCGAAGCGCTCGGCGACGCGCGGATCCCTGGGCGACGGCCGCGCCAGCGCCGCTTCGACCGTCGGATATTCCATCAGGATGGTCGCCTGTCCGCGCCCGATGCGTGGCTCGACGCAATCGACCAGCACGCGGCTGAAGATGTCCGACCAGGTGTCGTCCGGCGCGACGCGGACGCCGATGCCGAGCGCCGCATCGGCCAGCGCCGCCCGGTCGGGCTCGGAACCACCCAGCGTCGCCAGCAGATCGATCCGGGCATGGCGGCGGAACGCCTCCGCCACCGTCAGCCGCTCCGGGGTCGCCGACGCATCGACCGGCTCGTCGCGCCAGGTCAGCAGATCGGTGCCGGCGGCAGCCGCAGCCAGCGCGAGGATCTCGGCGCAGTCGCGCATCAGCACGTCATAGGTCTCATTGGCCCGGTACCACTCCAGCATGGTGAACTCGGGATGGTGCAGCGGCCCGCGCTCGCGGTTGCGGTAGGCCGGCGCAAAGGTGAACAGCCGACGTTCGCCGGCCGCCAGCAGCTTCTTGCAGGCAAACTCGGGCGACGTGTGCAGATAGAGCGGCGTCCGCACGCCCGCCTCGGTGCGAAACTCTGTCGCAAAAGCATGGAGATGCGCCTCGTTGCCGGGCGACGCCTGCAGCGCGCTGGTCTCGACCTCGATGAACCCGCGATCCTCGAACCATCCCCGCAAAGCAGCCTTGATCCGACCGCGCGCAACCAGGAACGGGCGCCGGTCCGCGTGCTTGTCTGGATGCCACCATGGCCGTTCCTGATGAGCCTCGGGGGGGCGCTCGATCATGAGGTCTCAACTGTCCTCACCATGGGGCCGGCTTGGCCTGGAGCCCCGAAACCGCTATGAAGCCGCCAACCTACGATTTTATGCGGCCCCGCGGGGACATGGACGGAGAACGGTTTCGTGGTCAAGGTTATCGCAAGCGAAGTTCGCAAAGGCAACGTGCTGGAGGTCGATGGTGACCTGTGCACCATCCTCAAGGCCGAAAGCATCAGGCCGGGCAAAGGCACACCGACGACCCACCTCGACATGCGCCGCATTTCCGACGGCGTGAAGATCGTCAAGAGCTACCGGACGACGGAAACCGTCGAGCGCGCGTTCCTCGATGAAAGGGATTATGACTACCTCTACGAGGACGAAATGGGCTTCAATTTCATGGAGCCGGAGACGTTCGAGCAGATCGTCGTGTCCAAGGACCTGCTCGGCAATTCCGCCCAGTGGCTGGTCGAAAACATGCGCTGTTCGATCAAGCTGTTCGACGGCCTGCCGGTCGCCATCGAGCTTCCCGCCCGCGTGATCTTCGAGATCGTCGAGGCCGATCCCGTGGTCAAGGGCCAGACCGCGTCCTCGTCGTACAAGCCCGCAAAACTCTCGAACGGCGCCCGAGTGATGGTGCCGCCGCACATCGGCTCCGGCACCCGGATCGTCGTCACGACCGAGGACGGCGCTTACGTCGAGCGGGCGAAGGACTAAAGCTTCCGCGAGTGGCGGTTATTGCCATTTCAGCGCAGATCTCTCGTGCGCCGAACGCCATTGACCGCCTGTCGGATGCCGAGTTGACTGGCGGATAAAAGCTGCCGCCCTCCGGGCAGGTGCCAACCGCAACGGCGGGAATCCAACGGGAGGCAGTCATGAAGACACCGGATGGTCCGGCGTCCGATGGTCCGAAACCGGCGTCGGACAGGGTTGCCGCCCACAATGCGGCGGTGCTCGACGCGCTGCCCTTCGGCGACACCCAGGATTTCGCCGACGCCGCCCGCGGGTTTCTCGGAACGATCGAGGATGCCCACATCCTCGGCGACCGGGGCCGCGTCGTCTGGACGCTGAAGACGTTCCGGTTCCTCGACAGCGAGACCGCGCCGCCGACCGTGAACCCCAGCCTGTGGCGCCAGGCGCGGCTCAATATGGCCCATGGCCTGTTCGAGGTCGTCCCCGGCGTCTATCAGGTCCGCGGCTTCGACATCGCCAACATGACGCTGATCGAAGGCACGCGCGGCGTCATCGTGGTCGACGCCCTGACCTCGATTGAATCGGCGCGCGAGGCCATTGCGCTCTACCGCCGCCATCGCGGCGAGCGCCCCGTCACCGGCGTCGTCTACACGCACACCCACGTCGATCACTGGGGCGGCGCGCTCGGCGTGGTCACGGCCGAGGACGTGCAGAAAGGCGGCGTTCCGATCATCGCGCCCGACGAGTTCATGGAACACGCCGTCTCCGAGAACGTCATCGCCGGCAACGCCATGATCCGGCGCGGCCTCTATCAGTTCGGCGGGATGCTGCCGCGCGGGCCCTCGCAACTCGTCGACTGCGGGCTCGGCAAGGCGATCACAGCGGGCCGGGTGGCCCTGCTGGCGCCGACCGACCTGATCACGAAAACCGGCGAGACGCGCGACGATCGACGGGGTCGAGTTCGTGTTCCAGATGGCGCCCGATACCGAAGCGCCGGCCGAGATGCATTTCTATCTGCCCGCGTTCAAGGTCCTGAACCTCGCCGAAAACGCGACGCACAACTTCCACAACCTGCTGCCGTTCCGCGGCGCCCAGGTGCGCAATTCGCTCGACTGGTCGAAGTACATCCACGAAGCGCTCGATCTATGGGGCGACGAGGCCGATCGCGCTGTGCGGACAGCACCATTGGCCGGTGTGGGGCCGCGAGCGCGTCGCCGCTCACCTCGAAGCGCAGCGCGATCTCTATCGCTACGCCCACGACCAGACCGTACGCCTGATGAACCACGGCCTGAAGCCCGCGGAAATCGCCGAGCAGATCGGCACGCCCAAATCGCTGGACGGCGCCTGGGCGACGCGCGGCTACTACGGCCACATCCGCCACAACGCCAAGGCGATCTACCAGCACTATCTCGGCTGGTACGACGCCAACCCGGCCAATCTCGATCCCCTGCCGCCCGTCGAGACCGGCCGCAAGATGGTCGCGTACATGGGCGGCGGCGAGGCGATCCTGGCGCGGGCGCGGACCGATTTCGCGAACGGCGAGTACCGCTTCGTGGCGCAGGTGCTCTCGCAGCTCGTGTTCGCCGAACCGGACAACGCCGCCGCGCGCGCCCTGCTCGCCGATACTTTCGAGCAGCTCGGCTATCTGACCGAGAGTTCGACCTGGCGCAACGCCTACCTGTTCGGGGCGCACGAGCTGCGCCATGGAATGCCGAACGTGCCGTCCCGGTCGACGATCGGTCCCAATCCTCTGCACGGCGCTCCGACGGACCAGCTCCTCGACTATCTCGCCGTGCGGGTCAACGCGCCGAAGGCCGAGGGCCTGCGGATCGTGATGAACTGGATTTTTACCGACACCGGCGAGAAGTTCTGCCTGACGCTCGCCAACTCGGCGCTCTCGACCTCGGCCCGCCGCCTCGCGCCGTCGCCGGACGCCACCGTGACGATGACCCGGGCCATCCTCAACGACCATCATCGCCGAAAGCTCGACCTTCGAAGCCGAGGCTGCCTCGGGCGCCATCCGCATCGACGGAGATTCGACGAAACTCTATGAACTGCTGGCCGTGCTTGACACATTCGAGCGCATGTTCGAGATCGTCGAGCCGCGACGCAAGCCGATTACCTGATCCCGCCGACAAGGACATATTACGCCATTTCCCCCAACCACCCTGTCCAGGACCGCATAAATCCATGCTCAAGAACCCTCCGATTTTGACGGTTCGCCGCGTCTGGCAGCGACCCGATGCCTTCACGCTCGGCCGCCTCAAGGACGTGCAAACGGGCCAAGCCGTCGACGCCATGCAGGGCCGTGGCGCCCTTGATTCCACCATCAAGGCCCTCGACATCGGCAACGCCACGTTCATTGGCACCGCGCTCCCCTGCGAAACCGGCCCCAATGACAACCTCGCAATCCTCGCGGCGATCTCGCTCGCTCAGCCCGGCGACGTGATCATGGCCGCCTCGGAAGGCTTCACCCAGTCCGCCGTGGTCGGCGACAACGTCGCGCTGGTGGCCAAGGCCAAGGGCGTCGCCGCGATCGTCATCGATGGCATGGCGCGCGATCTCGCCGGCATTGCGCCGATCGGGCTTCCGGTGTTCGCGCGCGGCATCACACCGAACTCATGCGTCAGGAGCGGCCCCGGCAAGGTCGGCTTGCCGATCATCATCGGCGGCGTCGCGGTGGAAGCCGGCGATGTCGTGATTGGCGATGCCGACGGCGTGGTGGTGGTGCCGCGCAAGCACCTCCTCGCGATCCTGCCGCTGATCGAGGAAGTGCAGGCCGCTGAAAGCGCAACGCAGCACAAGATCAAGAACGGTTTCTCGAACATCGGCGGCATCGAGGAGCTGCTCGTGTCCGATAAGGTTCACTACGTCGATTGAGTGTGCCGGGCCGACGGCTCGGATCCAACGGAGAGAAAACGCATGGCGACGAACAAGAAGAAAGTGCTGTTCACGGACTCGATGAGCAAGGTCGGCGTCGCCCTGCTCGCGACGCGCGGCGACGTGGAGGCGATCCCGTTTCCCAACATGTCCCAGGACGAAGAATATCGCGCGATCCTGAAGCAGCACGGCCCCGTCCATGCGACGATCCTCGGCGGCACCCGCTTCCGCAAGGCCGAACTCGATGCAGCCGGCGGCATGGAAGTCGTGGCGCGCGTCGGCGTCGGCTATGACGCGATCGACATCCCGGCGATGACCGCGGCGAAAGTCCCGGTGATGATCGCCGGCACCGCCAACTCGCCGTCGGTCGCCGAGCACGCCATGAGCTTCATGCTGACGCTGGCGCGCAAGGGTCCCGAGCTGACGCGCCCTGGTCAAGGAAGGCCGCTGGGGCCAACGCATTCGCCCCGACATGATCACCACCGACCTGTTCGAGAAGACGCGTGCTCATCGTCGGCTTCGGCCGCATCGGCACGCGGACGGCCAAGCGCTGCCAGGCGATGGAGATGAACGTCCTGGTCTACGACCCCTACGTGCCGGCCGAGAAGATCAAGGCTGCGGGCTGCGAGCCGGTCACCAACCTCGACGCGGCGCTGCCGCGCGCCGATTTCGTCACCATCCATTGCCCGAAAACGCCCGAGTTGATCGGCATGTTCGGCGCCAAGCAGATCAAGGCGATGAAGCGGACCGCCTATCTCGTCTCGACGGCGCGCGGCGGCATCATCGACGAGGCGGCACTGCACGCGGCGCTGACCGACGGCACGCTGCCAGCCGCCGCCCTCGACGTCTTCGATCGCGAGCCGCCGGATCCGGCGAACCCGCTGTTCAAGCTGCCGAACCTGCTCGCGTCGCCGCACATCGCCGGCGTCACGGCGGAAGCCATGGACCGCATGTCGGTCGAAGCGGTGAAGAACGTCTTCGCCGTGTTCGACGGCGCGCCGCGCAAGGAGAACGCGATCAACCCCGAAATCTACGGCTGATCGCGAGCGTATCGAATGCAGCGGCCCGCATGCATGTGCGGGCCGTTTGCTTGCCTGAGAGTTCGATTCACGCTCTCGGTGCACGCGCCAGCGCGTACGCCTCGAACGATCAGGCCGACTTCCCGAGGAACGCTTTCGCCGCGCCGGTGTCGATCAGCGGATAGACCTCGAACGTCGCGGGTATGATCTCCGCCCACTCGTTCATGAGGCGGTGCAGCGTCTCGTTGTCCTTGACGTCGAACAGGATCACGGCGCCGCGCCCCGTCCGCGCCCACGCGCCCTTGCACGTGCCGTTGGCTTCGAGCGGCGCCAGCCACTCCCAATAGGCCCTGCGGCTCGGCGCCATCGACGACGGCTTTTCTGGGCGCGGTGTCGAGATGACGAGGAAGAGCATTGCGTTCGCGTCCTTCAGAGCAGGTTGCGGCGCGCGAGATTGCGCATCAGGTCGGCGACGCCAAACGTCCACGGCGGCGCCTGATCGGCGGTCGCCATGACGTTGACGAGCGCGCCGAGCGCGTCCGCGTGGATCATCACGACGTCCCCGACCTTGTGGGTGAAGCCCATGCCCTTCTCGCCGCGGTCCTCGCTCGGCGCGAACATCGTGCCGAGATAGAGGATGGCGCCGTCGGGATAGTGGTGCGTCGGCCCGATCAGCTCGCCGACGAGGTCCGCCGGATCGCGCGCGATCTCCTTCATCGACGACTTGCCGGTGAGGTGGAATCCCTCGGGCCCGTCGACAGTCAGCAGCACGTCGAGCGCGCGCACCGTATCGAGCGTGAAATCCTTGTCGAAGAAGCGGATGAACGGCCCGACCGCCGCGGACGCGTTGTTGTCCTTGGCCTTCGACAGCAGCAGCGCCGAGCGTCCCTCGAAATCGCGCAGGTTGACGTCGTTGCCGAGGGTCGCGCCGACGATCGCGCCTTTCGAATTGACCAGCAGCGCCACCTCGGGCTCGGGATTGTTCCACGTCGAGCGCGGATGCAGGCCCGCCGTCATGCCGTGGCCGACCGCCGAGAGCGGCTGCGCCTTGGTGAAGATCTCCGCGTCCTCGCCGATGCCGACCTCGAGATACTGCGACCACGCGCCGGCCGCGATCAGCGTCTGCTTGAGCGCCAGCGCCTGCTTGGAGCCGGGTTTCAGCGACCGCAAGTCGCCGCCGAGCTGAGCCTGGACCTGCGCGCGGATCGCCTCGGCCTTTTCCGGCGCGCCCTTCGCCTGCTCCTCGATCACCCGCTCCACCATCGAGCGCGCGAACGTGACGCCGGCCGCTTTCACCGCCTGGAGATCGATCGGCGCCAGCAGCCACGGCTTCATCGCGTTGCGATAGACCTCGGGCGTGTTCGCGAGGATCTCGCCGAGTGACCCGATCCGCTCGCCGCCGCCATCGCGGATGATGCCGACCGCGTCGCGGTGCTCGGCCAGATCGCGCATCGTCGGCGCGTGGTGGGAAATGTCGTAGACGCCATCGGCGCGCACCGCGACGACCGACGGCCCCTCGACGTCGGGCCGCCAGACGCGCCCGGCCAGCGCTCCCGCCGTGCCGTCCTTCGGCAATGTCAGCGCTTCCGTCATCCGCGTCCGCATGGCGTCCTCCTAATTTTCGAGTTTGCCGGTCTTGCGGCCGGTTGGGTTGAGCGGTGCCGGTCCGAGCTGGCTGCTCGGCTTGACGTCGCGCGCCGTCGCATAGATCAGCAGGCCCGCCCCCAGCGACGCGGCAATGGTAGCAAAGATCCACTGGTAGGCGACCGGAGAATATCCCGCCACCGTCTTGGGAAAGTAGCTCGGAATGAAGCCGGTCACCACCGGGACCATGGCACAGCCGAAGAGCTGCGCCATGTTGGCCGTGGTGGCGCCGCGCCCGACGAGATGATCGGGATAGAACGTGCGCGCGTGCGTCACCACCGCGACGCCATAGGACGAGGTCATGCAGAGGATGACGAGCAGCGCGATCGCCAGCGCCGTCGGCGGGTGCGGGTGCGCGGCCAGCGCCAGCAGCACCAGCATCGTCGCCGAGGCGCCGCGACATCGCGACCCACTTGCGCGTGTCGAAGACGCGGTCGAGCGGCCCGAACATCAGCACGCCCGCCGTCTGCGCGAGCGCCATGGCGATCAGCACATTGCCGCGCGCCACCGCGTCGAGACCATGGACGTCGTGGAGATAGGGCCCCGCCCACAGGCCCATGATCGTCGCCATGACGGCGTAGGCGACCGTCTGCAAACCGAGCACCCGCAGCAGGCCGGGCAGCCGCACGATCGCAACGAAACCCGATGAGCGCCGCCCACAGCGTCTCCGGCGGACGCGGACGTCGGCGCGGTGCCGGGCGGATCGTCGCGCACCAGCCAGACGAACAGCAGTCCGACCGCCGCCGCAACGATCGGACATGATGACGAACGTCGACCGCCAGCCGATCCACTGCGCCGCGACCGCGAGCGGCGTTCCCGCGAGCACGACACCGAGCATGCTGAGGCTGAACACCCAGCTCATCGCCGTCGCCCAGCGGGCGCGCGGATACCAGCGCGAGCACAGAACGACGACCGACATGAAGCTGCCGCCGAACCCCAGGCCGAGCAGGAACCGCGCCGCGATCAGCTCGCTGCCGTCGCGGACCGTGGCGTGCCACAGTCGCCCCGGCAACGCCGAGCCCGGCGAGAATGCCGACCGTCCAGCGCACGCCGATGCGATCGAACATGATGCCGACCGGCACCTGCGCCGCCAGCAGCGCGAAGAAGAAGATCGCGTTGGCGAGCCCCAGTGCTTCGGAGCGTGAGTTTCAGCTCGACGATCAGCTCCGGCGCGATGACGGTCAGCGTCGAGCGGAAGAACTGCGACAGGATCGTCGTCGCCGACAGCATGACGATGAGGATCGCGGCGGCGCGCGCGGGAGGATTCGAGGTCACGGTGACGTCTCCGGCCGGCGGATCGCCGGCAGCCAGTCGCCGGAAGGGCGAGGCGGACGGTCCGTGTGCCACTCCCTGTGCGCCGGCGCAATGCGTTCCGCAGCGAAACGAGAGGCCGGCGGCCATGCGCGTGACGCCTAGTCGTTGCCGCAATGTTCTGCCATGCTCTCACTTCATCGCGTGTTCGCTTCGAGTTGTGTGACCCCCATGATCGAGTCCACCTTCGCCATCGCCGACATGCCGAGCGCGCCGATGCGGGCGGCGACAACGCCGCGTCCGCTGTCGGAAGCGGATGCGATCGAGATCTGGATCGCGCGCTGGCTGCGCGTGCGCCGCAAGGATCTGATTGCGCGCTACGGCTGCGATCCGCGCCAGCTTTACGCGATCTGGTGGGGCGAGAAATTTCCCGGCAGCCGCACCCGCGCGGAGGCCGCGTTTCGCGACCGCCATCCCGGCCTGACCGATCGCGTCAGCTTCGGCTATCGCCGCATTCCGCGCGGCTCGCTCAAAGAGCCCGAGGGCCAGCTCTGCCTGTTCGAGTGATCAGAGAAACAGCACATTCCGCGTCGCGATATGCACTGCCCCAGGTCGTGTTGGACTTGAGCGCGGCAATCGTCGTCATAGCGTCGAGCCGCTTGCCCTTGTCGACGACGAAAGCGCTGTAGCCGTACTTGTCGCAGACCTCGCGCGTCGACCGCGAGCGGGTCCTTGTAGGTGCCCGACAGCAGCTCCAGCAGCAGCCCCGGATGGTCGCGCAGGATCGTCTCGCGCGCGCCCTCGAGCACCTCCAGCTCGCTGCCCTCGACATCGACCTTGATGAGCTGCACGCCCTTGAGCGCGAACGAATTGAGCGTCCGCACCTCGACCTTGATCACGGACTGGCGCTCGAACTGGCTGTGCGAATTTTTCAGATTGCCGGCGAAGTGCAGCTCGCTGCTGTCATCGGCAAGCGGGATGAAGAACGACGCGCTGCCCGTCTCGTTCGACAGTGCGAGCTGGTGCACGATCGCGCGTTTCCCCAGCGATCGCTTGGCGAAGTCGGCGAAATGTCGGATTGGCCTCGAAGGCGTGGACGGTCGCGCCGAGTTCGCTCAGCGCGAAGGCGTAAACGCCTTCGTTCGCACCGATGTCGACCGCGACGCCACCTTTGCCGACGAGCGATCCGAGCATGGCAAGCTCAGGCTCGCCGCCCTCGATTTCCTCGCGCAGGCGGCGTGCGTAAAAAGCGTCGGGAGATCTCAGTCAAACAATCGCTTCTCTGCGTGAATGGTCTACCGCTTTTCCATCAGCAGCGTGCCGACACGCTCGATGGCCTTGCGGATGTTCTCGATCGAGTTGGCATACGAAAACCGGATGTAGCCCTCGCCGTGGATGCCGAAGCTGGTGCCGGCGACGGTGGCGACGCCCGCTTCCTCCAGCATCCTGTTCTGCAACTCGCGCGCGCTCATGCCGGTTCCTGTAACATTCGGGAAGGCGTAGAACGCGCCGCCCGGATCGACGCACTTGAAACCCGGTAGCTGGTTCAGCATCGGCACGATCGCGCGGCGGCGCTCGTCGAATGCCTTGACCATTTTGAACACGTCGTCCTGCGGACCTTCGAGCGCTGCGATACCGGCGAATTGCGTCGGCGCGTTGACGCAGGAGTGATTGTTTACGCACAGCCGCACCACCGTTTCGACGATCGACTTCGGCCACACCGAGAAGCCGAGCCGCCAGCCGGTCATCGCGTAGGTTTTCGACCAGCCGTCGAGAATGATCAGGCGATCGCGGATTTCGGGATAGCGCAGGAAGCTCTCGAACTCGCGGCCCTCGTAGAGCATCTGGCCATAGATCTCGTCCGACATGACGGTCACATGCGGATGCTTCGCGAGGCCGGCGACGAGCTTCGCCACTTCCTCCTTCGGCACCGCGCCGCCGGTCGGATTTCCGGGGCTGTTGAGAATGATCAGCGACGTCTTCGGCGTGATCTGCGCCAGCACTTCGGCGGCGCTGAAGGCGAAACCGTTCTCCTCCTTGAGCGCGATCGGCACCGGCTTGGCGCCCGAATACTGGATCATCGAGCGATAGATCGGGAAGCCGGGGTCCGGATACATGATCTCGGCGCCCGGCTGGCCGAACATCAGCACGGCGAAGAACATCGTCGGCTTGCCGCCGGGCATGATGACGATGTCGTCCGGGCTCACCTCGACGCCGTGGCGCTTGTGCAGATCCTTCGCGACCGACTCGCGCAGCGGCAGGATGCCCTGCGCCGGCGTGTAGCCGTGGTGGCCGTCGCGCAGCGCCTTGATCGCGGCATCGACGATATGGGCGGGCGTCTTGAAATCAGGCTGGCCGATGCCGAGGTTGATGACGTCCTTGCCCTGCCGCTGCAGCTCGGCGGCGCGCGCCAGCACCTCGAACGCGGTCTCGGTGCCCAGTCTTTTCAGGTTTTCGGCGAGCAGCATGGCGTTCTCCCGGATCGGCCCCGTATCGGGTTGCGCGCCCTTATGCACCTCGCGCTGGCGCTTGAAAAGCCGGCGTCGCACGGCGCAGCCAGGCCGCCCAAAGTCACGTTACTTGACTTAGTCAAATAATTGATTGACTGTGATAGGCGGAGGTACGCCATGATCCAAACCGCTCCCGCCCCGACAACCGATGACGTCGCCGCCATCAGGCGCTTCAACCGCTTCTACACCCGCCAGCTCGGCCTGCTCGCCGAGAGCATGCTGGCGAGCCCCTACTCGCTGTCGGAAGCGCGCGTGCTGTACGAGCTGGCGAACCGGCCCGACGCGACCGCCAGCGATCTGATCCGCGAGCTTGGCCTCGACGCCGGCTATCTCAGCCGGATGCTCAAGAAATTCGAGGACCAGGGCCTCATCCGCCGCGCCCCGGCCGAGGATGATGCCCGCCGCGCGGTCATCGCGCTCACGGCAAAAGGCGCCGCCGCCTTCGCGCCGCTCGATCGCGGGTCGCAGGAGGGCGTCGTGGCCATGCTGAGCGGGATCGCGCCATCCGATCGCCCGCGTCTCGTCACCGCGACGAAAACGATCGCGCGCTTGCTCGGTGACCCCGCGCCAACACCCGAGCCCTACATTCTGCGCGGCCTCGAGACCGGCGACGCCGGCTGGATCACCCATCGCCAGGCGGTCATCTATGCGCGGGAGTACGGCTGGACGAGCCCGAAGTTCGAGGCGCTGGTCGCGGAGATCCTGTCCAAATTCATCACCAATTTCGATCCGGCGCACGAGCGCGCGTGGATCGCCGAGCGCGACGGCGAGGTGGTCGGCTCGGTGTTCATCGCGCGCTCGTCACCCGAGGTGGCGCAGCTTCGATTGCTCTATGTCGATCCGTCCGCGCGCGGGCTCGGCCTCGGCCGCCGCCTCGTCGACGAGTGCATCCGCTTTTCGCGCGCGAAGGGCTACAAGACGCTGATGCTGTGGACGCACGACATCCTCGTGCCCGCCGTCCGCATCTACGAGGCCGCCGGCTTCAAGCTCGTCAAGGAAGAGTCCCACAACGAATTTGGGCATGACGTGAATGGGCAGATTTGGGAGTTGGGGTTGTGAGCGCATAACGTCTACAGCCGCGCTGCGAATCAGATCGGCCGTCAAGTCAACTGCTGCGAAACAAAGTGCGCTCGCAGATTACGCATCATCCTTCTGCTCAGACTCTGCATCTCCGCCTTTGCAAAGTCTTCGATCGCAACTCCGTCAGTTGCGAGTATGCGGCGATGCAACAGTCGGCAAGACTCAGCTATTCTGTCATCAGGCCAAGGCTCGCCAGTCATGGCGGCCGAGATCGTTAGTCTCGAGCGTTCATGCCAGAATCGACGCTGCGAAGCTGCTCCAACGGTACCGGCGCGATGCTGAACGGTCAGATTGCAGGAAGTGGTCGAAGGCTGACGCTGCGGCTCACATCGAGACGATCAACGTTCTTCTCGGGAGTGGCGATGCAGTACTCCGGCTTGCTGCATTTCGAGAAAGGTGCGACCGCGAGCGATCTGACGCAATGCAGTACGCCGATACGAACGCCTACGCGATGCCATCGTAGAGCGTCGCTTCTGCTCGAAGCTTGACAGAGGCAAGGCGATCGGATCGCGATTCGCGAAGACTGCAAGTTGGCTGGACGACACATCATTGGCGAATCGCTAAGTTCGAGCGTCGTAAGCTGATGTTGCCAGAGCGGCATGATCGCATTGACAGATGGCCTGAGGGCGCGCCGTCATACCAGCAAAGCTTGCATGTGACGACAGCAATCCGTTCGTCAAGCGAAATGCCTTCAGCTCTGCTGCAGCTGCAGTCTCGTAGCTTGAGTCGTGACCTTGACACGTGTCGCATCAGCGCGTCAACTATGCGACTAAATTCAGGCATCAACAAATGCGACACGCTGTTCATTGCGACCGCCTCAAAAATAGGGCCGGACCTTGCGGACGTCGATCTTCAATCGCTGTATCGAAAGCAATCCCGAAGCAGGATGCGGCGATGCGGCGACCTGTTGCTGACATGGCGACTCTGGCGAGCTACGCAACGCCAATCGTGGCTGCCACAGAGGCAAACTGCGCGCGCCTAGAGAACTAAAGCGCGGCACCTTTCGGCGCTCGCGCTCTGAATTGGCCCTTCGGCGACACTCTGGCCGTCGACCGACCTACTCCGCCGCCGCGATGGACGCCTCGTGCGGAGCCCGCGCCGCCCGTTCCATTTTCAGCCGTTCGGAGACCAGGAAAGCAAGCTCCAGCGACTGGTCCGCATTCAACCGCGGATCGCAGTGCGTGTGGTAGCGGTCCGACAGATCCGCCTCGCTGATCGCCATCGCGCCGCCCGTGCATTCGGTGACGTTCTGGCCGGTCATCTCGACGTGGATGCCGCCGGCGTGCGTGCCCTCGGCGCGATGGACCGCGAAGAAGGTGTCGACCTCCTTCAGGATGCGCTCGAACGGCCGCGTCTTGTAGCCGCTCGCCGCCGAGATCGTGTTGCCGTGCATCGGATCGCACGACCACACGACCTTGCGGCCGGCCTTCTGCACGGCGCGGATCAGCTTCGGCAGGTGCGCTCTCGACCTTGTCCGAGCCGAAGCGGCAGATCAGCGTCAGCCGGCCCGCGACGTCGTTCGGATTGAGGACATCGATCAGGCGCAGCAGGTTGTCCGGCTCCAGCGAGGGGCCGCACTTCATGCCGATCGGATTCTTGATGCCGCGGAAGTACTCGACGTGCGCATGATCGGGCTGGCGGGTGCGGTCGCCGATCCAGATCATATGGCCTGATGTCGCGTACCAGTCGCCGCTGGTCGAATCGAGCCGCGTCATCGCCTGCTCGTAGCCGAGCAGCAGCGCCTCGTGGCTGGTGTAGATGTTGGTCGTGCGCAGTTGCGGCGTGTTGTCGGACGTGATGCCGCACGCGCGCATGAACTCGAGCGTCTCGGAGATGCGGCCCGCCAGCTCCTCGAAGCGACGGCCCTGCGGGCTGTCCTTGATGAAGCCGAGCGTCCACTGGTGCACGCGCTCGAGGTCGGCGTAGCCGCCCTGGGCGAAGGCGCGGATCAGGTTGAGCGTCGCCGCCGACTGCCGGTAGGCCTCGAGCTGGCGCTGCGGATCGGGCGTGCGCGCTTCCGGCGTGAACTCGGCGCCGTTGACGATGTCGCCGCGGTAGCTCGGCAGCTCGACGCCGTCCTGCTTCTCCATCGGCGAGGAGCGCGGCTTGGCGAACTGGCCGGCGATGCGGCCGACCTTCACCACCGGCGAGCCGCCGGCATAGGTCAGCACCACCGCCATCTGCAGGAAGACGCGGAAGAAGTCGCGGATGTTGTCGGCGCGGTGCTCGAGGAAGCTCTCGGCGCAATCGCCGCCCTGGAGCAGGAACGAGCGGCCCTCGGCCACCTCGCCGAGCGCTTTCGTCAACTGGCGCGCTTCACCGGCAAAAACGAGCGGCGGAAAGGTCGCGAGCCGGCCCTCGACGTCGGCCAGGGCGGCCGCGTTGGGATAGTCGGGCACCTGGACGATCGGTTTCGACCTCCAGCTGTCAGGCGACCATGGGGCAGGCATGTCACGTCTCCTTCAATGCCACGGCACCGGGCGCCCCTCCTGAGGCCCCGGCTGCACTGCTCATATATGGGCTTGCAGTGCCGCCTTATAAGTCATCGGCGGCGCGACGGCTAGGGCCGGCGTTGGTGAACGGCAGGAGCGGTGGCAGTGGCCGGCGGGCGGTTCGCGTATAAGGGCCGCGTTCGCCGGCACGTCCGGCGCCGGGCCGGATTAGCTCAGCGGTAGAGCAGTGGTTTTGTAAACCGAAGGTCGGGGGTTCAATCCCCTCATCCGGCACCAACTTTCGCTCACGCCGACATTCGCTTCGCTCATCGGCTCCGCGAGGGCGGCGCTTGCGCCGGGTCGCGGTGCTCCCGGACCGCTGGCGGCGCTCACGGGGCGCCGGCCGCATCCAGTCCCATTTGCCAGAAATCCGCCTCCAGCCGCGATGCCTTGCCGAACAGGGCAGCGAGCTCGACGAAGCGCCGCTCGGTCATCGCGCGTGCCGCGAGGTCATCGAGATGGTGGCGCGCGCGGGCGGCGACATCCTGATAGGCATCGCCGGCATACTCGCCGATCCATTCGCCGTAGGGATGATCGCCGAGCGCCGCGGCGCCGGCCGGCGCCAGGGTGCGCCCGATCTCGGCATAGCCGATGACGCAGGGCGCCAGCGCGACATGCAGGTCGAGCAGGTCGCCGGCGGCGCCGCAATCCAGCACGAAGCGGGTATACGCGACGGTGGCCTGATGCTCCGGCGCCGCCTCGATGTCCTGCGGCGACAGTCCCCAGCGGCCGCACAGCCGGACATGAAGCTCCATCTCGCTGAGGACGGCGGCTAGCCCCGCCTGCGCCGCCCGCATGTCGGCGAGTGCGCGGCACTTGTACGTCGCAAGAGCATAAGCGCGGGCGAACTGGATCAGGAACAGATAGTCCTGCACGAGGTAGGTGCGGAACGCCGCCTGCGGCAGGGTCCCCGCGCCAAGCTGGCGGACGAACACGTGATCAATGTAGCTGTCCCAGTCGGCTGATGCGGCCGCCTTCAGGCGATCGAAAATATCCATCGGGCATTCCTCGATGTCGGCAGCCGCGTCGAAGTTCGGATCCGCCAATAGAAGCGGGAGCAAGGCCCCGCGCCTGGACGCTACGTCCGTGATTCAGTCTACCCCATTGAAAGCGACTGCGATCATCGCGGGCGGGGGATGTCATCGCCCTGGCATGAAACCTGCGAAGCTGCGCTGGGAAATCCTAGCGGCGACCCGACGGACATGCGATCATTCCCAGGCCGCTCATGTCCGCATTGTGGAGGCCTGGAGCAGAGTAATGCGCCTGTTTGCTGCGACTTTGGCGACCGAAACGAACACGCTTCTCCCCGCTGCCGACATGCCTTGCCGCCAATCGCGAGACGTCGTCCCTCCGCCCCGGCAAACACCCGATTGATGCCCCCCGCATGTGCATAGCGCCGCTTTTTGTGGCGCGCCGGCGGGCGGCGGCCGCTACCGCTCTGCCTGATTTTCCGACCATCGACTGGGACCTGCGAGGAAAAACACATGCGCACGATGAAGATGGCATTCCGAATGTGGCTTGCGGCATGTGCAGTGACGTTCGCGGCCGCGCCGACGCTGGCGCAGCAGCCGAAAGTTCTGAAAGTCACCATGCACGCCGACGTGCGCACGCTCGACCCGTTCTGGACGACCCAGACGATCGCCGGCATCCACGGCCTGATGATCTACGACACGCTGTTTTCGAGCGACGCCGAGCTCAAGCCGCAGCCGCAGATGGTCGACACGTGGACCGTCAGCGATGACCGCAAGGTCTACTACGTTCACGCTGCGCGACGGGCTGACCTTCCACGACGGCATCGAAGGTGACCAGCAAGGACGTGGTCGCCTCGATGAAGCGGTGGTGGCAGCGCGACGGCGCCGGCAAGCAGCTCTTCAACTACACGGACTCGCTGGTCGCCAAGGACGACAAGACTTTCGTGTGGACCCTCAAGGAGCCCTACGGCCTGCTGATCGACACGCTCGCCAAGACCGGCACGAGCATCCCGTTCGTGATGCGCGAGCAGGAAGCGATGGTCGACCCCTTCCAGCAGATCAAGGACGTCGTCGGGTCCGGCCCATTCGTGTTCAAGCGTGACGAGTGGGTGCCGGGCAGCAAGACGGTCTACGAGAAGTTCAAGGCCTACGTGCCACGCAAGGAGCCGGCATCGGGCCACGCCGGCGGCAAGGTCGTGAAGGTCGACCGCGTCGAATTCATCTGGCTTTCCGACCCGCAGACGGCGCAGGCCGCGCTGGTCGCCGGCGAGATCGACTATCTCGAGAACCCGCAACCCGATTTCCTGCCCGATCCTCGAAGCGACGCCCGGCATCAAGCTCGATGCCCATGCAGCCGCCTGGGCACGATGGGCATCCTCCAGCTCAATCATCTGCACCCGCCCTTCAACAACGTGAAGGCGCGCCAGGCGATGCTCTATCTCATCAACAACGCCGACTACCTCAACACCATCGCCGCCGACAAGAAGCTGCAGACGCTCTGCTTCTCCTTCTTCGGCTGCGGCGTCGAGATGGAGACGGACGCGGGCAGCGAGATCTACAAGGGCGCCAAGGACGTCAAGAAGGCCGAGGCGCTGTTCAAGGAGGCCGGCTACAACGGCGAGCCGATCACGATCCTGCACGCGACGGATCACCAGTACATCAATCCCGGCCAACCTCGTCATGATCCAGCAGCTCCGCAAGGCGGGCTTCCTGAAGCTCGACGTGCAGGCGATGGATTGGGGCACGGTCGTCTCCCGCCGCGCCAAGAAGGAGCCGCCGGCGCAGGGCGGGTGGAACATCTTCATCACCGGCACCAGCGTGCTGACGTCGTCGAGCCCGGTCACGCACACCTCGATCGGCATGGCCTGCGACAAGGCGTGGTTCGGCTGGCCGTGCGACGCCAAGTTCGAGGAGCTGCGCAAGGCGTGGGCGTTCGCGCCCGACATCGAGACGCGCAAGAAGATCGCGGTCGATCTCTCGAAGCGCGCCTACGAGGAGGTGCCCTACATCTCGTTCGCCCAGTGGCGCAATCCGGTGGCCTACCGGTCGGACAAGATTTCGGGCGTCCTCTCGGTGCCCTCGGTGCCGCCGATGTGGAACATCGAAAAGAAGTGACGAACCGAACCGCTGGAACGGCGCGGCGCGTGCACTTGTCTCGCGCCGCGCCGACCCGGCCGACCGGAGCAGTCCCGTGACCGCCTATATCCTGCGCCGCCTCATCGCGACGATCCCGGTGATGATCGTCGTGGCGCTGTTCGTGTTTTTCCTGCTGCATCTCACGCCGGGCGATCCGGCGGCCGTCATCGCGGGCGACGACGCGTCGCCGGCCGAGATCGAGGGCATCCGCCGCAAGCTCGGCCTCGACCGGCCGGTGTGGGAGCAGTTCGGCGTCTATATCTGGAACCTCCTGCACGGCGATCTCGGCACCTCGATCTTCTCCAACCTGCCGGTGATGACGCTGGTCAAGCAGCGGCTCGAGCCGTCGCTCGTACTCGCGGTCGCGACCCTCGTCGTCGCCGTCGCCTTCGCGATCCCGATGGGCGTCGTCGCCGCCTGGAAGGCCGATACGACCGTCGATCGCGTCGTCATGGGCTTTTCCGTCCTCGGCTTCGCGGTGCCGGTGTTCCTCGTCGGCTATCTGCTGATCTACGTCTTCGCGATCCAGTTGCGCTGGCTGCCCGTGCAGGGCTATCGGCCGCTATGCGGATGGGATCGTCGGCACGCTGCGCTCGATCGCGCTTCCCGCGTTCGCGCTCGGCATGGCCTACATGGCGCTGATCGCGCGGATCACGCGCGCCAGCATGCTCGAGGTGCTGTCGGAGGACTATATCCGCACCGCCCACGCGAAGGGCGTCGCCACGCGGTCCGTGCTGCTGCGCCATGCGCTCAAGAATGCCGCCGTGCCGATCGTCACCGTCATCGGCATCGGCCTTGCGCTGCTGATCTCCGGCGTCGTCATCACCGAGACCGTCTTCAATATCCCGGGCCTCGGCCGGCTGACCGTCGACGCGATCCTGAAGCGCGACTATCCGATCATTCAGGGCCTGATCATTCTGTTTGCCGGCGCGAAGGTGCTCGTGAACCTGCTGATCGACATCAGCTACACTTTCTTCGATCCACGCATTCGCCAGTAGGACGGGACCGATGGCCACCACGACCGCCGGACTGCCCGTCGCCGTCACCCGGCCACGGCCGAACGCGGTCTGGACCTGGGTTCGCCGCAACAAGACCATCGTCGGCGGCGCGCTGATCCTGCTCGCCTTGCTTGCCATCGCCCTGCTGGCGCCGTGGCTCGCCGGCGATCCGCTGCAGTTCGAGCCGACCGATCGCCTCAAGCGGCCGTCCGATCACTTCTGGTTCGGCACCGACCAATTCGGCCGCGACGTCTACAGCCGCGTCATCTACGGCACGCGCATCTCGCTCATCATCGGCTTCAGCGTCGCGTGGTGGCGACATTCATCGGGCTCGTCATCGGCGTACTGTGCGGCTTCTACAGGCCCGTCGACGCCGTGATGATGCGCGTCATGGACGGCATGATGGCAATTCCCGCGATCCTCCTCGCGATCGCGCTGATCACGTTGATGAAGGCGAGCCTGATGATCGTCGTCATCGCCATCGCGATCCCGGAGATCCCGCGCGTCGCGCGCCTCGTGCGCAGCGTCGTGCTGTCGGTACGCGGCCGCCCCTACATCGAGGCCGCGATCGCCAGCGGCACGCGCAATGGCCGCGATCATGGTACGCCATATCCTGCCGAACACGGTCGCGCCGCTGATCGTGCAGGCGACGTACGTGTGCGCCTCGGCGATCCTGACCGAAGCCGGCCTGTCGTTCCTCGGCGCCGGCACGCCGCCCGAAATCCCGAGCTGGGGCAACGTCATCTCGCTCGGCCGCACGTTCTTCCAGATCGCGCCGTGGATCATCTTCTTTCCCGGCGTCCTGCTCGCCATCACGGTGCTGGCGATCAACCTCGTCGGCGACGGGCTGCGCGACTCGCTCGATCCGCGCATCTCGCGGCGCATGTGAGGGCCAGTCATTGACCATGACCACGCCCGCAACACTGCGTCCCGGCGCCCGCCACGGCCTCCGCTATGGGCACAGCCAAGTCCGACACCGATCCTGTCGGTGCGCGATCTGCGGACGCAGTTCTTCACGCGCGACGGCGTCGTGCGCGCGGTCGACGGCATCTCCTTCGATCTCAACCGCGGCGAGACGCTGTGCATCGTCGGCGAATCCGGCTGCGGCAAGAGCGTTACCGCACTCTCGATCCTCGGGCTGATCCCGCCGCGGGCCGGCCGCATCGTCGGCGGCTCGATCAATTTCGAAGGCACGGAGCTGACGACGCGGTCGGAAGCCGAGATGCGCAAGATCCGCGGCAACCGCATCTCGATGATCTTCCAGGAGCCGATGACCTCGCTCAATCCCGTGCTGACGGTCGGCGCGCAGATCGCGGAATCGCTCCACATCCACCAGGGGCTCGGCCGGCGCGCCGCCCGCGACCGCGCGATCGACATGCTGGCAGCTGGTGCGCATCGCCGATCCCAAGCGCCGCGCCGGCGAGTACCCGCACCAGCTTTCGGGCGGCATGCGCCAGCGCGTCATGATCGCCATCGCGCTCGCCTGCAATCCGCAGGTTCTGGTCGCCGACGAGCCGACGACGGCGCTCGACGTCACGATCCAGGCGCAGATCCTGAACCTGATGCTGGAGCTCAAGGATCGCCTCGGTACGGCGATCATCCTGATCACGCACGACCTCGGCGTCGTCGCCGAGACTGCACAGCGCGTCATCGTCATGTATGCCGGGCGCACGGTCGAGGAGGCGCCGGTCGAAGAGCTGCTGCGCAATCCGAAACACCCCTACACGCGCGGCCTGATCGGCTCGATCCCGCGGCGGCGCACAGCGGCTCAGCGCGGGCGTCCGCGCAGCCGCCTGCAGGAGATCACGGGGCTCGTCCCGTCGTTGCGCGAGGCAATTCCCGGCTGCGCGTTCGCGCCGCGCTGCGGCTTCGCCGTCGACCGTTGCACGCTGGAGCGCCCCGCTCTCGATGTGCACGACATCGGCCACCGTGCCGCCTGTTGGGAGGCCGCGCGCATTGCAGCGGTGCCGCAATGAGCTCCGACACCATACCCTCTGAAGCACCACCGGCTGCACGGGTCGCCGAGACCGTCCTCAAGGTCACCGATCTGAAGAAGCATTTTCCCGTCCATCGCGGTGCTGCTGTCGCGTGTCGTCGCGCCATGTTCAAGCGGTCGACGGCGTCTCCTTCGAGATCCGCCGCGGCGAGACGCTGTGCCTCGTCGGCGAGTCCGGGCTGCGGCAAGTCGACGGTCGCCAAGAGCATTACGCGTCTGGAGACCCCGACCGCGGGGAAAATCGAGCTCAACGGCGTCGACATCACGCAGCTCGAAGGGGAGTCGCTGCGTCTCCAGCGACGCGAGATGCAGATGGTGTTCCAGGACCCCTATTCGTCGCTGAACCCGCGCCTTTCGGCCGGCGCCATCGTCGCCGAGCCGCTGACCAATTTCGCCATCGCGAGCGGCGCGGAACTCGATGCACGCGTCGCCGAGCTGTTCCAGCATGTTGGCCTGCGCCCTGAATCGATCGAGAAGTTCCCGCACGAATTCTCCGGCGGACAGCGCCAGCGCCTTGGCATCGCCCGCGCGCTCGCCGTCAATCCGCGCCTGATCATCGCCGACGAGCCGGTCTCCGCGCTCGATGTCTCGGTGCAGGCGCAGGTACTCAATCTGCTCATCGACCTGCAGGAGCAGTTCCAGCTCGCCTATCTGTTCGTGTCGCACGATCTCGCGGTCGTCGAGCATATCGGCCACCGCGTCGCGGTCATGTACCTCGGCCGCATCGTCGAGCTTGCCGACAATGCCGACCTGTTCGGCGCACCGCTGCATCCCTACACCGAAGCGCTCTTGGCGGCGGCGCCGCTGCTCGAGCCCGGCGCCAAGCGCAAGCAGATCATCCTCCAGGGCGACGTGCCGAGCCCGATCAATCCGCCGTCGGGCTGCCGCTTCCATACACGATGTCCGTACGTCATGCCGGAGTGCAAGGTGGCCGAACCGCCGCTGCTCGAGGTGGCGCCGGGACACTACGTGGCGTGCCTGCGCCGGCCGGTCGGTGGCGATGGCGCGCCGCTCGAGATGAACGCCTGATCTGTCGGTGCCGACCGATCGCATCGCCAGGACAACAGACCGCGCTGGCGTTTTGAGCAGCGTGCCTGGGCTATGTGCCTATCCTTTGCAGCCATTGGGGCCTATATTTTCAGCGCTGCCCGATGATCGCTCGAATGAAGCGCGGCATTCGGCAGCAGGATTTCCGTCACGGAATGCAGGCGTAAGGGAGAGTAGCATGGCTAGGCGAAACGGCACGACGCTCCGCCTCGTGGCGCTGGCGGCGACGGCTTTGATGGGAGCCACCGCACCGGCAATGGCCCAGGGCACGCTGCGGATCGCGATGACGGCGACCGACGTGCCGACGACGACGGGCGTCCCGAACAACGGCTTCGAGGGCGTGCGCTTCATGGGCTTACACCGCCTTCGACGCGCTCGTGACTCTGGGACCTGAGCAAGGCCGACAAGCCGGCCGACATCACGCCCGGCCTCGCCGAAAGCTGGGAGCAGAGCAAGACCGATCGCCAAGAAGTGGACGTTCAAGCTGCGCCAGGGCGTGAAATTCCACGACGGCACGCCCTTCAACGCCGACGCCGCCATCTGGAACCTCGACCGCAGCTTCAACAAGGACGCCAAGCAGTTCGATCCGCAAGGCTCGGCCATCAATCGCGGGACGCCCGACCTACATCGCGGACGGCGGCTACAAAAAGATCGACGACTACACGATCGAATTCACGACGACGCGGCCGATCTCCTATTTCCCCTATGTCCTGACGACGATCTTCTACGTCAGCCCTGCGGCCTTCGAGAAGGCCGGAAGCTGGGCCGAGTTCGCCAAGGCGCCGATCGGCACCGGCCCCTTCATCGCCAAGAACTTCAAGCCGCGCATCAGCATCGATCTCGACAAGAACCCCAACTACTGGGACAAGGCGCGCGTCCCCAAGGTCGACAAGGTCGTCCTGTTCCCGATGCCGGAGGCGAACACGCGTCTCGCGGCGCTGCGCTCGGGCCAGGTCGACTGGATCGAGGTGCCGCCGCCCGACTCCATCGACGGCCTCAAGAAGGCCGGCTTCAGCTTCGTCTCCAACAGCTATCCGCATGTGTGGCCGTGGGTGCTGAACACGGCCAAGGCGGATTCGCCGTTCCGCGACGTGAAGGTGCGCCAGGCGATCAACTACTGCGTCGACCGCGCCGGCCTCGTGACGCTGCTCAACGGCACGGCGGAGCCGTCGGTCGGCTTCTTCAAGAAGGCCGACGCGCGCTTCGGCAATCCGAAGAACGCCTACACGTTCGATCCGGCGATGGCCAAGAAGCTGCTCGCCGAGGCCGGCTACGGCCCCGAGCAAGCCGGCCAAGGGCAAGATCATGATCTCGACCTCGGGATCGGGTCAGATGCTGCCGCTGCCGATGAACGAGTTCCTGCAGCAGTCGATGAAGCAGTGCGGCTTCGACATCTCGTTCGAGGTCGTCGAGTGGGGCACGGTGCTCGTCGCCTTCCGCGCCGAGCCGACGGCGCCGCAGGCGGTCGGCTCGGATGCCTTGAACATCAGCCTCGTTTCGTCCGACGTGTCGATGATCGTGCGCTGGTTCTATGGCGAGAACAGCACGCCGAAGGGCTCCAACTGGGGTCATTGGAAGAACCCGGACTTCGACGCGACGCTGCTCAAGATGGAGACCGCGCCGAACCAGGACGAGTTCAACAAGGCCGTCATCTCGATGCACGAGATGCTCGTCGACGACGCGCCATGGGTGTGGATCGTCCATGACGGCAACCCGCGCGCCATGACGACGAAGGTCGAGGGCTTCGTCAGCGCTCAGAGCTGGTTCCAGGACCTGACGAGCGTGTCGCTCAAGAAGTAGGGCTCGCTGAGGGTCCCCTAGGCCGCCGTGCGTCGCCCGTTCCGAGCGCGGAACGCGGCGACGCCGGTCGCTCCGCATCCGTGAGGTGCTCGGACGCATGTGGTTCTTCGTTGCACGCCGCATCCTCTACGCCGTGCCGATCCTGCTCGGCGTGTCGCTTGTCGTCTTCGCTGCTCATGAAGATGGTGCCGGGCGACGCCGCCGACATCATGATCCCGCCCGAGGCGCCGAAAGAGGTCGCGGACATGATCCGCGCCCGCTTCGGCCTCGATCAGCCGATCTCACATTCAGTATCTGCGCTGGCTTCAGGCGATGGCGAGCGGCGATCTCGGCACCTCGATCTTCACCAACCAGCCGGTCGCCCAGGAGCTGTTCAGCGCCCTCGGCAATACGCTGCAAGATCGCGCTGCCTGCCGTCGTCCTCGGCTTCTCGCTCGGCGTGCTGCTCGGCGCGCTCGCCGCCTACTACAACGGCACCTGGCTCGACAAGCTGTTCTCCGGCGTCGCGATCGCCGGCGTCAGCCTGCCGCACTACTGGGTCGGCATGGTGCTGGTCGCGATCTTCGCCGTCGTCCTCAACGTCCTGCCGGGCCAGGGCATGGGACCCGAGGGCCTCCCGACGTCGTGGGAGCACATCAAGCATCTCGTGCTGCCGGTCGTCACGCTGTCGCTGATCCCGATGGGCATCATCAGCCGCCTCGTGCGCGCCAACGTGCTCGAGATCCGGTCGATGGAGTTCGTGACGGCGCTGCAGGCCAAGGGCCTCAAGGGCCCGCGCGTGCTCCTGCACATCATGAAGAATGCGGCGCCCTCGGCGCTGGCGCTGATGGGCCTGCAGTTCGGCTATCTGCTCGGCGGATCGATCCTCGTCGAGACCGTGTTCAACTGGCCCGGCTCCGGCAGCCTGCTGAACCTTGCGATCTTCCGGCGCGACATCCCCGTGCTTTCCGCCACGATCCTGGTGCTCGCCACCATTTTCGTCGTCATCAACATCGTGGTCGACGTGCTGCAGGCGCTGATCGATCCGCGCATCCGGCGATAGCGCGGCGGGAGGAGGAGATGTCGTTGCAGGACACCATCGCCGTTCCCTCCGCCGCCGAAGCGGTGCGCCGCGCCGAAGCGGGCAAGGGCTATTGGACGCGCGTGCGCGAGCGCCTCCTCGCCGACCGCGTCACCCTGACGGTGATGGTGCTGCTCGCGTGCATCGTCTTCATGGTGGTGGCGGCGCCGCTGTTCGCGACCCATGACCCCTACGCGAGCTCCGTTTTCGCGCGCCTCAAGTCGCCCGGCTACAAGGGCCACTGGCTCGGCACCGACGAAGTCGGGCGCGACCTGTGGAGCCGCATCCTCTATGGCGGACGGCTGTCGCTGCTGTGCGGCGTCGCGCCGGTGTCGCTCGCCGTGCTGATCGGCGGCACGCTCGGGCTGATCGCCGGCTACAGCGGCGGCATCGTCAACAGCCTCATCATGCGCAGCATGGACGTGCTCTACGCGTTCCCCTCGATCCTGCTCGCCATCGCCATCTGCGGCATGCTCGGCTCGGGCCTCGGCAATACGATCCTCGCGCTCACCGTCACGTTCATTCCGCCGGTCGTGCGCATCTCCGAGACGGTGACGACGCAGGTGCGCTCGGCCGAGTTCGTCGAGGCGGCGCGCGCCAGCGGTGCGCGCCCGTTGTCGATCATCCGCTTCCACATCCTCAACAACGTGCTGGGGCCGATCCTCGTCTACGCGACGTCAGCTGATCTCGATCTCGATCATCCTGGCGGCGGGCCTGAGCTTCCTCGGCCTCGGCGTCACGCCGCCCGACGCCGAATGGGGCCTGATGCTGAACAACCTGCGCCAGGCGATCTGGGTCAATCCGCTGGTCGCGGCGCTTCCCGGCGCGATGATCTTCATCACCTCGATGTGCTTCAACCTCGTCAGCGACGGATTGCGCACAGCCATGGACGTGCGGATATGAGGGCCGCGCCATGAGCACCCCGGTCGTCCTCGAAGTGAACCGCCTGAAGCGCTACTTCCCGATCCGCGGCGGGCTGCTGCAGCGCCAGGTCGCGACGGTGCAGGCCGTCGACGACGTCTCGTTCGCTGTCGAACGCGGCGAGACGCTCGGCATCGTCGGCGAATCCGGCTGCGGCAAGTCGACGACGGCGCGACTGCTGATCCAGCTCCTGGAGGCCGATTCCGGCACGATCACGCTCGATGGGCGCATCATCGGCGACTCGAGCGGCCTGACCATGCGCGAGCTATCGCCGTCAGGTGCAGATGGTGTTCCAGGACAGCTATTCCTCGCTCAATCCGCGCTGCACGATCGAGGACACCATCGCCTACGCGCCGACCGCGCACGGCGTATCGTGGGCCGGCGGCCCGCAAGCGCGCGCACGAGCTGCTTGGATAAAGTCGGCCTCGATCCCGTCCTGTTTGCCGCGCGCTATCCGCATGAGCTGTCCGGCGGCCAGCGCCAGCGCGTCAACATCGCCCGCGCGCTCGCGCTCGAGCCGCGACTGATCGTGCTCGACGAGCCGGTCTCGGCGCTCGACAAGTCGGTCGAAGCCCAGGTGCTGAACCTGCTCGTCGACCTCAAGCGCGAGCTCGACCTGACGTACATCTTCATCTCGCACGACCTCAACGTCGTGCAGTACATGAGCGACCGCGTCCTCGTCATGTATCTCGGCAAGGTCGTCGAGATCGGACCGGTCGAGAGCATCTACGGCGGCCCGCGCCACCCCTACACGCGCGCGCTGCTCGGCGCGATGCCGTCGATGGATCCCGACCGGCGCGGCGAGCAGGTGACGCTGACGGGCGATCCGCCGAACCCGATCAACCCGCCGCCGGGCTGCCGCTTCCACACGCGCTGCGCCCATGCCGAGGCGTGCTGCGGCATCGTCGAGCCGAAGCTGACCGGCGGCGCGGCGGCGAGCAGCCATCTCGCCGCCTGCCACATGCTGATCCCCGGCTCCGGCCACAGCGCCGCGCCGGCGGCCGTCGCCGCATGACGGAGGGCGCACCATGAACGACACCGCGACCGATGTCGCGCCGGCCGCTCCGACACCGGGTGCGCAGCCGCTCGTCAGCGTCGACGACCTGCGCGTCCGCTTCGTCGGCCGCGAGCGGACCATCGATGCGGTCAACGGCGTCAGCTTCGCGCTCGATGCCGGCGAGGTGCTGTGCATCCTCGGCGAATCGGGATCGGGCAAGAGCGTCACGCTGCGCGCGATGATGCGGCTGCATCCGCCGCACCTGACCGAGATGTCGGGGACCGTCACCGTCGCCGGCAAGGACATTCTCGGCCTCGGCGGAAGCGCGCTCAGCGATCTGCGCGGCCCCGAGGTCGCGATGATCTTCCAGGAGCCGATGACGTCGCTCGATCCGGTGTTCACCATCGGCACCCAGATCGTGGAGACGGTGATGCGGCACGACGGGCTGTCCGACAGCAGCGCCACGCAAGCGCGCGCTGGAACTGCTCGAGATGGTCCAGATCCCGTCGCCGGAGCGCCGGCTCGACGAACTATCCGCACGAGATGTCGGGCGGCATGCGCCAGCGCGCCATGATCGCGCTCGCGCTGTCATGCCGGCCGCGCCTGCTGCTCGCCGACGAGCCGACGACCGCGCTCGACGCGACGGTGCAGATCCAGATCCTCCAGCTCCTGCGCCGGCTCCAGCGCGAGCTCGGCATGGCGGTGATCTTCGTCACCCACGATGTCGGCGTCGCGGTCGAGATCTCCGACCGCATCGCGGTGATGTACGCCGGCCGCTTCGTCGAGACCGGCCCGGTGCGGTCGGTGATCCGCGAGCCGCAGCATCCCTATACGTCGGGGCTGCTGGCCTCGACGGTGCACGGCGCCATGCGCGGGCGCCGCCTCGAAGCGATCCCAGGTTCACCCGCCAACCTCGCCGCGCTGCCGCCGGGATGCGCGTTCGAGCCACGCTGCCGCTACGCCGAACCCGCGTGTTCCGCCGCGCCGCCGGCCGAGGTGTGGATCGATCCGACGCGCATGGTCCGCTGCATCCGGGCGACCGCGGGCTGAGCGCCCTCTCTCCGCATCAACGGGAGCGAGGCGTCAGCCGCGTGACGTGACCCATCTTGCGGCCGGCATCGGCGCCTCGCGCTTGCCGTAGAGGTGCAGGCACGCGTCGGCATCGGCGGCGAGCGCGCGCCAGTCGTCGGCATCGTGGCCGATAAGATTGCGCATCTCGGCATCGCTGTGACGCTGCGTTGAGCCGAGCGGCCAGCCGGCGACCGCGCGGATGTGGTTCTGGAACTGGCAGATCGCGCAGGCATCCATGGTCCAGTGGCCGGAGTTGTGCACGCGCGGCGCGATCTCGTTGACCAGCAGCGGCGATGCGGCATCCGCGCCAAGCCAGAACATCTCGACGCCGAGCACGCCGACATAGTCGAGCGCCACGGCGATACGGCAGGCGATATCGCGCGCCTGCGCCTCGATCGCGTCGGACAACCCGGCCGGCACCACCGAGCGGCGCAGGATGCCGCCTTCATGCGTGTTGCGGGGCGCGTCGTAGCAGGCGAGGCTGCCGTCGAGCCCGCGCACCACCAGAACGGAAATCTCGAAAGCGAAATCGATCCGCTGCTCCAGCACGCACGGCACCGAGCCGAGTTCGGCGAACGCCGCCGCGAGATCGCCCACCGTTGCGACGCCGGCCTGCCCCTTGCCGTCGTAGCCGAGCCGCGCCGTCTTGAGGATGGCCGGGCCTTGCCACGCTTTCATCGCCTGAAACGCTGCCGCGGCCAGATCAACGGTGTTCGCGATCGCCACGAACGGCGCGACGGGAATGCCGAGATCGGCGATGAACGATTTCTCGACCGCGCGGTCCTGCGCCACCCGCAGCGCCTTCGGACCGGGACGCACCGGCACGCGCCGCGCCAGATGCTCGGCCGCGATCACCGGCACGTTCTCGAACTCGTAGGTCACGACGTCGACGCCGCGCGCGAATTCGTCGAGGCGCCCGAGATTGTCGTAGGGGCCGATCAGGTGACTGCCGGACACATCGAGCGCGGGGCCCCAGTCGTCGGAATAGATGGCTGAGCGAAACCCCAGTTCGGCCGCGGCCTGGACCAGCATCTTCGGCGAGCTGCCCGCCGCCGAGGATGCCGATGATGCTGTGCGGCGGCATGGCGCCACGGCGGTGGGGACGGTCGGGTCCGTCATGATCCTGACGGGGCCTTCCGGCGTCTCGGGGATGCTCGCGGTCTGACGCGCACGCCAGTCGTCGAGACGCGCCGCCAGCGCCGGATCTGCCAAGCGCCAGGATCTGCGCCGCAAGCAAGCCGGCGTTCGCCGCGCCGGGCTCGCCGATCGCCAGCGTGCCCACGGGGACGCCGGCCGGCATCTGGACGATCGAGAGCAGGCTGTCCTGGCCGCTGAGCGCGCTCGACTTGATCGGCACGCCGAGTACCGGGAGCATCGTCATCGCCGCCGTCATGCCGGGAAGATGCGCCGCGCCGCCGGCACCGGCGATGATGACCTTGAAGCCGACGTCGCGCGCCGTACGGGCGAAATCGTAGAGCCGCGTCGGGGTCCGGTGAGCCGAAATCACCCGCGCGTCGTAGCCGACGCCGAGTTCGTCGAGAACCGCCGCCGCCCGTTTCATGGTCGGCCAGTCCGAACGGCTGCCCATGATGATCGCCACGTCTGCCGCCGGCCCGGCCATAGTACGTCAACCTTTCCTCGCCTTGGGCCAATTCCCGAGGAATTGGATGCCCGGCGGGACGACGTGCCCCGCGTCGCGAGCGACGACACTATTTTCGCCCCGCGGCGGCGGCAAGCATTCCGGCACGGCATGGTGTGGACGATTGGGGTGGCGGGACCCGATCAGGCCCTCTCAGGCCCCCATCAGGCGATGATATCGGGGGTCATCTGGTCCTCGAGGGCCGAAATCCGGTCCTTGAGCAGCAGTTTCTGCTTCTTGAGCCGCTTGATCGTGACCTGGTCGCCGGAGTGCTCGGCCTCGAGCTTGACGATCTGCTCGTCGAGGTCGCGGTGCTCGGCCCGCAGCACCGCCAGCATCTCGCGCACCTCACGGTCGTCAGGTCGCTGCGTCAATGGGTTGGGCTCCGGCAGTCCACGGCGGATGGGTGCTCCGAGATATCGCTGCCCGCGCCGCTGCGCAAGCCGATGTTGAGCGGTTGCAGTCGGCTGGCAGCACGCCTTTGCGCCCGCGCAAAGCCGATGCCACGCCTCCTGTGAAAATGGCCGTTCGCGACGAGATGTCGGCGCCTGGGCGGGCGCGGCAGGTGAGCGGAGGGCCATTCAATGAACAATCGCAGCGCTGCACGGCACGTGCGGACCACGAGCCGGACGAGGCTTCCGACGGTCCTGGGCACAGCGGTCGCAGTTTGGCTGTCGATGGGAACCGCGTACGCGGCAGAAGACATCGAGGCCGGACGTGCCCTCGCGGAGCGGCTCTGCGCGCGGTGCCATATGGCGCCGGGGCAAGGCGAGAAGCAGGGGCCGAACGATATTCCGGGGTTCAACGCCATTGCTCAGCGGCGCAATCAGACACATGAAGGCATCGTCGCATGGTTGCGCTCGATCCCACCCATCATGCCAAATCATCATTTGAGCCAGGACGAGATGCACGCCTTGGCGGCCTACATCGTCACGCTCGGCGCCGCGCCGCGTCCTAAGCGTCGATGAGCGACTGCAGACGCATGGCCTGCTGACAAGGCCGGTGCGCTCTGCAATGCTTACCGTTAAGGGACAAACCCCGTCGGGAGGATCACCGCCATGCCACGCTTCGCCGCCAATCTCTCGTTCCTCTTCCTCGACATGCCGTTCCTCGATCGGTTCGATGCCGCTGCAAAGGCCGGCTTCCGCGCGGTGGAATTCCTGTTTCCCTACGAGCACCCCCCCGGTGACATCGCGGCGCGGCTGAAGGCCAACGGCCTGACGCAGGCGCTCTTCAACCTGCCGCCCGGCGACTGGACAAAGGGCGAGCGCGGCCTCGCTGCCATCCCCGGCCGTGAGGCCGAGTTCGAGGCGGCCGTCGCGACGGCGCTGCGTTATGCCGAGGCCACCGGCTGCCGGCGCATCCACGCAATGCCGGGTCTGCGGCACCACGGCGCCGATCGGCGCACCTATATCGCCAACCTGCGGCGCGCGGCGCGTCTCGCCGCCAAGGACAGCGTCGACGTCATCATCGAGCCGATCAACACGCGCGACATCCCGGGCTTCTTCCTCAACACCACCGGAGAAGCGCGCGCCGTCATCCATGAGGTCGCCGAATCCAACCTCGGCCTCCAGTTCGACCTCTACCACCGCCAGATCCAGGAGGGCGACACGGCGACGGCGATCCGCGAATTCGGCTACCTCGCGCGCCACTACCAGATCGCCAGCCCCCCCGACCGCGGCGAACCCGATGACGGCGAAATGAACTATGCATTTCTCTTCCGGGAGATCGACGCCAGCGGTTTCACGGGTTATGTCGGATGCGAGTACAAGCCGCGCAACGGGACCCTCGAGGGCCTCGGCTGGGTCGCCAAATGCGGGGTCACGCTCGGCTGAGCCGATGTGCCCGGAGGCGGCGCAACGTGAGCCCGATTGCGCTCCAAACTTTCGACACCTTGGCGGCGCACAGCCTCCGAGGGATTAATCCGGGGACTGGCGATTAGATGGCTTCGACGACACCCAAACGCACCCTGACGCGGCGGGCCGCCCTTCAGATCGGTGCGGCGGCCACGCTGACGCCGATCCTCCCCGCCACCGCGCAGCAGCCCCAGCCGCAGCCGCGCGGCCCGCTCGAGGTCGACATCGACCAGGCCAACATCCGGCCGCGCCCGATCGCCATTCCGCCTTTTCTCGGCGAGGACCCACGGTTCGCGGCCGACGTCGCGGGTGTCGTCACCGCCGACCTCGAAAGTTCCGGCCTGTTCCAGCCGCTCGACCCGCGCGGCTTCGTCGAGCAGATCAGCGATCTCAACGCGGCCCCGCGTTTCGCCGACTGGCGCAGCGCCGGCGCGGAAGTCCTCATCGTCGGCCGCGTGTCACAGGTCCAGGACGGTCGCGTGCGCGCGGAGTTCCGGCTCTGGGACGTCGTGCTCAGCAAGCAGGTGACCGGCCAGCAATTCACCACGGCCGCGGCGAACTGGCGGCGCGTCGGCCATATCATCGCGGACCAGGTGTGGGAAAAGCTGACGCTCGAGAAGGGCTACTTCGACTCGCGCGTCGTTTTCATCGACGAGACCGGACCGAAGCAGAAGCGCATCAAACGCCTGGCGATCATGGACCAGGACGGCTTCAACGTACGCATGCTGAGCCAGGGCGGCGAGCTCGTGCTGACACCGCGGTTCAGCCCGACGAGCCAGGAAATCACCTACATGTCCTATGCCGGCGCGCAGCCGCGCGTCGTGCTGTTCAACATCGAAAGCGGCCAGCGCAGCGTCGTCGGCGATTTTCCGGGCATGACGTTTGCGCCACGCTTCTCACCCGACGGCCAGCGCGTCGTCATGAGCCTGCAGCAGGAAGGCGATTCCTCGATCCTGGAGATGGATCTGCGCAGTCGCCAGATGCGCCGGCTCACGCAGGGGCGCGCGATCGACACGGGCCCGTGCTATTCGCCGGACGGCCGCCAGATCGTGTTCGAGTCCGATCGCGAAGGACGCCAGGCGTTGTATGTCATGGCATCGGACGGTGGCGCGCCGCGCCGCCTGAGTTCAGGCGAAGGACGCTACTCGACCCCGGTGTGGTCACCGCGCGGCGACTACATCGCTTTCACGAAGCAGCTCTCGGGCAGCTTCCTGATCGGCGTCATGCGCACCGACGGATCGGGCGAACGCGTCCTGACCGAGGGCTTCCACAACGAGGGCCCAACGTGGGCACCGAACGGCCGCTTCCTCATGTTCTTCCGAGAAGCGCAGGGCGCCAACGCGGGCCCACGAATCTATTCAATCGATCTCACGGGACGCAACGAGCGGGCGATTCGGACGCCGTCGTTCGCCTCCGATCCGGCATGGTCGCCGCTGCTTCGCTGACGCCACTCACGACCGTCAGGAAAGCTGCATTCGGATCGGCCGGTCGCGCCTCGGCGATCGCACGCGTCCGCCGACGATGGCTTGGACCCCGTTTCCCGTGTCATTTTCGCATCTGCGGGGCCACAAAACACCTGTGGAGTCACCACTCTCCTTGCTCTGAACGCTGAGCAGCAGTACCCAAGATAGAGCGACCGCCGGAATAGCGGGATCAGGCGCCGGAACCGGGTTCAATCGAACGCGTTACGGCAACTGACGCTGTTGGGCAGTGGCTGTTGGAACATGCCGGCGCACTATGCCGTGTGAGCCAATACTGAATGCCAATGCACCGGCGACGGAGCACGTTAGCGTTGAGAGTTGATCCCATCACGGGGCTTTCTAGGGGAGACTGACTATGAAGAGTGCCATCGTTCTTGCCACGTTGATCGCGGCTGTCGCTCTTGGCGCGTGCCGCAAAGAAGTGGCCCACGAGTCGTACAAGCTCGGCGCCGGCGACGTTGCGCCGGTTACGCAGCAGGTCCGCTAAGTCATCGAATTCGGGGCGGCTGCTTGCAGCCAACCCGGTTCCGAGACGACAACGAAGCCGTATTGCTAGCCTTAGGGCACAGCAATGCGGTTTTGTTGTTTTTGGGCGTTCGATGATCTGCCGAGACTTACTGCCGCGCACAGCAGCGCACACGCGCTTCGCTACACTCGGCAGCGCGCGTTCGTGTCCGGCGGCGTTTTGAGATCAGGCCGTCGCGCGGCCGCTCAGGTAGGAAATCCGACCGCGCAGCCGCGCACCGAACGCGACGACCGGAGCCAGCAGCTCCCGGCCACGCAGGTCAACGCGGCTCGTCGGAACAATAACAGCGGGGAGGTTGGAGGCCGCGGGCACATCGGCGCGCCGAACAATCGTGTCGAGCTCCGTACCGGGCTCGTCGTCGGGTGCCGCCATTGCGTACCCAGCCGCCAATGCGGCGCGATGCAGTCGCTCGATACTCATGTCGCCGACCTCGCTCGACCCCATCGGACCCCTACACGGCCCCATGGCTGCCATCGACGCCCTGCCAAGGCTTTCACCTTTCGCAGAACATTGTGGATAATGTGCGACACTTTATCTTCACGTCAAGTAAAAATTGGTAAACAAGCGTGATCTTTTTGGCCAAATTTGCGCGGATTGACCCGCGTATCGTTCAACTTCCTTGATTTTATCTGAACGCCAGGAGTCAAGCACAACGCGTGCCAGCTCGGTGGGTCAATAGCCGACCGCAAGCCCGGAGGCGCTGAACGGCGCCACGACGATCCCAGCCAACTCGACCAAACGCGGCCATTCATCCCCAGCAAGAAATGCCCGCTCCGCATCACGCTGCCCGGTCATTGGATCCAGGCCGGCGAGGGTCGTATCCGAGTACCCTGGGTGGCACATGACGAGCGGTCGCGGCCCGAGATGGCTGACAAAGCGCCCGAACAGGTCGCCGACCTGATGGCCCGCCACGCCCAGGTCGTAGACGCCGCTGAAACCGTCGTTCAAGGCAAAGCCACGCCCCCGCGCCGAGCGGGCGAAATTCAGACCGAGCGTGGAAATAATCATCGCCTTCGACGGCGCCAATCCACGCGCGATGACACGCCACGGCGCCTCGTGACACGATCGCAGGTACGGCCGCGCAAAGCGCTGTCGCTCGAGCACGCGGAGCAAGGCGCCGCGCACGCCCGGCAACTGATGGACGTGGTGGTGCCCATCGACATGCGCCGGCGGACGCTTCCAGACCTCGAAGAACGCCACGAGCTGTCGTTCGATCTCGGCCTCGATTTCGGCGAGCGGCAGCCGCCCCAGAAGACCGGCACGCACGAGGTGACCGACCGGCGGCAGGTGGCCCGATGGGGCAAGCGTCGGCATCGCGCCGAGCGGCGACTGGTCCGTCAGCGTCAGATGCAGCCCGATGTCCGCGTTGCCGGCGACCTCCGCGAGCGCCGCTGCTTCCTCTGCCCACCACGGGCAAACCGTCATCACGCTCGTCGCAGAGATCCGGCCAGCCGCTATAAGTTCGCGAATGGCACGACTGACGCCTGGCGTCAGGGCGTAGTCATCGGCGCAGACAACGAGCGGTGTTCGCGGTTTCGCCGGCATTGGAGTCTACCTTGGCGCTTCATTTTGCAGTCGATAGCCGGCACGGTGCTGGCAATGCGGGCTGACCTGCGATACTGCAAATCCAAACGCGCGGCCAGAGGCGCTGCGCATGTGGCGCCACAAGACATGAGCGGAGACCGCGATGAGCCGACTGGACGTCCACCAATTCATGTGCCGCAGCGATAATTTCGGGGTCCTGATCCACGATCCCGATACTGGTCTTACTGCGAGCATCGATGCGCCCGACGCCGGCGCGGTGCGGCGCGCGCTCGCCGACAAAGGCTGGCGGCTGAGCCATATTCTCGTCACGCATCACCACGCCGACCATACCGAAGGCATCGCGGCGCTGAAATCCGAAACCGGCTGCAAGGTCATCGGACCCAAGGCCGAAGCGGCCAAGATCCAGGGCCTCGACGAGGTCGTCGCCGAAGGAGAACACGTTCACGTTCGGCGCGCACCGCGTCGACGTCCTCGATACGCCGGGCCATACCGCCGGTCATATCAGCCTCGTCATCCCCGATCAGAAAATGGCGTTCGTCGGCGACACGCTGTTCGTGATGGGCTGCGGCCGCATCATCGAGGGCGACCCGCAGATGATGTGGACCTCGCTGCAGAAGATCGCGAAGCTGCCGGCCGACACGGAACTCTATTGCGGGCACGAGTACACGGTCGCGAACGCGAAGTTCGCGCTGACGATCGAGCCCGGCAACGACAGGCTCGTCGCCCGCACCGCCGAGGTCGTCGCCATGCGCGCGCGCGACCAGCTCACCCAGCCGACGCGGGTCGACATCGAACTCGAGACCAACCCGTTCCTGCGCCCCCGTCCCCGCCATCCGCGAGCGCCTCGGCATGGCCGGCAAGAAGGACTGGGAAGTGTTCGCCGAAATCCGCGAGCGCAAGAACCGCAGTTGAGTGTAGCTCCCTCTCGAACGGCAGAGCCCCATGCAGACCATCCTCCACGAGAACCCGTCGCCGGGCCGGAACGCGCCACGACCAGCCGATCGGCAGCCCGCTCCCGGGCTGGACGCCGCGCGCGCAGCCGCCGCGCACGCCCATGAAGGCACGCGCTGCGACGTCGTGATCCTCGACCCCGCCGCCCACACCGACGACCTGTGGGAGGCGTTCCAGACCGACCCGAGCGGCAAGAGCTGGACGTATCTGTTTGTCGATATGCCGGCGACGCGTGAGGCGTTGCGCGCCTACCTCGACGCCGCAGGCCAAGACCGCCGACCCGCTCTGCCACACCCTCATCGACCGTTCGAACGGCCGCGCCGTCGGCATCGCCAGCTTCATGCGCATCGACAGCGCGACATGGGCGTCATCGAGGTCGGCAACATCAACTACTCCGAGCGCGCTGAAGCGCAAGGCGGTCGCCACCGAAGTGATGTTCCTGATGATGAGGCGCGTCTTCGACGAACTCGGCTATCGCCGCTACGAATGGAAGTGCGACAGCCTGAATCACCCTCGCGCAGGCCGCCGAGCGCTACGGTTTCGTCTACGAGGGCACTGTTCCGCCAGGCGGTCACCTACAAGGGCCGCAACCGCGATACGGCCTGGTTCTCGATGCTCGACACCGAGTGGCCGGCATTGAAGCGGGCCTATGAGACGTGGCTCGACCCCGCGAACTTCGACGCGCAGGGCGCGCAGCGTCGCGGCCTCGCCGAGCTGATCGCGGCGGCGAAGCGGTAGGGCCGCGCCGCTCGCTTCGCCGCAAGAGACCAGAACAAGCCGATGGCGACTGCATCGACAGCGGACGAGACAAAGCACGACACCATCTTTGCGCTATCGAGCGGGCCCGGCAAGGCCGGCGTGGCGGTGGTGCGCATCTCGGGCCCGGGCGCCGGGCTGGCGCTCGAGCCATGGCGGCGGCCGCGCCACGTCGCGTTTTGCGCGCTCACGCATCACCGATCCCGACAGCGGCAGTTGATTCGATCAGGCGCTGGTGCTCTGGCTGCCGGGCCCGGGGAGCTTCACCGGCGAGGACACGGCCGAGTTGCAGGGCCACGGCGGCAAGGCGGTGGTCGCCGCGACGTCCTCGACGGGCTCGGCCGCCTGCCGGGCTTGCGGCCCGCCAGCCCCGGCGAGTTCGCGCGCCGCGCCTTCGACAACGGCCGCCTCGACCTCACCGCCGTCGAAGGGCTCGCCGACCTGATCGACGCCGAGACGGCGGCCCAGCACCGCCAGGCGCTGCGCCAGGCCGAAGGCGGTTTGCAGCGCCTCTACGACGGCTGGCGCGGTCGCCTGATCGAGGCGCAGGCGCTGGTCGAGGCCGGCATCGATTTTGCTGACGAGGGCGATGTCTCGACGCGCACGCCGCGACGGCGAGGCTCGCATCGCGGCGCTGCACGGCGAGATCAACAGCCCATCTTGACGACCGCCGTCGCGGCGAGATTCTGCGCGACGGCTTTCGCGTCGTGCTCGCCGGCGCGCCCAATGTCGGCAAGTCGAGCCTTCTGAACGCGCTCGCCCGCCGCGACGTCGCGATCGTCTCGGACGAGCCCGGCACCACGCGCGACGTCCTCGACGTCCGCCTCGACATCGGCGGTTACAGGCGATCGTCGCGCGACACCGCCGGGCTGCGCGAGGCTGCGGGCGCCATCGAACGGGAGGGTATGCGCAGGGCGCGGCAGCGTGCGGAGGAGGCCAATCTCATCGTCTGGATTGCCGACGCGACCGCCCCCGCCGGCGAGATGCTCCCAGATCTGGCCGCCCGCGCGCCGCGCGTTTTGCGTGTCCTCAACAAGATCGACGCTGCCGGCGCGCACCGCAAAACGCCCGCTGACCATGCCATCTCCGCGCTAACCGGCGACGGCCTCCCCGAGCTGGTAGCGGCGCTCGGCGCGATCGTTCGAGGCACCGTCGGGAGCGACGAAGGCCCCGCGATCACCCAGCTCCGCCACCGCCTGCAGATCCAGGCGTGCCTGGACGCCCTGGCGACCGTCGGCGTAGCCGGTGAAGCCGGTACGGAATTGGCCGCCGAACAGCTCCGGCTCGCGGCGGACGCGCTCGGCCGCATCGTCGGCCGCATCGATCCCGAAGATGTTCTCGACCAGGTCTTCGCCCGCTTTTGCATCGGCAAATGAGGTTCGAGCGAAGTCCTAATGATTGTTTCACGTGAAACACTCTTGAGCTCAGCGAGAGGCGCGCCAAGTTCGTCTGGGCAATGTTTCACGTGAAACATTCTATTAGGACCGGCTCGACTGGAGATCCGACCCATGAAGGCCCGCGCAATCGCTTTGGTCCCGTTTGTCCCATCAGGCCCGGATTTCAAAACCGCCCACGCGTTCTTCGCCGAGCTGGGCTTCGAGACCGCGTGGCAACACGATGGCCTCGCCGGCCTGCGGTTCGGCGGTGCCTATTTCATGCTCCAGGACATCAATGTGCCGGCGTGGCAGGAGAACCAGATGCACGTCATCGAGGTCGACGACCTCGACGCCTACTGGGCCGAGATCGACGCGCTAGACCTGCCAGCCAAATACCCTGGCGTCCGCACGAAGCCACCGACCGACTATCCCTGGGGACGGGAAGTCCACCTCATCGATCCCGGCGGCGTCTGCTGGCATTTTCGAAAGGGCACGACGACCAGCGCATAGGCCCCTTTCGGCGGCCGGTCTTTGACCGCCCGCGCGGTTTGCCGTATGGCTCTCGCCACGCATAAACACCCGAATCCGCGAACGGACCCATGAACCAGGCGACCTTCGATGTCATCGTCGTTGGCGGCGGCCATGCCGGCGTCGAGGCGGCGGCCGTCGCCGCGCGGATGGGTGCGCGCACGGCGCTGGTGACGCACAGCGCCGCGACCATCGGCGAGATGTCCTGCAACCCGGCGATCGGCGGGCTCGGCAAGGGCCACCTCGTCCGCGAGGTCGACGCCATGGACGGCCTGATGGGCCGCGTCGCCGACGATGCCGGCATCCAGTTCCGCCTGCTCAACCGCTCCAAGGGCCCGGCCGTGCAAGGCCCCCGCGCCCAGGCCGACCGCAAGCTCTACCGCCAGGCAATGCAGGCGGCGATCGCTGCGACGCCCGGCCTGACCGTTATCGAGGGCGGCGTCGACGACTTGGCGGTAGCGGATGGCGTGGTGACGGGCGTCGTCCTCGCAAATGGCCGCGCGCTAGCCGCCGGCGCCGTCGTCATCACCACCGGCACATTCCTGCGCGGGCTCATCCACATGGGCGAGACCCGGATCGCGGCCGGCCGCTTCGGCGCCGCCGCCCGCAGTCAAGCTCGCCGAACGCTTCGCCGCCCTCGGTCTACAGATGGGCCGCCTCAAGACCGGGACGCCGGCGCGCCTCGCCGGCCCCTCGATCGACTGGGCGAGCCTGGAGAAGCAGGCCGGCGACGACGATCCCGTCCCGTTCTCGTTCCTGACCGAGCGCATCACGCGCGCCCAGATCGCGTGCGGCGTAACCACGACGACCGAGCGAACCCACGACATCATCCGCGCCAACCTCTCCCGCTCGCCGATGTACTCCGGCGCCATCCAGAGCGTCGGGCCGCGCTACTGCCCGTCGATCGAGGACAAGGTCGTCCGCTTCGCGGACCGCACCGGCCACCAGATCTTCCTGGAGCCGGAGGGCCTCGACGACGACACCGTCTATCCCAACGGCGTCTCGACCTCGCTCCCGGCAGAGATCCAGGAGGCGTTCCTGCGCACGATCCCCGGCCTGGAGCGGGTCGAAATCCGGCGGCCGGGCTACGCGATCGAGTACGATTACGTCGATCCGCGCGAGCTGTGGCCGACGCTGGCGGTCAAGCGGCTGCCGGGCCTCTACCTCGCCGGCCAGATCAACGGCACCACGGGCTACGAGGAGGCCGCCGCCCAGGGCCTGCTGGCCGGGATCAATGCCGCGCTCGGCCGCCGGCGGCAGCGACGGCGTCACGATCTCCCGCACCGACGCCTACCTCGGCGTCATGGTCGACGACCTCGTCACCCGCGGCGTCTCCGAGCCATACCGGATGTTCACGTCGCGCGCCGAATTCCGCCTGCGCTTGCGCGTCGACAATGCCGATCAGCGCCTGACACCACGGGGAATCGAGCTTGGCTGCGTCGGGCCGGAGCGCCGCGTCGCTTTCGAACGCCGCCGGGCGGAGCTGGACGCCGGCCGCGCGGCGCTCGACGCCCTGAGCCTCAGCCCGAACCAGGCCGCCGCCCATGGCCTCGAGATCAACCGCGACGGCAAGCGCCGCACGGCCTTCGAGCTGCTGGCGTTCCCCGGCGTCGATCTCGCCCGCCTACGCGCGATCTGGCCCGAGCTTGGTGCGCTGGCCCCGCCGATCACTCGGCAGCTCGAGGTGGACGCGCGCTACGCCTCCTACGTCACCCGCCAGGAGATGGACGTCGCCGTCCTGCAGCGGGAAGAGGGACGAAAAATCCCCGCCGACTTCGAGTACGCCAATATCAGCGGACTTTCCAACGAACTGGTCCAGAAGTTGAGCCGCGCCCGCCCCGCTACACTCGCCCATGCCAGCCGGCTCGATGGCATGACGCCATCGGCACTGCTGCTGCTGCTCGCACACGTCCGCAAACCCAGCCGACGGCGGGCCGGATGAGCGAACCGCCGGTGCCCGCGGTGCCACCGATCCGGCCCGTATCCGGCCCCGAGGACTTCGCCGGGGTGTTCAATGTTTCACGTGAAACACTCGAACGGCTGAAGCTGTACGTCGCCGTGCTCGAGCAATGGCAGCCGCGGATCAATCTAGTCGCCGGGGCCACGCTCCCCGAGGTCTGGAATCGCCACCTCGCCGATAGCGCCCAGCTCCTGGCCCTGGCGCCGAATGCCCGGACTTGGCTCGATCTCGGCAGCGGCGCCGGCTTTCCGGGCCTCGTCATCGCGATCATGACCCACGACCAACCCGGCCCTCGCGTCACCCTGATCGAGAGCGATCGGCGCAAATCGGCCTTCCTCGCCGAGGTCGCCCGCCAGACTGGGATCTCTGTGGAGATTCATACCGCGCGCGTAGAACAAATCGCAACTCACGATATGCTGAAACCGGTCGATGTGGTGAGCGCGCGTGCGTTGGCACCTCTGGTGCGCCTGATTCCCCTAAGCCTGCCATTCTTTGGTGATGCAACCCTGGGGCTGTTTCCCAAGGGGCGGGACGCGGAATCGGAAGTGACGCAGGCGCGCGCAACCTGGGCATTCGATGTCGAAATGACGCCGAGCCTGACCGATGCGGCGGCCCGCATCGTCGCCATCCGGCGACCGCGAGCGAGAACGGAGGGCTAGGCCCGTGACCGGTAGATATTCTGGTGCGCACAACCTGCGGATCCTGGCGATCACCAACCAGAAGGGTGGCGTCGGCAAGACCACCACCGCGATCAATCTCGGGACCGCGCTGGCCGCCGTCGGCGAGAACGTGCTGATCATCGATCTCGACCCGCAGGGCAACGCCTCGACCGGCGTCGGCGTGCCGCCGGAAGCCCGCCACATCACCGCCTACGACGTCATGGTCGGGCAAGCGACGCTCGCCGCTGCCCGCATCCAGACCGCGGTGCCCGGCCTGTCGATCGTCGCCGCCAATGCCGATCTCGTCGGCATCGAATCCGAGCTGAAGGACGACGGCGCCAAGCCCTACCGGCTGCGCGATGCCGTCACCGCCTTGGTCGCCGAGCAGCGCGGCCGCGGCAGCGATCAGGCCCATACCTACGTGCTGATCGATTGTCCGCCGTCGCTCAACCTGCTGACGCTCAACGCGCTCGTCGCGGCGAATGCGGTGCTGGTACCGGTACAGTGCGAGTTCTTCGCGCTCGAAGGGATTTCGCAGCTCAAGGAATCCATCGACCAGATCCGCGCGACGCTGAACCCCGGCCTCGAAATCCAAGGCGTCGTCCTGACCATGCACGACCAGCGCACCGCCTTCTCGCGCGAGGTCGCCGACAACGTGCGCCAGTTCTTCGGCCCGAAGGTCTACGACACGATGATCCCGCGCAACATCAAGGTCGCGGAGGCGCCGTCGCACGGCAAGCCGATCCTGCTCTACGACTACGAGTGTGCGGGGAGCCAGGCCTACATCCGGCTGGCGACGGAGATCATCGAGCGCGAGCGGCAGTACAAGGCGGCGTAGGCAATCGACCAGATTGCGATCACTTGAATTCTGAGGGAAGTTGGGGGACGCGGTTCATGAATGCGCCGATTCAGAAGAGCAGGTTGGGTCGGGGATTGGCGTCGCTGATCGGCGAGCCGGCGGTATCGCAGCCCCGCATCCCGCCCGAGGGCGAGCAGAGGCTGGTGCCGATCGACATGATCCGCGCGAGCAAGAACAACCCGCGCAAGACATTCAAGGACGACGACATGGTCGAGCTGGCGGATTCGATCCGCGAGAAAGGCCTCGTCCAGCCGATTCTGGTGCGGCCCGATCCGCTGGCCGCGGGTGGCTACGAGATCGTCGCCGGTGAGCGGCGCTGGCGGGCGTCGCAGTTGGCAGGCCTGCACAGCGTGCCCGTCATCGTCCGCGATTTGGCCGATCAGGAAGTCCTGGAACTCGCGATCATCGAGAACGTCCAGCGCGCCGATCTCAATGCGATCGAAGAGGCGATGGGCTACCAGGAGCTGATCGAGCGCTACGCCTATACGCAGGAGCGTCTCGCCGAGGTGATCGGCAAGAGCCGCAGCCACCTTGCCAATACGCTGCGCCTGCTGAAGCTGCCGGACACTGTCCGCGCGATGGTGGAGGACGGCAAACTGACGGCGGGCCACGCGCGCGCGCTGGTCGGGCGCGATGACGCCGAGGCGCTGGCGAAGCAGATCGTCGCGAACCAGTTCAACGTCCGCGATGTCGAGGCGCTGGTCCAGGCCGGCACCGAGTCCGTGCAGACGACGCGGCGCGTACGCGACAAGGATGCCGACACGAAAGCGTTCGAGAAGGAGCTGACGGATTCGCTCGGGCTCAAGGTCGAGATCCGGCGCGGGTCCGGCGAGAGCGGCGTGCTCCAGATCAAGTACGGCAACTTCGACCAGCTCGAATACATCCGCACCCGCCTGATGGGCGCGCCTGGGTAGCCGCGGGTGCAGCTCCGCCGGCATGGCACCACGCACGTGGCGGAGCACCTCTTCCCAGCAGTCGGCGGAAAGACAAAGTAGCGCGGCGGTCCTATCGGATCGCCGCAAGTCGTTTGAGCGCCTCGGGCACATCGATGCGGCCATCGTAGAGCGCGCGGCCGGAGATGGCGCCGGCGAGGATCGCGCACTCGGGGGCCAGCAGCGCGTCGATATCCGCCATCGAGGCGAGGCCGCCGGACGCAATCACCGGGATCGAGGTCTCGCGGGCGAGCGCCACCGTCCCCGGCAGGTTGAGGCCCTTGAGCACACCGTCACGCTCGATGTCGGTGTAGATGATCGCCGCGACGCCCGCGTCCTCGAAGCGGCGCGCGAGATCGGCTGCCGTCAGCTCGCTCGTCTCGGCCCAGCCTTCGACTGCGACCTTGCCGCCCTTGGCGTCGATGCCGACGGCGACGCGACCGGGGAATGCCTTGCACGCCGCGCGCACGAGCGCCGGATCACGCACGGCGATGGTGCCGAGGATGACCCGGGCGATGCCCTTGCCGAGCCAGGCCTCGATCGTCGCGAGGTCGCGGATGCCGCCGCCGAGCTGGGCGGGAATTGTGATGCTCGCGAGGATGCGCTCGACTGCTGAGGCGTTCGCCGGCTTGCCTGCAAAGGCTCCGTCTAGATCGACGATGTGCAGGTACTCAAAACCCTGGTCCTGGAACACCCGTGCTTGTGCGCCGGGGTCGTCGTTGAAAACCTTGGCCGAGCTCATCTCGCCGAGCTGGAGGCGCACGCACTGCCCGTCCTTGAGGTCGATCGCGGGAAACAGAATCACGAAGCCAATCTCTCTGAACTGAGTTTATTGAACGCAAGTCTCACGCAAGGTGCGACCCGCAACTCTCTATCGACCGAATGACCGGCGCGCCTAGGAAATCAATCGCAAACGCCGGGCCAACTCCACGGTGGCGCGCGCCTCGCGGAAGAATGGCTCATCGACCATGTTCCCGTCGACCGTGAAAGCGCCCTTGCCGGCATTCTCCGGCAGCGCGCCGGCGGCCAGCACCTTCTGCGCCCACGCCACCTGCTTCTCGGTCGGCGAGAAGACGCGGTTGGCGATGTCGACCTGGGTCGGGTGGATGCAGCTCTTGCCGAGGAAGCCCATGGCGAGCGCATCGCGGGCGTCGCGTTCGTAGCCGGCGCGATCGGGGACGTCGGTCCACACCGTATCGTAGGCCGGCACGCCGGCTTCGGCCGCCGCCATCTTGATGGCAAACCGAACCGGCCCGAGTGCGGCAGCATGGCGCTCGATCCGCAGCGGCGCGAAGAGATCCGCGAGCCCGACCTGCAGTGCCGCGATGCGCGGATCAGCGCTCGCGATCTCGTAGGCGAGCCGCAACCCCTTCGGGCTTTCCACGGTCGCCAGGATGCCGACGCGGCGATCGATCCCTTTGCGCGCTTCCGCCGCCGCGACGATGCTCACAGCACGCCGCACCTCGTCCGCGCTCTCGAGCTTCGGCAGGCTGATGTAGTCGAGGCGCGCCGACATCACCGCGTCGACGTCCTCGGCGAACTGCGGATGATCGACGCCGTTGGTGCGCACGACCATCAGCTTGTCGCCGCTGCGGTTCAGACCGGCGAGGAAAGCGCCGATCGCGCGCCGCGCCGCCGGTTTCTGCGCCGGCGCCACTCCGTCTTCCAAGTCGAACGTGAGCGCGTCGGCAGCGGAGCGCATCGCTTTTTCAAAAAATTCCGGCCGGCTTCCCGGCACGAACAGCTTGGATCGCATCATCGGCTCAGCCCTTTGTTGGTGCCGGCCCGAACATCGCCTTGCCCGGGAACGGCATCTCGGCGACGAGGATCGTGCCGGTCGAACTTTCGGTCATGTAGAGCTGGCGGCCCTTGAACGCGATATTGGTGACGAAGCGCCCGGGCGGATCGATGAAATGTGTCGGCCGTCCGAGCGCGTCGAATCGCCAGACACCGAGCCCGACGTGCGCGACGACGAGCCCGCCTTCCGCATCGAGCGCGAGACCATCCGGCCCACCGAGCCCGCCCGAAAGCTGGATCGCGAGGCCGACCTTCGACACGCCGCCGTCGATCATCAGCGGCACCCGCCAGATCGCGTTCGCCCGCGTCACCGCGACGTAGACGACGCGCTCATGGAGATCGAGCACGATGCCGTTGGGGCTCGGGATGGTATCGACGAGACAGCTGAGCTGGCCGGCAGCGGTATAGCGATAGACCCGCCCGGTCGGATCGTGCAGGCCGGTCTGGCCCTGGTCGGTGAAGTAGAGATCGCCATTGGCGCCGAAGTGCAGATCGTTGACGCCTTTAAAACCCTCGGTGCGGAAGGTCTCGATCAACGTCGTCACGGTGCCTCTCGCCATGTCGAGCGCCATGATCCCGCGCTTGTAGTCGGTGATGATCGCGCGGCCGTCGGCGTGGAACTTGAGCCCATTCGGCCAGCCATCGTACTCGGTGACCTGCGACCAGATGCCGGTCGGCGATACCTTGAAGATGCGGCCGTGCGGGATGTCGGTGACGACGAGATTGCCGGCGGCGTCGAAGCTCGGTCCCTCGAGGAAACAGTCGACCGGCTGGCCGGCCTTGTTGAAGTCGGCCCACGCGGTCCGCTTTGCACGGCGCAGCGCGTCGGGCACCCGCGAGAACACCCGCGGCTCGATCACTTCGGGTGGCGCAAACAGGTTCATGGTGGTCCTTCCGGGATGACAGCCCTGCGGATCGCTGCAGAAGGCTTGGCCCCCAAGTCCGCCTCGTGCTTTAGTCTCGGCATCAAATGGGCCGGCGCCGCGCCTGTCAAGAAACACCGCGGATGACTCGCCTGTCCCGCGCCATCTGGAGACGAACCTCGCATGCCCGCACGTGACCTGCCGCTCTCCGGCATCCGCGTGGTCGAGTTCTGCCATGTCATCATGGGCCCGACCTGCGGCATGATCCTCGGCGACCTCGGCGCCGACGTGATCAAGATCGAGCCGGCTCCCCACGGCGACAACACGCGGCGCATGGTCGGCTCGGGCGCTGGCTTCTTCCCGACCTACAACCGCAACAAGCGGTCGCTCGCGCTCGACATGAAGACGCAGGAAGGCATGGAGATCGCGAAGAAGCTGATCGCCACGGCCGACGTGCTGACCGAGAACTTCCGCCCCGGCGCGATGGACGCGCTCGGCCTCGGCTATGCGTCGGTGAAGGAGCTGAACGAGCGGCTCGTCTATTGCTCGCTGAAGGGCTTCCTGTCGGGCCCCTACGATCAGCGCTCGGCGCTCGACGAGGTCGTGCAGATGATGGCCGGCCTTGCCTACATGACCGGCCCGACCGGGCGGCCGTTGCGCGCCGGCGCCTCGGTCAACGACATCATGGGCGGCATGTTCGCGGTGATCGGCATACTCGCCGCCTTGCGCGAACGCGACACCAGCGGCAAGGGCCAGCTCGTGCAGAGCGCGCTTTATGAAAACTGCGTCTTCCTCGCAGCCCAACACATGATGCAGTACGTCGTCACCGGCAAGCCGGCCAACCCGATGCCCGAGCGGCTCTCCGCCTGGGGCATCTACGACGTGTTCGATTGTGCCGACGGGCAGCTCTTCCTCGGCGTCGTCACCGAGACGCAATGGAAGATCTTCTGCGAGGCATTCGGGTTTGCCGATCGCTATGCCGATCCGCGGCTGGCCACCAACGCGATGCGCAGCGGCGCGCGCGAGCTGTTCATGCCTTTCCTCAGGGAGCATTTCGCGAAGTGGAAGCGGGACGAGCTTGAAGCCAAGGTCGCCGCCGTCGGGCTCCCGTACGCGCCGATCGTCAAGCCGCACGAGCTGTTCGAAGATCCGCACATGAAGGAATCCGGCGGATTGCTGCCGCTGACGCTGCCGGACGGCACCGAGACAGTGACGCCGGCGCTGCCGATCGAACTCGCCGGCCGCCGCTTTGGCACCAGGCGCAACCCGCCGAAGGTCAGCCAGCACGGCCGCGAAATCCTCGCCGAGCTAGGCTATGCGGCCGGTGACATCGGCGCGCTGGTCAATCGTGGCATCGTCACCGATAGTTCGTAAACGGCACCGTATGATCGGCGGCCGTCGCCCTTGCAGGAGCCCGGAACATGAAACGTCTGGCCACTCTGCTCGTCGCTCTCGTCGCGCTGCTTCACGTTGGCTTCCTGGTCATCGAGATGTTTCTCTGGACGACGCCGTTCGCCCAAAAATCCTTCGGCATGACCGAGGCCTTCGCGAGGGAGTCCGCCGTGCTCGCGGCCAACCAGGGGCTCTATAACGGCTTTCTCGCCGCCGGCCTCCTATGGGGCCTGATCACGCCGGACAACGGGCGCGCGATCAAGGTGTTCTTCCTCTCATGCGTGATCGTCGCCGGCGTCTACGGTGCCGCCACCGCGAAGATGTCGATCCTGTTCGTTCAGGCCGTGCCGGCGGTGCTGGCGCTGATCGCCGTCCTGGGATCGCGCGAGCGCGGCTGATCGCGCCGCACGCCGCTACTTACCCGTGCACGAACGGCTCGAGCCCCGAGAGCCGCATCCGCCGCGCCGGCTTCACCGGCTTGCGCGGCGGGTACTTTTCGACGTGCTCGCGGATGTGGGCGATGTGCTCCGGCGTCGAGCCACAGCAGCCGCCGACGATGTTGACGAGCCCGTCGCGCGCCCACGGCTCGATCTGGCACGACATGTCGTGCGGCGTCTCGTCGTACTCGCCCATGGCGTTCGGCAGGCCGGCGTTCGGATAGGCCGAGATGAGCGTGTCGGCGATCGCGGCGAGTTCGGCGATGTAAGGCCGCATCAGCTCGGCGCCGAGGGCGCAATTGAGCCCGATCGAAAACGGATTGAGATGCCGCATCGAATACCAGAACGCTTCCGCGGTCTGGCCCGAGAGCGTGCGGCCCGAGCGGTCGGTGATCGTGCCCGACAGCATCAGCGGCAATTCGAAACCGACCTCGTCGAACACCTCCAGCACCGCGACGCCGGCCGCCTTGGCATTCAGCGTGTCGAAAATCGTCTCGATGATCAGGATGTCGGAACCGCCGTCGATCAGCCCGCGGGTTTGCTCCTTGTAGGCCTCGCGCAATTCGTCGAAGGAGGTGTTGCGGAAGCCCGGATTGTTGACGTCCGGCGAAAGCGAGGCTGTGCGATTGGTTGGGCCGATCGCGCCCGCGACCCAGCGCGGCCGATCGGGTGTGCGCGCCGACCAGCGGTCGACGGCCGAGCGGGCCAACTGCGCTGCGACGAGGTTGATCTCGTAGGCGAGCGGCTCCATGTGGTAGTCGGCGAGCGAGATCCGCTGGGCGTTGAACGTGTTCGTCTCGACGATGTCGGCGCCGGCTTCGAGATACTGGTCGTGGATCTCCTCGATGATCTTGGGCTGCGTCAGCACGAGCAGATCGTTGTTGCCCTTCACATCCTTGGAGTGATCGGCGAAACGGGTCGCGCGATAACCGTCTTCCTCCAGCTTGTGACGCTGGATCATCGTGCCCATCGCGCCGTCGATGATCAGGATGCGCTCGCGCGCCGCCGCATGCAGCGCCGCGGACTTTTCGTGACGGCGCCGGGCCTTTCCAGCGATCTCCGCAGCATCGTTCATGCCGCCCCCTTGGTGAGTTTCGGGGCGAGGCTCGGCGAAACGGCGCCGGTGTCCGGCCGCAACCCGAGCAGATGGCAGATCGCGTAGACCAGGTCGGCGCGGTTGAGCGTATAGAAGTGGAACTGGCGGATGCCCTCGTCGACGAGGTCGAGGACCTGTTCGGCGGCGACCGCGGCCGCGACGAGATGCGTCGTCGCGGGATCCTCGTCGAGCCCTTCGAAGCGTCGCGCCAGCCACGCCGGCACGCTCGCGCCGGTGCGGCCGGCGAAGCCCGAGACCTGCTTGAAATTATGGATCGGCACGATACCGGGCACGATCGGCGCCCAGATGCCATGACGACGCGCGTTCTCGAGGAAGCGCAGGAAATGCGCGTTGTCGAAGAAGAACTGCGTGATCACGCGATCGGCGCCGGCGTCGATCTTGGACTTGAGATTGTCGAGGTCGGCCGCAACCGACGGGCTCTCAGGATGCTTTTCGGGATAGCCGCTGACCGACACGTCGAAATTGCCGATCGCTTTGATGCCGGCAATGAGTTCGCCGGTGCTCTGATAGCCGCCCGGATGCGGCTCGTAGCGCGCGCCGATACCCGCGGCCGGATCGCCGCGCAGCGCCACGATGCGGCGAACGCCGGCGTTCCAGTAATCGCGCACGACCTCGTCGACCTCCGCGCGTGTCGCGCCGACGCAGGTGAGGTGGGCTGCTGGCGCCAAGCCGGTGTCGTTGACGATGCGGGCGACCGTCGCGTGCGTGCGCTCGCGGGTCGAGCCGCCGGCGCCGTAGGTCACCGACACGAATTCCGGTGCCAGCGGCTCGAGACGACGGATCGCCGCCCACAGCGCTTCCTCCATCCGCTCGGTCTTCGGCGGAAAGAACTCGAAGGAAACCTTGATATCGCCATCGCCGACAAGGCGGCTGCGACGCTCGTGCAATTGCTGGACTGACTTCATGACCCGACAACCTCTGCTTTCGATTCAATCACTGTCCGTCGGTTACGCGCCGTGACGCCGGGGCGTTCCGCGGTCCACAGCATGACGGTGAGTTTCGTCTCGGGCTCGCTGGCGGCGCGCGCGACCTCGTCGACGGAAAGGACGCGCAGGCCGTTCTCCGTCATCCACTGCGCGACGTGCGTGGCCGCAAAACCGAGCCGCTCGTGCGCGTGCGCCTCACGCAGGAACTCGAGTTCGTGGGGGGCGAAATCGACGATCAGCATCCGGCCGCCGGGCTCGAGGACGCGTGCGGCTTCGCGCACCGCCTGGGCCGGATCGCTGAGAAAGTGCAGCACCTGATGGACGATCACGGCGTCGGCGCTGCCGTCCTCGAGGCCGAGGTCGTAGAGATCGCCGTGGCGCACGCGGGCATGATTGACGCCGGCCGCTGCCAGTTTGGCGCGGGCGTAGGCGAGCATGGTGTGGTTGATGTCAATGCCGGTGCCGCGCTCGAAGCGGTCGGCGAAAAGCTGGAGCACACGGCCGGTGCCGGTGCCGGCGTCGACGAGATTGCGGAACGGGCCCGCGCCGAGCGCCTTGCGCATCGCCGCTTCGACCGCGCCCTCGTGACGTGCAGCGAGCGGATCTCGTCCCAGTGGGCTGCATGGTCCTCGAAATAGCTCTGCGCGGTCGCCTCGCGCTCGCGCTTGACCGCCTCGGCGCGGTTGAGATCGCGCTGCAGTTGCGTATCGGCAAGGTCGACGGCGTCGAGCACCCGGCGCGCCAGCGCCCCGGACCGGCCCGCAACAACAAGCTGGAAATAGGCCCAGCTTCCCTCGCGCGTGCGCTCGATCAGGCCCGCTTCCGAGAGCAGCTTCAGATGCCGGCTGATCCGCGGCTGGCTCTGCCCGAGGATGCGCGTCAGGTCCTTCACATTGAGTTCGCTCGACGCGAGCAGCATCAGGATGCGCAGCCGCGTTGGTTCCGCGGCGGCTTTCAGGATGGTGACGACGTTCTGCGACGACAGGGACATGAAAATCTAAGCCTGGGACATCTCACCTCGGAGAGTACCCAGTAACATATAAAGATATCTTTATGTGTCAAGCAGGATCACATCCCGCGGGTGAAAAACGCCGCGCAGACCCGGTCTTCCGAGACGGGCGTTGACGGCAGGGGCGGCCAAATGCGCTGGTGTCGGTCAACCATCAGCCATCCGTGTGCCTCTCGCCATCCCGCTGGCGCACTGCGGATACTCCCATAAAGGACCCCGACCCTTGCCGATCCTGCATTTCCTCGGCTGGTCCACGGGAGCCCTGTTCTTCTTCTACGCCTGGGTGCTGCGGGTCGCGCCGAGCGTCATGATCGACGAGATGATGCGCGACTTCGGTCGGCGGCGGCGGTCATCGGCAATCTCTCCGCGGTCTATTTCTTCGGCTATGCGGGGATGCAGGTCCCGGTCGGCCTGCTGATCGACCGCTTCGGCCCGCGCCGGCTGATCACGGTGCCGCGCTGGTGTGCGCGGCCGGCTGCGTGATGTTTGCGCCAGCAGCGGCCTCACCGGGGTCTGCCGCCGGGCGGTTCCTGATCGGCGCCTCGGCGGCGTTCAGCCTGGTCGGCGCGATGTCGATCGCGGGGCTGTGGTTCCCGCCCGGCGCTTCGCCCTGCTGTCCGGGCTCGCGATGATGCTCGGCATGGCCGGCGGCGTGTTCGGGCAGGCGCCGCTGCGCCTCTCGTTGCGGCCCTCGATTGGCGCGGCGCAGTCCTGGCCCTTGCGGGCGGCGGCGTGCTGCTGGCGATTGCCGCCTGGGCCACCATCCGCGACCGCCCGAGAGAGCGCGGCTCGTCCGGCCGAATGCTGGCCGGGCTCGGGCGCGTCGCGGGCAACCGCCAGACCTGGCTGATCGCCATCGCGGGCCTCGGCACCACCGGGCCGCTGCTCGGATTCGCCGGGCTGTGGGGCGTGCCCTATTTCGTTACCACGCTCGGCATCGACCGGGCCGCGGCGGCCTCGATCACCTCGATGGTGTTCGTCGGCTGGGGCGTCGGCGCGCCGCTGGTCGGTTGGGCCTCGGACCGGATCGGGCGCCGGCGCAGCCCCCTTCATCCTCGGGCTCGTCATCTGCACCGCCGCGATGTCCGCGATCCTGGCCTTCCCCGGCTTGCCCATCCCGGCGCTGATGGCGCTGTGCTTCCCCTGCGGCTTCGGCGGCTCGTCGCAGATCGCCGGGTTCGCCGCGGCGCGCGAACACAATCCCGTGGCCTTCAGCGGCACCGCCCTCGGCCTCGTCAATGGCATCGTGACGGGCGCCGGCGCGCTGTTTCAGCCGCTGCTCGGCTGGCTGCTCGATCTCAACTGGCAGGGTCGGCTCGTCGACGGCGCGCGCGTTTATGATCTCGCCGCCTATCGGATCGCTTTCATCGCCATCATCGTCGGCTGCGTCGTCGGGCTTCTATGCGCGCTGGCGCTACGCGAGACGTACTGCAAGCCGCTCGAAGAAAAATAGCGATGCTCAAATCGCCAGCGCTTCGCCCCGCAGCAGCTTCGGCACGTCGCCGGAAAGCCCCGCCGCCTCGCTGACGAATGAGCGCTTCAGCGCCGGCATGCGATCGACGACACCGAGTCCGACCTCGCGCACCGAGCGCAGCAACGCGTCGTCCTGCGAGAACAGCCGGTTGAGCGCCATCGAACGTCGCAGCCGACACCGCGCCGTCGAACCGACGCCAGCGCGCATAGCGGTCGAGCGCCGGCGCATCGCCGGCGTCGAGGCCGACCCGCACCGCATCGACGATGCACTTCGACTAGCGCGGCGACGTCGCGCAAGCGAGGTTGAGCCCCTGCCCCGCGATCGGATGGACGCCGTGCGCGGCATCGCCGACGAGCGCGAAGCGCGGCGCGATCAGCGGCGCGCGAGGTGCATCGCCAGCGGCCATGACGGCGCGCGGCCCGTCGAGCTCGAACGCCGCCGAGCCGATGCCCGAAACGCTGCTCCACCTCGGCCAAGGAAACCCGCGTCGTCGAGCGCGAGCAGACGCGCGCGCCTCGCCTTCCGTCCTCGGTCCAGGTGACGCAGGAGCGGTTGCCCGTCAGCGGCAGGATCGCGAACGGCCCGCCGGGCAGGAAATGCTGGATCGCGCGGCCGCCGTGCGGGCGCTCGTGGCGCACCGTCGTGACGATGCCGGTCTGCGGATAGCGCCAGCTGACGACCTTGATGCCGGCCGCTTCGCGCAGCGGCGAGTGGCGGCCATCGCCGGCGACGACGAGCCCGCGGCGCGCTGGCGGCCGTCGGCGAGCAGCCACGCGTGCTGCCGGCGGTATCGCTCGCGACGCCGACCGCGCGACGCACGCACCAATGTCACGACGCCGAGATCCGTGACCGCCGCGCGCTGCTGCACCATGGAGCGCCGCCGCCGGCACGATCCACATGCCTGGTTCGTCGCCGTCGACGGCCGTTGTCGTAGCTCAGCAGGACCGGCCGGATGGCATCGGTCGAGCGCCGAGTCCGTGATGTCGATGCCGCTCACCGGCTGCGCCTCGCCGGCCACCGCCGGCCACACGCCGATCGCCTCCAGCAACTGCTTTGAGCCCGCCGACAGCGCATAGCTGCGCGGGTCGGCGCGTGCGCCCGGCGCCTCGGGATCGATCAGCGCGATCCGCACGCCATCACCGAGTGCCTCGCGCCAGCGTCCGCGCCAGGACGAGACCGGTCAGGCCGCCGCCACCGATGACAATGTCATATTCGCGCATGTTGCGCTCCGCGCCTATGATGTACAGCGTGCGTCACGTCCTGCCGTGCTCCCGCCGACCTGTCTCGAGGATGCGTCCCATGGCCCCGAAAAGAATGGCCGCCAAGAAAGCCCCCACCACCAGCGCCGTCGATGATCTCCTTGCCATACTGGACCTCGAACGGCTGGAGCAAAACCTGTTTCGCGGTCGCGGGCCCAAAGCGGGGTGGCAGCGCGTCTATGGCGGCCAGGTGCTCGGGCAGGCGCTGGTCGCCGCCGTGCGCACCGTGCCCGAGGAGCGCGTCGCCCACTCCGCCCACGCCTATTTCCTGCTGCCGGGCGATCCAGCAGAGCCGATCATCTACGACGTCGAGCGGATCCGCGACGGCGGCAGCTTCACGACGCGGCGGGTCAAGGGGATCCAGCACGGGCGCGCCATGTTCGTCATGAGCGTGTCGTTCCACAAAATCGAGGAGGGCTTCGATCACCACGCGCCGATGCCCAAGGCGCCACCGCCCGAGGAACTGCCGAGCGAGAAAGAGCTGACCGACCGGGTGCTCGACAAGCTCCCCGAAAACATGCGGCGGTACTGGGAGCGGGAGCGGCCGATCGAGATCCGGCCGGTCGATGTATCGCGTTATTTCGCCCGCGACGAGCGCGAGCCCACTCAGTTGATCTGGATCCGCGCGACCCGGCCCCTTCCCGATTCCCTGCCCCTCCATCAGTGCGTCCTCGCCTATGCCTCCGATTTCACCCTGCTGGATACCGCGCTCATCGCCCACGGCAAGCTGATGTTCGACACCGACCTCCAACTCGCCAGTCTCGATCACGCGATGTGGTTCCATCGGCCGTTCCGCGCCGACGACTGGCTGCTCTACGCCCAGGACAGTCCCTCCGCGTATGGGTCGCGCGGATTTTGCCGCGGCAGCGTCTTCACGCGGGATGGACTTCTGGTCGCATCGACGACTCAGGAAGGACTAATGCGCAGGCAGTCGACGCAATTCGTGGTCAGCTAGCGTGCAAAACGCCGCTTTTGCCTGTATTTTAGGCAGACAAGGTGCCCGATTCGGCTGACACGTTCCGGACAAGTTGAATAAAAGATTAATGTTTCTCAACACTTTACCTCTGGCGACCCGAGTTGGCACGGCCCTTAGAGTCTTAACCAACGCCTGAACTGCGCAGGCGTTTGAACGCACGCACCCGTCGCCCGACGGTCGCGAGCCAAGATGTGGGGTTTGCAGGGCCATGAAGCTCATCACTGCGATTATCAAACCGTTCAAGCTCGAGGAAGTGCGCGCTGCACTGACGGATCTCGGGCTGCAGGGCATGACCGTCTCTGAGGTCAAGGGGTACGGCCGTCAGAAAGGACACACGGAAATCTACCGCGGCGCTGAATATGCCGTGAACTTCCTGCCGAAGATCAAAGTCGAGGTCGCTGTCACCTCGGCGGAAGTCGACAAGGCGGTCGCCGCCATCAGCCAACGCCGCCAAGACCGGCCAGATCGGCGACGGCAAGATCTTCGTCTCGCCGATCGAGCATACGCTTCGCATCCGGACCGGCGAGACGGACGACAACGCGCTGTAGGGACACGGACATCGTGCCTGCCACCTGCCGGCCTCCAAGGCGGACGGGGGGAGGACTTCGGCAGGCACGCTGTCGCTTTTCGACACTCAACCCTCTAACCGGACTGGTGGCAGGAATAAAACCCATGAAGACATGCATTCGTAGGATATCCGGCGTAGCGGCGACGATGGCCGCGTGGGCCATGGTCAGCATGACCACGGCGCTGCCCGCGCTGGCGCAGGACGCGGCGCCCGCCGTCCCGACCAAGATCGACACTGGCGACACGGCGTGGATGCTCACGTCCATGGCCATCGTTCTCATGATGACCATCCCGGGCCTTGCGCTCTTCTACGGCGGCATGGTCCGCAAGAAGAACGTGCTTGCGACGATCATGCAGTCGTTCGCGACCACCTGCCTGCTGTCGATCGTTTGGATGGTCGTCGGCTACTCGCTCGCCTTCGGCGACGGCGGCGCCTCTGAACGCCTACTTCGGCGGCTTCGGCAAGATGTTCTTCGCCGGCATGACCAAAGAGACTCTTTCGCACCGCTCGCGATCCCTGAGTCTGTCTTCATTGTTCCAGATGACGTTCGCCATCATCACGCCGGCGCTCATCGTCGGCTCGATCGCCGATCGCATGAAGTTCTCGCGCTTCCTCATCTTCATGTCGCTTTGGCTGATCATCGTCTACGCGCCGGTCTGCCATTGGGTGTGGGGCGGCGGCTTCCTTGGTACCGACGGCGTCCTCGACTTCGCCGGCGGCACGGTCGTTCACATCAACGCCGGCATCGCCGGTCTCGTCGCGGCCTTGTTCCTGGGTCGCCGCACGGGCTACGGCACCGAGAACATGGCGCCGTTCAATCTCGTGCTGACCGTCATCGGCGCCTCGCTGCTGTGGGTTGGCTGGTTCGGCTTCAACGCCGGCTCGGCTGGTCGCGCTAACGGCTCGGCCGGCATGGCCATGACTCGTCACGCAGATCTCCACCGCCGCGGCCGCGCTCGCCTGGATGTTCTCGGAGTGGCTGGTCCACGGCAAGCCGAGCGTGCTCGGCATCGCGTCCGGCGCCATCGCCGGTCTCGTCGCCATCACGCCGGCGTCCGGCTTCGTCGATCCCAAGGGTGCGCTGGTCATGGGCGCCGCCGGCGGCGTCGGCTGCTACATCGCCGCGACCGGCCTGAAGCGGATGCTGGGCTATGACGACAGCCTCGACGTCTTCGGCGTCCACGGCATCGGCGGCATCATCGGCGCCCTCCTGACGGGCGTGTTCGCGGTGCAGGCGATCGGCGGCACGGCACGGCCTGCTCGAGGGCAACTTCGCCCAGGTTCCGATCCAGGTGTACGGCATGCCGCCACCATCGTCTGGTGCGCCGTCGCGACCTTCGTGATCCTGCTGGTCATCCGGATCACCATCGGCATGCGTGTCGCCGAGCAGGCCGAGGTCGAAGGTCTCGACATCGCGCTGCACGGCGAGACCGTCCCCGATAGGCACAGGCGCCGGGGTCAACGGGCCCGGTCGCCATCCTCGAGCTTCAATTGGGATCGCCTTCCCGAGCGTGCCGGCGTTCCCAATCGGCTCTCAGAGCGCCTAGCGTCCTCCATTGCCGGCCGACGGTGCCGCACTAAGCGGTGCCGGGCCGCGGGGCACATTTTTGATTGCTCCCCCAGTGTCGGCGTTCACCCCGCGGCCACTCGATCACTCGATCGAGACGCGCGTGCGCGGCCCCATCCGCGAGAGCAGCAGCAGCAGATCGCGGCGCGCGAGCGCGATGCATCCCTCCGTCGGCTTTAAATGTCGGCCGCGCGACGTGCATGAAGATCGCGCTGCCGCGCGCCGCGGACGCGCGGCCGCGTCGTTGTAGCCGAGAACGACGATCACGTCGTAGAGCCGTCGCTGCGCCAGAGCTGCTCGGCGCTGGCCGGATAGGGATGGCGCACGTGGCGATTGTAGTTGCGGTCCCCACGGCGTCGCACCAGCCATCGTCGGGTCGCAGCGACCGGGTCGGCAGCCGCGTCCGCGGCCGCAGCGATCGATCGCGCCGATAGAGCACGCGTACCGCGCGCCAGCGTGCCGCTCGGGCGTTGCCCCATCGCCCTCGCGCTTGCTGACCGGACCGGCCGCCGCGGCCGAGCGCGCAGGGCAGCAGCAGCGGCCCCGCACGCAGCCAGCCGCGTGTCGCCGCGCGCGAGCGGGCACGATGACTTGCAGCACACGCTGGTAACCAAGTGCGGTTCCGGTGGAATTCGTCGGTGCGGACGCGGGATCGCCATCTTTGCCTCGATACCTGTCTCAAAAGCGCAACCAGTGATATGCTGCGCCCGCGAAATTGGCCACTGGGGAGCCACGCCTCATGAGTACTGCCCGTACGATCCTGCTCGTCGACGATGATGACGAGCTTCGCGAGACCCTGAAAGACCAACTCGTCCTTCACGACGAATTCGAGGTGCTGACCGCCGGCACGGCGTCGAAGGGTATGGAGATCGCCAAGGAGGATCATCTTGACCTGGTTCTGCTCGACGTCGGCCTTCCGGACATGGATGGCCGCGAGGCCGTGCAGATCATGCGCAAGGCCGGCTTCAAGACCCCGATCGTCATGCTGACGGGCAATGCCGCCGATTCCGACGTCATCCTGGGGCTGGATGCCGGCGCCAACGACTACGTCACGAAGCCGTTCAAGTTCGCGGTGCTGCTCGCCCGCATGCGCGCGCAGTTGCGCCAGCACGAGCAGAGCGAGGACGCGGTCTTCGCGATCGGGCCCTACACCTTCAAGCCGGCCTCGAAAGCTGCTGATCGACGAAGTCGGCACGAAGATCCGCCTGACCGAGAAGGAAACGTCGATCCTGAAGTATCTCTATCGCTCCGGCGAGAAGGTCGTCTCGCGCGACGTGCTGCTGCACGAGGTGTGGGGCTACAACGCCGGCGTGACGACGCACACGCTGGAGACGCACATTTACCGGCTGCGCCAGAAGATCGAGAAGGACCCTTCGAGCGCCGAGCTGCTGATCACCGAAACGGGCGGCTACAAGCTGGTTCCGTAAGTCCTGGCACCGGCCGCCGGCGGCCGAACCGAAAATGCCCCGGTTTGCGCTGGCCATCCCGAGGCAAAGGCGATATAAGCCCGCCCATTCGCGGGGCCAGCGGGATACCAATCCCGGCGGCTCTACGCGTCGAGGTCCCACCCCAAGCGCCGGCCGCCCGATCGCGCGGCTGCGCTGTTTGAAGGCGGCAGCGCGCGGCATCATCCGCGACGCGCACCCGCACAGGAGAGTACGTTCAATGGCCGTTCCAAGGAAGAAAGTGTCGCGGATGAAGCGTGGCACCCGCCGTTCCGCCGATGCGATTTCGGCGCCGAGCCTCGTCGAGGACAAGAAGACGGGCAACGTGCGTCGCCCGCATCATATCGACCTCAAGGCCGGCACCTACCGCGATCGCCAGATTCTGCCGCCCAAGAGCGAAGTCTAGGGCGCCTGGTAGGGCCACGCCGCGCGGGCACCAGGAACCGCACGGCTGAGCCCGCGGCAGTCCTCTCGAGCACAGCCGATCGTCAGACAACGCGACACGCGCCTGCCGACCGGCCACATCCCGCCACAATCGCCCACTAGCGCCATGTGATTGTCGCAGCCGCGGCACAACGAGGGAGATCGCGATGTCGCTCAGGGTCCTGCCGCTGCTGATCATTCCATTTGTTCTCTACAACATCGTCGTGCTGTTCAGCGGCGGCACGGCGGCGGACGGCACCGCCCTTGCGGCCAGCGCCGCGGCCGATGGCGTGCTGCGCAAAGTGCTGTTCACGCTGCCGATGGTCGGTGGCGCCAAGTGGCACTTCTCGATGGGCGACCTGCTCATCCTCGTGACCATGTTCGTGCTCTTCTTCGAGCTCATCAAGTCGACCTACACCGCGTCGTCGTCGCTGCTTGACCACGGCCTGTCGATGCTGGTGTTCATCGCCTGCCTCGTCGAGTTTCTCCTCGTCCATCAGGCGGCGACGTCGGTATTCTTCTTCATCATGATCGCGACGCTGATCGATGTCGTGGCCGGATTCATGATCGGCATCCGAACCGCCCGGCGCGACCTCAATATCGGCGGCCACGCCGGCGATTGACGTCTCGGCCGACAGCCGAACCGATCCAACCGGGCTGCCGCCGCGCAGCCCGGCAGATTTCCGATCAATGTTCAGTGCGGATGATCGACGCCGGCGGGTGCACGGCTTGATCGCTTGTTAACCTGTTCCGGCTACCGTTCCTGGCGTGCATGCCGTGGTCGCCTGCGCGGCACCCGAATGACGGAACCCTGGATCGTGCCCTCTGCTCGAGACATCGCCGACGCGAACGCGGTTGCCCCGCTCAGTCTTGCGGGCACGGAGCAGTCCGGCGGTTCGTACTACACCCTCAAGGCCCACGATCGGCCCGCGGCCGCCCCTGCCGACGGCCATGACGTCGATGTCGTCGGCATCCTGTCGGCGGTCCAGGAGACCATCTATACCTGGGATATCGCCAGCGATCGGGTCGATTGGGCGAACAACGCCCGCCAAGTCCTCGGCGTCCGGTCGCTCGAATCCATTGCCACGGGATCGGCCTTCCAATTTCTGATGGCGCCGGAGCACATCCAGCGCCGTATCGATGCGCTGTCGAACGTGACCACGACCCGTGACGGCGACACGGCCGAGTTTCGCGTGCAGTATCGTTTCACGCCGGGCGGCCGGCGCAGCGATAGCTCGCTCTGGCTCGAAGATCACGGCCAATGCACCTTCGATAAGTCGAACACCCTCCTGTCCGTTCGCGGCGTGATCCGCGTCATCAACGAGCGGTATTGGGAAGAGCAGCGGCTGCTCCACCGCTCGGACCACGACGAACTGACCGGCCAGCTCAATCGCATCCGTCTCATGGAAGCGCTCGGCGCGGTGCTGTCGCGAGCCGATCGCACCAAGCAGGCGTGCTGCTTCCTGATGGCGTCCGTCGATAACCTCGCGACGATCAACGACAGCTTCGGCTTCGAGGTCGGCGACGAAGTGCTCGCGGCCGTCGCCCGGATCATCAAGAGCCGGCTTCGCGGCGGCGACTCCATGGGTCGCTATTCGTCCAACAAATTCGGCATCATCCTCAATGAATGCGGGCCCGGCGCCATGCGCGTCGCCGCCGAGCGCTTCATCAAGGCGGTGCGCGACCAGACCATTCGCACGGCGGTCTGCCAGCTCTCGGCGACGGTTTCGATCGGCGGCGTCCTGCTGCCCGACCAGGCGCCGACGATCCCGCACGCGCTTGGCCACGCTCTCCAGGCTCTCGACCGAGCCAAGCTGCGGCGCCACGACGGTTTCGCCGCCTACGAACCGAGTGCGGCGAGCGATACGACGCGCCAGCGCAACATCTCGATCGCCGACGAGGTCATCTCGGCCCTCGAAGAGAACCGGATGCTGCTGGCCCTGCAGCCGATCGTCGATACCAAGACGCGCCTGCCGGCACTGCACGAATGTCTCCTCCGCATGGAGAAGCCCGACGGCACCATCGTCTCCGCCGGCGAGTTCATTCCGCTTGCCGAGCAGCTCGGCCTGTCGCGCTTCATCGACCGCCGCGCGCTCGAGTTGGCGGTCGCGTTCGCCAAGGCCCATCCGACGGTCCGCCTGTCGCTGAACGTATCGAGCCTGACGTGCAGCGATCACGAATGGCTGGTGGCGTTGCATCGCCTCACTGGGGGCCGCCGCCAGATCACGGAGCGGCTGACGATCGAGCTGACCGAAACGGCCGCGATCCACGACATCGACGTCTCGATCGCGTTCGTCGACACGCTCAAGGAACTCGGCTGCAAGGTCGCCATCGATGATTTCGGCGCCGGCTACACGTCCTTCAAGAACCTCAAGACGCTCAACGTCGATATGGTCAAGATCGATGGGTCGTTCATCCGCAATCTGGCCGCCGAGCCCGACAACCAGGTCTTCATCAAGACGCTGGTAGAGATCGCCGAGACGTTCAATCTCGAGACCGTGGCCGAATGGGTCGGCGACGAAGAGACGGCTCAGATGATGGCCAAGGCCGGCATCACCCACCAGCAAGGCTTCTATTTCGGCCGCCCGATCCTCGCCAGCCAGTTCACGGCGAACGCTGCCGGCGCCACCTGATCCGGCACGCTACTCCGCTGCGGCGCGCCCTGTGCGCGGCGCGGCGGGGCCGCGGAACGCCGTCCGGCGCGCATCCCAATCCGCCGCGCCCACGCGTGCAAACGTCGCGCCTGGGCCGCCGCCACTGAACGCAGCGGACGGCAGGCCGGTGGACTTCAGCTCGGCCAGCAGCTTGTCGCACAGCCCGATGATCGATGACATCAGCATCCCCGGCACGATCGCCAGGCGATAGCCCATGCGCTCGATGTCGGCGAGCGGCGCCAGCGGGGTCTTGCCGCTCAGCACCATGTTGAACAGGCACGGTCCCTTGACGGCGCGCGGGATCGCGGCGACCTCCTCGGCGGTCTGCGGCGCCTCGAAGAACGCGAGATCGGCGCCCGCATCCAGCGCCGCATTGCAGCGGCTGATCGCCTCGTCGTAGCCGGCGACGCCGCGGGCATCGGTGCGGGCGATGACGAGGAAATCGCGACTGCGGCGGGCGGCAGCAGCAGCGCGGATCTTCGCCGTGTAGTCCTCGATGCCGACCAGTTCCTTGCCGTCGAGATGGCCGCAGCGCTTGGGGAACACCTGATCCTCGATGTGGATCGCGGCCACGCCGGCGCGCTCGAATTCCTGCACGGTGCGATAGACGCTGAGTTCGTTGCCGTAGCCCGTGTCGGCGTCGCTGACGAGCGGCACGCCGACGGTCGCGGCCATGCGGCCGGCATTGGCGACCATCTCGGTCATCGTCAGCAGCCCGTAGTCCGGCAACCCGTGCGACACCGAGGTGCCGGCGCCGGTCATGTACACCGCGGGAAAGCCGGCCTGCTCGACCAGTTGCGCGGTCAGGCAGTCATAGGCTCCTGGCGCCACCACCATCGGCCCGGAGCCGATCATCGTCTTGAGGTCTGGTCCGGCCGCCATGGCGATCTCCTCCCGAATGTTGTTTGTCGATTGCCGAGGACAGTATGGCCCGCTCAACCGGCCGTCCAGCGGCGGGCCCTGCACAAAGCGCGCGGCGATCCTGTGGGTTACGAGGGTAACGCCGCACGATTGCCCTGGCGGGGTTGGATGCTCCCCCGAATCAGCCCAGCGTGCCCGGTATTGGTTCCGATGTCGGAGCGTGGCGAAGCGGGATCCGCCCATGTCCATCAGTGTGCTGGCACGCCAGCTTATGTCGCAGGAAATCTTCCGCGGACTCAGCCCCCTCCAGCTGACCGAAATCGTGCGGCAATCCGAGCGTGTCGTATATCGTCCCGGCCAGTACATCATCGAGGCCGGCGCGGCGGCGGACGCTGCCGTCGTGGTCATCGCCGGGGATGCCATCCGCTTCCCCGAGAACCTGTCAGGGCAGGGTGCAGTGCAGGCCGAGGCCCTTACGGCTGGTTCGTTGCTGAGCGAACTGGCCATGCTCGTCGACCACGTGCACGGGGCCACCGTCATTGCCCACACGACGGTTCGGGCGCTGCGGGTCACGCGCGAGGCGCTGCAAAGGCAGATGCTGGACGACCCATACCTTGCGGACCACTTCGTCGAGCGCATCGCCGAACGGCTGAGTCGAGTCGCAACGGAACTGCGGCTTATCGATCACACATTGGCCACGGCCGAGCCCGCGCCGGCGTAGCAGGTGGCCCGCGGCGCCACCTGATCCAATTCAATCAAGATCATGTTCTGAAATAGAAAAGCGCCCAACCCCGGGGGGAGAGGTTGGGCGCTGGAGCGCTTTTTCGGCGCTTGCACCGGGAGGGAAGCCGGTGCAGCGGACTGATGTCTTCGGCGAGACGGGGGGCACTGCCGAATGTATGACATCTACCGCTCTACAGAAGAATTTAGTTGCCTGTGGCCGAAAATCAAGGAGGGGGCCAAGGCTATTCACGTTTCTTTTACTGATTGTTTCAGAGGTCCGCGCCGGTTGATTCGCCGGCTCCTTCGCGGTCGCCCACAAGCCTCTAATTTCACTTAATTTTCCTGAGCGTCGGGTTGATAACCCGGAAGAGTTCGGCGTCCAACTCTTCGGGCCGGTTGAGGTTTGCGACCTCGACTCGCGTGTCGGTACCCTGCGAATCAGTCGTGACCCACTCCTTGAGCTCGAGATCGGGCCCCTTGGACAGGAACAGCCTGATCTGGCCGGGCGCATCCGGGCTCTTGTCCTGCAGCGACAGAATGATCAGGTCCTCGGCTTCCTGGACTTCGAGGATCTTTGCGTCGCGCAGCAGATCCACGTCGTTGCGCAGCAGCAGCCGGAACGGCGTCTGGTCGAGGGCAACCCGGTCGTCGGTGTTCATGTCCAGGTCCTGGATCGCCAGCATGCTGCCATCCGAGACGATGAGCTGCCGGCTCGGCAGGTTGTACTCGAACCTCAGTTTGCCGGGACGCTTGACGAAAAAGCGGCCACGCATCCGCTTGTTGTCGGCGGCGGTCTGCACGAACGTCCCGCGCAGGTTGAGGAGGCCGTTGAAATAGCCGCTGACCTTCTTGACCGTTTCGATCTGTTGAGGTTCGAGCGCGACGCCGGTGACAGGAGACTCGGGCTTTACGTCCGCGCTCCACGGCGGCGCCCCGAGCGGATTTGAGGGACCCTTTCCAGGGTTTTGGGCGCCCGCAGGCGAAAACGCGGCAACCATCACGGCACATAGAATGCCGGCGCCGCACCGCCCGAGACCTAGGCCCGCACGCATACCGATCCACCTGCGCGAATTCATTTCATCCGCCCCCAATCATTCCAGCCCCGCACCCCTTCTCTCAAGATTGGGACAACACCGAGGCGCACCGCTGGCCGCACCCACTGAGCATTGCGGCTCGCCTTCACGCGTGATAGCCACCCGACAGTCCCCCGGCAAGATGCCGACCTCGATCGCGGATCAGATTTCCAGCATGCCAAAGCTTCCCAAGCCAGCCCAAGGCAATGGCCCCGCACCACCACCGTCCGGTCAGGTGCAAGTGCGAATTGCCGGCCAGTATATCAAGGATCTCTCGTTCGAGAATCCGAACATCGGCAAGCTCATCGCCAGCCAGCCCGAAAATCCCGCCCTCGACGTCGAGATCAATGTGAATGTCGAGGAACTCGCCCCGAACCTCTTCGAGTCCGCCATCAGCTTCACGGCCCGCGCCGCGACCAAGGATTCGATCATCTACGAACTCGAAATCGTCTACGCCGGCGCCTTCCACATCGAGAACGCCCCGCCCCAGGCGCTCGAGGCGATGATGTACGTCAACTGCCCGTCGCTGCTGTTCCCGTTTCTGCGCCGGCTCGTTGCCGATCTCACCCGCGAAGGCGGATTCCCGCCGCTGCTTCTCGATCCCGTCGACTTCGGCGCGCTGTACATGCGCAAGAAGGGCCTGGGTATGCCGCCGCAGGTTGGGCCGGACTCAAACCTGTCCTGACAACCGCTGTTCGGATCAGTCGGAACCACCCGGCCGATCGAATTTGATCCACAGCGCTTCCGGGCCCAGCGTCTCGACGAAGGCCCGGTGCGCGGCGACATCGGCGTCGCTCAGCCGGGGCGCGAGAGGCCGGTCGCGCACCTGGGCGGCCGCGGCCGACACCATAGCATTGCCGCGCCGCTGCGCGCCGTTCTGCGCCAGGCCGAGCGTCGCCTGACGTTCGCCGAGCAGTTCGAGATAGACCTCCGCCAGCAGCCGCGAATCAAGCAGCGCGCCGTGCACCGTGCGTTTTGTCGTGTCGATCGAGTAACGTTTGCACAGCGCATCTAGGCTGGCTTGTCCGCCGGGGTGTTTGCGGCGCGCCAACGCCAACGTGTCGACGACGCGATCCATCGCGATGGCAGGTTGGCGCAGGCGCTGCAGCTCGGCGTTGAGGAAACCGATGTCGAATGCCGCGTTGTGGATCACCAGCGGCGCGTCGCCGATGAACTTGATGAAGTCGGGCGCGATCTCGCTGAACTTCGGCTTGTCGCGCAGCTTGTCCATCGAAATGCCGTGGACGGCCTGGGCGTCGGGATGGACGTCGCGATCCTCGGGATGGATGTACTTGTGAAACGTATTTTCGGTCGGAATCCGATTGAGGAGCTCGATGCACCCGATCTCGATGATCCGATCACCCTTGCGATGATCGAGGCCCGTCGTCTCGGTGTCGAGTACGATCTCGCGCAGCATCCCTGTTCCCCCGCTTCGTCAGGCCCAGTGCTCGGCGAATGCCGTGCCGGTTCGCCCGTCGAGCTGAGCCATGATTCGATCGATCTGCGCTTCCGTCTCGGGAATCGTTCGCGATGTGTCCACAACGAAATCGGCGCGGCGGCGCTTTTCCTCGTCAGGGAGCTGACGCGAGACGATCTGGTCGAGTTTTTCGGGGGTCATCCCCGGCCGTTCGAGGACGCGCTGGCGCTGGATTTCCGGCGGCGCGCTGACGACGATCGTTACGTCGACGCGCTTCTCGCCACCGGTCTCGAACAGCAGCGGAATTTCGAGGACCGCTTTCTCCGCCCCCTTGGCCACCTTGTCGTGGAGAAACTGACGCTCGGCCGCGTGGACCAGCGGATGCACGATCGCCTCCAGCCGCTTGAAGGCCGACCCGTCCGCCAACAGCGCCGCGCCCAGGCGCTGGCGGTCGATGCCGCCATCTTCGGCCAGGGTCCCGGAAAACGCAGCCTCGATCGCCGCGACCGCGGCCCCGCCGGCCTTGTAAAGCTTGTGCACGATGGCATCCGCATCGCAGACGCCGACACCGAGCGTCCTGATCCGGGCGGCAGCAGTGGATTTGCCCATCCCGATCGAGCCCGTGAGACCGATGATCAGCATCATTTCCCCTCGATATCGGCGACGAGGATCGCGCGCAGCGTCTCCGTCACCTCCGGCCGGACGCCGAACCAGCGTTCGAACCCGGGCACCGCCTGGTGCAACAACATGCCAAGTCCATCCACGGTACGCAGTCCGCGGGCGCGCGCCCGCGCCAGGAATGGCGTCTCGAGCGGCACGTAGACGATATCCGCCGCAACCGTATCGCCGCTCAGGCCCGCGAGATCAAGGTCGAGCGGCCCGCTGCCGACCATGCCGAGCGTCGTCGTGTTGACGACGACGCCGGTGTCGCAGATCGCCGCCGCCACGTCCCGCCACGCGTGCACTTCGACCTTGGGGCCGAAATGCCGCGCGAGCGCTTCGGCGCGGTCGGCCGAACGATTGATCACCCGCACCGTGCCGACACCGGCGGCGAGGAACCCGTGAATGATGGCGCGCGCCGCCCCACCGGCGCCGAGCACGGCAACCGGCGCGTCCTTCGTGTCCCATCCGGGCGCCGACTGGCCGAGATGCGTCATGAATCCATAAGTGTCGGTGTTGGCGACACAGACCTTGCCGCCATCCCGCCACACGGTGTTGGCGGCGCCGACGGCTTCCGCCGAAGGGTCGCGCCAGTCGGCTGCCTCGAACACCGCCTGCTTGTGCGGCGCCGTCACATTGCAGCCTTCGAGCCCACGCGCTTCGAGCGTATGAATGAACGTCGCGGCTTCACCTACCGGCACCGCGACCCGGTCATAGCGCCCCGCGATGCCGTACGTCTTCAGCCAATGGCCGTGGATGAGCGGCGAGCGGGACTGCTCGATCGGCCAGCCGATGACACATGCCTGCTTCATGAGGCTCCACTCACGTCGCGATCACGCCGCGCTCGCGCAGCTCTTCGAGCAGCGGCAGCAGCGGCATCCCGAGGATGGTGAAATAATCCCCCGCGATCAATTCGAAGAGCTGCACGCCCAGTCCTTCGAGCTGATAGGCGCCAACTGATTCGCAAACGCGGTCGCCGGCCCGCGCCAGATACTGCACGAGGAAGCCCTCGGAAAAATCCCGCATGGCGAGTTCGGCGCTGTCGGTGCACGTCCACAGCACCTCGCCGCCCCGCGCCAGCGCCACGCACGCATGGAGCTGATGCATCCGCCCGCGCAAACGCGATAGATGGGCGCGCGCCGCCTCCAAGGTCTCCGGTTTTTCGAGAATTTCGTAGCTCGATGCGCTCCAGCGCTTGCCGCCGAAATCCATCCGCCGCTCGGTCGCCAGCGCCAGCACCTGATCGCAGCCGACGACCAGCGCATCGGGGAATTGGGCGCTGACGGCGGTCGCCTTGGCCGCCGCGAGCATTTCCGCGACCTCGATGGGATAGTCCTCGTCGAGCGCCCGCTCTGGTTCGAACCCGGCACGCAGCGCCGGCTCATCGACATTTGCGGGGATCACATCGAACATCAGCCCGGCCTGCTCCAGCATGACGCGGCGCGACCGGCTCTGCGAAGCGAGGATCACACGCACGCGGTCAGCCATCGGCCTTGTCCCCGTCGCGGGCGGGCGAGCGCTCGTGCAGCAGTTTGATGATGGTTGCCGCGGTCTCTTCGATCGAGCGCCGCGTCACATCGATCACCGGCCAGCCATGCCGCGCGCACAGACGGCGTGAGTGCGCGATCTCCTCCGAGATCCGCGTCCGATCCACGTAGTCGTCGAGGTTGCGGTCGGCGAGAAGCTGGACGCGGTTGCGGCGGATCTCCGATATGCGATCCGGGCTCGCGACGAGGCCGACGACGAATGCCGAATGCGGCTCCAGAAGTGCCGGCGCGAGATCGATGCGCGGCACCAGCGGCACATTTGCGGTCTTGTACCCGCGCTGAGCGAGATAGATGCTGGTTGGCGTTTTCGACGTGCGTGAGACGCCGAGGATGATGATGTCGGCCTGGTTGAGGTCACTCGGCAGCCGGCCGTCGTCGTGGACCATCGTGAAATTGAGTGCATCGATTCGGCGGAAATAGTCGGCATCGAGCACGTGCTGGCCGGCAACGATCGGCGTCTTGGCCGTCCCGAGGTAACTTTCGAACACCTTCATAATCGGCTCGAGGACGTGCAGGCAGGGCACGTTGAGCTCGCGGCAGCGCTGCTCGAGCGCCGTCTGCAGGGCCTCGTTGACGACGGTGTAGAGGACGATGCCGGGGGTCGATTCGATTTCCTGGATCGCCCGGTCGAGCTGACGCTGCGTGCGGACCAGCGGATGGACGTGCTCGATCGGCCGGATCTGGGCATACTGGACGGCCGCGGCCTTCGCGATCGTCGTCAGCGTTTCGCCGGTTGCATCGGAGATCAGATGCAAGTGAAAGTAGCTCGGCTGGGTGTGGGACATTTGTTGATAAAGTTCCGACTTATCCAGCGAGGCACAGAGGCCGGGCGGCACACCCTACACTGTCCCCAAACCTGCCAACAGACTGATCCACACGAAGACCCGATGGGACTGCCTTGTCCGCACCGTCCGTTGCCGCCCCTCGTCCGACGTTGCCGTCCGCCCGTTGTTCGACCGTCATCGACAGCCTGTCAAGCCGGTCGGCCGCTGCAACCGAGCCCGCAAACCCATGACACATGACGACGTTTCCACGCTAGTAGGATGACCGCCCACGCGCTACCAGATCTGTACGACGTAGTTCCCGTGGCGCGCGTCACCTGTGCGCGAACCGGTGACAGAAAACCAATTCCCACGATCCACAGGACTAATAAGAAGAAGATCAACTGAGAGATATCTCTCTAAGATTTAGAAGGTAGGAGAGCCGATCGTTGGATAAGTCATCGCCCATCGCGCGCCGCAGGTTCCTGCAACCATTCGCCGGCACCGCGCTCAGCCCCCCGCCGATCTGGCTGATGCGACAGGCCGGGCGCTACCTGCCGGAATATCGCGAGACGCGCGCCAAGGCCGGCGGCTTCCTCGACCTGTGCTACACGCCGGCGCTCGCCGCCGAGGTGACGCTGCAGCCAATCCGCCGCTACGGTTTCGACGCCGCGATCCTGTTCGCCGACATCCTGCTGGTGCCGGATGCCATGGGCCAAGCGGTGCGCTTCGCCGAAGGCGAAGGGCCGCTGCTCGATCCGATCGCGAGCGCCGCCGACATTGCGCGCTTGTCAGCCGACGCGACTCGACCCAAGTTCGACCGTGTCTTCGAGACGGTCCAGCGGCTGCGCCAGGACCTGCCCGACGAGACGGCACTGATCGGATTTTGCGGGGCGCCATGGACGGTCGCGACGTACATGATCGAGGGACGGGGGTCGAAAGACCAGGCGGCGGCGCGGCTGTTCGCCTATCGCGATCCGAATGGGTTTCAGCGACTGACGGACCTGCTCGTCGAGGTGTCGATCGAGTATCTTTCAGGGCAAGTGGCCGCCGGCGCCGATGCACTGCAAATCTTCGACACCTGGGCCGGCAGCCTGCCCGATGACCAGTTCGAGAGCTGGGTGATCGATCCGACACGGCGCATCGTCGAGGCCATCCACGACCGCCATCCCGGCATCCCCGTCATTGGATTTCCCCGCGGCGCCCAGGGCTCGGCGCTGTGGTACGTCGCGGAGACCAAGGTCGACGGCATCGGTTGCGATACCTCGACGCCGCCCTACATGATGGCCGAGGCCTTCGACGACGAGAAGGTCGTCGTCCAGGGCAACCTCGATCCGCTGCTGCTGGTCGCCGGCGGCGACGCCCTCAAGGCCCGCGTCGAGGAAACCCTCGAGTTGATGGACGGCAAACCCTTCATCTTCAACCTCGGCCACGGGATTGTACCGGAGACGCCACCGGAGCACGTCGCCGACCTCGTCCGCTGGGTGCGCGAGGGAGTGGGTGAATGACCGGCGACGCGGGCCCGGGGCAACGGGCGGCCATCGCACTCGGCATCACGGCGTTGGGGATCGCTGCCGCCATCGTGCTGCTCGGGGACGCCGCCTATATGTGGGTGAAAGCCGCCCACGTCGTCGCGATCATCTCGTGGATGGCCGGGATGCTCTATCTGCCGCGGCTGTTCGTCTACCACTGCGACGCCGCCCCCGGTTCCGAGCTTTCCGAGACCCTCAAGGTCATGGAGCGGCGCCTGCTCCGGGCGATCATCAATCCGGCGATGGGGCTCTCCTGGGTCCTCGGGCTCTGGCTCGCCTGGCGCGGTGGGTTTCTGATGGCGGGCTGGTTTCACGCCAAGCTCGCCTTCGTCATTGCGCTGTCCGGAGTGCATGGCTACCTGTCGGCGTCGGTTCGGCGCTTTGCCGCCGATCAGAACTCGGTTTCGGCCCGGAATTGGCGGATCATCAACGAGGCGCCGGCCGTCCTGATGGTCGTCATCGTCGTCCTGGTGATCGTCAAGCCGTTCTAGCTCGAGGCCGCCCAGGTTGCCGCGGATGGGCCGCCGGTCGCTGGGCCTCTCACCCCTCGGCCCGAATCGTCTCAAAGCAGTGGAGAGCAACGAAAATTTGATGCTGTGGCGCGCTGCCCCTTTGACTCCGGGGGAACCTTTGGGCTAGGATTGCGCTTATCAGATCGAGTCGCTGCGTCGGCGTGACCGCGCCTGGCCCCCAGCCGACAAGCCCACGCATTCCTGATCGCATCGAACCCCTAGCTCGGCTTGCCCGACAGCGGGGTTTCCTTCCGCACATCGCGACCAGGCACCCGGGACCTCCGGCAGCCGGTTCGCCCCCTCCCAACGAGTTTCCCATGCAAGACGTAGTCAAAGAAGTGAAACTGGCAGACCTCAAGTCGAAGTCGGCAACCGAGTTGCTGAGCTTTGCCGAAGAGGCCGGCGTCGAGAACGCCAGCACGCTCCGCAAGCAGGAGCTGATGTTCGCGACCCTGAAACAGCTCGCGTCCCAGGACATCGAGATCATCGGCACCGGCGTCGTCGAAGTGCTGCAGGACGGCTTCGGCTTCCTGCGCTCGCCCGATGCCAATTATCTCGCTGGTCCGGACGACATCTACGTGTCGCCGTCGCAGATCCGCCGCTTCGCCCTGCGCACCGGCGATACCGTCGAGGGCCACATCCGCGGCCCCAACACCAAAGAGGGCGAGCGTTATTTCGCACTGCTCAAGGTCAACCGGATCAATTTCGAGGATCCCGAGGCGACCAAACACAAGGTCCATTTCGACAACCTGACGCCGCTCTATCCGACGGCGTGGCTGAAGATGGAAATCGAAGACCCGACGATCAAGGACTACTCGGCCCGCGTCATCGACATCGTCGCGCCGATCGGCAAGGGCCAGCGCGCGCTGATCGTCGCGCCACCGCGCACCGGTAAAACGGTCGTCCTCCAGAACATCGCCCGGTCGATCTCGACCAACCATCCCGAGTGCTACCTCATCGTGCTGCTGATCGACGAGCGGCCGGAGGAAGTCACGGACATGCAGCGCTCGGTGAAGGGCGAGGTCATCTCCTCGACGTTCGACGAGCCGCCGTCCCGGCACGTGCAGGTCTCGGAAATGGTGATCGAGAAGGCCAAACGCCTCGTCGAGCACAAACGCGACGTCGTCATCCTGCTGGATTCGATCACCCGACTCGGCCGCGCCTACAACACCGTCGTGCCGTCCTCCGGCAAGGTGCTGACCGGTGGCGTCGATTCCAACGCCCTGCAGCGGCCGAAGCGCTTCTTCGGTGCGGCCCGCAACATCGAAGAGGGCGGATCGCTCACCATCATCTCGACGGCGCTGATCGAAACCGGCAGCCGCATGGACGAGGTCATCTTCGAAGAGTTCAAGGGCACCGGTAACTCGGAAATCATTCTCGACCGCAAGGTTTCGGATAAGCGCGTGTTCCCCGCGATCGACGTCGCCCGCTCCGGCACCCGCAAGGAAGAGCTGCTGGTGCCGCGCGACCAGCTCAAGAAGGTCTACGTGCTCCGCCGTATCCTGAACCCGATGGGGTCGATGGATGCGATCGAGTTCCTCATCGACAAGCTCAAGTCGACGAAGACCAACGGCGAGTTCTTCCAGAGCATGAATACCTGAGCGGCGCGGAGCCGACGCGATGGCCGCAACCCGTCCCGACGCGCCGGCGCCATCTCGTGACGCCACCCTCGACGCGGGCGAGGTGCGCCGTTTCGGTGACCTCGCTGCGGAGTGGTGGGATCCGGCTGGCAAGTTCCGGCCGCTCCACAAACTGGGGCCGGCTCGCCTCGCCTTCATTCGCCAGGAAATCGTCCGGCATTTCGCGCGCCCGACGGGAGGGCTGCGGCCCTTTGCGGGCCTGAGCGTCCTCGACATCGGTTGCGGTGGCGGCCTCGTCAGCGAGCCGGTGGCGCGGCTCGGCGCATCCGTCACCGGCATCGATCCGGCGCCAGAGAATATCGCGGCGGCGGGCGCCCACGCGGCAAGCCAAGGCATGGCGATCGACTATCGCGCCTGCCGCGTCGAGAATCTGGTTGCCGAAGGGCGCACGTTCGATTGCGTGCTGTGCTTGGAAGTCGTCGAGCACGTCCCCGATGTGGCGGCGTTCCTCACCGAATGCGCCAAGCTGGTGCGCCCCGGCGGGCTGATGATCCTGTCGACGATCAATCGCACGGTGAAAGCCTACGCGCTGGCGATCGTCGGCGCGGAGTACATCCTGCGCTGGCTGCCCGTCGGCACGCATCAGTGGGAGCGGTTCGTGACGCCGGACGAACTCGCGCGCCATGCCGGGGCCGCGGGGCTCGCGATCTCCCATCGCGAAGGGATGGTCTACAATCCCCTCACGGACGCCTGGTCGCTGTCTCAGGACCTCGACGTCAACTACATGGCGAGCGCGGGCCGGCCCGCGTAGCGGCGGACTTGCGCCCGCGACAGCCCGCACTTAAGACTTTGGGCAACCACAACCTGCAAAACGCATGAAGGATTAGCCGATGCCCGGTCCCCTCTCGCACATTCGTGTTCTGGACCTGACGCGCGTTCTCGCGGGCCCGTGGTGCGCTCAAAACTTCGCCGACCTCGGCGCCGATGTGATCAAGGTCGAGCGCCCGAAGAAGGGTGACAATTCCCGCGCGTTCGGCCCGCCCTGGGTCAAGGACGCGAACGGCAAGGAGACGACCGAGTCGGCCTACTTCATGGCCGCCAACCGGGGCAAGAAGTCGATCACCATCGACATCTCGAAACCCGCCGGCCAGGCGCTGGTGCGCGAACTCGCCAGGGACGCCGATGTCGTGCTCGAGAACTACAAGACCGGCGACCTGCCGCGCTACGGCCTCGGCTATGACGACCTGAAGAAGATCAATCCGCGCATCATCTATTGCTCGATCACGGGGTTCGGCCAGACCGGCCCCTATCGCGAGAAGCCCGGCTACGACTTCATGGTCCAGGGCATGGGTGGCTTCATGAGCGTGACCGGCGAGCGCGACAACAAGCCCGGTGGCGGCCCACAGCGCGCCGGCGTGCCGATCGTCGACATCATGACCGGCATGTATTCGACCATTGCGGTCTGTGCGGCGATCGCCCATCGCGCGGTGACGGGTATCGGCCAGTTCATCGACATGGCGCTGCTGGATACGCAGGTCGCCATCCTCGCCAACCAGGGCGGCAACTTTCTTGCGACCGGTGAGGCGCCGGGCCGTCTCGGCAATACGCACCCCAATATCGTCCCCTATCAGTCCGTCAACACGAAGGACGGCGCCATCATTCTCGCCTGCGGCAACGACAACCTGTTCAACAAGCTTTGCCAGGAAGCCGATGCCGTTCACCTCTCGAAGGACCCGCGCTTCGCGACCAATGCCGCGCGTGTGACCAATCGCGATGCGCTCGACGAGCTGCTGGCACCGATCATGGCCAAGCGGACGACGGCAGAATGGGTCACGGCGTTGGAGAAAGCCGGCGTGCCCTGCGGCCCGATCAACAATCTCAAGGAAGTGTTCGAGGACCCGCAGGTGCAGGCGCGCGGGATGCGCATCGAGATGCCGCACAAGACCGCCGGCACGGTGCCGCTGATCCGCGGCCCGATGCGGTTTTCCGAAACGCCGGTCGAGCACAAGATAGGGCCGCCGCTGCTCGGCCAGCACACAGATGAGGTGCTCTCGAAGACGCTCGGCAAATCAGCCGAGGAGATTGCCAAGCTGAAAGCCGACGGGATCGTCTAACTAAAGATGATCGCCATCGAGTGAGCGGTATTCGACCCGCTTACCTTGGCGCGAAACGATGACGCCGATCGTCAGTCCGATCAGCGCGCCGACCACGGCGCCGTGCGGCACAAAGGCGCCAACGCAACTGTCCGAGAAGCAATCCGCGTTCACGATGCTGGCGACGATGATGCTGCCGAGTGCGCCGACGATGGCCCCGACGCCGATCCCGCCGATCCCGTAGATGACGGCGCGGCCGAAGCCCGTTTCTCCAAAACTCGATTGCGTCGTCGATGCCTCCTTCGGCGCCCAGTCGTCGTCGTCCGGCCATAGCTCGCTGGCATGCGTCTGCGGTGGCAGCGTACCCGCCGGGGGCGCGGAGGATCGCGCGCGCGGATTGGACGTCGCTTTCACGTGCCCGAGAGTCAGGCCACGCGCGGCGGATTCGGCGACGATCGTGCCCTCGGCGCCGGTTTCGGGGCCTTGTGCTGAAGGCACCGACGGGAGCACGACTGGCGCCACGAGCGTGCTCGGCTGGGTCAGCAGCGGGCGCCACATGGCAATCGATTGCGGACGGTGCTCGGGCCGCAGCTGCATCCCGATGTCGATCGCTTCGAGGAAGCTGCGCCGGAAGCGGCCCTTCGCGGCCTGCGTCGCCGGCAGAAAACCTTCCTGGACGAACCGCGCCGTCGCATCCATCGGTCGCCCGCCGGAGACCACGAAGTAGAGCGTGGCGGCTAGGGCATAGATGTCGGTCCAGGGTCCCTGCCGGCCGGGATCGCTGGTGTACTGCTCGGGCGGCGAGTAGCCGTGCTTCACCACCATCGACATCGCCTGCGCGCGCCCGCGCACCGCGTCCCGCGCGGAGCCGAAGTCGATGAGGACGGGTGCGCCGTTGGCGCGCACGAGGATATTGTCGGGCGAGACGTCGCGATGCAGCAGGTTGCCTTCGTGAATGAGTTCGAGCGCGCCGAGCAGTGGCAGAACGAGCAAGTCGACCTCTTCCTGCGACGGCATTCGTCCGAGTGATGACAGCCAAACGCGGAGGTCACGCGCCTGCTCGTAGGCGAGCACCATGTAGGCCGTGCCGTTGGCCTCGAACACGTTGACAACGTCGACGATCGCCGGATGGCGGAAACGTGCGAGCGCGCGCGCTTCTTGCAGAAAGCGGTCGAGGCCCCAGCGATAGGTGCCTTCGCCGTCGGTCGCCGCGCGCACTGTCGTGCCCTCGCGAAAACCGAAGTCGCGCGGGAAGTATTCCTTGATCGCGAACATCTTGCCGAGTGCGCGATGCTCGGCCAGGTACGTGATGCCGAATCCGCCTGAGCCCAGTATCGAGTGGATGATGTACTGATCGACGCGCGCGCCGGTGGACAGCGCGCTAAAGCCCGACCCGGGCCCGCTGACGGACTGCCGTGGGGCCCCTGGGGGGTTCCCCGATCGATGCAGATCCTCGCCCATACCGACAGGCGTCCTCTCGTTTGCGGCCGTGCGTCAGGCGGTGTACCCGTGAAGGACAATCCACCCGCAGCATCGCCTTGAAATAGACCCTTTCACAATCCCATCGACATGCCAAATGATCGCCGCAGCGCAATTCTGCGCCGCTGGCCTGTTCGATATCAATTCAATCGCCGGCACGTGATCTCAAAGGTATATCGAAACGCGCACTCAGGCGCGCAAGAGTACAACTTGACCAATGTTCAAAATATTTGCGTCGACAAGCGCCGCGAAGGCATACTGAGGGCTAAAGCAACGGACTTGAAATTCACCTCACCTTGAGGCTCGTGTGATGATCGAGAAATTCGCCAGTGTTCGCGGGGAGGTATCGCGCGAATTTCTCGATCTGAATCACACGAGCAACTCCATGATTCTAGTGTCCCTTTGGATTCCGAAGTTCGCTCCGGAGACTGGATTTGTACTCAGGCGAACTTCGGAATCGGGACACTCAGGCGGGGAGTGAATTTCAAGTCCGAAGTTGCTTTAGAACGCTATGATTCTAAAGCGTCTTTGGACCTTAAATGCGACTTTGAGGCCGACCCAGGCGTGGGTCGCATTTTAGGTCCGACGCTTTAGCTGGAGGAGGCGCCGACCGTGACTGATTTGAACGCCTCATTGCCCGACTATCGACCTTGCGTCGGCATCATGGCCGTTAACCGAGCGGGTCTCGTGTGGATCGGCCGGCGTATTCTCACGCGTCGCGGTGCGGATCGTGACCGCGGCGGCTTCGAACAGTGGTGGCAGATGCCGCAGGGTGGCATCGATGCCGGCGAGGCACCCGACACCGCCGCGCTGCGCGAGCTCAGCGAGGAAACCGGGATGCGCTCGGTCAGCGTCCTCGGGCGCACGCGGGAATGGCTGACCTACGATCTGCCGCCGGCGCTCGTTCCCGCGAATTGGGGCGGCAAGTATCGCGGCCAGGCACAGCTCTGGTACGCGGTCCGCTTCTCGGGCAGCGACGACGAGATCGACATCGTCCCCAAGGCCGGCCATGCCCAGGAGTTCGACGCCTGGCGCTGGGCGGCGGTGGACGAGCTGATCGATCTGATCGTGCCGTTCAAGCGCGATGTCTACACGCGCGCGCTCGGCGAGCTGGCGGTGTACGCGCAGCCGGAGTAGGCGGCGCTCGTCGCGAACTACAGGGCGAATTCCTTCGACCATTCGGGCGGGATGCGGCCCATCCGCTGCTCGATGGCGCGCGCGAGCGGACGGTAGCGCAACCGCAGATAGTCGCGGACGGGCTCGGTCAGTCGGGCTTCCTGGCTGCGGTTCGGGCGTTCGCCGAGCGCCGGGAAATGCTCGGGAGCAAATGCAATGCCGATGAACGCGCAGATCTCGTCGAGCGCGGCGAGCCGGTCCCTGTGGATTTCCTCGTAGAACATCGTCTTCCTCTGCTGCGCGGCAAAAACCGCGGCGAGGTTGTCGAGCGTCGCGATGTAGTCGCCGAGTTCCTCGAATTTCGGCTCCGACGCGATGGCGATCGCCTGCTCGGTAGTCAGCCTGGCGGCGTCGAGGTTTCGCGACCGGCATTCGTGCAGCAGGTTGCTCCACGCCCGCGCCACCGGATTGCGCATGATGAAGAGGACGCGCGCGGCGGGCGCCAGCCGTGCCAGGTGTGCGTAGCCGTCGCGGCCGATGATGGCGTATTCGGGCGTGATCTCACCGGCGAAGCGGCGGCCCTGGCGATGATTGAACAGCGACGCGTACCAGGCGTCGTCGGTCGGCGACCGCATGTAATCGCCGTACCACGACCAATGGCTGCGATGGAGCCTCCACCGCCCCCACTGGGTCCACATGCGCTGGTGGTACTTGCGGTAGCGCGAGCGCATCCGCCGCCGGTTGAGGTGGTTGGTGATCCCGGCGGCGTGGTCGAAGTAGTGGATCTCCTTGACCGGAGTCATGAAGATCTCGGGATGGTCTTCGAGGACGCGCGCCAGCCACGTCGTCCCCGCCTTCTGGGCGCCGACGCACACGAAAAAGTTCTCGATCGGCGGCGGCATGTGAGGCGGCTTAAGACTTCATCCCGAGGCGGAAGCGAACCCGCGTCGCGGCGGGATCGAGATCGCGCTTGAACTTCAGCGGATCGGTCGGCTTCACGCGCAGCAGCACGAAGCAGGTGCCGTTGCTCTCGCGCAGCATCCGTGCGCCGGCCGCGATCTGGTCCTCGCTCTCGACCGTCATCGTCGACTTGATGCCGGCGCCGATCGCCATCTGCTCGAGATCGACCCCAAGGCTCGTATGGCTGAGCTGGTAGCCTGTCTCGCCGTAATGGCCATTGTCGACGCAGAGAATGGACAGGTTCGGCGGGTTCATGACGCTGACGGTCGCCAGTGCGCCGATGTTCATCAGCAGCTCACCGTCGCCGGTCGCAACCACGACCTTCTTGTCCGGCCGCGCCAGAGCGAGGCCCAGGCCCATCGACACGGCGGCGCCCATCGCCCCGGCCATGCCGTAGAAATTGCGGCCCGTCATTGGTGATGTGCGCGAGATCCTTCGACGTACCGGCGAGACCGGCCACGAACAGCATGTCGCCCGGCTTGCCGATGATCTTCGGCACCGCATCGATGCGATCGAGTTCGTACTTGGGCGCCCCTTTGGCGCTCGTGCTCTTGGCCATTGTTTTTTCCCCCTCAGAATTTCTTGGCGCCGATGAGCTTCTGCGTCAGCAGGACCGCGACCGCCTCGCCCGACTGGAAGGCCATCGTGCAGGCGGCGTTCATCGCGCGCTCGACCTCGTCCCGGTGGGTGATCTCGACCGTCACGAAGCCCATGGCGTCGAGGATCGGCCGCGTCGCCTTGCCCATGCCCATCTGCCAGGGGTTGCCCTCGCCGTAGTCGCCGCGCATGGACAGCACCGTGAGGAAGGGGAACTTGCCCCCGGTGATCATCGAGAAGAAGTTGATGCAGTTGCCGAGGCCGCTGCTCTGCATCAGCAGGGCGGCCCGTCCGCCGCCGAGATGGGCGCCGGCGGCGAGTGCGACCCCCTCCTCCTCGGTCGTCAGGGCGACCGATTTGACCTCGGGGTCGGCGAGCGACAGGTCGATGGCCATGCGATGGCCTGCGTCCGGCACATAGGTGAAGATATTGACGCCGTTCTTGCGCAGCGAGTCGTAGACGACCTTTTGCCAGGCTTCGTCCGTCGCAGCTTCCATCGTTTCATCCTCCCTGCCCGCGCCCTTGATCGGGTCGGCTCTGCGGCCGGACCCGCATATGTCCAGACGATCGTAGAGCCGGCACGATCGAGGGGCAAGCGCCGCGCGGGGGCTCGCAGCCGCCTCGATGCACGGCCATCTGCAAGGCGCGCATGACTTGGGCGGTGGTCGCGGGGATGCTGGCAAATGGCCGTACCTGCGACATTCATTCACGTCGCACGTGAAGCTGATGGGGCCAACTGGCTGAATATGAGGATTTATCGCAACACTAGGGATGCAACATGGAATCTATTCACGGCTCATTTGAATTTCACAGTCAACAAGCGCGTTGAAAAATAGCAAAGCTTTTTTGCGCACGAGTGATTCGTGCGGGAACTCGACAGACACGGGAGACACTGAAATGGCGAAAGCTGCTGCGAAGAAGGCCCCGGCCAAGAAGATGGCGAAGAAGGCCCCGGCCAAGAAGATGGCCAAGAAGAAGTGAAGTGTTTGCGGGGTGCCGCGAAAGCCGCCCTGCACCACGAAATATCTCTGTTCGAGTTCTAGAGGCCGGAGGCTGCAGACGTTCTGCCCTCCGGTCCTTGCTTTTTAAGGGGCCCTTTGCGCGGCCCTAGTTGACGGCGACGAGAATGACGCCCGGGACGACGAGAGCGATCGTCGCAACCGTCCGCCACGAGAAGGCTTCCCGGCGGAAAACGATAAGCCCGAGCAGCATCGTGAAGACCGGGGTCGCCGAGATCACGGGCACCACGGCCACCATCGTGCCGATCTGCAGGGCCGAATTCAGGAAATGCAGCGATACCGCCGCTGAAATCCCCGAGGCGACGAACCACAGGTGGGATCGCACGGTGCCGGTGGAGCGGCGGCCTTCGATCCGGAACGCCGTCAGCGCGATCACGAGTGAGACCGTATTAGACACCATCACCGCGAACGACGGGCTCGGGACGTCGGCGAGACCGATCTTGGTTCCTGCATGACCGGCCACCCGGACGAATGCGGCCCCGAGTGGGAGTGCCACGGCCCATAGCGCCCAATCGCGAGCGACGCCATGCGGTCGATAGGTAGCCACGACGGCACCCGCCACAACGGCAAGAATCCCGATCGTCGTCTTGAGATCCAGCGTCTCGCCAAGCAGAAAGACAGCAATCACAGCGCCGAAAATCGGTGATGTCGCCGTCAACGCGCTGGTCAGCGTCGGGCCCATTACCTGGATGCTCTGGATCGCCAGGAACGATGAAATCGACGGCCGGATGATGCCGACGAGCGCGAACAGCACCGCGCCCCAAGTGAACCAGTACCAGCTCTCAAGATAGAACGGTGCCAGCAGCCAATAGAATACGGCGCCGGTGGCGATGTTGATGATCGAACCGGTGCGAGCGTCGGAGCCTTCGAGGCCGATGCTCTGGAAATGGTTGGTCAGGGCGAACAGGAACGCCGAGGCAAGTGCGAACACGACGGCGGCGTGAGGGAAGGTGTGGCTCACGTTAGCGTGCCGCCGCGCGCCGCAGGCGGTCGTTGATCGCCTCGCCGAGGCCGGTCATCGGGGATCGGCATGACGGCGATGGTTGCCGCGCCGGTCGCATCGAGCCGGCGCAGGGCCGCGAACAGGTTGGCGGCCGCCTCGATCAGTGTCGCCGGACGGGCTGAGGTTGACGGTCGGGCCGTCATGCTCGGGCGGCGCGGCCCGAACGCGAGCAGCGCTTCGCCGGGCTCGCGCCGTCGGTTGCGTCGAGGCGGACCGCGGCGCGCGGCGCATAGTGGCTCGCGAGCTGGCCGGGCGACGACCGGTCGCCCGGTCGTGGTCGGTCGCGCGCGTCGAGCGGCGCACCGAGCACGCGCTTCGATCGCCTCCGCTGTGACGCCGCCGGCGCGCAGCAGCGCCGGCGCGGGGCCGGAGCAGGTCGACCACGGTCGATTCGATTCCGACCGCGCTCGGCCCGCCGTCGAGAATGACGGCGACCGCGTCGCCGAGATCCGCCTCGACGTGCGCGGCCGTCGTCGGGCTGACATGGCCCGAGCGGTTGGCCGACGGCGCGGCGATCGGCACGCCGGCGGCACGCATGCAGCGCCCGCGCCACCGGATGCGGACGGCACGCGGATGGCCACCGTATCGAGCCCGGCGGTGGCGAGATCGGCGATCCGGACAGTCCGGCGCTTCCTGAGCACCAGTGTCAGCGGGCCCGGCCAGAACGCCGCCGCCAGCCGCCGCGCGCACTCGGGTTCGCAGACGGCGATGCGCCTCGGCGCCGCGCGATCTCCGCGACATGCACGATCAGCGGATTGAACCTCGGCCGCCCCTTGGCCGCGAAGATCCGCGGCGACCGCCCGCGCGTTGGTCGCGTCGGCGCCGAGGCCGTAGACCGTCTCGGTCGGCAACGCGACCAGCCCGCCCGCCCGCAGCACGTCGGCGGCGGCGGCGATCGCATCGGCGGTGGCGGGGCGTATCGGCATTTGCGTCGGAGCGGCCTTCTCGCGCGGCGCGGTCTTGCTCGTATGGTGCGGCGAAGATCACCCGCCCGCGCCGAGGACGCAGCCCGCCATGACCTACCACGCTCCAGTAGACGACATCGTGCTTCGCGCTCAAGACCGCGGCCGGCTTGACCGCGACCTTATCGCCAACGGCGTCGATCGACGGTCTCGACGAGGACACCGTGCGGGCGGTGATCGAGGAGGCGGGCAAGTTCGCGCGCCGAGGTGCTCGACCCGCTGAACTGTGCCCGGCGACCGCGACCGGCTCGAAGCTCGTCGACGGCAGGTCGTGACGCCGCCCGGCTGGAAGGAGGCCTACCAGGCGTTCTCCGAGGGCGGCTGGAGCGCGCTGCCGTGCCCGACGAGTATCGGCGGCCAGGGCCTGCCGGAGATGGTCGTCGATGGCCGCCTGCGAAATCTGGAACTGCGGCCAACCTCGTCGTTCGGCCTCTGCCCGCTGCTGACCCAGGGCGCCATCGACGCGCTCGCACGTCGCACGGCTCGGACGAGCTCAAGCAGACCTACTTGCCGAAGATGGTCTCGGGCGAATGGACCGGCACCATGAACCTGACCGAGCCGCACGCCGGCTCCGATCTCGGGCATCTGACGACCAAGGCCGTCCGCCAGGCCGGACGGCACCTATCGCATCTTCGGCACCAAGATCTTCATCACCTACGGCGAGCACGAGCTGACCGAGAACATCATCCACTTGGTGCTGGCGCGGCTGCCCGACGCGCCGCCCGGCACGCGCGGCATCTCGCTGTTCCTGGTGCCGAAGTGTCTGGTCAACGCCGACGGCACGCTCGGCGCCCGCAACGATGTCGTCTGCGCCGGCCTCGAGCACAAGCTCGGCATCCATGCCAGCCCGACCTGCGTCATGAAATATCGGCGAGAAGGGCGGCGCCATCGGCTATCTGGTCGGCGAGGAGAACCGCGGCCTCAACACCATGTTCATCATGATGAACGCGGCGCGGCTCGCGGTCGGCGTGCAGGGCGTCGCGGTTGCCGAGCGGGCGACGCAGCGCGCGCATTGCCTACGCCAACGAGCGCAAACAGGGCCGCGCCGCGGGCACCAAAGCGGGCCAGATGAGCCCGATCATCGAGCATCCCGATATCCGGCGCAAGCTGCTGACCATGCAGGCGCTGACCCAGGCAGCGCGCGGCGATCTGCCTCGCCACGGCGCGCGACTCGATGTGTCGCACACGCGGCAAGGACGCGGCAGCGCGCGCCAAGGCGCGCCGATCGCGCCGCGCTGCTGACCCCGATCGCCAAGGCGTTCTCGACCGACATCGGCGTCGAGGTCGCGTCGATCGGCATGCAGATCCACGGCGGCATGGGCTTCATCGAGGAAACCGGCGCCGCCCAGCATTATCGCGACGCGCGCATCCTGCCGATCTATGAAGGCACCAACGGCATCCAGGCGATCGACCTCGTCACCCGCAAGCTGCCGCTCGAGGGCGGCAGGTCGTCACAGCCTATATCGCCGAACTCGACGCAACCGTGCGCCGAGGTCGGCGGCATCCAACCGGCCGAGTTCGGCCGCATGGGCGAGCGGCTCGGCGCGGCGGTCGCGGCGCTGGCCGAGGCCTCGCGCTGGATGGGCGGTGCGCTGCAGAAGAGCCCGGACGCGGCGCTCGCCGGTGCGCAGCCCTACCTGCGGCTGTTCGGCCTCGCGGCCGGCGGCATCTATCTCGCGCGCGGCGCGCTGGCCGTTGTCCGCGAAGGTGGCACCGACAGCGCCGGCCGCGTCGCGATCGCCCGTTTCTTTGCGGAGAACCTCGCGACCGCCGCACCCGGCCTCGCCGACACGATCACGACGGGCTCGGAGACGGTTGTCTCGGCAGCGGTGTGAGCGTCAAACCAGCTTGCCGCGCGCCGCGACCGGCAGCACGTCGACGATCTCGCCGCCGCGCACCGCGATCAGCTGGTCGACCATGTTGACGACGACGCAGACGTGGTTCGGCATGACGCGCACGACTTCGCCGACCTCGGGCCGCTCGTTGGTGCGCGGCGAGATCGAGAAAGCCGTGCTCCTCGGCGAAAGCGCCTGATCCGCGCCTGCGGGTATTCGAGGATCATGGCCGATAGCCGTCCAGGCCGCCGCCGGGATCGGCGGTCAGCGTCTTCGAGCCCGGCATCGAGGATGCCGCGTTCGGGCCCGGCGCGGCTGACGACGGTCGTGAAGACCGTCAGCGCGCAATCGTCCAGCGTGGCCGCGCCGCAGGCGACCATCATGCGGTCGTTGAAGATGTAGGTGCCGGCGCGGTGCTCGGTGGCGCCGACGAGCTTGCCGACGTTGGCGAGGTTCGGCGTGCCGCCGGTCGAGACGATGCGCGGCCTCGAGGCCGAGCGTCGCGAGCCCCGGCTATCGCCTCGTCGAAGAACCGCTGCGCCGCGGGCCAGGCGCCTCTCCGTCGGGTAGAACAGCAAGCCGCGGAACTCGAGGCCTTCGGTATCGCGCCGATCGTCGCGCGAGTTCGATCGCCTCGCCGGGCGTCTCGACGCCGGCGCGCTTGCGGCCCGTGTCGCATTCGATGACGACGCCGAGCGGGCGCTCCGGCGATCGCTGCCGCCGCCGCGTAGGCGGCGAGCGTCACCGGATTGTCGGCGCAGACCGTCACGTCGGCGCGCTGGCGCAGTGCCGCCGAGCCGGCCCGAGCGCGCCGCGCCGATGAGATTGTAGCTGATCAGGATGTCCTCGATGCCGCCGTCGGCCATCACCTCGGCCTCGCCGAGCTTCTGGCAGGTGATGCCGCTGCGCGCCGGCCGCGACCTGCATGCGGGCGAGGACCGGGATCTTGTGGGTCTTGATGTGCGGGCGGTTGGCGACGCCGCGCGCGTCGCAGAGTGCCTGCACGCGGGCGATGTTGCGCTCGACCCGGTCGAGATCGATGACGACCGCCGGCGTGCCGAACTCCCGCGAGATCCGTTCCTTGAGGGTCGCGATGGTCATCGTGGGCATTCCTGTTTCAGCGAATAGGTTCGTCAGGGGCGTAGGTCGAAAGTGCGAGCGCGTGAACGCGGCCGGCGAGTTCGTCCGCCAGCGCCTCGTTGACCATGCGATGGCGGGCGACGCGGAGTCTTGCCGGCAAAGGCCGGCGAGACCACCAGGACGCGGTAATGGCTTTCGCCGGTGCCGGGGGAACTGCGGTGCCCGGCATGGAGATGAGATTTCGTTGATGACATCGAGCCGGGTCGGCTCGAGTGCGACCATAAGCTTCTCACGAATGCGCTGATCTGCGGACATTAAGTGTTTCCTCGTCTTCAGCGTGCCAGCATGGCTGTTACCCAACGGCCGCCGGTGGCTTCGCAGCAACGGTTTCCCGATCGTCACGCACGGCCGCTTGTGCACCGCTCCATGGCTGGATCATAATGCGCTCCAAGATGAAGCTCAACTCGAAATACTTCGACCAGATCAGGGTCAAACCGTCGGCACCCCGCGAGGCCGATGAGGACGGGCACGCGTGCGAGTGGAAGGGCTGCCCCAACGCCGGCCAGCACAAAGCCCCGATGGGCCGCGGCCGGGAGGGCAAATACTACCGTTTCTGCCTGGATCACGTGCGCCAGTTCAATGCGTCGTACAACTACTTCACCGGCATGAGCGACGCCGAGGTCGAAGCGTTCCGGAAGGGGGCCATCACCGGCCACCGCCCGACGTGGAAGCTGGGCGCCGACAAGGGCGGTACCGACAACCTTTCCGAGGCGGATCCGGCCACCGCCCGGGGCCGGCGCTATGCCCAATTCGCCCGCAAGGGAACCCAGGATCCCCATCACGTACTGGATGACAGCGATGCTGTATCGCATGGCACGCCGCGTCCGGCGCCGCGGCGGACGCTCCGTCCGCTGGAGCGGCGGGCTTTCGAAGCGCTTGATTTGGCCGAAACGGCGCAGTCTCCCGAAATAAAATCCCGCTTCAAGGAACTGGTAAAGCGGCATCATCCCGACGCAAATGGGGGGGACCGCGGCGCCGAAGACAAGTTGCGCGAGATCATACAAGCCTATAACTATCTCAAGCAGGCCGGTCTCGCTTGACCGGCCGATCAGCCAAACTCGATCGTCCCCCAGACATCAGCAATCCTTTGCGGGGCAGCACGTGGGGGCGATTCTATGGACCTGCGGAACAGCACAGCTATGCGCGCTACAGCCAATGCCGGTTTGCCCGGCCTTCCGGACAAGACTGTCCCCGTGCGTGAGACCTTCGGGATCGATATCGATCTCGAGGCGCCGGCGTATTCAAAAGCGGATTCCCACGTTCCGGACCTCGATCCTGACTACCTGTTCAACAAGGAAGTCACGCTCGCGATCCTGGCCGGGTTCAAGCACAACCGCCGCGTCATGATCCAGGGCTATCACGGCACCGGCAAATCGACCCACATCGAGCAGGTGGCGGCGCGGCTGAACTGGCCATGCGTGCGCATCAACCTCGACAGCCACGTCTCGCGTATCGATCTCATCGGCAAGGATGCGATCGTGCTGAAGGACGGCAAGCAGGTCACCGAGTTCCGCGAGGGTATCCTCCCCTGGGCGCTGCAGAACAACGTCGCGCTGGTGTTCGACGAGTACGACGCCGGCCGGCCCGACGTCATGTTCGTGATCCAGCGCATCCTCGAGGTCTCGGGCAAGCTGACGCTGCTCGACCAGTCGAAGGTCATCCGGCCGCATCCGGCGTTCCGGCTGTTCTCGACCACCAACACGATCGGTCTCGGCGACACGTCCGGCCTCTATCACGGCACCCAGCAGATCAACCAGGGTCAGATGGACCGCTGGTCGATCGTCGCCACGCTCAACTATCTGCCGCACGACGACGAGGTCGGGATCGTCCTTTCCAAGGCCAAGACCTTTGCGAAGGCGGACGCCAAGAAGAAGATCGTCAACAACATGGTGCGGGTGGCCGATCTTACCCGCTCAGGCGTTCATCAACGGCGATCTCTCGACCGTGATGAGTCCGCGCACCGTGCTGACGTGGGCCGAGAACGCCGAGATTTTCGGCAATATCGGTTTCGCGTTCCGCATGACGTTCCTCAACAAATGCGACGAGCTGGAGCGGCCGCTGGTCGCCGAGTTCTTCCAGCGTTGCTTCGGCGAGGAACTTCCTGAGAGTGCGGCCAACGTCGCGCTGAGCTGAGGACACGGATTGGTCCACGGTACGGCCGGGTTCCCGCCGAACGGGTATCCCGCCTGCCGCGCGATGGAGCTGAGGCTTGGCTACGCCCCCGAAAAAGAAAGAGCCCCCGACCGAGCCGTTCAAGCGCGTGCTCGGGCTGTGTGCGCGCGCCATCGCCGGCGACGACGAGATGCAGGTCACCTACGCGCCCGGCAAGCCCGAGCTCGACGGCAAGGCGATGCAGCTCCCCGAGCCATCGCGGACGCCAACCAGGAAAGAGATCGCCGTCATTCGCGGCTGGGCTGACAGCCTCTCGCTGACCGCGGCCATGCACGACGAGAAGCTGCACAAGCGGCTGGTGCCGGAAGCCGGCCCGGCGCGCGCCGTATTCGAAGCAATCGAGCGCGCCCGCGTCGAATCCATCGGCTGCAACCGCATGCAGGGGATGGCCTCGAACCTCACTGCCAAGGTCGAAGACCAGTACGCCCACGGCCGCTTTGCCCACGTCACCGAACGCGCCGAAGCCCCAATCGAGGATGCGCTCGCCCTGATCGTGCGCGAGCAGCTCACCGGCCTGAAGCCACCGGCGACCGCGCAGGCGCTCGTCGATACCTGGCGGCCATGGGTCGAGGAGCGCGCCGCCTCGACGCTCGAACGCATGACCGACGCTGCCAACAGTCAGGCCAAGTTCGGCCGGCTGATGCGCGACATGCTGCGCGACCTCGAGCTCTCCGAGGAATACTCCGACGGCGAGAAGGAGGAAGGCGACAGCGACGACGAGCAGCAGCCCGACGGCGGCGAGTCCGAATTCGCAGGAGGGCGACGAGAACCCCGACGCCGAGGACCAGCCGAACGACGAGCAGCAGGCCGAAGGCGAAGAAGGCGAGACCAGCGAGGCCTCCGACGCCGGCGACACCGAGGACTTCGATCTCGATGCCGAGGGCGACGAGAGTGCGGAGACCAACGAGCCTTGGCGCCCCAACACCAACGTGCTCGATGACCCCGAGCGCTTCGGCTACAAGGTCTTCAGCCGCGTGCACGACGAGGAAATCGAGGCGGCCGATCTTTCGACGCCCGATGAACTCGAGCGCCTGCGCGCGTTCCTCGACAAGGAATTGCGCAATCTGTCCGGCGCCGTCGCCCGGCTCGCGAACCGCCTTCAGCGCAAGTTGCTCGCCCAGCAAAACCGCGCCTGGGACTTCGACCTCGAGGAAGGCCAGCTCGATACATCTCGGTTGACGCGCGTCATCACCGATCCGATGCACGCGCTGACCTTCAAGCACGAGCGCGATACCGATTTCCGCGATACCGTGGTGACGCTCCTGATCGACAATTCGGGCTCGATGCGCGGGCGTCCGATCATGGTCGCGGCGTGCTGCGCCGACATCCTCGCGCGTACCCTCGAGCGCTGTGGCGTCAAGGTCGAGATCCTCGGCTTCACGACACGGGCGTGGAAGGGTGGCCAATCGCGCGAGGCGTGGCTGGCGGCTGGCAAGCCGGCGTCGCCCGGCCGTCTCAACGATCTCCGCCACATCGTCTACAAACGCGCGGATTCGCCGTGGCGTCGGTCCAAGCAGTCGCTCGCCCTGATGATGCGGGAAGGCCTGCTCAAGGAAAACATCGACGGCGAGGCGCTGGCCTGGGCGCACAACCGGCTGCTCGGCCGTACCGAACATCGCCGCATTCTGATGATGATTTCCGACGGTGCGCCGGTCGACGACTCGACGCTATCGGTGAACACGGGCTGCTATCTCGAACGGCATCTGCGCCAGGTGATCGAAGAGATCGAGACCCGCTCGCCGGTGGAGCTGATCGCGATCGGCATCGGCCACGATGTTACGCGGTACTACCGTCGCGCCGTGACGATCACCGATCCGACCGAACTCGCCGGCGCGATGACCGACAAGCTCGTCGAGTTGTTCGAAGAGAACGCGCCGACGCGCGGCGAAGGCCAAGGCCGCCACATGGCCGCGGCAGTGCCTGCGGGACGGCGTCGATAGCTGGCCCGCCGACGCGCCCGTCGACACCGAAGCGGCGGCGAGCACAGTTGAAACCGATAACCTGACACGCAGGGCCCATTCATGAGCAGCGACGTCGCGCTTCGACCCATTGGCCGTGTCGCACGAGCGGCCGCGATCGCGCTGGCGGTCTCGGCCTTCTGGGGCTCGGCACTTCCGGCGGCGGCCCAACCGAAATCCGACACCACGACCGGCAGAAATACCCCGATAACGGTGTCGTCGAACCGGCTCGAGAGCTACCAGCGCGGCTTCGGCGATACCAAGCATTTCGGCCGCCTCGAGTTTCGCGGCGGCTTGACGATGACGTCGCCGGACGCCCGCTTCGGCGGGTTCTCCGGCTTCATTATCGCGCCGGACGGCCGACAGTTCCTCGCGGTGTCGGACGAGGGACATTGGCTCTCCGGCGAGATCACCTACGCGAGCAAGGCGCCGAGCGGCATCACAAACGCCCGCATGGGGCCGCTGCTGGGGCTAAACGGAGCCCCCCTCAATCGCAAGAGAGATGCGGACGCCGAGGAGCTGGCGCTGCTCTCGGGAAACCTGTCGCACGGGGTCGCGCTCGTTGCCTTCGAGCGCAATCACCGCCTGGTGCGCTATCCGATCATCAATGGCGCGCTCGGGCGGCCGACCGCTCTGGTTGCGCTCCCGCCTGAATCGAAACGCATGCCGTCCAACGACGGTATCGAGGCTGTCACCGTGCTGCGCGGCGGGCCGTTCCAGGGCGCAATCCTCGCGTTCGCAGAGGATCTCAAGGACAAGGACGGCCACCTCATCGGCTGGCTGCTCGGCAAAGGCGCACCGAAGCGGCTCGCCATCAAGGATATGGGCGGGTTCGCGCTGACCGGCGCGACGTCACTGGAGGACGGCTCGGTTCTGCTGCTGGAGCGCCGGTTTCGGATCAGCGAAGGCGTCAAGATGCGGCTGCGGCACATTCCGGCGGTCGAGCTGAAGCCCGACCATGTGATCGAAGGCGAGACGCTGATCGCGTCCGACATGGGCTACGAAATCGACAACATGGAAGCGATCGCCGTGCATACGGGTGCGCGTGGCGAGACCGTCGTGACGCTCATCTCGGACGACAACTACAACAAGTTCTTTCAGCGCAATCTGCTGCTGCAGTTCACGCTGCATCCGGCCGGGACGAAGGCGACATCGCGCTAAAGCAACGGACTTGAATTCACCTCACCTCGAGGCTCGTGTGATGATCGAGAAATTCGCCGGTGTTCGCGGGAGCGGTATCGCGCGAATTTCTCGATCTAAATCACACGAGCAACGCTATGATTTTAGTGTCCCTTTGGATTCCGAAGTTCGCTCGGGAGGCGGGATTTGAACTCAGGCGAACTTCGGAATCGGGACACTAGGCGGGGAGTGAATTTCAAGTCCAAAGTTGCTTTGGAACGCTATGATTCTAAAGCGTCTTTGGACCCTAAATGCGACTTTGAGTTCGACCCAGGCGTGGGTCGCATTTAAGGTCCGACGCTTTAGCGGCTCCGCTCACGCAACGTCGATGCCGTACTCGGCGGCGGACGCGGTAAGCCACGCCCACAGGCTGCCGGCCGTACTGCGCGCCGAGACGATCTCGAACGTCGGCACCGCATCGATCAGTGCGATCTGCAAGCCGATGTGGGATGCGCTCGTCTGCGCGAGATCGCCGACCTTGAACGCGGCCGGATCGAGATCGACCGCGATGCCCTTGGCGAGCGCGTCGCGCGCGCGCGGACCGGAGACTTCCAGGATCACGCGTCCGTCGCCCTGATCGGTCACTGCGGCCACGCCATCGAGATCGGCCCGCAGCGCATCGAGCGCCGTGCCGGCTTCGGTCGATTGCGCCATCGCGAGCCATTGGCCGGGACCCGTGCCGCCGACCGCAATGCCGTTGCCGGCTGCACGTTTTGCGGCGTCGGACACCGGGGAACCGACATGTCGGGAGAGGATGGCGGCCACATCGGCGCTGCGCCCCTTACGCGCGACGATCGCGATGGCCCCGGTGTTCGTGATCTCGCGGATGTGCACGCCGGCTCCACCGGTCGCGCGCCCGATGCGCCCGGTCATTGCCACGCCGGCGAGTGGCGAGCGACGATGTGCATGGGGCTCAGCCATGGAGGCGCTCTCCTGTCGGGTCGTAGAACACTGGATCGCACACCTCGACATCGAGTTCGATATTGCGCAGCAGATCAACGAGCCGCACGCGCCGGCCGTTCCGCGCCATGCCGCCCGCGATGAGGCCAAGCCCGATCCAGTGCCCGAGCGCCGGAGAGAAAGCAGCCGACGTGACGTAGCCGAGGCCGTTTGCCGCGGTCACCGCTTCGCCGATCGGCAGCAGGTGCGCGCCGGCCGTGACGCGCGCGGTGCGATCCATCGGTTTCAAGCCGACGAGACCCCAGCGGTCGGGCTCGATGAGGCCCGGTCGGTTCGCGAGCGCGCGGCCGATGTAGTCCTTGCGCGTCGACATCATCTTGGCAAGTCCGAGATCGCGCGCGGTAGTTTGGCCGTTGATTTCATTGCCGGCAACGTGGCCTTTCTCGACCCGCATCATCCCCATCGCTTCGAGCCCGTAGGCCGCGATGCCGAGATCGGCGCCGGCAGCCATGATCGCCTCGGCAACGCTGTCGCCGACTCCCGCCGGCACCGCGAGCTCATAGGCGAGCTCACCCGAGTAGGAGATGCGGAACAGCCGTGCCGGCGTGCCGCCGAGGATTGTGACGGCGCGCGCCGTCAGATAGGGGAACGCCGCGTTGGAAATGTCATGCTGGCGGTCGACGATGCGCGCAAGCGTATCGCGCGAGCGCGGCCCGGCAATCGCGAGCTGCGCCCACTGCTCCGAGACCGTCGCCATCTGCACGTCGAGGTCCGGCCACAGGCATTGATGGCAGAATTCCAGATGGCGCATCACGCCGACCGCGTTTGCCGTCGTCGTGGTCATCAGGAAGTGCTCGAGGCCGAGCCGCGACGTCGTGCCGTCGTCCATGACGAAACCGTCGTCGCGCAGCATCAGGCCGTAGCGCGAGCGGCCGACGGCGAGCGTCGAGAAGGTGTTGCAGTAGACGCGATCGAGTAGCGTCGCGGCGCCCGGTCCCTGGATGTCGATCTTGCCGAGTGTCGACACGTCCGTGAGGCCCACCGCCGAGCGGACGGCTTTCACTTCGCGCGTCGCCGCGGCGAGCCAATCTTCGCCCGCGCGCGGGAACCATGACGCGCGCAGCCAGGCGCCGGTTTCGACGAACACCGCGCCCTGCTTGGTCGCCCACGCATGCAGCGGCGACAGCCGCGTCGCGCGGAACTCCTTGCCGCGGTGATGACCGGCGAGCGCGCCGATCGCGACCGGTGTGTAGGGCGGCCGGTTGATCGTGCTGCCGACCGCGTCGATCGGTTGGCCGCGTTGTGCGGCGAGGATCGCGAGGCCGTTGACGTTCGACGTCTTGCCCTGGTCGGTCGCCATGCCGAGCGTCGTGTAGCGCTTCAACAGCTCGACCGAGCGATAACCCTCGCGACTGGCGAGCCCGATGTCCTTGGTCGTCACGTCGTTCTGGAAGTCGACGAAGGCGAGCCCGCGTCCGCCCGTCACGTGCCACAGCGCGGTCGTCATCGCGGGCTCGTCATCGGCTTTTGGCGGCGGTGCTGATGGCGCGGTGTGACCCGTCTCGCCGGCCGCGCGTGCGCCGGCCTCGCGACCGCTCGCGAGGCCTGCCGCCAGCGTCATTGCGCCATTGGCCGCCCCGATGACCGACATCCCCGACGGCAGTGTACCCGGCACGAATGCGGCGAGCGGTTCGTTCCACGTCGGCTTGCCGCCGAGATGGCTCGTGAGGTGGACGGTCGGCGACCAGCCGCCCGACATCGCGAGCGCATCGCATTGGATGGTGGAGATCCGCCCCGAGGCTCGCGCACGTCGACCGCTTGGATCACCGGCGCGCCCAATGCGCGCGTTACGGCGCCGCCGGTCAGGATACGCGTGCCCGACGCAGCAAAGCTGGTGCCGAATGCCGGCGACGCATCCGCGCGACTGTCGATGATCGCCTCGACGCTGATACCGGCGTGGGTTGCATCGACCGCTGTCCGCCAGCCGTCGTCGTTGCTCGTGAAAACGACGAGGCGCTGGCCCGGCGCGGCGGCGAAGCGGTTGATGTAGGTGCGCGCGGCGCCGGCCAGCATCACGCCGGGACGATCGTTGTTCGCAAACACGAGCGGCCGCTCGAGCGCGCCGGCAGCGAGGATCGAGCGCTTGGCGTAGATCCGCCAGCTCCGCTGTCGCGCCTCGAACGGCGGCGGCACAGCGACGTGGTCGTTGACCCGCTCGATGGCGCCGTAGGTGCCGCCGTCGTAGACGCCGAACACTGTCGTCCGCCGCATGATCCGCACGTTCGGCAGCGCCGCGAGTTCGCCTTCGACTGTGGCGAGCCATGCGCCCGCATCTTTTCCGTCGATCTCGTGCCGCTCGGCCAGCAGCCGACCGCCGAGCATGAAATCCTCGTCCGCCAGGATCACGCGCGCGCCGCTGCGGCCGGCCGTCAACGCCGCCATCAGCCCGGCCGGACCCGCACCGATCACCAGCACGTCGCAATGGGCGTGCGCCTTCTCATAGTGATCGGGATCTTCGACACCGGCGGCGCGTCCAAGTCCCGCGGCGCGCCGGATCAGCGGCTCATAGAGCTTCTCCCACAACGCCGCCGGCCACATGAAAGTCTTGTAGTAGAAGCCGGCGGACAGGATGCCACCCGCGAGGCCGGTGATCGCCATCAGGTCGAAGCCGAGGCTCGGCCAGCGGTTCTGGCTCTGCGCGGCGAGGCCGTCGAACAGCTCGACCGTGGTCGCGCGCGTATTCGGCTCGCGCCGCGCGCCCGACCTCAGCTCGACGAGTGCGTTCGGCTCCTCGCTGCCGGCGGTCAGGATGCCGCGCGGCCGATGATACTTGAACGAGCGCCCGACCAGCCGCACGCCGTTGGCGACGAGCGCCGACGCCAGCGTATCACCGGCGAGGCCGGTCATCGCGCGCCCGTCGAACGAGAATTGGATTCCGCGCGCGCGATCGACACGCCCACCCCGCGGCAGCCGGCTCGGCGCGGTCATGGCGCGTCTCCATCGGCGCCGTGCGAGCCCGCAAACGTGGCGCCAAGCACCGCGTGCGTGCGCGTGTCGCGCGAGACGATGAGCCAGCGCCGACAGCCGGCCGAATGGTGCCACAGCTCACGGTGCGGGCCCGCCGGATTGCGGCGCAGATAGAGGTAGTCGTGGAACACGGCGGCGTCGTTGCCGGCCGGTCGCGCGAGGATCGCGTCGGCGTCGCCGAGGATCGTGAACTCGTCGTTCGACCGCTCGCCCACAGTAAGGGCACGGGATGCGCATGGCGGCGTCGTCCTTCGTCTCAGTGGAGGTTGGGTTGGGCGCCGGCGCCCCGCTCGTCGATCAGGCGGCCGGTGGCGAAGCGATCGAGCCGCATCCCGGCGTTCAAGGCGTGCGGCGCGTCGCGCGCGATCGTGTGCGCGAAGCACCAGCCCGAGGCGGGCGTCGCCTTGAAGCCGCCGTAGCACCAGCCGCAGTTGAGGTAGAGACCGTCGATCGGCGTCTTGTCGATGATCGGCGAGCCGTCCATGGACATATCCATGATGCCGCCCCAGTGGCGCAGCATCCGCAGGCGGCCGAGGCCCGGCCACATCGCCATGCCCGCTTCGTGCACATCCTCGATCGTGTAGAGGTTGCCGCGCTGAGCGTAGGAATTGTAGCCGTCGATATCACCGCCGTAGACGAGGCCGCCCTTGTCCGACTGGCTGATGTAGAAGTGTCCGGCGCCGAAGGTGATGACCTGGTCGATCACGGGTTTGACGCCTTCGCTGACGAACGCCTGCAGCACATGGCTCTCGATCGGCAAGTTCAATCCGGCCATGGCGGCGACGCGCGACGAATTTCCCGCGCAGGCGAGCCCGATTTTTGCGGCGCGAATGAAGCCGCGCGTCGTCTCGACGCCAACGGCACGGCCTGCTTCGATCCTGATGTCGGTGACTTCGGTGTTTTGCAGGATGTCGACGCCGCGACTGTCGGCGCCGCGTGCAAAGCCCCAAGCGACCGCGTCGTGGCGCACGGTGCCGCCGCGCCGCTGCAGCAGGCCGCCCTGGATCGGGAAGCGGGCGTTGTCGATGTCGAGGAATGGCGCCATCTTGCGCACCGCGTCCGCATCGATCAGCTCGGCGTCGACGCCAGCGAGCCGCATGGCGTTGCCGCGCCGGACGTAGGCATCGCGCTGGCTGTCGGAGTGGTAGAGGTTGAGGACGCCGCGCTGGCTGACCATGGCGTTGAAATTGAAATCCTGCTCCAGGCCCTCCCACAGCTTCATCGACCACTCGTAGAAGTGGGTGTTGTCGGGGAGCAGGTAGTTTGAGCGGATGATCGTGGTGTTGCGGCCGACGTTGCCGGAGCCGATATGGCCCTTTTCGACGACGGCGATGTTGGTGAGGCCATGCTCCTTGGCGAGGTAGTAGGCGGTCGCGAGCCCATGCCCGCCGCCGCCGACGATGATGGCGTCGTATTCCGGCTTGGGCTCGGGATCGCGCCAGGCCGGCGTCCAGCCGCTGCCGCCGCGCAGGGCCTCGCGGAGAACCGAGACGATCGAATACTTCATGCCCCACCCCCTGCCGTCGCGGACCGCGCCCGCCGCCTCGCGGTATTAGAGCGAGATCGCCGCCGAGGGAAGCGCTGGCGATGGCAATGCCGGCATGACAGGCGCGCTCGGGTGGTGCCCGGCGGTTCCCGCAGGGCGCCGCCAAATGAGCGCTTGATCATTCCCGTCCGGCACCCGATCCTCCGGCAACGAACCCGCTCGTGGAGGCTCGAATGCCGGTGTTGACTTTTGAGCGCCGCTCCGGCGGCGCGCGCGAAACAGTGACTTTCGCGCCAACCAATCTCATCGTCGCCGGGTGGACCGGAACCGATGAGAAAGGCCTCCAGCATCACATCGAGGAGCTGGCGGCGCTCGGCGTGCCGGCGCCGTCATCGGTGCCGGTGTTCTATCGCAACGCGGTGTCGAACGTGATGCAGGTCGACCGTCTGCAGGTGCTCGGGCCGGATACGTCGGGCGAAGTCGAGCCGGTCGTGCTGGCGATGGCGGACGGGCTGTGGCTGACCGTCGGCTCCGATCACACCGACCGCAAGGCTGAGGCCATGGGCATCGCGCTGTCGAAGCAGCTCTGCGGCAAAGTCGTGGGGACGGTCGCGTGGCGCCTCACCGATGTCGCCGATCGCTGGGACAGCTTGATCATTCGCGCCCATGCGACGATCGATGGCAAGCGCGTGCTCTATCAGGAGGGGACGCTGAAGAGCCTGCGCCACCCCGCCGATCTCATCGGCCGCTACGACGCCGGCAGGCCGCTCGCCGCCGGCACGGTGATGATGGGTGGCACGATGTCGGCGATTGGCGGCATCCGGCCGGCGACGCGGTTCGAGATGGAGATCGAGGATCCGGCGACCGGCGAGCGCCTCGCTCACACCTATGACATCGAGGTCCTGCCCGTCGTCAGCTAAAGCAACGGACTTGAAATTCACCTCAATTCGAGGCTGGGCGGGGAGTGAATTTCAAGTCCAAAGTTGCTTTAGAACGCTATAAATTCTAAAGCGTCTTTGGACCTTAAATGCGACTTCGAGGCCGACCCAAGCGTGGGTCGCATTTAAGGTCCGACGCTTTAGGGCACTGGCTCAGCACTCCCGCCGGCACTGGGTGTCGACCTGCTCGACGGGTGTGAAATCGCAGGAGTCGAGGCGCGGGCGGCGTCTGGTCGTGATCGAGCCTTTTTCCGACGTTGTGGTTTCGATCCGGCTGGCATCGTTGGTGGTCCGCAGCGGCGGCCGCCGTTTCATGTCGCAGAGATCCGCCGCGCGCCATCGACTTCCTGCATGACGCGCGGGGCGCAAGAACAGGAGGAGTTGAAGCTGCGGCGCTGGTTCTGCACGCAGCACAGCACCGTGCGGCCCATCGCGAACGCCATGCCGCCGATATAGTGCTGGCGGAGCGCCACATCCATCTCGTCCTGGTTGCGGCGCGCGCGGTCCTTGATCCAGTCGGCCTCGTACTGTTGATGGCTGCTGCCCCAGCCGAACACGGCGGCCGGCAAGCACAGCGTGTTCGTCAGCCAATCACGGTTCTCGCGAATGTCCACGACCTGGCTGTCCATGTAGGGCTGGGAATAGCGCACCCGGTTGGTGACGCAGGATGTGTTGAAGACGACCGCCGCGGTGCAGGGAAACCCGCGCGCCATGTGTACGGCTAATCCGCCGCCGAGGGAGTGGCCGGTGACGTGGAAGCGTACGATGCGTCCGCCCGCCCGCGTGAAAGCCTGCTTGCGGATCTCGGTGAACGCGTCCCGGGCGATCCGATACTGGTCCCAGGGGTTGAACCACTGGGTGACCCACGACGCGTTGGCGATGGCGTCGGTCGGCGTCGGGAAGATCTTCCACCAGCCGTCGCCTTCGAGTTGATCGGTGCCGCGAAACGCGACAAGGACATGATCCTCGTTGTCGACGGTGCGGGAAAAGACGATGTAGCCGAGACCGCTGGGATGCTCGACCGGTTCGCCGACCACGGCCCAGGTCGGGTCATACTTCAGCAGGTCGCCGCTGCGCCGTCCAGTGCCGCCATAGGCGTTGAGGCTGGCGATCGCATAAGGGATGAAGGTTGCCGAGATATGCTCCTTGTTCTCGCAGCCGCCTGTTTCGTCGCAGCCCGAGTCGGGCCCGCTCGTCGCGGTTTTGCGCAGGTCGGGCAGCTCCGGTGCGCGGCACTGGGCGGCGCTGGCGGTTTCCGCGGGTATGCCGAGATCGGCGCGCGAGACGGGGCCGCCGATCCACGCGGCGAGCCCGACCAAAGGCATGAACAGGAACAAATAGAAGCGGCGCATGAGGCCCCCCGACCCGTCGAACGTTGACCTATTCACAGCGCCGGTTCGGGCGCCTGTCAATCCAGTAGCCTGAGATTAAGTCATTCGGCAGACGCGCGTCGCCTCGCAATTGCCGCGCGATTCGATTAGAGTTCCGCCAAAGCAACGGGCTTGAATGCGACTGAGAGAACGACCCTGGTGTGGGTCGTATTCAAGGTCCGACGCTTTAAATCGGAGCCCTACGGATCACGCCCATGGCGTCCCACAGCGACATAACCATCGAGATCACGCCGCAGGTTCTGCTGAAGGCGTACTCGTGCGGCATTTTTCCGATGGCGGAGAGTGCCGACGATCCGGCGTTGTACTGGATCGAGCCGCAGGCGCGGGGCATCCTGCCGCTCGATGCGGTTCATGTGCCGCGCCGGCTTGCGAAATCGGTGCGCCAGGGCGAGTTCGAGGTCCGCATCAACAGCGACTTCGGGGCCGTGATCGACGGCTGCGCCGCCTCCAAGGCGGGGCGCCGGTCGACCTGGATCAACGCGCGCATCCGCAGCCTCTACGGCGCCCTGTTCGAGCAGGGCCACTGCCACACCGTCGAGACCTGGCAGAATGGCCGGATGGTTGGCGGACTCTATGGTGTCGCGCTCGGCGGCGCCTTCTTCGGCGAGAGCATGTTCTCGACCGCGCGTGACGCGAGCAAGGTGGCGCTGGTCTACCTCTGCGCGCGGCTGGCTTATGGGGGGTTCAGCCTGCTCGATACGCAGTTCGTGACCGATCACCTCCGCCAATTCGGGACCGTCGAGGTCGAGCGCCAGGAATTTCACCGCCTGCTCAAATCGGCGCTCGCGCGTGATGGCGACTTCCTGGCCTTGCCGATGGATGCGTCACCGTTCCAGATTTTGGAGCGGTTGGACGCACAATCCACCCTGCCCTGACACGGCCGCGGCACCGCTCGATGGGGCGGCCGGGCCCTACATGGGCAGGCGCACGCCTTGATGGCTGAAGTAATTGTCGATTGCCGCGCGGATCGACTTCGCGACGTTGCCCCGCCATTCGTCCGAGCGGAGCTGTTCGGCATCGGCCCGATTGGTCACATAGGCGAGTTCGATCAGGACCGCCGGCACTTTCGCGGTCAGCAGAACCTGGAACGCGGCGGTGCGATCCGGATTTTCGTTCATCGTGGTGCTTTGGCCCATTTTCTCGATCACGGCCCGCACGAACGTGCCGGTACGGTCGCGATTGGTCTGCGTTTCGCGGGTGGCGAGATCCGCGAGGATACCTTTGACCATTGGAGCCTGCCGGCCGAGCGCCTTGAGCTGGTCCAGTTCATCGCTCGACAGTGCATCGTTCGGCCCCTCCCGACGCGCCGAGGCTGCGAGGCTGGTCGCGACGGTATCGCGCAGCGAGTAGATCGTCGCGCCCCGTGCCCGTGAGGTCGCGTAGTCGGCGTGGATCGCGATGAAGAGCGCTGCGTTGTGCTCCTCGGCGAAGGCGCGCCGATCGTCGAGGGGAATGAACGTGTCCGTGTCCCTCGTCATTTCCACGCGATAGAGGCCGCTGGCGCGGAGCTGGTCGCGGAGGGTCTTGGCAAAGGCGAGGACGACGTCCTTCTCGACCGTGCCGTTCCTGACGGCGCCGGAATCATGCCCGCCATGGCCGGGATCGAGCACGATCAGCGGCTTGTACGTTTTCGCAGTACGCTTGCCGGGGCGTTCCGCCGGGCGCGGAACCGGCGGCTGGATCTTCCGGAGCGTCGCGCTCTGGACCGCGGGCGCCGTCGGCGCGGAGGGCGACGTGGCCACCGCCGCCTGAAGCAGCGCCGCCATGCTGACGGCCGTCGGCGCGATTTCCAGCGTCAGCAGAACGGGACCGCTGCCGCTCGCGGAGATTTCCGATTTCTCGACGACGACGGGCTCGGTCACGTCGATGACGACGCGCATTTTTCCAGGCGCCCCGAGGCCGGCGCGGAAACCGCTGACGATGCCGACCGGGGCGCCGCTGAGGGACGGCGGTAGCTGCAGCTTGACGTTCGGCAGATCGACGATCACCCGGTTCGGGTTCGGCAGCGAGATGACCTGGTAGTCGACGCGGCGCTCGAGCGCGATGACGAAGCGTGTCGTCTTGACGGGCTCGGCGTCAGCCTGGGGAACGGTCGGAATGATGGGTGCAGCCGAGGCAACCTCGGCAGGGGCGTGCGCGCGCGCGGGCTCGGCTCTAGCTTCGCCGGCACCGATCCACGCCGGCACCGCGAGCAGAAGCGCAAAACGCATGTACGCACGTAGTCGGAGATCGCTCCGGCTACCCGCACCTGCCTGAACCATGACGAAAGACCCCCGTCAACGCGACACCGGCTTCAGTGGTAGGTTGGCCTTGGGTAGACCAGGAACGTGGCGTTTTCCCGGTTTTCCCAGGTTCTTGTTATGAAACAGTCAAGGTTAACATTTCGGTAAAGCCGCAGGCGACAGCCGGCGCGCGATGGTCGAGGTCCGTTCTGAGGCCGCAGACGGACGGTCAGATCGCTTGCCGCTGCGTACGAGCTCGCGCACGAGCACCGCAGCGCTGTCGGAAGGGGCAATTTGCGCGACTGCCGGTTCATGCATCATCGGTGGCTGCCATTTAGGCGGCATCTCATTTGACTTTGCAGCGGGAGCCAGCATCTAATCGACGCCGTGGGGTCGAGAGGCCCATCCGCGCGTATCGATGGCTGGCTTGCGAGCGGCCTGCCGTCGGTTGGCAACAACAAAGGGGAGGCTCTCAATGAGCACCATGCGTCGCGTGCTATCCGCACTTGCGGTGGCCGCAACACTTCCGATCTTGGCGTCTGCGGCGAACGCCCAGAAACTCTGCGGTTCGTCCCGCACTCCGACCTGAAGATTCTCGACCCGATCTGGACCACTGCCTACATCGTCCGCAACCATGGTTACATGGTTTACGACACGCTCTTCGGCATGGACGACAAGGGCGAAATCAAGCCGCAGATGGTCGACACGTACACGCTGTCGGACGACAAGCTGACGTGGACGATGACGCTGCGCGACGGCATGACCTGGCATGACGGCAAGCCCGTTACGACGGAGGACATCATCCCGTCGATCAATCGCTGGGGCGCCAAGGATTCGATGGGACAGAAGATGCTGTCCTTCGTCGACACGATCACGGCTAAGGACGCCAAGACATTCGAGATCAAGCTCAAATCTCCGACGGGCCTCGTCCTTCTGGCCCTCGGCAAACCATCGTCGAACGTGCCGTTCATGATGCCGAAGCGGGTTGCCGAAACGGACCCGAACAAGCAGATCGAAGAATTCATCGGCTCGGGACCCTTCGTCTTCAAGCGTGACGAGTGGCAGCCGGGCAGCAAGATCGTCTACACCAAATTCGCGGCCTACAAGCCCCGCTCGGAGCCACCGTCGGGCACGACGGGCGGCAAGGTCGTGAAGGTCGACCGCGTCGAATACCTCCCGATCCGCGATCATCAGCAGGCCGTCAACGCACTGCTCGCCGGGGAAGTGGACTTTCTCGAGTCGCCACCTCACGATCTCTATCCGCTGCTCAAGGCCGACAAGAACGTCTACTTGTTCAACTGGAACCCACTCGGGAACCAGTTCACCTTCCGCTTCAACGTGCTGCACAAGCCGTTCGACAACGACAAGATCCGTCAGGCGATCCTGTACGCCCTCAATCAGGAAGACTTCCTGAAGGCGGTCGTCGGATCGGAGGAGTACTACAAAGTCTGCAAGGCGATGTACATCTGCGGCACGCCGTTCGAGACCAATGCGGGGTTCGAAGACAAGCTCGAGTCGAACTTCAAGAAGGCGCGTGAACTCCTGGCAGAAGCCAAGTACGACGGCACGCCGTTTCTCCTGATGCATTCGACGGATCTGGCGGTACTGACGAACCTGGCGCCGGTCGCGAAGTCACTCATGGAGCGCGCAGGCTTCAAGGTCGACATGCAGTCGATGGACTGGCAGACGGTCGTTGCCCGTCGCTCCAAGAAGGACGCTCCTTCGGCCGGCGGCTGGAACGGGTTCCTGACCTCGTGGGTCGCGGGCGACCTCCTCAACCCGGTGATGGCTGGCTTCGCCAACGCCGGCTGCGAGAAGGCCATGTTCGGCTGGCCGTGCGACGCGCAGATCGAGAAGTTGCGCGATGATTTCGCAAGGGAAACCGACGGGGCAAAGCAGAAGGCGATCGTCGAAGCGCTTCAGCGTCGCCTTGCCGAGTACCCGACCTATGCTCACCTTGGCCAGTGGTACAGCCACGGTGCGCTGCGTAAGAACGTAAAGGGTGTTGTGCCGGCACCAGCACCGGTGCTCTGGAACATCTCGATCGATTGACGGCGTGTATAGCGCCCCGGACCTCGGCGATCCCTAGCGTATCGCCGAGGTCGATTTCGGAACCGTATTGCGCCTGCCTGCCGCGCTCGCGCGGCCTCAAACAGTCGATGGTGCCATGGGCGGCTATATCTTTCGCCGGATACTCTCCACCCTACCTGTGCTGGCGATCGTCGCCGTGTTCGTTTTCCTGATGCTGCGGCTGACGCCGTCGGATCCGGCCGCGATCATCGCCGGCGACTATGCGAGTTCCGAACAGATCGAAGGCATTCGCGAACGCCTCGGACTGAACGAGCCGATCCTGAAACAGTTCTTCATCTGGATCGGCGGCGTGATGCGGGGCGATTTCGGCGAGAGCTTTTTCTACAAGAAGCAGGTGGCGGAACTCATCGGCGAACGTCTCGAACCGACGCTCTCGCTGTCGCTCTTGACCATTTTTCTGGTGCTGCTGGTCGCCGTGCCGATTGGCATCATCGCCGCCCACAATCACGGGACCTGGATCGATCGCTTCGTGATGGGCTTCTCGGTGCTGGGTTTCTCGGTCCCCGTGTTCGTGGTCGGCTACATCCTCATCTACATTTTTGCGATCACGCTGGAATGGCTGCCCGTTCAGGGATACCAGCGCATCAGCGACGGGATCGGCGGCTGGCTGCTGAGGCTCATCCTGCCCGCGATGACGCTGTCGGTCGTGTTCATCGCGTTCATCGCCCGCATGACGCGCACCAGCGTGCTCGAAGTCCTGAACGAGGACTACATCCGCACCGCGCGGGCCAAGGGCCAGACCGAGATCAAGGTCCTGATCCGTCATGCGCTGGCCAACGCGGCTGTGCCGATTCTGACGATCATCGGCCTTACGGTTGCGATCCTGATCGGCGGCGTCGTCGTGACGGAATCCGTCTACACGCTGCCCGGCCTGGGCCTGCTGACCGTCGATGCCGTGCTCGCCCGCGACTATCCGACGATCCAGGCGGTGATCCTGCTGTTCTCGTTCGCCTACGTTTTGATCAACCTCCTCGTTGACGTCGCCTACACGTTCCTCGATCCCAGGATCCGCTATTGATGGTCAGCATCGACGCAGCCCCGCCGGTCCGCCGACGTCGTTCCGTATGGTCGATCGTGTTGCGCAATCCGAGCGTTATTTTCGGCGGCTCGATTGCACTTGTGATGCTGACGATCGCGATTCTCGCGCCCTTCCTCGGTACGCGCGACCCCGCCGAGATCAATCCGTCGGCGCGCAACCAGAAGCCGGGCTACGTTGCGACGGTCCGCGACGACGAAGGCAAGCGCATCTCCGTCGTTTATCGCCTCGGCAGCGACAGCCTCGGCCGCGACATCTATAGCCGCGTCATCTACGGCGCGCGCGTGTCGCTCATCGTCGGCATCACAGTCGCGGCTATCGCAGTCTTCATCGGCTTGATCATCGGGATGATCGCTGGTTACGTCCGCTGGCTCGACGGCATCATCATGCGCGTCATGGACGGGTTGATGGCGATACCGGAGATCCTGCTCGCGATCGCGCTGGTGTCGCTGTCTCGCGCCGGATTGTTCGCCGTCGTTGTTGCTATCGTGATCCCCCAGGTGCCGCGCGTCGTACGCCTGGTCCGCTCCGTCGTTCTTTCGATCCGCGAGGAGCCCTACGTCGAGGCCGCCATCACGGTCGGCACGCCGACGCCCACCCTGCTGTTCCGCCACGTGCTGCCGAACACGACGGCGCCGCTCATCGTGCAGGGCACGTTCATTTGCGCCAGCGCCATCCTGGTCGAAGCGATCCTGTCGTTCCTCGGCATCGGCATCCCGCCGGAAGTGCCGACCTGGGGCAACATCATGGCCGAGGGTCGGACCTACTTCCGCATCCTGCCCCACAACATCCTCTATCCGGGGATCGCACTCGCGCTCGCGGTGCTTGCGATCAACATGCTCGGCGACGGGTTGCGCGACACGCTCGACCCGCGCTTCGCCAAGAGGTTCTGACCAGCATGCAAGAAGTCCCGACCGGTATGACTGAACCTGTCCTCTCGGTGCGCAATCTTACCGTGCGGCTGCCCCGCGGCGCCGATCGCGAGAACGCGATCGAAGGCATCAGCTTCGACATCGGTCCGCGCGAGATCGTCTGCATCGTCGGGGAGTCGGGCTCGGGGAAGTCGGTCACGGCACAGGCGGTCATGGGGCTGCTGCCGAAGCGCGACCTCGTCGTCACCGGTGGCGAGACGTTGCTCCAGGGCGAGGACACGGCCAAGTCGACGATCAACCGTCTGCGGGAATTGCGCGGCACCCGCATGGGTATGATCTTCCAGGAACCGATGACGGCGCTCAATCCGGTGCAGCGCGTCGGCCAGCAGATCGCCGAAGTGCTCGAAATTCACACCAAGCTACCGGGAGCCGAGCAGCGCTTGCGCGTCCTCGAGATGATGCGCTCGGTGCAACTTCCCGACCCCGACCAGATGATCGACGCCTATCCGCACCAGCTTTCGGGCGGCCAGCGCCAGCGCATCATGATCGCCACCGCCTTGATCCTCGATCCCGCCCTTCTCATCGCCGATGAGCCGACGACGGCGCTCGATGTGACGACCCAGGCGCAGATCCTCAAGCTGATCAAGGAAATGCAGGTCCGCCGGAACACCGGCGTGATGTTCATCACCCACGATTTCGGCGTCGTCTCCGAGATCGCGGATCGCGTCGTCGTCATGCAGCACGGCCGCGTCGTCGAGCAGGGGACGCGTCGACGAAGTCCTGACGCGACCGCGCGAAGCCTACACGAAAATGCTCGTGGCAGCCGTGCCGAGCCTGGTGCCACCGAACCGGCAGCCGGTAACAGGTAAGGTCGCACTCGAAGCGAAGGGCTTGTCCAAAACGTACGGCGGCCGCACGTTCTTCAGCCGCCGCGCGCGGGTCGTGAAGGCGGCGCAGGATGTGAATTTCCAGATCCGGCGCGGCGAGACGCTCGGCATCGTCGGTGAAGTCGGGCTCGGGCAAGACGACGGTGGCGCGCTGTGTCGCGCGCCTGATCGAACCGAGCGGCGGCCAAATCCTGATCGACGGGAACGACGTGGCGCATCTCCCCGAGCGCGACCTACGCCGGCACCGGCGCGATATCCAGATCGTCTTCCAGGATCCGTACCGATCGCTCAATCCGCGACGCACCGTCGGCCAGTCGATCGTCGAAGGGCCGATGAACTTCGGGATGTCGCGGGACGAGGCGCAGGCCAAGGCGCGCGAACTGATGGGCCTCGTCGGGCTGGCGCCGGACGCGCTCGATCGCTATCCGCACCAGTTCTCGGGCGGCCAGCGCCAGCGCATCTGCATCGCGCGCGCGCTCGCGATGAGTCCGACGCTGCTGATCGCGGACGAGGCCGTCTCGGCGCTCGACGTGTCGGTGCAGGCCCAGGTTCTCGAACTGCTCGACGACATCCGCAAGAAATTCCAGCTCGCGGTGCTGTTCATCACCCACGATCTGCGCGTGGCGGCCCAGATCTGCGATCGCATCGCGGTGATGAAGAACGGCGTCGTCGTCGAGGAAGGCGCCACGGTCGACGTGTTCCGCCGTCCGCAGCACGACTACACCAAGGCGCTGTTCGAGGCGGCGCCCGGGCGCATGTTCGGCGTCAGGCAGAGCAACGTGGCTTAAGGGCTTCGGCTATCCCCCCGCGATCTGCGGGAGGATGTGGACATCCGAGTCGGCGCCGATCGGCTCCAGCAGCGCGTCCTGGTAGATCTGTCCGTCGATGGCGACCGCCAGTCCCTCCTCGAGGTGCGGCGCCAGCTCGGGAAATTTTTCACCGAGCTTGCGGAACAGCTGACGCACCGTCCCGGCCTCGATGTCGAGTTCGGTCACGTCGCCGGTGTACTGGCGCAGGTTGCCGATCAGAACGACGTGGGCCATGACACTCTCCGTGAGATGCAATCGGGCCCGCACGGCGTGCAGGCCCGATGTCGTTGTCTATCGCGGAGCCGGGTCGGCGTGGATCACGCCTTGCCGGCCGCCTTCATCGCCTTCAGCACCTTCGGCGGCGACATCGGCAGCTCGAAGAAGCGCACGCCGGAGGCGCGCCGCACGGATGCGGCGATCGCGGCCATCGGCGGCACGATCGGCGTCTCGCCGATGCCGCGCACGCCGTAGGGGTGGCGCGGGTTCGGCACCTCGACGATGATCGTGTCGATCATCGGCAGGTCCGAGGCCACCGGCATGCGGTAGTCGAGGAAGCCCGCATTCTGGAGCCGGCCGTCGGCGCCGTAGATGTACTCTTCGTTGAGCGCCCAGCCGATGCCCTGGACGGCGCCGCCCTGGTACTGGCCTTCGACGTAGGACGGGTGGATGGCCCTGCCGGCGTCCTGGATCGCGGTGTAGCGCGTAACCGTGACGCTGCCGGTCTCGGGATCGACCTCGATGTCGGCGATGTGCACGCCGAAGCTCGGAGCCGCACCCTGGGCGCTGATCGCGGCATAGCCGACGATGGCACCGCCGGTCTTGCCGGCGATCTTGGCGATATCACTCAGCGACATCGGCTTGTGCTTGCCGGCATTCTCGCCGGCGGGACGGATTTCGCCGTCCTCCCAGGTGACGGCTTCCTCCGGAATCTCCCAGAGCTTGGCCGCGCGCTGGCACGCCTGCTTGACGATCGAGCGGGCCGCGTCGACCGTTGCCATGCCGCTCGAGAACGCCGAGCGGCTGCCGCCGGTCAGGAAGTTGTAGCCGAGCGACGCGGTGTCGGCGATGATCGGGCGGACTTTGCTCACGTCCATCTTGAGCTCTTCCGCCGCCATCATGCTCAGCGAGGCGCGCAGCCCGCCGATGTCCGGCGTGCCGGCCATCAGCGACAGCGTGCCATCCTCGTTGAGCTGCAGCGACACCGTGGTCTCGCCGCCGATGTTGAACCAGAAGCCGGCCGCGATGCCGCGACCCTGGTTGGGGCCGAGCGGCGCCTTCCAGTGTGCGCTGTCCTGCGCCGCTTCGAGGCATTCGACGAGGCCGACGGGCCCGAACTTCGGACCGTAGGCGGCCTTCGTGCCTTCCTTGGCGGCGTTCTTCAGGCGCATTTCGAGCGGGCAGAGGCCGAGCGTCTCGGCGATCTCGTCGACCACGCTTTCGACCGCGTACGTCGAGATCGGGCCGCCGGGCGCGCGGTAGGCCGCGACCTTCGGCCGGTTCGAGACGACGTCGTAGCCGACGATCTTCACGTGCTCGAGGTCGTAGGGGGCGAAGGCGCACATGGCACCCGGCTGCACCGGGCTGCCCTGGAACGCGCCGGCCTGGAACATCAGCTCGCCCTCGGCGGCGATGATCGTGCCGTCCTTCTTGGCGCCCATCTTGATGTGCATGGTCGCGCCCGAGGTCGGGCCCGTCGCCTTGAACACGTCCTCGCGGCTCATCACCATCTTGACCGGCTTGCGCGTCTTCTTCGACAGCGCCAGCGCCAGCGGCTCGAGGTAGACGACGGTCTTGCCGCCGAAGCCGCCGCCGATTTCCGACGACGTGACGCGGATCTTGTTGATGTCCCAGCCGAGCAGCTTGGCGCAATGCGCGCGCACGACCCAGTGGCCCTGCGTCGTCACCCAGAGTTCGGCGGAGCCGTCCTCCGACACGGTCGCGACGCAGGCGTGCGGCTCGATGTAGCCCTGATGGACGGGCGCGGTCTTGAACTCGCGCTCGACGATGATGTCGGCCTGCGGCAAAGCCCTTCGCCGTATCGCCGAGCGCGAACTCGACCCGCTTGGCGACGTTCGACGCCTTGGTCGGCGGCGGCGTGACGCCCGCCGTGATCAGGTCGTCGTGCAGCAGCGGCGCGTCCGGGCTTCATCGCCTCGACCTCGTCGATGACGTGCGGCAGCACCTCGTAGTCGACCTTGATCGCATCGAGCGCGGCCTGGGCCGCGCTTTCGCTGATCGCGGCGACGGCGGCGATGGCGTGGCCTTCGTACAGCGCCTTCTCGCGCGCCAGCACGTTGCGCACGACGTCGCGGTAGTTGATCAGCATCTCGCCGGCGGGGACGAACTCCGATGCCTGGTCGGCGAAATCCTCGCGCGTCACGATGGCCTTGACGCCGGGCAGCGCCAGCGCCTTCGCGGTGTCGATCGACTTGATGCGCGCGTGCGCATGCGGCGACCGCAGCACCTTGCCGACGAGCTGGCCCGCCATCTTGAGATCGGCGCCGAACTTGGCGCGGCCCGTGACCTTGTCGACGCCGTCCGGACGGACCGGGCGGGTGCCGATGACATCGAAAGTCGGCTTCTTCACACGCTCTTGCATGATCAGGCTCCTCTCATCTCGGATGCCGCGTCCATGACGGCGCGAACGATCTTGTCGTACCCGGTGCACCGGCAGAGATTGCCGGCGAGCCAGTAGCGGACCTGGGTTTCGGTGGGATCGGGGTTCTTGGCGAGCAGAGCCTTGGCGGCCACGAGCACGCCGGGCGTACAGATGCCGCACTGGAGCGCGGCGTGCTCGAGGAACTTGCGCTGCAGCGGATGCAGTTCCTCGCCCTGCGCCATGCCCTCGATGGTGTCGATGGAGCGGCCCTCGGCCTCGACGCCGAGGACCAGGCACGAGCAGACGAGCCGGCCGTCGAGCATGACGCTGCAGGCGCCGCAGTCACCCGACGAGCAGCCTTCCTTGACGCCGGTGAGTTCGAGCTCGTCGCGCAGGCAGTCGAGCAGGGTCTGCTCGCTCTCGCAGAGATACTCGACGCTGTCGCCGTTGACGGTAGTCGTTACGTGATGCTTAGCCATTTCAAGCCTTCCTCGCCCGCTCGAGGGCAATAAGTGCGGTTCTCCTGGCGAGGACACCCGCGACGTCGATGCGGAACTCGATGGTGCCGCGTTTGTCGTCGATCGGTTTGCATGCGGCGCGGGCCGCGGCCTCGAGCTTCGCCAGCGCCGGCTCGTCGACCTTGGTGCCGATGAGCGCCTTGGCGGCGTCGTCGACCAGCAGCGGCCGTGCCGCGACGGCGCCGAGCGAAACGCGCGCGGCGGTGCAGGTGCCCGATCCGTCGAGCGTCAGTGAGACGCCGCAGCCGACGACGGCGATGTCCATCTCGGTGCGCGGGATGAAGCGCAGGTAGGCGTCGCTGCTGTGCGCGGCTTTCGCCGGAAGTCTTGAAGGCAACGATGATCTCGCCCTTGGTCAGCGCCAGCTTGCGCGGGGCGAGCATGATGTCCTCGACCGGCAGCTCGCGCTGGCCCGAGGGACCAGCGATGACCGCCTTGGCGCGGGCGGCGATCAGGGCCGGCACGCTGTCGGCGGCCGGCGATCCGTTGCAGAGGTTGCCGCCGAGGCTGGCGCGGCCCTGGACCTGGGTCGAGCCGATCAAGTTGGCGGCCTCGATCAGGCCCGGCCAGTCCTTGGACAGCGTCGGATGCTCCTTGAGCTCGGCGCCGGTGACAGCCGCGCCGATGCGGTAGCCGCCGGCATCCTTGGTGATGCGCCGCGTTTCCTCGATGCCCTTGATGTCGACGATGACCGCCGGCGACAGAACGCGCGCGCGCATCTGGACCAGCAGGTCGGTGCCGCCAGCGAGAACCCTCGCGTCGGTCCCCGCGCTGGCGAGCAAGGCTGTCGCTGCCTCGAGCGTCGTTGGTTTTTCGTATCTCATGCCGTGTTTGCCTCGTGCGTTCGCTCGCCTGAACTATTTGCTGCGTTGGTATGGGGCTCAGCCCGGAAATGGGGAGAAATCGCGTCGTTGACCGGCCGTCTGAGCCGTTTGTGCCGGGATACTGTAGCATTCCAACCCGTCTCGGCCCAGCTTGGCAAGGGCCGATGTCGCAACCGAGCCATGTACGCCCCCGACCTTTATGCGCTCGACTTTCGGCCGCGGTATGGCTCAGCCCGACAAATACGGGGCACCGGCGGCCACCGCTCCCTGCCCGTGCGACGCCTTGGCGATTGCCGGCGTACCCGAACCCCCGCAAGAATGAACTCTGCATTCATAGCATTCATCTCAACCCATGGTATCGGCAGGCGCGCGATGACATCAAGCAAAACGGCTGAGAAGTCGGGTACGGGCAACTATTTCGAAGGCTTCCGCGTCGGGCAGGTGATCGCGCACGCGACGCCGCGGACGATCACGGAGGGCGACTCGGCCGTCTACCAGGGGCTCTACGGCAGTCGGTTCGCGGTGCAGTCGTCGGCGCCCTTCGCGCGTGCGATCGGATACCCGACCGCGCCGATCGACGATTTGATTGTCTTTCACGTCATTCTCGGCAAGACGGTGCCGGACATCTCGCTCAACGCGGTGGCGAACCTCGGCTATGCCGATTGCCGCTTTCTGGCGCCCGTCTATCCCGGCGACACGCTGACGGCGACCTCCGAAATTCTCGGCCTGCGCGAAAATTCGAGCGCCGATTCCGGCATCGTCTATCTCCGCACCGTCGGCGTGAACCAGGACGGCGTCACGGTGCTCACCTACGTGCGGTGGGTGATGGTCAGGAAGCGCGACAAGGCGGCGCCGGCGCCGACGCCGTCCGTGCCGAAGCTGCCCGAGGCCGTGACGGCCGATCAGCTCGGCGCCGCGGTGCCGCCGCTGCATGTGGCATCATGGGACAAGACGCTCGCCGGTTCGGCGCACTTCTGGGACGACTACGCGGTCGGCGAACGGATCGACCATGTCGACGGCATGACGATCGAGGAAGCCGAGCACCAGTTCGCGACGCGGCTCTACCAGAACACCGCGCGGGTGCATTTCAACCAGCACGTCGAAGGCCAGGGCCGCTTCGGGCGTCGGCTGGTCTATGGCGGCGTGGTGATCTCGCTGGCGCGGGCGTTGTCGTTCAACGGTTTGGCGAACGCGTTCCACGTCGCGGCGATCAATGGCGGGCGGCATGTGGCGCCGGCGTTCGCGGGCGACACGGTCTACGCGTGGTCGGGCATCACCGACAAGGCGGTGGTACCCGGCCGCACCGATGTCGGGGCGCTGCGCGTGCGCATGGTCGCGACCAAGGACCTGCCGTGCGCGACGTTCCCGTTGGAGACGGCACCCGGCAAATATGCGTCCGGCGTTATCCTCGATCTCGATTTCTGGGTGCTGCTGCCGCGGGGGTAGCCGCGTTAAGCCCACCAGCGGGTCGGGACCGGGAAGCGGCCGGCGGCGTCCTCGATGACCTGGGCTGCACGAAACAGCGTGCCCTCGTCGAACGGCTTGCCGATGAGCTGCAATCCCATCGGCGTACCCTCCGCCGACAGCCCCGCCGGCACCGAAATGCCCGGCAATCCCGCCATGTTCACGGTGACAGTGAAAATATCCTCGAGATACATCGCCAGCGGATCGCCGGACTTCTCGCCGAAGCCGAACGCGGGCGACGGCGTCGTCGGCGTCAGCACCACATCGACGTCGCTCCACGCGGTATCGAAGTCGCGCTTGATCAACGTGCGCACCTTCTGTGCCTGCAGATAGTAGGCGTCGTAATAGCCGGCCGACAGCACGTAAGTGCCGATCAGCACACGCCGCTTGACCTCCTTGCCGAAGCCGGCAGCGCGCGTCGCCTCATAGGTGTCGATCAGGTCCTTGCCCGGGACGCGCAACCCGTAGCGCACACCGTCGTAGCGCGCGAGGTTCGACGAGCATTCGGCCGGCGCGACGATGTAATAGGCCGGCAGCGCGTATTTCGTGTGCGGCAGCGAGATGTCGTGGATCGTCGCGCCGGCAGCCTTCAGCCACGCGATGCCCTTCTGCCAAAGCGCCTCCGCCTCCGCCGACATGCCGTCGATGCGGTATTCCCTGGGCACGCCGACGCGCAGGCCTTTGACGCTCCGTCCGAGCTCCGCTTCGTAATCAGGCACCGCGATATCGACGGACGTTGAATCCTTCGGATCATGGCTCGCCATGTGGCGCAGCAGGATCGCTGTATCGCGCACCGTCTTGGCGATCGGCCCGGCCTGGTCGAGCGACGACGCGAACGCGACGATGCCCCACCGCGAGCAGCGGCCGTAGGTCGGCTTGATGCCGACGGTGCCGGTGAGGGCAGCCGGCTGGCGGATCGAGCCACCGGTGTCCGTCGCGGTCGCGCCGAGGCACAGGTCCGCCGCCACAGCCGCCGACGAGCCGCCCGATGAGCCGCCCGGCACCAGCTTGGTGTTGTCGGTCTTGCCGTTGCGCGTGCGCCGCCAGGGATTTACGACGGGGCCGAAGCAACTCGTTTCGTTCGACGAGCCCATGGCGAACTCGTCGTTGTTGAGCTTGCCGAGCATGACCGCGCCGGCGTCCCACAGGTTCTGGCCGACCGTCGATTCATAGGTCGGCTTGAAGTCGCCGAGGATGCGCGAGCAGGCGGTGGTGCGGATGCCTTTGGTGCAGAACAGGTCCTTGTTGCCGATCGGCAGCCCTTCGAGCGGGCGGGCGTCGCCCTTGGCGAGCCTGATGTCGCTGGCTTTGGCCTGAGCGAGCGCATGATCCGGCGTCGGCAGCACGAAGGTGTTGAGATGCGGATTGGCGGCGTCGATCGCCTTGATGAAGGCCTGCGTCAGTTCGGTCGAGGTGAATTTCTTGGCGACGAGCCCGTCGCGGGCCTCGGCGAGCGTCAGCTTGGTTAGGTCGGTCACGCGCTCACTCCACGACCTTGGGCACGACGAAGAAATGGTCCTCGGTCATCGGCGCGTTGGCCACGATATCGTCCGCCTTGTCGCCGTCGGTGACATTGTCCGTGCGCTTCTTGAGCTTCATGTCGGCGACGCGCGTCATCGGTGGCACGTCGGCGGTGTCGACCTCGCGGAGTTGCTCGACCCACGCGAGAATGCCGCTCAGTTCGCCCTGCAGCGAGGTCGCTTCCTCGTCGGTGATCCTGATCCGCGCCAGTCGCGCGATCCGGCGGACAGTCGCCTCGTCGACCTGCATGCTTTATCCTGTGCCGAGAATTGATGGAGTTTCGAGCCGCACTGATAGCGGCGGGGCCGGATGGGCGCAACAAGTGCGTTGCCGCGCGCGATAGTGGGGGAAAATCGGGCATGAGCGAGCTGAAACCGGCGCCGCGACGGGTGCAGGAGGCCGCCGACCGGCTGGGGCTGCCCGTGCGCGTGGTCGAGATGGCGCAATCGACGCGGACCGCCGAGGAAGCCGCGTCGGCGTGCGGCTGCGATGTCGCGCAGATCATCAAGTCGCTGGTGTTTCGCGGTCGGGAGAGCGGAAAGCCGGTGCTGATGCTGGTCTCGGGCGCCAATCGGGTCGATCAGGCGGGCGTCGCCAAGGCGATCGGCGAGAAGCTCGACCGCCCGGACGCGGCGTTCGTGCGCGAGGTGACGGGCTTCGCTATCGGCGGCATTCCGCCGTTCGGGCATGCCCAGCCGCTGCCGACGTGGATCGATCGGGATCTGCTGAAGTTCGCGACGGTATGGGCGGCGGCTGGGTCACCCGAAGCGGTGTTCGAGGTCGATCCGCGGCGGTTGGCGGAGGTGGTTGGGGCGACGGTGATTGGGGTGACGGATGGAGGGTAGTTGTGTCGAGCCGGGAGGTACCCTGGCCCGCTGCTTGCGTCGGCATCAGCCAATCGCCAGCGACAGACCAGGGGCACGTTCTAGGCACCCTCGACAATAATAAAATCCGCATCGGCGACGGCATTCCGAATGGCCTTTGCGGCTTGATATTCCGGGCTGTCGTAGCAATGACGCGCAGTCGCGACGTCCGCGAATTCCACCACGACATTGCGCTCGCGGCTGGCGCCCTCTTTGGTCTCGAATGGACCGCCACGTACGATAAAACGAGCGCCAAATTTTTCGAACGCGGGACGCGCCGCTGCGAGATAGTCGGGATAACGAGCGGCGTCGCGCACCGAGACGCGTACGATCCAATAGCCTTTTGTCATGTCACTTCTCCTTTTGGGTTGGTCTTGGGTTTACGCTGCGGCAAGGATCGAGGCAGTGCGGGCCTGCGCTCGGCGCATGGTGCCTGCAACGATGGCGTACGCTTCCGTCCAAGCGGCTGAGGTTTCGGGCGTCCAGGCCTCGCCGAGTCCTTGCTCGAGTGTGCCAATGAGGGCCTGGCCGACGGTCTCGTAGTGCGCGTCTTGCACGCCGTAGCTGGCGTGGCGGCTCCCGAGCGCTTCCAGCGTCGGCACCAACTCGTCGAGGCGATCCAGCGACGCCACCGCCAGAGCGAGTGCCTGCACGAGCTTGCGGCGCTGTGCCGCCAAATCCGCATTCGCGAACATGGGCCGAAGGCTTGGGTCAAGCGTGAAGAGGCGCTCGTAGAACATGCTCGCCGCAGTGTCGGCGATGGGGACGACGAGCGCCCAGGTGCCGCGCACGTGGGCAATGTTTTCGGGGGTCATGGTTCGATCCGTTGATGAAAAGTTGTCTCGGTGCCAACGGAGATAGCGATTGCCGAGCCTCTCGAAAAATGAATAATACTGAAGGAAATGATCTCATGGAGAGATGAATGGATTTGTCAGATCTTCGCATCTTCCTCGCGGTCGTTCGTGAGGGCGGCATCACGCGCGCGGCGCAAAAGCTGCATCGCGTCCAGTCGAATGTGACGACTCGCATCCGGCAGTTGGAGGAAGATCTCGGAGTTGCGCTCTTCCACCGCCAGGGCAAGCGTTTGCAATTGGCGCCCGCTGGTCGCACGCTGCAGGAGTACGCTGAGCAAATGCTTGCGCTATCCGACCGCGCGCGCGCCGCGGTTCAGGACCAGACGCCTCAGGGTCTTTTGCGATTGGGCGCCATGGAAAGTACTGCCGCCGTGCGCCTGCCGGGCCCCCTCGCGACTTACAGCCGGCGCTATCCGGACGTTCGTCTCGAACTTCGCACAGGCAACCCTACTCAACTTGCGGAAGCGCTTCTTGCCGATCAAATCGACGCGGCGCTCGTGGCCGAGCCGGTGCCTGCGGCGCAGTTCGACAGCATCGCGGTATTCCAGGAGCAGCCGGTTATCGTCGCGGCAAAGGGTTACACCGCGGTCGGACCTGGGCAGGTGCCGAAGTCGGTGATCGTGTTCGAGCACGGGTGTCCGCATCGTAAGCGCCTGGAGGCATGGTATGATGGGGTGGGTGAGCTGCCCGAACGCGTGATCGAGATTGGCTCCTATCATGCCATGCTCGGCTGCGTACTGGCTGGGATGGGCGCGGCCTTGTTGCCGCGAAGCGTGCTCGACACTTTCCCCGAGAGCAAGCGCCTCAAGGTATTTTCGCTCCCGCGTGGTCAGGGCAGGATCGCCACCCTGCTGATTTGGCGGAAGGGTGTCCGATCCTCCAAAGTCGAGGCATTGGCCGAAGTGCTCGGCGGGGCAAGCCGCAAGCCATGATTGTGTCCAGTTATCCGACGCCACATTTTCGTCTGCCCATTGTCGGAACGAGCATCTGGCAAACGTCTTCAACACATGGAGCGGGACCGTCACGGTCTAACCTGCCCGATGAGAGGAGAAAGTAATGCCCGACCAACAAGAGACCGGCACCGTCCGGCTGCACCGCGTTTTTTCCGCCAAACCGGAGAAGGTGTACCGCGCCTTCCTCGATGCGGACGCGATGGCGAAATGGCTGCCGCCCTACGGCTTCACGTGCAAGGTCCACCACATGGATGCGAGGGTCGGTGGCACCTTCAAGATGTCGTTCACGAATTTCACGACCGGCAAGGGCCATTCTTTCGGCGGCGAATATCTGGAACTCGTGCCGCATGAGCGGCTCCGCTATACCGACAAGTTCGACGACCCGAACCTGCCCGGCGAAATGCACGTGACCGTGAAGCTGAAGGCCGTCTCCGTCGGCACCGAGGTTCACATCGAACAGTCCGGCATTCCCGCGCTGATTCCCTTGGAGGCCTGCTATCTCGGCTGGCAGCAGTCACTCATGCAGCTTGCCAAAGTCGTCGAGCCGGTTATTGCGGAGTGACGCAGCAGACGACCGGCTAGGTGGCGCCGATGCGCGGACGTTGATACGGTCCGGGGATAGTCTCACCAACCACCGTCAGCGAGTTTGGAAATGAGCGCACTTGTCACCCGGTCTCTCGGCCGTTCCGGCCCCGTGATCACCGCTGTCGGGCTTGGCTGCATGTCGTTCTCGGGTGTGTACGGCGCCGCCGAGGATGCCGTGTCCGAGGATCTGATCCGCCATGCCATCGATAGCGGCATCAATCATCTCGACAGCTCCGATATGTATGGCTGGGGGCAGAACGAGGATGTCGTTGGCCGCGCCGTCAAAGGACGCCGCGACAAGGTCATCGTCGCATCAAAGTTCGGTCAGGTGCGCCGCGAGGGCCAGGGCAATGGCGTGAACGGGCGGCCCGAGTATGTGAAGGCCGCCTGCGACGCCAGCCTCAAGCGCCTCGGCATCGATGTCATCGATCTCTACTACCAGCACCGCGTCGATCCGGATGTCGCCGTCGAGGAAACGGTCGGCGCGATGGGCGAACTCGTCAAGGCCGGCAAGGTGCGCCTTCTCGGATTGTGCGAGGCCAAGCCGGATCGCATCCGTCGCGCGCACGCCGTGCACCCGATTGCCGCCGTGCAGACGGAGTATTCGATCCTCTATCGCAGCGAGGCGGAAGAGACGCGGCAAACCACACGCGATCTCGGCATCTCGTTCTTCGCCTATTCTCCGCTGGGCCGCGGGTTCCTCACGGGTGCGCTGGTATCACTTGCCGACATCGACGGCCGGCGCGCGCAGCATCCGCGGTTCCAGCCCCAGCATTTCGCCCACAATCGCGCGCTCGTGGAGCGCATCGAAGCCATCGCGGCAGAGAAGGGTTGCACGCCGGGCCAACTCTGCCTGGCGTGGCTGCTCGCGCAGGGCGACGACGTCATCGCGATACCGGGAACGCGCCGCAAGGATCGTTTCGACGAGAACGCCGGCGCGATGGCGGTGGCGTTGACGCCGGACGAGGTCGCGCGCATTTCGGCGGCCGTGCCGACGGGCTCGGCTTCAGGCACGCGTTATCCCGAGGGCGGGATGAAGGGCGTTTACATCTGACGGCTCATAGCCCGGCGACCTGCCCGCGACAGGCGCTGCGCCTACTGCTGGGCTTTGAAACCAGAGGCCTTTATGGCGGGTTTCCAAAGTTCGGAATCGCTGATCTGGATTTTCATAAGCTCTTCTGGGGATGAGCCAGTGGCATAGAGACCGAGCTTTAGAAGCCGCTCTTTGACTTCGGGTCGACGGACCGCATCCACAATGATCCTATTCAAACCGGTCACTTTTTCGCGCGGCGTTTTCGCCGGCACATACATCGCATACCAAGCCTTGCCCACGATGTCATAGCCTTCCTGCTTGAAGGTCGGCACATCCGGCAGAAGTGGTGAGCGCTTGTCGTCGGACGTGGCCAATATGCGGATGCGTTCCGCCTTGTGCGCCTCGAGCAGATCGGCTGTTGTCGTGAAGACCATTGTGATCTGTCCGCCAATCAGATCAGTCAATGCTGCGGCCGATCCTCGATATCCGACGTGGCGAAGATCGATGCCAGTCGCGTTCTTAAATGACACGGCAAAGAAATGCGGCAGTGTGCCGGCCCCGGGCGTGCCGTAGTTGGCGGCGTTTGGGTTCGCTTTGAGCCACTCGACGAGCTCCTTGATGGTCTTGGCGGGGACCTGAGGGCCGACGGCAACGGCGAACTCGAAATCGGCAACGTGCGCGAGTGGCTCAAGGTCCTTGAAAGGATCGTAGCCGAGCTTTTCGTATACGTGCGGGTAGATGGAGATCGGTGCGATCGGTGTGATCAGTATCGTGTCACCGTCGGGCTCCGCCCTCGCCACAGATTCGACGCCCAGGCGGCCCGCGGCGCCGGACTTGTTCTCGATGATGACCGGCCTGTTGATGCCTTCTCGGATATGCTCTCCGATAATGCGAGCGAGTGCATCTCCTGATCCGCCTGCGCCGAACGGAAAGACAATCCGGACGGGAGCAGCTCCGATCTGAGCGTGCGCCTCGGGGACGATGAGGTTGCCTCCCGCGAGGATGGCGAAAGCCAATAGTAGACGCCTCGAAGTGATCTTCATCATTGGCACTCCCTCCCTATGGGGACTATCGCGTTATTCTTTGAGCTTGGCAGTATCGATGATTGTAGCTGGACCACCCAGGAAGAGAACGATCTCCGACTAGCCTTTTCTCGCCGTTTGACGTATTTCACCCCCGCCGGCATCTGCCGGCGTCCTGAGCGCGCCATCTCGTTGCGCTTTATAAATCGGAGATACTCCATGCTCGACCGTCGTCGCGCGGAAGGCCTGCTGTTTCTGGCCGGCTTCGCGCTCTGCATTCCCGCCGCCAACTGGATGATCGGCAACGTCGGCACCAAGTGCGTGCCGAACGGGCCGTGCCTGATGCCGGTCGGCTTTGGCGTCATGGCGCCGTCGGGCGTCATCATGATCGGCCTCGCGCTGGTGCTGCGCGATCTCGTCCAGCGCCGCCTCGGCGTCGGCTGGGCGGCGGGCGCGGTCGTGGTCGGCGCCGCGATCTCGGCGTTCCTCGCGCCGCCGGCGCTGGTGATCGCGTCGGGCGTGGCGTTCCTGCTGGCCGAAATGGCGGACCTCGCGGTCTACACGCCTCTGCAGCGCCGCGGGCTGGTCACCGCCGTGGTCGCGAGTAGCGTCGTCGGGCTGATCATCGACAGCGTCGTCTTCCTCTACCTCGCGTTCGGCAGCTTGCAGTTTCTGCTCGGGCAGGTGCTCGGGAAATCCTGGATGGTTCTGGCTGCGATTCCGTTCATTGTCCTGCTGCGGCGCCGCGATGCCCGCATCGGGCTCGAGCCGGCTTGAGCGGAGGCCCGACCATGACCACGCCCGCGCCGCCTCCAGTCCTCGGCCACCAGACCGGTCTGCCGCAGAGCCCCGCCGCCGCCGTCCTCGACCGCGTGCCGAACCCGCATCCCGATACGCTCTATGTCGCGCGGTTCACGGCGCCCGAGTTCACGTCGCTCTGCCCGGTCACGGGACAACCGGATTTCGCCCACCTCGTCATCGACTACGTGCCGGGCGCCTGGCTCGTCGAGTCGAAGTCGCTGAAGCTGTACCTCGGCGCCTTCCGCAATCACGGCGCCTTCCACGAGGACTGCACGATCGCGATCGCCAAGCGGCTGGTCGCCGTGATCGAACCGACGTTCCTGCGCATCGGCGGCTATTGGTATCCGCGCGGCGGCATTCCCATTGATGTCTTCTGGCAGACCGGGGCATGTCCCGAGGGCGTGTGGCTGCCGGATCAGGGCGTCGCCCCCTATCGCGGGCGCGGTTGACGGCGAGATTGTGCGCTGCGGTAGGCGGTTCGCGCGTGCGCCTCTCGTCGTATTTCGTTCACCAACCGCGCAACTAGGCGCCTGAGAACCACGCTCCCGCCGTTGATATGTCACGATTCTTGCGTCTGTCGTGCTAGATCGCAAGTTGCCTTTGCGTCGTGGCGTACGCGTCTATTTGATGTGCGACCAAAGGTCGAGTTGTGAACAGCCGGGGGGTTGCGTAGACGCGTGCCTTCTGGAAAGCATGAAGCGGTTGACACAGCGGTCGAAGGTTTTGCCGGCGATCGCGGTACCGCCATACGAAGCATGTTGCGGGGCGGCAGCGTCTCGCGCTGAGGGACACCAAGGTAGCGATCGTCGGACGGGCAGCGGTAGTCGAATGACCAACGAGACATTTCCATTAGGCGTTCCCGCCACGGTTCATCACAACCAGCCGCTCGTGGCGCTGGTCGAAGAATCCATCCGCCGTGGCGAATCCCATTTCGCTTCGACCGGCGCCCTGGTGGTCCATACCGGGGCGCACACCGGACGATCCGCGCAGGACAAATTCACGATCCGCGACGACGCCACCGAGAAGACCGTCTGGTGGGACAACAACAAACCGATCACGCGAAAGCAGTTCGACCTCCTGCTCGAGGATTTCAAAGCTCATGCGGCCTCGCGTGAGCTTTTTGTTCAAGACCTGTTCGCCGGCGCCGATGCCAAGCATCGCCTGAACACTCGCATCTTCACCGAGCTCGCCTGGCACGCCGCGTTCATCCGCCACCTGCTGCGCCGCCCGAGCGCGATGGAGCTCGCAGCGTTCCGGCCGGAGTTCACGGTCGTCAACCTGCCGAGCTTCCGCGCCGACCCCGCGCGTCACGGCTGCCGCTCCGAAACCGTGATCGCGTGTGACTTCACCCGCCGGCTCGTCCTGATCGGCGGCAGCTCGTACGCCGGCGAGACGAAAAAATCCGTCTTCTCGTTCCTCAACTATCTGATGCCGGAGCGCGGCGTGATGCCGATGCATTGCTCGGCGAACGTGAGCAAGGACGGCGCCGAGTCGGCCGTGTTCTTCGGTCTCTCCGGCACCGGCAAGACGACACTGTCAGCCGATCCCGGCCGCGTCCTGCTCGGCGATGACGAGCACGGCTGGTCGTCGGACGGCATCTTCAATTTCGAAGGCGGGTGCTACGCCAAGACCATACGTCTCTCCGCCGACGCCGAGCCGCAGATCTGGGCGGCGTCCAATCGCTTTGGTGCCGTCCTCGAGAACGTGATCCTGAATGAAACCGGCGAGCCGGATTTCGACGACGCGCGCCTGACCGAGAACACGCGATCGGCCTATCCGCTCGAGTTCATCGCCAATGCGAGCCCGACCGGCACCGCCGGCCATCCGCGCAACATCGTGATGCTGTGCGCCGACGCGTTCGGCGTCATGCCGCCGATCGCCAAGCTGTCGCCGAGCCAGGCCATGTACCATTTCCTCTCGGGCTACACGGCGAAGGTCGCCGGCACCGAGAAGGGTGTGGGCAGCGAGCCGCAGGCGACGTTCTCGACCTGCTTCGGCGCGCCGTTCATGCCGCGCCATCCGAGCGACTACGGCAACATGCTGCGCGAACTGATCGCCGAGCACGACGTCGATTGCTGGCTCGTCAACACCGGGTGGACCGGCGGCAAGTTCGGCGTCGGCCAGCGGATGCCGATCAAGGCAACGCGCGCACTGCTGAATGCGGCCCTCTCGGGCAAGCTCAAGGATGGGCCGATGCGGCTCGATCCGGCCTTCGGTTTCGAGGTGCCGACGGCGCTCGAAGGCGTCGATCCGAAGATTCTCGATCCGCGCGAGACCTGGTCCGACAAGGCCGCCTATGACGTCCAGGCGCGGGCGCTGGTGAAAATGTTCAAGGACAACTTCGCCAAGTTCGAGCCGCATGTCGATGCCGACGTGAAGGCGGCGGCGCCTGGCCTTCGCGCGGCGGCAGAATAAGAACTCGAGCTTACGCCGATCGCCGCTATTCGCCGGCCAGCCGTGGGAATTGTACGCGGATGCCCTCGCGCTCGGCGCGCTCCAGCGCCCGTTCGTTGTGCATGATGTAGTCGCGCGTGAGCGGCAGCGCCTCGATGCGTCGCGTGAGCTGGATCTGGAACACGACCAGGTTCTGGTAGCGGAACGCGCACTCCGAGCCGGCGAGATAGAACTCCCACATCCGGCAGAAGCGCTCGTCGCGGATACGCGCGGCCGTCTCCCAGTTGGCGATGAACCGTTCGCGCCAGGCCCTGAGCGTTTCGGCATAGTGGAGCCGCAGGATCTCGACGTCGGTCGTGATCAGGCCGGATCGTTCGATCGCGGTCATCACCTCAGAAAGCGCGGGAATGTAGCCGCCGGGGAAGATGTACTTGGCGATGAATGGATTGGTGACGGCCGGCGGCTCCGAGCGGCCGATGAAATGGATGACGGCGACGCCGTCTTCGGCGAGCAGGTCGCGCACTTTGCGGAAATAGGTGCCGTAGTGATTGACGCCGACGTGCTCGAACATGCCGACCGAGACGATGCGATCGTAGGGGCCGGTGACGGTTCGATAGTCCTGGAGCTTGAAGTGGACGGCATTGGCGAGGCCGGCGCGGTGGGCGCGCTCCTCGGCGATCTTGAGCTGCTCGACCGACAGCGTCACGCCGTCGACGGTGCAGCCGGTGGTGCCGGCGAGATAGAGGCCGAGGCCGCCCCAGCCCGAGCCGATGTCGAGCACGCGCTGACCTTCGGCGAGCACGAGCTTGGCCGCCAGATGCCGTTTCTTGGCCTGCTGGGCCGCCTCGAGCGGCGTCTTGCGGTCACCGAAGTAGGCGCATGAATATTGCCGATCGGCGTCGAGGAAGAGATCGTAGATCGAGCCGTCGATATCGTAGTGATGGGCGACGTTGCGGCGCGCGCGGCTGGCCGGGTTGAATTGCGCCAACCGGCGGGTGAGGAAGCGGGCGACGTCGAGGCTCTGGGCCCAGCGCGGCGGCGGATGCGCCATCGCATTCTCATGCACCAGCGACAGCAGGTCGTAGAGGCTGCCCTGCTCCATGACGAGGCGGCCGTTCATGTAGGATTCGCCGACCTGGAGATGCGGGTCGAGGGCGAGTTGGCGTTCGAGCCGCCGGTCGGCAAGGCGCGCGACCACGGGTGCGCCGGTGCCATCGCCGAACGTCAGGGTTTGGCCGTCATGGCTGATGAGCGAGAGATTGCCGTGCTCCACGATGCGGCGGAGCAGGATTTCCAACGGCTTGAACATGGCCACGCCTCGTCACGACGCGCCCGCTCGCAGTCCCCCCATCCCCGGTGCCAGCGGGCCTTGGTCCTATGCAGTATGAGCGATTGTAGCGGATGGGAGACAATTTGTCACAGAAAGCCGGTCTCGGAAGGTCGGCTCCCGCTACGTCCGTGATCAACGCCTTGTCCGGGCTGTCCGTTCCGGCCAAAGCGAAAGGGCGCGCCACCCGGAGTGACGCGCCCTAAGCATTCGATATCGCGGCGCTTTCAGCCGATCAAACGTCGGGCTGATCGCCGAGACCCGGTGCGGCCTGCTGTTCGAAGGCGTCGTCCTCGCTGTAGGTTTCGATCTCGGGGAGTTCGTCGCGGATCAGGGTGACGTTCTCGCCGCGCTGCTGGCGCTCGGCTTCGTCGGCAGAGCGCGCGACGTTGATCGACACCTTGACCACGACCTCGGGATGCAACGCGATCCGGGTCTCGTGGAGACCCAGCGCCTTGATCGGCCGGTCGAGCAGCACCTGACGCCGGTCGATGGCGAAACCGCCGGCGGTCACGGCGTCGGCGATGTCACGGGTCGACACCGAGCCGTAGAGCTGGCCGGTATCGCCGGCCTGGCGGATCGATATGAACGACTGGCCTTCGAGGCGGCCGGCGATGCCCGAGGCTTCCGTCTTGAGTTCGAGGTTACGCGCCTCGAGCTGGACGCGCTGGCCTTCGAAAGATTCGCGATTGGCGGTGGTCGCCCGCAGCGCCTTGCCCTGCGGCAGCAGGAAATTGCGCGCGTAGCCGTCCTTGACCTTGACGACATCGCCCATTTGGCCGAGGCGGCCGACCCGCTCCAGTAGAATGACTTCCATGTTCAGCTCCTTGCTTGATTTGTGATTTCGGTTTGGCGTTCGATTTCGAAGGGTCGTCGTTTCAATCGTCTGGGCCACGCGCTGTGGGTGGACCGGACGCCATCAGCCTCCGCCTGAGCGGTGAAATCGGCTCAGCGATCGCGAGGAGCGCGATCACGGCGGCCATCCAGCTATTGAAGAGGAGAAGGAGGAAGTAGACGCCCCACAGGATGAACGGCCGCTGCGGTTTCCCGCGCGTCACATGGTGGATGATGGCGAGGCCCATGAGCATGTAGGCGAAGAGGAGCGCGCCCGCGAAGCCCGAAGAGATGAGTCCCGGATAGCCCGGCAGGAATGTGAACACGAGGGCGATCACGAGCCCCCACAGCATCCCCGGCGGAAACGTCATCGCGGCGACGTCCGGCCACGGGCGGATCAGGCGTCCGGAGGCGTGCGTGATCCGGCCGGCGAGCCACAGGTTGAGGCTGAAGCCGGCGAGCCAGGATGTGGCGGAGGCCGCCGGCAGAAGATACAGGCCCAACTGCGCGAGAGAGTCGATTTCCTGCGGCGTCAGCGCCTTGTCGCGCAGCGCCGAGAGTTCTTTGGCGAAGACCTTCTCGATCAGCTCGCGCAGGATGTTCCTGACGTCTTCGAGATCGCTGCCGAGCATGAACAGGCTCATCACCGACAGGCTGCCGGCAATGATCGCCGCCAGCGCCAGCAGCCGCCCGACCGGGTACCACTCGACGGTCGCGGTGCCGCTGCCGTCATCGTCGGCAGGCGTGGTGCCGGGCGAGCGATCGAGGAGGGCAAAATGACAGAGCAGGACGATCGGCAGGCCCTGGCTCACGAGAAAGATGAAGGCCGGCCAGATGCCGCCCAGGACGAACCCAGTCGCGGTAGACGCTGCGAGCGCGGCGATCAGCGCCGACGTCGATCCCCAACCGAGCCCGGCGAGAAAGCTCGGCAACGGCGCCAGAAAATAGAGAAGGATCCGCCCGGCGGTGCCGCCAGCGATTGCCGACATGAAGAGCACGGCGGAGGCAAAGCCGCCGGCCAGTCCCATCAGGATGTAATGCGGCATGATCCTAAGCTGTCCCGCGCTGGTGTGATGATCGAGAAGTCCGCGCCATCATGTAGGCTGGGTTCGTGAGCGGACTTCTCGATCTGAATCACACCAGCACATAAATTTGCTAGTGCCCTACAGATCGCGAAATTCGTTCCGAGCCCGCCGCGCAATCAGACGAATTTCGCGATCAAGGCACTGGTGGCGGTTAGAGACACAGCAAAAAGTGCGTCCCAACCCGTGTAGTCGGGTCGGCCGGACATCCGGTCGACCCGCAGTCGCGATCTACTTGATCACGTAGGGCAGCAGGCCCAGGAACCGCGAGCGCTTGATCGCCTTGGCGAGTTCGCGCTGCTTCTTTGCCGAAACGGCGGTGATACGGCTCGGCACGATCTTGCCGCGCTCGGAGATGTAGCGGCCGAGCAGGCGCGCATCCTTGTAGTCGATCTTTGGTGCGCCCTCGCCGGAGAACGGGCAGGTCTTGCGGCGGCGATGGAACGGGCGGCGGGCGCCGCCCTGGCTGGTTTCGGACATGGCTCAGCTCTCCGAATTGGGGGCACGGGACGGACGCGGCGTATCGCTGCGCGGGCCGTCGGAACGGGGGCTGTCACCGCGAGGCGGGCCGTCGGGGCGCGGGCCACGGGGGCCGCGGAAGCTGTCGCCATCGCGGGGCGGACGATCGCCACGCGGGCCATCGGCGCGGAAGCCGTCGCCTTCACGCGGCGGGCGCGGGCCACGGGGGCCGTCGCCATCGCGGGGCGGACGGTCGCCGCGGAAGCCGCCGCGATCCCCGCCACGATCACCACCGCGCTCGCGATCGCCGAAGCGGCCACCGCCGCCACCGCCGCGCGGACCACGGTCGCCGCGATCTCCACGGTCGCCACGATCGTCGCGGTCGCCCTTGCGCATCGGCGCGGACGGCTCGGTTTCGTGGGCTTCGACCTTGATCGTGATGAAACGGAGCACATCAGTCGACAGGCTCATGCGCCGCTCCATCTCGGTGACCGCGGCTGGCGGCGCATCGATGTTGAGGAGCGCGTAGTGCGCCTTGCGGTTCTTCTTGATCTTGAAGTTGAGCGTCTTGACGCCCCAGTACTCGGACTTGGCAATCTTGCCACCGCCCGCTTCGATGATGTCAGTGAATTCTTTGGTCATGGTCTCGACCTGCTGGGTCGAAACGTCCTGGCGCGCCAGGAACACGTGCTCATAGAGAGCCATGCTCTGCCTTTCTGCTCAAGTTGTCCCCTCCGGCGCAAAGCCCCTTATGGGCCGGGAAAGGCCCACCAGGCACCCAAAGAGCGTAGACCCGGAAAGCCGGACCAATGGTCCTGCGGCAATTGCCGCCTTTCCTCGAGCCTTCGACCGGAGCGGGTGATGGGCGGTTTATAGCCGGAAATGGGCCGGAGGCAAGGGCCCGGCGAAGAAAAAGGCCGCCGCGCAGGGTGCGCGACGGCCGATTTTGTCCGTGTCGTAGCGAAACGAGTTGCTGGGCTGGATCAGAAGTCCATGCCGCCCATACCACCCATGCCACCCATTCCGCCCATGCCACCACCGCCCGGCATCGACGGCGCCGACTTTTGCGGGGCATCGGCGATCATGGCTTCGGTGGTGATCAGCAGGCCGGCGACAGACGACGCGTCCTGGAGGGCGCAGCGCACGACCTTGGCCGGGTCGATCACGCCCTGAGCGACGAGATCGCCGTACTCGCCGGTCTGGGCGTTGTAGCCGAAGGAGTACTTGCTGTTCTCCAGCACCTTGCCGACGATCACCGAGCCGTCGTCGCCCGCATTGAGCGCGATTTGGCGGGCCGGCCAGGACAATGCCTTCTTGACGATGTTGATACCGACCTTCTGGTCCTCGTTCTCGACCTTGATCTTGTCGAGGGCCGCGATCGCCCGCAGCAGCGCGACGCCGCCGCCCGGTACGATACCTTCCTCAACCGCGGCGCGGGTCGCATGGAGGGCGTCGTCGACGCGGTCCTTGCGCTCCTTCACTTCCATCTCGGAGCCACCGCCGACCTTGATCACCGCAACGCCGCCGGCGAGCTTCGCCAGCCGCTCCTGCAGCTTCTCGCGGTCGTAGTCCGAGGTGGTGTCCTCGATCTGCGCCTTGATCTGCTTCACGCGCGCTTCGAGGTCGGTCTTCTTGCCGGAACCGCCGATAATCGTCGTGTTCTCCTTGTCGATCGACACGCGCTTGGCCTTGCCGAGCATGGCGATCGTCACGGTCTCGAGCTTGATGCCAAGATCTTCCGAGATCAAGGTGCCGCCCGTGAGGATCGCGATGTCCTCGAGCATCGCCTTGCGGCGATCGCCGAAGCCCGGCGCCTTGACGGCCGCGACCTTGAGGCCGCCGCGCAGCTTGTTGACGACCAGCGTCGCCAGCGCCTCGCCCTCGACCTCTTCGGCGATGATCAGCAGCGGCTTGCCCGTCTGGACGACGGCTTCGAGCAGCGGCAGCATCGGCTGAAGGCCGGAGAGCTTCTTCTCGAAAATCAGAATGTAGGGAGCTTCGAGCTCGACAGTCATCTTCTCGGCGTTGGTGACGAAGTACGGCGAGATGTAGCCGCGGTCGAACTGCATGCCTTCGACGACGTCGAGTTCGGTCTCGAGGCTCTTGGCCTCTTCGACGGTGATGACGCCCTCGTTGCCGACCTTCTTCATCGCCTCGGCGATGATCCGGCCAACTTCGACGTCGCCATTGGCGGAGATGGTGCCGACCTGGGCAACCTCTTCGTTCGTGGTGACCTTCTTGGCCTTGGCCTTGAGTTCGGCGACGACGGCTGCCACGGCGAGATCGACGCCGCGCTTGAGGTCCATCGGGTTGGCGCCGGCGGCGACCGACTTGGCGCCTTCCTTCACGATCGCCTGGGCGAGGACCGTGGCCGTCGTGGTGCCGTCACCGGCGACGTCGTTGGTCTTGCTTGCGACCTCGCGCAGCATCTGCGCGCCCATGTTCTCGAACTTGTCGGCGAGCTCGATTTCCTTGGCGACGGTGACGCCGTCCTTGGTGATGCGCGGCGCGCCGTACGACTTCTCGAGCACGACGTTGCGGCCCTTGGGGCCGAGCGTGACCTTCACGACATTGGCGAGGATGTCGACGCCGCGCAGCATCCGCTCGCGCGCGTCTTGGGAGAATTTGACTTCTTTGGCTGCCATTTGGGCTCACTCGTTGAGGGGATGAAATGAATGGTTGCCGGCGTGGCGAGATGCCGGCAGGCGACAGTCTCAGGCGGCCGCTTTTACGGAGACTTTGCCTTCGAGAATGCCGAGGATGTCGCTCTCCTTCATGATCAGGAGATCCTGGCCGTTGATCTTGACCTCGGTGCCCGACCATTTGCCGAACAGGACGAGGTCGCCAGCCTTGACCTCGAGCGGCACGATCTTGCCGGCTTCGTCGCGGGCGCCCGGGCCGACGGCGATGATTTTGCCCTGCATCGGCTTTTCCTGGGCGGTGTCGGGGATGATGATCCCTCCGGCCGTCTTCGACTCCTCGTCAACGCGCTTGACGACCACGCGGTCGTGGAGTGGGCGGAACTTCATGAGGCATCCTCTTGAAAAGAGCTGATTTTACGGAATGCCGCGCTCGGTGGCGTCCACCGGGCTCGAGGCTTCGCGGTCGGGCCGGAACGCGCACGCCATCGGTGCTGCCAGCCGCCCTGCGCTCCGGTATATGCGGCCGACTGCTAGCACTGTCAAGGCGAGAGTGCCAAGTTGGCCGAGCCGGATCGCGAGGTGGAGTTAGCGCTGCAACGCATCCCAACGCTGGAGGCGGGCGGCGGCTTCGGCCATGTCGTCGGTGGACCCGGCGTAGGAGAAGCGCAGGAAGCGGCTGCCGCGCCCGGCGTCGAAATCGACCCCTGGCGTCGCCGCCACGCCGGTCTCATCGAGCATCCGTTTGGCGAACGCGAGGCTGTCGTTCGTGTAACGCGCCGACGTCGGCGTAGAGGTAGAAGGCGCCGTCGGCGGGGACGATGTCGGTCAGACCGGCTTTCGGCAGGGCTGACAGCAAAAGGTCGCGGTTGGCCATGTAGACGCGCTTGTTGCCTTCGAGTTCGTCGATGCCGTCGAAGGCGCCGAGGGCGGCGACCTGCGAGATCGCCGGCGGTGAGATGTAGAGGTTCTGCGCCAGGCGCTCGATCGGGCGGACGAGGGCGTCGGGGACGACCATCCAGCCGACCCGCCAGCCGGTCATCGAGAAGTACTTTGAGAAGCTGTTGATGACGATCGCGTCGTCGGAATACTGCAGCGCCGTCGCCTGTGGGACGCCGTAGGTGAGGCCCTGGTAGATCTCGTCCGAGATGAACCATGTCCCCGCGGTGCGGCAGGCTGCGACGATCTCGGCGAGCCGCTGCGGCTCCAGCATGGTGCCAGTCGGGTTCGATGGGCTGGCGATGAGCAGACCGGCGAGGCGCTCACGGGCTGGCAGCCTCGGTCGACCTGGGCGGCGGTCGGCATCCAGCGCGTCGCGGGCCCGGTCTCCAGCATCACCGGGCGTTGGCCGAGCGCGGTCAGGATGTGGCGATAGCAGGGATAGCCGGGCGACGGCAGCGCCACGGCGTCGCCGACATCGAAAATCGCGAGGAACGCCAGGACGAAAGCCGCCGACGAGCCGTTGGTTATGACGATGCGCTCGGGAGAAACGTCGACGCCGTACCAGTCGCGATATAGCCGGGCGATGCGCGCCCGCAGCGGTTCCATGCCGAGCGCCAGCGTATAGCCGAGCTTGTCGGTGTCGAGCGCCCGGCGCACGGCGTCGCGGGCGGCCCGGGGCGCGGCGGTGGCCGGCTGGCCGACCTCCATGTGGATGACGTGGGCGCCGGTGGCTTCCTTGGCGGCGGCGGCGCGCATGACGTCCATGACAATGAACGCATCGATGCCGCTGCGCTCCGAGGCGGCGAGGGCCCGGTGCGCGGCGGCGAGCTTGCTCGCATCGGTCATGATCGCGTTTCTCCTCGTGGCCGCCGGTTGCGTTGCGGCGCGGACGATGTCTCTTAGTGCAGCGCAGTCGGATAGGGAACTGCGGCGCAATGGTCGTGTGCCATGAGACTTTGACATCAACGGCGAATCCGCTGATTCCTTTGACGAGGGATCGGGGGATTTCATGGCCCTTAAAGCCACGTTCGAGCTGGAGCGGTCCGAGCTGCAACTCGGCAATGGGCCGATCTGCGGCGTCGACGAGGCCGGTCGCGGTCCGTGGGCGGGCCCCGTCGTGGCGGCCGCCGTCATCCTCGACCCCGACGACATTCCGGCCGGCATCGCCGACTCGAAGACCCTCGACGCCGATGTGCGCGAGGCGCTTTACCCGCGCATCATGGCGACCGCCCGCGTTGGCGTCGGCATCGCCGACGTCGACCGCATCGACCACGACAACATCCTTCACGCGACCATGTGGGCGATGACGGTCGCGGTGAAGGCGCTGCCCGGCGGGAAGTCCGAGCGGCCGAAGCTCGTCGCTCGTCGATGGCAACCGCACCCCGCGTTTTGCCTGCGCTGCGCGGGCGATCGTCAAGGGCGATGCGCGCTCGCTGTCGATCGCGGCGGCATCGATCATCGCCAAGGTCACGCGCGACCGGATCATGATCGCGCTCGGCGCGCGAGTTCCCCGGCTACGGCTTCGAGCGCCATAAGGGCTATGGAACGCCGGAGCATGCGGCGGCGCTGCGCGCGCATCGGCGTGACGGCGCATCATCGGCGCTCGTTCCGGCCGGTTCAGCTCGCGCTGGGGCTTGTGACGGAGACAGCGCGGCGGAAGCCCTCAGCCTCGCCGATGCTCCTCAAGGCGCGGCATGATCTCGACGAAATTGCAGGGCCGGTGGCGGTTGTCGAGCTGCCACTTGAGGATGCCGTTCCAGCCGTCCTTGCAGGCGCCCGGCGACCCCGGCAGGCAGAAAATGTAGGTGCCGTGCGCGACGCCGCCGCAGGCGCGCGACTGGATCGTCGAGGTCTCGATCTTCTCGTACGAGATCAGGTGGAAGATCGTCGAGAAGCCGTCGATTTCCTTCTCGAACAGCGGCTTCACGCGCCTCCGGGCGTCACGTCGCGGCCGGTGAAGCCGGTGCCGCCGGTGGTGATCACGACGTCGATGGTCGGGTCGGCGATCCAGCCTTGCACGCGGGCGCGGATGGCGTCGATGTCGTCGCGTTCGATCGCGCGGTCGGCGAGCTCGTGGCCGTCGGCGGCGAGCAGGCCGGCGAGCGTGTCGCCGGATTTGTCGTCGGCGAGCGATCGCGGGTATCGGAGACGGTCAGAACGGCGATGCGGACGGGAATGAACGGGCGCGTTTCGTCGAGCCTGGGCATGGGCTGGGGCTCCTGGAGCGGTGCGGCGGGTGGGCCGGTTTGCACCATTCTCTCGGTTCGCGGGCGGGCGTCCGACTCGACGACTTCCACGTTGCAGGCCTCCTGGGCCGCTATGAAGTTCTTGTGTCGCTTCTGCTTTGAGGGTTCCCAGGTCAGCACAGCAGTAAAGAACACTACTCTTACGAGCTCGTCGCCCTTCTGCAGGAAAGACTCTGGCAAGGACTCTGTGGCTGATCCACTTTAACTCGTGGCGCCCGCTCTCATCTATCGCGTGATAAAGATTGAATCCATCAATATAGACAGAGACTTTGGCCATGTTGTTGCTCTTGACGACTTGGCATTAGCTGCCTATATTGGAATTATCTACCCGTTGCGTCCGCGCAACGGAAAAGGGCGCTAAACCTTCGGGTTGGCGCCCTTAAATTTTAGGACGTATTCGTCTATCCGATTCCATCAGACGTGGCGAATCTGGAAGTTCCAGTTATTTCGTCGCCGGCGCGCCTGGATTATTTCACCCTCGACGCACACGCGAAGCTTGCCTGCGATCCGCGCGCTCATCTGTTGCCGGCCGGCGACGTGGAACCCGTTTCACACAGGTTCGTTATTGCATTGCGGGAGGCGCTTCACATCCGTGACATGCGCGGCTAGTATCCCTCCGTCGTCATGAAGCTCCGAGTGCGATTCGGACAGGTAACTGTCAGGACTTAGCGGCTCGTGAACGTACCGACTGCGCAACAACATGCCCACCCGGCACTGGTGCTGAACGCCGACTTCCGGCCGCTGAGCTACTATCCGCTCTCGCTCTGGAACTGGCAGGACACCATCAAGGCGGTCTTTCTCGACCGCGTGAACATCGTTTCCGAATATGAGCGCGTGGTCCGCAGCCCCTCTTTCGAGGTCCGGCTGCCGAGCGTCGTGTCGCTGAAAGCGTATGTGAAGCCGGCGCTGTATCCGGCCTTCACGCGCTTCAACGTGTTCCTACGCGATCGCTTCTCCTGCCAGTACTGCGGCTGCAAGAAAGAACTGACGTTCGACCACCTGATCCCGCGCTCGCTCGGCGGCCTGACGCGCTGGGACAACGTCGTCACCGCGTGCTCGCCGTGCAATCTCGCGAAGGGTGGCTATCTTCCCGAGAAGATCGGGATGCGCCCGATGCAGTGGCCGTACCGGCCGACGGTGTTCGAGCTGCATCGCAACGGCCGCCTGTTCCCACCGAACTACCTGCACGAGAGCTGGCTCGACTATCTCTATTGGGATACCGAGCTCGAGCCGTAGTCGCTTCAAAAGTCAGCCCTGTTGGGACGCGCGCCGCAGCCCATGCACGGCTGCGGCTGGACAACGCGCGCCGTTTTTGCGCGAATGGCGCAAAGCAACGGACTTGAAATTCACCTCAATTCGAGGCTAGGCGGGGAGTGAATTTCAAGTCCAAAGTTGCTTTGGAATGTTATGCCTCTAAAGCGTCTTTGGACCTTGAATGCGACTTTGAGATCGGTCCGGGCGCGGGTCGCATTCAAGGTCCGACGCTTTAGCCGCCTCCCGCGTCCGCGCCGAGGCCCACAAAACAAACGTCGAGGAGGAACCCATGGCCGCTGACAAGGTGACGGTACGCAATCCCGCGCGCGAACGCTTGCAGAAAGGCGAGCTGTCGATCGGCATCGGGCTCCGCCAGGCGCGCACTGTCGATATCGCGCCCGCGATGGTGCAGGCCGGCTACGACTGGCTGTTCATCGACCTCGAACACAATTCGATGACGCTCGACATGGCGGTGCAGATCTCCGTCACCGCCAACGCCGCCGGCATCTCGCCGATCGTGCGCGTGCCCTATGGCCAGTTCGACATGGCGACCCGCGCGCTCGACGGCGGCGCCTTCGGCATCGTCATCCCCCACGTCGATACCGCCGAGGAAGCCCGCGAGGTCGCCGATCGCCTGCGCTATCCGCCGGTCGGGCATCGCTCGGTCGCCGGCGCCATCCCGCAGCTCGGTTTCCGCCCGATGCCGGCCGCCGAGGCGACCAAGCTCGTCAACGACAACCTGCTCGTCGTCGTGATGCTGGAAACGCCGACAGCGATCGCCAATGCCGACGCGATCGCGGCGGTGCCCGGCATCGACGTGCTGCTGATCGGCACCAACGACCTGACGACGGAGATGGGCCTGCCCGGCCAGGTCACGCACCCCGATGTTGCCAAGGCCTACGAGACCGCTGCGGCGGCCTGCAAGAAGCACGGCAAGTGGCTCGGCATGGGCGGCGTCTACGTCGAGGAGGCCATGTCGAAGTACGTCGGCCTCGGCGCGCGCATGATCCTTGGCGGCAACGATCTGCCGTTGCTCATGCAGGCGGCGTCGGCGCGGTCGCAGTTCCTCCGCAAGTTCCAGTAGGGCGAACCGATGGCGATAGCGGAACGGGCTGGCGGCCGGGCCGGCACGGTGGGGATGATCGCGCCATGATCGCGCCGGCCGTTGCCGCATTCATCGGCTTTTCGATCGTCGTCACGTCCTTTATTTCGGGCATGTTCGGGATGGCCGGGGGGCTGATCCTCCTCGGCATCCTGCTCATCTTTCTCGATGTCGCGCCGGCCATGGTGCTGTTCGCGATCATCCAGCTCGGCTCCAATGGCTGGCGCTCGTTCCTGTGGCGCAAGCTGGTCGTGTGGTCGATCGTCTGGCGCTATCTGATCGGCGCCACAGCGGCGTTCTTCATGATGCGGCTGGTGTCGTTCGTGCCCGACAAGGCGCTGGTCTACCTGACACTCGGCTCGATCGTGTTTGCGGCGGATCTCCTGCCCCGCGCGCTCACGCCGGACATCTCGCGGCCCGGCGCGCCCTACGTCAGCGGCGTCATCATCATGACGCTGCAACTCATCGCCGGCGCGGCGGGCCACGTCCTCGACCTGTTCTTCCAGAAGAGCAATCTCGACCGCCGTGCGGTGGTCGCGACCAAGGCGGTGTGCCAGACGGCCGGGCACATGTTCAGGATTGCCTATTTCGGCAGCCTCGCCACCGCCTGGGATACGCCGCTGCCGGCCTGGCAGTACGCAGCGGCCATCGGCCTGTCGCTCGCTGGCACGTCGCTGGCGGCCGTCGTGCTGATGCGCATGAGCAATGAGAGTTTCCGCTGGTGGAGCCGCCAGATCGTGGTCGGGATCAGCGTCGTCTATCTGGTCCGCGGCGTGTGGCTGCTGGCGGTGGGGTGAGGTGCTGGCGACACACAAGGCCCCGGAGCGGCCACAGTCTTGTTATTAACAGTCTTTTAACGTAAATGATTCGTTATGGTGATCACCGTGCGCCCTGGGGCACTGCGTACCGCTTAGATCATCTGGGGAACCATGCTGAAGAACAGCATTCGACTGCTGGCGCTTTCTGTTGTGGCCGCCGTTTTGGCGGCGTGCAGTGGCGACATCGCGCCTCCACATATGCGACCGCTGTCCAAGGATGCGATGATGCTCCTTGGCCAGAAGGGTATGCGCACCGAAGCGCCGATCTTCGTCCGCCTCTTCAAGGAGGAGTCGGAACTCGAGATCTGGAAGGCGCGCGACGACGGGCGCTACTACCATTTCAAGACCTACCCGATCTGCATGTGGTCGGGCGATCTCGGCCCCAAGGTGCGGCAGGGCGACAAGCAGGCCCCCGAGGGCTTCTACACGATCACCAAGCGCCAGATGAATCCGAAGTCGGGCTTCTACCTCGCCTTCAATATGGGTTTCCCGAACGCCTATGATCGCGTCAATGGCCGCACCGGCGATTTCCTGATGGTGCACGGAAAGTGCATCTCGGCGGGCTGCTACGCGATGACCGATGGCCTCGTCGAGGAGATCTATGCGCTGGCCCGCGACCAGTTCGAGGCCGGGCAGGAGTCGTTCGAGGTCCACGCCTTCCCGTTCCGCATGACGGCGGAGAACATGGCGCGCCACAAGGACCACAAGTGGTACTCGTTCTGGCAGTCGCTGAAGGAAGGCTACGATCATTTCGAGGTCGCCCGTCAGCCGCCGCGGATTGCGGTGTGTGAGCGGCGCTACATCGTCAATCCAGAGTTTCGGGATCCGAACGTGGGCCGGCTCGATCCGGCCGGACGCTGCCCTGCCTATCAGCGGGTATCGCCGGAGCCGTTCGTGCCGCGTCCCAACGACAAGGTGGCGCTGATGCCTCAGGTCGTTGTGCCAGGACTTAAGAAGCGCGATCAGATGATGAGTGCGATCCCGACGCTCGGCCGGCCGATGGGACTTGGTGTGGGCGAGTTGGGAGCGACGGCCACTCCGGTCCAGAGCACGCCAATACCCGCCAGCAGATAGTCCCGACGCGAAAGTGGGCGGGAGACGCCGGGAACGCCGCAGTCATTGGCGTTTCCGGTCGTCCTGCGTACCTCAGGAACTGTTGCTTTTTTGCTCTATCGGCGGGCGTTTCGATTCCGTGCGCGCGCCCTTTGCCTTGTCCGAGCCGGCCCGCTGTGGTGTGGCTGAACTCCTTACGAGTACATGGGGTGTCTCGGTGTACCGCATCGTGTTTGCGTTCAAACGCCTTGGATTGAGCGGCAGCGCGCGGGTTGCTCGCGTTGCGGCGACATTGATGTCAGCGCTCGCTGTAGGGTTCGTCCTCTCCCCGACATTCGCGTTGAACGTCGAACTGGATGACGTCGCGCCCGATCGGATCGAACGCCAGCGCGCCTTTGCGCGCGGCATCTTGCCCGGGCCTGCCTACGATCCAGATACCTTCGAGGATCGCCTGACCGCGCAAGGGCTGGTCGAAGGCGCGCCGATCCTGATCCGGATTTTCAAGGAAGAAGTCTCAGCTCGAGCTGTGGATGCGCAAGGGCGACGCCTTCGTCCTCCAGGGCACCTATCCGATCTGCCATTGGACGGGCACGCTCGGTCCCAAGCAGCGCGAGGGCGACAAGCAAAGCCCGGAAGGTTTCTATACAATCGGCGCCCCACAGATGCGCCATCGCGGGCGCTGGCGGCAGGCTTTCAATCTCGGCTACCCCAACCTGCACGACAAGGCGCTGCGGCGGACCGGCTCCTACATTCTCGTGCATGGTGGATGCTCGTCGACGGGCTGCTACGCCATGACCGAGCCGGCGCAGCATGAGATCCATCGGCTCGCGAGCGCGGCACTTCGCCGGGGCCAGGCGCGGTTCCAGGTGCACATCTTTCCGTTCCGGATGACCGAGGCCAACCTGGCGAAACACGCGGAGAGCCCGTGGGCGGGATTCTGGCGTGATCTGAAAGCCGGCTACGATGCCTTCGAGCAGACACGGCTGCCGCCGCACCTGAACCTGTGCGGGCAGCGCTATGTCGTCACGGCCGCGGGACCGCGTGAGCGGACGGATGGTCCTCTGACGCGCATCGATGAGCGCAAAGCTGCAGCGGCAGGGCTCGACCCCTCGATTTGCCGTATCGAGCCGCTGCGGCTGCCGTCGCTGGCGGCCGCGGTTCCCGATCGCGGGCCCGGCGGCGCGGCGGCCGAAACCGAGAGCGGCGAGGCACAGGCGCCACGCTCGGTGTTCAGGATCGAGCGCCCTACCCTGACGCGACTCGACACGTCATCCGCATCAGGGCGCACGGCAACGATCGCGGCGATACGGGCCCGCTCGGTAAAGAAGCGCCGCGCGCATCGGGCGGAGCTGGACGATGTAAGCCGCCGCAATCGACTGAGCGTTCTGAGCCCTTAGGGCGCCGACGCCGGCTTGCGGTAGACGTCCTTGAGCGCGATGCGGCCGTCCCGGAAGGTGTACAACTCGACGCCCTGATGGTCGCTTGCGGCGCCGTCCGCCCGGCGGACCTCGGTCATGGCGAAGGTCATGACGGAGAGTTCCGGCAGGTGCCGGTAGACGACATCGCGGAACCGCTGTTCGCTGAAAAGCTCTTTCTGGCGCGCAAAGTGCCGGGCGATGGCCTCGGGGCTGTCGAGAAGGCGGACGCCACCGGTCTCGTCCTGCCCGCGCCACTGGAAATCCGGGGTGACGACCCGGTAGATCGCCTCGACATCTTTCTTGAAGAAGGCACGCCCGAAGGCCCTGAACAGCTCTTCGCGCTCCGCCAGCGCGGTACCCGAAAGTATCATTCTCTCGATCCTCCCCTCGATTTGCGGGTTCGGGCGGCGCGCATTGGTCGAAAGCCAAACTTTCCAGCATCGGCAAGTCAGGCTAAGACACTTGGCAACAGCGCACGCCAGCACGGGGACACGATGCCATGAACATCCACGAGTACCAGGCCAAGGATCTCTATCGCGCAGTACGGCATTCCGACCGGCAAGGGCTTTCCGGCCTTCTCGGTCGACGAGGCCGTCGAAGCGGCGAAGAAGCTGCCGGGCCCGGTCTGGGTGGTGAAATCGCAGATCCACGCCGGCGGCCGCGGCAAGGGCAAGTTCAAGGAAGCCGCGGCGGGCACCGACGGCGGCGTGCGCCTCGCCAAATCCATCGACGAGGTCAAGGCGTTCGCCGGCCAGATGCTCGGCAACACGCTCGTCACGCTGCAGACCGGCCCCGAGGGCAGCAAGGTCCAGCGCCTCTACGTCGAGGATGGCTCGGCCATCGCGCGCGAACTCTATCTCTCCATGCTGGTCGACCGCGCGACCAGCCGCGTCTCGTTCATCGCCTCGACCGAAGGCGGCATGGACATCGAGAAGGTGGCCCACGACACGCCGGAGAAGATCTTCACCATCTCGATCGATCCGGCGTCGGGCTATTTCCCCTTCCACGGCCGCAAGATCGCGTTCGCGCTCGGCCTCACCGGCGACCAGGTCAACCAGTGCGTCAAGCTGGCCGGCAACCTCTACCGGATGTTCGTCGAGAAGGACATGGCCTGCTCGAGATCAACCCGCTGGTCGTCACCAAGGACGGCAACTGCTCGCCCTCGACGGCAAGATGAACTTCGACACCAACGCGCTGTTCCGCCAGCAAGGAGATCGTCGCGCTGCGCGACATCGCCGAAGAAGATCCCTCCGAAGTCGAGGCCTCGAAGTACGACCTCGCCTACGTCAAGCTCGACGGCACCATCGGCTGCCTCGTCAACGGCGCCGGCCTCGCCATGGCGACCATGGACATCATCAAGCTCTATGGCTTCGAGCCCGCGAACTTCCTCGACGTCGGCGGCTCGGCGTCGAAGGAGAAGGTGACGGCGGCGTTCAAGATCATCCTCAACGATCCCGAACGTGAAGGGCATCCTGGTCAACATCTTCGGCGGCATCATGCGCTGCGATATCATCGCCGAAGGCGTGGTGGCGGCGGCCCGCGAGCTCGGCGTCAAGGTGCCGCTGGTCGTGCGCCTCGAAGGCACCAACGTCGAGCTCGGCAAGCAGATCATGGCCGAGTCCGGCCTCAAGATCGTCGGCGCCGACAACCTCGCCGACGCCGCGAAGAAGATCACCGAGGCCGTGCGCGCCGCCGGTTGAGCCGATCACGTGGGTATTGCGCTGGGCCTGGGCAGGCATGTCCGGGCCCCATTGCTATCGAAGGCATGTTGATCGAGGATGGCGCCGCCCGCGCGCCGTCCGCGCCCCAAGCATTGTGGAGACTTCGTCATGGACCTCGGTACGACCAAGATGCTCGCCCGCAAGGAGGGCGGCATCGGCTGGATGACCTTCAATCAGCCGGTTGCCGCAGATCCAGGCCATCACAGGTGCGACGGTCGCGATGATGATGCTCCTGGCGTCCGCGTGGACGGTCATCTCGCGCTAACCTCTGCGCGTGCAGATCGTCCGTGGCCATCGCAACGCGCCCGCATGGGGCGGTGCCGCCGTGGCGATCGGAAACTTCGACGGCGTTCACCTCGGCCATCGCGCGCTGATCGTTCGGGCGCGCGTCCTTGCCAGCGCGAACAGCGCACTCGCCGTCGCGCTGACGTTCGATCCGCATCCGAGCTGCGTCGTCGGCCGCGGCTGCCCACCGATGCTGTCGTCGCTCGAGCGTCGCCTCGAGGCACTCGAAGCGGCCGGTCTCGACGCCGTCGTCGTCGAGCCGTTCACGATGTCACTCGCCAACCTCGCGCCGCATGCGTTCGTCGACGATGTCTTGATGTTCGGCCTGCGCGCGCGCATCAGCCAATTGCTGTTGCGTCAACCCCAATTGTTCTCGTACTCGCTTAAGATCCACCGGCTTCATGATGTAACCAATGGTTACATATCTACGAACCCCCTGTCAAGCCTCAATTCTGGACTCCTTATAATGGAGCAGAAAGCCCTGTCTGGCGTGGAGTCTGTGCATAACCAAGTGAGAGACACCGCATCAGAATAGGCAATCCATCGCATCGGCCCCGAACGCCAATGGACATCTAGTATTTGTTGTTTCTGTTGGGTTTAACCCTTAAGACCACAATATCTTGTGGTGCTATCAACGGTGAAGCCAATGCCTAAGTTCTAGGCAAAGACGTATCTGGATAGCAGAATGGGAGAGAAATTCATTGAAGGTGAGACTTATGCACAAGGTTATACACAGAAGCTGGGGAGGGGGCTTTGTGAAGATTTGTATTGACCTTTCTAAAAATTTTTCCCCTTTCCCTTTTCAACTTTTGTCTGCGCTCTGGAAGCGTGAATCGTTATTCGCGCGAGACCCGCGAGAAAAGCGGAACGGGTGAGACGCATTGGGAATGTTGCATGTTGAATTGTCAGAACTGGCGAGACGGGGGAAATTACGAGGTTTTCGGAACTTCGAACTCAGAACTTCGGATCGCGCCTATCGCGCACATCTTGCTTGTCGCTCTCACGTTGCACGCCTCACGTTTCACGGTTCTTGGAAATTGCCCCATCCTGGTTGATCCATGCCGTGAACAGCGTGTAGGCCACCGCGAGCACCACCGGACCGACAAAGAGCCCGATGATGCCGAAGGCGAGCATCCCTCCGATCACACCGACAATGATCAGCAGCAGCGGGAGATCCGCCCCTTTCTTAATCAGAATGGGTCGTAGAATATTATCCACCGGGGCAACGAGCAGGGTCCACACGAGCAGCACGGTCCCCCAAGTGGTGTCGCCCGTCCAATAGAGCCACCCAACGCGCAGAGCAGCACCGGGACCACCCCGACTTGCACGATCGCTGAAATGAACATCACCACGGTCAACATCACGGCGAACGGCACCCCGACGACCGCCAGACCGATCCCGCCGAGCACAGCATGCACCAATGCCGTCACCACCACCCCCAGCGCCACCCCGTAGATCGCCTGTCCGGCCAGGCGGATGGCCTGCTCGCCCCTGCTCCCCTGCCAGTCGAGCGCCGAACCGCAGGGCCATCCCAGCGGCAGACTCTCCCGTGGCGTAGAGCACGGCCGAGATGAGCACCGTCAAGACGATTTGGGCAAGCAACATCCCGAGACCCCCGACCTGCTCGGCGACCCATCGCACGATCGCCGCCCAGGTATGGCGAGAGTCGCGTCGCCAGCTCCTCACGACTCAGCTCGGCGAGTTGCTGCCAGTTCGACGTCGCCTGCGCGCCGACCAGAGGGATCTTTCCCAGCCAGTCGGGAGGCGGAGGCAGTGTGAGAGTGGAGAGCGAGGTTGTCCAAGTCGGTGATCTCCTTGAAATTCTCTACGAAGGCGCCGATCGCGAACGAGAAAGGCAGAAGGAAGATCGCCAGCAACAGGAGCGTCATCACCGTCACGGCGAGCCACCGCCGGCCCAGCAGCCAGCGTTGGAGCGTCAAGAGCATGGGCCAGGTGGCGACCACGATCATGGTCGCCCACACGACCGCGGCGAGAAACGGCAAGAGGATCCAGACAGAGGCCGCGATCAACGCGAACAGGAACACGACCGCGAGCGTGTCGCGGGTGAGATCAAATTGCCGTTCTGCCATGGCTGCCTCCATCTGCAAATCTGTACGGCTCTGCCGAAGACACATGTAGCGCGATTGAGTGTTCATAGCAGCAGGGCCGCACCCGCCTTGCGGCGGATGCGGCCCTGCTGCGTTGCTTCAGCTTTTCAGCCAGCGTGACGTTACTTGCTACCGCCCTGTGGCTTGGTCATCGCTTCCATGACACGGTCGAGGTTGAAGCTGCCGGGCTTCTGGCGCGGCGGGAATTCGCGGAAGCTCTGCAGCCACTGCGCCGACGTACCTGCCGCGCCGGCGCGAACAGGAACATGCGCTCGGCCATCCATCGCTGATAGTCCATGCCGATTCTCGTGCGGCGCGTTCGAACGGGTCCATGCGCAGATTGGTCAGACCATCGGCAGCGCGCAGCTGCACGAACGGCTCCTGCCAGACATTGCAGGCCGATGGGCGTCCTGCCGCAGGAAGCGTGACCTTCCAGTTGTTGTAGCGCAGCGCCGCGACGCTGCCGTCGTCGGTCCAGTAGATGAACTCCTTGCGCGGCCACTGCGCCCTCGCCCTTGAGCGCAGGCAGCAGGTTATAGCCGTCGAGATGGACCTTGTAGGTCATGTCGCCGACTTTCCTGCCCTTCAGCAGGTCTTCCTTGACGGTGGTGTCGCCCGCGGCGGCCAGCAGGGTCGGCAGCATGTCCTCGTGCGCAACCGATGTCGTTGATGACCGTGCCGGGCTTGATGACGCCGGGCCAGCGGATGAGCGTCGGCACGCGGATAGCCGCCTTCCCATTGCGTGTTCTTCTCGCCGCGGAACATCGTCGTGCCGCCGTCGGGCCAGGAGAAGGACTCCGACGCCGTTGTCGGTGGAATACATGACGATGGTGTTGTCTTCGAGGCCCAGTTCCTTGAGCTTGTCGAGCACCTGGCCGACCATGGCCGTCATGCTCGACCATGCCGTCGGCATAGATGCCCAGGCCGGTCTTGCCGGCCGACTCCTTCTTCAGGTGCGTGAAGACGTGCATGCGGGTGGAGTTCCACCAGAGGAAGAACGGCTTGTCCGCCTTCTTGGCGCGCTCCATGAAGTCCAGCGCCTTGGCGGTGACCTCTTCGTCTATCGTCTCCATGCGCTTCTTCGTCAGCGGGCCGGTGTCTTCGATGTCTGCTTGCCACCTTGCCGGCGCAGCTAGTGAATGACGCCGCGCGGGCCGAACCGCTTCTTGAACTCGGATACTCGGGATCCTTCGGATAGTCGGCGATTCTCCGGCTCTTCCTCCGCGTTCAGGTGATAGAGGTTGCCGAAGAACTCGTCGAACCCGTGCACGGTCGGCAGCATCTCGATCGCGGTCGCCGAGGTGGTTCTTGCCGAACTGGCCGGTCATGTAGCCCTGCGCCTTGAGCAACGTCGGCGATGCGTCGGGTCCTCCTTCTGCATGCCCTCGGGCGCGCCCGGCAGGCCGACCTTGGTCAGGCCGGTGCGGATGGGCGATTGCCCGGTGATGAACGCCGCGCGGCCGGCGGTGCAGCTCTGCTGGCCATACCAGTCAGTGAACAGCGCGCCTTCCTTCGCGATGCGGTCAATGTTCGGCGTCTTGTAGCCCATCATGCCCTGGTTGTAGGCGCTGATGTTGAAGCCGCCGATGTCATCGCCCCAGATGATGAGGATGTTGGGCTTCTTATCTGCCGCGACGCAGGGAGCGCGCCGGTGACCAGCGCGATCGCCCCCACGAGGACGGACCATTGAAGTACACGACTCATACTTTCTCCTCCGTTGTTTTGCGTGCGTATTTCTTGCCGCAACGCACGCTCACGCGTCAATAAAAGTCAATTCAAACGATTCACTATTCCTTCGGCAGCTCGCACTTGGCGTCGCCCCGCATCATGCAGGCCCGCCAGGCAAACTTCTTGGCCCAATAGGTATAGGCCTCTTCGACATCGCCCCAGCGATGAAGTGACTTCCAGGCATATTTTCCTCCACCCCGGCGATCGACCGCAGCGGCCAGCAGTTCACCGGTCTGACTGTCGGTCACTTCCACTTCAAGCGTCGACTTGCCGACAAACGACTCGGTGCTGGCGACATATTTCTTCCCTTTGGACAGCACCATGGCGGCCGGGTACGCGGCGGTGATGTTATCCAACACCGGAATGTTTTTGCCGGCTTCGGTAATGCCGACACGGAGGTGCATCACGTCAGGCCCTGGCGACTGCACCATCTCATAATTCTTGCGGAGTTCTTCATCGAGCTTTGACCAGAGGAATTGGGACAGGTAGTCGGCATCCTCCATATCCATATCCTTTGCATCAGACTTTTCCCCGCGCCAGACCTGCACCGGCTCCAGCCAGACCTTCGTGTAGGATTTGAACTTGACCTTGTCCCCCGTGAAATACACCAGCGTCGCCTCGGTGTCGTCCGCCGCCGGACGGAGCTTCGAATAGTCTTTCAGGAACCCGGACGGTTCGGCCTTACCCCAATAACCGGTGGCATGCTCCGAATGCGCGCAGCCGCAAGAGCACCACACAGATCGTACCCCAACATCAGCCGTCGTATGATCATGACTACCCTCACCTTAATGAATATTGATGTTGCTCACGGTCCACTGAGACCCTTAGGCTGTCAGGCGACAGTTATAGAAGTCGCTCATTAGGCTTTCGGTTCAACGCAGTCCATGCCGCCACGCCATTGGCACAAGCGGTAGCGGACTTCTCAGCCCAGAAGCGATAGGCCTGCTCCACATCATTCCAGGAGTTGGTCACGCCCATCAGGCTCTTGGTGCCGCCCCGGCGGTCCACCGCCTCAGCAGGATGGTTCCATTGGCACTGTCGGTGACCTTCATTTCCACGCTCGCACTGCCGGTGAACAACGACACCCCCCTCCCGAGGCTCACCATGCCAGAAAGCAGCCGTGTCTGTGGGATGACGCTCGTCACCGTATCCAGCACGGCATTGGATTCTCCCGCTTCGGTGATGGCTACTTGGATCCGCATCACGTCCGGACCAGCCTGGCTCGTCATCACGTAATCTTTCCTGAGTTGTTCGTCGAGCTTCGACCAGAGCAACGCCGCCATCCGTCTGCCGATCTTCGACGGACACGTCCTTGAGCTGCGAGTCTTTCTGACTCATCCAGACGGTCACCGGGTCCAGCCAAATCTTCCTATACTTGCGCCAATCGGCGGCGGGATTCTTGTAGACCAACAGGGCCTGATTCTCAGCCCCTTGCGGAACGTGCTGCGCTCGCCCTCTTTCAGCATCGAATAGTCGCCCAAGAACCCGGACTTTTCCACCGACTTCGCCTCTTGGGTCGCGGCGCAGCCAGTCACCACAAGCATGAGTAGCAGAATCGCTCCCATCATCTGACGCATACGTGCCTCCATTATAATTGTTTTCTCAACGCTCCAGGACACAAATATCAAGAGGAAAGAGTTTGACTATCTTCAAAGAGCAATGCAATAAATTTTTTCGCCAACCTCCACAGGCCTTACCTTGAAAGACCGGCACTCGTTCTGTAGAATGCGCCCCCTATGCACCGGGGCACGGTAATCGCAGCTCGCGAAGTCTTCTGGCTAGCAGACGTACCGCGGTGCTCTCCGCCATTCACCTCGCGAACATGATTGATGCGCCCACGTTTTCTCAAAATCTTTCTTGCTGTCTGCCTGCTCATCACATTCCTCACGGCCATTCCCTTTCCGGTTCAGGCTGCCGTCGTCGTGCTCAAGAACGGCGATCGGATCACCGGCCGGATCGTCAAAATGGAGGACAAGCGGCTCGAGATCGATGTGCCGTTCTCTGACATCATCAAGATCAAATGGGAAGACATCCAGAGCATTACGAGCGAACGTCCCATGTCGGTCAAGCTGTACGGTGAGGTCGACATACCCGAGGACGCGGGAGAACGGAGACTCGACCGGCTCATCGTCAGTACGCTCGGAATAGACGGGGCGATCAGGCTTGAGGATGTGCGCGCGATCAATTTCGCTGAGAACGATTATCGCGGCTATATCAGCGCCGGCGGCAATCAAACCTCCGGCAACTCAAAAACCGAAGCGCTGAATATCTCCGGAAATCTTACGTATCGGAGGCTCGAACATCGCTATATCCTGGACGGAAAATATAATCGCGCGTAGGCCGACGGAGAGGATACGGCCAATAACGCTGCCTTCAACGTCAAATACAACTACTTTCTGACGCCTCGGGTCTTTGTGGGCGGATTCGACCTCGTCGAAACGGACCAGTTCCAGAATCTCACCCTGCGCAACACCGGCGGCCTTCTCCTGGGCTACGACATCCTCGACCGGGAACACCACAATCTAACCATAGCCGCCGGCCCGGCGGCCGTGTATCAGGATTTCACGACGGACCCGGCGACCGTCACACCCTCGGCGTCCGGAATCCTGCGATATGAATTCATGTTCCGGGGCGATGATGTGATCTTCTTCCACAAAAGCAAGGTTTTAAGGACCTGGGGCATGGGTCGGCGACCCGCGTGAATGCCGACCAGGGACTCCGGGTGAAAATTTACAATAACTGGCGGATGAACTTTGAATACGATTTCCGGTACAACTCGTTGCCGGTCACCGACAAGCAAGACGGTCGACACCAATATTATTTTGGATTCAGCTACGACATTAAACCCTAACTAGGCCCCTCTTCAGACTCACGTTGGCAACCGGATTGTGGGGGGTGAGAATCGGGGCCATTCTGCATTTCCAACGAGTCGTTGCGGGTTTGGGGTGCTGCGCGGTCCCTTGATCCGAGGTTTCCTGCCGCCTCGCCCTGGAAAATCCCGCCCCGTTACAGGGTGCGGGCACAGAGCACTTCGTCTTTGCGGAGGGCTTCGATGGCGGAGGCGGGCACGCTGGTGACGGCAATCGTGTCGCCCAGCGCGTTGAAGACTTCGATGGAATATCCCTCTGTCCCGTCAGGGGCTACGTGATGATCCACGAGTTTCACGACGTCGCCGCGACGGAGTCGATGCTCCGGCACTTCACACTTCAGCGCCACATCCGTGTAGAGATCAAACTTCATTCGGTCCTCCGCTTGTCTATGGGGGGAGGGTGCCGAATCGGGGACATTCTGAATTTCCGATGCATCGCTTTCTCGGTTTCGCGCCATCGACGCCGCGCAGTGTGAACCCGGCCTGCCAGGTCAACGTGCCCAGCCCCGCTCCGACCTGAGCCGGGATCACGAAGTTACAGTTCGAGCGCGAAGCGAATCGCCTCTTTGACCTTCGCCATCACGTCGGCGGGAAGCTGTCCCAGCTTGCGTTCTAACCGGGGTGCGACCAGAGATCCGATACCTTGGACGTTGACGACGGACGGTTGGTGCAAAAAGGGAAGGGCTCCTAGAGGGATTTCATAGTGACTGCCCCGATGTTGCGTGGTCAGCGGAACGTACGTGATAAGTGCACGAGGGGCGTCAGGGTCGAAGTGAGAAACGATGAGAACGGGGCGGGTCTTGGCAGCCAACCCAAGGTCAGCCAGCCATATCTCACCCGGCTTGGCGTTCATCGAGGGTGTCGAGGACTTCTTGTACGACGGTCCGGGAAGGTTGCAGATCCAGGGTGTCGGTGTCGGCCAACTCGATCACGTCGGTAATGATCTGCTCCACTTGAGCTGCCACCTCGGGCCGCCAGGAGGCAAGCTTTTTGTCGAGTTTCTGGGCGAGCTGCGTCATGCGGTGACGGTACCACGTTTCGCCCTGCCCCGCAAGGTTCGGCCGTTGGACGGCTCACTGATCCGTGATTAGGAAAGGGAGCTAAAACGAGATCGCCGAACTCATAGCCGGTCATAATTGGCGTCAGCGGGGTTGTCCCAGACTCGCATGAAGGCGGCTGTGGCAAGTTGTCCGGCGGCCTGTGTCAAACTGTGCTCATCCGCCTGACGGTGCGCCAGAAAATCGACAAACTTCGACCTCGGCCAGCCGTTCCGGGGACAGCTTCCGGAGTTTCTTTAGAATCGTCTGCTTATCCACCTTCGTCATATTTAGCCTCTTATACCGGTGAGCCTACATACCTCTGAACCAAAGATCAAATGTTTCTCTACGGTTGACCTACGATGCCGCCTATCAGTTGGACTTGATCCGCTTCCGGAGTTCGACGACATACGATTCGTCGGCCAAGATGGCCTCATCAATCTCCTGACGGTGATCGTAGTAATAAGTCAGCGCGGCATAGACATCGGCCAAGCTCAATCCATGGTTGGAGGCGATCTCATCCGCGCTCAGCCCCATGCGCTCATGCCAGATGACGATGTGTTGCACAGTTATCCGGTGTCCCGCAATCCGGGGTTTCCCGCCCGCCACGTCCTCGGAAATCGCGATATGCGGTGTCGTCATAATGTCCATGGTGGCCCTCCGCAGAAGGAAATGACTAGACGATGCGGGATACGTGATCCGAGATTCACAGCGAGCATCCCGTGACTCGTATCCCGTATCCCGCATTGCAGATCGATAACATTCGCCGTATCCTGGCCAGATTAAACGAAGCGATGACCGTCCACGATATGGGACTGCCGGGCTATCGGCTCCATCCCTTGAAGGGAGCGTTGGCCGGCTTCTGGTCCGTCACCGTATCCGGCAATTGGCGAATTATTTTTCGATTCGAGAACGGCAGCGCGTATGACGTGGATCTTGTGGACTATCACTAAAGGAGTTGGACCATGCGCATGAAGAACCCACCCCACCCAGGACTGTCGGTCCAGCATGACTGCCTCGAACCGTTGGGGTTGTCTATCGCAGAAGGGGCTAAGGTGCTGGGCGTCACGCGGCAGGCGATGAATAATCTGGCCAGCGGCAAGGCCGGAATCTCCGCTGAAATGGCGATCCGCCTTGAAAAGGCGTTTGGGGGCGGCGCTGAAACCTGGCTGCGGATGCAGGCGGCCTACGACCTGGCTCAAGCGGAAAAACACACGCGAAAGATCAAGGTGCAGCGCGTGAAAGACGTGTTGACACCGGCCTGAGCCCATTCGAAGCGAGGATCGCGCAGCCCCATGCTAGTCCGGGAATGTGCGGTTACGAGTACTGTGTGATTGCAGACCTGACACCGAAAGCATGACACCGTCGGGATCATATCTTCATGCGCAGCGATGTCGTTAATGATCGTGCCGGGCTTGATCGCAGAGGCACTCGGAAACTGCCCTCCCACTGACATCCTGGAAAAGAAGGGCCGATTGTGAAGGCCCTGATTGATTTCCCATATTATTCTCTCTATCGTCTTCCGTTCACTTTGACGCAGCACCACGCCTTCATCTAGTATCAACACCGTATCTACACAACGGAATGGAGGACACAAAGATGAAAACCACCGTCCAGAAATGGGGCAACAGCTTAGCCATCCGAGTGCCAAAGAGCATCGCGCAGCAGGCAGGACTCAAAGTGAAGGACGATTTGGATATCGAAGTGCGGAAAGGGGCGCTCGTGCTGAGACCCCACCTGCGCCGAGTCTATCGGCTGGAGGATTTGGTCAAACGCATGACCCCGCGCAACATTCATACGGAAATCGACTTCGGCGGGCCCGTGGGTCGAGAGGCGCTGTGATGAGCAGGCGTTCGTATGTGCCGGACCGCGGCGACATTGTCTGGCTGCAATTTAATCCACAAGCGGGCCACGAACAGGCCGGCCACCGACCGGCCCTTGTCCTGTCACCGGCGAGCTACAATCGTCGGAGCGGGTTGATGCTCTGCTGTCCCATGACCAGCCAGAAGAAGGGCTATCCCTTTGAAGTGGTGATTGGGACGGATACCAATCGTGAGAGCGTGGTGCTTGCGGACCAAGTCAAGAGCCTCGACTGGAAAGTCCGGAAGGCGGTGAAGAAAGGGACCGCGTCGATCGACGTGATCGCGGAAACGCTGAGCAAACTTCAAACGCTCCTGTGACAACTGCCACACGGTTCCCGTATCCCCTCACATCACCTCACACCCGCCAGCGACTTGTTGGAAATGCGGAATGACCACGTTCTCGTCTCCAAAATTAAATATGCGATGCGA
>CAVZHG010000027.1:0-18369 GCA_963775035.1 uncultured Alphaproteobacteria bacterium | reverse complement strand
GGCCGGTGCCGGCGTCCCCCCTGGTGTGGCCACGTGCGGGCTCCATTTTTCTTAAGGACGTTTCCGGAGGCGAGCATCCGGCAGGGTTGGGCAAAATGCAAGCCGCGACCGTCGGCTGGTCTATGCGGTCGCGGAGGACTATATATCCCCACATGACCCTGACGCCCGAAGAGATCGCCCGCTACAAGCGCCACCTCGTCCTCAAGGACGTCGGCGGACAGGGCCAGCAGAAGCTCAAGGCGGCGCGCGTGCTGATCATCGGCGCCGGTGGTCTCGGCTCGCCAGTGACGCTGTATCTCGCGGCGGCCGGCGTCGGTACGCTCGGCATCGTCGATGACGACACGGTGTCGCTCAGCAATCTCCAGCGCCAGATCATCCACGAGACCGCTGCTGTCGGCGCGCTGAAGGTCGAGAGCGCCCGCGATATGGTGGGGCGGATCAATCCGCACGTCACGGTCGAGACGCACGCGACCCGCATCGACGCGCGGAGAACGCGCTCGACCTGATCGGCCGCTACGACCTTGTCGTCGATGGCTCGGACAATTTCGCGACGCGCTATCTCGTGTCCGACGCCTGCTACCTCGCGAAGCGGCCGTTGGTGTTCGGCGCGCTCGGGCCGTTCGACGGCTACATCACGACTTTCAAACCACACGAGACGCGGCCCGACGGCACGCCGTGGCCGACCTACCGCTGCATATTCCCCGAGGCGCCGCCGCCGGGAACGGTCGCCAACTGCGCCGAGGTCGGCATTCTCGGTGCCGTCGCCGGTGTCGTCGGGACGCTGCTCGCGACCGAGACGCTGAAGGAGATCCTCGGCATCGGCGAGACGCTGGCCGGGCGGCTGATGATCTACGACGCGCTCGGCGCCCGCTTTGAGCAGGTCAAGGTCGCCTGGGACCCCGAGAACGCGCTCAGCGGCAAGCACGCGACGATCAAGGACCTCTCGATCCACGCCAACGGCGGATCGGGCGACGTTTGCGCGGCTTGATAGGATGACCTTATGAGATGGACTGACGATGCGCCCTCACTCGATTTCATCGTCATTCTCATCGTCCTGCTCCTTGCGGCCGCCGCCATTTCCGGAGCTTGGCGTCGAATTTCCCCGCAACCGTGCCGCGCGATGACACGATATTTGTGGTCCTGTGGTTAGGACTGCTCGTCGTCTTGATCGGCGGATTGATCGTTTACGAGTCATGCGCTGAAGGCGCCCTATGCATTTCTCTCCCGCACCAGCCTGAACTCGTGCTGCACCGACCAGAACGGATTTTTCAGTCCGATCTCGGCGGCCCTGGCATCGTCGTGCTGGGTGAAATCGCAGATCAGGCTGCCCTTGACGCCGAACACGACGTCGCTGTCGAGGTAGGGGTCACCCTTGACGAAAAGGTGCGTCGCGACCTCCTGGTATCCCGGCGCCGAGACGATGAAATGGATATGCGCGGGCCGATAGGGGTGGCGGTCGAGGCTGCGGAGTAGCGCGCCGACCGGGCCGTCGTGAGGAATGGGATAGTACTGCGGCTTCGCCGAGCGGAACCAGTAGCGGCCGTCGGCGCCGGTCACGAAGCGCCCGCGCAGGTTCATGTCCGGCTGGATGCCCTTCTGCTGGACGTCGTAGAAACCCTCGCTGTTCGACTGCCAGATGTCGAGCATCGCGCCCTCGATCGGCGCGCCGGTCTGATCGACGACCGTGCCGGAGACGATCAGCGGCTCGCTCTTGCCTTCGAGATCGATCGTGTCGCCCATCGCCTTGAGCGGCGAGGACGCGACATGGAACGGCCCGAGCACGGTCGTCTCGGTGGCGCCCGAGGGCTTGCGGTTGTTGATCGCGTCGACCAGCATCGACACGCCGAAAGTATCCGACAGCAGGATGAACTCCTGGCGCCATTCGGTGCACATATGGCCGGTCTCGGTGAGGAACTGGATCGCCGCCATCCACTCCTCCTGGGTCGGCTCGACCTCCTTGACGACGGCGTGGAGATGGCGGACCACGCTCTCCATCACCTGGCGCAGACGCGCATCCTTGCCGCCCGCCATCGCCGCCACCACCAGATCGGCGGAGCGCGCCTCGTCGAATGAATAGGTATCGGTGCCGCTGGTGCTCATCGTGCGCCTCCCTGGAATGTTCGCCTCTTGGCCGGGCTTGACGATCACAATGGTCCGGCGGATACGACGTCGTAAAGGCCCGATCGTGGGATCGCGGGTGACCGCGCCGTGGGGCGGCCGAATTGCCGTACAATTGCCATGCTCGGACGAGCGGATGGTATCAAGGGACGTGTGAGGGTTGATGCGCCAGCGCCGAACCATTGTGAGATTTGCGGCCTTGGCACTGGCGGCGGCGATGGGCGCATCTCCGCTCGCGGCCCAGGGCCCGGCGACCGACGGCAAGCCATACGATGTCAAGCTGCTGCGCCTCGCCGAGATCCTGGGCGCGGTGCACTACCTGCGCGAGCTCTGCGGCGCCAACGAGGGGCAGATCTGGCGCAACCGCATGCAGGAACTGATCGAGAGCGATGGCGCGGCGGCGCAGCGGCGGGCCCGGCTTTCGACGCGCTTCAACAACGGCTACCGCAGCTACAGCCGCACCTACCAGACCTGCACGCCGTCCGCCCAGACCGCGATCTCGCGCTTCCTCGCCGAGGGCGCCAAGCTTTCCGACGAACTGGCCGCGACTAATCCTTGAGCCGCCTCAGAGCACCGTCCGCTACAGCGTTTTCATCGCGACCTCGCCGAGCAGCAGTCCGCTGAAGCCGATCAGCACGATGCCGGCAAAACGGTTCATGAGTTGCAGCTTGGCGAGATCCATGTGGTGTCGGAAGCGGCTCACGGTGTGGGATAGCACCACCCACCAGGCAAGGCTCCCGGCCATGATCGCGGCGACGATCGTGAAGGCATCGATATAGGTCTCGACTTCGACGAACGAGCTGATGCCGCCGAAGATCGCGAACAGGCCGAGCATCGCGGCGGGGTTGGTGATGGTCAGGAAAAACGTCTGCGGAATGTCCCAGGCGAAGTCGGCGAGGGACGGCCGCCGCCCGTCGGCGTGCTCGTCGCGGGCGATACGCGGCTGCGTGAGGAAGAGGCGGACGCCGAAGGCCAGCAGGACGAGGCCGCCGATGGATTGGACGGTCATGCGGTAGTGCTTGATCGCACCCGATACTGCGCCGACGCCGAGGGCTGCAAAAAGCGCGATCAGGCCGTCCCCGATGACGACGCCGAGGCCGGCGGCCACACCGCCCCAGAAGCCGCGCTCGAGCGCCCGCTGGAGGCACAGGATGTTGACGGGCCCGACCGGCATCGCCACGAGCACGCCGATGACGAGCCCGACCGGGATGATGAGCGGGTTGGGCAGGAAGTACATCAATCGCGCGGCCCAACCCGCGCATCAGCCCGCTCGTGCGTCGTTATGCGGGTCGGCGAAAGGCGGCGGTCGGCGCGTTCCGTCGGGCCAGCGGCCGCGCGCGGATCATCCGGGACGCGCCATATGGCGGCGCGGTGGCCAGCGTGCACCGGGACTGACGGCGGATCGCCCACGTTCTGCCCATCCATCGTGATTTGCGGCACCGTACCGCAAGAAAACCTGTGCCGGTATTCCTAGTTGCGTGTTCTCAGGTTGTCCACGGTGGGCGTGCGGGTCCTGTCGACGAACGTGGTTGATGAGCGGGCAGGATCCGCCCCGCAGGAGCGACCGCCTGCCAAATCCGAAGCCGTCATCGCGCTCAAACCATGCCCGAGCCGCCGGATTGGGTCAGCAGGCGCTCGATGCGCTTCTGCTGCTCGTTGCTGCGCCAGACGTTCTCGATGATGAACGGTTCCGATCCCGCCATCGCCGGCCGGAAAACCAGATCGCCCGTGCCGAGACCGAGAAAGCCGAGGCCGAGGAACTTGTGGCGGAAGAAGTCGTCCGGCTGCCGCCGCATCAGCATACCCCGGGTGTCGTAGACGTTGCCCGCGGCATTGCCGAGCCGATGGCTTTCGACCACCTGGCCGCCGGCGAAGCGCCAGTAGGTGAGCTTGTCGATGCCGAACACGACGATCAGCCAGATGATCAACAGCCCTGTCGACGACACGACATAGAACGCGAGATTCATCTGTACCTTCAGTTCGGGCACGTACTTGAAGAACGAGCCGAGGCCCCACTGCCATTCGACCCCGACGAGGGCGAGCGCCAACACGGCGGCGATGATGAACGTGTGCAGCACCCGCGCCCGCACATTGGTAAAAACGACGACGAACAGCACGAGCGCGATGTAGGAGATGCCGAGCCAGGCATCAGGAAAGAACTTGATCTGCTTGCCGCCGAACGGGACGATGATGTGATTGATCTGCGTGCCGAGCGCGCAAAGATAGCCGAAGGCCCATACGATCCACCAATAGAGGATGTTCGAATGGGCGACGAGGCGCACCTCGCGCACCGCCGTCTCGTGTCGTGCCGCGGCTTCGGTTCGCGCAGTTTTCATGATGACAGAGTTGCTGCCAGGATCCTGCCCAACGCTCATGGATCGTGCCTTTCCCCTCGGATGGCGTGCCGCCCGGACAATCCCCTGGATGCTTCTGCAGTGCGTGAAAACAGTGCCCGACGGCGCTTGAAGCTACGGCAGACCCGGCCCTGTCGACAAGCGCGATGCGTGCCGGGTCCTCGCCGGGAGGTCTGCAGGGGGTGGCGATGAGGTCCGTCGCGGGCGCCGAAATCCTCCTGGGGGATGCCCGGATCGACGAGTTGCCGCGCCTGGAGATTGCGCTAAAGCGTCGGACCTAAAATGCGACCCACGCCTGGGCCGGTCTCGAAGTCGCATTTGAGGTCCAAAGACGCTTTAGAAGTCATAGCGCTCCAAAGCAACTTGGACTTGAAATTCACTCCCCGCCCGGCATCGAGCTGAGGTGAATTTCAAGTCCGTTGCTTTGGTGCCCGCTTGTGACCTATCAGGATCGGGCGAGGATGCGGGGCGCGCGACACCGGGGAGCGACAATGAAGACCTATAGCGGCATTCGTGGTTTCGACGGCCTCGTCGTCACGGTCGACGACGCGCCGCTCCCGGAGCATTACGAGGTCAAGCGGTTCACGACGTGGGGCTTCGAGTGGACCTACGAAGGCGACAGTCCGCGCCAGCTCGCGCTCGCAATCCTGTTCGACCATCTCGGCGATGGCCCGCGCTCGATCCGCCTGAGTGAGCCGTTCATGCGCGCGATCGTCGCCGATCTCGACAACGACTGGACGCTCACCGGAGACGAGATCCAGAGCGCGATCGAGGCGATCGAGAAGGCGGCCTAGGCGCTGCAGATTGATCCTCACGCTTTCGCCGGCTGCAGCGCGTCGATCCAGGTGACGAAATTTTCCAGCGGCTCGCGATCGGTGGTGAACGTATTCACCTTGGCGTTCGTATCGGGATAGCCAATGCCCATGCCGCAGATGACGATTTGCTCCTGCGGGATGGCGAGGCGGGCGCGCAGCACCTCGTGATAGTTGGCAAGCGCCGCCTGCGGGATGGTCTCGAGCCCGAACTGGCGGGCCGCGATCATGATCGACTGGATGAACATGCCGGTGTCGAGCCAGGAGCCCTGCTCGAGCTCGCGGTCGATGGTGAAGATGAACGCGGTCGGCGCGCCGAAGAATTCGTAGTTCTGGCGGCGCTGGGCGTGCATCCCCGCCTTGTCGTCGCGGGTGATGCCCATGGTACCGTAGAGCCCCCAGCCACAGGCGCGGCGGCGCGCCAGATAAGGCTCGCGCCACTTGACCGGATAGTACTCGTACTCGCGGGTGCCTTCGCCGACCGTGTCGTAGCGATGGCATATGTCGGCGGCCAGCTGGTCGCGCGCGGCGCCGTCGACGACGTAGACCTTCCACGGCTGGATGTTCGAGCCCGACGGCGCGCGCCCGGCCGTGGTGAGGATGCGCGCAATCAGCTCGCGCGGCACCGGCGTCGGCAGGAACGCGCGGGTTGATTTGCGGCCACGGATCGCCTCCTCGACGGTGATGGCCTTCTCTCCACTGCGGCTGCTTGCGTCGTTCATCGATGCCTCATGCGGTCGCGTGCCCACGGGACGAGGGTCCAGGGACGGTTTTCTGACGTTGGCATGGGAGATAGCAGGCGGGGGCGCGGCGCTCCAGGGGCTATATGCGCCGAGCGGCCTTCCGGCGACGCAGAGGCCATCGAGCTGGCAGGCGAGATCGCGGACTGCCGGCGCCCGCGCGCCGGACGAACGGGCCGCGACGGCAGCGCGGCCCCCCTACCCACACGACCGCAGCACGGACTGCTGGCTACCGCCGGCTGCTCGCCGCACCCGCAGGCATCTGGCCTTTGGACTTGATGGAATCGCCGATCAGCAGCGCCCGGCATGCATTGAGCTCGGAGATTGCTGCATTGACGACATCGCGTCCGAGCGGCGGCGCAGCGCGCGCGTCATCGCGGGCGGCCTTCTTACGCGCCACCGACGCGTGCCCGTTCGATGGCAACGGTGCTGCCGCGCGCGCTTGATCCGCTTCCGGCAGGATCGCGCTCACGCTCGCCGTCGCTTCGCCGTTGGCGAGCCGCTTCACGCGCTCGACACCGTGCTCGCGCAGAATGCGCTGGACGCCGCGGATGGTGTAGGCGTCGCGATTGAGAAGTGCCTGGATGCCCTTGATCAGCTCGACATCCTCGGGCCGGTAGAACCGCCGGCCGCCGCCTCGTTTGAGAGGCTTGAGCTGCTTGAAGCGCTGCTCCCAGAACCGCAGCACGTGTTTCGGCACGTCCAGCTCGGTGGATACCTCACTGATCGTGCGGAATGCATCCGCCGATTTCGCCATGATAGTGCCCCGCTTGGTTTGTGGATCGTGCCATCGCCCAACGGCACCGCGCCACCCGTCGTCAGTCTCCTATGCGCCTACTCGGCCGCCTTTCGCCGATTGAGACGCGTGTTGATACGCTCCTTCATGATATTGCTCGGCCGAAATACCAACACCCGCCGCGGGGTAATCGGCACCTCTTCGCCGGTCTTCGGATTCCGGCCCATGCGCTGCGCCTTCGATCGCACGCCGAACGATCCAAACGACGACAGCTTCACGCCTTCACCCTGCGCCAGAGTCTGCGAAATCTCGCTCAGAACGAGCTCGACAAGGTCCTGCGATTCATTGCGCGGCAATCCAACTTTACGCACCAGTGCGTCGGCCAAATCCGCACGGGTCAATGTCTTACTGCCCATTGGTTAGCGCCTCCCCTAAATTGAAACGATTAGAAGCTATCGAGCGCGCGCAGGCTGGTCAATGCCTCGGAAACAACAAGAGGCTGAATCTGCAATAAAAATCGTTCAGACGCAAATCGCGTTAACCAGAAGCGGCCGGTCTGGGCGAAGAAACGCCGTATGCCTACCAGCGCGCGAGCACCGCGCCCCAGGTGAATCCGCCGCCCATCGCCTCCATCAGCACGAGGTTCCCTTCCGCCAGCCGGCGCTCTTCGAACGCCTGGTTGAGCGCCAGCGGGATCGAGGCCGCCGACGTGTTGCCGTGCTTGGCGAGGGTGGTCATGATTTTCTTGGGATCGACGCCGAGCCGCTTGGCGATGCCGTCGAGGATGCGCTGGTTGGCCTGGTGCGGCACGTAGAGATCGATTTCGTCGGGCGTGTAGCCGGTCATGACGAGCGTCTCCTCGATCACGCCCGAAATCTTCTGGATGGCGTGGCGGAAAACCTCGCGCCCGTTCATGCGCAGAAACCCTGTCGTCTTGGTCGAGCCCGGTCCGCCGTCGACGTAGAGGAGATCTTCATAGCGGCCGTCGGAGCGAATGAGGGCAGAGAGAATTCCGCGATCGTCGCGCGTGCCGTGCTGCGGCTGCGCCTCGAGGACGACCGCGCCGGCGCCATCGCCGAACAGCACGCAAGTGCCACGGTCCGACCAGTCGAGAATGCGCGAGAACGTCTCCGCGCCGACGACAATGGCGCGTTTGAAAAGCCCGGTCTTGAGAAAGTTGTCAGCGGTTGTCATCGCGTAGACGAAGCCCGAACAGACCGCCTGAATGTCGAAAGCGGCGCCCTTGGTGATGCCGAGGCCGGCCTGGATGCGCACGGCGGTCGCGGGGAATGTCCGGTCGGGTGTCGCGGTCGCGCAGATCACGAGGTCGATGTCGACGGGATCGATACCGGAGCGGACCAGTGCCTGGCGCGCCGCCGCGATGCCGAGATCGGAAGTCAGTTCGCCGTCGGCGGCGATGTGGCGCTGCTTGATGCCGGTACGCTCGGTGATCCACTCGTCGGTCGTGTCGACGATGCGCGAGAAGTCGTCGTTGGTCATGATGCGCTTGGGCAGATAGGCACCCACGCCCCGGATAACCGATCGATTGACGGCCACTTGCTGCTCCTCGCGTAAATTCACCGGATCATCGGGCTCAGTCTTCGGGCATGTCGTCGAACTTGCCGTGAAACGCGCTGAGATCCGATGCGATCCGTCCCTTCAGGTCTCCTGCGGCCATCTCGTAGCCGACATTGATTGCGCTCGCAAAGCCGAAAGCGTCGGTGCCGCCGTGGCTCTTGATCGCGATGCCGTCGAGGCCGAGGAACACGCCGCCGTTGACGCGACGCGGATCCATTCGGTGCTTCAACGTCATAAATCCGCTCTTGGCGAGGAGCGCGCCCATCTTGGTGATCAAGGATTGCGTCATGGCCTCGCGAAGATAGACACTGATCTGCCGCGCGGTGCCTTCCGCCGTCTTGAGCGCGATATTCCCCGCAAAACCCTCGACGACGACCACGTCGACCACGCCCTGGCCGATCTGGTCGCCTTCGACGTAGCCGTGATAGTCGAACGGCAGGCCCAGCTCGGGCTGCTTCAGCCACGCGTGCGCCTGCTTCACCTCGTCGGCGCCCTTGATCTCCTCGACGCCGACGTTGAGCAGGCCGACCCGGGGGCGATCGATCTTGAAATGGGCCCGCGCCATGGCGGCACCCATGAGCGCGAATTCGGCGAGTTGGCGCGACGAGGCGCCGATATTGGCGCCGACGTCGAGCACGATGCATTCACGCTTGATGGTGGGCCAGAACGCGGCGATCGCCGGCCGCTCGATCGCCGACATGGGCCGCAGTACCAGTTTCGACATCGCCATCAGGGCGCCGGTATTGCCGGCCGACAATGCCGCGTGCGCCGCCCCCGCTTTGACGCGGTCGAGGGCGAGCCACATACTGGTGCCCTTGCCGCGGCGGACCGCCTGGCTCGGCTTGTCGTCCATCGCGATGGACGTCTCGGTGTGTTCGATGGTCGAGGCGGCGGCGAGGCGCGGGTATGCCGCCAGCGCGGGTTCTATGCGATTGCGGTCGCCGCAAAAGATGAAACCGAGTGCAGGATGGGTATCCAGCGCCATGGCGGCCCCAGGTACGACGACCGGCACTCCATGGTCGCCTCCCATCGCATCGATCGCGATTGTGCGAGGCTCGGGCATATGTTTCGAACTGATCTCGGGAGACGGCGAAGTTGCTACGCGCCGGCGTGTCTGCATCCCCTCAGGCACGCTAGTGAAAGAATCGCGGTCAGCCCCCTGCGCTGACGGCGCCCGAACATAGCCTTTTGCGGCGGTGACACAACCTCATTTTGCCCTCGGCGCGCCGCCGGGCAGCGAAGCGGGATCGGAACTGGCCGCGGTGGCGCACCCGCGATCGCCGCTCGCGTCGGTTCGGCAAATCATGGTATGAGCGGCGAGAACGAAGGTGCAACGAAGGCGCAACGAAGGGCCGCAAATGGCGGGGTGGACCCCATGAGCGATGCCGACGGTGACCGGCTGGTGTCGAGCGTCCGCAAGGACGTCGATGCGTTCGAGGCGTCGATCCGCCCGCAGTCGCTCGACGAGTTCATCGGCCAGGAGGGCGCGCGGGCCAACCTGCGGGTCTTCATCCAGGCCGCCAAGGGCCGTGGCGACGCGCTCGATCACGTACTGTTTGCCGGCCCGCCCGGACTAGGCAAGACGACGCTCGCACAGATCATGGCCAAGGAGATGGGTGTCGGCTTCCGGGCCACGTCGGGCCCGGTGATCGCGAAAGCGGGCGATCTCGCGGCGCTGCTGACCAACCTCGAAGAACGCGACGTCCTGTTCATCGACGAAATCCACCGGCTGAGCCCCGCGGTCGAGGAAATTCTCTATCCGGCGATGGAGGACTACCAACTCGATCTGATCATCGGCGAAGGCCCGGCGGCGCGCTCGGTGAAGATCGATCTCGCCAAGTTCACCCTCGTCGGCGCGACGACGCGCTCGGGCCTGCTCACCAATCCGCTGCGGGACCGCTTCGGCATTCCGATCCGGCTCAACTTCTACACCATCGACGAACTGGAGCTGGTCGTGAGCCGCGGCGCCCGGGTGCTGGGCGCGCGCGTGTCGAGCGATGGCGCCCGCGAGATCGCACGGCGGTCGCGTGGCACGCCTCGCATCGCCGGCCGTCTGCTCCGTCGGGTGCGCGACTTCGCGGCCGTCGATCGCGTCGACGTCATCGACGCCGCCGCCGCCGACCGGGCACTCCTCATGCTCGAAGTGGACAACGAGGGCCTCGATTCCCTCGACCACCGCTACCTCAACTGCATCGCCAAGAACTACGACGGCGGACCGGTCGGGATCGAGACGATTTCCGCCGCGCTCTCCGAGCCGCGCGACGCGCTCGAGGAGGTGGTCGAGCCGTTCCTGCTTCAGCAGGGGTTCATCGGCCGGACACCGCGGGGCCGCGTTCTTACGTTACGGGCCTATCGTCACCTGGGGCTGACCGGGCCGGCGCGCGCGTCGTCGCCGCAGATCGGGCTTTTCGAGGCCCAGGACGACGACGATACCGCGGCATCGGGCGGTGGCTGAGGTGAACCGCCCGGTCGCGCCGGTGCCGGTGCCGCAGTCCGACGAGGCAACCGGCTGAATGATCGACCGACGCGCACTGCTCAAGGCGATGGCCGCGCTCGGCCTCACGGTGGCCAGCTTCGGCGCCTACGCGGTAGGCATCGAGCCGCGGCGCCACAAGGTCACGCGCTATCGGCCGCGACTGCCCAACTGGCCGAAAAATCTCAATCTGCGCATCGCGGTGATCGCGGACGTCCACGCCTGCGAGCCGTGGATGGGCGTGGATCGCATCGGCCAGATCGTCGCCGATACCAACGCGCTGGCACCCGACCTGATCCTCCTGCTCGGCGACTACATGGCGCACCATCGGTTCGTCGTTCGCCAGATCCCGGCCCTGGACTGGGCCAAGGCGCTCGCCGGGCTCAAGGCGCCGCTCGGCGTCCACGCCATTCTCGGCAACCACGACTGGTGGGACGACCAGGAAGCGCAGAGGGTCGGGCATGGGCCGATCCGCGCGCAACGCACCCTCGAGGCGGTGGGCATTCCCGTGTACGAGAACAGCGCGCGCCGACTAACCAAGGACGGGCAGGCCTTCTGGTTGGCCGGGCTCGGCGACCAGTGGGCTCTTCAGCGCACCCGCAGGGGCACGAAAAGGCGCATGAAGTGGATCCGGGGCGTCGACGACCTCGCGGGGACGATGGCACAGATCCAGGACGACGCGCCCATGATCCTGATGATCCATGAGCCCGATGTGTTCCCGTCGGTGCCGGCGCGCGTCGCGCTGACGCTCGCGGGGCATACCCATGGCGGGCAGGTGTCGCTCGCCGGCTTCCCGCTTGTCGTACCCTCGCGATACGGGCGGCGTTACGCCTACGGCCATATCGTCGAGGAGTGGCGGCATCTGATCGTCTCGGGCGGGCTTGGGTGCAGTGTGGCGCCGGTGCGCTTCGGCGTGCCGCCGGAGATCGTGCTGGTCGAACTCGGGGGGACGCCATGAGCGGCGCGCGCGACTGGCCGGATCTCGCCGGCCGCCTGGTGGTCGCCAGCGACGGCACCCGCTGTCACGTCTTGCCGGTCCGGGTCTATTTCGAGGACACCGATTTCTCGGGCCTCGTCTACCACGCGAGCTACGTGCGCTGGTGCGAGCGCGGCCGATCGGACTATTTGCGCCTGATCGGCAACGAGCACCGGGCGCTGATCGAGGGCGAGGCCGGCGCCGAGCCCGCGGCGTTCGTGGTGCGGCGGATGCGGCTCGAGTTCCTGAAACCGGCGCGGATCGACGATGTGCTCGAGATCCAGACCCGGCTCGTCGAGGCCAGGGGTGCGACACTGAACCTCGCCCAGCGGGTCATGCGGGATGGCGCGGTTCTGTTCGAGGCCGAGGTATTGGTGGTGCTGGTTTCGGTTTCCGGCAAGCCGCAGCGGATCAATCAGCGCATCCGGACGGGCCTTGCGGGCGGATGAGGCCGGCAGTTTGCGGTTCGAATCGTTCAGCGACAGGTGGACACACCCGGGCGAATCCGGGCAATTGGAGCCCTAGTTTAGTCACAAAAGAGCGTAAGAAGCGCGCTGCGGGCAAGCACATACCACGCTGCAGTTCGGCCACGCTGCAGTTCGGCGATGCCGAAGGTCGGCGCGGCAATGTTCGACTGAACCAGTAAATCGCAGGCGACATGCGCGGGCGGGCGAACGGCGCACGCGCCTCAACAGCCGTTAGTGCGCCGAGCATTCCCTTCTGCACACCTAGACCTCACGCTCCAGCGAGCATGGCATGAACCCGACGGATTTGTTGAAGGGCAAGATCGGCACGGTCACCACGACCAGCGGCCACTCGTTCGTGGAGTTGTTCCTTTCGGCGCATATCGTCGTTCAGATCGTGATGGTCGGGTTGATCGTCGCCTCGATCTGGTCGTGGGCGATCATCGTCGAGAAGCTGTTCACCTTCCGCCGCGCGCGCCGCGACGCCGACAACTTCGAGCAGATGTTCTGGTCCGGCCAGAGCCTCGAAGAACTCTATGCGACCTTGGCCCGCGACCGCACCCAGTCGATGGCCGCCTTGTTCGTTGCCGCGATGCGCGAATGGAAGCGGTCGGTCGAGGGCAACATTCGCGCGCTCGGCGGCATCCAACTCCGCGTCGAGAAGGTGATGGACGTCACGATCAGCCGCGAGATGGAGCGGCTCGACCGCCGCCTGCTGTTTTTGGCGACGGTCGGCTCGACGGCGCCTTTCATCGGCCTGTTCGGGACGGTGTGGGGCATCATGTCGAGTTTCCAGGCGATCGCGATCTCGAAGAACACCAGTCTCGCGGTCGTCGCGCCCGGTATCGCGGAAGCACTTTTCGCCACTGCGCTCGGGCTGTTGGCCGCAATTCCGGCGGTCATGGCCTATAACAAGTTCTCAGCCGATTCGGCGCGCATTGCGCAGCGCCTGGAGGCCTTCGCCGACGAGTTCGCGGCGATCGTCTCGCGGCAGATCGATACCCGGGCCTGAGCCGGCCGCCAGCGGAGAGCACGGAGCATGGGCGCCAGCGTCAATCTCGGAACGGGCAAGGCCGGCCGGCGTGGTCGGGCCCGCCGGCACGCGCCGATGAGCGAAATCAACGTCACGCCGTTCGTCGACGTCATGCTGGTGCTGCTGGTGATTTTCATGGTGACGGCGCCGCTGCTGACGGTCGGCGTTCCGCTGGACCTGCCGCAGGCCAAGGGCAAGCAGCTCGAGACCAACAAAGAACCGATCGTCATTTCGGTCAAGGCGAGCGGCGAAGTCTTCATGGGTCAGGAAGAGAAGTCGTCGATGAAGCTCGATGAGATCGGCCCGCGGCTCACGGCGATGGCGCAGAACCGAGGTGGCCAGGACGAGCCGGTTTTCGTGCGCGGCGACAAGGCCGCCAACTATGGCGACATCGCCCGCGTCATGGGCCGCATCCGCGACGCCGGATTTCGCAAGATCTCCCTGGTAACGGAGGTCGAGGGCGGAGGCTGACGCGGTGTATGTTGGGCTCCTCGTCTCGGTGCTGATGCACGCGACGTTGCTGGGTTGGACGGTTTTTTCGATCCAGTCGATACCGGAGCTGCGGGCGCCCTCGATCGAGGCTGTCGCGGTCGACATGATCACGCCGTCCGAACTCACGCGCCTGACCAAAGGCAGCCGCGACGCTAAGCTCAAGGAGGCGCGGCCGAAGGAAGGCCCGCAAGCGGATCCGACGCCCAAGGAAGCGCCGCGGCCTCGGCTCGCCGCTGCGCCGCCCCCGCCCCCGCCGCCGCCTGAGCCACCCACGCAGGCGCCAGAGACGCCCACTCCGCCGCCTCCGCCGCCCAAGGTCGCGGCGCCGCCCCCACCGCCGCCCCCGCCAGCGGTCGAGCCGCCGAAGCCGGAGCCGGACAAGGCCGCGCTCGAGCAGAAGCTCGCCGATCTCGCGCTCCAGCAGGCCGAGGAGGCCAAGCGTCAAGCCGAAGCGAAGGCCAAAGTCGAGGCCGACGCCAAGTCTCAAGCGGACGCGGAAGCCAAGTCCAGAGCCGAAGCAGAAGCGAAAGCGAAGGCGGAAGCCGAGGCCGAGGCGAAAGCCAGAGCCGAAGCGGACGCCGCCAAGGCCAAGGCCGAAGCTGATGCCAGGGCAAAGAAGGAAGCCAAGCGCAGGCACGACGAGAAGCTCAAGGCGGCAGCCAAGGAGAGGGAGCGCAAGCGGCTCGCGGCCGAGAAAGAGAAATCGAAGCTCGACGTCGACAAGCTCTCGGCGCTGCTCGACAAAACGCCCAACGCACGCGCCCCGGCGCCGGCCGCGCCGGAGACGAAATCCGACACGCGTGCCAAGGGGCCGGTGCTCGGCGCGCCCGAGGGCCGCGACGCGGTGCTGTCGGCGAGCGCGCGCGCCATGCTTGGCCAGCTCATGCGGGAATCCGTCAGGAAGTGCTGGAACATCAATGCCGGGCTCGACGGTATCGACAAAATTGGCGTCCGGATCGAGATGCGGCTGAACCGGGACGGCTCGCTCTCGGATCCGCCCAAAGTGCTCAATTCCGCCAGCGGCCCGCTGTTCCGCGACATGGCGGACAGCGCGCTCCGCGCGGTCGTCGCGTGCGCGCCCTACGCGCTGCCGCCCGATATGTACGAGGGCGGTTGGGACCACATGATCATGAATTTCGATCCCAGCCAGATGTTCTAGAGTCTGATCGGTTGAGATGCGAGCGCCTGCGCGAGCATCGAGAAGCGAATCGAACTCTACAACCAGGGATTCTGCGTCGCCCTGTCGGGGCGCTCGCGGGGCTGGGATAAACGGGCGCAGACGATTTGCGCGCGGATGCGCCTTGTGCTCATGCTTCCCCGTGATGGCCTGGAGTGCTGATTCTTCGGCACAGCGGCGCGGGAGAATGCGATGGCGGCGACGGGAAAACGCAAATCCTGGTCGGAACCGGGCGCCGGCCCCGCTCCCGTCTCGCTGCCGCGCGACGAGATTGCCGCCTTTCCATCTGCGCGACGAGGCGCGGCTCGTCGGCGGGCTGATCGAGCGGGCCGTCTATCACCGCCGATGAGCGCCGCCGGATCGCCGAGCTCGCCAAGAGCTTCGTCGGCTCGGCCCGCGCCAGTCGCCACAAGCACGGCGGCATCGACGCTTTCATGCACGAATACGGCCTGACGTCCGAAGAGGGCATCATCGCTGATGTGCCTCGCCGAAGCGCTGCTGCGCATTCCCGACGCGATACCGCCGACGCGCTGATCGCCGAAAGATCGGCGAGCGGCCAGTGGGACCGCCACTTCGGCCACTCCGACAGCCTGTTTGTGAATGCCTCGACGTTCGGCCTGATGCTGACCGGCCGCATCGTTCGCCTCGGTGGCGACGTACGGGGCGGGCCCCGGTCGCCGTGCTCAAGCGCATGGTCGCGCGCTCCGGCGAGCCGGTGATCCGCCAGGCGCTGCGTCAGGCCATGCGCATCCTCGGCGACAACTTCGTGCTCGGCCGCAATATCGAGGAAGCGCATCGCGCGCGCCGCGCCGCTACGAGCAAAGGGCTATCGCTTCTCCTACGACATGCTCGGCGAAGCGGCGCGCACCGCAACGGACGCCGACGCGCTACTTCGAGCGCTACATGAACGCGCATCGAGGCCGTCGGCAAGGCGGCCGGCCCGCCGACGTCGACGCACGCGCGACGCGCTGATGCAGCGCCCGAGCCTGTCGGTGAAACTCTCGGCCATCCATCCGCGCTTCGAGCCGGGCAAACAGGCGCACCTCGTCGCCGAATTGGCGCCGCGCCTGCTCGAGCTCGCCAACGCTCGCGCGCGCCCGCGGCCTCGCACTGACCATCGACGCCGAAGAACAAGACCGCCTCGATCCGCAGCTGTGCTCTTCGCGCGGCTGTTGCGCGCGACCGGCACTCGCCGGCTGGAGCGGCCTCGGCCTCGCCGTGCAGGCCTACGGCCGGCGCGCCATTCCGGTGCTGCGCTGGCTGCAGCGCCTCGCCGAGCGCACCGGCAAGCGCATTCCCGTGCGCCTCGTCAAGGGCGCCTACTGGGACAGCGAGATCAAATGGGCGCAGGAGCGCGGCTTGCCGGACTATCCGTCTTCACGCGCAAAACTGCACACCGATGTCTCCTATCTCGCCGCCATGCGCTTCCTGCTGTCGATCCCGCGCGCCTTCTATCCGCAGTTCGCCACGCACAATGCCCACACCGTCGCGGCGCGCGCACGTCGCGGGCGCAACGCGCCGTTCGAATTCCAGCGCCTGCACGGCATGGGCGAAGCGCTCTACGAGGAGGTCGTCGGCGACGGCGAGCTCAGCGCGGCCGTGCCGCATCTATGCGCCCGTCGGCGGCCATGAGGATCTGCTGGCCTATCTGGTCCGCCGACTGCTCGAGAACGGCGCCAACACCTCGTTCGTCAATCGCCTCGCCGACGACCAGGCGCCGGTCGCCGAGATCATCCGCGATCCGGTCGAGGCGGCGGAACGCGAGCGCAACAGTCCGGCGGCTCGCGCATCGCTGCCATGCCGTCGCCGGCGCGACGATCCTGCCCCGCGCCGCAACAGTGCCGGCATTGCGCTCACCGAGCCGCCACGCGCGCCGGCTTGCTCAACGCAGATCCATGACGAGCTGCCGCCGATCTTCGCTGTCGGCCCCATTGTCGCGGGCAAGGCGATCGCGGGCGGCGATGCGGCCGGCTGGTGCGCTGCCCGCATGACCGCCGCCAGCGCTCGGCACCGTTCTGAGGCCACGCCCGACGACGTCGAGCGGCTATCGCCGTCCGGCAAGGCCGCGCACGCCTGGGATCGCCTCGGCGGTCAGGCGCGGGCGCATCCTCGACAAGCCGCCGACGCTCTTCGAGCGCGACCGCACTCGCCTCATGGCGCGTCATCGTGCGCGAAGCCGGCAAGACGCTCGACAACGCCCTCGGTGACATTCGCGAGGCCGTCGACTTCCTGCGCTACTACGCCGGCGAGGCGCGCCGCCTGTTCGCGGCGCCCGTCCGCTGCCGGGCCCGACCGGCGAGCGCAACACGTTGCGCTGCGCGGCCGCGGCCCGTTTGTCTGCATCTCGCCGTGGAACTTCCCGCTGGCGATCTTCACCGGCCAGGTCGCGGCCGCACTCGCCGCCGGCAACTCCGTGCTGGCCAAGCCCGCCGCGCAGACGCCGATCACGGCCTTTCTCGCCGTCGAGCTGATGCATGAGGCGGGCGTGCCGCGGACGTTCTGCACCTGCTGCACCGGCGGCGGCGAGGTCGGCGCGGCGCTCGTCAAGGATCGCGCGCGTCGCCGGCGTCGCCTTCACCGGCTCGAACGAAACGGCTTGGGCCATCCAGCGCACGCTCGCCGACGTCGCGGCGCGATGGTGCCTTCATCGCGGAAACCGGGTCCAATGCAACCAAAAAACAGACATGGCGCAATCTTAAAGTGGATAAAGTAACAGAATTGATGTCTGCGCAGGATATTCAAAAATATCTCCTCCAGCGTGTCTGTTGCTCTGGAGATCCTTGGACCATTCATGGTGATCCAATTGGATTTAAGACATGGAAAAGCACTCAAGGATACATCATGGCAAATATGCATGCTGAAATGTATCTCGAAACAGAGGGAGATGAATCATGACAGATGACCAGTAAACAGTTATCTAGGCGATGGAGTATATGTAGAAATAACAGACGGCTTTATTACGTCTCTACACCGATGACGGGAATGATACAAGAAATCGTATTTTTCTTGAATCAAGGGTGCTGAAGTCATTCCTGAGGTGCATCAACCATACCTTCGAAGTAAAGGGAGTCAGACTATAAAGGAGAAAGAAGATGCATCTGAAATTCAATTATATGACTGCTCAACTGGACTGCAAAGAAAATAGGCATGCACAAGAAATAATGCATGAATTGGGAATCACATACTCACATTCAACACCACAATCAATGCACGATGAATGGTGGTTTTGAAACTGTGAGAACATTCCAGACAAATTCACAAAATATTTGGAAGAATTAAATATAGAAGCCGATGGAATATGTCAATTTTGGTTTAACCAGGAAGAGGCGGAAGATATTCGAGACAAAGGAAATCAAACTATAAAGGATAAAAAATGAGAGAAACGAAAAGGTCTATATCTCACGAAGTAATGGCAG
>CAVZHG010000026.1:0-8553 GCA_963775035.1 uncultured Alphaproteobacteria bacterium | reverse complement strand
CGCGCCGACGATGATGTAGTCGGCCTCGTCCGTCAGCCATCGCCCTAACCCTCCCCGCGTTTCCTGCCGCCGAGTATGCAGCGGCAGGTTCCGCAGGGGAAGCGAAGCGACGCCAGCTCAGCCGACCGCAAAGTCGGGCGCTCGCCGTTGCGGATCTGGTGTAGGCGGTAGATCTCGTCACCGCTGGCGCCGATATCGCGGAGCAGGAACTCGTCGAGTTCGCGCAGTTCGGCTCAGGCCTCACGCACCATCATACGCTCACGCGCGGCCGCGAACCGGTTCGCGAGGGCGGTCATCGTCCGGTGCAGCCGGGAGGGCTCGTGGTCATCGCCGTGCGAGACGGCGGTCAGGGGCATGGTCGACATGGTGGTCCTCGAAGGGAATAGTTGTAGCGTCCCGACATTCGGTCGGGGTCAAAACGCAACGGCCGGCGGCTCGTCGCCACCGGCCGTCAAACCGTTGGCACTCAAACTGGTGTTCAGCCCCAGTAGCTGGCGGGGATGCGGCCCTTTTCGCGCAGCGCCTTGGTCTCGTCGGCGGAGAAGCCGAGGTCCGCGAGGCGGGTGTCGCTGAGCTGCGCCAGATAGGTCTGGACCTGCACCTCGGCGTGCTGCATGCGCGCGTTTATGAAGCGGTCCAACATGCGGCCGAAGAAGCCGCGCGTCGGGGCGACGGTCTTGTGGTCTCGGCGGCGCCGGCCGTGCCGGCGTACTCCATCGGGGAGGTCGTGGTTGCCATGATCGCTCTCATCTCTCGTTTGTGCCCGTCCCGTGGTTCCGGGACTGAATTCGTTTGCTCATTTGCGGCCCGGTAACCACCTTGATGGGGTCTTGCCGTGTCGCGATGAATGGAACTTAGTGAGTCCTTCGCGACTGCGGTAGGTCTCTGGCATACCCGCAGATATGCGCTTTATGCATAGGAAGATAATATATCTGACAAGGAGTTACATTTCTGTCGCAATTGCTGCGATGCATCATTAACTGGCATGTTGCACAGCCAGTGACCGCCGTATAGTAAGGTACTCATGTTCCAGGATTTCTCCTCGTCGGCCGATCCCGCGCTCGGCGCCGAGCGCGTCGCGAAGTTGCGCGCGCGGCTGAAGCGTCTCGGCGTCGACGCGGTCATCGTGCCGCGCTCAGACGAGCACATGGGCGAATATGTGCCACCGTCGGCGGAGCGGCTCGCCTGGTTGACCGGATTTCACGGGCTCCGCCGGCTGGGCGATCATCGGCCAGCGCAAGGCCGCCCTCTTCGTCGATGGCCGCTACACCCTTCAGGCCCCCGCCCAGATCCCGACGTCCGATTTTCGACGTCGTGCAGATCCCCGATACCGCGCCCGCCCAGTGGATCATCAAGAACCTCGGCAAGGGGACGAAGATCGGCTTCGATCCGTGGCTGCACACGCGCGCCGGGATCGCCGTACTGGAAGACGCGTTCGCCAAGGCGGAGATCACGCTCAAGGCGCTGCCGCGCAACCCCGTCGACGAGATCTGGGGCGCCGATCGCCCGCCGGTCCCCCGCGGCCCGGTCGCGGTGCAGCCGCTGGAGCTTGCCGGTGTTGCCGCCGCCGACAAGATCAAGGACCTCCAGCGCCAGCTCCGCGAGGCGGCGAGGAGGCGGTCGTCCTGACGCTGCCGGATTCGATCGCGTGGCTGTTCAACATCCGCGGCTCCGACGTGAAGCACAACCCGACGGCGCTCGCCTTCGCCGTCGTCCCCGTCACCGGCAAGCCGGAGCTGTTCATCGACAAGGCCAAGCTCGGCCCCGAGGTGCGCGCCCATCTCAACGCGATTGCGCGCGTCAGACCGCCGGACGCGCTCGCCGAACGCCTCGCCGCGCTCAAGGACGAACGCAAGCGCGTGCGCTTGGATACCGCGACCGCCGCGATGTGGCTGTGGCAGCGGCTCGGCGGCGCGCGCGGGCGGATCAGCGAGGCGGCTGATCCCGTGCATCCTCCCCAAGGCGCGCAAGAACGAGGCCGAAATCCGCGGCACCCGTGTCGCCCACAACCGCGACGGCGTCGCCGTGACGCGCTTCCTCGCCTGGCTCGATCGCGAGGCGCCGAAGGGCACCGTCGACGAGATCAGCGGCGGTGCGCACGCTCGAAGCCATGCGCGCCGATACCCAGGCGCTCAAGGAAATCAGCTTCGATACGATCTCCGGCTCCGGCCCCAACGGCGCCATCGTCCATTACCGCGTCACCGAGGCGACCAACCGGCGGCTGCAACCGGGCGAACTGTTCCTCGTCGATTCCGGCGCCCAGTTCATCGACGGCACCACCGACATCACGCGCACGGTCGCGATCGGCACGCCGACGGCGGAAATGCGCGACCGCTTCACGCGCGTCCTCATGGGCCACATCGCCATCGCCGAGCTGCGCTTTCCCGCCGGCACCACCGGCGCCCACATCGACGCCTTCGCGCGCCACGCGCTGTGGCAGGCCGGCTTCGACTTCGATCACGGCACCGGCCACGGCGTCGGCAGCTACCTCTCGGTCCACGAAGGCCCGCAGTCGATCTCGAAGCGCGGCCACGTCGTGCTCGAGCCCGGCATGATCCTCTCCAACGAGCCCGGCTACTACAAGACCGGCGCCTACGGCATCCGCATCGAGAACCTGCTGCTCGTCGGCGGCGCCGCACCCATTGCCGGTGGCGACCGCCCGATGCTGGGCTTCGAGACGCTGACGCTCGCGCCGATCGACCGCCGTCTGGTCGATGCGGCGTTGCTCGGCCCCGCCGGCGTTGCGCTGGCTGAACGCCTACCACGCCCGCGTCGCCGCCGAGATCGGCCCCCACCTCACCGGCGCCGACCGCGACTGGCTCGACCGCGCCACGGCGCCGATTGCGGCATAGCCGCGCGCCGCGCCCGAAATCGAAATCACGCATCCATCAAATAGACGTGGAAGCATGCGATCGAGACAAACTGCCTCTTCATCGGGGCGCCAACGCCCTTTATGATACCGGTCCCATGTCCATCTGGCAGCGATTTCCGAATGTAGCGACAAGCCTAGCCAAGGCCGGCTCGGTGATCGGCTTCCTGCGCGGCCTCGCCGGCGGCGATCGCGCGCCCGATCCGCAGAACAGCGTCGCCTTCACGATCGGACTGATCGCGCTCTCGGCAAAAATGGCCAAATCCGACGGCGTCGTCACCAAAGACGAGATCGACGCGTTCAATCAGGTCATGCGCGTGGCGCCCGAGGATGCCGAGCGCGTGCGGCAAGTCTTCGACCTCGCCAAGCAGGACGTCGCCGGCTTCGACAGCTACGCGCGCCAGATCGCCGATTTGTTGGCCGGCGACCGCGCGGTGCTTCTGCAAGTCCTCGAGGGCCTGTTCGTGGTCGCGGCCGCCGACGGCGTCCTCCACGAGCGCGAGGAGGATTTCCTGCGCTCGGTATCGGACATCTTCGCCATTCCGCCGACCGAGTTCCGCTACGTCCGCGCGCTGTTCGTGCGCGACGCCGGCAATCCCTACGAAATCCTCGGCATCGCCCCCTCCGCGAGTGACGCCGACATCAAGGCGCGCCACCGCAAGCTCGTCATCCAGGTCCATCCCGACCGCCTCTCCGGCGAGGGCCAGAGCTACGAGCTGATCGAAGCGGCCAACCGCAAGCTCGCCGCCATCAACGCGGCGTTCGACACGCTGCGCAAGGAGCGCGGCTTTTGATGGACCGCGCCTGCTCGCCGCTGGTCCACGCGCTCCACCCCTCACCCAACATCGAGCCGCGCCGGGGCAAAGCGCGCCCCGATATGCTGGTCCTCCACTACACCGGCATGATGAGCGCGCCGCGCGCCATCGCGTGGCTCGCCAATCCCGCGTCGAAGGTGTCGACCCACTATGTCGTCGACGAAGCCGGCCACATCACCCAGATGGTCAGCGAGCGCGACCGCGCCTGGCACGCCGGCTTAGCCTGCTGGGCCGGCGAAACCGACATCAACTCCGCCTCGATCGGCATCGAGATCCAGAACCCCGGCCACGATCTCGGCTATCCCGAATTCAGCGCGCCGCAGATGGCCGCCGTGTCAGCGCTTTCCCGCGACATCATCGCGCGTAACGCAATCCCGCCGACCCGCGTGCTCGCCCACTCCGACGTCTCGCCCGGCCGCAAGATCGATCCCGGCGAGAAATTCGACTGGCCCGGGCTTCACGCCAACGGCGTCGGCCATTGGGTCGCACCGGCACCGCTCGATGATCGCGACGATGGCCTCGGTACCGGCGCGAGCGGCGCGTCGATCGCCCGCGCAACGGAGCTGCTCGCAGGCTATGGCTACGGCATCGCGCCATCGCCGACCCTCGACGTCGCCGGCGCCAAGGTCGTGCGCTCGTTCCAGCTCCACTTCCGCCCCGCCCGCCCCGACGGCCGCCTCGACCGCTCGACGCTTGAGACGCTGGAAGCGCTCGTCAATGCCGCAACGCTGGTGGTCTAGGCTTTTTCTTGCCGCGGTCGCGTACGGCTTCGCCTACACGCGCCGCGGAGCTGCCTCGCCGGTTGGAGTTTTCACCTCGCGGTCTTCGACCGCTACAGATGGACCACACTCCAAATCTCGAAAAGAAGGGGGTCCGGGGTCTCCCCGGTTGGGGTGTGTCCAGACCGGGTACATGGTGGACAGGTGTACGAGGACATAGCTGACAGATCAGGGTTTCCCGAGCGGCAATTGATTCGGGGGCTCTCATGGGTTGGCAGGAGGTGTCCGTCGTGCAGTCGCGTCGCGAGTTCGTGAAGCTTTCAAGCCAGGACGGGGCCAACGTGGCCGAGCTGTGCAGGCGCTTCGAGATCAGCCGGACGACGGGCTACAAATGGCTCGAGCGGGGGCGCTCGGAGGCTGCGCCGTCGTTCGAGGATCGCTCGCGCCGGCCGCATTCCTCGCCCGCGCGGACGCGTGACGCGATGGAAGCGGCGGTCGTCGACCTTCGCCGCCGGCATCCGGCCTGGGGCGGCCGCAAGATCCACCATAGCCTGCTGCGCGCCCGGCACCGCAACGTGCCGGCGCCCTCGACCATCACCGGCATCCTCGCCCGCCACGGGCTGATCGAGCCGGAGGCCAGTGCCGCCCGCGTGCCGGCGACGCGCTTCGAGCACGAAGCGCCGAACCGTCTCTGGCAGATGGATTTCAAAGGCCACTTCGCGCTCGCCGAGACGACCGCGCGCTGCCATCCGCTGACCGTCGTCGATGACCACTCGCGCTTCGCCCTCGAACTCGGCGCCTGTGCCAACGAACGCGGCGAGACCGTGCGCAGCAGGCTTTCCGCCGCCTTTCGCCGCTACGGCCTGCCCGAGCGCGTACTGACCGACAACGGCGCACCCTGGGGATCGGGCGGGGAGGTGGCGCACAAGCTCACGCCGTTGAATGTCTGGCTCATCCGGCACGGCATCGCGATCTCGCATTCGCGGCCCCGCCACCCCCAGACGCATGGCAAGAACGAGCGTTTCAACGGCACGCTGAAGATCGAGCTGATGCGCGATCATGCCTGGCGCGATCTCGATCAGGCTCAGGCTGGGTTCGATGGCTGGCGCGACATCTACAATCACGAGCGCCCCCACGAAGGCATCGGCTTTGCCGTGCCGGCCGACCGCTACCGCGCGAGCACGCGCAGCTTCCGCGAGACGCTGCCACCGATCGACTACCCCGCCGGCACGATCGTGCGCAGCGTGCACCAGCACGGGTTCGTCAAGTTCCGCGGCCGCATGTGGCGCCTGCCGAAGGCGCTCGTCGGTCACCGGGTCGGCATCGATCCCACCGCGATCGACGGCGTGTTCGAGGTCCGCTTTCTCCACCATCTCGTCGTCGAGATCGATGTGCGTGAACCCGAAGACGAGGCTTGAAATGTGTCAACCATGTCCCCGCACGACTGTCAGCTATGTCTCCGGTCTGGACAGGGGTGCGGGGACCTAGTCCCCGCTCGCGCGCCGTGAGGCGCGGCTCATCCCATCCACCCTCGTTGCCCCACTCCTCCGCTTCAGCTACAACGCCCGCAACCCCCACATGCTTGCGACGAGGATCCGCCGCCGATGGCCAACCCGCAATTCGTCTACCACATGCACCGCCTGTCGAAGACGTACCCCGGCGGCAAGACGGTGCTGAAGGACATCAGCCTGTCGTTCTATCCGGGCGCCAAGATCGGCGTCGTCGGCCTCAACGGCGCGGGCAAGTCGACGCTGCTCAAGATCATGGCCGGCCAGCTCGAGGATTTCATCGGCGAGGCGTGGGCCGCCGAAGGGGTCGGCGTCGGCTACCTGCCGCAGGAGCCGGAGCTGAACGCGGACAAGGACGTGCTCGGCAACGCGATGGAAGGCGTCGCCGAGAAAAAGGCGATCGTCGATCGCTTCAACGAGATCGCGGCGAATTATTCCGATGAGACCGCGGATGAGATGACGGCGCTGCAGGACCAAATCGACGCGCAGAACCTGTGGGATCTCGACGCGCAGGTCGAGCAGGCGCTCGATGCGCTGCGCTGCCCGCCGGGCGATGCCGACGTGACGAAACTGTCGGGCGGCGAGCGCCGCCGCGTGGCGCTGACCAAGCTGCTGCTGGCGAAACCCGACATCCTGCTGCTCGACGAGCCGACCAACCATCTCGACGCGGAAAGCGTCGCCTGGCTCGAGCGCTTCCTCAAGGAGTACGCGGGCTGCGTCATCCTCGTCACGCATGATCGCTACTTTCTCGACAACATCACGGAGTGGACGCTCGAACTCGATCGCGGCCAGGGCGTGCCCTACAAGGGCAACTACTCGAGCTGGCTCGGGCAGAAGGCAAAGCGTCTCGAAGTCGAGAAAGGGCAGGAGGAAGGTCGCCAGCGCGCGCTCAAGCGCGAGCTCGAGTGGATCCAGTCGTCACCCAAGGCGCGGCAGGCCAAATCGAAGGCGCGTATCCAGGCCTATGAGAAGCTCGCCGACGAGGCCGGTCGCGAGGACATCGGTCGCGCGACGATCCAGATCGCGCAGGGCCCGCGCCTCGGCGACATGGTGATCGAGACGGAAGGACTGACGAAAGCGTTCGGCGATCGCCTGCTGATCGACAATCTCTCGTTCAAACTGCCGCCCGGCGGCATCGTCGGCGTCATCGGCCCCAACGGCGCTGGCAAGACGACACTGTTCAAGATGCTCATCGACCAGGAGAAGCCGGACAAGGGCGCGATCCGCGTCGGCGACACCGTGAAAATCTCCTACGTCGACCAGTCGCGCGCGCATCTCGACGACAAGAAGACGGTGTGGGAGGAGCTTTCCGGCGGCCTCGACCAGATCAATCTCGGGGGCAAGCGCGAGGTGAATTCGCGCGCCTACTGCGGCTGGTTCAATTTCAAGGGCGCCGATCAGCAGAAGAAAGTCGGGATGCTGTCGGGCGGCGAGCGCAATCGCGTGCATCTGGCAAAGCTGCTCAAGGAAGGCGGCAACCTCCTCCTCCTCGACGAGCCGACCAACGATCTCGATACCGAGACGCTGTCAGGGCTGGAAGCGGCACTCGAAGACTTCGCCGGTTGCGCCGTGGTCATCTCGCATGATCGCTTCTTCCTCGACCGCATCGCGACGCACATCCTCGCCTTCGAGGGCGAGAGCCACGTCGAGTGGTTCGAAGGCAACTTCGCCGACTACGAGGAGGACAAGAAGAAGCGTCTCGGCGACGCCGCGGTCGAACCGCACCGGATCAAATTCAAGCGGTTCGAGCGGTAGGCGTAGCCTGCGGCAATCCTTGCTTCCAGATATCGAGAAATCTGCGAATTGAGTAATTTTGTCATATGGATGAAACGCAACGCCTTGAATTGATTGCCGAGACGGTTAGGTACGCACAGCGCGCCAAGACGATGGGCGCGCCAGCTTCGGTCTATTCAAAGGCCATACGGGAAGCCATTCACTTCATCTGGGAACGAAGGAGTGGGAAGCCCAAGCATAGTTGCGCGCAGTATCGCTCCGTACGGCTTGGTGAAAAAGATCGAGCCATCTATGATCATGTCGTCCCGATGCGCTTCCTGATCAAGGATTTGATGGATCTTGAGAATGCTTCACCTGGAAACGTCGCGGCCGTGCTGCTGACCGCCGGCCCGATTTGCCTCATTACACACGACGAAGATGAGTTGCTTCGAAAAGCAGGTCTCGGCAGGAGTACTCCCGATAGAAATGACCCGTTCTCTCGCTATCGGGTCGTCGGCATTGAGGTCCGCTCCCTTTGATTGCCTGACCTCCATCGAACCCAATCGCATCAGGTATGAGCCGCATTGGCCGGTAGCTGCGTAACAAGCAGAGACGATCATGAAAATCCCGACGCTCCCGTTCACGGTGACCGACTGGTCGAAGGTCGAGCCCACGATCTACAAGGGCGAACAGGGCGAGGCCCGCTGGCGGACGCTCGATATCGGCGACATCCGCGTTCGCCATGTCGAGTACACGCCGGGCTATCTCGCCGACCATTGGTGCGATCGGGGACACATCCTCTATGTCCTGGAGGGCGAGATCATCAGCGGTCTCAAGGACGGCCGCAGCTTCACACTGTCCGCCGGCATGAGCTATCAGGTCTCCGATTTCGGCGACGCGGCGCACCGCACGTTCGCGCCGAAGGGCGC
>CAVZHG010000025.1:0-39216 GCA_963775035.1 uncultured Alphaproteobacteria bacterium | reverse complement strand
CCCCTTGAAGGCGCCGATCAAGAAGGGTGACGTGGTCGCGAAGCTTGCGCGTCACCACCGCCTCGCAGTCCGTGAATGTCGTGGAGCTCCAGGCGGGCGAGGACGTACCGGAGGCCGGCGCGATGCGCCGCGGCCTTGACACGCTGGCGCATATGGCGTTCGGCTGGGTTCTGAAATGACCCGGGGCGCAGCCTCAGGTGCGATTGTGCGCGCCTACCCGCCCCGATGTCTCTCGCAATAGTTTGGCATGACCACACCTTCGAAAACGGCGCCGTTCATCACCTTTGAAGGCGGAGAAGGCACGGGAAAATCGACCCAGGCGCGCCTGCTCGCGGATCGGCTTGTCGCGGCCGGCATCGACTGCGTCGTGACGCGTGAGCCGGGCGGGTCGCCGTTCGCCGAGGAAGTCCGCACGCTGCTGCTCGGTGGTAGTTTGCCGGCTCGCACGGCCATCGCCGAGGCCCTCCTGTTCTCGCCGCCCGCGCCGACCATGTCGCCCACACGATTGCGCCGGCGCTGGCCGCGGGGCGATGGGTGATCTGCGATCGGTTTTCGGATTCGACGCGGGTCTATCAGGGTATCGCCGGCCGCGTGCCGCAAGGCGACGCTCGTCGAACTCGATCGCCTGGTACTCGCCGGCCTCCGTCCCGATCTGACGCTGATGTTCGATCTGGCGCCCGAGGTCGGACTCGCGCGCGCAGGGCCAGCGACGCGGCGCGGCAAGCGGCGCCGATCCCTACGAAGGCCGCGATCTCGCCTATCACCGGGAGCTGCGCGAGGGGTTCCGCGCGATCGCGAAGGACGAGCCCGATCGCTGTATCCTCATCGACGCCGAGGGTACGCCGGATCAGGTGGCGGCGCGGGTGTGGGCAGCCGTCGCGCCGCGCCTTGCCACGGGGGCCGCGTGATGGCGCGGCGGCCGGCAGTCGCAGGAGATCGAGGAGCTGCCCGAGGCCGACCGGCTGAGGGCTTTCCCGCATCCGCGCGAGACGCGCGAGCTGTTCGGCCATGAGTCGGCCGAGCGCGAACTTGCAGATGCTTTCACGTCGGGCGGATGCATCACGGCTGGCTCCTGACCGGGCCGACCGGGATCGGCAAGGCGACGCTCGCCTATCGTTTCGCGCGGTTTCTCCCTGGCGCCGATTAGCTCGCGCGAAGCCGCCGGCCACGGCCTCGGCCATCCGCCGGAGAGTATCGCCGCCCGCCAGGTCCGCGCGCTCTCGCATCCAGGTCTGCTCGTCATCCGGCGCGCCTACGACACCGAAGACCAAGCGCTTTCCAGCGACATCCCGGTCGACGAGGTGCGCCGCGCTGAAGACGTTTCCTCGGCCGTACGGCCGGACGAGGGCGCCTGGCGCGTCGTCATCGTCGATCGTGCCGACGAGCTCAACCTCGCGCCGCCAACGCGCTTCTGAAGTCGCTCGAGGAGCCGCCGAAGCGCACGATTTTCCTGCTCGTCGTCGGCGCCCGGAGCGCCTGCTGACGACCATCCGCTCGCGCTGCGCGGCCTCGAAATGCAACCGGCCTCGGCAGCAGGACCTGCGCCACGCCGCGACCCAGGCGCTGTGCCACCGCGCGAGATCGCGCCACCCCTGAACCGAATGGGAGAGGCTCGAAACGCTCGCCGGCGGCAGCGTGCGCCGTCTCCTCGCCTCGCGGCAGCGCGGGCTCGGCGCTCTTCGACCGCATCTCGGGCTCTCTCAGCGCCTCCCAAGGTCGACTGGGGCGCCGTGCACACCCTCGGCGACGAGCTCGGCAGCGCCGCCGCCGAGCAGCGCTACGAGCTCTTTTTCGAGCTCCTGATGGACCCTCATCGCCCGCCTCATCCGCGCCCGCGCGGCGGCGAGGGCGCGGCCGACGACCTGGCGCTCGCGCAAAGCTCATTCCGGCGGGGAGGCTTGCCACGTGGGCTGGCTGTGGGAAACAGTGGCCGCGACAAGGCCGAAACGCGGCGCTCAACCTCGACCGCCGAATCTCTGATCCTCGACACTCTTGCGCGGGTGGCCGCGCGTCGCCGAGGCCACCCGTAGTAATTCTCGCCGATGGCCAGTTCGAGACCGAGGGATGCCGCTCGCGCCGCGAATGTGATGCCCGGCCGCGCTGCGTCACTGACGCGCGCGACGGAGCCCCAGGGAGCACCGATGCCCATGAGTAGCGACGCGAAGTCCTTCTACATCACGACGCCGATCTCCTATCCCAACGGCGAGCCCCATTTCGGGCACGCCTACACGCGATCGCGTCGCGACGTGATCGCGCGATTCGCGCGCCTCGACGGCCAGCAGGTCTACTTCCTGACCGGCACCGACGAGCACGGCCTCAAGATGAAGCAGACCGCGCTGCAAGGCCGGCATCTCCGCCGCAGGCACTGGCCGATCGCAACTCCGCGCGCTTCCGCGAGCTGTTCGCCACGCTCGCCATCTCGAACGACGATTTCATCCGCACGACCGAGCCGCGCCACTACGCCTCGTGCACGGAACTGTGGCGGCGCATGGCGACGCCGGCGACATCTACCTCGACACCTACGCGGGCTGGTACTCGGTGCGCCAGGAGGCCTTCTTCAACGAGAGACGAGACGACCGTCGGCGCCGATGGCGTGCGCCGCGAACCGCTCGGCTCGCCGGTCGAGTGGACCGAGGAGCAGACCTATCGCTTCCGCCTGTCGCGCTATGGCGAGAAGCTGCTGGCGTACTACGACGCGCATCCCGAGTTCATCCTGCCGCCCGAGCGGCGCAACGAGGTCGTGAGCTTCGTTCGCAGCGGGCTCGAGGATCTGTCGATCTCGCGCGCGACGCTCGATTGGGGCATCCCGGTGCCCGGCGACCCGTCGCACGTCATGTACGTGTGGGTCGATGCGCTGACGAACTACATCACCGCGGTCGGTTTCCCGGACGAGAAATCGTCCCGCTTCGAGACGTTCTGGCCGGCCGACGTGCACGTCGTCGGCAAGGACATCGTGCGCTTTCATGCGGTCTACTGGCCGGCGTTCCTGATGTCGGCGGGCGTTGCCGCTGCCGAAGCGGATCTTCGCGCACGGCTTGCTGCTGAGCCGCGGCGAGAAGATGTCGAAGTCGGTCGGCAACGTCGTCGATCCCTTCGAGATGGCGCGCGAGTTCGGCGTCGATCAAGTGCGCTATTTCTGCCTGCGCGAGGTGGCCATTCGGCCAGGACGGCAACTACACGCGCGAAGTCGATCATCAACCGCATCAACGCCGATCTCGCCAACGATCTCGGCAACCTCGCGCAGCGCTCGCTGTCGATGATCGCCAAGAACTGCGACGGCAAGGTGCCGGCGCCGGGCGCCTTCACGCGACGCGGACCAGGCGCTGCTCGCCGCCGCCGACGCCATGGCGGACAAGGCGCGCGACGCCATGGAGCGCGCAGGCGGTCAACGCGCTACCTCGATGCCGTGTGGGCGGTGGTCGCCGACGCGAACCGCTACTTCGCGGCCGAGGAGCCGTGGGCGAAGCGCAAGACCGATCTCGAACGGATGGGCACGATCCTCTACGTCGCCGGCGAAATCGTGCGCCAGGTCGCGATCCTCGCGCAACCCGTCACGCCCGGCGCCGCCAAGCACCTGCTCGATATGCTCGCCCAGCCCGACGAAGCGCGGCTGTTCACGGCGTTGGGCGCGGCTTCGCGCCTGGCGCCCGGCCTCGCCCTCCCCGCCCCGACCGGCGCCTTCCCGCGCTATGTCGACCCAGCGGAGGCGCCACCTGCCGCAGCGCAAAAGCAGAAGAACAAGGGTAAAAAAGGCGAATAGCGCCACGAAAGCCGCACGATGCTCGTCGATCATCACTGCCACCTCGATTATCCCGACCTTGCGCGGAACCGCGAAGAGCGTGATCGCGCGGGCGCGCGCAGCCGGCGTCGGGCGGCTCGTGACGATCTCGACCCTCATCGCCAACTACGACACCTACCGCGGCATCGCGGAGGCCTATCCCGAGGTCTACTTCACCGTCGGCACGCATCCGCACCGCGCGCATGAGGAACTCGACGTGCCGGTCGCCGAGATCGTGCGGCTTTCGGCGCATCCGCAAAATGCGTCGGCATCGGCGAAGCGGGTCTCGACTATTTCTACGACAAGTCGCCGCGCGAGGCGCAGCGTCAGGGCCTCCTCAACCATATCGCCGCCGCGCGCGAGACGGGTCTACCGCTCGTCATCCACTCGCGCGACGCCGACGACGACATGGCCGCAATCCTCGAAGACGAGATGGCGCGCGGCAAGTTCCCGGCGGTGCTGCACTGCTTCACCGGCGGCGCCGACCTCGCGCGCCGCGCCGTCGCGATCGGGCTCTACGTCTCCTTCTCCGGCATCATCACGTTCAAGAAATCCGACGCGTTGCGCGCAATCGCTGCTGAAGTCCCGATGGACCGCGTGCTGGTCGAGACCGACGCTCCGTATCTCGCGCCCGAGCCCTATCGCGGCAAGCGCAACGAACCCGCCTACGTCGTCCACACCGCCGCCGCGCTGGCCGGGTCAAGGGCGTCACCGACGCGGACATCGCCGCCGCGACGACCGAGAATTTCTTCCGCCTCTACGCCAAGGTGCCCCGCGCGCCCGGCCGCAAAGTTCCGCGGCATGAGCGGCAAGCTGACGCATCCTCGGCTCGCGGATCATCGGGCGGCGTGCCGCGCATCGGCCCGCATTGGGGCGGCTGCGATCCTGCCAACCCGAAGAACCGTCGCCGGCGCTGCTCCGCCCTCGTCGAGCGGATCTCCGGTCGCAGTCCGACACGGGTGCTCATCGACACCTCGCCGGACATTCGCGAGCAGCTCCTCGATGCCGCGTCGACGACCATCGACGGCGTCCTCTACACGCACGACCACGCCGACCACACGCATGGCATCGATGACCTGCGGATGCTCGCCTACAATGAAGCGGCGCGTCGACGTGCTATTTCGATGCGCCACTCGCGCGTCGCTGGTCACGCGCTTTGGCTACTGCTTCGAGGCGCCGGCCGGCAGCATGCTACCCGCCGATCCTGAACGCGCACCTGATCGAGCCGCCGACGCCCGTACGCATCAACGGCGGCGGCGGCCCCATCGAGGCGATGCCGATCCTGCAGGCGCATGGCGACAGCGATTCGCTCGGCTTCCGGTTCGGCGACATCGCCTACTCGCCCGACATCTGCGGTCTGCCGCCGGCACTCGCGGACCAGCTGCTCGCAGCCTCGACCTCTGGATCGTCGACGCGCTGCGCTACACGCCGCATCCCGAGCCACTTCACCGTCGAGCAGGCGCTCGAGTGGATCGAGCATCCTGAAGCCGAAGCGCGCCATCCTCACGCACCTGCACATCGACCTCGACTACGACAAGCTGCGGCGCGAGCTGCCGGCCCACGTCGTGCCGGCCTACGACGGCATGACCGTCCATTTCGATTGGCCGGCAGCGTAGGGCGACAACCCGGCGGGCGTCTCGAACCCTCCCGTGCTCCGCGGCCGTTAGCCCTTGCCGCGCGTACCCGTTTCGCCGGCCCGGCGCGTGAACCTCGAGGTACTCGATCATCGCGCCGGCCACGTCGACGCCGGTCGCCTGCTCGATGCCCTCGATGCCCGGCGACGAGTTCACCTCCATCACCAGCGGCCCGCGCTTCGAGCGCAGCATGTCGACGCCGGCAGACGTTGAGGCCGAGCGTCTCGGCCGACTTGAGCGCCGTGTGCGATCTCCTCGGGCGTCAGCTCGACGGCCTCGGCCGTGCCGCCGCGATGCAGGTTGGAGCGGAACTCGCCCGTCTTCGCCCGTGCGCTGCATGGCGGCGACGACCTCGTCGCCGACCACCAGCGCGCGCACATCCGCGCCGGCGGCCTCGCCGATGTACTCCTGCACGAGGATATCGACGTTGGCCGCGCGTGAACGCCTCGATGATCGACTTGGCCGAGGCTGTCCGTCTCGGCCAGGATGACGCCCATGCCCTGCGTGCCCTCGAGCAGCTTGATCACGACCGGCGCGCCGCCGACCTCGTTGACCACGTCCTCGGCCTTGCGCGGACCGTGCGCGAACGCCGTCACCGGCAGGCCGACGCCTTCGCGCGCCAGCAGTTGCAGCGCCCGCAGCTTGTCGCGCGAGCGGCCGATGGCGACGCTCTCGTTCAGCGGGAAGACGCCCTGCATCTCGAACTGGCGCAGCACGGCGAGGCCGTAGTGCGTGATCGAGGCGCCGATGCGCGGGATGACGGCATCGTAGAGCGGCAGCGTCTTGCCGCCGTAGCGCAGCACGGGCTTGTTCGACGTGATGTTCATGTGCACGTGCAGCGTGTTGATGACGTCGATCTAGTGGCCGCGCGCGCGCGCCGCCTCGACGATGCGCTTGTGCGAGTAGAGGCTCGGGATTGCGCGCCAGCATGATGAGCTTCATCGATACCGCTCCAGTGGACGACCACCTGCCCGAACTCGGCCGCACACGGGCGACCGCAGCGGCGCAGGATGGCCGTTCAGATGAGACATACCACGCGCGACATGCCGGAAAAGGCCGTTCGGACGCAACGCCGCAGGGCGCGGCCGGGTTGCCGAAGCGGCACGGGACGGGAATTCAGGGGCAAGCCCTACCGGATGGCGGGTGCCGTGGTCCCGACCGGGGTCTGGGACTGGCTCTGGACGCCGTCGCGGATCGACGGATCGATGCCCTCGCTCGCTTCGGCCGTCGGATCGATCGCCGCATTCATCAGCCAAGCGCCGCCGATGCTGAGCGTCGCGATCGTGACGATGGCGATCAGCAGCCGCAGCAGCAGGGAGCGGCCGGAAATCACCGACGCGGCGCGCGGCAGGTCATCGGCACCAACCGGCTGATCAAGCACTGTCTCGTTCATGACTGCCCCTAGCGAAGCGCCCGCATGACGGCGCCGACGAATTGAATTCGAGGATCGCCCAATGGCACTTCAAATCAGGCTTGGTCAAGGCAGGTTGCGAGCACGATTTGAGAGCGTGCATCGGCGTAACTTTGCCGCCACAGTCGGGGCGGGGCTCACTTGCGGGCGAGACGCGGGCCGAGCGTCAGGATTGCCGTCAACGGCAGAACAAGTCCGATGCCGAACGCTGCGGCAACGAGGTAGAGGAGATCGCCGTAAGCGCCCCGGTCGACCGGAAACAGCAGGTTCAGGTACTTCGTTTGCAGCGATCCCGCGACCAGCGCCAGGTTCATCAGCGACGCCATGAGCGCGAACCATGTCGCGCGGTGGCCAGGCGGCGCATTGACGGCGATCAACGTCAGCAGCGGGATCATGCTGACCTGCGCGAGCGGCGATTGCGCCGCAGCATCGATCAGCGCGATCGACCTCGCACCCATGCCGAAGACGCGATCGGTCCATTCATAGGCGCCCGAAACCAGAACCAGGTTGGGAATGGCGAGGAGCCCGCCGATAATTGTCAGCCAGAGCAGAACGCGCGCCACCGGCTGGCGCGTCACCGCATCGGCGAGCAGCCACGCAGCGGCCAGCCCGATCGCGGCGCCGATCTGCTGGAGCACACCGAAAAAGGCCTGGTCGAACTTGAGCACGTCGATCGTGAACCAGCGGTAGCCTTCGCCGACGCTCGGGGTTGCCCGGAAGACGAAAATGATGATCGCGGCGTAGAGGATCGTGCGGCGTGCTTCGACCGGAATATGCGTCGTCACGCGCTTCAGCATGGCGACGATGATGACGAGCGAGACGACGAACACGATTTCCTGCGCGCCCGCGATCCCGGTGACGGCGATGCCGGTGACGACCAGGCCAAAGGCCAGCCCGCCGCCGAGGATCCGCCAGTCGATGTTGCGGGTCTCGCTCGTCTCGAGCCGCACCAGCAGCGCGCCGGCGATCGAGATCACCGGCACCACGAGACCGATCAGGAACACCGTCGTGTAGCTCAGATACTGCGCCAGCAAGCCCGAGAGGCCCGCGACGACGAAGATGCCGAGCGACAGCGCGAGGCGGCCGAGCACCTGGACCATGCCGAGATCGCGCGTGACGTCGGCCTCGGGGCGCGGCGTGCCGTCGGCCTCGATCCGGCTCACCACCTCGGTGCTCATGGCATCGGCGACCACGTCCTGGAGGACGACGCCGGTGACGATCACGAGCTGCGCCACGATGTAGATCGTGTCGGGGCGGAAACCCGGGATCGCACCGGCGGCGGCACCCGCGAGCGCCAGCAGCCCCGTCGCGATGAGGCCGGCGCCGATGAACACGTAGATGCGGCGCTGCGAGCCGAGGATCGGCACGGCGTCGACGAGTTCGCCGAACACCATTTTCACGGCCCACGGCAGCGCCAGCCAGACGCCGAGCGAGGCCAACTCCGCCGGCGTCATCGTGAGCGCGGACTTGACCCAGAAATCCTGCGCCACCGCGACGATGCCGAGCGCGCCATAGGCAAAGTAGATCATCAGCAGCGGCACGTAGTGCAGTCTGAGCGCGCGGATCGGCGTCAGCAGCGCCGCTTCGAGACGCGCGCGCAGGACGCTGCGGGTCGCGCCCTCAGTGGAAACGGATACGGGCGGTGTCACGTCGCAGCACCGTCGATCAGCGCCAGCCACTCGTCCTCGCTCAGCACCGCGACGCCGAATTCGCGCGCCTTGTCGAGCTTCGATCCGGCGTCGGCGCCGGCGATCACGTAGTCGGTCTTCTTGGACACGGAGCCCGCGACCTTGGCGCCGAGCGCGCTCGGCGCGCGCCTTGGCTTCGTTGCGGGAGAGCCGCGTCAGCGTGCCGGTGAAGACGACCGTCTTGTCGGTGACGGGCGAGGCGACCGTGGCGGCGCGCACGTAGGGTTCGGATCTCGATCTCGGCGAGCAGGTTTGCGACCGCGTCCTGATTGTGCGGCTCGGCGAAGAAGTCGATCAGCGAATCCGCGACGACCTCGCCGATGCCATTGAGGCCGGCGAATGCGCGGTAGTCGTCGCCCGGCATTTGGGCGGCGCCGGCGCGTGCCGTCGCGATAAACGTCGCGACGTCCGGCGAACGCCTGCGCCAGCGCCTCGGCGACGCTCGAACGCACGCCCTTGATGCCGGTGATGGCGGCGGCGAAGGTGTCGGGCGCGGTGTCGAACGAGATCGCCGCTCGTTCGCGCCGCCAGCGCCTGCATCAGCGTTTCCGCGGTCTTGGGGCCGACACCCTTCGCCGTCACGAGGCGCCGGTAATCCTGGCCGGGCCGCGCGTTCGATGCGAGGTCGAGCTGCTCGCGGAAGGCGTCGAACGTCCCGAATGCGCGGGCGATATCGCGCGCCGTGGTTTCGCCGACATGGCGGATGCCGAGCGCGAACAGGAAGCGGTCGAGCGCGATGCGGCGGCGCGCGTCGATGGCGCGGAACAGAGTTCTCGACGGACTTCTCGCCGAAGCCCTTGCGCTCGGCGAGCGGCTCGGCGCTCGCGGCATCGCGCTCCTGCAAGCGTGAAGATGTCGGCGGGCGTGCGGATCAGGCCCTCGTCGAAGAACAGCTCGATGCGCTCGTCGCCGAGCCCTTCGATGTCGAAGGCGAGGCGCGAGACGAAATGCTTGAGCCGCTCCTTCGCCTGCGCCGGACAGATCAGCCCGCCGGTGCAGCGGCGCACGACGTCGGCCTCGCCGCCCTCCTCGTCGCTCTCGCGCACGGCGTCGCTGCCGCAGGCCGGGCAGTGGGTCGGGAACACGAAGGGCTTCGGCGCCCGTCGGCCGCTTGTCCAGCACCACGCCGACGACCTGCGGGATGACGTCGCCGGCGCGCTGGACGACGACGGTATCGCCGACGCGGATGTCCTTGCGCGCGATCTCGTCCTCGTTGTGCAGCGTCGCGTTCGAGACGACGACGCCGCCGACGGTGACGGGCTGCAGCTTGGCGACCGGCGTCAGCGCGCCGGTGCGGCCGACCTGGATCTCGATGCTCTCCAGCACCGTCGTCGCCTGCTCGGCCGGGAATTTGTGGGCGATCGCCCAGCGCGGGCTGCGCGAGACGAAGCCGAGCCGCTCCTGCAGTCGAGCCGATCGACCTTGTAGACGACGCCGTCGATGTCGTAGCCGAGGCTGCGCGCGCTCGATCGCCGATCTCGCGTAGAAGGCCAGCAGCTCCTCGACGGTCGCGCACCGCCGCATGCGCGGGTTGGCCGGCAGGCCCCAGGCGCTCGAAGGCCTCGACGACGCCGGACTGGGTGTCGGCCGGCAGCGCCGAGGCCGCGCCCCAGGTGTAGGCGAAGAACCGCAGCGGCCGGCTCGCGGTGATCGTGGCATCGAGCTGGCGCAGCGAGCCGGCGGCGGCGTTGCGCGGATTGGCGAACACCTTGGCGCCCGGCCTCGGCCTGCGCCGCGTTGAGGCGCTGGAAATCGTCGTGCGCCGAGATAGATCTCGCCGCGCACGTCGATCAGCGTCGGGCACGTCGCGGCCCTTCAGCTGGTGCGGGATCGCCTGTGATCGTGCGGATGTTGGCGGTGACGTTCTCGCCCTCGGTGCCATCGCCGCGCGTCGCCGCCTGGACCAGCTCGCCCGTCCTCGTAGCGGATCGAGATCGACAGCCCGTCGATCTTGGGCTCGGCGGTGAACACCAACGGCATCGGCGGCCGTCAGAGCCGAGGAACCGGCGGACGCGCTCGACGAAATCGGCAACGTCGTCGCTCGTCGAAGGCGTTGCCGAGCGACAGCATCGGCACGTCGTGGCGCACCTTGCCGAACGCCTCGACGCGGCGCGGCGCCGACGCGCTCGCGACGGGCTGTCGGCGCGCACGAGCTCCGGAAAGCGCGCCTCGATCGCGGCGTTGCGCGCGCGCAGCGCGTCGTAGTCGGCGTCGGAGATCTCGGGCGCGTCGCTGCTGATAGTAGAGCGCGTCATGACGCGCGATCTCGGCCGCGAGCTGCTGTGCGCGGTCGCGGCCTGCGGCGCGTCAGCTTCGTCGGGCGGCACGGGGGTCGGATGACTTCTTGGCCATGGCGGGCAAATTGCCCGATGCGCTGCCGTTATGGCCAGCCTCGGTGGGCCAGCACTGATCGGCGATCGCCGCGGTCCGGCGCGGGCTAGTTGACCCCGGCACCGCATCGGCCGGCGGACGCTGCCCGTCGGCACCTCGTTCGGCGGTGTCCGGCGGACGATCGGCACATCCTTGGCCGGTAGCTTGGGCGCGGCGGCCGGCGGTGGCGGCGCGGGCGATCGTCGACCGGCCGCGCGGGCTGGCCGACCGGCTTCGACCGGCACCTGGCGCCATTGCTGGCTCACCCAGCTGCCCTGCGAGCTTCGGGCTCAGGCCGTGCTTCTGCAGCAGCGCGTAGGTGTCCTGGTACCAGCGCGACTGCGGAAAATTGTGCCCGAGCACCGCGGCGGCGGCCTGCGCTTCGTTCCGGACGCCGAGCGCCATATAGGTCTCGGACAAGCCGCATCAGCGCTTCCTCGACGTGCGCCGTCGTCTGGTACTCGGCCACGACCGTCTTGAAGCGATTGATCGCGGCGACGTAGTTCGCGCGCTTCAGGTAGTAGCGGCCGACGTTCATCTCGGATGCCGCGAGCACATCCTCGGCGATGCGAATGCGATTTTCCGCCTGCTTCGCATAGGGGCTGTCGGGATAGCGCGTCGCCAGCATCTTGAGTTCGGCAAGCGCCTTGCGCGTCGCCGTCTGATCGCGGTGGGGCTCCCTGATCTCGTCGAAATGCGCCGACGCGATGATATGATGGGCGAGTGCGGCTTCCTTGGTGCCCGGATGCATCGTGTGTAGCGCTGCGCGGTGGCGACAGCCTCAGGATACTTGCCCGCCTTGTAGTAGGCGAACGAGGCCGAGCACCGATGGCGCGGCGCGCTTCCGGCGCGTAGGGGTGGTCGCGGTCGAGATCCTCGAATTTCTTTGCAGCGGCCTCGTTGCGCCCGTTGGCCAGCAGCGCGTCGGCCTCGCCGTACATGTTGCCCGGCGGATCCGGATTCAGCGCCTTGAGCGCTTCTGAATTGGACGATGCAGCAGCCGGCGACGGCGAGAGCGAACAGCAGCACCATGGCGCCGGCTTTTCGGCCCAATCTCGGCTCGGCGATATCAGGCCTGTGCATTCCGTCGTCCCCACGGTGTCGGCCCGCATCACGCAACGATGCGATCCGAACGCCCCCGCTTCAAGTCTGCCCCGGCCGGTGCCTTCCGCCAGCCTCGTCGAAACCCGCGACGCGTGCTCCGACTCAACCTCTATCATGCGAGCGGTTCGCCAGCCATCGGCACCCAGCGTCGCGGCAGTATCGTCCACTGATATGGCGCTGATGCGGCAGAGCGGCGGGCTTTTTTCTTTGGCCCGCCCGCGCGTTGTCGTCGCGTGCCGCTTTCAGTTGCGGTTGGCGGCAAAGTGCACCGCTGCCATGCCGACCGAGGCGTCGTAGCCGGTGGCATGCGGCATGTCGCGAACCTTCGGCGCGTGCACGACGGTCCAGGCATCCGCATCCGCAAACAGCGCTTTCAGGACCGTTGCGTTGAGACGATGGCCGCCGCGAACCGAACGATAGGACGCGAGCAGCGGTGCCCCCGCCAGCGCGAGATCTCCGACCGCGTCGAGCATCTTGTGGCGGACGAATTCCTGCGGATAGCGCAGGCCTTCCGGGTTCATGATGCGGTCTTCACCGATCGCGACCGTATTCTCGAGCGAGGCACCGAGCGCCAAGCCCGATTTCCACAGCATCTCGACGTCGCGCATGAAACCGAAGGTGCGGGCCCGGCACAGCTCCTGCCGGAAAACCCCGGGACTGAGATCGAGCGCGAGGCGCTGACGTCCGATGACGGGGCTGTCGAAATTGATCTCGACGTCGAGGTGGAAGCTCGGATGCGGCACCAGTTCACCCCAGCAATCGCCCTCCTGGACGCGGACCGGTTTCAGCACTTTGATGAATTTTCGCGGCGTGGCGAGCTCGCGGACCCCGACTTCGTCGATCGCATCGACGAAAGCGGCGGCGCTCCCGTCCATGATCGGAACTTCCTTGTTGTCGATCTCGATGAAACAGTTGTCGACACAAAGACCGCGGAGCGCCGAGAGCAGGTGCTCGACCGTTCCAACAGTGACGCCCCGATCGTCACCGATAACCGTGCATAGCGTCAGATTGCGCACCGCTCGCACATCGGCTTCGATTTGCGAGATAATCCGACCACGTTTCGATACGATGAAGCAAATGCCCGTATCGGCAGGCGCCGGATGGATGATTACTGAAACCGGAGCCCCGCTGTGCACCCCCGTGCCGGACACTTCGATTTCGCGCGCAACCGTTGTCTGGCGTGCACCAATAAATCGCTTCGACATGTAGCGCCGTCCCTCGATCCCCTTTCGGCTCTCGCTTCGCAGGCTGGCTGCAAAAGTGAAAGCCCCCCAAGATCGTATCCAGTCACTTGCCTACGCCACGAACCGTGTTGGGTTTGTTTCTACACCCAGTGCAAGTGTTCAGGACCCCATCTCAATCACGACGATAACGTGGTGAGCGCCGCGATAACAAGTCACGCTTTCTTACAGAATGTTGCCGAGACGCCTCACCTTTTTACATATTGAAATCTAACGATTTTATTCGCTCGAAAGATGCCGCCAGCAAGACTTATCCACAAATACAGAGCAAGGAACAGCTTGGTGGCTTGTGTGTGTCGGATTTGTGATTCGCCGCGACGGGCACTTATCGCGCCGCGGATTGGATGTGCTCGTCAGTCCCGGCCGCCCCTGCGACTGCCGACCAGCCGCTGCAGAAGACCCGCGCGCGGCGCTGGCCTCTCGTTCACGGGCGGTGCCGGCGGCGGCAACGGTTGTAGGCGGGACGCATTGCCAGAGTAGATCGAAGACTTCGCCGCATACTCCCGCTGGGCGACCGGCGGAAACTCGTCGACCGATGGAACCCGCCGATGGTCGCCCCGATGATCGCTCCCGCCGTCGTGGCGAAGCGGCGGTGGCGCCCCGGCCTGGCCGCGGTCTGCGGCTCCAACCGCGGGCGCATTCGAGGCCAAAACATGGGGCACTGACCCCGCTGATGCCGGCGCGCTTTCCTCGATCACGACGCCGCCGGGCGCCCGCCACAACTCGCGCGGCGCGGCCGAATCGGACGGGCGGAGATCGTCACGCTGGATCACGCGCGGGTTGAGATCTTCCGGGTTGAATCCTCTTGCAGATCCGATGTCCGCGGGCGGAAACGACGGCGCCGCATGAGTCCCGCGATCGGCTGGGCGCATCGCTTGCGGCGGTGAGGCCGGGACGGCGTGGGCATGCGCGGGCGCGTGCGCGGCCGACGCGTGCGCGGCCGATTTCGGCACCATACCCGATGCGACGATCGCGATCCGGATCGTCTGCGCCATCGCTTCATCGAACGACGCGCCGACGATGATGTTGGCGTCGGCGTCGACCTCTTCGCGGACGCGGGTCGCGGCCTCGTCGACCTCGAACAGCGTCATGTCTGGGCCGCCGATGATCGACAGCAGCACGCCCTTGGCGCCACTCAGCGACAGATCGTCGATCAGCGGATTGGCGAGCGCCATCTCGGCCGCCTTGCGCGCGCGCTCCTCGCCCGTCGCCTCGCCGGTGCCCATCATCGCCGTGCCCATGCCGCGCATGATCACCTGCACGTCGGCGAAGTCGAGATTGATCAGGCCGTCTTTCATGATCAGGTCGACGATGCACGCGACGCCGGCGTGCAGGACCTTGTCGGCAAGCACGAAGGCCTCGGCAAACGTCGTGCGCTCGTTGGCGATGCGGAACAAATTCTGGTTGGGAATGACGATGAGCGTGTCGACCGAGCTTTTCAGCTCGGCGATGCCGGCTTCCGCGACGCGCATCCGCCGCGCGCCCTCGAAATGAAAGGGTTTCGTGACGATGCCGACGGTCAGCAGACCCATGTCGCGCGCGGTTCGCGCGATGACGGCCGCGCCGCCGGTTCCCGTGCCGCCACCCATGCCGGCGGCGATGAACGCCATGTGTGCGCCCTTTAGCGCCGACGTGATTTCGTCCTTCGCCTCTTCGGCCGCAGCGATTCCGATCTCGGGCCGCGAGCCGGCGCCAAGACCCTGCGTGAGGTTGATCCCGAGTTGAATGCGCAATTCCGCGCCCGACGAGGCAAGCGCCTGCGCGTCGGTGTTGGCGACGATGTAGTCGACGTCCTTGAGCCCGGACGCGATCATGTTGTTGATCGCATTGCCGCCGGCGCCGCCGACACCGATCACCTTGATGATCGGGCGAAGGTCACTCAGCGACGCCAATTGCTGGCTTGTGCTCATCGTTGCCTCGTGATCGTCGACTTCAGAATTCCGCCGGCTGGTGGGAAGAGGTGCTTCGCCTCATCCGCGGTGGCTCGTGTTGCAGACGCGCCTCGGCACGTCGTGTCGCAGACGCGCCTTCGGCACGATGCCGGCGGCGACTACTCACTGACTGCTCACCATCAGGCCTTTGCGCGGCTCAGCCAATTGCCGATCCAGCTCACGTAACCGCTGCCACGCCACCGCCGAGCCCCACCTGCCCGCGCCGCAAAATGCTGCTGCAGCGCATCGCCGACGAGCCCGCTGACTGTCGCGAACGCCGGGCCCAACATATCGGGGGACGCACCTTCGATTGCGCCGGGTTTACCGATCCGAACCGTGGCCCCCCGCGCCTCGGCCCAGTACCCATCTATGCCCTCGAGCTGTGCGCCGCCCCCGGTCAGCACAACCCTCTCGAGCGCGACGCGATCGAGCCTCGCCGCTTCGAGCCGCTCCCGGACCATCGCCGCGATCCCGGCGACCCGCGGCTGGATCATCGCACGCAGCTCGGCCCTCGATACCCGGCCCGTCGCCCCCTCTTCCCCGCCGGTGACGGGGAAGGAAAGCGTCTCGTGCTCGTTCGAGAGCGCCGGCAGCAGTGTGCCATAAAGCGTTTTGATTCGCTCGGCTTCCGTCACCGGGGTCACAAGGCGCCGCGCGATGTCGAATGTAATGAGTTGGGCGCCGACCGGAAGGACCTCGGCGAGGACCAGTTCGCCACCGAGAAATGCCGCCATCGACGTGATGCCGGCGCCGATGTCGATGACCAGGACGCCGAGATTGCGTTCATCCGCCGTGGTGACGGCCATGGCGCTCGCGAATGGTGTGGCGGCGAGCTGATGCGGCTCCAGGTAGCACCGCTCGACGACGGCGAGCATGTTCTGCAGCGCCCCGTCGTCGGCGGTCACGGCGACGAGGTCGGCGGTGAGTTCGCCCCCCGCCATACCGCGCGGATCTGGGACGCCCTCGGCGCCGTCGAGGTGCCAGGCTTCGGTGTGGAACTGCACGAGCGTCCGCGCCCCGCGCGTCGCGTAGGATTCGCCGCCTTCCAGCACTCGCGCCACGTCGACGTCGCCGGCAAACCCGGTCTCGGTCCGCGCCCGCGCAACGAACCGCTGCGACTTCAGCCGTCCGCACGATACCGCGAGGCTGACCTGCTCCATGGTGACGCCCGCCATGCGCTCGGCCTGGCCGACCGCGGCCCGCACCGACTGTTCGGCGGCGTCCGCATCGATCACCATGCCGGCCTTGATGCCGCCGCTGCGCTGATGGCCGATGCCGAGCAGCCGCGTGCGGCCACGCTCGTCGCCGGTCGCGATCAGGCACACGACCTTGCTGGTGCCGATGTCCAGGGCTGCGATGATCGGCGCGCGCCGAGGGAGCGGCGGCGGTCGGTTGGCCATACGATGGTCGATGGTGCTCATGTACGCCCCTTACAAAGCCGAAGCTGATGTGCGCGCGTCCGCCGGATCCGGCGCCACCGACGAGGTCTTTGCGGCGCTGCGCGGCGCAACCGTGATCCGCTCGTCGATGCGCAAATCGATGGTGGCCGCCGACTGCATCAGCGCACCCGTGGTCGTCGCGACCCGAATGAGGCGGGCGAGTGCTGCGACCTCGCCGTCCGCCGGCAGGTGGATGCGGCTCCCGTTTTCGAAGTCGAGCGACCAGCGGCGCTGGCCGACCCGCGTCGAAATCGTGACGCGCCGCGCGACGTCGGGGAACATCGCGAGTGCCGCGACCAGATCGCCGGCAGCTTCCGGCGCGCCGGCGCCGGCGATTCGCGGGAGTGCCGGCAGCGTCGACGGCGCGACGCGCGCGAGCTGGCGACCTTCCGCATCGACGAGGGTCGCGGCCTGATCATGCAGCCAGACCGCGATCGGCGTGCGCTCGGTGATCTGGACTTCGACGGTATTGGGGAGAACGCGCGTCACCGTCGCGCGACCGACCCAGGACAGGGCTTCGACCCGGCGCCGTGCCGCATCCGAATTGTAGCGGAGCAGCGATGTCGGCTCCTCGAGCCGGAGGGCGGAGAAGATGTCGCCGACGATGGCATTGCGATAGCCGGTGACGCGGATCTCTTCGACGCCGAGGCCGGCCATGATCATGAGCTGGTCGACATGCTCGCTGATCGGCGCGGAGGCCTGGAGCTTGCCGCCGCCGGCACTGAATAGCGCGAATGCGGCGGCGCCAAGCAGCACCGCTGCCGTGAAGGCCGCGGCGAGCTTCGGCCCACCATGACGGCGCGACGGCACCGGGCGCGCGCGTGCCTCGGCGATCAGGTCGTCGGCGACCATGAAGGCCCCGTCGGACGCGGGAGCCAGCGCAAGGCTCGGTTCCGGCCGGGCGCGCAATGGAGCCACAGCGGCCAGTGGAGCAGGCGCTCGCGCAGCGCGATGCGGCAGCAGCAACGACAGCCTCGGGCGGCCGCGTGCGCTCCGCGCCGCGCCACCAGAACCGGGGTATGTCGAGCCGCTCCCGCACGCGTCGCTGTCCATCCGCTGGCCATCCGCCGACGGTGCTGCCGCCCTCGTCTTCGCCGCAGCGGCCCGCGCCACCGTCCAGATGGCACGCGGGCACGCTCCGCCCACGCGAGAGCTGGTGCACCACTGTTAACCATTTCTCTGCTTCGGTTAATTTTGGGTAAAGGTTGCGTCACCATCCGTCGCGCCCAGTGCGCGATTGGCACCCAACGGATTCAGCGCAATATCGAGGCGTCCTCGACCAGCCAGGCGACGAGCGCCCCGAACGACAGGCCCATGTGCTGGCCGAGTTCCGGCACCAGCGAGGTCGGCGTCATGCCGGGCTGCGTGTTGATTTCGAGGAACGCGAGTTCGTCCTTCGCCTCGTCCCAGCGGAAATCCGAGCGCGACACGCCGCGGCAGCCGAGCGCGCGATGCGCCGCCAGCGTGTGGCCCTGGATGGCGCGCCGGATCGCGTCGGGAATGTCGCGCCGGCAGGATGTGCTTCGAGCCGCCGGGCGCATACTTGGCCTCGTAGTCGTAGAATTCCAGGTGGTCGGCCGGCGACGATGTCGATGATCTCCGGTGACCTGATCGCCGATGACGCAGCACGTCAGCTCGCGCCCGGCGACGAACTTCTCGACCATGATCTGGCCCTCGCGGGTCACCGGGATCGTGCGGATCGCCTCGGGCGGGCGGTTGGCGCCGCTGCGCACGATGACGACGCCGACGCTGGAGCCTTCGGCGACCGGCTTCGCCACATAGGGCGGCGCCATGACGTGGTCGGCGAGTGCGGCCTGCGGCGTCACGATCAGCCCGTCGCGCGACCGGCACGCCGACGCCCTGCACGATCTGCTTGGTGCGCTCCTTGTCCATGGCCATTGCCGAGGCGAGCACGCCCGAATGCGTGTACGGGATCTCCAGCACTTCGAGCAGGCCCTGCACGCAGCCGTCCTCGCCCCAGCGCCCATGCAGCGCGTTGAAGCAGACGTCGGGCGCCACCTCGGCGAGCTGCCGGCGAGATCGCGGCCGACATCCACCCGCGTGACGCGAAAGCCCTCGCCTTCGAGCGCGTTGGCGCATTCGCGACCCGACGAGGCGTCACTTCGCGCTCGGCCGACCAGCCGCCCATACAGCACGGCGACATGCGGCATTCCCTTGCGGCGGCGGCGACCGTCGGTGCGTCATGGTGCGTGCTTGCCTCGACAAGGGCTGCGCCGGTGGCGCCGACCGGCCAGCGCGGTTGCGCGCCGATGCGCACGATCTCCCACTGCAAGCTCGATGCCGCTCGTCGCCTGCACGCGGGCGCGCACCGTCTCGCCGAGGCGCTCGATGTCCTCGCCGCTCGCGCTGCCGGTCGTTGATCAGGAAGTTGCAGTGCATCTCCGACACCTTGGCGCCGCCGACGCGGAAGCCGCGGCAGCCCGCCGCGTCGATCAGCTTCCAGGCGCTGTTGCCGGGCGGATTCTTGAACGTCGAGCCGCCGGTGCGCTCCTTGATCGGCTGGTTCTTCTCGCGATATGCGGCGACCTCGTCCATCTGCCGCCAGGATCTCGTCGGGCTCGCCGGGCGCGCCCTGGAACGTCGCGCTCGGTGAAAATCCAATCGTCGCGGCACGGCGCAGTGGCGATAGGTGAAACCCATGTCGGCGAGCGTGAGATCGTGCAGATGGCCCTGGCGATCGACGGCGCGCGCCGCGATCAGCACGTCCTTCGTCTCGCTGCCGTGGGCACCGGCATTCATGCGCAGTGCGCCGCCGATCGAACCGGGAATGCCGCGATAGAACGCGAGCCCGGCAATTCCGGCGTCCGCCGCCGCCCGCGCGACCCTCACATCGGGCACGGCGGTGCCGGCACGCAAGCGCTGGCCATCGGGCGTCTCGATCGCATCGAAGCCGCGCCCGAGCCGGATCACGACGCCCTTGACGCCGCCATCGCGCACGAGCAGGTTCGAGCCCAGGCCGATCGTGAAAACCGGCACCTCATGCGGCATGCGGGCGAGGAAATACGCAAGGTCCGCTTCATCGGTCGGCGTGAACAGCACCTCCGCCGGCCCGCCGACGCGGAACCACGTGATGTCGGCGAGCGGCGCATCGGCGACCAGCCGGCCGCGCAGGTCGGGCAATACTTTGCGAAGATCGTCGGCGAGGGTCGACACGATCAGATGGCGCTCCCGGCGCGGAGCGGGTCGCGGCGAGCCAGTCGGGCAGCGCGTGCGCCCATTCGGTCGAATTGCCGGCGCCGAAACAAATAACGGTGTCGTCGTGCCCCGCCAGTTGACGCAGCGCCGGTACGAGACCCTGCGGGGTATCGACGGCGACGACGCTGCGGTGTCCGGTCCGTGCGATGCCGGTGGCGAGTGACGGCGAATCGATGCCCGCGATGGGGGACTCGCCGGCCGAATACAGAGGCGCCACGATGACGGCGTCGGCATCCTTGAAGCAGGCGCAGAAGTCGCTGAAACAGCGACTGCACGCGCGTGTAGCGGTGCGGCTCGACGATCGCGATCACGCGGCCCTTGGCGCCGGCGCGTGCAGCAGCGAGCACGGCGCTGATCTCCACGGGGTGATGGCCGTAGTCATCATAGAAGCGCGCGCCGTTCCATGTACCGGTCTGCTGGAAGCGCCGCTTGACGCCGGTGAAACCGGCCATGGCGCCGCGGATCGCCTCGTCCTTGATGCCGGCTTCCGCTGCAACGCCGATCGCAGCCAGCGCATTGAGCGCATTGTGCGCGCCCGGCACCGGCACCGACCAGCCCGTCAGCTCGCGCGCGCCGCCAGCGACGCGTGCGCCCAGCGTCGCATCGAATATCGTGGTCGCGCCTTCGATGTGCACGCGGGTGAGAACCAGATCGGCGGTCGGATCGACGCCGTAGGTCAGCAGGCGGCGGCCATCGCGCCGGAGTCCCAGATCCTCGACCATCGCGCGCGCGACGGGATGATCGATGCACGTCATCGCAAGGCCATAGAACGGGATGTTGCGGTAGAACGCGCGATACGCCTCGTGCATTTCCTCGACGGTGCCGAAGTAGTCGAGATGCTCGGGATCTATGTTGGTGACGACGCCGATCTGCGAGGGGATTTTTATGAAGGTGCCATCGGATTCGTCGGCCTCGACGACCATCCACGGGCCGGCGCCGAGGCGCGCGTTGGAACCCCAGCCGTTGATGATGCCGCCGGTGATCACCGTCGGCTCGAGGCCGGCCTCGACGAAGATGTGGGCGACGAGCGATGTCGTGGTGGTCTTGCCGTGCGTGCCGGTGATCGAGATCGTCGAATAGAGCCGCATCAGCTCGGCGAGCATCTCGGCGCGGCGGATGATGGTGAGGCCCTTCTCGCGCGCCGCCTTGAGTTCGGGATTGGCTTCCTTCACGGCGGTCGAGATGACGACGTAGCGCGCGCCGACGAGGTTGATCGGATCATGACCGACGAACACGCGGATGCCCTTGGCGCGCAGACGCTTGACGTTGGCGCTATCCTTCTGGTCGCTGCCCTGGACAGTGTGGCCCTTGGCGCGCAGGATCTCGGCGATGGCGCTCATGCCGATGCCGCCGATGCCGACAATGTGGAAGGTCCCCGGTTCGCTCGGTATCTGCATGACCGCGTCTGCCCCTTCTTCCCCCGTCAAAAGTCCCAGGCCGCCGATGAACGCGACTCACGCGCGATTCGGCGGCCGCACTCCAATCAACTCTTCGGCGAGATCGGCGAGCCGCACCACCGCATCCGGCCGCCCGAGACGCTTCGCCGCAGCGGCAGCAGCCGAAAGTACCGCTGTTTGCTCCATGAGAGAACCGACTGTTTCAGCTAATTTTTCCGGAGTCAGATTTTTCTGTTCCAGACACCAGCAGGCGCCGGCCTCGGCGAGCCGGGTGGCATTGCGAAGCTGATCGTTGTCGAGCGCATTCGGCAGCGGCACCAGCACCGAGGGCCGCCCGAGTACGGTGAGTTCGGCGATGGTCGAGGCCCCGGCGCGGCCGACGACGAGTTGCGCCCCCGCCATCCGCTCCGGCAAATCCTTGAAGAACGTCGCAAGGTCGGCGGCGACGCCCGCCGCATCATAGGCCGCGCGCACAGCGGCGAGATCCTCCTCGCGGCACTGTTGCGTGATGCGCAATCGCGCCCGCTGGCCAGGAGTAAGCTTCTCGATCGCCGGCGGCAACGCTTCGGAGAAATAGCGCGCACCTTGGCTGCCGCCAAACACGAGAAGGTTGAACGGCTCACCTGGCTCAGCCGCGCGGTATGGTCGCGCGCTCCAATCGATCACGACATCGCGGACCGGGTTGCCGGTGAACCGCACACGCGCGCGAAGCCCGTCCGACAACAGCGCCGTATTCTCGAACGACGTCGCGATGCGCGAGACGCGCGGCGCGAGCATCTTGTTGGCGCGACCGAGAACGGCATTCGCTTCGTGGATGGCGGTCGGAATGCGCCGCAGCTTGGCGGCGACCAGAGGTGGGAACGTCGGATAGCCGCCGAAACCGATCACCGCGTCGGGTTTGACCTTGCCGAGTAGCGCATATGCCGCGCGGACACCCGCCATCAGTGCGAGGCCAGTCTTCGCGGCGCCGCTGACAGAGCGGCCAGCGAGCGTCGCCGAGGGGACCGAATGGATGGCGCGCGCGGGAAAACCGGTGCCGTAGCGGTCGCCGCGGATATCGGTGACGAGGTCGACCGCGATCCCGCGCCGCCCCAGCTCTTGGGCCAAGGCGAACGCCGGGAACAGGTGTCCACCGGTCCCTCCCGCGGCCAGCATGACCGACTTCTCCCCCACGTCCCCTCCCTTCCCTGAGTAATTAGCGTCTGCGGCCATTGCGGCCAATCGGCGGCAGCGTACTTGCGACTTTTGGCCGGCTAACGGGCATCGGATCGGCGCGGCGGCGGACCAGCGCCAGCAGCATCCCGGCCGCCAGCGACGCCGCGATCATCGACGAGCCGCCGGCTGAAATGAACGGCAGCGTCATGCCCTTGGCCGGAATGAGGCCGACGTTGACGGCCATGTTGATCGCCGCCTGCATGGCGATGAGCAACGCCAGGCCGTGGACCGCGAGCTGCGTGAATGGATCGCGGCGGTGGCGATATCGCATCAACGCCCGGGCGACGACGAAAGCATAGAGGCCGAGCAACAGCAGGCACGCGATGGCGCCGTACTCCTCGGCGACGACGGCGAAAATGAAATCCGTATGCGCGTCCGGCAGCACCGATTTGATCGTGCCTTCGCCGGGGCCACGGCCGAAGAACCCGCCCTCGGCAAACGACTGGATGGCGCGATCGGTCTGGAACGTGTCGCCAGACGTCGGATCGAGAAAGCGCGCGATGCGGCCGCGCACATGGGCAAACATGACATAGGCCGCCGCCAGTATGCCGAGCCCGACGCCGCCGAATGCCGCAGCCCACAGCAGCGGCTGGCCCGAAATGAAAAACAGCGCGCCCCAGACGACGGACAGCAGAAACCATTGCCCGACATCGGGCTGACGCAGGAGAAGGGCCGACGTGATGACGTAGAGGCCGAACGCCAGCCCTATCATGCGTGCCGCCGCCCCCGTCCGCGCTTCGGCGAACAGCCACGCGGTGACGACGGCGAAGGCGGGCTTGGCGAACTCCGAGGGCTGGAGTGAGAATCCGGCGAGCCGCACCCAGCGCCGCGCGCCGTTGACCTCGGGGCCGTAGACCGTCGCGGCCAGCATCAGCACCAGCGACACCGCCAGGACGCCACCCGCCAGCATCAGCACGCCGCGCGGCTCGAGCAGCGACACCGCCAGCATCAGGATGATGCCGATCGCCGCAAACACGAGATGGCGCTCGACGAAAAAGAACGTGGGCAATCCCTTGCGCGTCGCGACAGCGGGGCTCGCGGCAAGCGACAGCACGATGCCGACGCCGATCAGCGTCAGCACGACAGCGAGCAGCAGCCGATCGATCGAGAACCACCACTCGGCAACGATGCTGCGGTCGTCGCGGGCGAACCTCATCCACGGCCCTCGCCATGGTCGGCGATGAGGCGCACCACGAGATCGCGGAAGACGTCGCCGCGATGGCCGTAGCTGCGGAACTGGTCGTAGGACGCGCAGGCGGGAGACAACAGCACCACCGGCTCGGCGGCAGCGCTTTGGGACGCGTCGCGCGCCGCCGCGGCGAGCGCGGTGTCGAGCGTGCCGCACAGCTCGTAAGGGATCTGCCCGTCGAGCGTGCGCGCGAAATCAGCCGCCGCCATGCCGATCAGATACGCTTTGGCGACCCGGGAAAAATAGGGTGCGAGCGGCGCGATGCCGCCTTCCTTCGGTGTCCCGCCGGCGATCCAGTAGATGTCGCCGGGCCACGACGTCAGCGCCTTCTCGGTCGAATCGGCGTTGGTCGCCTTGCTGTCATTGACGAACAGCACTCGCCCGAGGCGGCCGACGCCCTCCATGCGGTGTGGGAGACCGGGGAACGTGCGGAACGCCGTGACGTGATCGGCCAACGGTACGCTCGGCAGGGCCAGCGACGCCACCGCAAGCGCGGCGAGCGCGTTCTGCATGTTGTGGCCACCGCGCAGGGACTCGATTCCGATGAGAGTGCCGACCTCGACCTCCAGCGCATCCACCGCCGCGATGTGCAGATGACTGTCCTCGCCGTAGAACAGCGGCACATCGCTGGCGCGCATACCGAGGCTGCTGATCGCGGTGACGGGGACGCCGTCCTCCGCGACACGATCCGCTATCGCCGAACTCAGCCGATCGTCGACGCCGATCACGGCGGCAGCGGCGCGCGCGACCAGGCTCTCCTTGATCGCGACGTAGCGCGACATCGTGCCGTGCCGGTCGAGATGGTCGGGCGACAGATTCAGCAGCACGCCGATGGTTGGCGCCAGCGACGGCGTCAGGTCGATCTGAAACGAACTCATTTCGAGCACGTGGATGCGATTGCCGTCGGGAGGCGCCAACTCGAGCACGGGAACGCCGATGTTGCCGCCCATCTCGACCTCGGCGCCGGCGGCCGCGAGCACATGCGCGATCAGCGCCGTCGTCGTCGACTTGCCGTTGGTGCCGGTGATGCAGACGACCGCGGCCGCCGGCGACAGCCGCGCGCGCTCACGGAAGAACAGCTCGATGTCGCCGATGATCTCGACGCCGGCCGCGCGGGCGCGCTGGACGGTCCAGTGCGGCTCGGGGTGGGTCAGCGGCACGCCGGGGGCGAGGATGAGCGCGGCAAACCGGGTCCAATCGACGGTCGTCAGATCGACCACTGTGACGCCCGCCGCGGCGCTGGCGGTCCGCGCCGCTTCGCCATCATCCCAGCCGGCAACCCGCGCACCGCCCGCGAGCAGGGCGCGGCAGGTCGACCGGCCGGACGCGCCGAGCCCGAAAACCGCGACCTCGGCGCCAGCGAATGACGTGACGGGAATCATGGGGCCCAGTGTACCTGAATCGCGCCCGAGTTGGTGCGGCACATCTCAGCGCAGGCGACCCATATCCACCTGGAAAACCACCGGAAAGAACGTCGACCACGACAGCCACCGCTTCGAGCCGGCCTCGCTCACGGCCCACAGCCGCCCCTCGGCGTCGAAGCTAGATGTCCTCGGTCCCCACGGGAAATGCATGGCGCTTGCCGATCGCGCCGGATTCTAGCTTGACTTCAACGAGTTCACCGAAGCTGCCGCTGCTGCGCGTGACCCACAACCGCCCCGCCGGATCGAACGCCGCGCCCTGCACCCGCACCGGCATGAGGACCGACATGGCAGCATCGTCCTGGCCGATCTGCGGCTTCAGAGAGGCCCAGGGAAACTTGTAGAGACGCGGCGCGCCGTGGGTCTCGTAGGCGCCGAGCCACAGGGCATCGGCCGAGCCCGCGGCGTACGACCCTTTGACGAGCCCGCTGAGCCGGATATGGCGGACGACTTTGCCGATGGTCGGGCTCGCCGGCTGATCGAGCCGGACCTCGAAAATGTCGCGCGTATCGGCGACCCAGAGATGGCCCGGCGTTCCCTTGGCGACGCCGCCGGCGTGGCCGCACTGCGGCGGCAGGTCGAGGATGCCGGTGACTTTGCCGCTCGTTGGGTCGAGCCGGTAGAGGCGGCAGGGGCCGCGACCGGCGCCCTCGGGGCTCTTGTAGGCGGCGACGTAGACCGCCCCCGCGACGACGCTCAACCCTTGCGGGACGAAGCCTTCGTTGAGTCCCGGCATCCAGATCCGACGCTGGATCGCGGCGGCGTTGGGCACCGATCCTGAAGGAAGCAGCCCGAGCTTGCGGTCGGTGTACGTCGGCGCAGTGCCGAGCGGGGCCTGCGCGAACGACGGCGTCGCCATGAGCGCCACGACCAGTAACGACAAACCGACTCGAATACGCATGACGGACCCTCGCGGCTCGACGCCTCAGCGCAGTTTCAGCGTCGCCAGGCCCAGCAGCGCCAGCACGACCGAGATGATCCAGAAGCGCACGACCACCGTCGATTCCTGCCATCCCTTCTGCTCGAAGTGATGATGCAGTGGCGCCATGCGAAAAACACGCCGTCCGGTCAGCTTGAACGATGCGACCTGGATGAACACCGACAGCGTCTCGAGCACGAACAGGCCGCCGACGATCGCCAGCACGATCTCGTGCTTGGTCGCGACCGCGATGGCGCCGAGCGCGCCCCCGAGCGCCAGCGACCCCGTGTCACCCATGAAGATCATCGCGGGCGGCGCGTTGAACCACAGGAAGCCCAGGCCGGCGCCCAACAGCGCCCCGCATATCACCGCGACCTCGCCGACACCGGCGACGTAATGGATCTGCAAATACAGCGCGAAGCGGGCGTTGCCGACGAGATAGGCGATCAGGCCGAAGGTCGCCGCCGCGACCATCACCGGCACGATCGCGAGCCCGTCGAGGCCGTCCGTCAGGTTGACCGCATTGCCGGCCCCCGCGATCACCACCATCCCGAGCAGCACGAACAGAAAGCCGAGCGGCAGCACGACATTCTTGAAGAACGGGATCGTCAGGACGTCGGCAAAACCGGGCGCGCCGAGCCGCATGACGATATAGGTAGCGATACCCGCAATCAGGAATTCGAGCCCGAGCCGGCCCTTGCCGCCGAAGCCGCTGGTCGTCTGTCGGGTCACCTTGAGATAGTCGTCATAAAATCCGATGGCGCCGAAGCTGAGCGTCACGCCGAGCACGATCCACACGTAAGGGTTGGACAGGTTCGCCCACAGCAGCGTCGAGACCGTGACGCCGGCAAGGATCATGAGCCCGCCCATCGTCGGCGTGCCCTTCTTCGAGAAATGGGTCTTGGGTCCGTCCTCGCGGATCGGCTGGCCCTTACCCTGCTTGATGCGCAGCAGATCGATGATCGCCGGCCCGAACAGGAACACGAACAGTAGCGCGGTCATGATCGCGCCGCCGGTACGGAACGTGATGTAGCGAAACACGTTCAGCAGGCCGAACTGATCGCTGAACGTGACGAGCTCGTAGAGCATCCCTGGACCTCTGCCTCCGCCCGCACAGTGCCCAGAGCACTTCTGGCGGCACCGCTCCATCCCACCCGCGGAGATTGGTCCCTTAGCACTTCCAATGGCAAAAATTTAGATGCTTTCTGCGCGTCTACCCCGTTTATTCCGGCGCCCGCGGCAACCGAGCGGCGCGAATATCGGACCGAACGCCCGGCGCCCGCACTGCGCGACGGCAACGCTGATGGCCGGCAGGAGCGCTTGCTTTGGCCAGGCGATCGCGCGACCTTTGAAACTCGGACAGCGTAAACGGGGCGGAGACGCATGAGCACCTACGATCTCATTTTGAAGGGCGGGCGGGTCATCGATCCCTCGCAGAACCTCGACGGCATCGCCGACGTCGCCTTTGCCGGCGGCAAGGTTGCCGCGGTCGGCGCCAATCTGGCCCCGGGACCCGCCACCGAGGTCCGCAGCGTCAAAGGGTATATCGTCTCGCCCGGCCTGATCGACCTCCACACGCACGTCTACTGGGGCGGCACCTCGCTCGGCATCGACGCCGAGGAGTTCTGCCGCACCTCGGGCGTCACGACCGCGATCGATACCGGCAGCGCCGGGCCGGGCAACTTCGCCGGCTTCCGCAAGCACGTCATCGAGCGGTCTGAAGTGCGCATCCTCGCCTATCTCCATATCTCGTTCGCCGGGATCTTCGGGTTCTCGAACACGATCATGGTCGGCGAGAGCGAGAACATGCGCCTGATGGCCCCGCGCGACGCCGCTATCGTCGCGGACGCCAATCGCGACGTGATCGTCGGCATCAAGGTGCGCGTCGGCCTGCACGCCTCGGGCGAGCAGGGTGCGGCGCCCCTCAACATCGCGCTGCAGGTCGCCGACGAGGTGGGTATGCCGCTGATGTGCCACATCGACCACCCGCCGCCGTCCTACGAGGAAGTCCTCGACATGCTGCGGCCGGGCGATGTGCTGACGCACGCCTTCCGCCCCTTCCCGAACGCGCCGTGCACCGTGCAAGGCACGATCAAGCCGGCCGTTCTCGCCGCCCGTGCGCGCGGCGTGAAATTCGATATCGGTCACGGCAAGGGCTCGTTCGCGTTCAAGACCGCGCGCGCCATGCTGGCCAACGGCTTCCAGCCCGACACGATCTCGTCCGACGTCCACGCCTTGTGCATCGACGGCCCGGCCTACGACCAGGTCACGACGATGTCGAAGTTCCTGTGCCTCGGCGTATCGCTCAACGATGTCATCGCGCAATCGACGATCAACGCCGCGCACGCGCTGAAGCGGCCCGAGCTCGGCAGCCTCAAGCCGGGTTCGGTCGGCGACGCGACGATCCTGACCGTCAAGGAAGGCCGCTTCGAATATGGGGACGTGGTCGGCGAGAAGATGATCGGCGACCGCCGGATCGTTTCGGAAGGTACCGTCGTCGGCGGCCGCTGGTGGCATCCCCACGACAGCAAGCAATTCGCGAAAGTCGCCAACGCATAAGGAGCAAGCCAATGACACCCGAAGAGAAGCTGAAATCGCTGGGTCTGGTGCTGCCGAAGGTGCCGACGCCGGTCGGCAACTACGTGCCCTTCAAGATCGACGGGCGCACGATCTATCTCTCCGGCCAAGGCCCGCGGCGGCCGGACGGCACGCTCGTATCGGGCCGCGTCGGCGAGGACATCTCGGTCGAACAGGCTTACGAGTGCGCCCGCCTCGTCGGGCTCGGACTGCTCGCGGCGGCGAAGCTCGCAGCCGGCGACCTCGGCAAGGTCGAGGCGCTGAAATTGCTCGGCATGGTCAACGCGGTGCCGGGTTTCACCGAGCAGCCGAAGGTGATCAACGGCTGCTCCGATCTGTTCGTGGAGATACTCGGCGATCGCGGCCGCCATGCGCGCTCGGCGGTCGGCATGGGCTCGCTGCCGGGGAACATCCCGGTCGAGATCGAAGTGATCATGCGGATCGTGGACTAAAGCGTCGGACCTTAAATGCGACCCACGCCTGGATCGGTCTAAAAGTCGCATTTAATGTCCAAAGACGCTTTAAAGTCATAGCATTCTAAAGCAACTTTGGACTTGAAATTCACTCCCCACCTAGCTGATTCCAGCACGCATGGCTAAGCCTTATTCCGCTTACCTTCGTTTTCTTTTCTCCTCAGCCATTTCCTTTTTCTATACCTTCCTCTCGATCTCCGAGCGCTTCTATATTGCTCCCTCCACTTTCTTTAAGTATTCTAAGCTCTTTCTCTAGACTTTCATTCCATCTCCTGCCAAGTTCCTCTTCTATCTTACTTTTACCCTCTAGCCTCATCTTTCCTTCATTCTCAACTCATATCTATAATATCTCTTATCTGACACTTCATCTACTTAATTATTTTCTGGCAGCGCGCCGTATCATCTTCTCTCACTATACCTTCTGTCTCTTCCTTCCTCGCTAGATCCAATCTTTCAAAAAAATCTCTCTTCGCTACTGAACAGCATCTCCCCCATGTCTTCAGGCCGCGCTAGCGCTCTCACCGAGCTAGCCGTCATTTCTATCCCACTTGCCTCGTCTTCATCGATGATACTTGGATTAAGACTAACATGGCGCCGATCTTTTACTGCCTCGAGTCGAGGTGAATTTCAAGTCCGTTGCTTTAGCTACTGCGCGCCGTATTTCGCGAGAATGCGGCGCGCCTCGACGACAACGGCATCGGCGATCGCGGCCTGTCCCTCGGCGGTCGGATGGAAAGCGCCCGAGTAGATGCTGGCCAGCAGCAACTGGAACGACGACAGCGACTGGAGTTTCATCACCCGCTGCATCAGTGATGCGCTGACGTGGAAGTTGCCGGTCATGAACGCGTCGTTCGGCGTGCGGAACCAGCGTTGGCGCGGCACGTAGGCCTGCCAATCGGCGGGGTTGTAGGGCTCCCATTTTTTGCCGGTCCAGCGCGGCATGCGCAGGTCGTCGGCCGTCGTGAAGGCGTTGTCGGTGTAGCCGGAGCAGATGCCGCGCCCCTGGAATTTCGCGCGATGGCCGGCGACGAAGGTCCAGCTATTCTGGCGGCTCATATCCTCCATGGTCGCATTGAGCCGCTCGCCCGCCGCCATCGATTCGCGCGCCTGGCCCTCGCTCAGCATGAAATCCGGGGCGACCGTCATGCCGGCGCGACCATCGGGGCAGACGTTGCGGCCGTCGGGGAGCATCGCGAGGCTCGGATAGGCGACCAGCATGATCCGGTCCGCCTCGGCCCAGGGAACGTGGAGCACACCGTGAATGGCGCGCTTGAGCGCCTTCAGCTTGACTTCGAGGTCGTCCAGCAGCTCGGTCGCGGCGAGGAAACCGTGGACCTGGCCGAACCAGCCACCGAGCTGACGCAGCAGCGACTGATCGGAGAGAACGGCGTTGGCGAGGAGCCGGGCGAAGCCGATATCGTTGCCGCCGATCGACACCATAACGAGATCGATCTTGCGCGCGTCGTCGGAGTCGCACTTGCGCAGCACCAAGCCGCCCCGCAGCGCCCGCAGCACGCCGCCCATGTGGAACGCCTCGGGCAGGTCGATCTCCGGGGCCGCCTTGGCCCCGCACTGGGCCTGGGCGATCGCCGAGATCTGGGAGATATCGGGCGGCGAAGGCACCCACTCGTTGCCCTTGTAGCGCAGGAACAGTCCGTCGATGATTTCCGCTCCCGAGCACGCGTAGCCGACGAACGTCACCGCACGGTGCGGATCCTCGATCGCGAGTTGCAGCGCGGCGCGGAGCTGGTGCGAGTACAGCGAGCGGTGGCACGCCTGATCGATCCAGCGCGCGTTGTTGTCGATGAAGGCTGCGTCGCCGATGCTGCTCCACTTGCCGATCCGCGCCGGATAGCCGGAGAGCGGCTCGTTCGCGCTGCCAACACCATAGTCGGCGCGGCGTTCGCGCGAGAACCGCACGGGAACATCGGGATTGCCCTCGCCCGAGGCGAAGCTGTCGCCCATCGCGACGATCAGCAGATCGTCGACTTTGGCACTCGTCATCGCGATCTCGCGACCGCCGACCTCGACGCTGAGGCGCGCGCCCGCCGGATAGGGAATCGCGATTTCGACGGGATGATCGCAGCGCGCGGTGATGGATCCGCCCCGGCCACGCCGCGCGTGCGGCGTCGTCAGCCATGTGCAGTCGATGCGGTCGGCGTCGGGAACGTCGACAAGGGCCGCGATGATCCGATGCTCGTGCGGGTCGAGATAGTCGCGTTGCTGGCGGCAGCCGTAGCGGTTGCGCTCCTGCGACCAGCAGGTGTGATCGAGCATATCGGCCGCCCAGCCATCGGTCGGATGGCGCCGCGACAGCGCCCGCTCGGCGGCCAGCACGGGCGCATAGCGCTCTTCGTCCGAGAGCGCGTTGAAGGTGGCGCGGTGCACTTCCGTGTCCGACGGCCGGTTGAAGAGGCGGAACGGGTTCTCGACGCGCCATGTGATGCGCGGCTCCGCCGCCGCCGGCTGCGGCACCAGCACGCACGCGAGGGCGATCGCCCAAAGCGCGAGGATGCCGCCCATGAGACGCCGTGCAATCCCGATCCGGCGATGCCGGCTTGGCTCCATGGTCAATCGCGCCTTCAGCATTGGCCTCCGATCGTTGGCCTCACAGGCGCCCGCTCGCGTGCGCCCATCCGATCCGCAGCAGCCGACCGATCGGCAGCGCGTCGGACGGATGTGACCCCTGCAACTTCATCTCCTTCTCTAAGGCTTGCAAGTAGGGCCTAACCATGGCCAGAGGCAGGAAGGCGAGACGCCGGCGCCGCGACAGTTGGCGCAACCGGGCGGCAACGTCTGCGTGTGCCGCGCGCGCCACGCTGCTGAGCGCGCCGAGCGCCGACGTCACGCGCGCGTCGGCCGCCGCATCGCTTTCGCCGTCCGGGACGAGATCCTCATCGGCCACCAGCGAACGCGGGATCAATGGCCATGCCGCGCCTTCGGCCCGCACGAGTGTGCGAGAAAGACCGTAGGCCAATCCGGCGAGACCAGCGGCTTCCGCGTCGGCTTCCGCATCGTTGCCCGCACAGATGCGTGCCGCCAGCCTGAATAGGCCCCCTTCGCTCGCTGCCAGGCGCGCCCGCAGCGCATTCTCATTGATGGGCCGTTCGCCATGCAGGATATCCGCCTGGGCATCGATCACGCCCTCGATAATTCCCCCCGGCAGTGCGAACCGCGCGGTCGCTGCCCGCATCGCCATCGCGACCGGATGCCCCGCAGCCGCTTCGCTGCTCGCACCGATCAGCGCATCCCGCCACCATTGGAGGCGGATCTCGCCCGCCAGCGGCTCGCGGACGAGGTCTGGAATGCGCGCGATTTCGGCCGCGAACGCCGCCAGCACGACGAGATCGTAGCGCAGCGCGGCCGGCGCCAGCGTCGCGGCCAGATACCGATCCGGCTCGCGCGCGATCGCGACCTCGCGCAACGCTGCGAGTGACGCCGCACCTGTGGGGGCCTCGGGCGGTGCCGCGGCCATCGGTCAGAAGAGATGCGCGGCAGCGACCATCAGGACGGTCACCGGAACCGCGAGCAGCAGATTGGCCCGCGCATAGATCGCGACCTTGGCGCGCGCCGCCGCCTTGGCGTCGGCGTTGCCGGGCCGCTGGCCGAGCACAACCTGCAGATTGGGCCAGATGATCATGTGCACGAAGGCCCACATGGCGACCGCACCGGCGGCGGCGCCCCACATCAGCAGCGATTTGACCAGCGACACGTAGACCGGTGCGCCGAACACCCAGTTCCCCAGCAGATAGCCGGTCGGCAGCGTCAGCAGCACGCCCGACAGCAGCACCAGGTGCGACGCGTGGCGGAAGATCCACGCGACGTTCGGCACCACGAGGCGCATCAGCGTGCCGCGCCCCGCATCGTCGGCGCTCGTCACCGCGGCGTGCTGGACGAAATTGACGAACCAGATCATGCCGACCCAGACCATCGCGGCGACGACATGGGTCGCCCGCAGAACGAACGAAATCAAACCGAGCCGATCGGCGCCGTCGACGGCAACGGCGGCGACGAGTGCCAGCACGGCGACGGCAATTCCCGCGATCAAGGCGTTGCGGGCACTCGAAAGGGCGGCGGTCATGGGCGGCTCCCGGCTGCGATATGAATGATGTAGAGCACGAAACAAGCCCGGTCTGAAAGCGTCGGCACGCAGCGAAGCGCCAAGTCGGCGGTCAGTCGACCGCGATCAGCGCCGCGCCAATGGGACGCTGCTCGGCGAGCAGAATGTTGTAGGTCCGGCACGCCGCCCCGGTATCCATCGGCTCGACGCGGATGCCGATCTCGCGCAAGCCGGCGCGCAATTCCGCCGATGGCAGCAGGAACGACCGGCCGGTGCCGAGCAGCAGCAGCTCGATACCCGCGGGCTCCTGGCGCAGGAGGGCGAGGTCGTCGAGCGTCAGACCCTCGGCGCTGGTCGCCGACCAGCCGACGATTCCGCTCGGCGAGACAGATGAGCGAGCCGCGATGGCTCATCCCGGCAAACCGGAAGCCGCCGTTGCCGTAGGCTTCGATCGGCGCCCGTCCCGGGTAACGTGGCCCGGGAATTCGTGGGCCTGGGTCTCGTGGGGCTGTCGGCTCGATCGGACCCTCCTGCTGCCTGGAAAGCGCGATCCGCCGGTCGCGGCGCCTCAGCTCCGCGCTGCGGCTTTCTCATTGCCGCCGGTCACCGTCTCGCGCTTGACGCCGAGGTAGCTCGAGGATCGGCGCGGCGATGAAGATCGACGAGTAGGTGCCGATCAGCACGCCGAACAGCATGGCGAGCGTGAAATTGCGGATCACCGAGCCGCCGAAGATGAACAGCGCGAGCAGCACGGCGATGGTCGTGACGCCGGTCAGGATCGTGCGCGACAGCGTCTCGTTGATCGAGAGATTGAGCAGCTCGCGCAGCTCCATCCGCTTGAACTTGCGCAGGTTCTCGCGGATGCGGTCGGACACGACGACGGTGTCGTTGACCGAGTAGCCGAGGATGGTCAGCAGCGCCGCGACGATCGACAGGTCGAACTCCAGCTGGAACAGCGAGAACACGCCGACGTCAGCCAGCACGTCGTGCAGCAGCGCCACGACGGCGCCGAGCGCGAACTGCCATTCGAAGCGGAACCAGACGTAGACGATGATGGCGAGGATCGAGGCGAGCACCGCGATGATGCCGGTGCGCCGCAGCTCGCTCGAGACCGCCGGGCCCACCACCTCGACGCGGCGCTGCGATGTAGCCGTCGCCGAGCGCGTCGATGCACCTTCTTCAGCGCATCCTGCTGCGCCTGCTCGCCGCCGGGCTGCTGCTCGATGCGGATCAGCACGTCGGTCGGCGCCGCCGAACTGCTGGATCTGCACGTCGCCGAGGCCGAGCCCGCCGAGCTTGCCGCGCAGCGCGCGACGTCGGCCGGGCCCGCCTTCGCTGCACCTCGATCAGCGAGCCGCCCTTGAAGTCGACGCCGTAGTTGAGGCCCTTGACGAAGAACAGCGCCAGCGACAGCGCCATGGCGACGATCGAGGCCCAGAAGCAGATGCCCTTGTAGCGCATGAAATCGAGATGCGGTGCCGTGCGGGAAGAAGTCGAAGCCCTTGAAGTTCGGGATACAGCAGCATGGGTGCGACGCCTTCGGACTCTTCGGGCAGGCCGCTCTCAGATCGGCACTTCGATCGTGCGGCCTTGGCGCGCGCCGATCTTCAGCCAGAGCGCGACCAGCAGGCGCGTCACGGTGACGGCGGTGAAGATCGACGTGAAGATGCCGATCGTCAGCGTCACGGCGAAGCCGCGGATCGGCCCGGAGCCGAGCCAGAACATGATGATCGCGGCGGCGAGCGTGGTGAGCTGGCTGTCGAGGATGGTGATCATGGCGCGGTTGAAGCCGGCCTCGATCGCGGCGATCGCGCGTCTTGCCGGACCGGAGCTCCTCGCGGATGCGCTCGTAGATCAGCACGTTGGCGTCGACCGCCATGCCGATGGTCAGCACCAGGCCGGCGATGCCCGGCAGCGTCAGCGTCGAGCCGATCACCGACATCAGGGCGACGATCATCAGGCCATTCACGATCAGCCCGACGCACGGCGAACACGCCGAAGGTGCCGTAGGCGATGATCGTCATGATGATCGGTGGCGATGCCGCCGATGATGCCGGCGAGCTTGCCGGCCGCAATGGAGTCGGCGCCGAGCGACGGGCCGACGGTGCGCTCCTCGACGATGGTCAGCTTGGCCGGCAGCGCGCCCGAGCGCAGCTGGATCGACAGGTTGTTGGCGCTCTCGACCGTGAAGCAGCCCGAGATCTGGCCCGAGCCGCCGAGGATCGGCTCGCGGATGACCGGCGCCGACATCACCTTGTCGTCGAGCACGATGGCGAACGGCCGGCCGACGTTGTCCTGCGTGATCTTGCCGAACTTGCGCGCGCCGGCCTGGTTGAAGCGGAACTTGATGATCGGCTCGTTGGTGCGCTGGTCGAAGCCCGGCTGGGCATCGACGAGCTCCTCGCCCTTGCACCACCGGCGTCTCGCGAGAAGATAGGCGCCCGCTCTCGCCGCGCTCGATGGCGGGCAGATGCGAGTAGCCGGCCGGCACACGGCCGCCCGGCCTCCTCCGCCGCATGGTCGGATGCACCAGGTGGAAGGTCAGCTGCGCCGTCTCGCCGAGCGCTTCTTCAGCTGCTGGTGTCCTGGAGGCCGGGCACCTGCACCAGGATGCGGTCGCGGCCCTGGCGCACGATGTTCGGCTCGGTGGTGCCGAGCGCGTCGACGCGGCGGCGCACGGTCTCGATGGCGGCGCCATGGCGGAGTTGAGACGCGTTGCTGCAGGCCCGGCTCGGTCGGCGCGATCGTGATCAGGCCGCCCGTCGGCCTTGACATCGTCGATGTCGTGCCGCCGCTGCCGAGCACGGCGCTGCCGAGCGGCTGATCATGCTGCGCAGCTCCTTCAGCGCCGCCTCCGGGTCCTCGCGGCTTGTCGAGCCGCACCTGCACGCGCGTTGCCGACGATGCCGAGCGCCGACTGAAGCCGAGCTTGGCGTCGCGCAGGCGCTTGCGGGCATCCTCGCGCACCGTCTTGAGCCAGTCCTGGCGCACGTCGTCGATGTCCATCTGGAGCAGCAGATGCGCGCCGCCCCTGCAGGTCGAGGCCGAGGGTGCATCTGCTTCTTGCGGCACGCAGCGGCCAGCCGCACCGCTCTTGGCGAAGAAATTCGGCAGCGCGAACAGCAGGCTGGCGAGGCAGACCAGCACGATCGCACGATCTTCCAGCGGGAGAAATGCAGCATCGCGGCTTCGGACCTTCGGTAATTCGGCGGCCGCGGGCGGCTCGGCGCCGCGCGCTCAGGCGCTCTCCTTGACCGGCTCGCCCTTGATCCGCACCTCGGCGACGGTGTCACTTGACCACCCGGACCCGCGTGTCCTTGGCGATCTCGACCTCGATCTCGCTCTCGTCCATCACCTTGGTGACCTTGCCGATGATGCCGCCCGAGGTGACCACCGTGTCGCCGCGGCGCATGTTGTCGACCATCTCCTGGTGCTGTCTTCACGCGCTTCTGCTGCGGGCGGAGCAGCAGAAAATAGAAGATCACGAACATCAGCAGGATGGGCAGCAGCTGCACCATGAAATCGCTGCCGCCGAACTGAGCGTGGACCAAAGTGGTTTGCATGTCGATGCGATTCCCAAGTCAAGACTTCTGGCCCGGATGCAAAGCGGGGCCGGCGCCGATCACGCCGCCACCATCCACCGCTCGCTGCGAATTCGGGCCGGACTATAGTGTCTCTCGCCCCCCGTTTGCGACCGAATCCGCCGCCGCAGGCGCCCCTCGGGACAAGGCGCCCCTACGGCAGCGAGCGAGTGCCTCGCGGTAGCGCTTCAGGTGGGCCAGGATCGGGGCTTCGGTGTCGACGGTCTCGTGAAATCCTGCCAGGCGGCAGCTTGGCGACGCTCGAGACGACGTCGTGCTCGAGCGACGACAGGAAATCGCCAAAGCCCCAGGTGACGGCCCTCAGCCATCGGTCGCGGGATAAGGTTGTGGCGCTTGACAATACCTTACCACACCGGCGCTTTGTCCGCCATCCATTGGCTAAGCCTGAAGTGGCGGGGGATGCCGGGCTTGAGGCCGTAGAGCCGGCGATCTCGGCCACAGCCGCGTCCGGAACAGCGGTCCATCGGTCACGTTGAACGCCTGATTGCGCGCCTGTCGGCGCCGTCGCCATCCATTTGATGAGCGGCGAGCTGGCTCGCGTCGGTCGCCTCGAACAGCGCGTCGTAGCAGGGCTTGCCCGGAAAATCGAGCGGCGTTCCAAGTTCGCGGCACATCGCCGCCCAGGCGCCGATCATCGGCACCAGGTTGCGCGGCCGCTCCGGCGCGAAGTCGTAGAGAAAGCCCGGACGCGAGGCCGACCACGTCCAGCGCTTGCCTCTCTGCCGCCGTCGCGGAGGAGATCCTCCTGGGCATAGTAGAAGTTCGGCGGCATGTGGCGCGGATCGTCCTCGCGGGTCGGTCGTCGCGCATCGGCCGATATGCATGCCGTACCACTTAGTGCCCTCGACGAGATGGACGTGCTCGCAGGCCTTGGCGCCGGCCTCGGCGGCTTCGACCAGATTCTCAAGCATGGCGGCGTTGCCGGCGACGTCCTCGACGCCAGTGGTGCATCGGTGAACGGGGTGCGTGCTGTATAGAAGAGGTGCGTCGCCTCGGGTCCTTGGCCAGCGCCGCACGAGTGCTGGCCGCATCGGTCAGTCGGCGGCGATGTAGTGAACCGCTCGCGGGGCTTTTCACGTGGTTGGGGCGGCGGGTTCCGCGCAAAGCCGACCACGTCCACTCCTTTCGGCGACCAGCGCCTCGACCAGTCGCTTGGCCGCCGCCCCTGTCGCTCCGGCAATTACCGCTACCCGCTTCGTCATGCTTCGGTGCTCCCGGCCTCAGGCCGCGCCGAACACGCGCGCGAAGATCGTGTCGACGTGCTTGAGGTGGTAGCCGAGGTCGAACAGCGCCTCGAGCTCGGCGGCCGCAGATCGCCGGCGACGTCCGGGTCGGCCTTCAGCAGCGGCCAGGAAGTCGCCCGCGCCGCGCTCCCAGACCTGCATGGCGTTGCGCTGCACCGAGGCGTAGGCGTCCTCGCGGCTGACGCCCTTCTGCGTCAGCGCCAGCAGCACGCGCTGCGAGTGGACGAGGCCGCCGAGCCGGTCGAGGTTCGCGCTGCATGTTCTCGGGATAGACGACCAGCTTGTCGATCACGCCGGCGAGGCGGTGCGAGCGCGAAGTCGAGCGTCGACGGTGGCGTCGGGGCCGATCATGCGCTCGACCGAGGAGTGCGAGATGTCGCGCTCGTGCCAGAGCGCCACGTTCTCCATCGCCGGCAGCGCGTAGGCGCGCACCATGCGGGCGAGGCCGGTCAGGTTCTCGGTCAGCACCGGGTTGCGCTTGTGCGGCATGGCCGAGGAGCCCTTCTGGCCCGGCGAGAAGAACTCCTCGGCCTCGCAGCACCTCGGTGCGCTGCAGGTGGCGGATCTCGGTCGCGAGCCGCTCGATCGAGGAGGCGACGACGCCGAGCGTGGCGAAGTACATGGCGTGGCGGTCGCGCGGGATCACCTGGGTCGAGACCGGCTCGGGCGCGAGGCCCAGCTTCTCGGCGACGTACGCCTCGACCCGCGGATCGATGTTGGCGAAGGTGCCGACCGCGCCGGAGATGGCGCAGGTCGCGACCTCCTCGCGCGCCGCCACGCAGCCGCGCGCGGGCGCGCGCGAACTCGGCATAGGCGTAGGCGAGCTTGAGGCCGAAGGTGGTCGGCTCGGCGTGGATGCCGTGGCTGCGGCCGATGGTCGAGCGTGTCCTTGTGCTCGAAGGCGCGGCGCTTCAGCGCGGCCAGCAGCGCGTCGACGTCGGCGATCAGCAGGTCGGCGGCGCGCACGAGCTGCACGTTGAGGCAGGTGTCGAGCACGTCCGACGAGGTCATGCCCTGGTGCACGAAGCGCGCCTCGGGCCCGACGATCTCGGCGAGGTGGGTGAGGAAGGCGATGACGTCGTGCTTGGTCTCGCGCTCGATCTCGTCGATGCGGGCGACGTCGAACTCGGCCTTGCCGCCCTTCTCCCAGATGGCCTCGGCCGCCTCCTTCGGGATCGATGCCGAGCTCGGCCATGGCGTCGGCGGCGTGCGCCTCGATCTCGAACCAGATGCGGAAGCGCGTCTCGGGCGACCAGATCGCGGCCATCTCGGGCCGGGAGTAGCGGGGGATCATCGGCGGCCTCCGG
>CAVZHG010000024.1:0-151223 GCA_963775035.1 uncultured Alphaproteobacteria bacterium | reverse complement strand
AACCGGGACAATTGCTGAAGTCGGCCAGATAGCCCTGAGAGTCCCAGCAAGCCGGCTTAAGCGATGATAGCCATTGAATGCCGGGAAAGCTGCTCAACGCATTCGCCACGACAAAGAGTGAGTTGGAAGAAGCATGTCGTCGGCGTTGATCCAGTAGAAAATATCCCCCGTCGCCTCGCGAGCCCCTTGTTGATCGCATCGTACTGTCCGCCGTCTGGCTCGCTGCACCAGTAGGCTAGCTGGCCATCATAGCGACGAAGTATGTTGGCGGTCTCATCTCCGGCGCCATCAATCACGATGTACTCGAGGCTTGGGTAGCCCTGCGAAAGCACAGATTTGATTGTCGCCTCAATGAGGTTGGCGCATCGGAATGGACGGCGTAACAATGCTGATTTTCGGAAGCATTCAAACTGCCTTGTTGAACCAGCGCAGTGGAAACTCAAGCTGAAGAAGCTGCGGCGCAGCGACAGCGTGTTCGGCCGCAACTCTGCCTGTTCCGCGGCTTGCCGAGCTCTCCCCCGCAGGTGTCACGAGGATGCCTGCTGGTACCAGCTTCAGCCGTGGCGCGCCGGGCAAGACCTTCTCCTTCCTCCTGCACATACGAACGTCCAGTGCAGGCACTGCAGTCATCGCGCCATCGCGGGATTTATCCCAATAAGGCGACGTGTAGCTCAGCGAGTTGCTAAAAAGAGATCCGTGGTCCCGAGCCTGGCGCGACGACGTAGCGTCGATTGTGGAGGTACGCGACCGCCTCGATTTCGTGATGGCCTTCATTGAGCAGGCGCGGCGGTATCTGCGCGCGAAAGCTGAGCTTGCCAGGAGGGATCGTTCGGCGAGCTCGTCGCGGATCCGTGGACCGACGACCAGAACAGCCGCTGCCCATCCGCCCGATAGACGGAAATGGCTACACTCGCGAAGTCACTATCCTCGACCAGCAGGATGCCGCTCAACTCTACTGTGCATCCCTCCTCGTGGATTGCCTGAGCCTGCGGCTCGCCGTCCTTCCCAATCAAGGAAAGCGAGCTCGGAATGAATACGCCATTCTTGTATTCATCGCCGCTATTCACCCACACCGACGAAATCTGGCCCTGGCCGGCATCGGCATAGGCAGAGATACACATGTCGATGTTGCCGGATTGGAACTTCACCGCACCGTTCTCGAGAATTATGCCCTGGTTGCACAGAGCGTGTACCGCCGCCATGTTGTGGCTGACGAACAGCACCGTGCGGCCGTCGCCGGCGACGTCCTCCATCTTGCCGAGGCACTTCTTCTGGAACTCCGTCGCCGACCGCCAGCACCTCGTCGACGATCAGGATCTCCGGCTCCAGATGCGCGGCGACGGCGAAGGCCAGGCGCACGTACATGCCGCTCGAGTAGCGCTTCACCGGCGTGTCGAGGAACTTCTCGACCTCGGCGAAGGCGACGATCTCGTCGAACTTGCGTCTGATCTCGGCGCGCGTCATGCCGAGGATCGCGCCGTTGAGGTAGATGTTCTCGCGCCCGGTCAGCTCGGGATGAAAGCCGGTGCCGACCTCGAGCAGGCTCGCGACGCGGCCCGTGATCGTCGACGCGGCCCTCGGTCGGCTCGGTGATGCGCGACAGGATCTTCAGCAGCGTCGACTTGCCGGCGCCGTTGCGGCCGATGATGCCGACGCACCTCGCCGCGCTTGACCTCGAAGCTCACGTCCTTGCAGCGCCCAGAACTCCTCGATCTCGTCGCCGGCGACGAGCTGGCGCGGCCGCGCACCATGTCGCCGGCCGTGCGCGCAAGCGCCTTGCGCGCGCTGCGCGCGATCACGTCGCGCAGCGCCGTGTAGCGCTCGCGCTCGGCCTCGTGGCCGATCAGGTATTTCTTGCCGAGGCCCTCGGCGCGGATGACGACGTCGTCGGTCATGTCAGATCAGGTCCGCGAAGGTGCGCTCGGTGCGCGCGGAAATAGCGGATGCCGAGCCACAGGAAGAAGGCGACGACGCCGAGGCTGACGAGAAAGCCCGGCAAGTAGAGCTGGCTCTCGCCGCCGAGCAGGCACCAGCGGAAGCCGTCGATCACGCCGACCATCGGGTTGAGGCTGTACCAGAAGCGCCATTCCTCCGGCACGACCGCGCTCGAGAAGCCGACCGGCGAGACGTAGAGCCCGAACTGCACGATGAACGGAATGATGTAGCGGAAGTCGCGGTACTTGACGTTGAGCGCGGTGATCAACAGCGCCGGGCCCGAGGCTCGCGAGCACGGCGAGCAGCGACGAAGAGCGGCAGGAACACGATCTGCCAGCCCGGCACGAAGCCGTACCAGGCCATCAGCGCCGACGAGCATGACGAGGTTGATGCGCGAAATCGACCAGCGCCACGACCGCCGACGACGGCCGGGATGATGAGGCGCGGGAAATAGACCTTGCCGATCAGGTTGGCGTTGCCGACCAGGCTGTTCGAGGCCTCGCCGAGGATGCGTGGAGAACAGGAACCACGGCAGCATGCCGGCGAACACCATGCATCGGATAGGGCGCGTCGCCGTCGCTCGGCAGCTTGGCGAGCTGGCCGAACACGACCGTGAAGACCACCATCGTCAGAAGCGGCCGGACCACCGCCCAGGCGACGCCGATCACCGTCTGCTTGTAGCGCACCGCGACGTCGCGCCAGGCGAGGATGGCGAACAGCTCGCGGTAGCGCCACAGGTCCGCCAGTAGTGGCGCTCGGCGCGGCCGGGCTCGAGGACGAGCACGCGCTCGGCCGTTCCCGATACCGCCGATGTGTCGATTTTCGCGGGGATCGTCGACTCACCTGAGGCCTTTGCCGCGTCAACTCGGTCACTAGACAACGTCTTATGCAAGCCCTTCGTCATCGGTTGTGAAGTAGTAAGAGCGAGTGAAAAGCGCGCGTTCCCGCGCGGCAACGGCGATGCCATAGTCGTACTCCGGCTATATCACCGCCCTGCCCAATCTTACGCACAACGGGTCCGGCCCGCGCAAGCATGGCGCAAAAGCTGGCCGCGCATATCACAATCAAGCCAATTCCCTGTAGAGCGCCGAATGCGCGGCGAACCACCTTTCCCGCGTGTATTGCGCTGTATTTCTCGTGCCCACGAGATGAAAGCGTCGTTCGCGCTTTGGAATCATCTAGCAACTCAAGCGCGGCGGCCGCCATTCCCTCAATGTCATCGGGCGGGAACACTCGCGCACCCTCGCCAGCCACTTCGGCTAGAGATCCGCGGCCGGAGCAGATTACCGGCGTGCCGCACAACTGCGCCTCTAGGACAGGATATCCAAATCCCTCATAGAGCGACGGAAACAACAACAGCGAAGAAGTCGTGTAGAGGGCCGCCATCTTGTCGGCCGCGATATGACCCACTGCACGCACCTGCGACTCGAGGCCCAACCTCGCGACAGACGGGCGCCCAAGTTTGGGTGTCAATGCCCCTATGAGCACCAAACAAGCATCTGCGCGCGCTGCATGGATGCGAGCGAATACATCCAGAACCGCCTCTCGGTTCTTGTAGAAGTGTCGTCCGACGTGAAGGACAAGGGTTGCATCGTTTGGCAGGCCGAGTTCGAATCTCAAAGCGGCGCAATCCTCGGAGCTCGCCGGGGCCATCGGTTGGAACACGGCGTTCGGAATTGTAACGATCCGAGACGCATCAAAGTCCGCAATATCCAGCAGATCGCATCGCGTTGTTTTTGAGACGCACACGATGCGATCAGCGCTTTTTAGGCGTTCGCGAATGCGCTGCATGAACCAGCGCCCTGTGGGGTGAAGGGCGAAAGCCAACCAACTTGCCGGAGAGACAAAGATACGGAATTAGATCATGAACCGTGACTATTGACGCCCGATGCCGAATTGCGCCGAGATAGTGCACGTTGCCAGGATCCACGACGTGGCATATTCGTGCGCGTCTGCCCAACAGCGCCATGGGTGTAAGAAAAAATCGTTCTACGTTTCGTACGAGTTTTTCGACGCCGCCTCCAACGAGTGGTGATGGGATCCGGTGGCTTAAGACCGACGTCGCCGACATCTCCACGGCTTCGGTGTCCACCAAGCGCGCAGCTTCGAGTAACAGCTTCCCATAACCGATCATGCTTCGCTGATCGGCCGCGACAGCATTTGTCACGATTGCGATACTAGGATTCGTCATACGGTTTGCGTTGTCCGATCCTTGGAGGGACTTTGCTAATAGCCGTAGACAAATGCACGACTAGATACGCGGTCTGAGCAGAAAGCAGTCCCCACAGATATTGGGGCGGTGCAACGATGCACCGCGATGATATTTCTGCTCCATCACGCCCAACGCCCCCTGACTCAACTGCAACTCAACCGGAGCAAAATAGACTCGAACCTGCCACCACCACCCGGCGCGGCCGCCCTTCCTTGGGTCAGTTGCGCATCAATCGGAACAAAATGGACCTGCGGCCGCGATCGTGGCCCGGCGGTGGTGCAGGCCTGACCCTGCGACATGACGCGCCGCAGAGGGCGCCAACAGAACGAGCCCGATAGGCTGAGGCAGATTTCCGATTGATCTGTGATTGCCAACCGCCGATGGGCGAGAGCCGCGCGGGCGTTACTGGAGACCCCTGCCGCCGAACCGCCCTGCGCCCGGAGAGGAATTATATGCGCGCTTAGCATTTATTCGACCCGGCCAATCGGGTTGGCCGCGTAGTGGTACGCGAAGATGCCGTTGATGCCGCACATGTCAGGCGATGCTCGTCCGCGATCTCTTGCCCTCGGCGCGAGGCGACCGCGCTGCGCTCTTCTGGTGCCACACCCAGGCGGTGCGGACGATCTCGTCCAGGCTCGCGATCTGCGGCCGCCAGCCGACTGTTCCGGCGCGCCTTCGTTGCATCACTGATAAGCGCCGCGGGGTCGCCGGCACGGCGGTCGCCAAGCTGTCACCGGCACATCAGCCCGTATTCGCGTGACCGAGCCTAACCACCTCGCGCACCGAGAAGCCCTGGCCGTTGCCGAGGTTGTAGACATCGGACTGCGCTCCGCCTTCCAGGCGCCTGAGCGCCTTGACGTGGGCGTCGGCGAGGTCGCGTCGACATGGATGTAGTCGCGCACGCAGGTGCCATCGGGCGTGGCGTAGTCGGTGCCGAAGATCGTGACGTCGGGCCGCCGGCCGCGACGCCGCATCGAGGACCAGCGGAATCAGGTGGGTCTCGGGATCGTGATCCTCGCCGATCTCGCCGTCGGGGTCGGCGCCCGCCGCATTGAAGTAGCGCAGCGCGATCGAACGCAGGCCATGCGCGGCCCGAAGTCCGCCAGCATCCGCTCGACCATCAGCTTGCTAGGCGCCGTAGGGATTGATCGGTCGCTGCGGCGTATCCTCGTCGATCGGCAGATGCTCGGGGACCCCGTAGGTGGCGCAGGTGCTGGAGAACACGAACCGCTCGATCCGGTGATCGCGCAGCCGCCTCGAGCAGCGTCAGGCGAGCCGGCGACATTGTTGCGGTAGTACTTGCCGGGATCGGTGACGGACTCGCCGACATAGGCGAAGGCCGCAAAGTGCATCACGGCCCGGGCTTGTGCTTGGCGATGACCTCGTCGCAGTCGCGACGCGATCGAGGATGTCACCGCGCTCGAGCGGCCCCCACTTCACCGCCCACTCGTGACCGTAGACCAGATTGTCGTAGGTGACCGGAAGTAGCCAGCCCTCGCCAACGCCTTGCAGGCGTGCGAGCCGATGTAGCCCGCGCCACCCGTAACGAGCACGGTTTCCCGAGAGCTACTCACGCCAACTCCCGGATCTAGTGTAAGCAGCGCCCGCACGACAACTCCCGATGGATTGCTGCACTCACGTACAACGTCCCTGAGTTCAATCCGCGCCCTCGCGACCACCGCCCAAGGACACCAACCTCTTCCCTGCCTCTGTTGCACATCAATCAGAGATAGAGCCACGAGGCCGCGACCGCGGCCCGGCGCCTCAGAGCCGCCCCCGCGGAGGGCCAGCCGGCCGCAAGGCCGGCGATGCGGCCCGTGAGCTCGCTCAATAATTTTGATTGAGATGCAAGGACGCTCACGCGCGACCACGACGGCCTGGCCACGAATTCGATCCCGGCCCTTCGGCTCTCACGCCGGCTGCGCCGCCTTGATCGCCTGATTGCCGCCGGACAGCAGGCGATCGAAGTAGCCGATGGTCTGGCGCAACCCGTCGCGCAAGGGAACCTTGGGCTCCCAGTCGAGATGCTTGCCGGCGAGCGTGATGTCCGGGCGGCGCTGCTTGGGATCGTCCTGCGGCAGCGGCAGGAAGGTCAGCACCGATTTCGAGCCCGTCATCTCGATCGCCATCTCGGCGAGTTCGCGGATGGTGAACTCGCCGGGGTTGCCGAGATTGATCGGCCCGGTGACTTCGGCCGGGCTCGCCATCAGCCGCACGAACCCCTCGATCAGGTCGTCGACGTAGCAGAAGGAGCGGGTCTGGCTGCCGTCGCCGTAGATGGTGATCGGCTCGCCACGCAGCGCCTGGACGATGAAGTTCGAGACGACGCGGCCGTCGTTGGGGTGCATGCGCGGCCCGTAGGTGTTGAAGATGCGGGCGACCTTGATCTCGAGACGGTGCTGGCGGTGGTAGTCGAAGAACAGGGTCTCGGCGCAGCGCTTGCCTTCGTCGTAGCAGGAGCGCGGGCCGATCGGATTGACGTTGCCCCAGTAGGCCTCGGTCTGCGGATGCACCGAGGGGTCGCCATAGACCTCGGAGGTCGAGGCCTGGAAGACCCGGCATTTGAGGCGCTTGGCGAGCCCCAGCATGTTGATCGCACCGTGGACGCTGGTCTTGGTCGTCTGCACGGGATCGTGCTGGTAGTGGATCGGCGAGGCCGGACAGGCGAGGTTGTAGATCTGATCGACCTCGAGGTAGAGCGGAAACGTGACGTCGTGGCGCATCAGCTCGAAGCGCGGATGGGACAGAAGGTGCTCGATGTTCTGCTTGGCGCCGGTGAAGAAATTATCGAGGCAGATGACGTCGTGCCCATCGGCAATCAGGCGATCGCAGAGATGCGAGCCGAGGAACCCGGCGCCACCCGTCACCAGCACCGTCATGCGCGGGAGCATGGGCCCCTCTCTTTGGCTGACACCGGCGCTTGTCTGCTCGGCCCTATTCTGCACGTGACGCTCTCCACTTGGAACTCCATTCAGGGCAAAGCTACCGCACTTCGGGTGAACGAGCACCCGAACGCAACGCAACACAGTTAAGCGGGGCCGACTTGAAGCCTTTCCGGTGTTTCTGAAAACCCCGGTCGACCCGTGCTCGATCCCGCTGGATCAATCCCTCGCCGGTCGGCCCACTCTGGGGTCACGACCGGCGCTTGCACCCGGCATCAGGACTGTGTCCTGATCGAGGCATGGCAAGACGGTCGTCACCATCAAAGTCCCGACGGGTCCCGTGCTCATGCCGCCCGACGCCTCTCGCCGACCCGGTCCCGCAGCCCCAGCGCCCGCAAGTCGCGCCACGCCAGCCGGACCGCACCTTTGTCGACACGCTCCCCGAACAGGATCATGGGCACGGTCGCGGCGACGATTTTCAGATCGAGACCGAAAGACGCATGACGCACGTACCACAGATCGAGCGCGGTCTTGTCAGCGACCGATACGACCCGCCCGCCCCGCACCTGCGCCCACCCGGTCAGGCCCGGACGCACCAGCAGCCGCGCCAGGATGTCGCTCGACTGCTCGCGCGTCAACAGAGGGCGCGGGCCGACAAAGGACATGTCGCCTGCCAGGATATTGAAGAGCTGCGGCAGCTCGTCCAAGCGCGTGCGTCGCAGGAAGGCGCCGACCCGCGACAGGCGCGCTTCGTCGGAAATTTTCGTCCCATCGCGGTCGTGGGACGTCCCCATCGTGCGGAATTTGTAGAGGTTGAAGCGCACCCCGCGCCGGCCCGGCCGCTGCTGGACGAACAGGATCGGCAATCCGACATCAAGCGCGACGAGCAGGGCGACCAGCAACACCACCGGCATCATCACGACGAGCAGCACCAGCGCCACCGTGGTATCAATCCCGCGCTTCACCCGCCAATAAGGCCGACGCAGCAAAAGGTCGACTTCGGCGCTGTCGAGCGCAAATGTCGATCGCTCCGGAGTGGCAAGTGACCGATCCGACGCCGGATCGGGCCGCGCCGGGCTATCCGACCCCAAACGCTCGGCGAAGAAGTCGAGGCGGACGTCGGTGGTGCTCTCGATTTCAAGCAAGATCTGTCGCGCCGCGTCGGACAGCTGGGCGAACGGAGTGGTGATCACCACGCGCCCGACGTGAATGCCATGAACGTCGAGAGCGGCGAGCACGTCACGAAGGTCTTCAGGCTGCCCGAGCACCTCCGTCGACTGCACGAGGCGCCCCACATGGCGCTCGTTGGGCGACAGAATGCCCGCGATATGGATCGCCCCATTGCCGAGTTCGGCGACCGAGCGCACGAAGAGTTCAGTAACGCTGCCCCAGCCGATCAGCAGCACGGCATCGTTCGCGGAGGGCAAGGATACGGGAGCTACCCGGTCTCGCCGCCGGCGCTGGTCGTGGACCATGCGCACGAGGACGCGACTACCGACCAGACCCGCCGCGATGACTATCGTCTGCAGGACGGGGAGCGATCGGGCGACGCCATCGAGGCGATTGACGATGAACCCCACGGCAACCGCGGCAACGACGATGAGAGCCGACGCGACGGCGGCACGGACATAGTCGACGAGCCCACTGAAACGCCACACCGAACGATCCAGCTGGAAGACGACCAAGATCGGTCCGGCGACGGCGAGCGTAAACGCAAGGTAGGGGAGAAAATCCCACCACCGCGCGTCGATGATTGTGAAGTTTTCCCGCAATGCCAAGGCCGCGACCGAGGCGAGACCCACGATGACTAAATCAATGATCAGCGAACGCTGACGCTTACTGCTTGGCATACCCACCTCGGTGGCAAACCCACCGCCCCACGTTCGATGTCGACAATTCGACAAAACGACTATTTATAGTTAACGTCAGGGGCCACTAACCACGCCGCAATGTCAACATAATGCGCCACGGCGAAACGGTACGGGGAGAATTGAAAATATGTTGGACTTACAATCTATTGGCTGCAAATCATCACGAAGAGCATTTAACACTTTTCCCGTGCCTTTTTTGCCACAATAGGGCCACGAGACCGCCCTTTTCCCACCCGTCAGCGGCGTTGGGCGCGACGGGCGCACGGCGTCAATCGTCGGGGCCTGGTTTTGGCGGCCCGCCATGCGGCAGGCCAGTCGTCCCGCGGTGGCGCCGGCGCGAAGGGCCGATCAGCTGGATCTCGCCGTACGGTCGACTGATCCTCCGCGTCGCGCCCGCGAACGGGAGGTGGTTCGTCCGCGCTGACGAGATCCCATCGCGCGGTGTTCCGTCGGCGCCCTCCCGCCGCTCGACCCTTGACCTGACGCCTGCGTCTGGATCCCGACGGGCACGAGGAGCATGGCGACGGCCCAGGCGAACACCGCCATCAAAGCGGTCGTGCGCAGGGCATAGTCGACGGTCGCATGGGCGAGCAGGAGAACCAAGGCCAACACCGCCGCGCCGGCCAACAGGTTGTCGCGATGGCCGGCGCCCGGCAAGCCACGCCGCCAGACACGCCAGGACGCCCATAGCACCCACATCAGAAACCCGCCCATGGCGATCAAGCCGACCACCCCGGCTTCCAGCCAGATTCGAGAAAATCGTTGTGGGCGCGATTGGCGATAGGCGCTCGCCACATTGTCCGACGCTTTCTCGAAGGTCTGATAGACCGGCACGAACGTCCCCATGCCGGATCCGAACGGCATATAGGCGATCGCCGCTTCGATCGTGTTGCGGGCGAACGGCAGCCGCCAATCCGCCAGCGGATCAGAGGTGAAGCGCGCTTGGATGCGATAGAGCGCAAACTGCGCACCCAAGAGGATGGCGAGCGACATCGCGGCCAACAGCAGTCGGCGTCGCGCCGCGTGTCGTGGCGCCTGACGGGGAGGGGGATCGCGCATCGACCGAACCGGTCGGGGCCAGATAGGCGAGTGCAAACGCGCCGAGAAGGGCGACGACGGTGAGGCCGAGGCCGGCGCGCGAACGCGCCATCGCCTGGGCCGCCACAAGGACGACGAGGACGGTGAAGCTCGCCAGGAGGCCAATCACGTACGGCGTACTGTGCCGCGACTGGAGGGAGTGCCCGGCGCGCGTGAAATCGGCGACGGTGGCGATGGCCCAGGCCGCGGCGACCAGCACCAGGCAATAGAGCAGGGCCGCGTAGTGGTTGCGATTGGCAAAGAAGCCGACGGCCTCGCTCGTATTGGTGAAGGCGTAGAACCGCAGGGGACTCGACGGCCCCTGCGCGACCTGCAGCAGGGCGAGACCGACGCTGGCCGATACCGGTCAGAAGAATGGCGACGCTGAGCCGTCGCCGATCCGCGTAGCCCAAGTGCAGAACGCCCAGAAACACGGCCATCGGCGGCAAAAGCGCAAGCGCGCTGAGCCACGTCAATGACGGCGCGACGCTCAGCGGCAGCCATCCGATCTCAAGCCCTGCCGCGAGTAGATTGCTTTCAAAATCCGCCCGCGCGGGGAGATGCACCCACACCGATGGCGGCAACGGCACCAGGTGGGCCAGTGGCAGGGCGACGGCGAGGAGACAGATGAGCATCGCGGCCCGCGCCCGCCGGCCACCGGCGTTGAGTGGGACATCGAGCGACCGCCACCCTGCCCACAGGAGAAGGGGGACAGCAAACCCCTGCAGCGCGACATCGGAGAGAAAGCCCTGGCGCGTCCCACCGCCGAGAACGAGGCAGGCGACCAGATAGGCCGCGACGACCCCGAAGAAGGGGTTGATCGATGGCAAAGCCCGCCAACGGGACCGAGGGGACCACTTCGACAAACGGTTGGCCTCTACAAGCAAGGACTGTGGAAAAACTGGTCCCATAGCCAGGCGCATCGCCGTGACGTGCCGAGATGTAGCCTCGAACAGACGATGTGGCCCGGGCCACCACACACGATACGGGCCTTCGGGTCGCGACCCGTCAAGGGCCGGCCGGAATTTTAGTCCGCTTGATCAAGGCGGCGCCCTCGACGAGCCAGGTGAGGTCAAAAACCCTCGACGCCGACAGCGTCGGATCGGGATCGCGCGTGCGACCAGTCCCCGCTCGGCACGGCGACGTCGGCTCGACCCAGGCGACCATGCCGGGTACCACATCAACGGCGCAGCCGTCGTCATAGACCAACGACGCCTGCCCGTTCGATAAGGCGATCGCTGCATCCCCGGGTTTGAGCTCCACCGCACCGACAATGCGCTGATAGCCGGCGCCCGAATTGACGAGGATCTCACCCTGTATCGGCACGATCTTCGCTGCGTACACCGATGGCATCATCGATACCAACGCTACAGCCCCGACCATTATTCCCCAAAGGCCACTTCTCATCGCACCCACGCAACGAGCCTCATGGAAATCTGATCAGGCGCACACCGCCTTTGCTCCTGCTCGCGCCAGCAGGCTAGCCCGATTGCACCGATCCGCGCAAGCAAGGCACGCGCAACGACACCGTCGCGAGAGCGGCGGCGTTTCGCGGAGGGATCGCATGTTGACCGGCGCTTCGGGTAGTGTCACCAGCAAGCCGTCTCTCATCATGCTGTCGGATCATCTCGAGAACGTGTCCCTATGTCCGTTGAGCTTCAGCTCCTTATGTCAAAGCTCCTCCCGCTCGCCGTGCTGCCGGAAGGTCTGGTTGCGTTCGCGTTAATTGGCGCCGTGATCAGTGCATGGCGACGCGCCCATCGCCTCTCATGGATGCTCGCGGTATCAGCGCTCGGCGTATTTTGGATCAGCGCCTCTCCCTTTGTCGCCAATTGGCTGATGGCGACCCTTGAAAACCAACATCCAGCCAATCCGGCCACGCTCCCGCGGGCCGACGTCGCAATCGTGCTCGGCGGTGCCGTTTATGCCCCATCGCCCCCGCGAACCGAACCTGAACTCGGAGAGGCTGTCGACCGCGTCTGGCATGCGGCACGCCTCCATCGATCCGGACACGTCAAGCGGATCATCGTTGTGGCGGGAAGCCTCCCCTGGTGGCCCAATGACCGCCCGGAGGCCGAGCTCATCCGCGCATTGCTGGTCGACCTTGGCGTCCCAGGGACAGCGATCGACATCGGCGTCACCAGCCGCAACACCTTCGAGAACGCCGTGGAAGCTCAGGCCCTGATGCAGAAGCAGCCGTTCGAGTCCGGATTGCTCGTTACATCGGCCTGGCACATGCCGCGCGCCTTGGCTGTCTTCAGGAAGATGGGGATCCCGGCCGCTCCCGCACCCTGCGATTTCCGAGCGAGCGACACGCTCTCTGGGACACTACTCGATTGGATGCCGCACGCAGGCGCCTTCGCCATGACGAGCGGGGCGCTGCGAGAATGGATCGGGTTCTACGTCTATCGTTGGCGCGGCTGGCTCTGAGAGGGCAGATCTCGACCCGGAGCAGGCTCGCTTGCCGTCACTGGCTCACGGCGGATCGACAGCTCGTCGAACCAGATGGAACCCGAGACCAGCCGCTCGGACGGCGTGCGCGCGTCGAGGATCAAGCTCAGGCGTTGTGCCGCGCACCCAGCATCCGGCACGCTCACGGCAAACGAAAAGGTCGTCCAATCCTTGATCTCGCCGAGGATCATCTCACTCTCGCCAATCTGGCGCGCCTGCTCCCCGAGGCAGGTCACACGCCATCGCAGGCCTCGACGTCCCGACGACTTCGCCATTGACCTCGCCAGCCACGCGATGGCGTCCGGGCCTCAGGCGCAGGAGTTGGCTCGTCGCACCAAGCTCGACCCGCCCGTGTCCGAAGCCAACGAGGAGGGCGCGGGCCGAGGGTCGGTCCGGCCGGCGCGCGATCGAGACGGTCGCCGTCCCGCCAATCGGGAGGTCCCAGTCGAATGGCAAGCCCGATGGCCGCGACTTCAAAGCTGCCGTTGAAGAGCAGGCCAACCTCGGCGAGCTGCGGAGGGGGCAGGAACTGGAGCCACGTATAATAGGCAAGGTCGAAGAATTTTCGATCGATCAGAAAGTTCAGATAGGCTCTGAGTTCGGCGACCGTCGGCGGCGCCGGCGTCTCCTTGAGTGCAAGGAACAGCTGGAGCGGGGTGCGCGCATCGGCAATGGCGCCGAGCAGCTCCGTCATCAACGGCCGTCGCCAGGGCGGCGCGCCCTTCAATGCGTCGATCACGAGTGGTGCGGTCTCGGGTGTTTCAGCCATGCGCGCGATCAGCGGCGCCAGAGGGCCGATGGATTCGCTCATGCATCCGCATCAAAATATCTGCGTGGCGCATCGCCAGCGGCCAGTCCTGCTTCTGAATCGCTTCATTGATCAGCCACGCTTGGGGCGCTGCGTCGCGCAGCGACCGGCGCGCGCTCGCCCGCATCAGGGCTGCGGCCTGCCTCATGCTCACCCGCGTCGCGCTTCAGTTCCCCAAGAAGGGCGAGGGCGCGCGGCATTGCCCGGCTCCTGAGCAAGGATCGCCGACGCCCAGCGATGGAGATCCTCTTTGCGGCGACGCGCGCTCTCGTCGCTGTCGGATGATGGATCCAGCTTGCTCCCCTCATTCTCCGGGGCACGGGCATCTGGCCGGCCGCTCGACCCCGTGAAGCCGAACCTCGCGGGATCGGCTCCAGGCGCCGCGTCGTGGCGGGATTGTTCGATTGCGCGGTCGGCTAGGGCCTCCAGCGCGCCAGGATCGTCCGCTCGAACCAACAGCGCATAGGTCGGCTCGATCCGCACCAACGCGGCGACAAGGCCATGACTGATGATCGCCCACATCAGACCGACGGCGAGGAGACCGCACAGCAAGTAACGCACTCGGTTTGCCGTGTTTTACCTGAGACATCAGGGCTCACGCTTCCCACGACCGGCGCAGCTTGTCGACGTTCGTCACTCGGACGCGCGGTCCGTGGTGGTGCAACCGCGACCACAGACAACGGTACCTTAGCGGCCGTGCCCCATCAAATGCCGCAGAAAGCGCCACACGCTTGCGGGCATCGGCCGTCGGTGCATAGTGCTCGCTTCGATCGGTCGTCGGTGCCGACCACTCGCATTACGGGTGGGGCTCTCCGCAGAATTCGCGGCGCCCGGTCGTGCCGGCGCTTTGGGCGAGCCGCCGTTGATGGAGCTCCGTCGTGCAGCATCGTAGACTGCGCGACGCTCAACCGTCTTCAGATTGTTCCATGCTTCGGTGACGCGGCTCACAAAAATCGCTCGGGCGCCGCTTGCATCGCGGTCGGGATGCAGCCAGCGCACCATCAGCGCCATGTGCCGGCGCAGCTGATCGGTCGTTGCATCGGGGTTTACGCCCAGGGCACGGTAGCTATCGGCATCCGGATGGAGCAGGACTTGCTCGATGTAGAAACTTGCGGCGGCCTGGGCGGTGCGCTTCGATTCACCGGTCGACCGCAGCGCATCGGCGAGCGCCTGGTCATCACCGGCCACAATGCGAAGCAAAATCTCAAGGTCCGGTGGCAGGTCGCTCGCGCGAAGCGTCCGGACGCGGGACGGCAAATGCAGCAAGCCTACCGCAACCTCGAGAGCCGTTGCCTCACGCATTGCACCACATTCACGCCTGTGTCAAACGGCCTTGCCGGCCTCGTGACCCATCGAGCTGACCACCCTTCTCGGCCGCACTGTAGCCATAGCCATAACCATATTCATAGCCATACGGCGCATTTCGCGCGTCGAATTTCGTCAGCAGCGTTCCGACAATCGGGCTCCTGGCAAACTGCAAGCGTTTCAGCGCGCCACGGATCTGGCCCGGCCGGGATTGACCGGCGCCGACCACGAAAACGGTTGCGGCGGCAGCATTGGACAGCAGGGGCGCATCGGCGAGGCCCATGACCGGCGGGCAATCGATGACAATCAGGTCGAAGGTTTCCATCCCAACGGAAAGCAGAGAAAACAGGCGCGGCCCGGCGAGGAGATCGGCCGCATTGGGCGGCAACGGACCCGTCGCCATGAAGGTCAGCTTGTCGAGATCCGTCGCCTGGAATGTCTGCGGCGGCATCAGCTCGCCCGTCAGGTAGTTGCTGAGGCCGATACTGTTGTCGAGACGCAGTTTACGGTGCATCGACGGATTGCGCAGATCTGCGTCGACGATCAGAACCCTGAGCCCCATGTTGGCAAAGTGGCGCGCAATCGCAAGCGACGTGATCGACTTGCCTTCCGCCTGCACCGAACTTGTGACGAGCAGCGACCGTGGCAGGCCTTCATCGGTGGAGAATTGGAGCGCGGTGCACAGAGAGCGGTAGGCTTCCGCAACCGACGAGCGCGGATTGAGCAGTTCGTGCTCAACCGCATCGCCCTTGTCGACATTCGGGATCACGCCGAGTGTCGGCAGGCCCGATAGCCGCTCGAGCTCGTCCGGCGCGCGCACGGCGTCGTCGAAACGCTCGAGGAGATATGCCACTCCGAAGCCTCCTCCCAATCCCAGCATCAACGACAGCATGAGCGCCCGACTGAGATCGGGCGACGACGGCGCGCCCGGTGTCGACGCCTTGTCGACGACGAATATGTTGTTGGCACCCGTGCCGCCGGCGACATCGACCTCCTTGTGCCGCTGGAGCAGCCCTTCGTACAGCGTCCGGAGCGTGTTGGCCTCCCGCCGCAGGTTGTTGTACTGAATGCCGCGCCGTTGCAGATCCAAGGTCTCGACCCGCAGCGACTCGATCCTGGCGCGCATTTCGCTCTCCTGCCGCAGCGCCTGCTCGTAAGCCCCCTTGTGCGATTCCTTGATCGCCCTGACTTCGGCGACGATCTGTCGGTCGATCTCCCGCATGCGATTTTGGATCTGAACCATCGCCGGATAGCCCGGCTTGAACGTCTGCAGCTTTTCCTTGTACTCGCCGTCGAGCGTATTGCGAGCCGATCGCAGCCCCTGGATGACCGGGTTGAGCAGAAACTGCGGTAGATTGAGCGCGTCGACTTTCTCGACCTGTCGCCAGAGCTGTTCAGCCTTGATCCGATCCGCGATGAGCCCGCCGAGCGCGCCGTTGGCTGCGGACAAATTGGATTCCGCGATCGACGACTTCTCGCTCGTGATGACGAACTCTTCCTTCTCGGCGAAGGCAATGACCGCGTTTTCCGCCTCCTCGAGCCGCACCTTCAATTGGCCAAGCTGATCTTCGAGGAAGGCTTTGGCGTAAACATTGGCCTGGAAGCGCTTGTCGAGGTTCGAGGCAATGAAGGCGTCGGCGTATGCATTGGCCACGCGCTGGGCGCGCGCCGGTGATGGATCGGAGTAGCTCACATCCACGAGGCGGGAACCGGGGACGATACGCACCGACTGGTTCCCCGCGACGATCCATGACGCCGTGCGCTCCAACGCGGCACGGTCGGGCTCCGAATCGCTCTGCGCTGCCGCACCGCTGAGCAACGATTTGATTGCGGCTACAAATGAGAATTCACGCGGCTTGAAGAAGTCCGCGTCGTCGGCCAGTTTGGCGAGCGAAGCAACGCGCTCCGCCACCGAACTGCTCCGCAACAGCTCAATCTGAGTGCGCAGAAAATCGGCGCCGCCTTCCGATGACTCGACCTGGCCGCCTTCGACGATCTTGATCGGCTTCGCATCGATCTGGATCCGAACGCTCGCCGTGTACATCGGCGTGATCATCAGAGGTGCGCAGCGCGCCGATCGCCACAATCGCGACGGCGATGGCCACAATCAGCCACTTCCGCTTGAAAACGATGCGGAGGCACTCGAGCAACAAACGGCGGAGATCGTCGCTCGGCGGCTCATCCCCATAGGCGCCGGCCCCGTAGGGACCGCGCAGGGCGCAGTGCTATCGACCGGTGCGAGATGCCGACCGTGGCTGCCCTCAGGATACCCATGTGCGACCGCTCGGCCGTTCGGCATTGCAGAGGTCCGGACTCGTTACGCCTACAGAAGCATCCCGAAGACACCGACCAGCGGCAGCGTCTTGAGAATGTCCTGGTAGAATTTCTTGCCCGCCGAGACGTTCACGATCACGACATCCCCCTGCACAATGGGAGGATCGGTCGCGCGGCCCGCCCTGATTTCATCGACGTCGAATTTTGCGGCCTGACGCGTACCCGTTGCGATCCGGAAGACCATGACGTCGCTGCCGTCGGCGACCTCCCTCATGCCGCCGGCCGTCGCGATCAGCTCGAGCAGCGATACGCGACCCCGGTAGGGATAGACGCCGGGTTTCTCGACGGAACCTTCGACCGTCACTCTCTGGCTATTGTATTCCTTCACAAAGACCGTGACCTGGGGGTTCTGGAGATACTTTGCCCCGAGTTTCGCTTTGAGCGTGCGTTCCAGTTCTTGCGCCGTGACGCCGGTGGCCTGGACATCCCCTACGAGGGGCAAATTGATGGTACCCGATCTCCGCCACCTGCACGGTCTTGGCAAGGTCGGGCGCTTGGTAGACGGAAATGTCAAGAACGTCCTGCGGGCCGATGCGATAACCTTCATTTCCTGGCGTGTTGGCGCGTTCAAGCGCACGCACCTGCTGCGTCAGTCCGGCCGTGGGCGCCGCGACTTTGGCAACACGCGCTCGGCTTGGCGCGGCGTCGCCTGAGGGTGGCAGACCGAGTCCAGCGGTCGTTTCCGCCGGCGCACCCTGAACTGATCCCGTCACACTTTCATTTAGGGAAGCGCCGCAGCCGGCCAGCGCTGCAATCGTCAGCATCGCCGCACCGAATTGCGCCGCGCGGTTCACAAACTCGATCTGCATGACCCCAACTCTCCGCCAACCATCTATGCGGTCCCGACGGAATCGCCTCGTCCCCGCCTGCAATTTCAGAACTTGGCAATTTCCCCTGGTAGCATATTTCCAAAAATCCAACGAAGGTGCCCGCATATCGTCGCCAGGGGCGGGCTACTCGCCCGCTTGCATCGGCAAACAAAAAGCCTTGGGCGCTTGTGCGACGGCGAACGTGTTATCACGTTGCGCGTGCAGACGCTGGTACATCATCTGTCCGATGAGTTGATCCGGTGCCGGGAGCCAAGTCAACCGCTCTAGTGCGTCCGGATGGACACATCTCCCAACCATCGCGCAAGGAAAGCGTTTTCGAAGTGCGTCGTCAGAATCTCACACGGCTGAAGGACACGGAAACATCTGTGTAGAACCAGATATTTCGCTCGACATCGATCCTCTCATGTGGGCCGAAATCGAGTGAATATATGGAACTCGAACTGACCGCTGGAGCAAACAATCACGCCAACGAGCTCACAATTATTCTCGGTCCCGCTTGGGTCGTTTGGAATCCTTGCGCCTGAAAGAGCAGCGCGATACCTAGTAGGGTGAGTGAGTGGCTACGGCTCCCTCTTTATTGCGCGTACCGGGGAGAATTCATGGACGGCAGTTCTGGCCCAGCGGTCGATGCAGATCCGCGCCATGATCCCATCACGCGATGGGTGGCGATCAACACCCACCCACATCGGGAAAGCGTGGCCGTCGAGAACTTGGCGCGACAGAAATTCAACGTCTATTGCCCGACCGAGCGCCGCAGGGTTCGGCACGCGCGGCGGGTTCAGGATGTCACCCGCCCCATCTTTCCCGGCTATGTCTTCGCAGAAGTCGCCCCTGACCTCGCCCACTGGCGATCGATCCTGTCGACCTACGGCGTGCGCGCTGTGATCCGCTACGGTGACCGTCCCGCTTTTGTCGAGGCCGGCTTCATCGAGGGGCTTGCGGGCTCGAGAAATCGACGGCGTAATTGCCAAGCCGGTCACGCCCTACACGGTCGGACAGGAGATCCGGCTGAACGGAGGTCCGTTCGATGGATTGATTGCGACGATTGTCGAAATGAAGGAGAAGGACCGGCTCGTCCTGCTGATGCGCCTGCTGAGCCAGGATATCCGGCTGAAGGTCACAACGGCAAGCGTCCGCGAATTCTGATCGGGACCGCGCACGGCCCGTTCGACCGGAGACAACCTCATTGCGGCGTTGCTCGCCGCGTTGACCCGACACGCAAGACGACTTTGCGAGATTGTTGGAACGACCACGGTCGGCTTCAACCTCGAGCAATTTCCCATTTGTCGAAATCGCGAGGAAGCGCCAATTTGAGGCGACCAGCTATTCCATGCCCGGCGCAGGCGCACCGGAGCGCCTTTCATTTCGCGTCCAAGGGCGGAGGTGGCTGGCGCAAATCTTCCGCCGCCACGGCAGCCAGCAACCGATCTTAGCCAATGCACTGAGCACGCTTGATCGTACAAGCGCCTGCGCCGGCCACTGCCGGCGCAAGTTGCACTGTGGGAATTCAGCCGCACGCCGCCTCAGGCCGCCTTGGACAACAGTGCTCGCACCTCGACATTGTCGCGCACGACGTCAATTGGACGCCGAATATCAATAACCGGGGCCAGCGCACTTCTGAGGCGTGACTTGAGCTCGCTCCGGCCACCATTGAAAGACGCAATGGGGGCGAAGGGAGTCATATCGTTCACGGGGAGATGCCCATAAAGAACATCGTGCTCTTCGTAGTTGTTGAAGATCTTTCGACGTTCAGCTGTCGCAAGCAGGCTCTCACAGGGCGCACCCTCTGCCAGCACCACTTCATGCTTGTCGAACTCGACGTGGTAATACTGAAGAGTATCGACGTTTGGTGCAACGACGGAGACCGTAGTGCCGTTGACCAAGCTCGCAGCCGAAATGAGGACGCCGTTGAGATAGAGCATGTGTGCACGAGACACGTACAGATCCCTATTGGGCATTCCAACTCCCAACGCGTCCCTGGCTATTCGGATCGGAAGAACGCCCTTGGTCCAAGACGACCGAGCTCCCCTCGCGAATTCAAGTCGACCGATCCAGCGAACCGCGGCACTGTTCACCCCCGAGCGTCGTAACCTCATCGCCAATCTTGAGTCTTCGATTGAAACCTCTCCTCCTGGCGTCAAGATGCCGAGTGCCGCGCAAGAAGCATAGCACTTGATTTTGGCCATCCCGTTGTCACCATGACCGTGACGTGCCCGTGACCGTGACCGTGACCGTCGTGTCCGTGACCGTCTCTTCCGCGCCTGGCACCGTCAGCGAGCGCGCGCGATACGGCGCCGGGGCCGAGGTTGTCAGTATCGCGCCCGCAGCGACCAAGCTACGCCGGGTAAGGCGCGTGCCGCGCGTCGGTTCAAACTTGGTCTCCACATCGCTTGGCTTGGTCATATTCCCTCCGGCGCAATTCGGACAAACATGAAGTTCATCCTAGTTGCGGTGATACGGTTTCATTTGCAAGACGAAGTCAAACTCGCCAACAGCATAATTTGTGAACGATGAGAAATCAGCTGCCGCCCGTCTTCGGGGAGGCGTTGGTCGGGCGTCATCGCGACGCGGGAGGTGGTGTGTGGAGCTCGGGTGCTAGAGCATCATCGCATCGCACGGAATCGCTTTCGCGATTTAGCGGTCCGATAAAGATGCTCTAAAATCATAACCCTAGAGCACTTCCACCCGATCATTCTCGATCTTTAGGCGATCGAGAATGATCGGATAGTGCTCTAGTCGAGCGTGCAAGATCGCGGCTGCGCGGCTGGTCCGCGTGCGAGGGGTCTTGGTGGCGCGGGCAGCCCATGATCGCGATGCGCACGATGCTCTGCCGAAGGTATATGTGACGCAGATCGAGGCCGATCCGTCGGAAGCCTCTCGGGCCACGGCGAGCCGACGACGGCGCCCCGTCGCGCGGGCTCCAACACACGCAAGCAGATTGGACATCTGCGCTGCACTGACCGACGCGCTAGGCCACATCCGCCAAGCGCGTTTTCGAGCATCATACGGTCACGCGTCAGGGGTCAGCGATTGCGCCGGGCGCGATGGTGCCGCTCGGTCACGTGGCAGAACCGAAGACCACGCCGTCTACAGCGACACGAGCCTCGGCGAGCGTGCGCACGAACGGCACGTGCATAAAAGAGCCGAGCGACGTGTTGTCGACGCCGACGCGCCCGTCACTGGTCAATTTGGTTGTTGATGTGCTGGCTGATCGGGACATCGCGGGCGTGGTCCGATCGAAACACTGCCAGCGTATCTCGACGAATACGTCTCCCGTCACAACCTCCACGAAACCGGCGTTGTCGTGCGCGTCACCGTCTGCGTCATCTCCTGCGGCATGTCCTTCATGGTCCTGCCGCAGCCTGCTGCCCTCGTTCAAATGAGGACAGCTAGGCCACCGCTCACACGCGCAGAAAACGGCGACTAGCCCCCTCGAGCACGAGCGCCGTCAGACAGCCGGTTGCGTAGGCCCCCGTATCGACATTGATTCTGTTCGGGCGGACATCGGGCTCCTCGACTGCGGTATGCCCATGGACAATGATCTTACCGTGGTCGGCCTCGCTGCGGAGGAAGTCGTGCCGAATCCACATCAGATCGTGCGGATCCTGCAGCGCGAGCGGAACCCCCGGGCGCACCCCTGCGTGACAGAAGAAATAGTCTCCGGCGCTGAAGCTCGTCTCCAGGTCGGACAAAAATCGGACGTGGGCGGGTGGCATCTCTGCTGCAAAATTCTCGACCAGGGCGGGAAAACCGCCACGTTTGAGCACGCCTCTGGGATCAAGGCCGTAGGACAGGAGCGTTTCGAAGCCGCCCAGACGGGACCAGGACTTGACCTGATCGGGATCTTGCAGGACGCCCAGCACCATGTCCTCGTGATTGCCCTTGAGGAATATGCGCTGGATGCCCGGTGGACCTGGCTGCGAGAGCATGTCGAGGACACCCTTCGAGTCCGGCCCGCGATCGACATAGTCCCCAAGGTAGACCACGATCGCGGCGGTCGCGGGGGACGCTGCCAGTTCAACGCCAATCGATGCATGCATTCGATTGAGAAGGGCCGCGCAGCCATGAATGTCGCCGATGGCGTAGATGCGCAGCCCGGGTGGAATGCGCGCGGCCTGAGCCCCGTCGAATTGTTGGCCACCGCTCATAAATGCCCCAACCATATCGGCTCCACACGCACGTCCGCCCACGACTAACTTCGGGGCGCATGGCACGCCGATTGGCTCATCACCGTTAGTACTGCGTCCAAGGCTGGCTATATCTCACTTCCGCGCTTGTCGCACGTTGTGATCCGCAGCTCCTTGAAAGGATAGCCGCCCTGTAAAAGCCGGAGCAATAGTTCCTCACAAAAGCGGCTGATTTGGTCGGCCGCGCCGGACTAAAAGTGCGGCGGATGAAGCCCAGTGCCTGCGTCGACGCGAGGGCGGTGGATGAAGCAGGTGGAGTTCTACGCGAGGGTCATGTACGCGGTGCTGATCGAGGGGATCAGCGAGCGGGCGGCGGTGGAACGGTTCGGCATCAATGCCAGGACGGTGTCCAAAATGCTGCGGTTCTCGGTGCCGCCTGGGTACGTTCGCACGAAGCCGCCGTTCCGGCCCCAGCTGGACGCTTTCGTTGGAATCATCGATGCGATCCTTGCCGCCAACAAAGAGCGGCCGAAGAAGCAGCGTCACACAGCCAAGTGTATTTTCGAGCGGCTACGTGACCGTGAACGATCGCCTCTCATGAGTGCGAGGCCATGGCCGTTGCAGGGCCATCACCGCGTGCTGCGTCGCTTGCTGCTCGCACGTGTGTTGTACTCTGCTAATCGTTCGGCCGAGAGGTCACCCCGAGCGATGGCGGATAGCACTGCGCAACCCGGCTCGGATTTGTGACCACAATCACTAAACCGACAGTTCAATGCCCATTGTTCGATGTCATCGAAGGCCGCCTCGCATGCGTCTTCAGCATTCCAGACTTCTAGACCGCGCAGACCGGGCGTGTCGACGATGGCGCCGCCTTGAGGTCGGACGAGCAGTTGGCGAAAGGTTGTCGTATGTCGGCCGCGACCATCGTAGTCACGAACAGCCTGCGTGGTTTGAGCTTCGCGACCAAGCAACCTGTTCGTCAATGTGGATTTGCCGACGCCGGATGATCCAATCAGAGCGACGGTACGATTGCGCTCGAAATACCGCTCCAAAACTTGAAGGCCGTCGATTGCGCGCGCCCCGACGGCATGAACCGGAACGTCAGTGGGAAATGCGTCGGTTTGGCCAATCAATTCGATGACATCATTGCCGAGATCCGACTTGTTCACCACGATCACCGGAATAGCGCCGCTTTGCTGCACCAGCGCAAGATAGCGATTGACGCGGGGCATATTGAAGTCGCCGCCCTGCGCGGTCACGATGAAGACGACATCGACATTGGCAGCGAGAATCTGCGGTTCAAGCTTTCCTGATGCCTTGCGAACTAAGGCGCTCGTCCGCGGCAGCACCACCTCGATCGTTGCCGGACTTCCGCTCACCGAGTGCCGTATTCCGACGAAGTCACCAACTCCCGGCAGATCGGAGCGTTGCTCGACCGTATTACGCAACCGGCCTGTAGTGCCGGCCGGAAGTTCGATCGTCCCTGTCGCGACCTTGTAGTGGCTTCGATGCTCGCCGACCACGCGCGCCGGCAGGAGACCACTGGAACCATGGGTTTCAAACATTGCTCGCCAATGGCCATTCCAGCCTAGCGCTTCGAGTGACATCGATCGATCTTGAAAAGCGACATCCCAGTTTCCTTGCTCGAAATGCAGCTCAATGGTTCGTCGCCGATCCCTGATCGACTGCGCGGAGCTGTCCCGCAACCACTTGTGCCTGCCAGTCCGGATCAAGCGCGATGCTGAGGATGGTTTTGCACTGATCGCACAGGAATTGAAGAACGGGCAGCGTTCGCTGCGAAGATTCATCTCGGGCTCTCAGCGCCTCAGCAATGATACTTGGAGTACCTTCTCACATGGGACACTTGCCGATCATAGACTGCTCCGGAGTTGCCCTGGTTCGAATGGAGGGTTCAATCGCCGAGTCTTCCCGGCGCTCCACGAAACTAGCCACACAAAATAGGCCATGATGCCAGCCGACGGCGTACAACTTCACGTGTTCGCTGTGAGTGGAAATTAACAGGTCCGCCTCCAGGGCATCAATGTCATCGGCCTTTGACTTCTTCCGCCACCAGCGCCTCCGTGAGATAGGAGACGATCCGTTCGCTGCCGCCGTAGGGGCGAGGGGGGTATGCTCTCCATCAAAGGTGCTATCAGTGCAATCTTCATGGAGTTGCATTGCTCCGATTTAACGACATATTGCGACCCGAACCGTGGTGTTTCTGAACGGCCCATCGCGGTCGGACTTCCAGTACGCCAGACACGCGGGAAAGCGGGTGGTGCCGTGGTGAGAGCGTCCTTGGTCGGAAGGCCGCACCTCACTTCGACGGTTGGTCGGCGAAAGCAGCGTCGCTGCGGGATCCGCGGCAGGCGCCATCGTCGCCTCGACCGGGTCACCGCGCGGCGAGCCGCGTCACTCCGCGTGGGACCGCAGCTCCTTGAACGGATAGCCGCCCTCTATGGCGATCTGCGGACGGCGGGCCGCAATCCGGTGCGCGACGTCGTCGATGGGCCGGCCGGACCGCAGCATCGCGCCGACCAGCGCATACTCCACGAGATCCCGCTGGGCCCTGCTCCCGCCGAACCGCTCATGCGAGCCGAGATTGGGCTCGATCGCGGCGATGGCCCCGTCCCAGTCCGCGCGCGCAAAGGCGGCGAAGGCGTCGGCCATCGGCGCGACGACATCGGCCGCGGGCCCCTTGGGAGTGCGCACGAGCTTTTCCAGCGCCTCGCCGTTTCCGGCCATCGCATGGGCCAGTGCGGCATGAAGATCGGCGAATCCGACGCCAGGATCCGGGAACCACTTCGCCGCGTACGCGCTGATCTCCTGCCACAGCTCCGGCTGGCGCGGTTCGCCCGCAAGCTCGGCGCGGAAAAGGAACGAGGCGCAGTCGGAGAGGACGTTGAGCTGCGGTCCCCAGGCCGCATCGGGACGGAGATCTCGCCGATAGATCTGCCAGGCCTCGTCGATCCGACCGAGTTCCATCGACCACAGCGCCTGATGCCAGCTCACGTGGCAGTGGAGGGCGCCGCTGCGGGGATAATCGCGCGCCCAGTCGTTGAGAAAGGCCAGGCCGGCGCTGCGCTCGCCGACCTCGTAGTAGAGGTGCGAACGGATATGCGCCGCATTCGCGTTGCGAGGGAACGCTTTGAGCGACGCCTCGATATTCGGGAGCGCCCGATCGACAAGGCCCAACTCCAGCTCGGCGAAGGCGAGCAGGCAGCGATACCACCAATCGTCGCCGTAGGCGTCGGCGAGCGGGGCGAGCAGGGCGAGTTGATCCTCCTCGCGCCCCTTGAGACCCGAAAATCCAATCAGGCCGAACACGCTGGTCGAGGGCGCGAGTGCCACGGCATCACGGGGCCACGACTTGATATGCTCGCGGGTCAGCGCGAGCGCCTCGGCGCCGCGGCCGGTCAGGATGCGCTCGAAAATGGCGATATGGCCCTGCTCGCGCTCGGTAGTGCGCGGGGCAAGTTCGAGGGCGCACGCCAGCGGCGCCTTGGCCTCGGCGGCGCGGCCATAGATCTGCAAGGTGCGCGCAAGCGCAATGTGGGCCAGCGCGAAGCCGTCATCCGCGGCGATGGCCTCGCCGAAGGCCTCTTCGGCGCCGACATTGGCCGAAAGCAGCAGATCCGCGCCGCGGATGTAGGCGTCCCGAGCCGCAGGCGATGATGTCGTGAGGGGATTGTCGTAGCGGTCTTTCAGCATGTCTCGGCCCCTTGCGCCCGATCCGAAAGGAAGGAGGCCACTATAGGCGACATCGGGCGGTCGACGCATCTGCCGTTTCGCCACGGGCGGCAAACGCGGAACACCTTGGCGAGGAGACCGTTCGAACGGGGCAATTATTTCTTCAACCCGAGCGACTTCATCCGCGACAGCAGCGTTGTCGGCGGGATCTGCAGCAGATGCGCCGCGCCGTCGTCTCCGAAGATCTTGCCCTTCGTGCTCGCGAGCGCTGCAAGGATGTTCTCGCGGTCGCGGCGTTTGCGATCCGTTTCGGTCATCGGGGCCGCGCCGTCGGTGCGGTCCGGGCCGGCCTTCGCCAGTCCGCCCCGCCGCGGTGACGTCCGGCAGGCTGATGCGCAGGCGCCCTTTCGAGGCGAGAATGGCGGCGCGCTCGATCACGTTCTCGAGTTCGCGCACGTTGCCCGGCCATTGGTAGCACTCGAGCCGGTCGATGTCGGCGGCCGAAAGCCTGATCTTGGGAATGTTGAGCTTGGCGATGACTCCGTCGAGCGCGTGCTGGGCGAGCAGCGGAATATCATCGAGGCGCTCGCGCAATGGCGCCGACTCGATCGGGAACACATCCAGCCGATAGAACAGATCCTCGCGGAACCGGCCCGCTTTCACGTCCTCCTTCAACGATCGGTTGGTTGCCGCGATGATGCGGACGTCGACGTGGCGCGTGCGCTCCTCGCCGACGCGCTCGAACTGCTTCTCCTGCAGGACGCGGAGCAGTTTGCCCTGCAGTTCCAGCGGAATCTCGCCGACTTCGTCGAGGAACAGCGTCCCTCCGTCGGCCAGCTCGAAACGCCCCGGACGATCGCGGATGGCACCGGTAAACGCGCCTTTGACGTGGCCGAAGAACTCGCTCTCGAACAGCTCGCGCGGGATCGCCGCGCAATTGACGCGGATCATCGGTCGCGTCGAGCGTCGGCTCGCCTGGTGGATGGCGCGCGCGATCAGCTCCTTGCCGGTGCCGGACTCGCCCGTGATGAGGACCGTGGCGTCCGTCTGCGCGACAAGCTCAATCTGGCGCAGCACCCGCTGGATCGGCGCACTGCGCCCGATGATCCCGCGATGGCGCGTCTCGACGCGGATTTCCTCCTGCAGATACTCGTTCTCGCGCTCGAGCCGCTCGCGCAGGCGATCGACTTCGGCCAGCGCCGTCCGCAACCGCTCCTCCGATTCACGGCGCAGTGACACGTCGCGGAACACGATGACGGCGCCGATGAGCCGGCCGCGCTCGCGGATCGGCGTCGACGTGTACTCGACATAGAGGGGCGTGCCGTTCTTGCGCCAGAACACCTCGTGATCGACCTTGTGGATGTCGCCATCGCGGAACGCCGCGTAGATCGGGCATTCGGCGCCGGGATAGTGCCTCCCGTCCGCATGACTGTGATGAACGGTCGTATGCATGTTACGACCGACGATCTCGGCGGCCGTCCAGCCGAGCAGCCGCTCCGCCGCCGGATTGACGAACGTCGTCGTACCGTCCGTGTTGACGCCATAAATCCCTTCGCCCGCTGCCTGGAGGATCAGGCGGTTCTCGCGCTCGATGTCCTGGAAGAAGCGCTCGGCGCGCTGCCATTCGTTCATGCCGGCGCGCATGTAGAGGTCGGCCTCCTGGGTGACGAGGCGGCGCTGGCGTTCGGCGATATCGCGCAAGGCGATCAGCAGCCACGGGCCGCCGGACCTCGGGATGGCGGCAGCGGAATATTCGAGCTTGAGCAGATGGCCGTCGGCGTGGCGCGGCGAGATCGCATGCGTCCAGTACGCACCCTTGAGCACGGTCGCCTGGCTGAACACGATCAGCGCCGGGAGCTGGCCGGGATGGAGATCGCTGGCACGGGTGTCGCGCAGATCGTCACGGGGAAGCCCGAGCAAATCGGCGGCGTGCTGGTTGACGTCGACGATCCGGTCGGTCTGGGGATCGATGACCATCTGCGGCTCGACGCCGTGCTCGAAAGCCAAGCCGAGGAAGTCGTCGTTGCGCGCCAGCATGTCGGTCGCCCTGGTTCGCGCGACTACGAAAATTCGCGCCGCGGTTACGAAAAATCGCAATTGACGAGAAATCGTAGCAGCCTCCGAAGGCTCCACTGAAGCCCGAACAACCGGCAATCTCAGATGCTTATCCAAGCACCGAACGCATGGCACACGGCTTGCTAAGTCGTTAACGAGACTGCAACCATGCGAGGATCTCATGGCCGTTTTCGACGACCCTTTTGACCCCAATGTCCGTTTTCACGGCAGCGGCTGCTCATGCGGCAGGCACGCCAACGAAGCCGAGCATTCCGCCGAAGTCTCCGGCGACGCGCAGATCACGCGGGTCGTCGAGCAGGGCGTCATGCGCGCGCTGTTTCCCGACGACAACGGCCGGCGCGCCTTCCTCAAGGCGGTCGGCGCCTCGACGGCGCTCGCGGCGATCTCGCAATTTTTCCCCGTCGGCATTGCCAGCGAGGCGCTGGCACAGGGCGCCAAGCCCGAAAAAACCGACCTCAAGGTCGGCTTCATCCCGATCACCTGCGCGACGCCGATCATCATGGCGGCGCCGATGGGCTTCTATTCCAAGCAAGGCCTGAACGTCGACGTAATCAAGACGGCCGGCTGGGCTGTCGTCCGCGACAAGACGATCAACAAGGAATACGACGCCGCGCACATGCTGTCGCCGATGCCGATCGCGATCTCCATGGGCGTCGGCTCGAACCCGATCCCCTACACGATGCCGGCGGTCGAGAACATCAACGGCCAGGCGATCACGCTCGCGGTCAAGCACAAGGACAAGCGCGATCCGAAGAGCTGGAAGGGTTTCAAGTTCGCCGTACCCTTCGACTACTCGATGCACAACTACCTGCTCCGCTACTATCTCGCCGAGCACGGCATCGATCCCGACGCCGACGTGCAGATCCGTTCAGTGCCGCCGCCGGAAATGGTCGCCAATCTGCGCGCCGACAACATCGACGGCTTCCTGGCCCCCGATCCGGTCAACCAGCGCGCGGTCTACGACGGTGTCGGCTTCATCCACATCCTGTCGAAGGAAATCTGGGACGGGCATCCGTGCTGCGCCTTCGCGGCGAGCAAGGAGTTCGTGACGCAGACGCCGAATACCTACGGCGCCCTCCTGCGCGCGATCATCCAGGCGACGGCGTTCGCGACCAAGGCCGAGAACCGCAAGCAGATCGCCGAGGCGATCGCGCCAGCGAACTACCTCAACCAGCCGGTAACGGTGGTCGAGCAGATCCTGACCGGCACTTACGCCGACGGCCTCGGCGGCGTGAAGAAGGATCCCAATCGCATCGACTTCGATCCGTTCCCCTGGGAGAGCTTTGCGATCTGGATCATGACGCAGATGAAGCGGTGGGGTCAGGTCAAGGGCGCCATCGACTACAAGGGCGTCGCCCAGCAGGTGTTCCTCGCGACCGACGCCGCCCGCCTGATGAAGGAAGCCGGCCTCACGCCGCCGACCACGACGACCAAGACGTTCTCGGTGATGGGCAAGCCGTTCGATGCCGACAAGCCCGAGGAGTACATCGCAAGCTTCAAGATCAAGAGGACCTGACGCCATGTCGCGCACGTCTCCAGCGCTGGCGGCGGGCGCGGTATCGACGCTCATCCTCGTCGTGTTCCTGGTGCTGTGGCAGTTCGCCGTCAGCGGCGGCGGCACGGCGCAGAACCTCGACCCCGAGTACGCGAAACTGGTCGGCGCCACGGCATCGCAAGGCAAGTCCGCGATGCCGGGACCGCTCGATGTCGGCGCCACGCTATGGAAGCACCTGCGCGACCCGTTCTACGACAACGGCCCCAACGACAAGGGCGTCGGCATCCAGCTCGCATACTCGATCGCGCGCGTCCTGATCGGCTACGGTCTCGCCGTCCTCGTCGCGATCCCGCTTGGCTTCCTGATCGGCATGTCGCCGCTCATGAACCGCGCGCTCGATCCCTTCATCCAGATCCTAAAGCCGATCTCGCCGCTCGCGTGGATGCCGCTGGCCCTCTACACGATCAAGGATTCCTCGCTGTCGGCGATCTTCGTGATCTTCATCTGCTCGCTGTGGCCGATGATGATCAACACCGCGTTCGGCGTCGCCAGCGTCCGCAGGGAATGGCTGAACGTCGCGAAGACGCTTGAACTCGGCTCCGCCCGCACGGCTTGGCGCGTGATCCTGCCAGCTGCCGCGCCGACGATCCTAACGGGAATGCGCATCTCGATCGGCATCGCGTGGCTGGTCATCGTCGCTGCCGAGATGCTCGTCGGCGGCACCGGCATCGGCTACTTCGTCTGGAACGAGTGGAACAACCTTTCGATCACCAACGTGATCAACGCGATCCTGTTCATCGGCGTGGTCGGCATGGTGCTCGACCAGCTCATGGCGCTGCTGCAGCGCCTCGTTTCCTACGCCGAATGAGGCCGACATGCCCCCTCCGCCACTGATCAAGGTCGAAGGCCTGGCGCGGACGGTTTCCCGAGCCGCGCGGACGCGGCACGCTGACCGTCTTTGAAAAAGTCTGGTTCGACGTCGCCGAGGGCGAGTTCGTCTGCATCATCGGGCATTCGGGCTGCGGCAAGTCGACGATCCTCAACATCCTCGCCGGTCTCGACGAGCCGAGCGAAGGCGTCGTCATCGTCAACAACAAGCAGGTGCAGGGCCCGAGCCTCGATCGCGCGGTGATCTTCCAGGGGCACGCGCTGATGCCGTGGCTGTCGGCGCTGGCCAATGTCGAGCTTGCCGTCTCCTCGCGCCACCGCGACTGGAGTTCGACGCGAGGTCCGCGAGCACGCCGAGCGCTATCTCGATCTCGTGCATCTCGCCGATGCCCGCTTCAAGAAGCCGGCGCAGCTTTCCGGCGGCATGCGCCAGCGCGTCGGCATCGCGCGGGCGCTGGCGATCGAGCCCAAGGTTATGCTGATGGACGAGCCGTTCAGCGCCCTCGACGCGCTCACGCGCGGATCGCTGCAGGACGAGGTCGTCGCGATCAGATCGCGTTCGAAACAGACGACATTCATGATCACGCACGACATCGACGAGGCGCTGCTGCTCGCCGACCGCATCCTGCTGATGACCAATGGGCCATCCGCCCGCATCGCCGAGGTCGTCGAGAACACGCTGCCGACGGACCGCGTGCGCTCGGAAATGCACAAGCATCCGAACTACTATCCGCTGCGCAACCATCTCCTGGATTTCCTGGTCGTGCGTTCGCGCGAACTCGCCGGCGGCGTCGGCGCGCCCGACGATCCGCGCCAGGTCCCGGTTCATCGGCCGGTCGCCGGCGCGATGATCCACGCCGTGTCGTCCCGCGAGGAGCAATCCGCCGAAGCGTTTCGCCTCGCGGCCACGTCCACTCGCTAGCAGTCATCAACACACTTGGAATGGAGGCAAACCATGCGCCGTGAAGAGCTGACCGAGAAGATCCTCGACATCAAGCGTGAGAAGGGCTGGACCTGGAAGCAGATCACCGGCGAGATCGGCGGCATGTCGCCGGTGCTCGTCGTCGGCGCGCTGCTCGGCCAGATGAAGCTCGTGAAGCCGCTCGCCAAGAAGGCCGCGACCATGTTCGGTCTTTCGGCGGCCGAGGAAGCGATGCTCAACGAGGTGCCGTTCCGCGGCTCCGGCGTGCAGATGCCGCCGACCGATCCGCTGATCTATCGCTTCTACGAGCTCGTCATGATCAATGGGCCAGCGTGGAAGGCCCTGATCGAAGAGGAGTTTGGCGACGGCATCATGTCGGCGATCGACTTCGATTTCGACTTCGAGCGCCTCGCCGATCCGAAGGGCGACCGGGTGAAGATCACGATGTCCGGCAAGTTCCTGCCCTACAAGTACTACGGCAGCGAGCAGGGCATCCCGCATGCTCGGCTACAAGGAGACGTGAACGCCATGCGCCCGCCGGTGCCGCCGTTCACGCGCGAAACCGCCATGGAAAAGGCGCGCATGGCCGAGAACGCGTGGAACACGCGCGATCCCGAGCGCGTCGCCGGCGCCTACACGCCGGACAGCCGCTGGCGAAACCGCTCCGAGTTCTTCGAGGGACGCGACGCCATTGTCGCGTTCCTGGAGAGGAAGTGGGCGAGGGAACTCGACTACCGCCTGGTCAAGGAGCTGTGGGCGTTCGACGGCAACCACATCGCCGTGCGCTTCCAGTACGAATGGCACGATGCCGAGGGCAACTGGTTCCGCTCCTACGGCAACGAGCAGTGGGAGTTCGACGACGCCGGCTACATGCAGCGCCGCGAGGCCAGCATCAACGACGTCGCGATTTCCGAAGCGGATCGCAAGTTCCTGTGGCCGCTCGGCATCCGCCCCGCCGACCACCCCGGCCTCGACGGAATCTGACGCGCCGCACAGTTGGCAGCGTGTCCGCGACTATCCCTTCAACGCCTTCATGAACAGCGCGCGCACCGCGGCCGCCTCGAGCGGGATCGGATTGGTCGGCGCCGTCGGATCGACCAGCGCCGCACGCACGATCTGATCGGCCTTGCTGTCGTCGACGCCGAGTTCGGCGAGCGTGCGCGGAATGGCAACCGCACGGCACAACCCGTCGATCCATGCGGCGACACCGTCGAAACCCGGCTGCGGCAATCCCAGCGACTGCGCAAGGATCGCCATCTTCGGCTCGATGGCCGTGCGATTGAAGGCGAGCGCATACGGCATCAGCACGCCATTCAGCAAACCATGGTGCAACCCATAGAGCGTACCGACGGGATGGGCCAATGAATGGATGACCCCGAGGCCCTTCTGGAACGCGACCGCGCCCATGGTCGCTGCAGCCAGCATCTTCGCGCGCGCCTCGATGTTGGCGCCGTCGCGGCAGGCGACCGGCAGCCACTCGCGGATAAGACGCATACCTTCGATGGCGATACCGTCCGCCATCGGGTGGTAGCTGTGGACGCAATAAGCCTCGAGACAATGCGCGAGCGCATCCATGCCCGTCGCGGCCGTCAAATGCGGCGGCACGCCGACGGTCAACACGGGATCGGCGATCACGGCGACGGGCATGATGCGCGGATGGAAGATCAGCCGCTTGGTGTGCGTCTCCTCGTCGGTGATGACCGAGACGCGACCAACCTCAGAGCCGGTACCAGCGGTCGTGGGCACGGCCACGGTCGGCGCGATGCCCGTCGGATCGGCGCGCGTCCAGTTGTCGCCCACGTCCTCGAAATCCCAAAGCGGGCGCGACTGCCCCGACATGAAGGCGATCGCCTTGCCGGCATCGAGCGCACTGCCGCCGCCGAACGCGACCACGCCGTCGTGGCTGCCCTTCTTGTAGAGCGCCACGCCGTCGATGACATTCGCCGCGCTCGGATTGGGCTTGATGTCTGAGCACAGCGCGGCCGCAAGACCGGCATCCCCTAGCGATTGCAGCGCCGCGATCGCGATCGGAAGCCTGGCGAGCGCCGCATCGGTCACGAACAGCGGCCGCATGATGCCGGCGGCCTTGCACACGTCGGCAAGTTCGACGATGCGGCCCGGCCCGAATTTGATCGGCGTCGGGTAGTTCCAGTTTACGGCAAGCGAGAGCGTGTCGGTCGTCATGTCGGCCTATTCCGTTGAGAGGCGCAGATGGAACGATTTCGGCAGCGTGAGATGCTCGTAGCCGAGGGCGGAGAGCGTGACGCCACGGCCCGAATTCTTGCGGCCGGTCCAGGCGAGATCGGGATCTAGATAGTCGCAACGATTCATGAACCACGTGCCGGTGTTGACGCGATCGCCGATCGCAATGGCAGCATCCGCATCGCCCGTCCAGATCGCCGCGGTGAGGCCGAACTCGCTGTCGTTCATGTGGCCGATCGCTTCCTCGTCCGAGGCGACCTTCATGATACCGACGACGGGGCCGAAACTCTCCTCGGTCATCACGCGCATCGTGTGATCGACATCGGCGAGGATCTGCGGCGCCAGATACGGCGTGCCCGCGCGGCTCTTCGCGAAGTGCTTTTCCTCGATCAGCGCCCGCGCGCCCTGCCGAACCGCCGCCGCCGTTTGGGCACGCACGAAATCCGCCGCCGCCGTCCGCACGAGCGGCCCGAGCGTCGTCTCTGCTTCGAGCGGATTGCCGAGCACGTAGCCGCGCGTCAGTGCCACCGCGCCCTCGACGAAGCGGTCATAGACCGAAGCGTGGACATAGATGCGTTCGATGCCGCAGCAAGATTGACCAGAATTGAAGAATGCGCCATCGACGAGGTTCTCGATCGCGTGCGCGAGATCGGCATCGGGGCGCACGTAGGCCGGATCCTTGCCGCCGAGTTCGAGGCCGACGCCGATGAAGCGACCGTTCGCCGCGCTCTCGACCGCCGTGCCGCCGGCGACGGAACCCGTGAACGCGACGTAGCCGACATCCTCATGCGCGACGAGGCGGGCGGTTGCCTCGTGGCTCATGTGCAGGAACTGCAGCAAACCATCGGGCATCCCCGCCTTGCGCGCCGCTGCTGCGAACCGCTCGGAGCATAGCGGCGTTTGCTGGGCGTGCTTCAGCAGCACGGCGTTTCCCGCCATCAGCGCCGGCACGACCGCGTTGACCGCTGTCAGGTAAGGGTAGTTCCACGGCGCGACAACAAGCACGACACCGACCGGATCGCGCCGGATGAAGCGTGTGAAACCAGCCTTGGCCCCAACATCGATATCGGCGAGCGCCTGCGGCGCCAGCGCGATCATCCGGCGCGCGCGTTCCTCGAATCCACGGACTTCACCAGGCGTGTAGCGGAGCGGCCGGCCCATCTGCCACGTCAATTCGAGCGCAATCGCATCGCGATCGGCGATGAATGCGTCGACGAAGGCGGTCATGAGGCGCGCCCGTTCGGCGAGCGGGCATCGGCGCCAGTCACGCTGCGCCACCACCGCACGCGCCAGCGCGGCGGCGATTTCCGGATCGGAGGCCTGAGCGCGCTCGGCGTATACCGAACCGTCGACCGGACTGATCGTCTTGAAGGATGTCATGTGCGGGAGCTCAGATGATCTCGAAGTAGCGCGACAGTTCCCAGTCGGTGATATGCTTGCGGAACTCGCGTTCTTCCCACTCGCGTGTCGCGGCGAAATGGTCGACGAACGCGTCGCCGAACGCCGCCCGCGCCTCGGAGGACGCCTTGAGACGCTGCGCGGCTTCCCACAGCGTGCCGGGGAGAGCAAGTTCAGCCGGCATCTTCTGGTCATACGCATTGCCGGAGACGGCCGGGAGCGGCTCGATCTTGTTCTCGATGCCCCAAAGGCCGCTTGCGAGCGCCGCCGACAGCGCGATGTAGGGGTTGGCGTCGGCCGCCGCGATCCGGTACTCGACGCGCTGCGATGATGCACTGCCGGGAATCGCGCGCAACGCCGTCGTCCGGTTCTCGATGCCCCATGTGGCGCTGGTCGGCGCCCAGAAACCCGGAACCAGCCGCGAATATGAATTCACCGTCGACGACACCATGGCGAGCCAAGCCGGCATCAGCCGCTGCTGGCCACCGATGAAGTGACGCATGGCGTCGCTCATCCTGTCGGGCGCGCCCGCGTCATGGAACACGGATTTGCCGGCACGATCACGCAACGAAATGTGGATGTGGCCGCTCTGGCCGGGCCAGTCGTTCGACCATTTGGCCATGAACGTCGCCATCAGGCCGCGACGCTGCGCAAACACCTTCGTGAACGTCTTGAACAGGACCGCCTTGTCGGCCGCGGAGAGCGCATCGTCGACGGTGATCGCGGCTTCGAGGACGCCGGGGCCGGTCTCGGTGTGCAGGCCTTCGATCGGCATATCCATCGCCTGACACATCGCGAGCAGATCACCGTACAGCTCGGCATGCACCGAGCTGCGCAGCACCGAGTAGCCGAAGAAGCCGGGCGTGATCGGCTTCAGGCCCTTGTAGTTTTTCGCGCGGACGCTGTCGGGCGTCTCCTCGAACATGAAGAACTCGTACTCGAACGCCGAGGACACGGCGAACCCCATCGACGCGGCCTTGTCGAGCACGCGCCGCAGCACGCCCCGCGGGCAGATCGCCTCGGCGGCATCCGTCAGCTCGCACAGGAAGAACGGCATGCCGTTCTCGAACGGCAGCAGTCGTCCGGTCGCCGGGAGCACGCGCGCAGTGGCGTCGGGGTAGCCCGTATGCCAGCCGGTGTAGGTGACGTTGTCGTAGAGTTGGTCGTTGGAATCCCAGCCGACGATCACGTCGCAGAAACCGAACCCCTTTTCGAGAATGCCGAGGAACTTGTCGCGCGAGACGTACTTGCCGCGCAGGATCCCGTCGACATCCGCGACGCCGAGCTTAACCTGGCGGACGCCGGATTCCGAAATATAGCGATGGGTGTCTTCGGCCGTCTTGAAGCGGAAAGGTGCGCCGGCATCGGCGCCTTCCGCTGAACGCTCGCTGCTCACGCAATGCCCCTTTCGTCTGCTGGTCCGCCAAATACCGATCCGGCGCCGCCCTGCCGTTGCCGATCGCCCTGCCGTACTCTACTCTATGCCGGTTCATCGGTCGCCCACGATCCCAACGAGTACCCCTCATGTTCGACTTGGCTATCGTCGGTGCCGGCATCGTCGGCCTTGCCCATGCTCTCGCGGCCGCGCGCCGCGGCAAAAAGGTCGTCGTCATCGACCGGGACGCGCAGGCGAACGGCGCGTCGATCCGAAATTTCGGCTTCGTCACCGTCACTGGCCAGGAGGCCGGCGACTGTTGGACCATGGCCCGGCGGGCGTGCGCGATCTGGGCCGAGATCGCCCCGCAGGCGGGCATCGATATCGTGCAGCGCGGCCTCGTCATGACCGCGCGCTTTCCGGAATCGGAAGCCGTTGTCGATGCCTTCCTGGCGACCGAGATGGGCGAGGGATGCCGTCGGCTCACAGCGGCCGAGGCGGCAAAAAAGGTCCCCGCGATCCGGCCGGATGCGGTGCGCGCGGCGTTGTACAGCCCGCATGACCTGCGCGTTGAATCGCGCACCGCAATCCCGAAAGTCGCGGCGTTCCTCGCCCGCAAGTACGGCGTCGAGTTCCGCCGCCAGACGCAGGCTCTCAACATCGACCCGCCGACGATCGAGACGACTCGCGGTCCAATCAAGGCGGAGGTCGCCATCGTCTGCCCGGGCGACGATTTCACCTCGCTCTTTCCCGAGCGGCTGGCGCCCTACAAGGTTACCCGCTGCAAGCTGCATATGCTGCGCGTGCGCCCGGCGACGCCGGTGAAATTCGAGACGGCGGTCATGTCCGATCTCGGTCTCGGTCGCTACCTCGGCTATGCCGATCTCCCCGCTGCAACGCCGCTCAAGGCGCGCCTCGACAGGGAGATGCGGCCCGCCCGCGAGAACGGCGTGCATCTGATCGTGACGCAATCCGACGATGGCTCGCTGGTCGTCGGCGACAGCCATCACTACGCGACGACGCCCGATCCCTTCGCGCCGACCGAGGTCGACGATCTTATCCTCGAGGAGTTCGACCGCGTGCTCGATCTGCCGGGCCGCACCGTCGCAGAGCGCTGGATCGGTACCTACGCCTCGGCGCCCGACCGCTGGCGGCTGACCGATCGGCCGTCCGACAGCATCCGCATCGTCATCGTGACGAGCGGCTGCGGCGCGTCGACGTCGTTCGGGATCGGCGAGGAGACGATCGCGGAGATCTATGGCGCTTAGCGGCGGCCGGCCGCAATCGCGGATTTGAGCGCTTCCAAGAGAATATCGAGCGCCTGATCCATCTGCGCCTCAGTCGTCACCAGCGGCGGCGTCAGCGTCAGCACATTGCCCATCGTCGTCTTGAACGAGAGACCGCGTTCCAGCGCGGCGTACATCGTCCGCTCGGCGAGGTCGCGCGCCGGTACCTTGGTCGCCCGGTCCTCGACAAGCTCGACGCCGATCAGGAAGCCCCGCCCACGCACATCACCGACCGCCTCGATATCATCCATCCATCCGCGCAAGCGCTCCAACGCTGCGCCACCGACGCACGCGGCATTCTCGACGAGCCGATCCTCCTCGATGATCGCGATGGTCTCCAGCGCCGCGCGCGCCGTCACTGGGTTCTTCTCGTGCGTATAGTGCCCGAACGCCCAGTCGCCACCGATATCGAGTTCTGGCCGGCAGATGGTCGCGGCGATCGGCAGGATGCCGCCGCCGAGACCCTTGCCGAGCACCAGAATGTCGGGGACGACGCCATCATGATCGCAGGAGAACATCGTCCCGGTCTTGCCGAGACCGGTCGGGATCTCGTCGAAGATCAACAGCGTTCCGGTGCGGTCGCAGGCGTCGCGCACCTTCTGCCAGAAGCCCGGCGGCGCGACATAGGGGACCGCGCGCATCGGCTCGGCGATGAACGCCGCGAAATCGCCGTCGCGACCCAGCACGTAGTCGATCATGCGCGCGCACGCGTCGCCCGATTCCTGCGCGTTGGTCCCGCCATAGGGGCAGTTGAAGCTGCCGAACGGCGCGACATGCTCGGCGCCCGGCATCAGCGGTCCATGCGGCCCGCTGCGGAACAGCGCTTCGCCGCCGACGCTCGATGCGCCGAAGCCGGCACCGTGGAACGCATCCCAGAACGATAGAGTCTTGAAGCGCCCGGTCGCCGCACGCGCGACCTTGATCGCGACCTCGACGGCGTCCGATCCGCCGGTCGTGAACAGCACCTTGGAGAGTGTGCCCGGAGCGATGCGGCCGAGCGTCTCGGCGAGTTGCACCGCAGGCGCGCTCGTGAAGCGGCGTGGCGTGAACGGCAGCTCGTCCATCTGCTCCGCGATCGCGCGCTTCAGTCGCGGATGGCCGTAACCGATGTGATGGACGTTGTTGCCGTGGAAATCCATGTAGCGGCGGCCGGCGAGATCCTCGATGAAGATGCCCTCGGCTTTGCGGATGGCGCTGAGACACGGCGTCGAAACCGATTGATGGAGGAACGCCGCCGCATCGCGATCGAGCAGCGCGTGGGTCGCGGCGTCGATGTTGCGAGCCCGCCAGTCGGCGCGCGCGGGCGTCGCATTGGTATCGCTCTCGGATTGCGCCGGCATCACCTTGCGCATCGCTCGTCCCCTAACGCTTACGCCATGCCTGGAACTTCTGGAGCACGACGCGATCGATCACGACCTGCAGCAGCTTTGCCGCCATCGATGCGGCGACAATGAGGACGCACATGCCCGCTGCCGACGCGGTGAAGCCCGACTCGTCCATGCTCACCGACGCGATCGAGGCGAGCTTGGTGTCGGTCGAATAGAGGAAAATGACCGCGGATACGGTCGTCATCGCATTGACGAACAGGTAGACCGAGATGTCGAGGATCGCCGGCAGCGAGATCGGCACAGTGACGCGGGTGAACGTCCGCCAGAACGGCACTTTCATCGACGCCGAGACCGACTCGAACTCCGGATCGATCTGCTTCAGCGCCGTCGTCGCGGTGATATGCGGGACCGTGTAGAAGTGCGCGGTGCAATTGAGGACGAGTATCGCGATCGTGCCATAGAGAATGTTCAGCGGATTCCATGGCGCGTTGAAGAAGAAGATGTAGCCGAGGCCGAGAACGAGCCCCGGCACCGCCATCGGCAGCATGGCCACGAACTGCGCGAGGATACGCAGACCGCGATAGGGGCGGATCTTCTCGATGAGATAGGCACCAAAGAAGATAACCGTCGTGCCGATCAAGGCGGTGTACGCAGCGACCTTTAGCGAGTTGAAGAACGGTTGCCACCCACTCGAGTCAGCATTCTCGAAGACATAGTGGTTCAGCGTCAGCGCCAGGTTGTACGGCCAGTAGGTGACGAGCGACGCCCACACCGCCATCCCGAGCACGGCGAGGAAAATCGCCGATACGAAAATACAAACCGCCAGCGCCGCGCGATCCCGCCACAGCCGCGGCTTCGGCTGGTACGGCACGGCGCGCGCCGACAGCAGTGCTACCTGGCGACGTTGTGCGATCCGGTCGACAAAGAAGGCGACGATTGCCGGGATCAGCAGGATGACGCCGACGACGGCGCCCATCTCGAAATTCTGCTGACCCATGACCTGCTTGTATACGTCGGTCGCGAGCACCGAGAATTGCCCACCGATGACCTTCGGAATGCCGAAGTCGGTGATGACGAGGGTGAAGACGACGACGACGGCGGAGATCAGACCGTATTTGGCGCCGCCGAGCGTCACCGTGAAAAAGATGCGCGTGCGCGAGGCGCCAAGCGCGTCGGCGGCTTCATAGAGGCGGGCGTCGGCCAGCCGCAGTGCCGCGATCAGGATCGTCAGCGCATGCGGGAAGCAATAGAACACCTCGGCCATGACGATGCCGACGGGGCCATAGATCGTGCCGCCGAGCATCCAGCTTTTGAGAAACCCCTGGTTGCCGAAGAAATAGATGAGCGCGATGGCGGGCAGCAGGGATGGCGCGAACAGCGGCACCAGCGCGGTCGAATAGAACAGCCCCTTCGCCGGCATCGTGCTGCGGGTCAGCGCGTAGGCATAGGCGAAAGCGATCGGCACGACGATGAGCGTCGTCAACGCCGCAACGGCGAGGCTGTTGCCGACCGAGCGGAAAAGCGCCGGCGTCGTGACATAGGCGACGAAGTTCTGCAAGCCAACGAAGACCCCGTCCGAGTAGAGGCTCTTCGAAAGGAGCGCCCACAGCGGCAGGCCGACCAGCACGAGCAATCCGCAGAGCAGGATGATGATGGCCGCGCCGGCCACGCCTGCGTCGAAGGAAGCGGCGGTGCGCGGAACGGTGTGGGCGGTCGCCGTCATGGCCACCGACACCGGGAGCGAGTGGCGTGTGCGGCGCACGCCGTCATTGCGGTACCGGGAAGACGCGCAGGCTTTCGGGCGGCAACGCGACGGTGAGCGACTGACCTGTCGCAAGCGAGAGATCGCGCAGCGCGTTGACCGAGAAGTCGGCGAGCACGCGCAACTGCGGCGCCGCGACGGGAGCCAACCGCGCCCGCGCGAAGGCGCCGAGGAACTCGAGCTCGTCGATCGTGGTATCGATCCGGTTCGCGGCATCGTCGGCGAGATTGCGGACGCGGACCTCCTCGGGGCGGATCCCGACCGACACGGCAGAACCCTTGAGGATCGAGTACGGCGTCGTCTCGACGACCAGCGGCCCGATCTGGACGTGGGTCGGATCCAGCGCCTCGCCGGGGATGAACGTCATCGCGCCGATGAAGTCGGCGACGAACGCGGTCGCCGGATTGCGATAGATCTCGGCGGGGCTGCCGATCTGCTCGATGCTGCCATGGTTCATGACGACGATGCGATCGGCCATCGTCAGCGCCTCCTCCTGGTCGTGCGTGACCATGATGGTGGTAACGCCGACGCGGCGCTGCAGCTCCTTGATCTCCTGGCGCAGGCGCACGCGAACCCGCGCATCCAACGCCGACAGCGGTTCGTCGAGCAATAGAAGGCCCGGCGAAATCGCGAGGGCGCGGGCGAGCGCGACGCGCTGCTGCTGGCCGCCGGAAAGCTGACCTGGGTATTTCGTGCCCTGATCGGCGAGGCCGACGAGCGTCAGGAGTTCAGCGACGCGAGCCGCGGTCTCAGCTCTCGGCTGCCGACGGCTCGTCAGCCCATAGCCGACGTTGGCGGCAACCGTCAGATTGGGGAACAAGGCGTACGACTGGAAGACGATGCCGAAATCGCGGGCGGCGGGCGGCAGGTGCGAGACGTCACGCCCGCCTTGCTCGATCGTCCCCGATGTCTGCGGATCGAGCCCGGCGATGGAGCGCAGCAGCGTGGTCTTGCCGCAGCCCGACGGCCCGAGAAAGCAGACGAACTCACCCGCCATCACGTCCAGCGAGACGCCGCCGAGCGCCGTGAAGGCGCCGAACGTCTTGACCAGATTGCGTACGCGCAGATAGGGCGTGGCCGCGGCCACGCCGTCGCCCGGGGGCTTGGATCCGTTTGCTGTCACTGTCGGTCACACGAAGGCTGATCGCGCCGCGCCACCCCGCAGCTACTTCGGTGCCGCCTTGGAATCATAGCGCTTCGTCCATTCAGCGAGAATGCGGCCGCGGTTGATCGCCATCCAGCCGAAATCGTTCTTGATCAGCAGTTTTTCCGCGTCCTTCGGGTAGTTCGGCGGCAGGTTCTCGACACCCGGCAGCGCGACGACCGCGTAGGTCTTGGCATAGAGCTCATTGGCGCCCTTGGTCGTCACCCAGTCGGCGACTTGCTTCGCGAGCGCCATGTTCTTGCTCGCCTTCATCACCGCCGCTGCCTCGATCTCCCATCCCGTGCCTTCGGCCGGAATGATCACTTCGAGCGGCGCGCCCTTGGTCTTCTCGCTGGCGCCGCGCATGTCGAGAGCAATGCCGGCAACGCGCTCGCCGCGCGCCGCCTGCACGCACGGAGCGGAGCCCGAATGCGTGTAGACGGCGATGTTCTGGTGGAGCGCGTCCATGAACTTCCAGCCGGCATCCTCACCCATCATCTGCAGCCAGCCGCCGACCATCAGATAGCCGGTGCCCGACGATGCCGGATGCGGCATGACGAGCTTGTCCTTGTATTTCGCGTCGAGCAGGTCCTTCCAGCTCTTCGGCGGCGCCGCGCCGACCTTGCCGGCTTCGACGGTGTTGTAGCAGATGACGCCGAGGTAGCCGTCCATGCCGGTCCAGGTGTACGGCTCGGCGCCGTCGCGGAAGTTGGCTTTCAGCGCGTCGGCGCCCTTTGGCTTGTAGGTTTCGAGCAGCCCTTCCTTCTCGAACACGATGATCGATGTCGCGGCGAGCCCGAGGATCACGTCGGCGCGCGGATTGTCCTTCTCGGCAAGAACACGCGCCGTGATGACGCCGGTCGAATTGCGCACCCACGCGACCTCGACGCCCGGCACCGCGGCCTCGATCGCCGCCTTGAATGGCGCGAGTTGGTCGTTCTCGAGCGCGGTATAAATCGTGAGGCGCGTCTTGGTCTGGGCGTCGGCCCGATCAACGGCGCCGGCCGCCAGCAGTACGAGCACCGTGGCGGCGGCGCCGCGCAGAAGCGAACTCATCGACATCAGATTCCCTCCGAAGTGCCTACTGTGAACGCGAGTGTGGTCTCGTGAACAGCTTATTAAAGCCAGTGCGAAAAGTAGAAGACACCCCGAGCTGCCGGCAGTCAAGCACCGACCGGCTGGACGGGGCGAAACAGCGTCGACGGAAAACCCGCGTCCCGGTCTCTCTTAGCGTCGCGGGCTTTGGCAGGTTTCGCAAGGTGAAGGAATGCCCATCTTATGGGCTTTCTGCCTGGGTTGTCGACACGCGTTTGGCCAGTCCGATACCCGCGCCCTGGGGCGTACCGTGGCCGCGACGTGCTGCGCGCAGCAGAGCCAGCTGGCGCTCAGACGATCTGCGTCTCGGTCACAAAGCGCCCATCCGGGTCGAACCGATGGAGCAGATAGATCGGCCGATCCTTCATTTCAGCGGGGTACTCGCCGTTGCGCAGCGTCGTCGCGACGCTTGTCGCGACCGTTGCCGGGATGTGCGCGACGGCCCCCGTCGTGGGGCGATGGACGTGACCGCAGAACACCCCGACGACCCGCCCCGCGTTCACCAACGCCTCTCGCAACCGCTCGATGGCCGCCATGTCCGCGAAGTGAATCCGGTCCGGCCCGACCAGGACCTCGAACGGCGGATGGTGCGCGAAAACGGCGATCGGCCTGGTCGTATCGGCATCGATCATCTCGATCAGATGGCGCGCCCGCTCGGCGCAGAAATCACCTTTGTTGCTGGCGGTGCTCAGCGTATCCAGCACCAGCAATCGGACGGAAAAGTCCTCGATCGCGTACTGGATGAAGTCCGATTCCCGACGCCAGATATCCAGCCCCCGAAAACGCGGCGCGCAGGTGGGCGCGGTCGTCCCTGTTTCCCGCCAGCACATAGAACGGGCGCGCGCGCCTCGAGCCAGCACCGCGACCGCTGCGGCGTACTCGTCCGGCCACCCGTTGTGGACGATATCGCCGGTGTGAATGATCACGTCGGGCGGCGGATCGAGCGCGTTGATGTGGGCGATGGTGCGCGCAAAATCGGACAGGCGCCGATCGGCGTCCGGCGTATCGAGCGCGATATGGGTGTCGGAGATTTGCGCGATGATCATGAGAGTGCCGCCCAGAGCCCGCGTGACGCGTATCACGCAGCGCTCCGGGCCACCATCCCTGCAGTCGACCGCAACGTCAGTCGACGATGTGATAGACGGGCTTCTTCTCCATGGCCCACTTGCCGGTATCCCTGTCGTAGCGGGACAGCGTGAAGCAGTGCCAATCCTGGTCGTCGAGCTTGGGATGATCGGCGCGATAGTAGTAGCCCGGCCACCGCGTTTCCTGCCGGAACATCGTGTGGTGGGTGACCGACTCGGATGCCAGCACCCGGTGCTGAAGCTCCCACGCGCGTTGGAGCTGGTGCAGGTCCTCGGCGCCGAGATAGGCGAGATCCTCCTTCAGCATTTGCAGTAGTTCGAGGCCGCGGGTGAGCAAGGGCGTGTTGGTCGTGTAGTGCGCGCTGATGCCGCCGACGTACTCGTCCATGATCTTCTCGAGGCGCTGAAGCCCGTGGATCGGCAGGAGGTAGCTCGGCGACACCGTGCCGGCGACGATCTCGTTGCGGCCGACGCGGTAGTTCTCCAGCGGCTGATAGATGACCTGCCGCAGATCCTCGTACTCTTTCTCGCTCACCTGCGGCTGATCGCGGCCGAGATCGTTGACGTAGTTGACCGCCGCCTTGCCGGCGATGCGGCCTTCCGTGAACGAGCCCGACGAGAACTTGTGCGCGGTGCCGCCAATGGTATCGCCGGCGCCGAAGAGGCCATCGACGGTCATCATCCGGTTGTAGCCCCACTGGTACTCGGCGGGGGCATAGTCGGAGGGGCCGCTCGCCCAGGCGCCCGAGCACGTCGCGTGCGAGCCCATGACGTAGGGCTCCGACGTCGTCAGCTCAGGATTGGTGTACTTCGGATCGATGTTCTGCGCGGCCCACACGACGGCCTGGCCGATCGTCATGCCGAGGAAGTTCTCCCAGCCGATCGTTTCCTTGTGCGGATCCTGGAACGCTTCCTTGGTGACCATGCGGATCGGACCGCGGCCCGCCTTGACCTCCTCGAGGAACGCGTGATTGCGCAGACACGTCGGCACCGGATGACGATCGATATAGTCGCCGACCAGGGCCTTGGTGTGCTCGTACCAGGTCGAACTCGTACTCTTTCTCGTAGGCGTTCTGCGTGTACGTCTTGAGATGCAGGAAGTAGGCGCCGACGGGACCGTAGCCGTCCTTGAAGCGCGTGAGAACGATGCGGTTCTCCATCTGGGTCATCTTGGCGCCGACCAAGATCGGCAGCGCGTATGCCGAGGCACTGCTCCACGGCGCGTACCAGGTGCGACCCATGCCCTCGCCGACCGCGCGCGGCTTGAAGATGTGCGATGCGCCACCGGCGCAGACGATCACAGCCTTGGCGCGAAAGACGTAGTAGTCGCCCGTGCGCACGTTGAAGCCGACAGCGCCCGCGACGCGGTTGGCCTTGGTCCGGTCCATCAGCAGATGGGTGACCATGATGCGGTTGTAAACTTCGGTCGCCGCTTTGCGCGCGGCCTCCGCGACGATCGGCTTATAGCTCTCGCCGTGGATCATGATCTGCCATTTGCCCTCGCGCAAATAGCGACCGTTCTTCGAGTCGCGCATGATCGGGAGGCCCCACTCCTCGAACTTGTGCACGGTCGAATCGACATGGCGGGCGATGTCGTAGCCGAGATCCTCGCGCACGAGGCCCATCAGGTCGTTTCGTGCGTAGCGGACGTGATCCTCGGGCTGGTTCTCGTCCCACTGCATGCCCATGTAGCAATTGATCGCGTAGAGGCCCTGGGCAACGGCGCCGCTGCGCTCGATGTTGGCTTTCTCGACGCACACGACCTTGAGGTCGCGACCCCAAAAGCGGGATTCGTAGGTGGCGCCGCAGCCGGCCATGCCGCCGCCGATGACGAGGACGTCGGCATCCACCGTCACCGTCTTTCTGCGCGAAAACAGTGCCATCAGACCACTCCCAGCTTCAGGCGATCGGGCGTCAGCGCCGGCAGCTTGCGGCCGATGTTCAGCGCCTCGGGCTCGTGGGCGAGATCCTGCGATTTCATGTCGTCGCGGCTCGGCATCGTGTAGTCCTGGGGCGATTTGATCGAGCCCCATGGCGTCGTCCGGATCGGCGAGACGAAGTCCTTCTCGCGACCGTCGCGGAACTTGATCTTCCACGACACGGTGCCCTTGTCCTCTTCGCGCAGCACCCGGACGCTATGGCCGAGCGGCGCGAAGTCGGCGTAGCCGCGCGCGTCGATCGCGTTCTGCGGGCACGCCTTCACGCAGGAGTAGCACTCCCAGCACATGTTGGGTTCGATGTTGTAGGCGCGGCGATAGACCGGATCGATGTGCATGATGTCGGACGGACAGATGTCGACGCAGTGTCCGCAGCCGTCGCATCTGGTCATATAGACGAAGGTGGGCATGAGTTTGCGTGAGCTCCCCTATCAAGGACCGATGTTGGGCTGATCAGTAGTTGCGCGGCAGGCGGCCGACGGTGCCGAAAACGGCGGGCTTATCGGCGGGCTTCGGCAGGTTGCTGCGCGTACCGTTCGCCTCGGCCACGCGCTTCTGGAAGGCGGCCGCGGGCTTGAAGAACATGTGCGAGAACTTCGACCAGAACACGGAGCCGAAGAGCACGGTCGTGGCGATGAGGTAGAGGCCGAGGAAGATCATCGCCCACGCGCTGCCGGCCGTCTGCAGCCATGCCCAGAGCAGCCCCAGCGTGCACGTCGCGAGGAGCGAGAGAATGAACAGATCGGCACGCACGATGCGGAACGGCGAGTGGCCCTCGGCGGCGACGTCGACGCGCATGAAGAACCAGAACCAGTAGCCGCCGGCACAGACCAGCAGCGCGCCGACGTACCACAGGAACGACACCAGCCCGGGCGCCGGGGTGGCAAGCGTCGGGTAGCAGAACACCAGGGTCGCCGTGGTGATGACGTAGAGCAGGAAGCCGTACATCGTCAGGAGATGGGCGATGCGGCGGTTCTGGTTGCAGAACTCCGACGACGTCAGCACCTCGGTGAGCGCGGTCTGGACAGCCAGCGAGGCCATGTCGCCGCCGCTGACCGTCTTGCCCTTGCTGCTCGATTTCCGCCAGTTCTCGAAGAAGTACTTGGCGCTGCCTTTGTGCCAGACGTCGTACAGCGTGCCCCCCACGACCAGAAGCATCATGAGGACGACGTACGCCTGCATGACCCCGGGCGATATGGTGGCTGAAAGCTCAGCGAAGGGATTGCTGGTTAACATGGCCCGCCGTTCCTCGTTGCCCCAGATTTTTGATGATACGTTAGACGACGGCGCGCGCGACGGTCAATCATTCGAATAATAAAAGTTCCATTTTACCTGCGCTGAGACTGCATTCATTCACGCAAACGAACGTTCCGTTCGGATGGATTTCTTATTGGCGGGGCCCAAATCTGCGGCAGTTCTCGCGGACTGAAGTATTGCTCTTGGCCAACCGCAAGAAGAACGCACGCCGCTTACGCATCTATCGTCATCGGATTGTAATATTTCACGCGGCTGCCGCAGATTTTCTCAGCGCGAGTGGACCTCGCGCGATCCTTTGAAGTCATTCCAGTTCTTGCGTGATCTACGCCGAAGTCGGCCGATCTGCATCCCGGCAGCCTTCGCGGGCTTCGCCGCACAGCGGTGCCGGCGCACTCAACTTGCGCATGACTGCAAGCGCGGTGCGCCCGGCATAGCCGCAACGTCACGTCGATCCGAGCGTCCGATAGTAGTCCTTCAGGATCGCGACGACCTCCGGCCGGCTGAACTCAGGTGGCACCTCCTCGCCGAGCGACAGCATCTCGCGCTGGCGCGTACCCGAAACGGAAAGATGGTCCTTCGCGTCGTGCGGGCAGGTCTTGCCGGTCGCCATGCCGTCGCAGCGGTAGCAGTAGAACGTCACGTCGATCTTGAGCGGCTTGCACAGCAGCGCGCCATCCCACAGTTCGTCGAAGATGTGCTGGGCATCGAACGGCCCGTAGTAGCTGCCGACGCCGGCGTGATCGCGCCCGACGACGAGATGCGAGCAGCCGAAATTCTGGCGGATCAGCGCGTGGATCAGCGCCTCGCGCGGGCCGGCGTAGCGCATCTCGATCGGGTAGCCGGCCTGGATCGCGATGTTGGGCTTGAAGTAGTTGTCGATCATCGCCTGGATCGCGCGGGTGCGCACTTCGGCGGGGATGTCGCCCGCCTTGAGCTTGCCGAGCACCTGATGGATGAAGATCCCGTCCGTCACCTCGGCCGCGATCTTGGCGAGATGCTCGTGGCTGCGATGCATGGGATTGCGCGTCTGGAAGGCGGCGACCTGCGTCCAGCCGCGCTTCTCGAACTCGCGCCGCGCCTCCTCGGGCCGCAGATAGAGATCCTTGTACTTGCTCGGGTACTCGCCCTCGGACAGGGCGGTCACAGGCCCGCCGACATTGACCGCGCCCTGCTGCATCACCTTCTCGACGCCGGGATGCTTGGGATCGGTGGTGCGGAACACGTGCTGGCATTCGAGATCGCGGTCGATCCCGTATTTCTCGCGCACCAGGAGCGTGCCGAGCATCTCCCCGGTCTCGGCGTCGGCGAGCGCCACTTCCTCGCCAATGGCGAGACTGTCGGCGATGTCGGCGGCAAGCGACAACGTGATCGGGATCGGCCAGAACACGCCGTTCGCAAGCTTCATCTCGGTGACCGAGGACCGCCAGTCGTCATAGCCCATGAAACCGTCGAGCGGCGTATACGCCCCCATGCCGAGCATGAAGAGGTCGGACACCTCGCGCGACGTGATCGGCACCTTCTTCAGCCGCTCGGCCCGCTTGAGGCCTTCGGCGCGCTCGGCGGCCGGCACCAGCAGGGGTTTCAGGGACGAACCCCCGTGCGGCGATACGAGCTTGGACATGCAGTGCGTCTCCCGTTGAATTTCTTGATCCGATGACCTCGTGCTGGCGCCATCTTGATCGGTCCAAGCATTCTAGGCAAGCAGCGCGGTACGATGCGTCTCGCGCAACGAGACGGTGGGACAACGCGCCGCGCCACACGCGATCATCGTCGGAGGTGTCAGGCTCAAAGCGGTCCCGACCGCACGATGACCCAGACCCCCAGCAGCACGACGATCGCGAATAGTTCGAAGGCCGAGATCACCAGGATCATCCAGACGATGCGCCGCGCCGACGGCTTCATCGGCTGCCATACGCGACGCATGTACCAGCGCCACGGCGCCAGCCAGCGCCAGCGCGACCACACGCCGAGATAGCCGTGCAGCGCCCGCCCCCAGGCGTTGAGACTGAGATCGACTTCGCCGGCACGCGCGCGCCGCTCATCGGCCGAGCCGCCGCCATAGATGTCGGTGACGACAAGGTGCGCTCCTCCTGGCGCGGCCTCGACCCGGAAGTGCGTTGCAGCCTTGAGGCCGGAACCGTAGGCGACCTCGACCGCGCTGTCGGTTTGCGTCACGGTGAGCGCGACATCGATGCTGCTGTCCGTTCGACTGATTGAGCGCGACGAGCCGATAGCGGCTCGCGCCCATGGGCTCGAAAGTCGGTGATCTCCAGCAGCGGATTGATGCGATAGAGCCGCTCGACATCGTCGATGAAGTCGCGCAGATCCGCTGGCAGACATCGACGTCTCGATGCGCACCCACGCGGCGTCGTCATGCGCTCCGGTGGGGGGCTGCGTCTGTTCCGCTGCCGTCATCAGGCGGCCGGCGCGCCGTAACCCGGATGCGGAACGACGACCAGCGGCACCCTGCAGGCCCCGCGTGAGCCTGTCGAGATCGATGCGCGACCGCAATCCGGGATGACCCTTGGGGCGCCGCGCACCGATCACGACGAGATCGAAGGCCTGCTCGTGCGCCGCCGCGATCAGGCAGTCCTCGAGCCGGCCATGCTTGGAGCCGGCGCTGTAGCCGATCCCGCGCGAGCGCGCCTCGGCGTTGACGCGTGTCAGATGCTCCATGATCTCGCGCTCGATCTGCGCTTCGAGATAGTCGCAGAACGCGTGCTCCGTGCTGGCATTGATGCGCCAGCCGTCGCCGGTCATGCCCTGCCAGAACTCCGGCACGATGACGAGATGATGCAGCCGGCCGCCGGCGACGACCGCATCCAGCGCGGCCCGCTCGGCCGCCCGGCTGCCATCGGTGTCGTGGCTCGCGAGCAGCACGCTCGTTGCACGCAGCGGCGAGGACATCTCGCGCTCGGGCCGCAGCGGTGACGCCACGGCCCGGCGATCGCGATCGCTGCTCATAGTCCGACGAGCGACCGCAGCTGGGCGAAGCCCCAGCCATGGTTGACGTGGAGATAGACGCCGAGCGCGATCAGGCTGGCGCAGACCAGCGCCGCAATATCCTCGCGACGGTCGCTCTTGAAAATGGAGAGCGCCGAGCCGCGGTGATACTCGAACCCGGTCTCGGTGGTGCGGACGTCGATCTTCTGGCTTTCGTGACGGTCCATGTTTTCCTCCCTTACAGCGTGCTCAGACCGAGCAGTCCCGCAAACAGCATGATCACGATCAGCGAGCCGACCGCTTTGATCGTGCCGACGATGCCGCCGATGATCAGCGGCTGGCCGCCCGCCTGCTTGAGCGAGGCCATCGTGATCTGCATCCCGAGGCCGGTGAGGCCGAAGGCGAACAGCCACACGATCCAGTCACGGAACCAGCCGATGATGCCTGGAGTGTGCATTACGGCGCGACGCGCCGACGACACGATGGACTTGGCATCCTTGGAGAGCACGCCCGACGCGCCCAGACCTTCCAGCGCGTGATAGTCGCCGACGCTCATCACCTTCTTGTTGGCGGCGAGCCGGTCGAGCGCCGCCTTGTGATCGGCGCGCGTGACCTTGCCGGAAGCGGCCCTCAGGATGTCGACATCCTTGTCCTTGAGCAGCCGCTCCGCCTTCAGTTTGTTGTCGAAATATTGCCCCTTCCAGAGATCGTCGGCGTTCACGCCCTTGGGCAGGAACACGCCCGTCAGATTGACCATGAACATGGCGATGAAGCCGAGGACGAACAGCGGGAACTTGTCGAGCAGGATGCGCCCGACGTCGACCCGTGGTGCCTCGACCGCCATGGCGCCGACGCTCTGCGCGTGCGCCGCGCCCATCACGACCGTCTCGCGGCGCACGTACCAAACAGCGAGCCACACCACGATCAGCGGCAGGAACAGGATGCGCGTGATGTTGAAGATCTCGGCGACCTTCAGCGTCTCGATCCCGTCAGGCTGGAAAGCCAGCGCGGCACCCGCCACCTGCGCGGAATTGAGAATGCCGGTTCCGGCCCAGGCGCCGAACGCCTCGGGGCTCATGTGCAGGAGCTTGCCGACGGTCGGGAACACGAACATGCAGCCGACGCCCCACAGCAGGATCGTGCCGATCGTGTAGGCGATCTCGGCCGATTTGGCCTGCACCACGGGCGCGGTGGCGACCGCCGCCGATACGCCGCAGACGCCGACACCGGCCGACAAAACGCCACTCATCGAATTGGGCATGCTCATGATCCGCCCCATCCACAGCACCATGGCGACCGAGCCGAGCACGAAGATGCCGATCAGCGTGAACGACGCGACACCGAGATGCAGGATCTCCTGGAGGAAATAGAGGGTGCCGAGGAGAATGACGCCGGTTTTCAGACCGAGGCGCGACAGCCGCACGCCGTTCTGCGCCCAGCTCGGGATGCCCGTCACATTGATCAGGAAAATACCGGCGACGATGCCAAGGACGATGTAGTTCAGTCCGAAGACGTCATGGACGTACTTGCCGCCGAACACCGGTCCGATCGCCTTGCTCCATACCTCCACCAGCGGATCGGCAAACCAGCGGACCGCGAAGGCGATGACCAGGATGAAGAGCGCGCCACCCAATGCCGAGCTGACGTAATCGAGCGTGCCCGCGCGGTGGACGCCGATCAGGTGCCACAGCCCAACCACGACGCCGATGGCTCCGAAGATATACGGGAGCGACGTCATCGCCCCTTTGGATCGTCCGGTGCCAAGGTACTTCATGACACCGTCGAGGAGGCCGGCCTCAGTGCAATAGGCGAGGGCCATCAGGGCAACGCCCATTATGAGCACGGCGGGCTGGCGGCGCGTATAGACCATGACGTCCATCCTTCTCCGTTGCCGGACCACGTGGCCCGGCTGGCTTTCCTTCCCGAACCTTTTTGGTTGGTGCCCGAACGGAGGACGATGTCAGAAGTCGAATTGTCGGAGTGCCGGCAAAACGGCTGTCGCGGCCCGAACTCTCAGTATCAGACGCCTCCCTGCTTTTTTTGTTTTGTGCGTCGGCACTGCTTTGGGCCCGGGCGTTTACCGGACTTGCGCTGCAACCGCCGTCGTCGGCTCCTGCGAACCGCCGTTTCTTGAGATTCGAAAATCGTAGTGGTCGAAAAAACGTCTATTCCGCCCGAGGTCGCCGACACGATGCTCCGCGGGAGCGACAAAGCGGCAGATTTCTCGCCACTCTTCTATAGGACTTGGAAAAGCTATATCCGCGCCGACCTGCGGTCAAGATGCCGCACCCTCGGCCTGCCTCGCGGAATTTCGCGTCGGCAGCGGCAGCGCTGTGCCGCGCCGCACCAATCGCCGCTCTCGATTGAATTCATTTGCACAATGCGTTGGATCGCGGGCGGCTGACGGTCGACACCATGACCGCACACAGGGAACCCGGACATGGATGCACCAGGCCACACCGTCGATCTGCCGAAGGACGCCCACGCCGCCGCCCGGGCGAACGGCTCGCGCAATTCGACATCGCGGCCGGCGTGCTCCTGACAATCGCGATCGCGGCAACCGCGTTTACGCTCCGCCTGATCCCGGGATTGGCGATCGCAAGCCCGATGATCATCGCGGTCGGGATCGGCATCGCCACCAACGCCGCGGTCGGACTGCCGATGTGGGCGCGCGCCGGCATCGCCTTCGTGCTGCGTCGGGTGCTGCGCTTCGCGATCGTGCTGCTCGGCCTGCAGTTGACGGCTGCCCAGGTGATGGACGTCGGCGCCACCGGGATCGGCATCATCGCGGCGACGCTGGCTGCGACATTCGTCTTCACCGTGTGGCTCGGCCGCATTCTCGGCGTCGACCGCAAGCTGACCGAACTGATCGCGGCCGGCACCTCGATCTGCGGCGCCTCCGCCATCATCGCGACCAATACGGTCACCCGCGCGCGAGGGGAGGATGCCGCATACGCAGTCGCCTGCGTTACCGTGTTCGGTTCGATCGCGATGTTCGTCTACCCGCTGCTCGCGGGCCTGCTGCCTCTCGACCCCCACGCCTATGGCCTGTGGGCGGGTGCCTCGATCCACGAGGTCGCCCAGGTCGCGGCGGCCGCATTCCAGGGCGGGCCGGAAGCGGGCGAGGTCGGCACCGTCACCAAGCTCTCCCGCGTGATCTTCCTGGCGCCGCTCATCATGCTGCTCGGTGCGCTCGCGGTGCGCCGCGCCTTCGCCGATGACGATGGCAAGGCCGCGCCCTCGGCGCCGGTGCCGTGGTTCGTGCTCGGTTTCGCGGGCCTGATCCTGCTCAACAGCTTCGTACCGCTGCCGCCGGAGACAAAATCGGCGGCCGGCACGTTGACCACGTTTCTCCTCACCATGGCCCTGGCGGCGATGGGGCTCCAGACCGACATCGTGCGGCTGCGCGATCGTGGCATTCGTCCCCTGCTTCTGGGGCTCGGCGCGACGCTCTTCATCGCGGGATTCAGCCTGACACTGATACTGCTTCTCGTGTAGTCTTTCTGGGCTATGACCCTTGAACAGCTTCGCATATTCGTCGCCGTCGCCGAGCACGAGCACGTCACGCAGGCGGCGCGCCACCTCAACCTCACGCAATCCGCGACCAGCGCCGCCGTCGCGGCGCTCGAGCAGCGGTATGCGACGAAGCTCTTCGACCGGATCGGTCGCCGCATCGCGCTGACCGATGCCGGGCGCCTGTTCCTCATCGAGGCCCGCGCGGTGCTCGCGCGCTCCACCGCCGCCGAGACGGTCCTTGCCGATCTCGCCGGATTGAAGCGTGGCCACCTGAGCCTCGCGGCCAGCCAGACCGTCGGCAACTACTGGCTGCCGAAACTCATGCATCGCTTCCAGCTGAGCTACCCGGGCATCGATCTCAAGCTGTCGCTCGGCAATACCGAGACGGTCGCGGGCCAAGTGCACGAGGGCCTTGCCGACATCGGTTTCATCGAGGGCGAGATCGATGATCCCGGCGCTGACGGTTCGCCATGTCGCCGAGGACAAACTGGTGCTCGTCGTCGCTCCCGATCACGCCTGGGCACGGGCAAAGCCGCAGTCACCGCGGGACTTTGCGGCGGCGCGCTGGATCTGCCGCGAGCCGGGCTCCGGCACGCGCGCCGTTCTCGAGGCGGCGTTGCCGGCCCTCGGCATGGAACGCAACCAGCTCCAGATCGCCCTGGAGCTCCCCTCCAACGAAGCGGTGTGCGCGGCCGTCGAGGCCGGCGCCGGGGTGACGATCTTTTCCCGTCTCGTCGCCGAACGGGCGCTGAAGGCGGGCTCCCTCATCCCGGTCACCGTCGAGCTGCCACGTCGCAACTTCTCGATCCTGCGCCACAAGGAACGCTATGTGACGCAGGTTTCGGCCGCATTTCACGATCTCGCCGTCGCCGCGCGCAATATAGACGCGTACTGACGGCGCCGATGCGTAGCCGGCGCGATACTTGCCGCCATTTCCGGCACGAAGCGGCCCCGTTGTTCATCGGCCCGATATGCGTCTATTGTGCCGCGATTGAACACGACTCGCACCATCGAACAATGGTGCCAACGATAACCCAGGAGGAAACCACACATGGCAATCAAGCCATCCATTACGTCTGCCAAAATCAAGCGCCGCACGGTTCTGGCCGGGCTCGGCGCGACCATCGCGATGCCGGCCATCGTCCGCGCACAGGGCGCGAGCGTCATTCGCATCGGCGTGCCGACGAAAACCTACTATCCGACCATCATCGCCGAGACCGCGATCCGCCAGAAGCTGTTCGAAAAGGAAGGCATCAAGGCGGAGCTGACCATCTACCGCAGCGGCGCGGAAGGCTTCGAGGCTCTCGCCGCCGGCGCCGCCGACATTGTCATGAATTCGTCCATGAGCGTGGCCGGCGGCCTCAAGCGCGGCGTCAACGCCCGCTGCGTCGCCAACGCCGCCAACGGCTACTATGGCTGGCAGCTCGTCGTGAAGACGGATTCGCCGATCACCAAGCCGGCCGACCTCGCCGGCAAGAAGGTCGGCATCACCTCGGCCGGCTCCGGCACCGACATCCTCGCGCTGTGGACGGTCGCCGAGCACAAGGTGCAGTTCACGCGTGTGCCGCTCGGTGGCGGTGGCCTCGTGCCGAACCTCCTGACCGGCAACATCGACGCGACCGTCCTCTACTCGCCGCTGACCTTCAAGGTGGTCGACGAGAAAGTGGCGCGCACCGTCATCAACTATGGCGAAGCCGTGCCGGCGCATTCGACGGGGAGCTGGATCGCCACCGACAAGGTCATCAAGGAAAAGCCCGAAGTCGTCCAGAAGGCGGTCAACGCGCTCTTCGGCGGCGTCGGGTTCCTCGTCGATGATAAGAACCGCGATGCGGCCGTGAAGCTGGTCGCCGAGATCGATGAAATCCCCGAGAAGATCGCGGCCTTCGAGCTCGACGGCAACATCAAGCACATCTCGCGGACCGGCGAGTTCAAGATCGAGTGGATGGAGCGTGCGCTCGACAACGCGCGGCTGATCGGCATGAAGGAACTTGCGGCGGCGAACGAGATCTTCACCGACAAGTTCAAGCCGGTTCCGACCAAGGTCTGAGGCCGCATTCACGATAGCCCGCCAGCCGGCTGTGCGAGCACTCGCACAGCCGGTGTCGTTCAACGCTTCGACCAACCGGACACAACGTGAAACGCTGGCACATCATACTCGTGCGATTGGCCATCCTTGTGGCTGTCCTCGGCGCGTGGGAAGCGCTGCCGCGCACCGGCGCCGTCAATCCGCTCCTGCTGCCGCCGCTGAGCGAGGTCCTGGCGATGCTGCAGGTGCAGCTCGCCCGCCCCCTCGTGCAGGAGGCGATCCTCATCACGGCGCTCGAGGTCATCGTCGCCTTCATCATTGCGGTGCCGATCGGGGCCGCCGCCGGCATCGCGATTGCTGAGTTTCCGTACGCCGGCGCGATCTTCAAGCCGATGCTGTTCTACGTCTTCAGCATCCCTAAATCGATCTTCCTGCCGATGTTCATCCTCATCTTCGGCATCGGCTTTCAGCAGAAGGTCGCCTACGCCGCGTTCACGACGGCGTTCGTCGTCCTGATGAGCGCGACGGCGGCGGTTGAATCCGTCAAATCGGACTACGTGCTCGTCGCGCGATCGTTCGGCGCGACGCCGTTGCAGATTCTGCGCCGCGTGTACGTGCCGAGCATGATGCCGGTTCTCCTCGAAACGCTGCGCATCTCGATGATCTTCAACTTCACCGGCGTCATGATCGCGGAAATGTACGCGTCGCGCACCGGGATCGGCCACCTGATCTCCAATTGGGGCGAGAATTTCCAGATGCCGCAGCTCTTCGCCGGCGTCATCATTCTCTCGGTCGTGGCCATCGCATTCAACGAAACCGTGCGCTATCTGGAGGCTCGATGCAGTACGTGGCGAACGTAACGGCCGCTCAGACGACCGGCGCCGCGATCAAGGTCGATCGCGTCAGCCACGTCTACGCCTCGACGGAGGGCGGCGTGCCGGCGCTCAGCAACGTCTCGATGAAGGTCGACGCGGGAAAATTCGTCGTCATCGTCGGCCCGAGTGGTTGCGGCAAGACCTCGCTGCTGATGATGCTGGCGGGGCTGCGCGATCACACCGAAGGGCACATCGAGGTCCACGGCGCGCCGATCCCGAAACCCGATCCCGGACGCGTCGGCGTCATCTTCCAGGAGGCGAGCCTATTCCCCTGGCTGACGACGCTCGACAACATCGAGTTTCCGCTGAGCCTGCGCGGGATGTCGCGCGAGGATCGCCGCCGCCGCTCCGAGCCGATGCTGTCGCTGGTCGGACTCACGGGTTTCGGCGAGCGCTATCCGCACGAGCTGTCGGGCGGCATGAAGCAGCGCGTCTCGATCGCCCGCGGGCTGGTGCAGGACCCACCGGTGCTGCTGATGGACGAGCCGTTCGCCGCCCTCGACGAGCAGACCCGCATGACCATGGGCCATGAGCTGCTGCGCATCTGGTCGACGACCAGCAAGACGGTCGTGTTCATCACCCACAGCCTGACCGAGGCGGTCTATCTCGCCGACGAAGTGCTGGTGATGTCGCCGCGTCCAGGGCGCATCATCGATCACATCGAGGTCAACCTGCCGCGTCCGCGCACCTACGAGATGATGGCGACCGACACGTTCGGGCGCCTGCGCGACCGCATCTGGCAGCAGATCCGCAAATCAACCTGAGGCACACGATGCAACGTCCCGATCCCAGAACCGTCCGGTGGGGCATCCTGATCGCGATGCTGGTGCTGTGGGAGCTGGTGCCGCTGACGGGCCTGCTGCCGGAGCTGTTCCTGCCGCGCCTGTCGAAGACGCTTCATGTGCTGTGGCTCGATCTCGACAAATACTTCGAGGCGCTGCTCGTCACGCTCTATGAAGTTGCCTTCGCGATGATCATCGCCTGCGGCTTCGGCATCGTCGCCGGCGCCACGATCGGCGGCGTCGCGGTGCTCCGCGAATTGCTGCTGCCGGTATTTTCGAGCCTTTACGCCGTACCGATCGTCATCCTCTATCCGATCTTCACCGCCTGGTTCGGCATCGGATCGCAATCGAAGATCATGTTCGCCGGCATCTACGGCTTCTTCCCCGTCATGCTCTCGACGGCCGCCGGCATCCGCACCATCGATCCGCAGTTTCTGCTGGCTGCACGCAGCATGGGCGCGACGATCTACCAGCAGATCACGCGGGTCATCATTCCGGCATCGCTGCCGACCGTATTCGGCGGATTGCGCCTCGGTGGCGCGCTTGCCATTATCGGCGTCGTCGTCTCCGAGATGCTCACGGCGTCGGCGGGGATCGGCTATCTCGTCACGCTGAACCGGACGATCCTCGACAGCCCCCGGGTCTTTGCCGGGATCCTCGCCATACTCGTGCTCTCCGTCGCCTACGACATCCTGGCGCGAGCGCTGGAACGGCGGATGGTCGTGTGGCAGTCGGCGGGACGCAGTCAGCAGGCGGCGCCGCGACCGATTGCAGGCGGCGCACCGGCGCCGGCAGCGGCTTAGACGTCCCAAGAACACCCGCAGGGAGAACAACGATGGCCAACAAGATCCTGCCCACCACCGTGGTCGGCAGCTACCCGCAGCCCGATTGGCTCGTCAATCGCGAGATGCTGTCGAAATCCGTGCCGCGCGTGCGCATGAACATCTGGCGCATCCCCGACGAGCAGCTCGAGCAGGCGCAGGACGACGCGACGATCCTTGCCATCCGCGACATGGAGCGGGCGGGGATCGACATCATCACCGACGGCGAGGCGCGCCGCGAAAGCTACTCGAACCGTTTCGCGACGGCGCTCGAAGGAATCGACGCCGAACAGGCCGGCGAGGTCCTGGCGCGGACAGGCAGCAGCCGCGCGACGCCGGTGCCGCGCGTCGTCGGCCGCATCCGCCGCACCCATGCCGTCGAGGTGCGCGACATGGAGTTCCTGCGCCGCAACACCGATCGTCTCGCCAAGATTACGCTGCCTGGCCCCTTCACCATGAGCCAGCAGGCGAAGAACGAGTTCTACAAGGACGCCGACGAAATGGTGATGGACTATGCCGCGGCGGTGAACGCGGAGGCGCTCGATCTCGTCAAGGCCGGCGCCGACGTCATCCAGCTCGACGAGCCGTGGCTGCGCAACGATCCCGACGCCGCCAAGCGCATCGCCGTCAAGGCGATCAACCGCGCGCTCCAGGGCATCACGGTGCCGACGGTCGTGCATCTGTGCTTCGGTTACGCGGCCGTCGTGCCGGGCTCGAGCAAGCCGGTCGGCTACTCGTTCCTGCCGGAGCTTGCCGACTCCGTCGCCGAGCAGATCTCCATTGAAGCCGCGCAGCCAAAACTGGATCTTGGCATCCTCAAGGAGCTGTCGACCAAGAAGATCATGCTCGGCGTGCTCGACCTCGGCGACAAGAACGCGGAGACCGCCGAGACGGTCGCCGCGCGCATCCGGGCCGGCCTCAAATTCATCGCCGCGGACAAGCTCGTCCCGGCGCCCGATTGCGGCATGAAGTACATGCCGCGCGAACTTGCCTTCGCCAAGCTGAAGGCGCTTGCCGATGGTGCCGCGATCGTGCGCAAGGAGCTGTCGTAGCAGGACGGTGGCGTTGTCGCCAGATACAGCACTGGCGCTGCAGCACATTCGGATTGGCTGTCAGCGCGAATGACGCGGGAGCGGAGCCAGGGATTGCCGCTCCCGCATCGTCACGAGCCGCCGACGATTTTACTTGCCGGGCAGGATCGCGATATCGGAGATCGTGCCGCTCAATCCGGCGATCTTGCCGATCGGCTTCGCGGCCCCGGTCGCAAGGTCGACCGTATGCAGCGCGCCGCCCGCAAGCAACCAGCCGACATTTGCACCTTTGCCATCCGACCAGACGTCGAAGGCGATCGGGCCATCGACCTTGACGCCGAGCTTGCCGAGCGTCGAGACAACGCCGTCATTGGGCGGCGCCTGCTTCAGCAGCGTGCCATTCGCGGCGTCGATGTCGTAGAGCGTCGTTTCCTTGGTGCCGGCAAAGCTGTTGCTGTAACCCGCGGCGGTCACCTTCGGCGTCTTGCCCTTGGCAGCATCGGCATCTGAATACTTCAGCGATCCGTCGACGATCGTCTTGCCGTCCTCGACGTTGATGCGCAGGCTCATGCCGGTGCTGGTGAGAACGCGCATCCGGTCGGCGGCGGGATTGAAATCGACGATGATGGTCGCGCCGTCCGGGAGCTTCTCGCTGATCTGGCTCTTCTTCTCCCACTCGCCGGTCTTGTGGTCGACGACGACGATCGTGCCGTCAGCCGTCATGCCGTAGAGCTTACCGTCGACCGGGCGCACGTCGATGCCGACGAGCTTGGCACCATTGGCGAGCTTCACCGATCCGACGACCTTCTTCTGCTCGGTGTCGATCCACACGATCGTGTTGCCATCCTTGAGGCCGGCAAGCGTTGCGGCCGCGGCCACGTTCGCGCCAAACGCCGTCGCAACGGCGAGGCCAAGTCCGACAGTCGCTGTCTTCGCGACGACACTGATACCCATCGATTGAATCTCCTATTCGTAAGCAGCTCGACAGTTGAGCTGATGAAGGTACGGGAAGGAGAGATGCGGGTTTCGCAGCGTCAGGCTTTTTTAAATCCTTGGCCGCCGGCCGCAGCACGCGACCACGCGCGGCGCACGATCTTGCGCGTGCCGATCGAAAGCAAGGATGTCGCCGGGCGAGTGAGCGTTAATTGGTCGCCGGTAGCAGCTTCGCGTGCAACGCCGGACTCGTCGGCCGACCGGTCGGCGATCCGCCTTCCGGCTCGAGACTGACGCCAAACGTCGCGCGCCGCAGCAGTGCCGGATCGAAGCCGGTGAGACTCTTGCGAGTTGGCGCGAGTTCGTCATCGACGAGCCCGAGCGATTGCGGTGCCGGCCCGATCTCGTTCGACGCGATCCACAACTGGTAGGTCTTGCCCGGCTGGCGCTCGGCGCTCACCGGACGCAGGGTGAGCTCGCGGGTTTTCAGATCGATCGTCAGATAGAACACCGGCTGAATGTCACCGTGCTGGAAGACGCCGACGAAGCTCGTCGGCTGCGCGCGATAGAGCTGCTCGCGCACGCCGACCGTCACGACCAGAGCGGCGGCAATCGCCGACGCGGCAATCGCGGCACGGCGCCAGCGTTGCACCTGACGTCGGAGTTGGCCGATCTCCGTGGGCATTGCGCCATCGTCGGCCGGCGCATCGAGGCGACGCTCGATCCGGCTCCAGAGGCCGATCGGCGGCGCAATCTCGCGGGTTTCCGCATCGAGCGGCGCGAGGCGCTGCTCCCAGTCGCGGATGGCGGCATCGAGCGCCGGCTCGCGCTGACGCCGGGCGGCGACGACGGAACGCTCCGCCGGATCGAGCGTTCCGAGAACGTACTCGCCAGCCAGAGCGTCGATGTCGTCGTCTGTCGTCATGTCGAAAGACAGTTCCTCAGTTGCTTCAGGCTGCGGTGCAGCCAGGTCTTGATGGTCGCCGCCGGATGCCCGAAGAGCTGCCCCAGCTCCTCGCGCGACCGGCCCTCGAGATAGGCAAGTTTCACGATGTCCCGACGCTGGGGCTCCAGCGCGTCGAGGCACGATTGCAGTCGGGCGTAGTCCGCGGTCAACTCCATCTGCTCCGATACCAGCATCGCCGGGTCTTCGATCTCCTCGACACCGCCAACGTCGTCCAACGCGACCGGGCGGACCTTGCGCACCTCGTCGAGCGCCCGGTTGCGCGCAATCGTCGCCATCCAGGTGATCGCCGACGCACGGCTCGGATCGAATGACCGCGCATTGCTCCAGATCCGAATATACGTCTCCTGCAGCACCTCGTCCGCCAGATCCCGACGCTTCAAGATACGGAGCACGATGCCGTAGAGTTTCGCTGAGGTGGCGGCGTATAGACCACTGAACGCCGCGCGGTCGGCCACCGCGACACGCCGGATGAGATCGTTGAGTTGATCGGGCGTTGTCGGCATTGGTGCGCGGCGAGCCCTCTGCTTGGCGGCCCTGACACTGGTGCCGCCACACCGGTTCAGTCCTATGGCGCAGGATGGCGCAGGCGCGCCGAAATGCAAGGGCGGTCTTCATGTGCCCGGCAAACATTTTCGTGGACGCGTGAAACCTTCCTCGCGCGCAGCCGTACCTTTCCGCAACTGAAACACGGAAACTTGCAACAGCGAGGTGCCGAACGATGTTGCGTGCCCTGTTCGCCCTGCCTGTCGCTGTCGCGCTTGGCTCTGCGGCACACGCCGTCGAGACCTACGCGAGTTGGCCGGTCCTCAAGAGCACGTTCCCCTCCACCGGCGGCGGCGGCATCACCATCAAGGGATATGATCCGGTCATTGCGGGCGGCAAATGCGTGACGACGTTCATGGCGGTCGAGGCCGGCGACAACCCGGCGGTCTATTCCAACGTCGCCGAGTTCGATGCCGTCCCGACCGACGGCGGGATCTTGTGCACCAACGGGAAATGGCGGGCCTTCGACGGTGGCGGCAGCGGCACGACGCCGTTCCGCTTCTTCTTCAAGGACGGCGTCTTTCGCGCCGCGCCGTGATCGCGGCTATTGCGCTCGCCGCCAGCATCTCCTGATGAACCTCTTCGAGCGCGTGAATGAGCTGCGTCGCAAAACGCGACGTCGCGACGGAAAGGCCGCGCCCCTTGAGCTGACCGAGCAGGAGATGCCCGGTCGGCATGTCGCGCGACGAGATTTCGCGGAGCGCCGAGCGTCGGCATCGTGCTCGCCTGCAACGCGATCGGAATCTGGAAACCGACCACGCCTTCATGCAGCACGTAGCGCCGGATCAACTCGAAGGAATCGGTTTCGAGCACCGGCGCGAGTTGGCGTGAAATCCGCTTGCAGCCGATATCGAGAAGATGGCGGACGCCGAAGGTCGCCTGCGGGATGATGTGATCGTGCGCGAGACAGTCGCGCAGCCGCACCTCGCGCTTGTTCGCGAGCGGATGATCGCGGCTGAACATCGCGAAGACCGGCTGCGGAATGGAGTGGATGACCTCGAAGTCGACGAGGTGCATGGGCTCGAAGACCAGTGCGAGGTCGCTGTTGAAACTCGCGAGGTCCTGCTCGGCGTTGGCCCGGTCGCGCACGTTGACCGCGAAGGTGACGCCGGGAAAATCGCGCCGGAAGCGTCCGATCTGCTCGGGGAGGAAATACGGGAGCAGCGCCTGCGAGCAGGCGATCGACACATGGCCACGGCGCATCCCCGAGAGATCCGCGACCTGGGACTGCACGCGGGCGAGATCCGAGCGCTGGCTGCGGTAGTGTTGCATCACCAGCTCGCCCGCCGGATTGAGCCGCACACCCCGGGTCAGCCGCTCGAAGATCGCCCCGCCGAACTCGCGCTCGAACCGCTGGATCCGGCGGTTGAGGGCCGACGCCGTGATGTTCATGTCCTCGGCGGCCTTGCGGATCGACCCCACCCGCGCGACCGCCTCGATCAGAACAAACGTGTGCAAGTGCCTCACGGAACAGAAGCCTTTTCGGCTACGGGAATAGACCGGTGCATTAAATGCACCGCTTCTGTGAATTAATAGCATTTCCCATCACCATGGCAATCCCGCGAGATGGCACTGCCCATTTCAGCAGGAGCGTCGCATGCATCCGAAAAGTCCGTCGGCCACCAAGGCCAAGCGCATCGTCTCCCGCCGCGCGGTCCTCATCACCGGAGCGGCCACGCTCGGCACCCTGGCCATGCCGGGCCTGATCCGCGCCCAGGACAAGGTGACCATCCGCGTCGGCTATTGGCCGGTTTCGGCGGGCCTGCCGTTCTTTGCCGCGGTCGAGGAGGGTTTCTTCAAGGATGCGGGCCTCACCGTCGAGCCGCAGCGCTATGCCGGCGCCCAGCAGGTCATGGAGGCGATGCTCTCCGGCCGCTGCGACGGCAGCGCCACCGGCACCGGATCGGCGTTTCTCGCGATCGGCCAGATCGCGCAGCCCGGTCTCCTAAAATTCATCTGCACCAATCCGAGCAACACGAAATACGTGCTCGAAGAGTTCCTGGTGCCGACGGCGAGCCCGGCCAAAACTCTCGCCGACCTCTCCGGCAAGACCATCGGTTCTGCCCCCGGCATCCAGAACGTGACGCTCGCCCGGACCGTGCTGGAGAAGGCCGGCGCCAAGGGCTTCCGGCTGATCGAGCTGCCGTTCGGCCAGCACATCGCGGCGATTGCGGCGGGACAGGTCGACGCCGTCTACACGCTCGAGCCGCAGGGCACCATCGGCCGCCTCAATGGCACCAGCCGCATCCTCGAAGCAGGCGTCATCGCCACGTACATCCTCGGCGAGCCGTTGGCCCCCTGGCACGGCGGGGCCGCGAGCCTGACCTCGGACTTCATCGACAAGAACCCGGCCATCACCGCGACCTACGTCAAGGCCTTCGGCCGCGGCGTCGAGTTCGTCCGCACCAAACCCGAAGCGGCGCGCAAGTACTTCGAAGGCTACACCGCGATCAAGGGCGACCTCGCAAAGGAGGTGCCGCTGTCCGGCTACATGATGCACAACGAGTTCGACGACAAGGCGCTCGCCTACTTCCAGACCTTCTTCGACCTGTTCTCGAAGAACGGCATCTTCGCGTCGCCGGTTCCGGTCGGCCCCATGCTGTACAAGGGGTAAGCGCCGATGGATCAGTCAAGCGTCAGCCCAGCCATCCCTGTACCCACCGCGCCGCTCGCGATCTCGGCTCCAGGCGTCAACTGGAGTCGCGCACTGGACTGGATGCTGCCGATCGTCGGGCCCATCCTTTTGTTCATCGCCTGGGACATGGTCGTGCGCTTCGGTCTCGTCCGGCCGATCCTGCTGCCGAGCCCGACCGATACGCTGATCACGCTGGTGAAGGGCATGGCCGGCGGCGCCTTGCTCGCCGATTGCCTCGTCACCGTCATGAGAACGCTGATCGCATTCCTCATTGCGGCGGTGGTGGGAATGCCGCTCGGCATCATCCTCGGCAGCAGCGAGCGCGCCTACCGCAGCGTCGAATTCCTGATCGATTTCTTCCGCTCGACGCCGGCTTCCGCGATGATCCCGCTGTTCTTGCTGATCTTCGGCATCTCCGACTTCAACAAGATCGCCATCGCATCGTTCGGCGCCTTCCTGATCATCGTCTTCAACAGCGCCTACGGCGTGATCAACGCCCGAAAGCAGCGCGTGATGGCCGCCCGCGTCATGGGCGCCTCGGCGTGGCGCGTCTTCCGCGACGTGCTGATCTGGGAGAGCCTGCAGGCGAGTTTTGTCGGGCTGCGCACCGCCGTCTCGATGGCCCTCGTGATCGTCGTCGTCGCCGAGATGTTCATCGGTTCGATCGACGGGCTCGGCCACGCGATCATCAACGCGCAGCAGGTGCTCAACGTAAAGACCATGTATGCGGCCATCCTGGCGACGGGCATGCTCGGCTACGCGCTGAACATCCTGTTCCTGATGCTGGAGCGGCGGATCGTGCACTGGAGCGGGAGGTAGATCGATGGTCCAGGCAGTGGCAGCGGATAGGGCCATCGACGCGCCACGCGTGCGCAAAACGACGGCAACGCCCGGCACGCACATCACGATCCGCGGATTGACCAAGTACTACACGGGCACGCCGCTCTACGAGAATTTCAACCTCGACATCCCCAAGGGCAAGATCATCTCGGTGTTCGGCCCCAACGGCTGCGGCAAGAGTACGCTCATCAACATGATCGCGGGCCTCGTGCCGATCGACGGCGGCGAGATCCTGTTCGACGGCAAGACTCTCCGCGACACCAAGATCGGCTACGTGTTCCAGAACTACCGCGAGGCGCTGTTCCCGTGGATGCGGACGATCGACAACATCGCCTATCCGCTGGTGCTCGAAGGACGCAGCTCCCGCCGAGGTCAAGCACCGGGTCGACGAGATCGTCGCTTCGTTCGATATCAAGTTCGATCTCAATCGCTACCCCTACGAGCTTTCCGGCGGCCAGCAGCAGACCGCATCGATCATGCGGGCCGTCGCGCCAAACCCGGAAGTCATCTTTCTCGACGAGCCGTTCTCGGCGCTCGACTTCGAGATGACGCTGTTCATCCGCGAAAAGCTGCAGGAGGTCTTCCAGCGCATGGGTACGACCATGATGCTGGTGTCGCACGACCTCGAAGAGGCCGTGTATCTGGCCGACCAGGTGCTGCTGCTGACACGGCGGCCGACGAAGATTGCCGAGATCGTCTCGCTACGACGAGGCGCGACCGCGCACCATCGACACGATTTCGGACCCGGCGTTCGTCGAGATCAAGCGGCATTGCCTGGAAATCTTCCAGCGCGAGGTCCGGCGCTGAGCCGCCCGCCCCGATGACCCCCTTCACTTCGAACGAGCAGACACGAGGCACGAGCATGGACGGAACCGTGAAACCGGACGGACGCTACATCGACGCCGATCCCTATCCGTGGCCGTGGAACGGCGACCTCAAGCCCGACAATACCGCGCTCATCATCATCGACATGCAGACCGATTTCTGCGGGCCTGGCGGTTACGTCGACAGCATGGGCTACGATCTCTCGCTGGTGCGCGCGCCGATCGAACCGATCAAGGCCGTGCTCGCGGCGATGCGGTCGAAGGGCTACCACGTCATCCATACGCGCGAAGGCCACCGCCCCGACCTCGCCGACCTGCCGGCCAACAAGCGCTGGCGCTCGCAGCGCATCAACGCGGGGATCGGCGATCCCGGTCCGTGCGGGCGCATCCTCGTGCGCGGCGAACCGGGCTGGGACATCATTCCCGATCTTTATCCGATCGCCGGCGAACCGATCATCGACAAGCCAGGCAAGGGCTCGTTCTGCGCCACCGATCTGGAACTGATCCTCAACCAGCGCAGCATCCGCAACATCGTGCTCACCGGCATTACCACCGACGTCTGCGTGCACACGACCATGCGCGAGGCCAACGACCGCGGCTTCGAGTGCGTGATGCTCGAGGATTGCTGCGGCGCCACCGACTACGGCAATCATCTCGCCGCGATCAAGATGATCAAGATGCAAGGCGGCGTCTTCGGCGCGGTGAGCAATTCCAAAGCGATCGTCGAGCGCCTGCCCTGATCCGCACATGACCGCTCACACCAGGAATCCGGTGCCATGATCGTCGCAACGAAAGGCAACATGTCCTTTGCCGGGCTCGCGCTCGGCGGCTGGCGTGATCTCGCGTTCGAATACTTCAGGCCCGGCATCGACGTGCACTGGCTCATGATCGGCGAGGCCACCGAGCCCACCGTCGCGGTGCTCAGGTATGCGCCGGGCTCCCGCGTGCCGCGCCATCGCCATGTCGGCCTCGAGACCATCGTGGTCCTCGACGGCACGCAGAGCGACGAAAGCGGCAACTATCCGCCGGGCACCGTCGTCCTCAATCCGCCCGGTTCCGAGCACTCGGTGTGGACCGCGCCGGGTTGCGTCGTGCTCATCCAGTGGGACAAGCCGATCGCGTTCATCGAGCCGGAAGGCTGAGGCGATGCCCGTCCGGCGGCGTTCGCCGTGCCAGCGATCGGCAACCTCTACTTGGTGCCGGTAATGTCGCTCGGTCGATTGCGCGGCGCCTTGTACGGCTGCGTCGGCGCGCCCTGGCCGTAACTCTTGGTGGGCGCCGCGGCTGCGGGTGCGGGCGCACTGCGAATGTTGCGGCTGGCATAGATGCCCGCGATCCCGCTCAGCACATCGGTCAACTGCAGGCCGGCACTGATGATCTCGTCCATGTTGTAGGGGGCGTCGTGCCGCCGATCACCGATCGAATTGACGAGCTTGTTGGGATCCCGAACTCATGGCGCGTTCAAGCGCGCCGCGCGCCCGGTCGCTGAGTTGCCGCTCCGGCAGGCGCACGTCTGCCTCCCGGGCGAGTTTGCGAAATGCGGCTTCGCACTCGGCGCGCAAGGCCGCGTAGGCACCATAGGCCTTTTCTCGATCGCCCTTCTCGGCGTTCTCCAGCAAGGCGTTGAGCCGCGCCTTGCATTGTGGCGTCAAGGCGGAGACGGCTTCGGCGCGCTTGCGGTCACCTTCACCGAAATCGGGTGGCGGCGATTTCAGCCTAGCAAAGTATCCGTTGCGCCGTTCGAGGACGGGCGTGCTCTCGCAGACGGATTGCTCGTCGGTCCACATTCGGTCGCCGCCCTTGAACAACAGCTTGGTGCATGAGAGACCGCGGCGCGGCGCCGTGTAGCAGGTCTGCATCCCCTTGCGATCGGGTGAGTCGCAGGTGACGAAGAGCTCGGAAGTACTGGCCGGCAAGGTCGAGGCGGCAGGCGCGGACACCGATGCCGTCGCGACAAATGCCTGCCCAGCCTGGCCTTCGAATTCCGCGACGGCCTGCTGCTTGTCCTGCTGCCACTCTGCGCGCTTTTCGGGAGAGGCCGATGCACCCACCGCATCATAGGCCTTCGAAAGATCCTTCATCGCCTTGACGTAGTCGCTGCGCGCCTGGGCCCGGCCCGCCGGATCGGTCGCCTCGTTGCCGCGGCGCAACGCGTCGCTCGCCCGGTCCTTCGCATCCGTGATCCGGTCGGCGAGCCGGTTCGCCTGCGCGTCTCGGAGCGCGCTTTCCTTCAGCTTTTTACGCAGCGTTTCGCGAAGCGTGCTGCCGGTGGACGGAGCAGCCCCTTCCTGAGCAGCCGGTTTGCGCGCCTGCGGTCGGCCACTCTGATCGTACGGCTTGTCGCAGTTCTGGCTGGTGTAGATCTGCGAGCCCGGATAGGTCTCGCACCAATCGGCGCGTGCGATAGCCGGGATCGCCAGCAACGCCGCGGTCGCCATTGCCAATTGAAAACGCTTGCCGGGATAACCCATGAGACAGCAATACATGAAGGCTCCTAATTCAGCAGGCGTTCCGCTTTCCTCGTGAGTTCGCTCAGCGCCTGGTCGTGTGCCTCGCGGATGCGCGGCGCGGCGTAAGGCCGAATCTCCGTTGCACCGCGCGCCGATATGCGTGAGATCGGCTTTTGCGCCGCGTCGAACGCGATGACGACAAGCTCGACCGTCGTGTGGTCGCCCGGGTACATCCCCGCCTTGGTCTGAATATCGAGGACGAACGTCGTCGCGACACGGTCCCGCGCCGCGGATGCCAGGTCCTGCACGCTTTTAATCCTGGGATATCGTCGCTTGAGAATTGCGACGCCACCGTCGACCAGATATTGGGGATTGCCCTCGGCGAGCAGGCCCTTGCTTGCGCCGACCGAGGCGGCGTAGGCGTTGCCCTCGTCGTGATACTTGAGGAAGCGCTCGACGTTCGAGCCGAGCGTCAGCGCCACGGTCGGGCCCGCCTTCACGGCAACATCCGCGGGCACATCTCCGCCGCGCACGCCGCTCAGGTCGGCGAGAGGGTCACGATACTGCGGTGGTTGCGGTCCGCAGCCGCCCATGGACAGGAAGAGCGCCAGACACGGCAGCAACAGCAAACGCCTTGAGCCCATGGCGCGATCTCACTCGATGCCTGCGTGTATTCGGTCCCCGAGCACCCTGAACAGGATGTCGCTGGAAACCTTCGGCTTTCAGGCAAAGGAGGTCAATAGGCCGGAACCTTGCACTCAACAGGGCCAACAGTAGTTGTGGCGGGGGCGCCACCAGGACGCTCACCACCTAGTTCTTGATCGCGTAACCGACCATGTAAATCACCGCAAAGGCGACGACAATCAGGATGCCGGAGAACACCAGCACGCGCAGGTTCATCTTGCGCTTGTCGCCCTGCCGGATCTCGGTGTCGGTCTTGTGTGGATCGTAGGTTTCCTGTTCCATCCGGTTTCTCCGATCCTCAAGCGGTCGCTCCTGAGGCAACGCGCGCAAATGGCGGCGGTTCCACCGACCCGCAGCCCGCCGTCTCGCCGCGCGGCTGGCGCCATGCATGGGGCGGAGGTTGACGCCGATCCCCGTTCCCGATCATGTTGCAACCGCGAACACAGCGTCGACAGCAACCGGAACGTCCGATGAACGACTTGCAGGGGCCCGGCCCCACATCGCGGGTATTCTTCTCGCAGCGCCTGCGCCTGCACTACGTCGACTGGGGCAACAGCGCCGCGCCGCCGCTCGTGCTGGTGCACGGCGGGCGCGACCATTGCCGCAACTGGGACTGGGTGGCGGAGCGCCTGCGCAGCCGACTGGCACATCATCGCGCCGGACCTGCGCGGCCACGGCGACAGCGAGTGGTCGCGCACGACGGCACCTACATGCATGACCGGCTACATCTACGACCTCGCCCAGCTCATCCATCAGCACCGAGCTCGCCCCGGTCACGATCGTCGGCCACTCGCTCGGCGGCAACATCGCGCTGCGCTACGCGGGCATCTATCCCGAGACCGTCAAACGCCTCGTCGCCATCGAGGGCCTCGGGCCATCGCCGAAGATGGCGGCCGAGCGCTACGGCAAGCCGATCGACGAGCGCATGCGCCAACTGGATCGAGGAGCAGCGCAAGCTGTCGGGCCGCCTGCTCGCGGCGCTACGCCGACGATCGAGGACGCCTACGCGCGGATGCAGGAGGAGAACAAGCACCTCTCCCCCGAGCAGGCGCGCCATCTCACGGTCGCACGGCGTCAACCAGAACGAGGACGGCACCTATAGCTGGAAGTTCGACAACTACGTCCGCTCCTGGCCGCCCTACGACATCCCGCAGTCGGACATCGAGGCGCTGTGGGCGCGGATCGCCTGCCCGACGCTGCTGGTCTACGGCAAGGAGAGCTGGGCCTCCAACCCGCGCGGCGACGGCCGCATCGCGCACTTCAAGACGGCGAGCGTCGTCCAGTTCGAGCGCGCCGGCCACTGGGTCCACCATGACCGCCTCGAGACGTTCATGGACATGATCGAGCCGTTCACCGCCGGCCAGCCGATCCCCCAGAACCTCGAAGGCGTGGCCTGATCCCGCCGTCGACAGCCGAGCCCGATCCACCTCCTCCACACCGGAAACTCATGAGCACGACCGACGCCGCGAACGCCCCCGCCAGTTCCGCCGACGATCCGGTCGCCGCCCTCATCCGCAGCGGCAAAGCACCTGCCGACATCGTCGCCGCCGTCGCCGCGGATGCCGAGCTGGTCACGACGCCCTGCGGCGACGGACAACTCGTCTGGCGCCGCTGGGGTCGCGGCCGGCCGGTGGTGCTGGCGCATGGCGGCTCCGGCTCATGGACGCATTGGATCAAGCAGATCCCGGTGCTCAAGCAGCACTACGAGGTGTGGGCGATCGATCTTCCCGGGCTCGGCGACAGCGCCATGCCGGCGCACCCGCACACGCCCGAGAGTAGCGGCGAAGCAGTGGCGCAAGGACTCAAGTCGCTCATTTCCCGCGACCGCCGTGCCCACGTCGTCGCGTTCTCGTTCGGCGCGCATGTCTCGACGCACGCGATGACGCGGCTCGGCGATTGGGTCGCCGATTTCACGATCACTGGATGTGCCGCGCTCGGTCTCCGGCAAGGGCCCGGCATCGAGTTCCCGAAGGAGCGCGCCGGCATGAGCGAGGAGGAGCGCCGCGGCGTCCACCGCCGGCTGCTCGAGATCCTGATGTTCAAGGAAAACGACCGCATCGACCCGCTCGCGGTCCACCTCCAGTCCGAGAACATCCGCCGCGCCCGGTTCCGCTCGCGCCCGTTCGCGCGTACCGACGAGATCCGTGTGACGCTGCCGAAGGTCGCGGTGCCGGTGCGGGCGATCTGGGGCGCGGAGGATCAGACCGCGTGGCCGTCCGTGGAAGCCCGCTACGATGTCCTCCGCGAGGGCCATCCCGAACTCGTCACGCGCACCGTGCCGGACGCCGGCCACTGGGTCATGTACGAACAGCCGGCGGGGTATACCGCGGCCTTGATGGACGTCCTTGCGCTCAACTGAACCGGGCCGAAATGGGCCTCGCATCGGCGCGTTTTACCCATTTCGGGCCACCCCACGGACATCGCGCCCCTGCCGTCCGGCGCACCTCCGGCCGGGACTTGCAAAGGCCGGGTCGGTCTGATACCCACCTGCTGCGGACGGGCTGGATGGCCGTCGCTCGCAAGAGCGGATCGGTCATTTTCGTTTTGTCCCTGTGCGGTCGTGGCGGAATTGGTAGACGCACTACCTTGAGGTGGTAGCGCTCACAAGGCGTGGAGGTTCGAGTCCTCTCGACCGCACCAATGTCCGACGAGGACATTGGAACTCCTAACAAATTGTAAATCCAGAGCAATTTTAACCGGACTGTTACGGTGGACCCTTGCCCATCGGTCAGATGCAGCAGCGGCACCTGACGCAGCAGCAACGCAGCATGAGCGTCAACCAGATGGGCCGTACTTTCCCATCGATCCGACGCTCAACTGTCCCGAAGAACCTGACGACGGACGCCTGCGACTATGTACCAAACTTTGGTGCAGCGTCCTTTGTGCGGCCCATGATCTCCGTGCGCATCGCCGGAGTCACCGAGATGCGTTTCAGCACCTCTTTGAAGGGAGTGGGCGCATTGTGAACGTAGTCATTGAGGGCCTGTAGCTTGGCTAGGTCGGTCAGGCCCCAATACGTCCGGTACTCGAAATCCGGGGAAGCCGAGGAAACACTGACCGAATAGGTGCCACGATATTTGATACCGGTCGTCGGCGCAGGCAGGGCAGCAGCTATTCCTTCGAAATCAGCCACACTGGTTGCAAACGCCACACGATCGCCGATTGCCACCGTGTAAAACCAGACCACAAGGAACAAGGGAATATCATCAGTCAGCAAGCCCGCTCCCGTGTATGTGAACGTCGATCCCGATCGCACATCGGGCACCAGGACGTTCGCGCGTGGCGCGTGATCGATACCGGCCAAATCAGCGATCCGTGAAAGTTCATTCTTGTCCATAATTTTGCTCCTCTGCTCTCTCTTCATCACCATCGTCGGCGCTGCAAACCGTGACGAGTTGATGCTCAACAAGTGTTTGCAGCCCCTCGCTCACATCCCGGGCTTGCGGTCGACGCCCCCTCTCAGAAAGCATCTCCGTGTAGCTCGTCTCGATCGTCTTGACCGTCGAACCGTTACACAGCTCGAGTAGCATCCAGCTCCTCGGGTTCAGAGTGACGATGCGCGCCGGCCGCGGTCGGTACACCATGCACATCTCGATCTCGGGCAACGGCCGGACAATCAGATCACGTCGTCGTTCGAGCCGGTCGGTCAGGCAAACTCCTGAGGTCGACGCCATCGTTGAGCTCCAAGTCGAAGGGGTCCGGGCCATCGAAGCGCCCATGGAATGCGTAGGCAGTCGAGCGACAGCCGCCGTGCGAGCCCTGGCTTTCGGCGCACGCCCTACAACTGCGCTCGACCCTGCCGCTGCGCAGTTGTTGGCCAAGGGGATGATTTCACGTTTGCAGGAACGGCTCCTGCATTACATTGCCAAAGTCCACGTACTCTCGCAAATACGCGCAGCCAATCGAGTCACCGAACGCGTTGACGGCCGACATCTGCCAGCAGCAGTTTGCGTTGCGCGGGTGCCAGGACTGCATGATGCGGACGCCGGGAGGCGCGCGAACCGCCGCCAGCGCCGCGGACATCTCCGGCAGCGAAAGTGAAAGCTCGGACCACTGCTCCCTCACGTGTCCAAGGGGATAAAGGCGAAGAATGCCGACCGCCGTCGCTCCGAGAGAACTGGCGAGTTCGCAGTAGGCCTGCAGCTCGTGGACGTTATGCGATTGAGAATAAACAGCATCTGCGTCTCGATGCCGGCGGCGACGAGTTGGCGAATGCCGTTGACGGAGCGATCGAAGCTGCCCTCCGTCCTGGTGAGTGCGTCGTGCGTGGCGGCAGTCGCTCCCCACAGATCGACAAGGACGATACCGACGTCGATATCTTTCAGACGCCCGGCAAGTTCATGATCGACGAGTGTCCCGTTCGTCCTCACCATCGTGAACATGCGATGCGTGTTGTCCGCGAGGAAATCAACGAAGCCAGGTTTGAGGAATGGCTCGCCGCCCTCGATGTAGAGCCAGATGACGCCGCTCGCCGCGAGGTCATCGGCAACGCGACGCCAATCCTCGATCGACAGCTCCGGCCGGGGCTTCGGATCCTTGCATCGGCCATAGCAGAGTCGACAGTCGAGGTTGCAATCCTCGGTGATCACCAACGTCGTCTTCACGGGCCGCTCGAGTGGACCTGGATTGAGGTAGCGGGCAGCCACTTCGGGTGTCTGCGCCGATTGTGCAAACGTGAAAGCGGGGTTCATATCGCTCAACGGCCCCACTGAGGCGGCCAGGATGCGATGCCAGTGTTCATGCATCTTCGGTTTGCCCTTCGTTTCTCATCCAAGCGACCGCCCCGTGTGGGCTGAGCCGGCCATGTCCGAGCTGGGATGCCAATCCTCGCCCGGTTCCACAAGATCCTTTCGGGCCGTGGAATACAATGCAGTCTTGATCGTTGATAACTCCGCCTGCGGGTCAACCTGGTAGAGACACGCGATCGTGCCGGCGACGAATGGCGCGGCAAGGCTCGTGCCTCCATCTTCAAGCGAGCACCTGGTGTCGGTTTTGTCCATCGTGGATCTGATGATCAACAGAGACGCGCCTGGCGCCGATACGTCGGGCTTGCCGATACCCCCGTTGCGGCGCGGGCCATACCCCGAGTACCCCCAGCACGTTGCCGGCGACCAACGAGTGTCATAGGCGCCAACGACGATCGCATCGTCCCCGCACGATATGTACCGATGGTCGAGGCGCGATCCTCGTCAGGAATTGGAGTGATGGGCATACGTTCGCGACTTATCCCTGACTGTCCATTATCGTCCCGTTCGAGCCAGGCGTGAAAATCGATCGTGCGCGGATCGGCTGATGGCAAATTTCCGTCCGACGCGTCGACCGCCGCAATCTCCACTTTCCAACGGCCTGCGGCAGCCGCGACCGGATCGAGTCCAGCAGAATGACGTGGCGGCCTTTGGCATGGTCGTCGCTCAGGGATGGCAACAGTTGGGTCGCGTTCCCGCCCCCATCGGCGGCCATCTTGTCAGAATTGCAGGGCGGCAGCGCGAGCCGAGATCGAACCGCAAACCTTCCCGTCGATGATGAGTTCGGCCGCCAGTCCCGGATTGATCGGGCCGAAGGACACGCCGGTGGGCGACACCAACGACACCTGCAGCCAGCTATCGGAGGCCTCGTACCACACTTCCACGCCGTTGCGGGTTTGATCGGTGGCCGCCGGCGGATGCCATTGGAACTCGAACGGCTGGCCGGCCGATACCCGACCGGCGATGTGTTGCCATGCGAACAACTCTCTGTCGAGAGGCGGTAAGTTGCCGGCCGCTATGGTGACCGATCGCCCTTTCATCCGTGGCCCTGCCTGCCCACTCTTCATCAGGGCCGACAACCGACGCTCGAAGTGACCATCGCCGTCGTGGGGGCCGCTCATCGTATTGAGGCTGAGGTTGACGACGCAGGGTTGTCCTCGCTCGTCGGCAAGATGGAAAATGTAGGCGACTGCGTCGACCACATCATTCGCGTCGAGTGTCTTCCGGTGGTCGGTCTCTTCGTGCGTCCTGATTTGGACGAAGACGATATCGGCGTCCGGCGCAACTCCGGCGACAGTCGGTAGGCGCAGGGGGGTCGATCCCCGGCCTTCGGCATGACGTGCGTCGGTTTCCCGCCGCAAGCTCCAGGACAAAGGTGCCGTGCGCGCCGCGTGGCGCCCACACGCCGGATCCTGGACGCTAGGGACGTATAGTGGTGGTCGTGCGGATGGTACCCCAGCTTGCCGTCGGGCGCCTCGTTATCGTCGGGACAATCCTGCGCCAATCGCTGAGCACAGCGTCGATGTGCGTCTTCTTGAAGACGCGGCCGTAGCCGAAGTGAAAGGGTTCGGTCCCGATCATGACCTCCGGAAGCTCCGGCTTGACGATTGGACCGCCGCCGGACGTAGGTTCCGATTTGGTGTTCTGATCCCAAAGGGCGAGTATCCTTGACGACTGGCCGTTGCGAAAACTCGAGTGCGCGAAATCGCAGCCGAAATCCACGACGCCGACAATCACCCCCTGCCCCCGCTCGGCGATGCCGTAGTCGAGATCTGCGAGAGGGAAGGCTGTCACGGAGGAGGCGGCCTCCCTGAGATCACCCATTGCGTCCTGAGTTGCGGGCTGAAACCGCCCGACAGCGCGATGTCCTGAGCATCGCGCTGGACCAAGGCCGACGGAAAAAGCCGCTTCGGCAGCCACGGATGGAGACCTCCGAACAGGATCTGCTCCGCGCGCGCGCGCCGCATTCGCCTCCGTCATCCATGGATCGGCTCCGAGATTCCAGGCTTGAGAACCCGCCTCAACTTCCTGGCAAGAACCCCGAATTCGAAGTCTACGGTCACTCCGATCAATTGCGCCGATTTGAGCTTGCCTTTGGTGATCTGATTGAGACTGTGGAGTGCGTGCTCGAATTGCGCGGGGGCGTTGCCTGGCCAATCGACTTGGTTTGTATCGGGATTGAAATCTGTAAGTGGCAGAGAAACGCCCGTTCTGACATCCGTCGTGAGATAACGCAGCCTGACGACCTGCTTCCAGACATTGGGCCGATCGTGAATCAGTTCCCTGAGACGGCGCCAAGGTGGGAGCTTCGCTCCATGCGCCAAGTTGTAGTAGACAGTCTCGAGCAGGGCCTCGAGATCCTCGTATGGGGAACTACCGAGGAGCTCGATATATCCCGTTCCAAAGGCGGTGGTCGTTTTGTGGTCTGCGAGGGCGACAACGCTTCGCCCCACCTTGGCGTCGAAGTGCGGATCGATACGCGGACCCAGTCCCCACCTCACCCGCAATTGGAACTCGGCCATTGTACGGCCTCACGCTGATATGCCGGCTCCGACCTGATAGAGTCCGCAGAGCCCGCCGCAGGGCGATTGATGATATCGATGCTGAAGGCTACGACTTTGAAAATTCCGTGACAAGACGATTGGTGGGCCTTGCCATCGGTCGGCTTGCCAGGAGCACGCCAACACATTGAAATCATGACGGCCGCGATGTGCACTTCGCGCGTAACGCTTGCGCCTCGCAATTGGCCACGTCAACATGGCCCGGCGTGGATGTGCCGCGTTTCAGCGTTGGAAGTCCTTGTGAGGAGGATTTCGTGACTGAGGGTGCGAGTTGCCGGTCGTGCGGCAGCGGGCTTTCTGAAGCGGCGAGGTATTGCTCGCAGTGTGGAGCCCGGGTCGACGATCGAATGCCTTCCGATCCCAGTCCTGCTGGTGCACGCCTGTTTTGTGAGCGGCGCCAACTTACGGTGATGTTTGTCGATCTCGTTGGATCCACCAAACTCTCCTTCGACCTCGACCCTGAGGACTTCACGAACGCGGTGAGCGCATACCGGGATGCGTGTGTCCGCGTGATGCGACACTGGCGAGGCTATGTCTCGCGTTATGTCGGTGACGGCGTCCTCATCTGCTTCGGCTATCCGCCATGCCTCCGAGGACGACGCGCTGCGTGGCGTCGCCGCTGCCTGGGAACTGGCCCGCGACATTCCGGAATTGATCTTGTCGAAATCGATCTCAGAGACGAGAAGCAGCACGCTGCCGCGTCTGAGCGCCCGGATCAGTTTGCACACCGGCCTGGCGGTTGTTGGCGACGTTGTCGGCCGCGACAGCGCCGAGAGCCATGACATCCTCGGGGCCGCACCAAACATCGCGGCACGCCTGCAGGCCCTGGCCGGTCCCGGCGAAGTGGTCATCAGTGAGGCGACCGCAGCGCTGCTCCCCCGACAATTCAGCTGCGCGCCCTGGAGCCTATATCGCACCGGCCCGAGATGGCCGCGGTAGGCGCTTTCGTCGTCACGCATATGCCCCTTGGCCTCATCCGCCGTCGACCCATCTCATTGGGCACGTTCGTTGGCCGGAACACGTTGCTCGAAGCATCCTTTCGCAACTGGGCGAACATGGAGCAGACGTACCGGCAATTCTGGTGTGTGGCGAACCGGGAGTGGGCAAGAGCAGATTGGCACATGAAATAATCAAGAATACCGCGACAGGGTCGTTCAAGTGGATCGAGCTTGCCTGCAGTGCCTATGGCTTGATGTCCCCTCTGCACCCGTTCGAAAGCTGGCTCGACGACAGCGACACCCACGACGACGACATATCGAGTACGACCGAAACATCGGTCGCGGTCGACGTACGCGATGGACCGACATCCCCCTTCGATCGTCGCCGGCGGACATTCGGCAAGCTGCAAGCGTCGATACGTACGCAGGCCCCACAAGTGGGCCTTCTGGTGGAGGATCTGCACTGGGCCAATTCGACGACGCTGGAGTTCCTCGCCGAGCTCGTATCAGCAGCGGGACCAGGTCGCTTCGCGCTGCTGATGACGTCCAGAGACCGACCGGTTCACCCACTATCGATAGTGCCACAGCTGCGCATCGAAACGCTGGACCGCCTGCTGCCGGGTGATTCTGCCGAACTTGCTCGCGAGCTCAGTGCCGGAAGGTCGCTCAGCACCTTCGAACTTGCAGAGATCGTCGGCCATGCGGATGGGATACCCCTTTACATCGAGGAGTTCGTGCGAGCGATCAGCCAATATCGAGCCGCCGCCATCGACCCCAACCGGGATCACATCCCGGTAACGTTGCGCGACTCCCTCATGGGGGTTCTTCGACAACCTAGGCACCGGTCGGACCGTCGCGCTTTGTGCTTCCGTGTTCGGTCGCCAATTCAAATACGTCCACCTAAGGGAACTCCTCGAACTCGACGATAGCGAGCTCGCTCCTGCGGTCGAGGCTCTCACGAAGGCGCAGATCCTGGTTCAGGTTGGAGAGTTTCCCGACGCGTCGCTGGAGTTTCGCCACGCCTTGCTGCGCGACACGGCGTATCACACGCTCCTGAAGTCCGAGCGGGAGCGATGGCATCGCCGCGTCGCGAAATTGGCGGCGGCCGGTGCTCCGTCAATCGAACAGTCAACTCCGGAGCTCCTGGCAACGCATCACTCGCTTGGCGGCAGCTACAAGGAGGCCGTCGAGTTCTGGGTGCGAGCGCATAGTCAAGCCATGCTTCGCTCGGCCAACGTCGAGGCGCTTGGCCACATCAGAAGTGGTCTCGAAGACTGCGGGAAGCTGTCGAAGGAGGAGCCTGTTGCAGCCAGCCACCTTGAGTTGGAACTGCTGCGGAAGCTCCTGGTCCGTTGATCGCGGTATCCGGCTGGTCAACACCGGAATTGGAAGACGTCTATGACCGTGCCCGGAAGCTATGCAGGGAAATCGGTTCTGAAGACGTGCAATTCGAACTGGATAGGGGCAGCTACAATCTCCATCTCCTGAGAAGCGAACTGCAAGCGGCCGAGACGATCGCCAACCGGCTGCTGACCACCGCTCAATCCGTCGGTGATCGCGGACTGCGCGAAACGTATCTTCTGGTCGCGCTGCGCTCGAAGGCGCTGCCTGCGTTTTACGGCGCCCGATATCCGGAAGCTCGCAGCCTGCTTCGCCAGATGATGTCGCTCTACGACGCCGGCAAGCACACAAACCATGCATTTCAATTTGGCACCGAAGCTGCCGTGCTGGCGCTGTCCTACTTGGCCTGGATGGACAGTGTCGACGGCGACGTCGGCAGGAGCAGGATCGGGTCGCAGAGGCGCTCGACCGGGCGAAGGTCGTAGGCCACGCATTCAGTACCTGCTACGCGCATTGTTTTGCTGCGTCATGCGCTCAGTTGTCGGGTGACGTCGAACGTGCCGCGGCGTTTGCCGACGAAGCCTTTCGCGAGGGGAACCGGCACAATTTCCAGTACTGGCTGGCGTGGGCGAAGGCCATCCAGGGGTGGGTCAAGGGTCTTGAGACGCCGCGGGAGGGCATTGCAATCATCGAGCAAGCGCGGACCAGCTATCTAGCAACGGGCTCCTCGCTTGTGACCCCCTACTTCGAGGCGCTGGCGTGCGACATTGCACGCTCGGCCAACCAGGGCGACTGGCGCGCCGCCGAGGCAAGGCTCAGAGCGCAAGCTGAAACCACCGGGGTATGGTTCTGGGAGGCGGCCCTCAAGGGCGGCACGTCCGCCGGTCCGCGGGCGGCCTGATTGCGCTGCCATGCCCTTTCTCGAGGCGTCGTATTCCACGTTAGGACCCGGCGGTCGCAGGTCAGCATTTGGACCGGCCGATGCAGCGCGTTTGGCAGCCTCGCCGTCACCATAGATCGCGACCGACGTTCAAGGTCATGACCTCGACGCTTCCCCCCTTCGCGCGCGACACGCGCGAGCTGGCAATGGAAGCCGCCGACGATGTGCTGTGCAGCACACCAAAGGCGAGGCACGCCCCCCAGATGAACATCAAGCGATCGACGGCATGGTGCCGGATGGGTCGCCGAAATCCGACAGGAGCAAGTACATGAAAACGTTGCGGCATGTGATTGTCGCCGCCGCCGTTGTAGTGGCCCTGGCCACACCCGGCACGGCCAAGTCGATCTCGGATCAGATCTGGATCAGGTCAACCAGACGACGCCGTACAAGCCGGGCGCCGACCAGTTCAAGGACGCGGTTCCCAACCGGCCAAGCAACGACGAGTACAAGGACGCGCTTCCGAGCCGGCCGAGCAACGACGACTACAAGCAGGCGCTTCCGTGATCGCTGAGGACTAGAGCGGGTGGTCCGGGCATCACGTGCCCGGGCTCACCTCGCGTTACACATCGCGCTCTTAGATCTTCGTCGCAGTTCTTTTTCTGGAGTCAGTCGATGACAGTCATGGCATTGTGCCTTGAGATGGGTGCGTTCGGCGAGACCTTTGCCTATGAGCTTGCCGCCGCACTCAGCGTACAGGTTCTCGATTTGCGGCCGCTCGAACTCGGCATGGCGGAATGGCACCTCTTCTGCAATGGCCCGGCGGGGTACGGTGATGCGGGTGACTCATCCCGCATGCAGCCAACACCGTCGGAGATCGAGGAACGCTCGGTTCGCATTGCCGCCGAGATCGTGGAGGCCGCCAAGGGCGACGCGCTCATCGTCGGCTGGAGCGCCGCGGCCGTCCTCGCCCCGTTGAGCCGGGTCACTCGGGTATGCATTCGCGCGCCGCGGCCGCAAAGAGCGTGGAGCGTCACGCGACGATGCAGCCATGACGCTGCCAGCGCAGCTCCGGGTCCTACTGGAATACCGAAGTTAGACCTCTCACGGTCCGTGAATCTCACGTCCGATCCCAAGTGGCTCGATCTCGATGATTTCGATCTGATATTGGATTCCGCGCGCATGTCGGCGGAAGAGTGCCAGCGCGAGACGTCGCGCTTGTCGATCGCCGACGGGGTCTTGAGGCTGCCGCAACGCCCACCGAACGCGCGCGCCACAGCACTCCGTCACGAGAACCGGATCATGGTTCGCCAGGCTGGTGGTCCCTGAGAGGTTGTGCGGTGACCGTCGGTACCGATACTGTACCGCTTGCAGGGATTGACTCACAGGAAGCCGCCATCGCGAGAGTTCGAGCGGCATTTGCGCGGCCCCAGAAGTGTCAGCGCCCGCCAATCCCTTGTGTCGCCGGGAATCGGATTGATATTCGGCGCTCTGGGATGCGCCAGCGGCGCCCATTTGCTCGGCGGGGTGGCCACGAATGCAATTGACTGCACAAGTTCTACTCGTCTCCAGTGTTAGTGGCCTCGATCAGCATCTTTTCGTCCAGGATGACGATGTAGGCGGAGTCGATCTCAATCGCTCCCCTGCCTTTGAGTTCTGTGAGCTGCCGACTGACGTTCGCGCGCGACAGGCCGGTGTAGCTGCCGAGCTCTGCTTGCGACAGCTTCAAATTGATCCTCGTGCGATCTTTGCGACGCCGACCGTGCTGCTCCGCGAGCCGTATCAAGCCCCTTGCCACGCGACCGAGCATATCGTGCGTGTTGTCCTCGATTATTGCCGTGGCAGTTCTGAGTTTGTCGCAGAGCACGGCGACGATCGCCAGCATGGCCTCGGGGTGGCTCGTGAGCACGGGCAAGATGTCGCGTCGGTGAATAACAAGGACATCGGTCGCTTCGAGCGCGATGATGTCCGCCGTACGTTTGCCGCCGTCGAGGACTGCGATCTCGCCAGCCACGTCCCCGACGCCTAGAAAATTGAGACCGACATCGCGCCCATCTTGAGTCGTGTTCTTGATCTTGAGACTTCCAGAACGAACGACGAGAACACTGTCGCCCTGATCGCCGCGTCGACAGATGACGTCGCCCGGCGCGTATTTTTTTGCGCGCCCGCTCCGAACCAGGGCTAGCAGCGCCGGCTCCGAGAGGACGCCCAGGAAGGTGCTGCCCTTCAGGAAGGCCAGCACCTCCCCTGGCGGATGACGGTTGGGTCGCATGACGTCCTCAGCCTACCGCGATTGCTCGAAGTCACCACGGGAATCGAAAATGGCCTTGCATTCTGCCAGATCTCGGGCACCAAACTTCGACGGCGCTCCATTGGGCGGAGAAGGCGAAAGTCCGCTCGGCATCTGGGCTGGCGGCAGCCACTCCGCGCGGCAAGAAGCCGTTTGCCGGAATCTCTTGCGTGCACTGCACTCGGAAGCGGCAAATGACGTCTTCGAGCCAAGAATGGAGGGGCTTCAATATTATGAAAATAAATAAAAAAATCCAATTTAGAATTGGCACAACATTTGCTGAACACCCCTTGCGGGAACTGATGCACGACGCCTGATAGCGGAGCGTCGGTTCTCGCTGTTTGCGGTCCAGCGCCGGTCCGTAACCAAGGCAACGTCGCCATGAGCTGGCCAGGTGATTTCACCTGGCTCGAGCATTCGAACCGTTCGCACAGCGACACGGACGAATGGCGGGTGTCGTTAGCCTTGGGGTGACCATGATCACTGCTGCTCGCCGGCGCGAGGCGTGTGCCGGTCACGCGCTACCAACGCAGGATCCTGCGGCCGCAGTCGCGTCTTCTCAGCTCGTCGAAAACCCGTCCCACGCGGACTCCATCGCATCGGATATTGCCGCGGCGCCTGTCACCGTCGGCGAACCGTCCGACGCCGGACCCGCCCACGCGGCCGCGCCGACCGATCCGGTCATCATTGTCGGTGGCGGCCCGGCCGGCATTCGTGCCGCCCAGGAGCTTTCGCGCCGTGGCGTCGACTGCATCATCTTCAACGCCGAGCGGTGGCAACCCTACAATCGCGTCAAGCTGACGCCGCTGCTGTGCGGCGACGCGCAGCTCGGCCAGATCATGCAGCGGCTGGAGTTTCCCGGCCCAGGGGTCGTGCGGCTCTACTCCGAGCAAAGCATCATAGATATCGATCGCGTGGCGCACACCGTCACGACGCGCGTCGGCCGGACCTTCACCTATCGCAAGCTCGTGCTGGCCGTCGGATCGCGCGCGCACGTCCCGCCAATACCGAACCGTGAGGTATCGGGCGTTTTCACGCTCCGCAACATCGACGACGTCGAAAACCTCGTCGCGCGATCCTTCCGCTCCCGCCGGACGGTCGTCATCGGCGGCGGCCTCCTCGGGCTCGAAGCCGCGCGCGGCATGGCGCGCCGCGGCACGGAGACCTGGGTGGTCGAGCACAATGCGCACCTGATGCCACGGCAGCTCGATTCTTCCGCCGCACGTCTCCTGGCCGAGCAGCTCGGCACGAGCGGCCTCGTCATCAGGACGGGAGCGAGCATCGCCGGCATCGTCGGTAGCGATCGCGTCGAAGCTATCGAACTCGGCGGCGGCGAGCGCATTGCCTGCGACACGGTGATCATCTGCACCGGCGTCCGCGCCAACATGGAACTTGCTCGCGATGTCGGGCTCCGCGTCGGCCGCGGCATCCGCGTATCGGATCGCCTGCTGACCAGCGACCCCGACATCTATGCGATCGGCGAATGCGCCGAGTTCAACGGCGTCACCGCCGGCCTCGTCGGGCCCGGATTCGAGCAGGCCGTCATTGCAGCGAGCGACATCGCCGGGACGCCCAGCCGCTACAGCGGATCCGTACCGTCGACCAAATTGAAGGTCGGCGGCATCGACGTCTTCAGCATGGGCGACGTCGAGCAGCTCGAGCAGCGCGCCGACATCACGTCGATCGTTTTTCGGGACGATGCCAACGGCATCTATCGTGCGCTCGCGTTCAGCGGCGTCCGGCTCGTCGGTGCGCTCGGCGTCGGCGACTGGCCCGAGGCGACGAACCTCCAGGAAGCGATCCGGTCCAAGGCGATCATCCTTCCCTGGCACCGCCTGCGGTTCCGCAGCACGGGTCGCCTGTGGCTCGAGCAGGAGCAGGCGAGCGTGCACAACTGGCCGCGGCAGGCCACGGTGTGCAACTGCACTGGCGCGACGCGCGGACAGATCAGCGACGCCATCGCGCTCGGCGCCGTCACGGTCGAAGATGTCCAGCGCGACACCGGCGCCTCGACCGTTTGCGGCAGCTGCCAGATCCAGGTCTCGGCGCTGCTCGGCGGACCGCCCGTCCGCAAGCCCCTGCGCTGGTGGCGGCCCGTCGCGGCGGCGTCCGTCGCAGCGGTGCTCGGCGCGATCCTGACGCTGGTTTTTCCCGTGTGGCCACTCGCCCGATCGATCGCCAATGTCGGCCTCGCCGAGAAACTCTGGCTCGACGGCACGTGGAAACAGGTCAGCGGCTACACGCTGCTCACGTTCTCCGTGCTGGCCGCGCTCCTCTCGTTCCGCAAGCGCTGGCTGCCGGCGGCGATCGTGCGTCGGATCGGCGACTTCGGCGCGTGGCGTCTGGTGCACATCCTGATCGGGGCCACGGCGCTCGTCGTTCTCTTCGCGCACACGGGTTTCCGTCTCGGGCACAATCTCAATTTCTGGCTGATGAGCTGCTTTCTCACAGCGAGCCTCAGCGGCGCGACGATTGGACTGACGAGCGCGCTCGAGCATCGGATCTCGACATCACCGGCGACCGCGGCGCGCCTGCGAGCATTGGCGCTCTGGCTGCACATCCTGGCGCTTTGGCCGCTGCCCCTGCTGCTCGGTTTCCACATCCTCAGCGTCTACTACTATTGAGCGCGCGCATGACGAGCAACGGTCCGATCTGGCTGCTCTGGGTGCTCGCGACGAGCGCCGGTGCGGTCGTGCTGATCGGCGGCGTTCTCTATGGCGGCGTGGCGCGCCCCAACCTCGTCATCGGCAAGATGACGAGCGGCCACCACCAGATCGAGCTTGCCTGCACGGCCTGCCACACGACGGCCTTCGGCGGAAAAGAATCGATGCAAAAAGCGTGCGTCGGCTGCCACGGAGCCGATCTCGCCGAGTCGAAAGACACCCATCCGGCCAAGAAATTCACCGATCCGCGCAACGCCGATCGATTGGCGAAGCTCGAGGCCACTCGGTGCATCACATGCCACACCGAGCATCGCGCCGAGATTACCGGCGCGATGGGCGTGACGCTGCCCAAGGACTACTGCGCGCTCTGCCACGAGGATATCGGCAAGGATCGGCCGAGCCACCAGGGTCTCGCCTTCAATACATGCACGAACGCCGGATGCCACAACTATCATGACAATCGCGCGCTCTATGAGGACTTCCTCGAGCGGCACGCCAAGGCGCCGGAGTTGGCCGCCAATCCCGTCGTGAAGCTGCGCGTCGATCCCCCGACAGCCACGACGGATGCAAAGCCGATCGTCGAGGCGGCCGCCGCCGACGCGCCCGACGGCAAATCCGGTGACAAGGGCGTGCTCGCCGACTGGCTGGCGACCGCTCATGCCAAAGGCGGCGTCAACTGCTCCGGCTGTCATGCGCCGGGCGTCAAATCGAAGGACGAGATCGCCGCGCGTTGGGTCGACAAGCCCAACCATGCGGTCTGCGCGACCTGCCACAAGGACGAAACCAAGGCGTTCGTCGAAAGCCGCCACGGGATGCGACTGGCGCCGGGCCTGACGAGCACCAGCGATGGGCCGTTCGGGCTCACGCGCAAGACGCTGCTGACGCCGATGCGGCCGGAACTCGCGCGATTGCCGATGTCGGTCAAGTCGCACGGCACCGAGTTGACGTGCACGACCTGCCACGGCGCACATGCCTTCGATCGGGCGCGTGCCGAAGTCGAAGCATGCCTCGGCTGTCACGATGACAAGCATACGCGCGCCTACATCGGCTCGCCGCACGAGAAGTTGGCGAAGGCGGAGCGCGACGGCACCGGCGCCAAAGGAACGGGCGTCACGTGCGCCACCTGTCACCTGCCGCGCACGACGCGCGACGATCCCGACACCGGCGAGGAGCGGCTCCTCGTCGTGCACAACCAGAACCACAACCTCAGACCGAACGCGAAGATGATCCGCTCGGTCTGCATGAGTTGTCACGGGCTGGGCTTCGCCATCGATGCGCTGGCGGACACCGACCTCGTGTCACGGAATTTCGCCGGGCGCCCCTCCGCCCGCGTCGAAAGCATCGAGTGGGTCATGCGGCGCCTGAGAGAACGTGAGGGGAAGTCTGGGGCAGCAGGCGGAAAATGACCAACCAAGCAAATGGGCAAGAGGAGAGACGAACGATGGGAATTTCGACGCATCTGAAACTTGGCGCATTGAGCGGATTGATCGTTGCCGGCCTAGGTGCCGGCGTGATGGCGAAAGGAATCGAATACAGGGACGTCGCGGACATGCTCCACGCCGTCATGGATTCGGACCGGACGATCTACACGCAAAAGGTCGTCAACCGACTCATGGTGAAGGAGAAGGTCATCAAGGCCAGCGAGCATCACGACGACGAGAAGACGCTGCCGCTGCCGGCCCAGATGTTCCGGTTCGGCGCCGAGAAAGTCGCGGAGAAGACCGACAAGTTCCGCTATTCGCTGCTCTCGCTGTGGCCGGTCAACAAGCAGAACGCGCCGCGTACCGACGTCGAGAAAACGGGTCTCGAGTTCGTCGCCGCCAATCCGGGCAAGAACTACTACGGCGAGGAAACGCTCGGCGGAAAGAAGTACTTCACGGCCGTCTACGCCGATGTCGCGATCGCGCCGGCCTGCGTGAGTTGCCACAACGAGCACAAGGACAGCCCGCGCCGCGACTTCAAGATGAAGGACATCATGGGCGGTGTCGTCATCCGCTTGCCGATGACGGAATAGCTGCTTTAGCCGGCGGAACAGAAGACCACCAACGGACATCACTCGATCAACAGGTAGCCAACATGACCCCTGACCAAGTCAAGCTCGTCCAGGACAGCTTCAAGAAGGTTCTCCCGATCGCGCCGCAAGCGGCCGATCTTTTCTACGGCCGGCTCTTCGAGATCGCGCCGCAAGTGAAGTCGCTCTTCCCAGCCGACATCACCGAGCAGAAGAAAAAACTGATGGGCATGATCGCGACAGCGGTCAACAATCTTCACCAGGTCGAGACCATCGTCCCGGCGGTTCAGGATCTCGGCCGGCGGCACGTCAACTACGGCGTGACGGCCGACCACTACAAGCCCGTCGGCGAGGCCCTGATCTGGACTCTCGAGAAGGGCCTCGGCGACGCGTTCACGCCCGATGTGAAATCGGCGTGGGTCGCGACCTACACGACGCTGCAAAGCGTGATGACGGCCGCTGCGGCGGAAGTAAAACCTGCTGCCATGAAACCGGCGATGGCTGCTGCCGCACCCGCAAAGAAGGGATTCTTCGCACGAATGTTCGGCTGAGCCAGCGCCGCTTTGTCGGCTTTCGCAACCTCAACCCAGCGGCAGCACCATCCGGCGCTGCCGCTGAGCGACATGCGCGCCAATCGGTCATGATCGGTCAAGATCGTCGGATGCCGACGCGTGACCGGCACCTCGCGGCGCCAGTTTCGCCGTCCGGCGTCGTCGCCTCGTCTTGCGCATCGATGCAGCGGGCGAAGACAGTGCCGATGCCGATGAGCACCGGCTGATCGAGAGTTGGGCTCGGCAATCCCGACTGGGAAAGCGCGCCGAGCGTCATCGCGGTGCGCTGCTCGTTGGGCCGCGTCAGGCCGGCCACCGCGACGACAGGCGTCGACGACGGCAGGCCTTCCGCGATCAGCCTCAGCGCGATGTCCTTCGCCGTTCGCCCACCCATGTAGAACGCCAGCGTCGTCCCCGGATCCGCGAGACCCGACCAATCGAGATCGCGCGGCAGCTCGCCGTTGCGCGCGTGACCGGTGACGAAACGCACGGAATGCGCGCCATCGCGATGCGTGAGCGACGTCTTGAGCTGCGACGCCATGGCCGCAGCAGCGGTAATGCCCGGCACGACGGACACGGGAATGCCGGCCGCCTCGAGCTCCGTGATCTCCTCGCCCGCGCGTCCGAAAATCATCGGATCGCCGGACTTCAGGCGCACGACGTGCTTGCCCTGCTTTGCCAGCTTGACCATCAGCGCGTTGATGTCTTCCTGCTTGCAGCTGCGCTTGCCCCCACGCTTGCCGACCAGCATCCGCTTTGCTTCCCGCCGCGCCAGTTCCAGCACGTCCTCCGAGACGAGGTCGTCGAACAAGATCACGTCGGCGGACTGGAGCGCCCGCACGGCGTTGATCGTCAGCAGCCCCGCATCGCCTGGCCCTGCACCGACGAGCGTCACACGGCCACCCGCTTTCGCAGCGCCCGACGCGATCGTGCGGATGAATGTCGCAATGCCGATCCGCGCATGGTCCGGCGGCGCTGCACCGAACGCTTTCTCCGCGAGCCAATCCCAGAAGGCGCGCCGTTGATGCCCCGGCGCGAGCGCCGCATTCACGGCGCCGCGCGCTTCCTTGGCGAGTGCACCCCATGCCGCGAGTGACGGCGGCAGCAGCGTCTCGATGCGCCGGCGAATCGCCTGCCCGAGGATCGGCGCGGCGCCATCCGTCGAGATGCCGACGACGACGGGCGAGCGATTGACGATCGAGCCGAACTGGAACTGGCAGTAGGCGGGTTTGTCGATGACGTTGCACGGAACGCCGGATGCGAGCGCCGCGTCGCGGAAGGCGCGCGCCTCGTCGTCGCTCTCGGCATCCGCCACGGCGATGGCGGCACCGACGAGGTCGCCGACATCCCACGCGCGCTCATGAAGCGTCAGCGAGCCGGCCGCCGCACCGCGGTCGAGCATCGACGCCATCTCAGCGTCGATCTCGGTCGCGTAGACGTCGACGCGCGCGCCGGCCGCCGCCAGCAGCTCCGCCTTCCAGGCAGCCGCAGCAGTTCCGCCGGCAATCACAGCGCGCTTGCCATCGATGCCGAGGAACACCGGCAGCGTCGCCAGCGCGCGCATCCGCGGCGGGGCCGCCTCAGACGGCCTTTTCGAGGTGGCTTTCATGGATCAGCCTTCCGATCTCAGCGCGGCACGAGCCGCAGTTCGTTCCAGCCTTCACGCAGGCGCCGACGGCAGCGACGGTCGTGCAGCCTTTCGCCACGATGGCGTGGAGGATTTCGTTCTGTCCGACGTCGAGGCACGCACAGACGATGCGGCCGCGTTCCGGTGCATCTGTTCCGGGCCGTCCAGCGAGCAGGCGAAGGCGGACGGCGGGCGCGATCGACTGGCCGAGCTGATCGACCACCCAGGTGCGCGAAATGGCGAGCGGGGCAGCGGAAGCAAACAGCAGACCCGCGCAGTGCCCATCGGCGAAAAGCGCGAAGCGATGCCGGCCGGCGCGTGCGTCGTGATAGGCAAGGCGCTCGACACTTCTTGCCCTCGGGATCGGGGAGAACGGTTGCAGCGAACGCCTCCCAATCCGGCTGATCGGCGAGACCGGCGAGTTCGACGCGCCATCCTCCGCCCGCGAGCGGCGCCACCGCCCAGTAGTCGGCGACGGTGTTCGATCGGCCGGACCGTCGTGACCGCGAAGGCGTGCCAACGCGCCGCGTATCGGCGGACGCGCGACGGCGTGAATTTGAGCTCGGGCTGGCCGGAAACCGGATCGACATGGGCGCTCATCAGCGCATCGACGCGGCCCGCGCTCGCGTATTGCTGCGACCAGTGCATCGGCACGAAGATCGTGCCGCGCTTCTGTTGGCTCGTCACGACGACGCGGGCGACGATGCGCCCGTGGCGGCTCTCGATGACGGCGAGATCGTCCGCGGCAACACCGGCGGCGCTCGCGTCATCGCGGATGCATCTCGACGAACGGCTCGGCGAAGTGGCTCATCAGGCGCGGCGCCTTGCCCGTCCGCGTCATTGTGTGCCACTGGTCGCGCACCCGGCCGGTGTTGAGCGCGAGCGGATAGTCCGTCGCTCGTTTGGGAGGACGGACCGCGAAACGGCGTCGGCACGAACCGCGCCCTTGCGATCGGGCGTGAAGAAGCGACCGTTCGCAAAGAACCGCGTTGTCGTCGGCGACGTGCTTGCGTGGGCGCGGCCACTGGAACGGCTCGAGCGCCTCGTACGCCGCGGATGAAATCGTCGCGATACGCCGAGATATCGAGATCGCGGCTGCCGTCGTTCTCGGCGCCAGTGAGCGCCGCGTGCTCGGCGAAAATCTCGGCCGGCCCGGCATAGTCGAAGGCGTCGGCAAAGCCGAGGCGCTTGGCCACTTCGCAGAGCTGCCACCAGTCCGGCCTCGTGTCGCCTGGGTACGTGCAGGAACGCGCGCTGGCGCGAAATGCGGCGCTCGGAATTAGTCACCGTCCCCTGCTTCTCGCCCCACGCCGCGGACGGCAACAGGACATGGGCGAGCGCGGTCGTATCGGTGTGGCGCAGCACATCGGAGACGACGACGAAGGGGCACGCCTCGAGCGCGTCGCGCACGCGGTCGGCCTCCGGCAGGCTGTCGACCGGATTGGTCCCCATGATCCAGAGCGCTTTGATCTTGCCGGCGCGCACCGCCTCGAACAGCTCGACCGCCTTGTAGCCGGGTCGCTCGGCGATGTGCGGCGACCGCCAGAAATTCTGCACGAGCTTGCGATGATGCGGATCCGCCAGTTCCATGTGCGCGGCGAGCATGTTCGACGAGCCCGCCGACCTCGCGACCACCCATGGCATTCGGCTGACCGGTCACCGAGAACGGGCCGCATGCCGGGCGTACCGATGCGGCCGGTCGCCAGATGGCAGTTGAGGATCGCGTTGACCTTGTCGGTGCCGGCTGTGGATTGATTCACGCCCTGGCTGTAGACGGTGACGACGCGGGGCGTCGACCGCAAACAGCTCGTAGAACGTCGCGATGTCGCTCGCCGGCAGGTCGGTCGCCTCGCGCGATTTCGCCGAGCATCAAGCCGCTCGCGGCGGCCAGCGTTTCGTCGAAGTCGCGGTGTGAAGCTGGCGATGTAGCTGTGATCGAGCCGGCCTGCCGCGGCCAGATGCGCGAGGAGCCCGTTGAACAGCAGCACGTCCGTTCCGGGCGCGATGGCCAGGTGCAGATCCGCGATCTCGGCCGTCGCGGTGCGGCGGGGATCGATGACGACGACCTTGATGTCGCGCTGTCTCGCGCGCCGCGGCCAGCCGCTGATAGAGGACCGGATGGCACCAGGCGAGGTTCGATCCGACCAGCACGACGAGATCGGCGAGTTCGAGATCCTCGTAGGTGCCGGGCACGGTGTCGGAGCCGAAGGCCCGCTTGTGGCCGGCGACGGAGGACGCCATGCACAGGCGCGAGTTCGTGTCGATGTTGGCCGAGCCGATGAAGCCCTTCATCAGCTTGTTGGCGACGTAGTAGTCCTCGGTCAGGATCTGGCCGGACGCATAGATCGCGACGCTATCGGGGCCGTGCGCGTCGATCGCTTCGCGGAAGCGGCGCGCCACGAGATCGAGTGCGGATGGCCAATCCGTCGTCTCGCCATGCGCGATCGGCTTCAGCAGGCGATCGCCGAGCGACAGCGTTTCGCCGAGTGCTGCGCCCTTCGAGCACAGGCGGCCGAAGTTCGCGGGATGATCGGGGTCGCCCTTGATTTCGGCGGACTCGGCGGGCCGTCGCCGTCGATGATCGGGCGGGCGAGAACGCCGCAACCCACCCCGCAGTAGGGGCAGGTCGTGCGTATCCACCCTTCGTCGGCCATTCGTCGCCTCGCTCTATGCGGCGCTGACCGGAGCGAGAACCGCTCCGTCGAGCAGCACGCGCCCCGCTTCCTGCTTCAGCCGGTAGGTCTTCACCTGACCGCTATCGGCCCCCTGCGCGTGGCCGCTAGCGAGCGAGATCACCCAGTTATGCAGCGGGCACGTGACGGCGCTGTCGTGGACGATGCCCTGGCTCAGCGGGCCGCCCTTGTGCGGGCAACGATCGTCGAGCGCGAACAGCTCGTCGCTCGCGGTACGAAAGACGGCGATGCACCCGACCGGCGTCCTGACCACGCGCGCACCCTGTCGCGGGATGTCGTCGATGCTGCCGATGTCGATCCATGCGTTCTGCATCAGGGTCACTCGGCAGCCTCCAGCCTGGCGAGATCGGCCATCGGGCGGAACTCGTGCGCGTCCTTGCCTTGCGCGCGCTCGGCCCAGGGATCGATCTGCGCGAACTTCTGCGAATAGACGAACCGCTCGAACAGCGCTTTGCGGCTCGCCAGATCGTCGACCACGAGCGCGCGGATCGCGTCGATGCCAGTGCGCTTGGTCCATTTGTAGATGCGTTCGAGGTAGCGCCCGCGCTCGCGATAGAGCTGGACGAGGGCGACGATGATCTCCAGCGTCTCGTCCTCAGTGTCGGCGTGGCACAGGACCTCGGTGCCCTTGATGTCGAGCCCGGCGGCGCCGGCGAAGTGGATGTCGTAGCCGCTGTCGACGCAGACGACGCCGACGTCCTTGCAAGTCGCCTCGGCGCAATTCCGCGGGCAGCCGGACACCGCCATCTTGACCTTGGCGGGCGTCCACGAACCCCACATGAACTTCTCGATGCGGATGCCGAGGCCGGTCGAATCCTGCGTACCGAAGCGGCACCAATCCGTGCCGACGCACGTCTTCACCGTGCGCAACCCCTTCGCATAGGCGGCGCCGGAGACCATGCCGGCGGCGTTGAGGTCCGCCCATACCGCGGGAAGGTCCTCCTTCTTGACGCCGAGCATGTCGATCCGCTGCCCGCCCGTGACCTTGACGGAGGGGATCGCGAATTTCTCGACGACGTCGGCGATCGCGCGCAACTCCTTGGCGCTGGTCATGCCGCCCCACATGCGCGGGACGACCGAGAACGTGCCGTCCTTCTGGATGTTGGCGTGAACGCGCTCGTTGATGAATCGCGACTGGCTGTCGTCGACGTACTCGCCGGGCCACGTCGCGAGGAGATAGTAGTTGAGCGCCGGACGGCACTTCGCGCAACCGCACGACGTCGACCACTCCAGCTCCTGCATCAGCGCCGGGATCGACTTCAGGCCCTTGGCGACGATCAGGCGGCGCACGTCGTCGTGGCCGAGGTCCGTGCATTTGCACATCGGCAGGACGGCCGCCGGGTTGTAGGCGGCGCCGAGCGTCAGCGCCATGAGCTGCTCGACCAGGCCCGTGCACGAGCCGCACGAGGAGGACGCTTTCGTGTGTGCGCGCACGTCGTCGAGCGACGTGAGGCCCTTGGCTGGTGATGGCGCCGACGATCCGCGATTTGCACACGCCGTTGCAGCCGCAGATCTCCGCGTCATCCGGCAATGCTGCAACGGCCGCCGTAGGGTCCGCCGAGGCGCCTCCGGCATAGCTCTGGCCGAAGATCAGCGTCTCGCGCAGATCGCTGATGTCGGTCGACTTCTTGAGCAGGTCGAAGAACCAGGCGCCGTCCTGCGTCTCGCCATAGAGCACGACGCCGATGAGCTTGCTGTCCTGGATCACGAGCCGCTTGTAGATGTTCTGCGCGGCGTCGCGGAGCACGATCTCTTCGCGGCCCTGGCCCATCGGCGAAATCGCCGGCGGAGAACAGATTGACGCCCGTCACCTTGAGTTTCGTCGCCGTCGCGGTGGGCTTGAACGCGGCTTCGCTCGATCCAGCGAGCTGCTCGGCGACGACATTTGCCATCTCGTAGAGCGGTGCGACGAGGCCGAAGCACTGGCCGCCCGCCTCGACACATTCGCCGACGGCATAGATGTCCGGATCGGATGTCTGCATCGACGGATCGACGACGATCCCGCGGCCAACGGTCGAGTCCGGCCTCCTTGGCGAGCGCCAAATTCGGCCGGATGCCGACGGCCATCACCACGAGGTCGGCGGGCAAGCTCGGTGCCGTCGTCGAGGCGCACGGCCCGCACCCGTGGATGCGCTCCCTCGGTCGCGAGGATCGCCTGCGTGTTGGCCTTGCAGCGCACCTCGATGCCGCGGCGCTCCAGCTCCTTCTGGAGGAGATAGCCGGCGGCGGGATCGAGCTGGCGCTCCATCAGCGTCGGCATCAGGTGGATCACGGTGACCGTCATGCCCTGCAGCGCCAGCCCCGCCGCCGCCTCGAGGCCGAGCAGGCCGCCGCCAATGACGACGGCGCGTCCCTTGGACTTCGCCGCGAGCAGCATGGCGTCGACGTCGTCGAGGTCGCGGTAGGTCAGCACGCCGGCGAGATCATGCCCGGGCACCGGAATGACGATCGGATTGGAGCCGGTGGCGAAGACGAGCTTGTCGTAGGTCTCGACGGCCCCGTGCGCCGACGTCACCGTCTTGGCGGCGCGGTCGACCGCGACGACCTTGTGGCCCTTGTAGAGCGTGATGCCGTGCTCGATGTACCAGCCGTCGCCGTGGATGATGATGTCCTCGAACGACTTCTCGCCGGAGAGGACCGGCGACAGCATGATGCGGTCGTAGTTGACCCGCTGCTCGGCGTTGAAGATCGTCACGTCGTAGGCGTCCGGCGCCAGCTCGAACAGGCGCTCGAGCGCGCGGCCCGGCGCCATGCCGTTGCCGATGATGACGAGTTTTTGCTTCATGACCGGACGCTCCATTCAGGCCGCGGCGTTCTGGTCGGATCGCGGACTGCGCCGCGCGCTTGCTCCGGATCGCTTCGAGAACCTCGGGGGCGGGATTGGCGCCGCCCTCATAGGCCTCGAGGAAGTCGAGCAGCTCCTGCCGGAAGCTCCAGTATTTGGCGTGGTCGAGGAGCGCCTTGCGCGTGCGCGGGCGCGGCAGGTCGACGTCCATGATGTTGCCGATCTGCGCGTTGGGGCCGTTCGTCATCATCACCACGCGGTCGGCGAGGAGGATCGCCTCGTCGACGTCGTGGGTGACGCAGATCGCGGTGACCTTCGTGCGGCTCCACACCTCCATCAGCACCTCCTGCAGCTCCCAGCGCGTCAGGCTGTCGAGCATGCCGAACGGCTCGTCGAGCAGCAGCAGCTTCGGCGACAGCGCGAACGCGCGGGCAATGCCGACGCGCTGCTTCATGCCGTTGGAGAGATCGGCGGCCGGCCGTTGCATGGCGTCGCCGAGACCGACGCGATCGAGGTAGTAGGCGACGACGTCGTCGCGCTCGGCCCGGGACGCGTGGGGATAGACCCGGTCGACGCCGAGCGCGACGTTGTCGAAGGCGCTGAGCCACGGGAACAGCGACGGCGCCTGGAACACCACCGCGCGATCGGGCCCGGCGCGTGGCCATCTCGCGGCCATCGAGAATGATGCCGCCGCCGCTGATCTCGTTGAGGCCGGCGGCCATCGAGAGCACCGTCGACTTGCCGCAGCCGGAGTGGCCGATCAGCGAGACGAACTCGCCTTTGCTGACCTTCAGATCGAACTTGTCGACGACCTTCAGCGGGCCCTTCGGCGTCGGGTAGACCTTGTCGAGTTGCGAAAATTCGAGATAGCGCTCGTCGTTGATCGCTTGCGACGGCTTCGAGGTACGCCTTGGGCGGCCGGCGGCTGCGGCCCACCTCGATCGGCACGATATCGGGAAGGACGAGCGTATCCGTCGACGTGCGCCGTCCGCTCGGCGGCAATCTGGATCAGATACCGCGTGATCGCGCGGCGCAGATCCTGGAACGCCGGATTGCTGCCGATCGTCGTGCGGTCGCGCGGGCGCGGCAGGTCGACCTTGAACTCCTGGCCGAGGCGCGCGTTGGGGCCGGGCAGCAGCGGAATGATGCGGTCGGCGAGCAGGATCGCCTCGTCGACGTCGTTGGTGATCAGGACGACGGTCGCTTGTCCTGCTCCCAGATCTGCTCGATCTCGTCCTGCAGTTTGGCGCGCGTCAGCGCATCGAGCGCCGACAGCGGCTCGTCGAGCAGCAGGATCTCCGGGCTCATGGCGAGCGCGCGCGCGACGGCGACGCGCTGGCGCATGCCGCCGGAGAGCTCCGCCGGCAGGCGGTCGATGGCATGGCCGAGGCCGACCATCTCGACGTACTTGCGCACGCGCGCGCGGCGATCGGCCCGTGACGACGTGCGGAACACCTGATCGACCGCGAGCGCCACGTTGCCCTCGACGGTCAGCCACGGCATCAGCGAATAGGACTGGAAGACGAGGCCGCGATCGGGCCCCGGCGCGGTGATCGGCTCGACCCTTGAGCAGGACCTCGCCGCTGTCCGGCGTCGTGAGGCCGGCGATCGTGATTGATCAGCGTCGTCTTGCCCGAGCCGGAGAAGCCGACGATGGCGACGAACTCGCCCTCCTCGACGGAGAGGTCGACGTTGCGCGAGCATCTCGGCGCGGTTCTCGCCGTCGCCGTAGTGCTTGCAGACGCCCTTGAGCTCGAGAAATGCCATGGTGCGCCTCCTCGCTCAGCGGTTGGTCGAGTAGGTGAACGCGGACTGCAGCGCGAACATCACGCGGTCGAGCAGGAAGCCGATGATGCCGATGGTCAGCACCGCGACCATGATCTTCGCGAGCGACTGCGACGAGCCGTTCTGGAACTCGTCCCAGACGAACTTTCCGAGCCCGGGATTCTGCGCCAGCATTTCGGCGGCGATCAGCACCATCCAGCCGACGCCGAGCGACAGGCGCAGACCGGTGAAGATCAGCGGCAGCGCCGACGGCAGGACGAGCTTGGTGACCATCCGCCAGGTCGGCAGCCGCAGCACGCGGCCGACGTTGAGCAGATCCTTGTCGATCGACGCGACGCCGAGCGACGGTGTTGATCAGCGTCGGCCACAGCGAGCACAGCGTCACCGTGATCGCCGAGATGACGAGCGACTTCGGCAGCGCGTCGGACGGATTGAGATAGAGCCGCGGAGACGACCATCGTGACGATCGGCAGCCAGGCGAGCGGCGAGACCGGCTTGAAGATCTGAATGAGCGGATTGAGCGCGCCGTTGACCGATTGCGACAGGCCGCACATGACGCCGAGCGGAATGGCGATCAACGAGGCGAGCAGGAAACCGATGAAGACCGTCTTGAGGCTGGTGAGGATCTGGTCGAGATAGGTCGGCTTGCCGGTGTAGGTGCGCTCACGGACGCGATCCGCCTTGCCGTCGGCGATGAGCTTGGCGTTTCGCGCCTGCTGCGCCTCGTAGAAGGCGCTCTCCTTGACGCGCTCCGCCTGATGATCGGCGTAGAGATTCTGCGCCTGCTGCCAGACCTGCACCGGGCCCGGGAATGGCGCCGAGCGACGTCTGCACCTTGCGGCGCGAGATAGGCCCACCCGGCGACGAAAATGGCGATGCCGATGAGCGGAATGACCGAGCAGCTGCCACAGTTCGCGGAGCTGGTGGCGCGGGCTGTCGCCGGCGATCATCTTGACAATCGGCACGATGAACCCGAAGCCGAACACACCGAGCGGGCCGGACGCGCGATTGAGCAGCGTGATGAAGGCGCTCGGTTCGCTGCTTGCGTCGGGCCTTTGCCTCTTCCACTTCCAGGAAGTCGCTCGCCGTGGTCATTGATCGTCTCCTGAAGTCGCTTCGACGGCGCAGGCGGAGCCACGCTCCGCCTGCCATTGGCGTCATCGGAGTTCAGTTGCTCACGACATCGGCGCCGGAGAGCCGCTGCGTTGCCCTTGAGGCCGATCGACAGGCTTTCGAGGTAGGCGTTCGGCTTGCGGCCGTCGAACGGCACGCCGTCGATGACGTCGGCCGCAGGTGTCGGCTCCTTGAAGCCGTCGCTGCTCGACGGGGAAGTCCTCTGCCTTGGCGTGCCCTTCGTCGACGACGAGCTTGGCGGCCTGCAGATAGACGTCGGGCAGGTAGACGCTCTTCGCCGCGTCGACGAACCAGCTGGTCGGACTTCGGCTCGGCGATCTGCCCCCAGCGGCGCATCTGCGTGAGATACCAGATGGCGTCGGAGTAGTAGGGATAGGTCGCGAAGTAGCGGAAGAACACGTTGAAGTCCGGCACCGGCGCGCTTGTCGCCCTTCTCGTACTCGAACGTGCCCGTCATCGAGTTGGCGATGACCTCCTTGTCGGCGCCGACGTACTCGGGCGCGCCAGGATCTCGACCGCCTTCGTGCGATTGGCGTTCTGGTTGGCGTCGAGCCACATGGCCGGCGCGGATCAGCGCCTTGGTCAGCGCGAGCGTGGTGTTCGGATACTTCTGTCGAGAATTCCTCGGTGATGCCGAACACCTTCTCCGGATTGTTCTTCCAGATCTCGTAGTCGGTGATGACCGGCACGCCGATGCCCTTGAACACGGCCTGCTGGTTCCACGGCTCGCCGACGCAGTAGCCATGGATCGTGCCGGCCTCGAGCGTCGCCGGCATCTGCGGCGGCGGCGTCACGGAGAGCAGCACCTCGCGCGCGAATCTGTGCCGGTGACGTCGGTCGGCGAGTAGAAGCCGGGATGGATGCCGCCGGCCGCGAGCCAGTAGCGCAGCTCGTAGTTGTGGGTGGAGACCGGGAACACCATGCCCATCTTGAAGGGCTTGCCGTCCGCCTTCGATACTTGTCGATCACCGGCTTCAGCGCCTCGGCCTTGATCGGATGCACGGGCTTGCCGTCGGCGCCCGACCGGGATGTGCGGCTTCATCTGCGCCCAGATCTCGTTCGAGACGGTGATGCCGTTGCCGTTGAGGTCCATCGAGAACGGCGTGACGATGTGCGCCTTGGTGCCGAAGCCGATCGTCGCGGCGAGCGGCTGGCCGGCGAGCATGTGCGCGCCGTCGAGCTCGCCGGTGATGACGCGATCGAGCAGCACCTTCCAGTTGGCCTGCGGCTTCGAGCGTGACGAACAGGCCCTCGTCCTCGAAGTAGCCGAGCTCCTTGGCGATCGCGAGCGGCGCCATGTCGGTGAGCTTGATGAAGCCGAACTTGAGCTGGTCTTTCTCGACGTCGAGCGGCTTGGCCGTCGCCGCGAATGGCATCCCGCACAGCGTGAAGCCGCACGCGGCCGCGATCACGGCACGGCGTGACGGCCGGGTCGCCGAGTTGAAGAATGTTGCCGAGGGCATCAGATCATCGTTTCGCCAATCCTTGTGCTTCGCGCCGCCAACCGCGGCAGTGAAACGCAAAAAACGCCACACGATCCGCTGCGATCTCCACTTGGAGCATCGCTTGGATCGGCGGCGTTGCCGGTTGCCCGTCAGTGGGCGCTACATGATGAAAGTCAGGGCCATCGGTGGCCTGGGGTCAAACGCGAGATACGAAGATGCACTGCGGCGCTTGACCGGATGCTTTACGTTAGGCGGCGACAAACAGCCGCTCAAGGCTGAATAGTTTGCAAGTCGCGATGGATTTCCAGGCGATTGCACACCTTCGTTGCAGACCAGAGTCCGGCAACAGTCAGACCCGCTGATCTGCCGCGCGCAATTCGGCGACGTACTCCTGGATGCAATCGGGATCGAACACGCGCCCATCAAAGAAGCCATCCGGTCCGAGCACCAGACGCCCCGTCGCGGAGCCGACCGGCGTCTCGCGGATGAGCGCGCCTTCGACCTTGGAGCTCGCGCTCGGTACCGCGACGCCGAGACCGCCGATTGCCGTGCGGTAGATGTCCGGCCGATACGTTTCTCTGACAATGGCGATCGTCTCAGGACTGAGCGCGACTTCGTCCCACCGGGCCATTTGCGACAGAAACCACAGGGCGTGGCTGATCCAGGGAAAAGTCGCCGCGCGATCAGCGAAGGTCAGGAAGTGCGGGACAGCGCGGCGCGTGCCGTCAGGTGCCGTGAGCTCCCGGCCGAGACTCGCTCGCAGGAGACTTGCGGGCAAGCCGATGAGATCGTTGCGCGCCAGGATATCTGCGAGCGCCTCGCGATTGTCGGGAGCATCACACCATACCGCCGCCCGGTAGATCGCGCGCAGGAGCGCCCCAATGCGCTCGGAATCCTCTTCCGCCCAACTGCGGCACACCGCCAGCACCTTGTCAGGACTGGAGCGCCAGATGTGCGCCTTGGTCGCGATGATCGCACCGACGTTTTCCGCCGCGGCGGCACTGCCCCACGGCTCGCCGGCGCAGAATCCGTCGACGCCACCGCTGGACAAAGCCGCCGGCATCAGTGGCGGCGGCAGCACGACCAGCTCGTAGTCCCGACCGGCAAGGAGGCCGGCGGCGGCAAGCCAGTAGGCAAGTTCATAGTGATGTGCGGAATAGGGGTGCACGATCGCAAAAACGGGGCGCGGCCGGCCTGCTTCCTTGCGGGTCCGCGTGATCTTGCGCAGCGCGGCGAGCGCCTTAAGCGGATCGAAGTCGGGCGTGGCGCCGGCGTCGGCCGCCTCCTTCCACATCCCACGCGACACCGTCACCGTATTGCCGCCGAAGCCAAGCGCCATCGGCACGATCAGAGGTCGGGACAGCGGGCTCAACCCGAGTTGTGCCGCCAGCGGCAGCGGCGCCAGCGCGTGGGCGACGTCCAGATGCGAGACCGCCAGCCGATCGCGGATCGTCGCCCATGACATCTCGCGCGACAGTACGAGATCGATGCCTTCTTCGGCGGCGAAGCCGATCTCGTGGGCGGCGATCAGAGGTGCGGCGTCAATGAGCGGGATGAACCCGGCTCTCACTTGCCAACGGACGGTCATTGCTCCCCCTCCGCGTCGAGCAGGCCCGCCGCAACGATCAGACCTTCAGCTATATCGACGATGCGCTTGTTCTTGTTCATCGCGGTGCGCCGCAGGAGCGCGTAGGCATCGGGTTCGGACATGCCGCGTGTCTTCATCAGGATGGCCTTGGCGCGGTCGATGCGCTTGCGGTCGGCGAGTTCGCTCGCGCGCGGCGTCCAACTCGCGCCGCAGGCGGTCGAAGGCGTTGAAGCGGCTGACGGCCATGTCGAGGATGGTCTTGACGCGCTCTTTCTTGAGCCCGTCGACGATGTATGCCGACACGCCTGCATCGATCGCGGCTTCGATGGAGGCCTGGTCCGACTGGTCGACGAACATCGCCACGGGGCGCTTAACGGCCCGCGAGACCTGGAACATATGCTCGAGCTGGTCGCGGTTCGGATTTTCGAGGTCGATGAAGATCACGTCAGGGTCGATTTCGACGATCCGCCGCACTGCGGCAGTGGCGTCGGTCAGCACGATGACGGATCGATAGCCGGCCTCGCGCAGGCCATCCTCGATGATGGACGCGCGGATCGAATTGGCATCAATGACCAGGATGCGCAGGGGTTTTTCGGCCATGCAGCATTTTGTGTGCAGTGCAGCAAAAACGCAAGCGGGTCGGTGGGCGGCGATCAAACGACCCGCTTGTTACCCCTCGTGAAGCCGCGAGTCTGCTCCCGAGAGCGACGATGCGCCCTTCAGTCATGAAGCGTCATTCAGCGGCAGCGGGACCGCCCCGAATGACTGGAAGTCAGGCTCGACGACATTGCGCGCACCATGGATACTTCGCGCGACATCTTCCAGGGCGCGATGGCACGATGAACGACATTCTCGACAAATGCACCGGACTTCCCGAGGTTCTGCTTGCGCCCGGAACCGTGTTGCTCACCGAAGGCGGAAAGTCGGGCAAGCTCTACATTCTCATCGAGGGTGAGCTCGAGGTCTCGCACGGCGGCGTCCAGATCGCCAACATCTCGACGGCGGGGTCGGTATTCGGCGAGATGTCGTTCCTCCTCGATGCCCCGCATACAGCCTCGGTCAAGGCGCTGCGTCCGAGCCGCGCCTTCCAGGTCACGGACGTCGATGAGTTCCTGCGATCCGCGCCTCAGGTGCTTCAACACATCGCAGCGCTGCTGGCGCTTGCGGCTGCAATGCGTCACCGGCTATCTCGCCGACCTGAAGCGGCAGTACGCCGAGCACGGCGACCATCTCGGCATGGTCGACGAGGTGCTCGGGACCCTGCTTCACCAGCAGCGGCAGGAGGTCATTGCGGGGCCGGACCAAGGATCCGATCCGCGCCTGTGAACCACGCCGGGATCTCGGTCATCCGCTCCGACGTCGCGCGGCTCGTGGGCGCCGAGGCGCGCTTGTTCGAGCCGCGTCGTCGAGAACCACAGGATGGCTTCCTCGTCGGTGTCGATCACGACGCAAGCCGGCATTGGGCCGAGCTGGTAGCCGGCATTGAAGACCCACGTCGACCCGATCCTGTCGATCCATGATCCGCCCGGCTGCACCGGCGCGTAGTGGACGTGGCCGCTGAAAACGAGATCGGGACGATACTCCGCGATCCATTGCGTCAGCTCCTTGTCGCCGATAGGATCGCTTGCCGTCCCAGCTCGTCGGCGAGTCGGCGGGCGGTGCGTGGTACACCCACACCCACCGCGTTCTTCTCCTTCGCCGCGTCGCGGGCGAGCTGCGCGCCGACCGCCGCGCGGGTGACGGGCCCGTCCCACCACGGGCAGATCGTAAAGAGCGTTCCGTCGATCATCAGGGAATCGCCGTCGGCCGGGATGCCCATGTTGCGGATGTCGGAGAACCATCGCGCCGTCTTCTCGCCCTCGGCGGTGTGGGCATCGAGATCGTGGTTGCCGGAGCACGTCATCGAAGTCGTAAGCGCGCGCAGCCGCTGGAGGTATTTCAGGACGACGACGATCTGCGCGGGACGCGGCACATGGGACGAGAGGTCCAGATGATCGCCGGCGATGATGACGACATCGAACCCCGGCGCCGCGTTCATGAGCCAGTCGTACTGCTTCAGCGCATAGTGGAGGTCGGCCACCAGCAGGCACTTCATGGTCACCGTACCTTCGTCGGATGGTCAATGCGAGCCGCGCACTGTTGCGCACCGCCGTGTCGGCGCCAAGCCCAAAAGCAGACACACGGCCGTGGATCCGCGTACGCGCCATCGAATCACCCTTTATCGCGTCAAATTTATCGCTCGCTGATGTCGGGACCGCTACTTTTCAATCGTCTTCAGGCTGTAGCCCGCCCCATCAGCGCCGATAACTGACGGCAACTCGAACAGGAGAACGTCATGAAAGTCATGGTCATCGTCAAGGCGAGCAAGGCATCGGAAGCCGGCGAGATGCCGAGCGAGCAGTTGCTCACCGATATGGGCAAGTTCAACGAGAGCTGGTCAAGGCCGGCATCATGCTCGCGGGCGAAGGGCTGCACCCGACCAGTAAGGGCGCGCGCGTGCGCTTCTCGGGCAAGAGCCGCATGGTCATCGATGGCCCGTTCGCCGAGACCAAGGAGCTGATCGCCGGCTACTGGATCTGGAAGGTCAAGGACCTCGACGAGGCGATCGCGTGGGCTAAGCGCTGCCCCAATCCGCACGAGGAGGATTGTGATCTCGAAATCCGCCCGGTGTTCGAGATGTGCGATTTCGGCGAGGCGATGACGCCGGAGCTCAGGGCGCAGGAAGAGCGGATCATCGCCGAAATGAAGCGCAAAGCCGGCGGCTGATAGCCTCGGTGCCCGGACATCACGCCATGCCGACCAGCTGGGCGCCCTTGCGGAACAGCGCCGCGGCGTGGCGGCTCCATCTGGAAGGCGCGGAGCGAATCCTCGACGGTGTAGCCCGGCAGGATCCTGCGGGTGGCTGCTGCATAGGTGCGCGCCTCGTCGAGCCGGCCGGCCAACGCCAGAAAGAACGCGGCGATGGCCAGGATGTGCGGATGCGCGTTGGGGCGCGCCGCCGCCTTGACGGCCCACTCGGCGGCTTCGGCAAAATTGCCGAGGCGCACCAGCGCCAATGCGCGCTGGCGAGCATTGCGAAGAGCATCGGGTCGTACGGGCTGAGATGGCGCGAATGGTCGGCCGCGCCGATGGCCGCCTGCGCGTCGCCCGCCTGGGCGTGCACGAACGCGAGCGAGTAGTGGCCGAGCGCGAAGTTCGGACTGAGATCGACCGCCGTCTCCAGCTCGGCAATGGACTGGTCCTGGCGGCCGCGCAGCCACAGCGCCCGGCCCATCGCCCAATGCGCGCTCGGGTCGCGGTCATCGGCCATCATGCTCTGGCCCGCGAATTCGAACGCCCGGTCGATCTCCGGCTCGCGCGGCGCCCAGTCCTGGAACGCGTTCTGCCAGTGCGTGAACGAAAGGCCGGCATAGGCGCGGGCGAACGTCGGGTCGAGGCGCACCGCCATCTCGAAGAATTGCCGCGCACGGTCGTTGTCGGCCTTGTCGAAGCGGTACATGTGCCAGAGGCCGCGATGATACGCCTCCCATGCATCGAGCGACGTCGGCGGCTTGAGGATCGCGCGGTTGCGCTCGGCCGTCTCGATCTCGCTGGCGATCGACGCGACGATCCGGTTGCCGATCTCGTCGAGCACGAGGAACGCGTCGTCGAGCTTGCGGCTGAAGACCTCGGTCCACACGATGCGGGCGGTCCGCGTCTCGGTCAGCTCGACGGCGACGGTGACGTTCTGGCCGTCGGTCTGGACCCAGCCGGTGACGATGTAGTCGACATTCAGCGTGCGGCCGGCTGCTTCGGGATCGACGCTGCGCTCGTGCAGCGCGAACACGGTGCCCTGCGCGATGACGAACAGGCTGCGCAGCTTGGCGAGCCGGGTGATCACGTCATGGACGAGGCCGTCGGCATAGCCGACGCGCAGGCCGGCGCGGCTGGCGAACGGCATCACCGCGATCGAGGCGCGGCGGGAGGCGGTGGGAGGCGACGGAGCGGTCGCGCACGGCGCGCCGGCTGATTCCGGCGCGCCGCACCGACGCGGCCGCGGCCGGCGCCGTCGCGCGAGCCGGGTCGCTGCGGCGGTCGGCGTCGCGGCTTGCGCGCGCGCGACCCGCCAGGCGTCGCGGATCGGCGCGGGATCCAGACCCTCCGACTCGAACAGCCGCGCCGTCGCGGCGAGATGCTTCTCGCCTTCGGGAATCCGGCTGTGACGGGCGAGCGCGTTCAGCAGAATCTCGTGGACGCTGCGGTCGAACGGCGCAAGCTGGAGCCACTTTTCCAGGTGCCCGAAGATTCCCTCGCCCGGCGCCTTCCTGACGAGTTGCTCCAGGATCGCGACGTGCCGTCCACGGAAGCGGCGGCGCTCCGCCGTCAGCCAGGCGTTGAAGTGCGGGCTGCGATCGATCTCCATGCCGTCGAGGAATTCGCCGGCGAAGTGCCGCGACAGGGCGAGCAGTCTCGCCTCGTCGAGCGTCTCGATGCCCTCGCTGGCCGCGCGGGTGACATCGGCCACGTCGATCGAGCAATCCGCGAGATCGAGACCGACGGTATCGCCGTCCGTCGTCGACCCGCCGCCGGCCGGCGTCGTCGAGAACCCGGCGCAGTTTGCTGAGGCACCAGCGCAGTTCGCCGCGCGGATCGTTCGGCACGTCCCACAGCAGCTCGCACAGCCGGCTGCGCGTGACCGGCTGCGGCGACACGGCGAGATAGGCGAGCAGCGCGCGCAGCTTGCGCGACGACGGCAGCGCGAGCGCGACGCCGTCCCGGCTCACCGCCATCGGCCCGAGCAGCCGCACGTGAAGGATCGGCGCGGCGTCCCGCCGGCCCGCATCGTCCGTTTCCACGCGCTTTTCCACGCCGGCTACCACGTTCGCCTCCACGGGCGGGCCGTACCGTCGAAATCGATCCCCACGACGCGAAGGTCGTGCCGGATGCCCTGAGGTCTGTTGTCGCAATCAGAAAAATCAGGGCGGCGCCGCCGCCTCCCAAACCAATCAAAGCGGAGCCAGTACCATGGTTACATCCCCTTCAATCAACAGTCAAAATTCTCCCTCCAGCCAGCCCGACCTGGGCGCGCTGAAGGCCCGCCAGCAGGGCGCCTGGTCGTCGGGCGACTATGCCGTCGTCGGCACCACGCTCCAGATCGTCGGCGAGGCGCTGTGCGAGGCGCTCGACCTCCGCTCAGGCCAGATGGTGCTCGATGTCGCCGCCGGCAATGGCAACGTCTCGCTCGCGGCGGCGCGCCGCTGGTGCGACGTGGTGTCGACCGACTACGTGCCGGCGCTGCTCGAGCGCGGCCGCGAGCGCGCCAATGCCGATCGGCTGAAGATCGACTTCCGCGCCGCCGATGCCGAAGCCCTCCCGTTCGCCGACAAGCTCCTTCGACGCGGTCGTCTCGACCTTCGGCGTCATGTTCACGCCGAACCAGGAGCAGGCTGCGGCCGAGATGGTGCGCGTGTGCCGGCCCGGCGGCAAGATCGGCCTCGCCAACTGGACGCCGGAAGGTTTCATCGGCCAGCTCTTCAAGACGCTCGGCCAGTACTTGCCGCCGCCTGCCGGCGTGAAGTCACCGGCGCTGTGGGGCAAGCGCGAGCGGATGGCCGAGCTGTTCGGCCCCGCGGCGACGTCGATCAAGGCCGAGTCGCGCACCTTCGCGTTCCGCTACCGCTCGGCCGAGCACTTCATGGAGATCTTCAAGACCTACTACGGCCCAACGCTCAAGGCCTTTGCCGCGCTCGACGCCGAGCCGCAAAAGCAGGCGGCCCTGCACGCCGACATGACGGCCCTGATCGGCCGCTTCAACGTCTCGGGCGATAGCTCGATGGTCGTGCCGAGCGAATACCTCGAGGTCGTCATCACCCGGCGGTGACGGTCGTCGTCCGGCGCTCCGCATCTTTCCACGCAATCGCATTCGAGGATTTCGCCATGACACTTGCCCCGCGTTTGATCGCTACGATCACGTTCATCACACTCGCACTCCTCAGTGCCTACATCTTCGGCGCGCCGCTGACCGCTGCACGCGCAGCATCAGCAGCACAAGCCGACCACGTGATGGTCGTGCCCGCCGAGCTCAAATGGTCCCCGGTGCCGTCGCTCCCCGCCGGCGCCGAGATCGCGGTCATCGAAGGGCCCCTCAGCAACGAGGGACCCATCACCGCCCGCATCAAATTCCCGGCGAACTACCGCCTGCCGGCGCACACGCACCCCGTGATCGAGCATGTCACCGTCCTCTCCGGCACCTTCCATATGGGCGCCGGCGACAGGCTCGACACGACGAAAACCAAGGCGCTGACACCGGGCGCATTTGCGATCATGCAGCCGGGCACGCGGCATTTCGCCTGGACGGCGGAAGAGACCATCGTCCAGATCCATAGCGTCGGGCCGTGGGGCATCAACTATGTCAATCCCGCCGACGATCCGCGTAAAAAATAGAGCCTTCCGACCGAAATCACGACCTTGCCGATCGGCATACTTGAGCGTCATATCTCGGCATCCGATTGCAAAAAGGCAGCCCAGCAGGAGGCGCGAATGGCCAAATTCGAAAACATTCTCGGAACGATCGGCAACACCCCGGTTGTGCGGGTCAACAAGCTGGCGCCGGCCGGCGTCAACCTCTACGTCAAGATCGAGGCCTTCAATCCGCTGGGCTCGGTCAAGGATCGCCTGGCCCTCGGCGTGATCGAGGCGGCGGAGAAATCCGGCGAGCTGAAGCCCGGGCAGACGGTCATCGAAGCGACCAGCGGCAACACCGGCATCGGGCTCGCCATGGTGTGCGCCCAGAAGGGCTATCCGCTGGTCGTCACCATGGCCGAGACCGTTCAGCGTCGAGCGGCGACGGCTGATGCGTTTCCTCGGCGCCAAAGTTGTCGTGACGCCCGCTGCCGGCCGCGGCGTCGGGATGGTCAACAAGGCGGTCGAACTCGCCAAGGCGCATGGCTGGTTCCTGACGCGCCAGTTCGAGAACGAGGCCAACCCCGACATTCACTCGCGCACCACCGCGCGCGAGATCATCGAGGATTTCAAGGGCGAGAAGCTCGACTACTGGGTGACCGGCTACGGCACCGGCGGCACGCTGAAAGGCGTCTCGCGCGTGCTCGCGAAGGAAATGCCGAACACCAAGATCATCGTCTGCGAGCCGGAGGATGCGCAGCTGCTGACGAGCGGCGTGGCGCAGGAGCGCAACCCGGACGGCTCGGCCGCGATGCCCCACCCCGCGTTCAAGCCGCATCCGATGCAGGGCTGGACTCCCGACTTCATTCCGAAGCTGACCGGCGACGTCGTCGACATGAAAGTGATCGACCGCATCATCCGCATCGCCGGGCCCGATGCGCTCAAGTCGAGCATGGAGCTCGCGCAGAAGGAGGGCATCTTCGTCGGCATCACGGCCGGCGCGAGCTTCGCCGGCGCGCTGAAGGTCGCAGCGGACGCGCCGAAAGGCTCGACCATCCTGTGCATGCTGCCCGACACCGGCGAGCGCTACCTCAGCACGCCGCTGTTCACCAGCATTCTCGGCCGACATGTCGTCGGAAGAGATGGAGATCTCGCGTTCGACGCCGAGCGCGCAGTTCCCCGCCGCCTGAGCGGACGGCGCGGCCGCGAACGTTGCAACGCGGCCGCGCCTCGCAAATTCGATCCATTCGCGCGGCTCATTCGCATCCGGGACGGAGACGCGGCGATGATCGACGATCCCGCTGGACGCATCGACTACGCCGAGTCCGGCAGCGGCCCGACAGTGGTGCTGGTACCGGGCTCGTGCAGCACCGGCGCCGCGTGGCGCCCGATGATGGCGCAATGGGGTGACCGCTTCCGCTATGTGACGACGAGCCTGCTCGGCTACGGCGGCACCGCCGAGCGCCGCACGATCGATGACCCGTCGATCGATCATGAGATCGACGCGCTCGACGCCGTCATCCGCCGCGCCGGTGGCCCCGTTCATCTCGTCGGACATTCCTACGGCGGGATGGTGTCGCTCGCCGCGGCGCTACGCAAGCGGGTGCGCGATCGCCAGCCTGACGATCATCGAGGCGCCGGTCGCGGCGTTGCTGCACGAATGCGGCGAGGATGCTGCACTACGCCAGCTTCCGCCGCATGACCGACGGATATTTCGCGGCCTTCGAGCGCGGCGAGCCGAAGCGATCGCGGCGATGATCGATTTCTATGGCGGCGCGGGCACGTTCGCGTCGTGGCCGGCGCGGCTGCGCGACTACGCGATCGAGACGACGCACGTCAACATCCTCGACTGGTCGAGCGGCTACGGCTATCGCGCTGTCGCCGGACATTCTGGCGGCGATCGATGTGCCGACGCTGGTGCTGTGGGGCGGATCGAGCCCGCCTGCCGTGCAGCGGGCGAACGAATTGCTCGCCGATAGCATTGAAGGTGCCGCGCGCCTCACCGTTGCGGGTGCGGCGCATTTCATGATCGCAACGCACGTCGCGGAAATCGCTCCCGCGATTGCGCGTCATATCGAGAGTGCGTGAGGTGCCGCGGCTGACGGTCAAGCCTGTGGGCGCGCGGCGCGACGGAACCATTCCTGGCCGCGCTGCTCGGGCCACAGGAGGTCGCCGAGGCTCGCGACCGGCTGATCGAAGGCGATACCGATCGACGTATCGCCGACCCACGCCACGTGACCGCAGAGATGGCCGGCATCGACCAGCCGCAGCGTGACTCTCATCGCCCTCAAAGGGAAGCAGGCCGTTGGCGATGCGGACCTGGCCGCCGGTGCACGACAGATCGAGCAGCGCGCCGCCGAGATCCCCCCATTCGGACTGCACGACGATGTGCTCGAAGTGCGTGTGCCGCGCGGCGACGCGCCGGTTCTGCAACCGGGGTTCGGCGTCGTCCAATCGCGAATGTTGCACTGTGTTGCATGGGCGGCGGCTCATCGGCTGCGTTAACAAATCCTGAATGCCACGCCAGCGATGCACGAACCCTGCCAGAAACCGGGCGTTAACGAATGCCGATCGCGGAAAAGGGATAATTATGCTTTCCGGCCCGCCCGGATCGCCGTCGACGAGAGGTCGGAGAGCGGCGCGGTGAGGAAAACCCAGGCCGGCGCGCGCATCGCGGCGAGCCGGCCGGCCTCACGCTTCGGGTAGGCGGGCCGCCGCATAGGCCGTGGCGGCGATCGACGACAGCGCCTTCAGCCGCCAGCCCGGCCGGTCGATGACGGCGATCGGCATCAGGTTCATGATCTGGCGCCACTGCCGCCAGCGATGGAACTCGGCGAGGCAGTCGGCGCCCATCACCCAGACGAAGCGTGTCCCCGGGCGGCGGCGGCGCAGAAACGCCAGCGTCGAGATCGTGTAGCGGTCGCGCAGGCCGGCCTCGAAGCCGGTGACGGTGATCGGCCGGGAACCGACGAGCCGGCGGGCCTCGGCCATGCGCTCGGCGAGCGGCGGCGGCGCATCCTTCGACTTGAGCGGATTGCCCGGCGTCACGACCCACCACACGCGGGCGAGCCCCAGCCGCCGGATCGCCGTCTCGCTGATCTGGATATGCGCCGCGTGCGCCGGATTGAACGAGCCACCGAGCAGGCCGATCGCCTGGCCGTCCGCGCTCGGCGGCAGGCGCGCGGCGATCGCACCAAAGCCGGAGCCGGGCAGTCGACGGGACGCGGCGGCGGTGCTCATCGCGTCCTCCCTATTGGCCTCACGGGCTCGGGCCTCAGCTCGTCTCGAACAGCTCAGCGGCGCGCTTGCCGATCTGATTCGCCTTCCAATCGGGTATCTTGAACTCCCAGCCCGCGGCCTTGGCATTGATCTCATCGGCGATCTTCTTGGCGTCGCCCGTGCCCGACGCCGTGAACGAGAGCCATGCCGCCGCCGGCGTGGCTCTCCCGGCGCAGGCGGAAGGTGACCGTCAGGCCATCCGTGCTTTCCGTCGTGATGACGCTCACCGTTTCGCCGATCGGGGTCGTGTCGAGGTGGCGGACATCCTCGAAATCGATCGAGCCGAAGCCGAGCGCGATCTGATCGACGGGCGCGTTCTGCTTGAGCTTCACGCCTTCCGGCACCGACTTCAGCTCGAACTTGGCATTGGGCGCGCTGCCCTTCTCGACCACGATCGGCACCTCGTTGGCGTGCTCGACGGTGACGCGCTGCAGCTTCGTCACGTCCGCCTTGTAGATCGCCACATCGACCCAATCCTTGACGTCGATGGACATATTGGGCTCACCCGCCGCGAGCCACGTCTGCGTCTCGCCCGGGCGGCGGACATAGATGCCGCCGCGGCCGGTACCGAACGCGTTGGGCCGGCTCTTGCCGATGACCATCTCGGAAATCGGCTTGCCGTGGGCGTCGAGCAGGCGCACGAGCGACGATCTGGCGTCCTTGCCCTGGCGGATCCTCGAGTTCGAGCAGCGACCAGCGCTCCTTGGCGGCAGTCTTGGGCTCGACCAGCTTGGCGTTCGCGAGCTGCACGACCAGCGCGCGGACCTTGTCCGCCAGCACGCGATAGCCACCGCGCTCCTTCAGCTTCCACTGCTCGCCCGCGCGCTCGAGCGTCAGCTTCTCGCCGGCCTTGGTGAGCTCGATGCTGCCGAGCGAGCTCGCCTGGCGGGAAAGCTCTGGGAGCATCGCGCGACCATCGACGCCGCCGGCCGCCCTGTAGTCCGATGACGATTGGAGAAACGCGGCCCAGATCAAGTGCGGCGACCGTTGCGCCGGTGAGAACCACGAAATGCTGCGGCTTGATCATGGCCTCACCCCTTCCGAGCGCTGGCCGGCGCATTGCTTCCAGACTTGGCGCCGACGACGCGACAGCCCGACGGCAATGCCGCCGATGCCGATCAGCAGCGGCACCGCGGCGATGTTGAAGAACTTCAGCCAGCCATCGAGCCGGTCGATGTCGCGGCGCAGATCGGCCTGCACGCCGCGCAACTCGCGCCGGACGCCGATCATCTCGCCGCGGAAGCCTTCGATCGTCTGGCGGTCCTTGTCGGACAGCAGAATCTGGCCGCCCTCGCTGCGGGTCTCCATCGTGCTGGAGCTTGCCCTGGAGATCCTTGAGCTTGGCGTTGAGCGCCTGCTCCTTCTCGCGATAGCTGCGCTCCGCCTCGCGACGGATGGCGGCGACGCGCTCGAACGGGCGGTCGTTGACGCCACGCCCGCGCAACGTCGCCAGCGCTTCGCCACCCGACAGGTTCTCGAGCGAATTGATGACGAACGCCGCATTGTGCGCTTGCGGCACCGCCGTGCGCTGGCCGAGCAGTTCCTGCATCGTGACCCAGAACTGATCGTGCAGCAGGTCGGCGTCGGCGACGAGGATGATGTTGAGCGGTCCGCTCGCGAAATGTGGGACGACCGGCTCGCCCTTCGGTGCGTCGGCGGCCTTGGTCTCCTTGGCATCCGGCGCCGCCGCGTCTTTCGGTTTGGCGACGTCGTCGCCGGGCGGTTTGGCCGCGTCATCCGCCGGCTTCGCGTCGTCAGCCTTGACGGCTTCGCTGCCGGGGGGCTTTGCCGCTTCAGGTGGCTTGGGGCGGCCATCGGGGAACGCCGTCTTGCCCTCGCCGGACAATCCGCGCCGCAAGCACCAGCGGCTTGCCGCCGCTCTTGAAATCCTTCGCGAGCGCCAGCGGATTCGGCATCATGCGCAAGCTGTCCGCGTTCAGCTCGCCGCCTGCCGGCGACGTCTGGATGATCGGCTGCATCGTCGTCGTCGCGCCGTCGACCTTGGTGATTATTCCCACCGACGCCATATTGAGGCGCTCGATGCCGCCCGCCAGCGGATCGGCGGCGTTGATATTCTTGGCGTCGATCTGCAACCACGCGAGGTAGTCCGTCACGACAGGCCGGCCGCCCGGCGATCCGCCGAACTGGACGCGCCGCGCCATGGTCGGATCACCGGCAAGCTTGCTGTTGTCGATCGCGACGCCCCACGCCTTCAGCAGCGTCGCCACGTCCGGGCCCGTCGGCATCGACGGCATTCCCATCGGACCGGACGGCGGCACGGTCTCCGCCAGCGGGTCGATGAACGCGAGCACGCGCCCGCCGCGGAGCGCGAACTGATCGATCGCGTAGGCGGCATCCTGCGACAGCGCATTCGGTTGCACGAGCATCAGGACGTCGATATCGCCGGGTATCTCGGTGACTGTCTGCTCGACCGTCTTGACCTCGAAGAACTCGCGGATCTGATCCATCACCGTCCAGGCCGGCGGCGGTTGGCGCATAGGCTGCATCGGATTGGCGCCGCCGTCGATCGGCATTCCGCTCATCAGGCCGACGACGCGCTTCTTCGGGTTGGCAAGCCCGTTGATCAGCTTGGTCAGGTCGTACTCGAGGAAGCGTTCGCGATCCGGCGCGAAGAACTCGATCGAGGCGTCGTTGTCGGTCGTGTTGGAGGCGAGGAGGCCGAAATATCCGGTCTCGCCGTCCTGGTTCAGTCGCACGCCCCTGAGGCCGCTCGCGACCGCACGATCCTCGGCGTCGGAGAAAGGCTCGGGCTCGAGGACGGTGAGCTGGATCTTGCCGCCCGAAAGGTCGCGGTACTGCTCGAGGAGGGCACGGACGCGCTCGAAATACTTCCCAAACAGCGGCGCCGCCTGCCCGAGCCGGCGCGAATAGTAGAGGCGGATATTGATCGGCTCCTCGATGCGCCCAAGGACATGCCTCGTACCAGACGAGATCGTATAGAGGCGATCGGCGGTGAGGTCGGCTTTGGCGTTCCTGGCAAGCGAGCTGAAGATCACGTTCGCCGACAGCATCAGGAGTGCCGCCAGCGCCAGCGCGCTCCAGGCGAGCGTCTTCTTGTCGAGGCGGGCCGCATAGCGCACGAATTCGCCGGGCGCGAGCAGGAGCCGGCCGGAGATGGCCTGGAACGCTGCCTGGAAGCCGGACGGTTTGGGCGACTGGATAGCCATCGGCGTACTCCCTCAGGCTGCTTTGCGCTGATCGACAACGATAGCGTTGGCGAACAGGAAGAAAGTGATGATCGACAGGTAGAACAGCAGCGTCGGCAGCGTGATGACACCGCGGCTGATAAGCTCGAAGTGATTGAGGAAGCTCATCGACGCGATCGCCTGGACGAGGAAGGCCGGTGCCCAACTGCGGAAGAAGCCGAGCACCAGTTCGAGGCCGCTCATCACCATCAGGAAGCACAGCGTGGCGGCGACGATGAACGCGATCACCTGGTTCTTGGTCAGCGCCGACATGCACGAGCCGATCGCGAGGAACGCGCCGGCCATCAGAAAGCTGCCGATGTAGCTCGCGAGGATGACACCGTTGTCGGGGCTCCCGAGGACGTTGACGGTGATCCACATCGGAAACGTCAGCACGAGCGCGATGCCGATGAACAGCCACGCCGCGAGGAATTTGCCGACGATGGCTTCGCCGGTGCTGATCGGCAGCGTCATCAGCAGCTCGATGGTGCCGGACTTGCGCTCTTCCGCCCACAGCCGCATGGCGATCGCGGGGACAAGCAGCAGATAGAGCCAGGGGTGGTAGGCGAAGAACGGTTGCAGGTCGGCCTGGCCGCGGTCGAAGAAATTGCCGATGAAGAAGGCGAAGGCGCCGGTCAGGGCGACGAAGATGACGACGAACACGTAGGCGAGCGGCGTGCCGAAGTAGGCGCCGAATTCGCGCTTGGTGACGATCCAGACGTTACGCATGGCGCGAGCTTTCACTGCTGGTGGTGATCTGGCGAAACACGTCGTCGAGCTTGCCGCGCTCGACCAGCATTTCCGCGACGATGATCGACTGGTCGCGCAGCAGTGCGCCGACCTCGGCCGCAATCGCCTGGCCGGGCTTGGGCAGCGCGCGAACCTGGATGTGGCCGTTCATGGCCGGGGCCCGCTCGACCTTGGCGACGCCTGGAAGAGCTGCCAGCGCGCCGGCAACCCGGTCCGCTTCGGCAGCCGCGACCCGGATCGCGACGGCGTTGTGATAGGGCATCCGTCGCTGGAGATCCTCAGCCGTGCCGTCGGCGACGATGCGGCCGCGGTCGATCACGACGGCGCGGGTGCAGACGGCCTCGACCTCCTCGAGGATGTGGGTCGACACGATGATCGCCTTATCCTTGGCCATCTCCGTGATCAGCCCGCGCACATGATGCTTCTGGTTGGGATCGAGGCCATCGGTCGGCTCGTCCATGATCAGCACGGCGGGATCGTGGAGGATCGCCTGGGCGAGGCCGACGCGGCGCTTGAATCCCTTCGACAGCGTCTCGATGCGCTGGGTCGCGACGTCCTCGAGGCCGGTCCGGGCGATCGCTGCGTCGACGCGGGCGACCTTGCGCCCGCCGTCGAAGCCGCGGATCTCGGCAATGAAGTTGAGGAACGAGCGCGTCGTCATGTCGCCGTAGGCGGGCGCGCCTTCCGGCAGGTAGCCGAGTTTCGCCTTGGCTTCCTTGGGTCGGTCGGAGACGCTGATCCCGCAGATCCGCGCCGAGCCGCCATCGGGATCGAGGAAGCCGGTCAGCATCTTCATCGTCGTCGATTTGCCGGCACCGTTGGGGCCGAGGAAACCGAGCACTTCGCCCTTCGCAACCTTCAGTGAAATGTCCGCGACTGCCAGGATCGGCCCGAACGTCTTTTTGAGACGCTCCGCCTCCACGAGTATCGCCATCGAACGCCCTCCTTCGCGCCGCAATTGTGATCCGGCGCCCATTCGCCATTGTGGGCGCGGGACGGTCCACGGCGGACTGTTTTATTGTCGCGGGAGTTAGGCACAGTTCCTGGCACTGTCAAGGCTGGAGTGCCAGGCGTTCAGTATCCCGGTCGCGACCCGATCGGGCGTTATCGATCGATCGCGGCGGGGCAAAGGGTTATCCTCGCACATACAGAGAACGCGATTCGATTTGTGGCGGTCATGTCACGCACTGTTGTCAATAGCCTTCGGTCGGCACGGAGGCGCTTGAGCGTGCCGAGGCACCTATAGTACGTTGGATCTCGATCGGCACGAGATGTTGGGCAGGAATGCCCGCTTTGGTCCGTGCCGGATGGGGCGCCTTGTAGCACGCCGACGTATCGGCGGCGCCCGTCAGTAAGCCTGGATGCCCGAGTTCGAGGGCGTCACCCGTATCGCGTTTCCCATAGTCCCGAGTCCGTAACCGCCCTGGTCGCAGTGTGGCACTGGAACGCGTGTGCGTTCTACCGCCCGACTTCGCCAGGGTCGATGTGGCATCGCGTGCCTGCTGGTCGGCACCTTGCTGCGATTCTGCGCAGGAGAGAATAAACAAAATGGTCTGGAACGATGACAGGGTCGAGCAGCTCAAGAAGCTTTGGGCCGACGGATTGAGCGCCAGTCAGATTGCGGCGCAACTGGGCGAGGTCACCCGCAACGCGGTGATCGGCAAAGTCCACCGCCTCGGGCTCGCGACGCGGGCGTCGAGCAACCGCACCAACAGCAGCCGGCTGCGCATGCGGCAGGCACAGCCCCGCCGTCAGGTGCAGCGCCAGCGCGTGTCGCACGTCGGCAACACCGCCTTCCGCCAGATGCTGGAAGCTGACCAATCGCACGTAGGCCATACGCCGGTCGTCGAAGAGATCGAGATTCCGATGGCGGAGCGCAAGACGCTCCAGCAGCTCTCGGAGTGCATGTGCCGGTGGCCGATCGGCGATCCGCAGATGGCGGACTTCTACTTCTGCGGGCGCGACAAGGTCGCAGGCCTGCCATACTGCGAGGGCCACGCGCGCCGCGCCTATCAGCCGCCGCAGCCGCGCCGTCGCGACCGCGACGTCAGCATACCGGCGCTTCCCACCTCCGTTACCGCGCCGAAAGAGCCGGTCGGCACCTGACAGCCCGCACCGTCGATACTATGATCGCTTGAACCGCAGCCGACCCTGTCGGCTGCGGTTCTTGTTTCAGTCACGCGGCGTTCCGGGGAGCCGATCATGTCCGACTTCATCCTCGCGCTGGACCAGGGCACGACCTCCAGCCGCGCCCTGCTGTTCGATCGCGGACTGCGCGTCGCCGGGCTCGGGCAGCAGGAGCTGCCGCAGCACTATCCGGCTTCGGGCTGGGTGGAGCACGACGCCGAGGACATCTGGCGCACGACCGTCGACACGGCGCGCGCGGCGCTGGCCAAAGCGGATGTCGCAGCGGGGCGCGTCGCGGCGATCGGCATCACCAACCAGCGCGAAACCGTCGTCGTGTGGGACCGGCGGACCGGCGCGCCGATCCACAAGGCCATCGTCTGGCAGGACCGGCGCACGGCCGACGTCTGCGAGCGGCTCAAGGCCGATGGCGACGAAGCGACGATCAGCGAAAAAACGGGACTTCTCCTCGACCCCTACTTTTCGGCGACCAAGATCGCGTGGCTACTCGACAACGTCGAGGGCGCGCGCGCTGCCGCTGATGCCGGCCACCTGCTCGCCGGCACCATCGATTGCTTCCTGATGTGGCGGCTGACCGGCGGCAAAGCGCACGTAACCGACGCGACCAACGCCTCGCGCACCTCGCTCTACGACATCCGCCGCGGCCTCTGGGACGACGACCTCGCGCGGCTCTTCCGCGTGCCGCTGGCGATGCTGCCGACGGTTCACGATTGCGCCGCCGATTTCGGCACCACGGAAGCTTCGCTGTTCGGTGCCGCGATCCCGATCAGGGGCGTTGCCGGCGACCAGCAGGCAGCGCTGATCGGACAGGGCTGCTTCACGCCCGGCATGATGAAATCCACCTACGGCACCGGCTGCTTTGCCGTGCTCAACACCGGCGCCGAGCTGGTGCGGTCGGAAACCGCCTGCTGTCGACGATCGCCTTCCGTCTCGACGGCGAGACGTCCTACGCGCTCGAAGGGTCGATCTTCGTCGCCGGCGCCGCCGTGCAATGGCTGCGCGACGGGCTGAAGGTACTCGGTTCGGCCGGCGAGGCCGGTGCGCTCGCTGCTGCCGCCGACGCCTCGCAGGACGTCTACATGGTACCGGGCTTCGTCGGCCTCGGTGCGCCGCATTGGGAACCGCGGGCGCGTGGCGCACTGTTCGGCCTCACGCGCGCCACCGGGCCGGCCGAACTCGCGCGCGCTGCGCTCGAGTTCGGTCTGCTTCCAGACGCGCGACCTGCTCGACGCGATGCGCCGCGACTGGCCGGGTTGCGACGACGTCGTGCTCCGCGTCGACGGCGGCATGGTCGCGAGCGACTGGACCATGCAATTCCTCGCCGACATGCTGGCCGCGCGCGTCGACCGGCCGACGATGCTCGAGACGACCGCGCTCGGCGCCGCTTGGCTCGCCGGACACAAGGCCGGCGTACTGCCCGATCGCGAGGGCTTTCAAAAATCGTGGCAGCTCGATCGCAGCTTTCTTCCAGCGCTTGCAGAGCCCGACCGCGCGCGCCGTTACCGCGGATGGCGCAGTGCCGTCGCCGCAACCTTGGCCCACGCCACAGCCGAATGAGTCTCGAATGGCCGCGCGCCCGCGATCACGCCGCATTACGCCGCTTCACGTGTGCTTGACCTGTACTGTGAATGGGACGACGCGGCGCGTATCTACTGGCTATCGGCTCGAGTGCGCGTCCCGTTCGCGGTCTGAATGCGAGAGCCGTCAAAATCCACGTCTCTTCATATGGATGCCGGTGGAGTTGCAGCCGCCGCCCGTGCGGTGCTGCAAGAGCCAAACATGCCGGCGTGAGCGGTGCGTTGCTTTCGGAACCTTCTGGATACGCACAAAGACGTCATTTCCAACGGAGCCACGATGCTGCAAGCTCGGACCAGATCGTTCGCGCCCGTCGAGACGGCGTCGAACCACGGAGCGACGGCGATGACAAGCCCGCGCCAAGCCCAGGAGCCCGCGATGCCGGCTGAGCGGTACATCGTCGTTGCGCCGGTGGCTGCCGCTGGTGGTGCTCGTCGCGGTGGCGGTCGTTGTCTTTGCGATGGGGTGGCACAAGCTTCTGACGCTGAAAAACATCGGCCTCAACTACGAGGCGCTGAGAGCCTACATCACGCACAATCTCGTCGCCGCGCTGGCGCTCTATTTGGCCGTCTACGTGGCCGTCGTCGCCTTGTCGCTGCCGGGCGCGCTTATCCTGACGCTGGCCGGCGGGCTGCTGTTTGGCTGGCACATCGGCACGGTGGCGACCGTCATTGCTGCGACGATCGGCGCGACCATCGTATTCCTCGTCGCACAGTCCTCGCTCGGCGAGGGGCTGGCGTCCCAAGTCGGCCCGTGGCTCGCGCGCCTGAGCGACGGCTTCCGTGAAAACGCACTGTCCTATCTGCTCTTCCTTCGGCTTGTGCCCGCGTTCCCATTCGTCGTTGTCAATCTGGCAGCGGCGGCGCTAGGCGTTCCGATTCGCACCTATGTGCTTGGCACCTTCATCGGGATCATTCCGGGAACCGCCGCGTTCTCGGTGGCCGGTTCTGGCCTTGGCAGCGTCATCAAGGCACAGAACAAGAGCTATAGTGCCTGCGTCGCCAAGATGCCGGGCGGCGAGGCCGCGTGCCCGTACACGATCGATACCAGCGCGCTCGTCACGAAAGAGCTGATCATCGCTTTCGTCCTGCTCGGCGTCGTGGCACTGATCCCGGTGGCGCTGAAGAAATGGAGAGCCCGCAATGCAGCGATCGAAGACTGACACGGATCAGGACGCGCAATCGCTGGGTCAGTCTTTAGGCCATGGCGGCACCATCGAGGCCGACATCTGTGTCATCGGGGCCGGATCGGGCGGCCTTTCGGTCGCCGCGTCCACCGTGCAGCTCGGCGCCAAAGTAGTGCTGATCGAGAAGCACAAGATGGGTGGCGACTGCCTCAACTACGGCTGCGTCCCCTCGAAGGCGCTGATCGCGGCGGCGCGGCGCGCGCACGAGATGCGCACGTCGGGCAAGTTCGGCATCGTGCCGGTGGCGCCGCAGATCGACCCGGCGCGGTCAACGCGCATGTGCATTCGGTCATCGAAGCGATTGCGCCCAACGATTCCGTCGAGCGGTTCACGGGGCTCGGCGTGCAGGTCATCCAGGCGCACGCCCGCTTTCGCGACAAGAACACCGTCGAAGCCGGCGACACGCTGATCAAGGCGCACCGTTTCGTCATCGCGACCGGCTCGTCGCCCGCGGTGCCACCGATTCCGGGCCTCGACAAGGTCCCCTATTTCACCAACGAGACGCTGTTTGAGAACAGCGAGGCGATGGGCCATCTCATCGTCATCGGCGGCGGGCCGATCGGCATGGAACTCGCGCAGGCGCACCTGCGGCTCGGCTCGGCCGTCACGGTCCTCGAAGGCCTCAAGGCACTCGGCAAGGATGATCCGGAACTGGCCGATGTCGTTCTCAAGCACGCCCGCGCAGAAGGGCTGGTCGTGCGCGAGGGCGCCAAGGTCGAGAGCGTATCGGGCTGGCCGGGAGCCATTCGGGTGGCGGTCTCGACGCCCGACGGCCCCGAGACGATCGAGGGCACGCATCTGCTGATGGCGACCGGGCGCAAGCCGAACGTGCAGGAGCTCAACCTCGAGGCCGCAGGCATCAAATACGACAAGCGCGGCATCATGGTGAACGATGGCCTCGTCACGTCGAACCGCAAGGTCTTCGCGATCGGCGACGTCACCGGCGGGCTGCAGTTCACCCACGTCGCGAACTACCATGCCGGGATCGTCTTCCGCCGCGCCCTGTTCCGGCTGCCGGCCAAGGTCAACAACGAGATCATTCCCTGGGTCACCTATACCGATCCCGAACTCGCCCAGGTCGGCCTCACCGAGGACGCTGCCCGCAAAAAGCATAGCGCGATCAATGTATTTCGCTGGCCCTACCACGAGAACGACCGCGCCCAGGCCGAGCGCGACAACCGAGGGGTTCGTCAAGGTCGTAACCGACAAGAAGGGCCGCATCCTCGGCGCCGGCATCGTCGGCGCGCACGCCGGCGAGCTCATCCAGATCTGGTCGCTGGCGATTTCCCAGGGCCTCAAGATCACCGCCATGACCCAGTGGGTCGCGCCCTACCCGACACTCGGCGAAATCAGCAAGCGGGCGGCACTCGGCACCTACGCCCTCTCGGCCGGAAACCCACTTGTCCGGAAGGTGGTTACGCTCCTGCGCAAGCTCGGCTAGAATAGCGGGGCAGATTCCGGCGGATGCGGGCGCGAGGTCAGCCCGCAAACTCTCGAATGCCCGGCGTTGCCGGCTGCCGCGCCGATCGGCGCGGACCGCCAAGCCCGCATCGATGAGAGCAACCGGATGCGAGGCCGCTGCGGCCACCCACGCCATACCGTTCGCACGGCACGCGAACGCGGGAGGGACGCCAGGTTTGGATCAGAAGGTCGAGCATCCCGCCGGCACGGCTAGCGAGACGCCGCGCCACGCGCGTCGCGTTTGGCAGCGCGTGCGTTCACGCGTCCGCGACCTCGGCCTTCCCGGCAAGCTGCTGATCCTCACGATCCTGTTCGTGATGCTCGCGGAAATCCTGATTTTCGTGCCGTCGATCGCCAACTACCGCGTCAACTGGCTGACCGACCGGCTGCGCTCGGCACAGCTCGCCTCGCTCGCCGCCGAAGCCTCGCCCGAGGGCGTGGTGCCGCAGGCCCTGCGCGACGAGCTGCTGCGCACCGCGCAGGTGCGCGCCGTCGCCTTGAAGCGCGACGCGCAACGTCAGCTCATCCTCGCCGCGGACCCGATGCCCCCCGTCGATGCGACCTACGATCTGTCGTTCACCGGCCCCAACGCGCCGAGTTCCAGCGCCAGCCAGCGCATGGCGCAGGTGTGGGATGCGATGGAGGTGCTGTTCTCGAAGGGCGACCGCACGCTGCGCGTCATCGGCCAGCCGCGCGAGGGCGCCGGCGTGCTGATCGAGGTGGTCCTGCCCGAGGCGCCACTGCGCGCCGCGATGCTCAAGTTCGGCCTCAACATCCTTCTGCTCTCCATCATCATCTCGGTGATCACGGCGGCGCTCGTCTACTTTGCGCTCAACGCCCTGCTGGTTCGCCCGATGTTGCGGCTCGCCGCCAACATGCAGCGTTTCAGCCAGCGCCCGGAAGACGCGAGCCGCATCATCACGCCGTCCGCTCCGCAAGGACGAGATCGGCACCGCCGAGCGCGAACTCGCCCAGATGCAATCGGAGCTGCACCAGCTCCTCAATCAGCGCAGCCGCCTCGCCGCGCTCGGCCTCGCCGTGAGCAAGATCAATCACGACCTGCGCAATCTCCTCGCGAACACGCAGATGCTCTCCGACCGCCTCGTCTCGAGCCCCGATCCGACAGTCCAGAGCTTCGCGCCGAAACTCATCGCGTCCCTGGACCGGGCGATCGCCTTCTGCAACGACACGCTGCGCTTCGGCCGCGTCGAGGAGGCCGCACCTCGCCGCGAGATGTTCCGCTCTGCGGCCGCTCGCCGAGGAAGTCGGCGACGGGCTGGGGCTCTCGCCCTCGTCGCGCGTGGTGATGGTCGTCGGGATCGAGCACGATCTCCTCATCGACGCCGATCGCGACCAGCTCTACCGCGTGCTCTCCAATCTCGCGCGCAACTCGCTGCAGGCGATCGAGGCCCAGCGCGTCGACGGACCGGGAACGATCTCGATCGCGGCGCGACGCCACATGAACACGACGCTGATCCGCCTGAGCGATACCGGACCCGGCGTGCCGGAACGGGCCCGCGCGCACCTCTTCCAGGCATTCCAGGGCTCCGTGCGCAAGGGCGGCACGGGCCTCGGTCTTACGATCGCGCGCGAACTCGTGGTGGCGCATGGCGGCGAGCTGCGGCTCGCGGACGGCGAGGCGAGCGGCGCCGTATTCGAGATCGAGATCCCCGATCGCGGGCCAACCGATGAGCGACGCGAGAGCGACCGCTCGCGCGCGATCCACCGCTGAAGCGCCTTAGCGTTCCAAAGCAACTTTGGCCCCGCAAAGGTCCCTCGTTACCATGATCGCGCGCGTGCCTCGCTTCCGCCGCGACGCCCGCCTAGTTTCTCGGAAATGTTGCCGCGCGGGCACGGACCTGAAAGCGTCGGACCTCGAATGCGACCCACGCCTGAATCGGCCTCAAAGTCGCATTCAAGGTCCAAAGACGCTTTAGAGTCATAGCGTTGTCAAAGCAACTTTGGACTTGAAATTCACTCCCCACCGAGCCTCGAATTGAGGTGAATTTCAAGTCCGTTGCTTTAGAACATCATCAAACCGCACGGAATTGCCTTCGCGATCTGGCGGACCGACTAAGATGCTCTAGACTAGGAATTCTAGAGCACTTCCAATACCTGCAACGCGACGCGTACCATCAAGGAGCAGACCGTGTCCGATAAAAGCCGGAACGCCACCATCCAAAGCGATACCGTGCTCAAGGGCACCATCATGAACGGCGGCGTGATCGACGTTTATGGCTACGTCGAAGGCAACATCACGGCGCAGGACCTGCGCGTACACCAGGGCGGCCGCATCGCGGGCCAGCTCAGGGCCGAGTCCGCCAACGTCGATGGCACCCTGCAGGGCGAGGCCGTCATCAAGCAGCTCATCAGGATCTCGAGCACCGGCGTCGTCGAAGGCAACATCCGCTATGGCCGCATCTCGCTCGAAGCGGGCGGCGACCTGACGGCCGAGTTGCGCAACATTCCGCCCGAAATCGCCGGCGACCTCGAGCTGGTCGTCTCGCGCGGGCGTGCGGTGACGGTCACCGTCATGGACCTGATGGCGATCGATCCGGACCACAGCGCCGAAGCGCTCACGTTCACGGTATCCAATGCGGTCGGCGGCTGGGTCGCGCTCCGCGACGCGCCGCGCGAGCCGGTGACATCCTTCAAGCAGGCCGACATCGAAGTCCGGGCGGGTCCAGTTCGTGCACGACGGCTCGGAGGGCACGCGCGCGACCTTCGACGTGGTCGTCATCGATGGCGCCGGCGCCGCCTCCGGCCCAGCCCAGACGGTTACGGCGGCGGTCCTGCCGAAGTGAGCCGCCGCGGCGCGCGGCGCGTGCGCGGGGCCGCGCCACAACCACCCCTGGACACCGCGCGGCGCAGCACCTATAAGGTCGCGGCTGCACGGATTGCCCCTACCAGGATGTTGGGGCGCCGCGTTTCGCCCAGGTAGCTCAGTTGGTAGAGCATGCGACTGAAAATCGCAGTGTCGGGTGTTCAATTCACCCCCTGGGCACCACTTTTCGCTCACGCCTAATGTTCGCTCGGCTCACCGGCTCCGCGGGGGCGGCGCTCGCGTCGGCGCGCGGTCGCGCGCTGGTAGTGTTCAAACACGTCCGCCCCTGTGCGATTTCTCGCTCACGCCGTATGTTCGCTGCGCTCACGGGCTCCGCGGGGGCGGCGCTCGCGCCGGCGCGCGGTCGCGCGCTGCTAGAGTTCAAATACGTCCGCCCCTGTGCGATTTCTCGCTCACGCCGAATGTTCGCTCCCCTCACGGGCTCCGCAGGGGCGGCGCTCGCGCCGGCGCGCGGTCGCGCGCTGGTAGTGTTCAAACACGTCCGCCCGTCCGCTTCGGCTTCTTCGGCGCGGTCAGCTTTCCTCGTACACCACCCGGCCGCCCGTGATGGTCGCAACCGATCGGATGCCGGCAATCTGATCCTCGGGGCATGTCAGCAGATCCTCGCTCAGGATCGCGAGATCGGCATACTTGCCTGGCTCGATCGTGCCCTTCACGTCTTCCTCGAAGCTGAGGTACGCGCCCTCCCGGCTGGCGGCGGCCAGCGCCTCGATCCTGGAGATCGCTTGCGAAGCGCCGAGCGGACGGCCGGCGTCGGTCTTGCGGGTGACAACGTGGGAGATGGGCAGCAGCAGCGTCGGCGGCACGTTGTCGGTCGCCAGCGAGACATGAACGCCCGCGTCGATCAGGTCGCGCATGGGGAGAACGCGTTCCGCTCCCTCCTCACCGAGTTCGGCGCGCAGCTTCTCGCCGTCCTGCTCGATCCATTTGCTCGAATAGGCCTGCACGAGCAGCCCGAGATCGCGCACGCGCTTGACCTCGTCCGACGTGAACATGCCGACGTGCTCGAGCAGCCAGCGTTGCCCGGTGATCGACACCCGCTCGTTCACTTTGCCGTAAAGATCGAGAATGCGCGGACTGAATGAGCCCACGCGGATGCCGAGACGCGCCGCCTCCACCATCATTTCGACCATCACGTCCTCGGGCAAGCCGGCGTCGAAATTGAAGCCCGCCCAGCCGGTATACGGGCCGCAAAGGGCGCGCAGACGGTTCTCGTCGGAGTAATCGGATTCGGTATAGAGGCCGCACATGCGGAGATACTCGTCGCCCATGCCGCGCCCAGTGAGCCAGCGGCCCCAATCGGCAAGCATCTCGCGGATCGTCGTGATGTCGGTCGTCGGCCATGCCGGGCTGAACATCAGGACCGAGCGCACGGAAAGCGGGCCGCGGGCGCGCAGATCCTGATACGCGGCGAGCACCTCGCTGGCGATGCCATGGCCTTCGAACACGCTGGTCGTGCCGTAGGAGTTGTAGACCTGCATTGAGCGGGCCAAGGCCGGCGATGCGGTCATCCAGCGTGAATTGCGGGATGAGTGCCATCAGCGTCTTCTCGACCAGCGGCTTGTAGGTGAACTCGGTCAACACGCCGGTCGGCTCACCCGTCGACGGGTCCTTGTCGATCTGGATCGACGGCGCCGGCGGCATCGTGCTGCGCGTGATGCCGGCAAGCTCGAGCGCGCGGGTATTGGCGACCGAAACCAGCGGCAGCGTATTGCGCCAGTGGCCCCAGATGGCACGGATGTAGACGGGATGATCGGGAGCGACGCTGTCGAGTTCGTGGCGATTGGGGAAGCGGCCTTCCTTTAGATTCTGCGGCACGCCCTCATAGAACGGCGGCTCGCCGACCGGCATCGTCACGATCCACTCGCCCTTCGGCGTCGTCTTGGCCAGCGCCGCAATCCTCTCGAGGATATCGGCAATCGAGCGGCACCCCGCGAGTGACGGCAGCCGATCCTTGAGCCCCTCGCGATCCATGTGCGCGTGGCCGTCGATCAGACCCGGCACGACGAGCCGGCCCTTGGCGTCGATCTGGCGGGTGTCGGGACCAGCCAGCGCACTGACCTCGGCGTCGGATCCGACGGCCGTGAAGCGACCACCCGAAATGGCCACCGCCTGCACGATGCGACCCGCCGGATCGAGAGTTGCTATCTTGGCGTTCCTCACGATGAGGTCGGCGGCGGGCAGGGACCCCTGTGGCATGGTCAAAACCTCGGATTGTTGCGCGCGAGCGCTGGCGAGCTATACCAGCCCATGTCGCAAGTGAAGAATTTGGCCCACTCGATCCGCCGGCGTCAAAGGTGTTCCACCTGACGTATGGCTCGCGAGTGGGGGAAAGTGCGAAGCGTGCGAAGCGTTCCGGGAGCACACGGGCGGGTTCGTCGCGCGCTCAAACGCCTGCCTCTTCAGTGACAGATGGCTGCCCGGCCAAGAATGGAAACAATCGACGCTGGAGATCGATCGAAGCTTCGCCATTCGACGCCATGGGGGGCAAACTTGAATGTCGCGTCGAATGCCGCTGGCGTCAAGTGCCGCCAGCGGTGAACGCCGCTCGGAGCCATCGGCAACGCGGTCCGATCTGGTCGCTGAATTCCGCTGGCGATACGTGCCCGCCAGCGCGTGACAAGCCCGGAAAGGCTCTTTGAGATGAGGGTACTTAGGGAACCGAGCGATGCCAGCTCAGGCTGGCCGCGCGGTCAGGCGCCCGCCTCGCACTTTTTCATGTGGCTGTTGTAGGCGGCGCCGGCCAGCTTCTTGCCGTCCTTGCTCACGGCGGTCACCTCGCAGGCGTCCTTCTTGCACTTCTTGACGGCGCTCGTCTTTGCCGCTCCGGCCAGCGGCTTACCATCCTTGCCGACGGCCTTGGCTTCACACGCGCTCTGCGCCATCGCAGGACCGGCGGCAAAGACCGACATCAGGACCAACAGGGCTCAGATACTTCATGATGAACTCCATAGGGCTGCCGAAGCGTTTCTCGCACGCAAGCTAGAGTTTTTCAGCCTGCAGTTGGAAGCACTTAGCGGTTGACACCCCAGCGAGAGACCCAAATGCCGTTCAGTCGAGCAGCCAGGGCGCCGCGGCGGCCTGGGCGATCTGGCGGACCTGCGCCATCAGTCCGGCGCCGACGGGAATGCCGTCGCTGCATGCGCGTCTCGGCGATCTTCCACTGCGGATCGCCGGCGACCATGACCGGTTGCGCCGGATCGATCGGGCGTCGTGGCCCTGAGCGCGCCGAGAAAGCTCGCCACGTCGGCCTCGAAATCACCGGCGCCGCGGAAGATGGCGGGATCGATGGCCAGGAAGAAATGCCCGATGTCCTGGCCGATCGGTTTCTTCGTGTGCTCGGGATCGGTGATCAGCGTCGACCCCGACAGGCAGGACGAGAGGATATTGACCATCACCGCGAGGCTATAGCCCTTGTAGCTCGAATTCTCCGGCGAGCCGCCGAGCGAGGTCAGGAACCCGCCCTTGTCCTTGGCCACCAGCGGATCGTTGGAGGGGCGGCCGTCGCGGTCCAGCACCCAGCCGTCGGGCGTCGGCAGACCCTCGTTGGCCTTGTTGCGGATGCGGCCGGCGGCGACCGTCGTCGTCGCCATGTCGAGCAGGAACGGCACGCCGTCGGCGCTCGGCGCCGCGAACGACCAGGGATCGGTGCCGAGCCGCGCCTGCTTGCCGAACGTCGGCGCCACCTGGATGCCCGACGCCGATGTGGTGGACATGCCGATGAGGCCGGCGTTCGCGGCCATCAGCGTGTAGAACCCGGCCGCGCCGTAATGCGCCGAGCGCCGCACCACCGCGGCGGCCATGCCGACGGTCTTGGCCTTGGCGATCACCGTCGACATGGCGAAATGCCCGGGCACGTGCCCGAGCCCGCCGCCGCCGTCCACCACCGCCGACACCGGCGTCTGCGACACGATCTCGGGCCGCGCGTCCATGCGCACGCGGCCGTTGCGCCGGAGCACATCGTAGCCCGGGATCATCGAAATGCCGTGGCTGTCGACGCCGTGCAGGTCCGACCACGACAGCACTTCGGCGGTGATCTCGGCGTTGTCCTCGGGCATCCCCCAGCCGACGCAGGATCGCTTTCAACTGCGCGCGGTGGTTGGCATAGGTGGCGGGCATAGGTGGTCCTCGGGCTGGCGTTGCGGCGCTCAACCTCGACGATCCGCGCGCACGTGGCAAGGGGCGGCGATGCGGGCGATTTTAGGCCATTCCGCGAGCGTGTCCGATCCCGCGGTTGCCACCTGACCATTTCCAGACATTATGGGGACAGCGGCGCGCTCGACGCGGCACAGGCTCCAGACGCGGCAGTTCCATGGGCGAAATCCGCAACATCCTGTTCATCATGTGCGACCAGCTGCGCTGGGACTATCTGTCCTGCGCCGGCCATCCGCAGGCTGCACACGCCCAACATCGACGCGCTGGCCGCGCGCGGCGTGCGCTTCACGCGCGCCTATGTGCAGTCGCCCGTCTGCGGCGCCTCGCGCATGAGCTTCTACACCGGCCGCTACGTGCAGTCGCACGGCGCCTCCTGGAACGGCGTGCCGCTGAAGGTCGGCGAGATGACGCTCGGCGACTACCTGCGCCCGCTCGGCGTGCGAGGCGGTGCTGGTCGGCAAGACGCACATGCGCGCCGACCAGCGAGGGCATGGAGCGGCTCGGCATCGATCCCGAACTCGATCATCGGCGTGCGCGTCTCCGAATGCGGCTTCGATCCCTACGAGCGCGACGACGGCCTGCACGCCGTCGGGCCGGACGGGCGCTACGACCCGCAGCTGCCGCGCTACAACCGCTATCTCAACGACAAGGGCTACGCCGGCGACAACCCCTGGCACGACTGGGCCAATGCGGCGCAGGGCGAGGGCAACGCGCTGGCTTCCGGCTGGGCCATGCGCCACGCGCGCAAGCCCGCGCGCGTGCGAGGAGGAGGACTCCGAGACGCCCTACATGACGCGCCGCGCCATGGACTTCATCGCGCGAGGCCGGCGACGAGCCCTGGTGCCTGCATCTCTCCTACATCAAGCCGCACTGGCCCTACATCGCGCCGGCGCCCTACAACGCCATGTATCGGCCCCGGCGACGTGTCTGCCCGTCGTGCGCTCCGAGGCGGAGCGGCGCGACCCGCATCCCGTCTACGCGCGAGTTCATGGAGCAGCGCGTCAGCAAGACGTTCGCGCGCGACGAGGTGCGCGAGGAGGTGATCCCGGTCTACATGGGGCTCATCAAGCAGATCGACGACCAGCTCGGGCGTGCTGTTCCGCTTCATGGAGGAGCGCGGCCTGCTCGACAACACGCATGATCGTGTTCACCTCCGACCACGGCGACTATCTCGGCGACCACTGGATGGGCGAGAAGGACCTGTTCCACGAGCCGTCGGTGAAGGTGCCGCTGATCGTCTGCGATCCCTCGCCCGAGGCCGACGCGACGCGCGGCACGGTGTGCGACGAGCTGGTCGAAGCGATCGATCTGTCCCGACCTTCCTCGAGGCGCTCGGCAGCCGATCCGCGGCCGAGCAGTCGCACCGGCTCGAGGGCCGCTCGCTGCTGCCGTTCCTGCACGGCGACCCGCCGGCGACATGGCGCCGCTTCGCCATCAGCGAGTACGACTATTCGATGCTGCCGGTGGCGACCAGGCTCGGCATCGAGCCGCGCGACGCGCGCCTGTTCATGGTCGCCGACAAGCGCTGGAAGTACGTCCATGCGGTCGGCTTCCGGCCGATGCTCTACGATCTCGGCGACCGACCCCGACGAGTTCCTCGACCTCGGCGCCGATCCCGCATTCGAGGCCGAGCGGCGCGCGGCTCGCTGGCCGCGCTCGACGCGTGGGGCCTGCGCCTGTCGCAGCGCACGACGCGCTCGGAGCAGCAGATCCGCGACCGGCGCGGCAAGTCGCAGCGCAAGGGCATCCTGATCGGCGTCTGGGACGAAAGCGATGTGCCGGACGAGCTGTGGGTCGGTTACATGGGTGAGGGCGCCTGACAGCGCCTCTACAAAGCCGACGCGATCATCTCGAATGAGCGCAATCGCGCATTGTGATCGTAGATGTCCGAAACGACCATCAACTCGTCCGCCCCGTTTCCGCAACGAGGGCGGCGATCCCCGCGCGGACCGTCTCCGCCGAGCCGATGATCGAGCGGGCGAGCATCCGCGATGCCTGTACCTTTTCAGTCGGAGTCCAATAGGTCTCGATGTCGTCGATCGGCGGCCGGCTCAGATCCCCGCGCGCCGCGGAAAATGTTGGTGAAGGACATCTGCTGCGTCGTCGCCAGCCGGCGCGCCTCGCGATCGGTCGCGGCGGCGATGATGTTGACGCCGACCATCGCGTGGGGCTGCGCGAGTTGCTCCGACGGCTTGAAGCGCTCGCGATAAATATCGAGCGCGAGCAGAGCTGCTCCGGCGCGAAATGCGACGCGAACGCGTAGGGCAGGCCGAGCTCGGCGGCGAGTTGCGCGCCATAGGTGCTCGATCCCAGGATCCACAGCGGCACATCGGTGCCCGCCGCCGGCACCGCCTGAACGCGCTGGCCCGGCTGCACCGGCGCGAAATACGCCTGCAGCTCCAGGACATCCTGCGGAAAGTTGTCGGAGTTCGCCGAGCGACCGGCGGAGCGCGTGGACGGTGATCTGATCGGTCCCCGGCGCGCGGCCGAGGCCCAGATCGATGCGGCCGGGAAAGAGGCGCGCCAGCGTGCCGAACTGCTCGGCGATCACGATCGGCGCGTGATTGGGCAGCATGATCCCGCCGGCACCGACGCGGATGCGCTGCGTGCCGGCGGCGATATGGCCGATGACGACCGACGTCGCGGCGCTGGCGATGCCGGCCATGTTGTGATGCTCGGCCACCCAGAAGCGGCGGTAACCCCATCCTTCGGCGTGGGCGGCAAGGTCGCGGGCGTTGTCGAGCGCTGCGCGCGCATCCGTGGCCTCGGTGACGCGAACCAGATCCAGGATTGAAAGGTCGACCATGAGCCTTACCCCGCGGAGAACGATCTGCATGGCGCCAGCCGCGAAGGGATGGACCTACCTCGCCTTCGCCGGAACCTCGACGTCCCCTCCAGGCACAAATTTTCCGCGGGGATATTCCGCAGACTAGACACCCATTCACACTCGCCGTGCATTCCGCAAGCGCTCATGGCGCCGGCCTCGGGTCCTGTACTCGATTTCGTGCGTCTTCCCAGCCGCTCGCAGCTGCCGCCTGTCTTTGCCGAGTTCCTGCGCAATCTTCCCGCAGGGTGCACGACGCTCGCTTTTGTGCTATCATTCCCTTTCGTTCGCTCGAGGGGACCATTTTGCGCGTCGGCTCTTTTCTTCGTCGTTTGCCGCGCTTGGGCGTCTGCCTTCTGCCGGCGCTGAGCCTGACTGCGTGCGGCACGGCCTCTCTGCCGAAGCTGTCCGACCTCCTCGAGGCAAACCCACCGCCGGCCGTTGCCGCGGCGCCCCCCGGCACGCGGCACCGCCGGCTCTCCGAACTCCCGCCGCCGGCCAGCACAACGAGCGCCGTGGCCCCACCCGGGCGGCCGTCCGGCACTGGCGTCGATGCGCCGCCGGCGCGCTCAGCGCGGGGGCCGGACGTTATCGTTGGGTTCAAAGGCCCGACCGTCATTCTGTTCGGCGGCGAGTTCGGCAACGACGGCGAACGTGTGGCCGCCTCGGCGATCAATGTGCCGGTTCAAGTGCGGAGTGCCGCGTCGAACGCGAGCCGCGTTCAGATCGAGACGGCCCAGGGCCCACGGTGGGTCGCCCGCTCCGAAATCACGCTCGGGGCGCTGGAGCGCGGCCTGCCGAACCCGCGCTGAGCTCTACAGCTCGGCCAGGAACGAGGCGACGCCCGCGAAATGCCCGCTCCCACGACGGCGCGCGAAAGGCCTGCGCCTTCTGTCGCGCCTCGCGCGTCGTCGGGTGCTCGGGATCGCTGAGCGTCACCACCGCCTGACGCCAGCCCGGCCCGTCGAGCGGATGATGGAACACCGCGCAGCCTTGTGAGATTTCTCGGAAAACTGGGATGTCCGACGCCACGACCGGCGTGCCCACCGACAGCGCCTCGACGATGGGCAGGCCGTAGCCCTCGGCAAACGACGGCATCAGCAGGCCGCGCGCGTTGGCCAGAAGCCGCAGCAGCCCGCGGTCGCTCACCCCCGACGCCTCGATGACGTGCGGGCGCACGAGGACGCTGCGGTCGAGCACGTCGAGCACCTGCTCGTTCTCCCAGCCTCTGACGCCGACGATCACCAGCTTGGGTGGCGAACCATGCGCCTCCGCGAGCTGCCGCCAGACGTTGAGGAGCAGCAGGTGATTCTTTCGCGGCTCGATGGTGCCGAGAACGACGAAATAGGGGCTGGCCGTGAGTTCGGGATCGGCAAGCGCGCGCCCGTCCACCGGCGCCATCGTCGACGGCAGCGGCGCGACGTGAATGGGCATCGCGGACCGCCCGCGGGCGGCGATTTCCTCCAACAGGCGCTCCTTCACGGGGGTCGACGTCGTGATGAGCGCTTTCGCGTGGTCGACGATGGTATCGAGGCGCCGGCCGAATCGGTCGCGGTAGCCCGGGCGGAAATACTCCGGATAGTCCATCGGCAGAAGGTCGTGCACCAGGAACACCGGCAGGACGTCGGGGCGGGCGGCTAGCCACCGGAAAAAGCGCGGCATCTCAAAAACATGCTGGGCGACGTTGAGATACAGCGCGCCGTTGGGGAGGGTATGCCGGCCCGGCGACAACCGCCAGCGCACCTGGGCCAGCCGACGGCGCCCGCGGTCGCTCGCCTGAGGGGCAACGCTGGCGTCTCCGCCATTGGCCCGCGCGGGCGAACCGGCGGCCGCGCGACCGGTCAGAAAGCGGACGATACGATCAAAAGCCAGGTCCTGATCTTCCTCGACACCGATCCAGCGCGACCGCGACGCCAGGTCCACCACCTCGCCGACCGCTTGCCCCGGATGGAAGCGGGGCCGCCAAAGCCCATAGTGAACGGCCGCGTCACAGCCCAAGCGCCCGAAATGGCTGCGCGTAGGCAAGGTCGACCTTGTCGATGCCCGACGGGTTGGCGACCGGCAACCGCGATACGAGGTGGGTGATATCGAAGGCGATCGGGCGGGCATGGGACGCGCTTTGTCTGTAAGGAGCCACCAACCACCCCGCGCCATCCAAGCGGTTGTATCGGCCAGCGCCGCTCGAACGCCGCCGTGCTACGCTTAGTATGCGCGCACCGTCGCGCCAAGATCGATGAGCGTCGACGTATAGGTTGTGGATGCGGCACATCGATCGCTGATTAATGATTTGGAAAGATTTCATATTTTCGATGCGGCGCAGGCGATCAAAACTGTGGCGTTGCGGTCACAACGGGCCTGGAGAGCTGCCCGGGCGCCGTGCGGGTATGCTGACAGTCCCACCCATCCTTGTTATGGTTCACTGCACATCCTTGTTAGCGTTAAAAAGTCCGCAGTTCGACTGCGGTTTTTCCCAGCGCCCGGGGGCCCAAAGAGTGCCGGTTTCGCCGATCGCCAAATTTGTCTGCTGTGCATTGGCAGCGGCGGCCCTAGCTGGCTGTGGCAGCGCTGGACCGGCTGGGCGTGACCTGCTCAGCGCGGCGCAGGAGAGCGATCCGGAATTCGTCCTCGTCGATCTGTCGGAACCCAGCCTCGACATCGTCGCGACCTGGCACAATCCGACATTGAGCGCACTTTACGGCGACTACCGATCGCCCAAGGTGCAGCGGGTCGACATCGGCGACATGGTCCAGATCAATATCTGGGAGACCGGCGGCGGCAGCCTCTTTGCCGCGTCGACCATCGAGCGGGCGAACCCCGGTTCGCGCGCCGCGCAAATTCCCGAGCAGGTTGTGGCGCGAGACGGCACCATCAACGTGCCCTATGCCGGCCGCATCCGGGTCGCCGGCCATACGCCGATGGAGATCGAGAAGCAGATCGTCCAACGGCTGGCCGGCAAGACCGCCGACCCTCAGGCGATGGTCAATCTCACGCGAAACCTGACCCATACGGCGACCGTCACCGGTGACGTGACGACCGGCGCGCGCGTGCCGCTGAGCCCCAAGGGAGACCGCATCCTGGATGTGATCGCCTCCGCCGGCGGCATCAAATCGCGCGGTCCATGAGGCCTTCATCACCCTCTCCCGCGACGGCAAATCGCTCAGCGTGCCGCTCCAGGCCATCCTCTCCAACACGCGCGAGAACATCTACGTTCGGCCGGGCGACGTCATCACCGTGTACCGCGCTCCCCAGTCGTTCACCGCTTTCGGCGCGACAGGGCGCAACGCGGTAATCGGGTTCGACGCCGGCGGCATTTCGCTCGATGAGGCGCTCGGCAAAGCGGGTGGCCTCAATGACGACCGCTCCGACCCTTACGGCGTCTTCGTGTTGCGCTACGAGCCGGCCAGCCTCGCCCAGAAATATCCGAACGTGCCGCAGAAATTCCTCGTCGCGCGGCGTCGTTCCGGTCGCCTACCGGCTCAACATGCGTGATCCGACGTCGCTCTTCCGTGCGCGCCGCTTCAACATGCGCGACAAGGATATTCTCTACGTCTCGCACGCGCCGATCACCGAGATCGAGAAGGTCTTCCGTCTGGTGAATATGCTGACGGCGCCGGCCATCTCCGCGGCCACCATCCGCGAGATCAATCGATAGCGCGGGGGATTCCCCGGTGAGCCCGCCGCGCGACGTCATCTTCGATCTCACACGTCTCGCAACGCGATTCAGTCGGTCCACGCCGAACGGGATCGATCGCGTCGATCTGGGCTACGCGCAGCACTTCCTGTCCGAGAACAGGGGCGGGCGCGGCGCACTCCTTGGCCCTGCCGGTCTCAGGGCTGTCGACAATCGCGCCGGGCGACTCGATTGTCGATGCCATCGCGGGTCATTGGCGCGAAGCCGGGCGGATCGAGGACGACGAGGTCTACGGCCGCCTTGTTGCGCATCTCGGCGCCGCACCCGGCAGCTCGCTCGACATACTCGAGTGACCGGACGGCCAACCGCGCAAGGCCGGCCGCTCCATCGCCAGACTGCTTCGGCCGCGGCAGCATCCTCGGATGGGCGGCCTCTACCCGGCTCGCAATCTTGCGCGGACAGTTCCGCAGGCGCCATCTATTTGAATGTGAGCCAATTTCCGCTCTGGCTGGATTGGTATTTCCGCTGGCTCGATCGCCGCCCGGACGTGAAGGCGGTGTTCTTCATCCACGACCTGCTGCCGATCAGCCATCCGGAGTTCTTCCCGCCGTCGGAAGCGCGCCGCCATGACGGCCGGCTGCGCGTGCTCGCGCGCCGGAGTGCGGGGGTCATCGTGGCGAGCGACTTTACGCGGAAGCGCTGGAGCGGCATCTTCGCGACCGTGGCGTCGCCGTTCCACCGATCTGTGTGCTTCCACTGCCGGTCGCGGACGTGTTTGCGCGAACCGGGAGGTCCAAGCGCCGCCACTCCCTGAGCGCGACTATTTCGTCTCGGTCGGCACGATCGAGCCGCGCAAGAACCAGCTCCTGCTCCTCAACGTCTGGCGAGAGCTGGCCGAGCGGTTCGGCGGACCGCACCCCGTCGCTGCTGCTTATCGGCGCGCAGAGGTTGGGACAACGAAAATGTCATCGACATGCTCGAGCGGTGCCGCGCCATCCAGCCCTATGTGACTGAAGTCGCAGGACTTTCAACGCCAGCCCTCAGACATGTGATGGCCGGCGCGCGCGCCCTCCTCATGCCGACGCTCGCCGAGGGCTATGGGCTGCCGGTCGCGGAGGCCCATGCGGTCGGTGTTCCGCTTGATCGTCTCGGACGCACTCGGACTAGATGGCCCGAATCAGTGCAGCAGGCGCGCGTTCTGGATCCGACCGATGGTCCAGGCTGGCGCGATGCCATAGTGCCCATTTTTTGTGCGAAAATCGACCGACCCGCGCTATCATCGTCAGAAGATCAGGCAGCCGCAAGCTGGGCGTGGCATATCGAACACGTTGAAAAGTTTCTGCGGATACTCTGAGCCCGCATCGTTGCACGCTTCGCCTTATATGTGGCAGTAGTAAGTTAAGCATAGCGTAACCAGTTTGAAAAATCGCATTTTCCAGCGGGGGCTTGGTTATGACGGTCGGGCAGGGGAGCCTGCAAGTGAATATGGCGGCGGTCGAATCCTTGATGGGGCGATCAGCACGTATGAGCGCGGGTTACTAGAGAACCTGGCACGGCGTCTCCCGCTGTGGACGATGCCTGATCAGTTGACGGTACTCGGCATCCTGGGGTCGGCGCTGGCGGCTGGTCGGCCTGGTTGCCAGTCACGTGTCGCTGATGTTCCTCTGGCTGGCGCTGCTGGGGCTGTTCCTGAATTGGGTGGGCGACTCGCTCGACGGCACTTTGGCGCGGGTGCGCCGGATCGAACGCCCCCGCTATGGCTTCTTCGTCGACCACGTCTCCGATATCGCATCCCAGTTCCTGCTCGTGCTGGGCCTGGGGCTGTCGCCGCTCATGCGGTTCGACATCGCGCTTCTCGCGCTGCTTGGCTATCTCGCCTTGAGCACCTACACCTATATCAAATTGCATGTGACGCGCTCGATGCAGCTCACGTACTTCGGCATCGGCCCGACCGAGATTACGGGTGCTGATCGGCGCCGGGCTCATCCTCGCCATGTACGTCGATCTCCCTTGGATCGCCACATCGTTCGGTCACATCGGATTTTTCGACGCTGTCGGGGTCATACTTTTCGCCTTTGCCCTTGGGAGTGGCGTGGCGATGTTCGTGCGCGACGCGCGACAGCTCGCCCTGATCGACCCGACCCGGCGTGTCGCCCCGACCGAAGTGCGCGTGACGGGGATCGCGCCGCAAATTGCGACGGGCCTCGCTGCCCCTGAGGCGGTAAGTCGTGCTGCTCTCTAGTCGAGATGTCACGCGGCAATCCGGATGCCGAACGGCAACGCACCCCGGCAATTGAAAAGGTTATTGCGTCTTTGACTGACGTTTGTCTGACCACCATTCAATTGGAAATGCATCGCGATCGATTGTCACAAGGACTGTGTATGTGTGCGTCGCCTTGAAGACATCGCTCTCTGGATTTGACGCGAGACGCCCGCCTATGGCTTTCGCGAGCGACTGGGAGATCTCATGAGTTCCGAGCGGCACGCATCACTTGAACAGTATGCCCGGCGACGCTTCGTCCTTTCCGGCACTTCCGTGGTCAAGGACCACTACCCCTACTGCCAGTCGATGGAGCGGTTGAGCATCGGCACGCCCAGCAACCGGACGGCAGCGGCCATCAGTTTTGCCCACTACGACTACCTGGCGCTGGCATCGGATCTTCGGATTCAGCAAGCCGCAAAGCAAGCGATCGACGATATCGGCGTCGGCGTCGGCGCCTCGAGACTGGTCGGCGGCGAACGCACCGCGCACCGCGAACTCGAAGCCGAATTCGCGAAGTTCATTGGCGTCGACGACACGCTCGCCCTCGTCAGCGGCTACGGCACCAACGTCACGCTGGTCAGCCATCTGCTGACCAAGGGCGACCTGATCATCGTCGATGAAACCTCGCACAACAGCATCATGGTCGGCACCCAGCTTTCGCGGGCAACGACGCTGACCTTCCGCCACAACGATCTCGATCATCTTGCCGCCCTCCTCAAGGCCCACCGCGGCAACTATGGCCGCGTGCTGGTGGTCGTGGAGGGGCTCTACAGCATGGACGGCGATGTCCCGGACCTGCCGGCGCTCATTCCGCTATGCCGCAATCACGGCGCCTGGCTGATGATCGACGAGGCGCATTCCGTCGGCGTGCTCGGAAAGACCGGTCGTGGCGTTGCCGAGCATTTCGGCATCCCGGCCTCGGAAATCGATCTGATCGTTGGCACGCTGTCGAAAGCGTTCGTCACCTGCGGCGGCTTCATCGGCGGACGCCAGGGCGTCATCGACTGGCTCCGCTTCACCCTGCCGGGCTTCGTCTACAGCGTCGGCCTGCCGCCGCCGAGTGTCGCGGCCGCGCGGTGCGCGCTCGACATTCTCCAGAGCGAACCCGAGCGCCTGCGCCTGCTCCATGACAACTCGCGGTACTTTGTCGAAGGCGCACGCGCGCGCGGCCTGAACACGGGGACTGCCGAAGGCGCGGCGGTGATTCCGATCCTGTTTTCGCAAACGCCCGTCGCCATCGAAGCCGGAAACGCCGCGCTTCGCGCCGGCTTCTTTGTCCCGCCGATCGTCCAGATTGCGGTGCCGAAGGATCTGCCACGCCTCCGTTTCTTCGTCACGGCCGGACACGACCGGCGCCAGATCGACGGCGTCCTCGATGCGCTGGCCCCCTTCGTCGTGGAAACGCCTGAAGTCCTGCGCCGACGATCAACAGGAAGCCACGCCACGCCGCGGCGCGGCGGGATAGCGCCGCGTCAATCGTCCAGATCGCCGTACCGAAGGGTCTGCCACGCCTCCGCTTCTTTGTCATCGCCGGACACGATCGAGGCCAGATCGAGGGCGTCCTCGATGCGCTGACGCCGTTCGTGGTGGAAAACTCGACCTCACTCAGCGACGAGGAGCTGCCGGCCGTCGCTCAGCGCTTGGTTCCCATCGTAGTGGAGGGCCAACTGGAGGAGGGCCGGCGCTCTTTCTTGAGAATGGTGTTTGCGGTTTTCGTCCAGACGAAGGGCTTGGGGTCGGCGTTGTGCTGGTCGAGGTAGTCGCGGATCGCCTGCTCGAGTTCAGCGACGCTGGCGAAGGTGCCGCGCCGGATGCGCTTCATCGTGATCTCGGCGAAGAAGCGCTCGACGAGGTTGAGCCACGAGGCGCTGGTCGGCGTGAAGTGGAGATGGAAGCGCGGATGCTTGGCGAGCCAAGCCTTCACCTCGGGCGTCTTGTGAGTCCCGTAGTTGTCGAGCACGAGATGGATGTCGAGCGATCTTTCTCACGCTGCGGTCGATGCGTCGCAGGAAGCGGATGAACTCCTTCGCGCGATGGCGCGGCTGGCACTCGCCGATGATGCGGCCGGTGCGCGTGTCGAGGGCGGCGAACAGCGTCGTCGTGCCGTGCCGCTTGTAGTCGTGCGTCATCGTCGCGGCGCGACCCTTCTTCAAGGCAAGCCGGGCTGGGTGCGGTCGAGCGCCTGGATCTGGCTCTTTTCGTCGACACACAGCACGAGTGCGCGATCGGGCGGGTTCATGTAGAGACCGACGACGTCGGTGACCTTCTCCTCGAACATCGGATCGCTCGAGACCTTGAAGCGCTTGACGAGATGCGGCTTCAGCCCGGCCTCTTTCCAGATGCGCTGCACGCTTGTCCGGCTGATGCCCATGCCTTCGCCATCGTGCGCACGCTCCAGTGCGTCGCGTTCGGCGGCGTCTCGCTCGCGGTCTTGGCGAGCACCTTCTGCCGCACGCTCTCGGGCAGCGGCGGCGTGCCGGGCGGCCGCGTCTTGTCGCGCAGAAGCCCGTCGACGCCCTCGTGCATGAAGCGCTCCTGCCAGCGCCAGACGCACGGCTTCGACTTGCCGGTCTCGCGCATGATCAGGAGCCGGGCGGCTGGGTTTGCTTACCGCTCGGGGGCAAGCTCACGAGGGCCGTCTCTCAAGTAATCACTGGTCCGAAAACCCGGCGGCAAGTCATGGACCTGCCCCCCCGTCCGGGAATGCCACGGATCGAGAAGCGCACGCTCAACGACAGTACCGCGGGCGTTCCCTCGGTGAATTGTACAATGCCGCAAACCGCACTCATCGCTCGTATATCGACCACCGACGCCCGAAACGATCTTGCCGCCAACATCCTCTCTGCCCTACGCTTCGCTCCCGCCAGATTGGATACTGGCCGATAGCGGCCCGGATCTAACTTTTTTCCTGGCATCGCTTCGAGGAGCAGGCCAATGGGGGGCAGGTGTCGAAGACTATACTTTTCGAAGGTCAGAATTTGAGGCTATCAGCCGGCACCGGCATCACCACTTATGCTCGAACGCTCGGCAGGATCGCGCGGGAGCTTGGCTACACGACAGAAGTTGTCCTGGGGATCGACGGTCCGCTGGACGCTCACGACGAGAACCTGCGCGAGATTGCTCTCTACGATGCCGTCAACGTTCATCAGCCCACTCGCGCGCACAAGCTGAAGATCCGGGCGCGCGAGATTTTCGGGGCGCCATTTGGCGTCCGTGCGATCCGCATACATCGATCGGGTGTGGCGATCGACGGCGCCAATGACAATCTGGCGGGCTTCAATGCAGTTCATGCGGCGACGAGCGTAACCGAGGTAGCCCGGCTTCACTTCATGCGATGGGGGAAGCCGCTCAAGCTCAAGGTCTCGTCCCGTCCGGACCTCTTCCAGACGACCCAGGCAACACCGATCGAGGTGCCTAGTTGCCCCAACATCTACACAGTCCACGACATCGTGCCTCTGCGTGTTCCAGAGACGACCCTCGACATAAAGTCGTATTTCCTCGACCTCATGCGCTATTTCGGCCGCCATGCCGACCACATAGTCACCGTTTCGGAGTATTCGCGCGCAGACATCATGAAGCTGACGGGTATCAGCGGCGACCGAATAACTAATACCTATCAAGCCGTCGAACTGCCCGCGCCGCTCCTGTCCAGACCGGAGAACGACGTGGCGGTCGATCTCGATCGAAGTTTCGGCCTGGGCTTCAAGGAGTACTTCCTCTTCATTGGCGCACTGGAGCCCAAGAAGAATCTCAGCCGGCTCATTGACGCCTATAGCTCCTCGGGCACGAAGCGGCCGCTGGTGATCGTCGGCAAGCTCGGTTGGCAGTACGAGGATATCCTCAAGCAGATCAACGACGAGAAGTTTTATCGGCTGAAACCAGACGGCAAGGACTTTGTCGTCGACCGGCGAGTTCGGTACTTGAACTACGTCCGATTCAACCAATTGATCGCCTTGCTGAGGGGCGCGAGGGCTTTTCTGTTTCCTTCGATCTACGAAGGTTTCGGGCTTCCTGTGCTCGAGGCCATGATGGCTGGAGCGCCTGTCCTCACCTCGAATTCGACGTCGCTCTTGGAGATAGCGGCCGACGCAGCGCTGACGGTCGACCCCTACGACATAGAGGCGATGGCTGATGCGATCCGGCGGCTCGATAGCGACGCCGACCTGAGAACGGAGCTTTCGCGCCGCGGTGCGGCTCGTGCCGAGATGTTCAGCAAGGAGAAGTACGCGGAGCGGGTGAAGGATCTGTACCGACGTGTCATGTGAGGCCCTGCGTGATCTCGGCTGCGCGCTAGAATGGCAAGTCCTCTTGCAGGCCACTGAATTTGGGTCGTGTTTAGAACGGTATCCTCGGCTGAAGTGCGGGGCATCTGCTTTTTCGAAAGTATGCGGCCTAGTTCGTGCAGTTGGGCCAATGCCGTTCACGATGCGGCGAGCAATCTGGGCACGCGGAACAGATTGTAGGCGGCCATGACGCGCTTCGTGCCGCTCAGCTTGGTCTTGGCGAGGCCACCGACGGACTTGGCCCAGCCGAAGGCCTCATCTATGCGCTTTCGCACCCGCTGGCTGACGGCGTAGCCAGCGTGCCGCGTTGTGAGGCCGTCGACGCTGCTGCGCTGATGCTTGCCGGTCTTGGTCATGGCGTCGTTGCGAGCGATGTGCGGTATCACCGCCATCTGGCGCAGTTCGCCGACGAAGTTCGCCGCATCGTAGCCTTTGTCGGCACCGAGCGTGATCCGCCGCGACGATCCCGGAGATTGACGGTTCACCGTATGGATCGCCGCCTCCCGTTCGGCAGTGCGGCTGGGCCGGCCGAGATGCGCCTGGACGACGAGCCCGCTGCGGTTTTCCATCTGCGCGTGGCCCATGTAGCAGAGCTTCGCCGGCTGGCCGTTGCCCTTGCGAAAGAGCTTGGTGTCCGGATCGGTCGTGCTTTCGTGCGTGTCGTTGGCGCGCGTTTCGCCGTGGAAGTCGCGCTCTACGTTGCGGCCCGCCGACGGCGGCTCGTCGCTGCCATCCCTGGCACGAAAGCTCTTCAATGACGCCCATGCCTCGACCAGCATGCCATCGACCGAGAAGTGATCGTCGGAGAGGAAGCGCTATACCTTGGGATGGCGCAGCACGGCATCAAGGACTTCGCGGCGACGTCGGCCCCATCTTTGCCCGCCTGCGGCGGGACGAGCAGGCGATCGCGGTTCTTCGAGAATGTCGAATGGCCACACACGGGTTCGTCAATGCCGAGCCCTGCTATATGGCCATTAACCTATTGCACATGCAGGCAGGCCTTCAGCACCTTAGCGAGTTGCTCGCCAAACTCGTGACCGCTGCACTCCATCTCAACGCGACGCAGCGCTGCTGCTCTCATCTTCTCCCATACCTGACGGTCCTCATAAAGGTTGGCACAACTGAGCGCGAACTCCTCCGGATCGTCCGCTGCCATTAGTTCGCAGCCGTTGCTCCAGGTGAGCTGCTGCGCGATCAGCTGGCTGGAGACGATTGGCAGGCCGGCCGCAGCAGCCTCGTGCGCTTTCATTGGGATGCCGGCAGCGAACCGCGTGGGAGCAATGAACAGGCGCGAGCTGCCGTAGAGAGGCCGCAAATCGTCGACCAGCCCGAGCAGCTCGACACGTGGTCCGGCCAGCCTGCGCGCGAGCTGCGATTTGTTTGTGCCTGCCACGCGCAGCCGCCACGATGAGCCGATCAGCTTGTCGAGCAGCGGCATGACACTCTCGACGAACCAGACGAGCGAATCCACATTCGGTGAATTGTCGACATCGAGCGCTCCCACGAACAGCACATCCCTACGCGCCTCGAACGGCTCGGTCGTGGGTGCCGGCTCGACGGCATGCCCAACCACGACGACTTCGCTCGTCACGGCAGAGCGAAAGATCTCCGCCTCGGTCTCGCTCACCGCGATCACGCAATCGGCATGGCGGGCGAGGCCGAGCTCCTGCTGAAGCGCCTTTTGCTGTTCCTTGGCCGCGAGTGGCATGCCGGCGAGCTTCCGCTTCAATGCCTCGCGCGGCGCCACGATCGCCTCCGCGTCGTAGATCACACGTGTTCGACCGAGAAGCTCGGGCTCGGCCGCCAACAAGGTGTTGACGAGCTCCATGTTGTGAGAGCGGCTTACCAGGATCGCATCATAGTATTCGGCGCGGCTCGCCAGAAACGCCTGAAGCCCGGCGCGACCCAATCCAGCCGCAATTTCCACTTCGGCGGGGTAGAGCCGGTAGGCCTCGTCCCAGATCACGTCCGGGAAGGAGGTTGGATAGAACGTGATGAACCACCCGTTGCGCAGGACCGCTTCTTGCATCGCGTGCGCGCGCGGGAAGCCCTGACCGAGACGCGGATAGGGCACCTGGTCGTCCAGGACGAGCAGGCGCCCCGCAACGCCCGGCCGCATGCGCGCATCGAGCGGCCGCGTCCAGCTCGGCAGGTGTGACGCCTCGAGCGTCGCCCCATGACGATCGAGGAAGATCTTTTGATTGCGCCGCTGCATCTCGATAGCCTTGTCCGAGGTGCTCTGGCTACCGAACTCGAAGTGCTCGATCTCGATCTGCGGATCATAGATGATGCGGAATCCCGCATCGCGGATGCGCATGCACAGGTCGGTCTCCTCGTAGTATGCTGGTGCGAAAGTGACATCGAGCCATCCCAACCGCTCGAACAGCGATCGCCTGATGAGGATGAATGCGCCCGAGCAGTAGTCGACATCCCGCTTGAACTTGAACTCGGGGTCGTCCGGTGAACGGCCGCGGCCATAGCCGAGGCAGCTCCCGTCTCTCCAAATGATGCTGCCGGCCTCCTGCAGCGTGCCGTCGAGCAGCACGATCTTGCCGCCGACGGCTCCGACGGAAGGCTCCTCGTCGAGACGCCCAATAGCGCTGCGGATCGAGCCGGGCTTTATCGTGGTGTCGTTGTTGAGAAGGAGGATTGCGTCGCCCCGGCATTCCTTCGCCCCGAGATTCACACCCTTTAGGAAGTGAAGGTTCTCCTTGTTGCGAATGATGCGCGCGCCTTCGACCCGTGCACACAGCTCTGCCGTGTCGTCGCGCGAGTCGTTGTCGACGATGATCACCTCGCTCGCTACATCGAGCGCCGCGCCGAGGGTGCGCAGGCAATCGAACGTCAACTCGGCTTGATTGAACAGCACGATGACGATCGAGAGGCGTGGCCTCGACGATGTAGGCAGGACAATGCGCTCGCTGCCGGCCAGGAAAGCCTTCAGCCGGCGCCTTGCACCCTCGCGGAATTTTTGCTTGGCGGTGTCGCCGGCCGTCGCTGCCGTTGGGGTGGTCGCCGGTTCACTGCGGGCAAGGGAGGTAATCGTGGCTTCACGTCGTGGAGCCGATAGCGCAGGCGTAGCCAGCGGCGCGGAGTAGGCACCGTTGAACCCCGAGTGCTCGGCACGCGGACCACCCGAACTCGTCGCTTCGTGTTGCGCCAGAATGCGGTTGAGATCGGAGATCTGCATAGCCCGATCGAACAACGCGCTTCGGGTGGCCGCGAGCTGGGTTTCGAGCGCCTGCATGTCGACTTGCCGAAGCTCGCCAATCTCGTCAACGCTATCGGCCAGCTCGCGCTCGAGCTTGCGTATCGCTTCGGCAGCCTCTGCCTCGCGGCGTCCAGCCTGCTCGATCTGATCGACTCGCGCGACGAGATCGACCTCGAGCTCGGCAATCCGAGCGGATTGACGCGACCGCTCGAGCGCCTGCCTTTGCTCCAGTTCAGCAATGTTCAGCCGGCTCGTATTCAGCGCGCTCTCAATCACCCTTTTCTGATTGATTTCAGCGGCGAGTTGCGCCTCGACTGCCCGACAGCGGTCCGCTTCCTCGGCGCACTGGCTGCGTAGCATGCCGGCAATCTGCGCAAGCTGAGCGCTGCGCTGGACGACCTCTGCCATCGACTGGTTGACGACGCGGCCGTCCTCCTCCAGTAGCGCCACTTGGCCTCGGCTCAGCTCCAGCACGTGAAGCAGTGTGCTGGAATGGCGACGCTCGGCATCAAGGTTGGCCGTGGAGCTCCGAACCTGTGCCTCGAGTTCGCCGGCATGTACTCTCACGCGCTTTTCTTCGTCGCGCAGCCCCTCCGCCCAACTGATGAATGCGAGCTGCTGGCTCCACAAATCTTCGGCTAGGTCGAAATACATGGACGGCGGCAGCGACGGAGCCTCGATTGCGTTGGCGCAGATCGCAATGAGGAATTCGGGATCTACCGGAGCAGCGACGCCTTGGCGGACCACTAAGCGTGCCCCACGCTCCTTCAACAGAGCCTGATAGCTGGCGTAGCCCTGCGTCGGCTCCTTTTCGGCAAGCTCGGCAATGGTGGAGCCGAGCTGGAAGCGCTGCCCGAGCATGCGAACATGCCGGAAGCACTTCTTGAGCGCCGCCGCGAATTCGCCCACGTCCAGCTCCTTGACGTGGTAGGGATTGGGAGGCTTGCCCGGGGGCGAATAGACTGGCCGGTTCGGCGTCGAAATGACAAGTATGCCGTCAGGTTTCAACACACGGGCGAACTCGGCCAACATTTGGTCCTGCAGCTCGACGTGCTCGAGCGTCTCGAACGAGACCACGAGATCGAACTCTGCCTCGGCAAACGGCAGATGCGCGCAGTCCGCTGTCATGAATAGCGCGTTGCTACAGCCGGCATAGCTCTGACGCGCGCGAGCGATTGTCGTAGGATCGCGATCGACTCCCACCAGGTGGGTTGCGGTCTCGGAAAGCAGAGCGCTGCCGTAACCCTGCCCGCACGCCGCGTCCAGCACGCGTTTGCCCCGGGCAAGTTCCACGCAGAACGCATAGCGGTGGATGTGTTCATACGCGAGGCGGCCCGGCAGGCCGGGGTCAAAACGTTCGAGATCCAAACTTTCACCCTTCATGCAAATTCGTCTTTGCCCAAAGTGCTACGTTTCATCGACTAGGCTGCTGCAGGCAAAGCTCGCTCGCGCCGGCCTCGACCGATCCCTAGGCCATCTAACATGTCCGAATTCCAATTCGAGACGATGTTACTTATCGCTAATGCTAGCTCCAAGCTTGAAGAGCCGTCTACAGGCGCGCACCGGCAGCACGACACGATGATGATGTTGCAGAATCGGCGCACACGGAGGAGCCGCAACATTACGGCGACCGGTAACGTTGACAGGGCTGTCGCGGCACGATCTTGTGGCGGAAATTGGCGCTAGTGGAGAGTTTAGGGAATGCGGGATCTTGCGTTGCGGCCGCGACACGTGGGAGTGTTGCAGCGGGTGTCGCGCAAGCTGTTGTTTGCCTCGGCAGGACCCGGGCCTCAGCACACGGGCCGCTTCGCGGCCGCCCTTCGCAATGCGAGATACGGACGCTTGAACTTGCGCTTCCGTTTTCGGGTCGACGCGGGGGACAGCCACCGAGATGCACGGCGATGGGAGGCCAGCTTCAAGGCCTACCGTAGCGGGCTCGATATCATTCCCTGGCATGGTGGCTACCTGGTTCAAGCTGGCCACTGCCTCAAGGAGCTGGGGCACTTCCAGGCGGCAGAGTGCTACTACCGCTCGGGCTTGATCCTGGGCGCGCCATTGTCCGACGTCGAGGAGCACCTCCAATATGTGATGGCTCGGACCGGTCACTCGGAGCCGCCGGAACTGGCACGGAGGATCGCCGAGGAGGCACATGCGGGTGCCGAACACATCAACGAGATGGCCACCTTCGACGATCTTTGCGCCACGGTAGCATTTCTTGGCGTCGCCGATCGGGTTAAGCTTCCAAGCTTGGTCGTGTTGATGCGGGACCAGTGCTCTCAGGCCGAAGCCGCAGAGCGACTAGTTGCCCTGTTTGGCCTTGGCAAGGCCGCACTGCTTCAGGACGGGCACTCGCGAAAGAGATTGTTGCATCGAATGGCCTTTGACGTGCTCGCGCTGGCGATTACGGCCGTGAGTGTCGAGGGGCGCGAGAAGGTCCCCGGCAAGCCGATCGGCCAACCGCGGATCGGCGAGCCGGATCGTTCGCCGGAACAAACGCTCGCCGACATCACCTCGCTTGCCCGCAGCTTCGAAACAGAGCGTCACGACACTGCGACACCGATGTTCTTCGGCAGCGTGCCACGGCATCACGACGGCAATAATGTCTCAAATGACGCGGCCGCGCATCCACTAGTATCGATCATCATTCTCAATCACGACCGGTCACATCTCACATTGCTGTCAGTTGGATCGGTACTTGCGGCCGCAATCGGTGTCCCTTACGAGATCATCGTCGTCGACAACGGTAGTAATCCGGCAGAGCGTGCGGTGATCGACCAGGTTAGCCGGTCGGCCCGCTTGGTTGCCTTATCAGTCAACCGCGGCTTCGGCGAGGGCAACAACATCGCCAGCGAGAGCGCGCGCGGCGACTACCTGCTGTTCCTCAATAGCGACGCGTTCCTGGCACCCGGCGCCATCGATGCCCTGCTCGCGGCTTTTGACGCGATCCCCGACTGCGCCGTAGTCGGCCCGGTGATCCGCTATCCCGACGGGCGCGTGCAGGAAGCCGGCGCCTTCCTGCTCTCGGATGCGAACACGATGCGGCGCGGCTGGGGAGAGGCCGAGCTGGCACGAGATACCCTGCCGCGGTTCGATATCGTCGACTACGTCTCGGCGGCCTGCGCGCTGGTGAGGCGGTCCGAGTTCCAGGCCGTCGGAGGCTTTCACTTCGCCTTCGAGCCGGCATACTACGAAGATGTCGATCTGTGCCTCAAGCTGAGGCTGCGTCTGCGCACCACCGTCCTGGCCCGGGATGCGACCTGCTTCCACATCGAGAACGCAACAACCGCGCAGCCCATCCGTGAAGGTCGACTGCGCGCGGGGGCGAGCAAGCGCGCATTCGAAACGATGTGGGGCGACTACATCCGCACCCGCAACAGCAAGGACCTGCTTCATGACCTGCCTCCGCCATCGGCCGAAACCACGGACATCGGCGATATCGGCGCGGTGGCGCTGACTGAAGGCCCGATGCTGGCACGCCCAGCCGAGCGGTACATGCTCGCGCTCACCGCTACCCTCGGAGATGGCGGCCCCGTGACAATCGCCGCGCCGGCGCCATGGAGCCGGCTGCGTCTGGCGGGTCTCGTGCATCAGCTCGCTCTCGACGTGCGAACACGCGGGAGCATTCCAGCATCCGAGATCGCGCGGAGCCGATGGCGCGACGTCGTGGTGATGGGGGAGACGGCCTTGCCGGATGCCGGCATCAACCCGGAAGTTACGACGTTCGTTTTCCACCATTCCAAGTCGCGTGGCGAGCAGGGCCGCGCCGGAATGCGGGAGGCTGTCGAACGGCTACGGCGCATGAAGCGCGTGATCGTGCCCTCGGCGGCAGCCAAGCTCGCTCTGCAGGCCGTTTACGATGGTCTTGGCCCGCTCGATGGAAAAATCGATATTCTGCCGGTGGGCGCTCCGATCCTCGGCATCCCACCGCCTCCCACGCGTTCTCCGTGGATCGTATCGGTCGGCACTTTCGGCGATCGAGGATCGGATGGAAAGCACGCCACCCTCATTGAGGCGCTGGCCGCGGCGCCGGAGGCCTATCGCCGCGAATGGAAGCTGCATCTGTGCGGCACGATTGTCGATCCGGTCGAGGCGGACAAGACATTCCGCGAACTGATGCGGCTGGCCGGCGAGGCGGGCGTACACATCGACATCCTGGCGACGCCGCCCCGCGCCCGCATGATCGATCTGTTCGCTCGCGGCGCGGCATTCATTCAGACGACGGGCTTCGGCGTGGAGAGCCCACGCGATTATTGGAGCTGCGACCTGTTTGGTACGGACTTGATCACGGCGCTGGCCGCCGGCTGCCGCACTTACGCTTGGCATCATGGGGCCGCACGCGAGATTTTTGCGCAGGTGGGCGCCGGGCAGTGCTTCGCGAGCTTCGACGAGCTCGTCGCCCTAATCGGCTCGCTCGATTGCTCGCCGGTGCAGGGCCCCTCCGCCGACGAGGTTGCCCGTGAACGGTCCGATGCAGCCTTCGTCCGGCACGCGCAGCACGTCGGAGCGAAGTCGCCGGCCTAGCCGAGCAGCGGGGTCAGGGCGATGTGCTCGAACTCGAGCTCGCCGTCGATCGCGGCCTCGAGCGAGGTCACTCGGATGTCCAGGACATCCTGCGGACGGTCGAGCGTGAGCTGCATCCTTGCCCGATAGTGGCCGGCAGGAGCCTTCTCGATCCACCTCTGCACGGGCGGGGGACCGTCAGGCGCGCCGAGCCAGCAGAACTCGACGCGAAACGGAAGCGGGTCCACACCAGTGAATTTGAAACAGATGTCGACATCGTAGGTGCCCGAAGGGACGTGCAGCAAAGGCCCGCCGAACAGTTGCCGCGGCGGCCCGGTGAGATCAAACTGTCGCGGGGCCTGCTCATCGAGCTGCGTACCTCTGTAGAAAAGAGACCGGTCCCACACGATTGTCTCGGCCGGATGACCGAATGCCATGCGAATCACAGGGTGGAGCGCCTTGGCCACGTCGCCAGTCTCGACCTCGACTCCCGCCGGCCATTCGCTCCGAGACAAAGGCCTCGGGCCGAAGTTCGCGCGCAACTGCGCCTGATCAAGCGACAATGCTTCCAACTCACTACCGCAAAACTCATCAATCAGAACCTTCAATATGCTCGTGTCTAAGCGCAACCCGACATGGCTCAATATCCTTTCGGCCTCGTCGCGCGCCTTCAGCGAACTCGACCGGAAAATGTACGCTACACCCGGATGGTTCCGTATGGTGAGATGGGCCGACATCGAATGGGACACAGCGCGCAGCGCCGCCATCGGCGCCACGCCAGTCGAGCGGCAATACTCGGTGGCCGCGCCAGGCTCCTCGAGAACTGCAACGATGTTGAGATTGCGGTTGGCTAGCGCGCTATGCAGCGACGCCCCTGGTCCTTGGGTCATCACGAAACGTCGTGATTTGGACGAGCCATTTCCGAGGTCGGACAAGTCGTCCGCATGGCCAACCCATTCGGCGGTTATCGGGCTCTTTGCCCGGGCAGCTGCCGTCTTGAACAATTCAACCACCCAGGACGAGAGCGTGCCCCATCCCGCAAGCACAATCACGTCCTGCGGAGCGCCGTGCTCCACACAAGGAACCTTCATCAGCTGCGGTTTCGGGCTGTCGACTGCTGCATCGTCGTCCATCTTTAGTGTGGATCTGTTTCGATCAGGCCTTTCCCCACCCATCTCACGCGACCCGCAGGCTGCTTGGTGGCGCCTAAAGGCGACGCAACCAGAGCGCTCCCCCAGTGTTCCTCAGGTAGGCGGGGTAGGTCGCCTCGATCAACGGCCGCTCGAAGCGAGCGAAATAGTCCAGAAAGATCTCCACCTTCCAATTGTTGTTTTCGTAGAGAAAGGCACGCATCGCATACAATTCGTTCCAAGAGCGGTTCTCGCCAATCACCCACGGGCGCGGGTACTCGAATGGCCAGAACATATCGTGGAAGTGAACGATAACCCCCGGCTGGATCCGCGGCAGCACCTCGAATAATGCAAAGCACACGTCGCTGCCTGTCCGTAGGACGTGGGTGGAATTGATGAACAGGATGTCGCCCGCCTCTAGTTTCTCGAACAGGCTCGGGGTACGCGCTGCAGTGGGCTCTCGATGATGGGCGACCCGTTCTGCTGCATCGCCCGCCAACGACTTAAGCAAATTGGGGTAGGGCTCGATGAACGTCAGTTCACAGGTGTCCATCAAGATAGCGCTCCACCGTGTCGATCGTGCAGGCCGATGACCATCCGCTGCCCACCTCGATCAGCCGTCGGGGGCGGTAGTGACGCAGCATAGCATGCAGAATACTGGCATCGGCCCAGGAATAAGCCTGATTGTCGAACCAGAAGCGGAAACCGGGTTTTTTCCGTCCGGAATCGGGATGGCGGCGCAAATACGGGAGCAGGGCGTTCCGAGGTTGCCACCATCTCTGAGCGAGATATGGCAATCCCTGGCAAATGCTCCGGAGAGGGCGCAGCCTCAATCGCGGCCAAGTGGCGCTCAGCCTCAGCCGGGTCAACGATCGGCGAGTAGAAGTGGCCGGGCACGCAAAAGAGCGGGACCGAAGTATTCTGTCTAAACTCCTCGCAGGTTACAAGTTCCTGGACGACAAGGCTGGCGAGCTTCCGCCGAGCAAGGCGTCGACATAGTGCTTAAGAGAGAGTGCATCGGGCTCACGTCGCAGCACGCCGCGGAACAGGTTGGTGACGAATGCCGCGTTATCGGCGAAATTCGGCTTCGGCGAGACCATGTACCCGTTCCTCGCTTGCTCGGAGAGTTCGGAAGCTCTTTATCACAAAGGTCGCGGTTACGCCTTTGGCCGGAGCAGGGCGAATGTAAAATCGGACTGAAGCTCACCGGACTTGATCGCCAGGTCCTCGATCAAGAAGATCTGCTTGAGCACGGCCTCGCCCATCACGCCTTTGAAATTATGAATGATTTCGGCAAGCAAGAACTGCAGGAGCGTCCCGCCGTAGTCGCGCTGCAGTACAATATCGAAGCGCTCGCGGAACACTGACATAATGTCCGCCGACCGGACGGACTCAGAGGGGTCCACCTCGATCATCTGCTCGATCGTCGGACGAAGGAGGCCGGACTTGACCGCGCCCGCGGCAGTCGTGCGCAACTCGACCGGCAATGATGTTCGAGCACGATATTCATGAGCTGCTGCTGGCGGTCGGTCCACTGGAACCGCGTCGGACCAATGTACTCGTGCATGACGAGCCAGCCACCGGGAACAAGCGCCCGCGCAATCGAATCCGCCAGAAGCTCCAGCGCTTCGACGTGGTGTACCGACGACGTGGCGAAGATGATGTCGAAGCGGCATTCGCCAAGAGCCGGCGAGTTGAGATCCATGACCTGATAGTTCAATCGCGCTGTGTCGATCGACTGTGCCTGCTGAGTAGCGATCGCGACCGATCCCGGCGAGACATCGTAACCCCACACCTCGTGGGCCACGCCGATCTGTGCCAAGCCGCGCTGAGATCACCGGTACCGCACCCCAGACTGCCGGCCCTGGCGACGGGAAAGCGTACACCCTGCTGCTCTAGGTAGGATCTCGCGAAGACGTACATGTTGACGGCCGGGTCCCCGGCAACTTTGCGGTTGAGATGTACCAGCGTCCCCATCGGCCAATCGGCCGACATTCTGCCGCCGACGGTGATCGCTCTGATGAAGGGTGTTGTGGAGCGTGACGCGGCAGCCGACATCTGGCAGCGCTTGATGCAGTGCGCGCCCCAGGTTCGCGACCACGTCGGCACGATCGGCCTCGAGCTGATGCTCGATGAAATCGAAGGCTATGCCTATCTGCGCCAGAAACCCGAGATCGAGGGCGAGACGCCACTGCCTCGCCTCGTGCCGCGACGGCCGCTGAGTTTCCAGGTGAGTCTGATGCTCGCCCTGCTGCGGCGCAGGCTTGCGGAAACGGACGCCGCGTCGGGTGATACGCGCCTCGTTTTGTCACGTACGGAAATCCAAGACCTCATGCGCCACTTTCTGAAGGACGGCAGCAACGAAGCCCGCAAGGAGGATCGCCTCGACCAGACCATCAAGCGCGTCGTCGAGCTTGGCTTCCTGAAACCGGTGAAGAGCAGCACCGGCGACGCGCTCGAGGTCCGTCGCATCCTCGCAGCCTTCATCAATGCGCAATGGCTTTCGGAATTCGATGCCAAACTGGAAGCCTACGCGGCGCATGCCGCCGAGGACCGGAACGGAGAGGCGGCATGACGGATCGATTCGAAGCGCCGCATGCCCCGTCGCTTAAGCCCGGTGTGCGCCTGATCGCGGTCGAGGTGCGCAACTGGGGCACGTTCGATGGACGCATCGAGCGTTTCGAGCTCGCTGGGGGCAATGCGCTGTTGACCGGCCAGAACG
>CAVZHG010000023.1:0-14064 GCA_963775035.1 uncultured Alphaproteobacteria bacterium | reverse complement strand
AGGGCGGCGCGCGGCAGCTCGATCATGGTGCCGATCAGGTAGGTGAGCTTGGCCCCGGTTTCCGCTTCGACGGTGCGCGCGGTGTTGCGGATGACGCCGGCCAGCAGATCGTACTCGGCGCGGTAGGCGACGAGCGGGATCATGACCTCCGGCGTCACCGCATTTCCGGTCTTGCGGGCGGCAGCGATGGCCGCTTCGAAGATGGCGCGCGCCTGCATCTCCGTGATCTCGGGATAGCGGATCGCGAGACGGCAGCCGCGGAACCCGAGCATCGGATTGAACTCATGCAGCTCCGTGATCGCGCGCCTTGAGCTTCTCCGGCGTAATCCCCAGCGCCTGCCGCGACGACGCCGGCCTCGCGCGCTTCGTGCGGCAGGAACTCGTGGAGTGGCGGATCGAGCAGGCGGATCGTCACGGGCACGTTCGCCCATGATCTCGAAAAGCTGCTCGAAGTCGGAGCGCTGCATGGGGAGGATTTTCGCCAGCGCCTTGCGGCGGCCGGCCTCGTCGCGCGGCGCAGATCATCTCGCGCATGGCGAGGATGCGGCTCTCCTCGAAGAACATGTGCTCGGTGCGGCAGAGGCCGATCCCTTCGGCGCCGAAGCTCAGCGCCGTCGCGCGCGTCGGCCGGCGTGTCGGCGTTGGCGCGCACGCCCATCGTGCGCAGCGCGTCCGCCCAGCCCATGATGGTTGCGAAATCGCCGGAAAGCTCCGGCTGCCGCATGGCGACGGTGCCCTTGAGAACCTGGCCCGCCGCGCCGTCGAGGGTGATCAGGTCGCCCTTGCGGAAAACTTCGCCACCGACCGTCATCGTTCCCGCGGCCATGTCGATCTTGAGCGTGCTGGCGCCGCACACGCACGGCCGCCCCATGCCGCGCGCGACGACGGCTGCGTGGCTCGTCATGCCGCCCCGCGTCGTCAGGATGCCGGCCGCCGCATGCATCCCGTGAATGTCCTCGGGGCTGGTCTCGATGCGGACCAGGATGACCTCGCGGCCCTGCGACTTGAGGGTCTCGGCCTCGTCGCTGTCGAACACGATCTCGCCGGAGGCCGCGCCGGGCGACGCCGGCAGCCCGGTCGCGACGACGTGCTTTTCTGCGTCGGGATCGATGGTCGGATGGAGGAGCTGGTCGAGAGCGGATGGCTCGACGCGCATGCACCGCTTCCTCGCGCGTGAGGATGCCTTCCGACACGAGGTCGACGGCGATCTTGAACGCGGCCGCGGTGGTGCGCTTGCCCGACCGCGTCTGCAGCATCCAGAGCTTGCCTTCCTGGATCGTGAACTCGATGTCCTGCATGTCGCGGTAGCCGCGCTCGAGGCTAGTCGAAGATCGCGCGTCAACTCGCCGAACACCTTGGGCATCAGCGCTTCCAGCGACGGCGCCGTCCTCGCCGGCCTCCTGGCGCGCGGCCTCGGTCAGCGGCTGCGGCGTACGGATGCCGGCGACGACGTCCTCGCCCTGCGCGTTGACGCAGAAATTCGCCGTAGAGTTCGTTGGCGCCCGTCGACGGGTTGCGCGTGAAGGCGACGCCGGTCGCCGACGTCGAGCCCATGTTGCCGAACACCATCGCCTGGATGGTCACGGCGGTGCCCCAGGCATCGGGAATGTCGTGGAGGCGGCGGTAGGTGATGGCGCGGGCGTTCTGCCACGAGCCGAACACCGCCGTCATCGGCACCCCAGATCTGCTCGGCCGTGTCCTGCGGAAACGGCGCGCCATACTCGCGCTTCGATCGCCGCCTTGTACTCGGCGATGACCGACCGCCAGTCGTCGGCCTCGAGATCGGTGTCGAGGGAGAAGCCGTTCAGGTTCTTGTGGTTCTCGAGGATGTCCTCGAAGACGCCGTGATCGACGCCGAGGACGACGTCGGCATACATCTGGATGAAGCGGCGATAGCTGTCGTAGGCGAAGCGGGGATTGCCGGAGCGCGCGGCGAGCCCCTCGACGGTCCGATCGTTGAGGCCGAGATTGAGGATCGTGTCCATCATGCCCGGCATCGAGGCGCGGGCGCCCGAGCGGACCGAGACCAGCAGCGGCTTGCTCCGGGTCGCCGAACGTGGCGCCGACGTCGCTTGCCGATCTCGCCGAGCGCCGCCAGCACCTCGGCGCGCACGCCATCGGGGAGCTGCGGCCGTTGTCGTAGAAGGCCGTGCACACCTCGGTCGTGATCGTGCAGCCCGGGCGGCACCGGCAGGCCCGAGCGCTCGCCATCGCCGCAAGGTTGGCGCCCTTGCCGCCGAGCAGCGTCCTTCATGTCGGCGGTGCCGTCGGTCGCGGCGCGGCCCGAACAGGTAGACGGAGCGGCGCGCGGTTGTGTCGGTCGTCGTCATCGGCTGGTCCCCATCGTACGTCCGTCGTACGTGTGCGCACGGCCCGCTTGGCTTATCAGGCCGGCGTGCAGGGTGGAAGTCATGCGACACGGTTGCGCAGCACTCAACGCGTGCACGGGATGCCAGGTTGGCGTGCGTCGTCGCCGTCGATGTGCGGACGACCTTGACGGGTTCCAGCGGCGGCCCGATACAGCGCAGCGGGTCGCGCGGCGCGCGCCGGCCATCGGACGACAAAGGACATGACGGCATGAGCGATCCCCTCCGCAACGTGCTCAAGACGCTCGACGGCGGTCAGCAGGCGGCCTTGGATCGGCTGTTCGATCTCCTGCGCATTCCATGCGATCTCGACCGATCCCGCCTACAAGGCGCACTGCCAGACGCGCCGCCGACTGGTGCGCGAAGCAACTGCAGCGACATCGGCTTTCGCGAGGCCAAGGTGGTGCCGACCACGGGCCATCCGATGGTCGTCGCGCATGACCGCGCGAAGCGTGCCGAAGGGCATGCCGCACGTGCTCTTCTACGGCCACTACGACGTGCAGCCGCCGGATCCGCTGGAGCTGTGGACAGACGCCGCCGTTCGAGCCGCGCATCGCCACCGAGAAGGGCAACGGCAAGGTCATCGTCGCGCGCGGCGCCGAGGACAACAAAGGCCAGCTGATGACCTTCTTCGAGGCGGCGCGCGCCTGGAAGAAGGTCGCCGGCGAGTTGCCGATCGCGGTCACGGTGCTGCTCGAAGGCGAGGAGGAGTGCGGCTCGCCGTCGCTGCCGGGCTTCCTCAAGAAGCACGGCAAGGAGGTCACGCCGCGACCTCGCGCTCGTCTGCGACACCGGCCAGTGGGACAAGGACACGCCGTCGATCACCACGCAGCTGCGCGGCATGGCCGGCGCTCGAGATCGTGCATCACCGGCCGCCAACCGCGACCTGCATTCCGGGCTCTACGGCGGCGCGGCCGCCAACCCGATCCGCGTGCTGACGCAGATCTGCGGCGCCATGCACGACAAGAGCGGCAAGGTCACGATCCCCGGCTTCTACGACGGCATCGTCAAGCCGATCGGCCAAGCAGCTCGAAGCAGTGGCAGGCGCTCGGCTTCGACGAGAAGGCGTTCCTCGGCGGCGTCGGCCTGTCGGTGCCGGCGGGCGAGAAGGGCTATTCGCGTGCTGGAGCAGATCTGGGCGCGGCCGACGCTGGAGTTCAACGGCATCACCGGCGGCTATCAGGGCGTCGGCACCAAGACCGTCATCCCGTCGAAGGCGTCGGTGAAGATCACCTGCCGGCTGGTGCCGGGCCAGGATCCCGAGAAGGTGCTCGCCGGGCATCAAGGCGTTCGTCGAGGCGCGGCTGCCGGCCGACTGCAAGGCCGAGCTCATTCGGCGGCCGCGGCAGCGCGGCCATCGCCGTTCGACGCCGACCGCGCCGCTACATCGAGCAAGGCCGCGCGGGCGCTTGCCGACGAGTGGGGCAAGCCGGCGCCGCTGATCGCGCTCGGCGGCTCGATCCCGATCGTGCAGTCGTTCAAGGACGTCCTCGGCATGGACAGCCTGCTGGTCGGCTTCGGCCTCGACGACGACCGCATCCACTCGCCGAACGAGAAGTACAACCTGAAGTCGTTTCAGAAGGGCGCGCGCAGCTGGGCCCGCATCCTCGCCGAGCTTGCCGCGACGAAGTAGAGCCGGTGACGATCGGACTACGGATATTCAGATGAGGCGATATTTTACGCCGCATTATCAATCACGTTTGCGTTATGCACAATACGGGTGATCCTGCGATCACTACGGCGATCAACAACTTGCGATCGGGTCGCCATTAAGTTGACGTTAGCCATGACCAGGGATATTTGCTTAGGCATCGAAGCGTGGTCGCCCTGCGGGGGGATATAGCGCTTTTGCCTGCAGTTGAACCCGAACGCCTGTTCGAGCGTTGTAGCGCTGGGACTAGGAAGACCAACAAGGGGGGACATCAATGTCTCTGAATTCGATCTGGAAATATGCGCTGGCCGCACTCGTCTCGACGGCGGTTCTCGTACCGGCCGCGCAGGCGGCCGACCTCGGCGGGCGGCCGAAGTCGTACAAGGATGACGCGGACTACGGACCACCGCGGTACCTGTGGACGGGGCTCTATACCGGTCTGACTGCGGGTTATGGCTGGGGGACGGGGCGCCTTGTGAACCCCTTCGGCGATAGCGGGAACTTCGACACCGACGGTTTCATCGGCGGTGGTACACTCGGCTACAACTTCCAATCCGGCCAGATCGTCTGGGGACTCGAGGCGGATATCTCGTATCTCGATGTGAGCGGCACCAGCACGCTGCCGCCGGACTGTGTCCCAGGCGCGTGCACGTCGTCGCTTGATTGGCTGGGGACGGTCCGTGCCCGAGTGGGCCTCGATCTGAATGGCTGGATGCCGTACATCACCGGTGGTTTCGCGTTTGGCGATGCATCGTCGGCCGTGGTCGGTCAGACTTCAGCGAGCGATACGTTGACCGGCTGGACCGCCGGCGGCGGTCTCGAGGTCAAGATGGACCGCAATTGGAGTTTCAAGGCAGAGTATCTGTTTGTCGACCTCGGCCACATCACGTTGCCGAACGCTGGCACCCCGATCCAGTCTAATTTCGACGAACTCCACATCGTTCGCGCGGGCATCAACTACAAGTTCTGAGATCGCTTCGCTGCATCCCCATAAGTGAAAACCCGCCGGGCGCGCCCGGCGGGTTTTTGTTTGGTGCGATCAGCTCACGCCGATAGGTGCTTGACCCGCGGCAGCACCTCCTTCGCCAGCAGCTCGAGCGAGTGCTGCCAGGCCTTGCGGGTTCTCGACATAGTCGAAGCCGAACACCAGCAGCTGGCCGAAGCCGCCGACCTCGTCGATAGATCTTGGCGATCTTCTCCGCCACGGTCGCCGGCGAGCCGATGATCCAGTTGTGCTTGGCGCAGTACTCCGGCGTCACGTCGCTGTCGGCCACGTTCGGGTCGTGCTTCAGGTATTCGCAGGAAGCTCGAACTCGCCCAGCAGCGGCAGGAAGTACTCGCGCATCATGCGGCCCATGTGCGAGCCCGACCGACAGTCGCATCGGCTTCCGCGTCGGTGTCGGCGACGAACACCTCGCGCACCATGCGCCAATCGCTGCGGTTCGGCGTGCGGCCGGTCTTGGCGGCGCCGATCTCGACCGACTTCCCAGTGGCTCGCGACATAGGCCGGATTGAGATTGAGGCTCATCGGGATATAGCCGCGCTCGCCGGCGAGCTTCAGCGTGTCGGAGCCCTTGCGACAGGCCGGCGACGCCGATCGGCGGGAGCGGCTTCTGCATCGGCTTGATGTGCGGCTTGAGGAAGCCGTACATCAGTTCGGGGTTCTTCACCGTCCAGTACTTGCCGACGTATTCGAACGGCTCGTTGGTCGACCACATCTTCAGGATGATATCGAGCGCCTCGCGGGTCATCTCGCGATTGGCGCCGGTCGCGCCGTCGACGTTGAACATCGCCCAGTCGCTCGGCAGGCCGGAGGCGGCGACGCCGAAATTCAGGCGGCCGCCCGAGATGTGATCGAGCATGGCGACGCGGTTGGCGAGTTCGGCGGGGTGATGGTAGGGCAGCAGGAAGCCGCCGGGGCCGAGGCGGATGTTCTTCGTCTGCATCAGGGCCTGCGCGACCAGCAGGTCGGGCGAGGGGTGCGGCTCCCACGGCGCGGTGTGGTGCTCGCCGATCCAGCACTCCTTGTAGCCGAGCTCATCGAGCCAGCGGATCACCTGCAGGTCCCATTCGTGGCCGTCCCTCAGCGGTCGCTCCGGCGGATGCGACGGCATCGTGAAATAGCCGAGTTCCATGTGTTTCCTCCTCAGAATTGGTCGGTCGCCCCGGCATCGGGCGATCTGACTTTGCGGCAGCGTGGTTGGATCCACGTGCTGCACGGCTGCCGGTGTGCAGCGCCGATCAGTTTGCACCACTTTCGGGCGAAAACGCCATCGCCGTGCAGGCGACATGCTTCTGCAGCATCGAATGTATGCAGAACGCGCGGGCTCGAGCGGATCGCGTCGTCACCGCCACCGGAGCCTTTGGCATTTGTCGGCGGTGGCGATAGCCTGCCGAACGATGTCATGACCGCAGGAGACGTCCGCCATGTCGGCAACGACCGTATTCCGCAACGCCGACTGGCTCGTCGCGTGGGATGCAGCGAACGCGCGCCACGTCTACCGCCGCAATGTCGACCTCGCGATCCGGGACAGCGCTATCGTCTTTCTCGGTGACCGCTATGCCGGCCCCGCCGACGTCGAGATCGATTGCACCCAGCGCCTGATCCTGCCCGGCTTCGTCAATATTCACACGCACCCGAGCAGCGAGCCGCTGCGCAAGGGCATCACCGACGAGACCCGCAGTCCCGGCTTCTGGCACAGCTCGCTCTATGAATACCTGACCGTCTTCCGCAACGATCTCGCGGGCCAGAAGGCGGCAACCGAAGTGGCACTCGCCGAACTCCTCATGAGCGGCGTCACGACCGTGGTCGATCTGTCGTTTCCCTTCGACGGCTGGCTGGATACGCTGGCGGAAACGGGGATGCGCGCCGTGATCGCGCCGATGTTCCGCGATGCGCGGTGGTTCACGAGCAATGGCCACGAGCTCGCCTACGACTGGGATCTCGCCGCGGGCCGCCAGGGTTTCGACAAGGCACGCCAGCTCATTGCACTCGCCAACCAGCACCCCTCCGGCCGGCTCAGCGGCATGGTCTGTCCGGCCCAGATCGACACCTGCTCGGCGGAGCTGATCCGCGACGCCTACGACTACGCCGGCGACTACAACCTGCCGTTCCAGCTCCACGCCGCACAAAGCGTCAACGAGTTCCACGAGATATTCAGGCGCCACGGCAAGACGCCGATCGAATGGCTCGAACTCGATCGGCGCGCTGGGGCGGCGCACGATCGTCGGCCATGGCATCTTCCTCGATCATCATCCGTGGCTGCACTGGACGAGCCGCCAGGATCTGTCGCGCCTGCAGCGCGCGGGGGCGACGGTCGCGCACTGTCCGACGGTATTCATGCGCCGCGGCATCGCGCTCAACACGATCGGCACGTATCTCCGCGCCGGCGTCAACATCGGCATCGGCACCGACACCTATCCGCACAACTTCATCGAGGAAATGCGCAATGCGCTCACGGTCGCGCGCGCTGTCGCCGGCACCGTCGACGACCTGACGACGCTGGATCTCTACAACGCCGCGACGATCGGCGGCGCTCGCGCGCTCCAGCGCGACGACATCGGCCGGCTCTGTATCGGCGCGAAGGCCGATCTCGTACTCGTCGACACGAAGCACCCCGCGATGATGCCACTACGCGAGCCGATCCGCAGCCTTGTCTACGTCGCCGCCGATCGCGCCGTGCGCGACGTCTATGTCGACGGCCGTCTCGTGCTCGAGAACGGCCGGCCGCTCGGCATCGACGTTGCCGCGGCCTCGCAGGCGCTCGAGGAAGCGCAGCAGCGCTCCATGCGCGAGGTGCCGAAACTCGACTGGGCCCAGCGCACCACCGACGAGCTTGCGCCAATGGTATTGCCGCACGGCTGAGAAGGTGCTGTCGCGCGGGGACCGCGATCGGCTATCGTCGCCGGAGATCGCCAACTCAGGGAAGCACACGCATGTTCGTCGACGAGCGCATCTACACCCTACACGCGGGCCAGGTTCCGGTGTTCCTGAAACTCTACGAAGAGGAGGGGATGGAATGCCAGGTGCGCATCCTCGGCAACATGGTCGGCTACTATTTCACCGACTTCGGGCCGCTCAATCAGATCGTCCACATGTGGGGCTATGAAAGCCTCGACGACCGTTTCGAGCGACGCAAGCGGCTGCTCGCGGCACCGGAGTGGCAGTCCTACGCCAAGAAGATGCGGCCGCTGGTCGCCAACGTCGAGAACAAGCTCCTCGTGCCCGCGCCGTTCTTCAAAGTGCCGAAGCCGGCGCCTGCGACGAAAGGCTAGAGCGCGCGCCGATCCACGCCCGCCGTTCACTCATGCCGGATGTGCCGACCGCGTCCTCTTGCTCGGCGCCGCCCATTTGCGAAAGGTGGTGCGCGTCGCTTCGTCCATCGGGAAGAAGCTCTCGATGCGCAATTCCTGCAGAGTGATGTCTTGCGGCGTACCAAGCGTTGCGATCGTCGTGAACAGCTTGAGCTTGGTGCGGCCCTTCTCGAAGTGCATGGCAAGAACCGGCGCGCCGACGCCATGACCCGGCGCTTGCGAGATCGTTGCCCGCACATCGGTGTAGCGCAGCAGGCGATCGAGCAGGGCCGCCGTTTCCGCAGTCCCGTCTGCGGCCGCGTCGGCCTCGACGCTGCGCACGAAGTAGCGCACGACGTCCGACCAGTTCGCCAGGTGCGGTCTCAGGACATCGGGCGCCACCAGCGCGTCGGCGAGATTGATGGCTGTCCCGGGTTTCACGGGCCCGACCAGAAACTCGACCATCGCGACCGCGCCCTTGTTCGCCTGGATCAGGTTCCAGCGGCGGTCGACGACGACGGCCGGGAAGGGCTCCTGCTGCGCCAGCATGTAGTCGAGGGCGTCGCGGACCGGGGCCAGCGCCAGTGCACCGAGATCGGTTTCGGCCCAGATCGGCGCATACCCGGCCGCCAGCAGCAGCTCGTTCGACTGTCGCAGCGACGCGTCGAGGGCCGCCGACAAGCGGAGCACCATGTCGCGGCTGGGTTTCGTTCGCCCGAGTTCGAGGAAGCTCACGTGCCGCTGCGAGCACGCGGCGGTCATCGCGAGCTGGAGCTGCGAGATCCCGCGCCGCTTTCGCCAGTGACTGAGCCGCGACGGAAACGTGGAGGGAGACGTCACGACTACCTGCCATGTAGTTGATTGAACGCAGCACCGCCGGGATAGTGCGTCGGATGGCTCGATGCCGCAACGGCGGAAACCCGCCATTCTCGGCGCGATAGTGGGAGAGGACGATGAAGATCGCATTCGCCGGCTCGTTCGCGGTCCGGCTGGCGGAGCCGGTGCGGGCGCGGTTGTCCGTGCCCTGCGACGTGATTGCCGACGACGACGAAGCACGCATCCTGCCTCGCTTGGCCGACGCGAACGTGCTCGTCTCGATGGGTTTCACGCGGGATATGGCGTCGGCCGGCCCGCGACTACGGCTGATACAGGTGCCGGGCGCCGGGCTCGATCGCATCGATCGGAGCGCGCTGCGCGACGGAATGCATCTCGCCAACGCCTATGGGCACGAAGCGGGTATCGCGGAGTACGTGGTCGGCGCGATGATCGCGCTCACGCGCTCGTTCGGCCGTCTCGACGCCAGCCTCCGTCAGGGTCGATGGGAGAGCCAGTGGACTGTTGGAACACCTGCCCCGCCGCTGTGGCCGGAACTTGCCGGCAAGACCTTGGGCATTCTCGGTTTTGGCCATATCGGCGAAGCGCTCGCCCGCCGCGCGAAAGCCTTCGATATGCGGGTGTGTGCGATACGCCGGCAGGCCCAGCCGGAGCCGCCCGACGAGGTTGCGTTCATCGGCGGCCCCGAGCGATTGGACGACGTGCTGCGCGAGGCCGATTTTCTCGCCATCACGCTGTCGCTGTCAGCGGAGACACGCGGCCTCCTCGACGCACGCCGGCTGGGTCTGATGAAGCCCGGCGCCTACCTGATCAATGTCGCGCGCGCCGAGATCGTCGACGAGGCAGCGCTCTATGGCGCGCTCGCAAGCGGTGCTCTTGCGGGGGCGGCGCTCGATGTGTGGTATCGCTATCCGATGGTGGCCGGTACGACGCGCCCCTCGACGCAGCCCTTCCACGAGCTTGGCAACGTGCTGATGACGCCGCACGTCTCCGGCTGGACCGAGGGCATGATCGAGGCGCGGGCTGCATTGATCGCCGACAACATCGAGCGGGCCGTGCGCGGCGAGCCACCGCTTAATGCCGTTGACTGGGCTCGCTGAGGAAACGCAATGCAGGAAGCCTCCCGCCATTGGTCGTCGCGCCTGCCGTTCTACTACGGCTGGCTGATCATCGGCGTCGCGTTCGTGACGATGGCGATCGGCGTCAGCGCGCGCACGGCGTTCTCGCTGCTGATGCCGCCGCTGATCGACGAGTTCGGCTGGGATCGCGGTCTCGCCGCCGGCGCGTTCTCGTTCGGCTTCCTGGTATCTGCGATCCTGAGCCCGATCGTCGGGCGCGTGATCGATACGCGCGGCCCCCGCATCGTCATCCTCTCCGGCGTCATGCTCATGTCGGCGGGGTTGTTCCTCGCGCCGCTCATCCAGACACCGTGGCAGTTCTACGCGACGCTCGGCCTGCTGGTCGGGGCCGGCGCCAACATGATGACCTACACCGCGCACTCGCAGTTCCTGCCGAACTGGTTCGTGCGCCGGCGCGCGCTCGCCATCAGCATCGCCTTCGCCGGCGCCGGCGTCGGCGGCATCGTGTTGCTGCCATGGCTGCAGACGATCATCGTCACTGACGGCTGGCGCACGTCGTGCCGGGTGATCGGTCTGCTGGCGCTGTTGGTGGTCGCGCCGCTCACCCTCCTCGTGCGCAAGCGGCCGGAGGATATCGGATTGCTGCCCGACGGCGCGGCGCGACTGGACCGGTCGGCACGAAAACCCGCCCTCGAACATCGTCGATCCCGTATGGGCGGCGACCGAGTGGACGCTCGCGCGCGCCATTCGCACGGCCCGCTTCTGGTGGATCGTGATCGGCTATTTCTGCGCGCTTGTCGCCTGGTACGCCATCCAGGTGCACCAGACGAAGTATCTGACCGAGGTCGGCTTCTCGCCGATCGTCGCGGCGTGGGCGCTGGGCGCGGTGAGCGTGGTCGGCATTCCCGGCCAGATCATTCTCGGCGCACTGTCGGACCGCATCGGCCGCGAGTGGGTGTGGACGGCGGGATGCGCGGGCTTCGTCGTCTGCTACGCGGCGCTGATCGGGCTCGAGCACTCGCCGTCGACAGCGCTGCTGTATGTGATGGTTTTCAGCCAGGGCTTCCTCGGCTATGCGCTGACATCGGTCATGGGCGCCATCGTCGCCGAGATCTTCGAGGGGCCGCACTACGGCGCGATCTTCGGCACGGTGACGGTCGCGCTGATCGGCGGCGGCGCGGCCGGGCCGTGGATTGCCGGCGTCATCCACGACGCGACCGGCAGCTACCGCTGGGCGTTCATCCTATCGATCGGGTGCTGCGTCGTATCGGCGGCGTCGATCTGGTTCGCCGCGCCCGGCAAGGTCCGCGCCGTCGCCGGGCGAGTTCCGGGAGCGTGAATAGGGCGCGCTGCTCCAACGAACCAGCGGCTATTGGCCGAGGGCATACATCTGCGCCGCGACAAAGAGGATGACGATGTGGGCGCCGACGAACAGCACCGTTGGGGCGATCAACTCACGCATAACCTGACCCTCGATCCGAAACAGTGGATGCTCGATATGGCGCCCGCTTGGAGGTCTCGGCCTGAGACTGGAACTGAAACGGGATGGGGGGCATAAGGTTCCCCACACCCACTCAGTCGCAGCCGCGCGCAAAAAGGTTCAAGGATCGGTTGAGCAATCTGGAGCGGCGGGGCCGCGCCGGAGCCCGTCGGCGGGGAGCGTTCACGCTTTCTCGGTTTTTTCGGAACCGGCATCCAGCGCCGGTGGAGCCGCGCCAGTCGAGGCGTTGGATACTTGCCATTCGAGGTCGTCGACGTTGGCGAGGAGCCGCTTCGTGATCAGCGACATAAGGTAGTAGCCGAATTCCTTGTTGTCGGCGAACAGCTCGAGCACGCGCTCTTCGGAAACGGCAAGGACCCTCAGGTTCGTAAGGGCGACGGCCGTCGCAACACGCGCCTTGTTCGGCGAGAAAATGCCAATCTCTCCCACCATCGCCCCTTTGCCCAACTCGATTTCCAGTTCCGGGAGATGGACCGAGCCGGACGTTATGAGGAAAAGCTCCAGTGCCGGATCTCCCTTGCGAAAGATGGTGGCGCCTGCGGGGTAGGATCGCGGTGTCATGTGCGGCACCAGCCAGTCGATTCCGAGGTTGCCCCGGGTCGCTGCACGCAAGCTTTTCGTGAGCTGTGTCGTCTGATGGAGGCGCCGCACGTTGAGCGGGAGCAGCATCAGGTGAAGGATCAGGACGGGCATGGCGCCCGCGAAATAACCGTAGAGAATGAAGGCCACATTGCTGACGATCGCCACCGTCCGCAAATGCCTCATCGTCGCCATGTAGAACGTGGCGAATACGAGCGCGGATGCGAGATAGCCGATTGCTTCAGTCGCATGCATATCCGCCGGCACCTTCTGAAATTCCATTGCGGAAATGAGATCGGACAAGAGTGACACAAGCCACCGTTTTCACATGGTGTCCGATCGGCATTCTGCAATGCGCTGGGCGGGCGTTTCGATCGATCGCACCGCCCAAATGCCGGGCATATAGCGGCCTCATGTGTCGTGGACTTGGCGACGAGCTTTCTCGAGGCTTTAGTCCCGTTCCGGTTTCAATCGCGCCTGGAATGCTTCTAAGGGCTTTCGGATGCGATCAATTTTCGGTTGGGACTGTTCCATCCGGAACGATCGAGGCTTAGTCTGCGACGACGACATCGCCTCGGAGCAACGCGTTCCGGGCCCAGAGGAGGAAGCACCATGAGTAACACGCTCAAATTCTATATCGACGGCGCCTGGGTCGATCCGCTCGTGCCGGCATCGCTCGACGTGATCAACCCCGCGACCGAAGAGCCGATCGCCAAGATCAGCATGGGCACAGCCAAGGACGTCGACCGCGCCGTGAAGGCCGCGCGCAAAGCGTTCCCCGCGTTCTCGCGCACGAGCAAGGAAGAGCGCATCGCGCTCCTGCAGCGCATCCTCGAAGCCTACAAGGCGCGCTACGACGACATCGCCGTGGCGATCTCCTCGGAGATGGGCGCGCCGATCACGCTCGCGACCCGCGCCCAGGCGGCGATCGGCGTCGCGCACGCCACCCAGATGATCTCGGTGCTCAAGGGCTACGAGTTCGAGCGCACGGAAGGGCCGACGTTGATCGCGCGTGAAGCGATCGGCGTGTGCGGCTTCATCACGCCGTGGAACTGGCCGATCAACCAGATCATGTGCAAGGTCGCGCCGGCCATCGCCGCCGGCTGCACGATGGTGCTGAAGCCGAGCGAGATCGCGCCGCTCAATGCGATCATCTTCGCCGAAGTGATGCACGCGGCCGGCGTTCCGAAGGGCGTCTTCAATCTCGTCAACGGCGACGGCCCGACGGTCGGCCAGGCGATCGCCTCGCACCCGGAAGTCGATTGCGTGTCGTTCACGGGTTCGACGCGCGCCGGCATCGCGGTTGCCAAGGCTGCGGCCGACACCGTCAAGCGCGTCCATCAGGAGCTCGGCGGCAAATCGGCGAACATCATCCTCAGGGACGCCAACCTGGAGAAGGCCGTCCGCGCCGGCGTGACGCACTGCTTCAACAACAGCGGCCAATCCTGCAACGCGCCGACACGCATGTTCGTGCCGCGCGAGATGCAGACCGAGGCCGTTGCGATTGCCAAGCAGACAGCCGAAGCGATGAAGGTCGGCGATCCCACGTCGAAGGATTCAACTCTCGGCCCCGTCGTCAGTGAAGTGCAGTTCAACAAGATCCAGGGGCTCATCGAAGCGGGCATCAAGGAGGGCGCGACGCTGGTGACCGGTGGGCCGGGCCGTCCCGATGGCCTCAATCGTGGCTACTACGTGCGCCCGACCGTCTTCTCGGACGTCAAGCACGAGATGCGCATCTCGCGCGAGGAGATTTTTGGACCG
>CAVZHG010000022.1:0-160050 GCA_963775035.1 uncultured Alphaproteobacteria bacterium | reverse complement strand
GCCAGCAAGTCCTTAACATACAATTAAATTAGTATTTTAAGGGTTAACCACGGCTATTGCTAACAATGGACTAACAGCAATAATTGATATACTCAGTGCACAAGAGTAAGGGCAAGATCAAGAATGGAGACTAGCCCAATGGACATCAACGCCAACCTCAACGCGATGGGCCGCTACGGGCGCGTCACGAGGATCGGCGCGGTGGTCTGTCTCCTCGTCGCCTGCATCCTTCTGCTGGTGTCGCTGGCCTCACCCTCCGGCGCGGTCCCGGACATGCCGAGCACCACGAACGCCCCATCGACTTTCGCCCACTGACCCACTCCTCCGATACCCCCGCTCCCTCGACCTCACTCATCACTCCCCTGACGGAAATGGCCCCCGCTTCACGACCGAAGCGGGGGCCATTTCTTTTGTCAGGCCGGGATCGGGCCGTGGCCGCGTCAGAAGCCGAGCATGGCCTCGAGCGGACCTTTCGGCAGCGGCACGAGAAACCACCGCTCGAACATCACGAAGAAGAACACGGGGACAGCGATGCCGACACAGATCGAGCGCAGCACGCTTTCACGCCCGATCGTCGATCATGAAAATCAAGATGAACAAGGCCGACGCGACATAGAGGCCGATGTACTGGATCGCCGCCACATAGACGATCGCCGGCAGGAGCACGGTAAGCACGCGCCCGAACGCGACACGGGAAACAAACGATTCCTTCAGCTCATCGCTGTTGCCCAATACCGCCTTCACGAGAATGGCGAGGCTGGCAATGCCGAGCACGCAGGCGATGTAGAACGGAAAGTATCCGGCCGCCGGACCTTGACCTTCGACCCACCCGAACCCCAGGCGGATGCTGTCGTAGATGATGATGGCGCTGACAGTCAGCAGCGCCAGCGCCACCACGATCTCCAGCACGCGATTGGACGCCAGTGAGGCCTCCTCCGGCGCATTGTCCTGATCGTGCATTCCCTTCTCCCAAATCCACCAGCGGCCGTCACGACCCGAACCACAGACGGCCGCGAGGCGGAGCTCGGTCGAGCCCCGCCGAGGGCTACTTCGCGCCCCGCCAGGAAGCCGGCGCTCTTCATGAGCTCCTGGTGACGCGTCTCCGCCGCCGCGACCCACTTCGTGTACTCGTCGCCGGACATGAACGTGTCGTTGAAGGCGCCCTTCTCCATGAACTCCTTCCAGTCCGGCGTCTCGCGCACCTTCTTGAAGAGATCGACGTAGAAGGCGACCTGCTCCTTCGTCACGCCGCCGGGCATGAAGATGCCGCGCAGCATCTGGTAGTCGACATCCACGCCTGATTGCTTGCAGGTCGGAATGTCGGACCATGCCATGTCGGCCGTGACCTTGGTCGTGTAGGTGCTGCGCTGGTCGTCGAAGATGCAGAGCGGACGCAGCGCGCCGGCCCGCCACTGCGCGACCGCCTCGATCGGATTGTTGACCGTCGAGTTCGACGTGCTTGCCGACAAGCTGCACCGCGACCTCGCCACCACCGCGGTAAGGAATGTAGGTGAAGTGCTTGCCGCCGGTCACCTTCTCCAGCGCCACCGTGATGATCTGGTCTTCCTGCTTGGAGCCGGTGCCGCCCATCTTGAACTGCTTGTCGGCACCCGCCGAGATCGCGGCGATATAGTCCTTCGCGGTCTTGTAGCTGGTCTCGCTGTTGACCCAGAGCACGAACTGGTCGAGCGCCAGCATGGCGACCGGGGTGAGGTCCTTCCAGTTGAAAGGAACGCCCGTCGCCAGCGGCGTCGTGAACAGGTTCGAAAGCGTGATGATGATCTGGTGTGGATCGCCCTTGTTCTTCTTGACCTCGAGGAAGCCTTCGGCGCCGGCGCCACCCGCCTTGTTGATCACCACCATCGGCTGCTTCATCAGGTTGTGCTTGGTCACGACGCCCTGGATGAAGCGCGCCATCTGATCCGCGCCGCCGCCTGTGCCGGCCGGAATGATGAACGTCACCTGCTTGGTCGGCTCCCAGGCCTGCGCGGGGATCGCCGCACCAGCAATTGCAATCGCACCGGCGATCGCCGCCCCGGTACAGCCGCGCATCGTGAGCCCGCTACGTCGCTTCATTGCCATTTCCTCCTTGCTGTTCGCCTCACTTTTTTGAGGCCTTCTTGCCGCCCTCTGTGTCGAAGGCGGGATCTCATCTGCACGTCACATCACACAACCGTCGAGCGCCGAAATCAAGAGGGTGCCGCGGCGGAACTGTTTTGCGCCATTCGCGCCCTGATCACGCCGACGAGAGGCCACACCAGCATCAGCACGCCGAGCGACATGATCGACGCCACGAGCGGATTGGACCAGAAGATGCTGAGGTTGCCTTGCGACAGCAGCATGCTCTGGCGGAAGGATTCTTCAGCCCTGTCGCCGAGCACGATCGCCAGCACGAGCGGCGCCAAGGGATAGTCGAGCTTGTTGAACGCGTACCCGACGACGCCGAACACCAGCATCAGCCACACGTCGAACATCGCGTTGTTCACGGTGTAGGCGCCGATCGCGCAGATCACGAGAATGATCGGCGCGACGATCGAGAACGGCACGCGCAGGATCGCGGCAAACAGCGGCACGCAGGTCAGCACGACGATCAGGCCGACGATATTGCCGAGATACATCGAGGCGATGAGACCCCACACGAACTCCTTCTGCTCGACGAACAGCAGCGGACCCGGCTGCAGCCCCCAGATCAGCAGGCCGCCGAGCAGCACCGCCGCCGTCGGCGATCCCGGAATGCCGAGCGTCAGCATCGGCAGCAGCGCGCTCGTCCCCGCCGCGTGGGCGGCGGTCTCGGGCGCCACGACGCCTTCCATCTCGCCCTTGCCGAAGTTCGCGCCGCGCTGGCGAGAATGCGTTTGGCGAGGCCGTAGCTCATGAACGACGCGGGCGTCGCGCCGCCGGGCGTGATGCCCATCCAGCAGCCGATGATGCAACTGCGGATCGACGTCGCCCAGTAGGCCAGTCAGCTTCTTCCATGTCGTCAGCACCACGCCGAGGCGCAGCTTGGCTTCCGATCCCTTGAACTGGAGCCCCGTTTCCATCGACGCCAGGATCTCGCCGATGCCGAACAGGCCGATCACCGCGATCAGGAAGCCGAAGCCGCTCAGGAGCTGCTCGAAGCCGAACGTCATGCGGAGCTGCCCGGTCACGCCATCCATGCCGACCGTCGCCAGCGCAAAGCCGAGCGCCATCGCCGCGATCGTTTTCCACGGACTGCCGCGGCCCATCCCGACGAAACTCGCGAACGTCAGGAAGAAGACCGAAAAGAATTCCGCTGGCCCGAATTGCAACGCGAAGCGTCGCGATCAGCGGCGCGAGGAACGTGATGACGACGACGGCGACGAGGGCGCCGACGAACGACGACGTGAACGCGGCCGTCAGCGCTTCATCGGCGCGGCCCTGCCGTGCCATCGGATGGCCGTCGAAGGTGGTCGCGACCGACCACGGTTCGCCGGGAATGTTGAAGAGGATCGATGTGATCGCACCGCCGAACAACGCGCCCCAGTAGATGCAGGAGAGCATGATGATGGCGGACGTCGGCGGCATCGTGAAGGTCAGCGGCAGCAGGATCGCGACGCCGTTGGCGCCGCCCAGTCCCGGCAGCACGCCGATAATGACGCCAAGCACGATCCCGATGAACATCAATGCCAAGTTGTAAGGGGTCAGCGCGACGCCGAACCCCTGCATCAACGAGGAAATCTCTTCCAAGACCGTCCCTCCGTGCCCGCTTCCGCCCTGTTGCCGGACCGTGAGCGCGACGATGGAAACCACCGTGCGTCCGCGTGTCCGACCTGCCCGTCGTTGCGGGCTTATTCTTTATTTCTCCGGTCGTTTGCTGCGCCGGAGTGCCGTTTTGGCTCGCTTTGATGCAAACCCTAACTGGCATACCATATACATGTAGAGGTTGGAGTGACAAGCGGCGCCGTGACAGCAGGGGTGGCGGCAGCGCCCATTCTGTGCAAAATTAACGGGTCACGGAAACTCAGCTCGATCGACTTCGGGTCCTCCAGGGACTCCGTATTCCCTTGATGCATTGCACACTTCAATCGCGGCAGCGCCGTCAGCCGGCGACTTCGCTACCCCGCTCACATCCCTGCCGATCCCCAAGAACATGCGACGGCCGAACTGAGAGTGCTTGAAAGCCTCGACAGATGTGGCGTATGGTATACCAAGAACCACAACCGTCGCGCCGTTCTTGATGGGATCGGCGACGTTGACCGAAGCTGAGGTGCCCGATGTCCGAGACCCAGATACGGATCGCCCCGATCGTCGAAGGCCTGAGCCTCAAGGCCAAGGCTTATGCGGCGCTGAAGACCGCAATCATGCAGATGAACATCTACGACGATCACGCCGAGCTCAAGCTCGACGAGCGCGATCTCTCGCAGCGCTTCGGCGTCATCGCGCACGCCGCTGAGGGAAGCGCTGGCGCAGCTCGACTCCGAAGGCCTCGTGCGCATCGTCGCCGCGCCGCGGCATCTTCATCGTCCGCAAGACCAAGGCCGAGATCCTCGAGATGATCACGGTGTGGGCCGCGCTCGAGAGCATGGCCGCGCGCCTCGCGACGAAGGAAGCCGTCCGACGAGGAACTCGCGAGCCTGCACGATCTCGTCGACAGCTTCTCGACCGACAAGGTCGCCGCCAAGATGGGCGAATACTCCGACGCCAACATCCGCTTCCACCAGGCGATCATCGGGCTCGGCAAGTGCGGCGCTCATCGCCGAGATGACCGAGACGCTGTTCTTCCACGTCCGCGCCATCCGCCAGCGCACGATCTTCGAAGCAGGACCGCGCAAGCCGCTCGATCGTCGACCACAAGGAAATCGTGGCCGCCCTGGAGGCGCGTGACACCGAGCGCGCCGAGCGGCTGGTGCGCGAGCACACCCTCGGCTGCGCGACCACGTCGAACGCTTCGTCGACATCGACTAGCGTGCGACGCCGATCGCGCAGGCCAGCCATCAACACGAGACGACACATTCCGAGGGAGGCAGAAATGTCCGCCACAGCGCAAAGCATCGATGCGAGCGCGGCGCCGAGCAGGAGCTGACGGACGGCTTCCATCTCATCATCGATGCGCTCAAGCTCAACGGCATCAACACGATCTATGGCGTGCCGGGCATCCCGATCACCGACTTCGGCCGCATGGCGCAGGCCGAGGGCATTCGCGTGCATCTCGTTCCGCCACGAGCAGAACGCCGGCTATGCCGCCTCGATCGCCGGCTTCCTGACGAAGCAGCCGGGCGTCTGCCTCACGGTGTCGGCGCCGGGCTTCCTCAACGGCCTGACCGCGCTCGCCCACGCGACCACCAACTGCTTCCCGATGATCCTGATCTCCGGCTCCTCCGAGCGCGAGATCGTCGACCTGCAGCAGGGCGACTACGAGGAGATGGACCAGCTCGCCGTCGCCAAGCCGCTGTGCAAGGCGGCGTTCCGCATGCTGCACGCGCAGGACATCGGCATCGGCATCGCGCGCGCGATCCGCGCGGCCGTCTCGGGCCGTCCGGGCGGCGTCTATCTCGACCTGCCGGCCAAGCTGTTCGGCCAGGTGATGGACGCCGAGGCCGGCAAGAAGTCGCTCGTCAAGGTCATCGATCGCGGCGCCGGCGCAGATCCCGGCCCCCGATGCGGTGAAGCGCGCGCTCGACGTGCTCAAGAGCGCCAAGCGTCCGCTGATCATTCTCGGCAAGGGCGCGGCCTACGCGCAGGCCGACGACGCGATCCGCGCGCTCGTCGAGAAGAGCGGCATTCCGTTCCTGCCGATGAGCATGGCCAAGGGCCTGCTGCCCGACACGCATCCGCAGTGCGCGGGCGCGGCGCGCTCGACGGTGCTGAAGGACAGCCGACGTCGTGATGCTGATCGGCGCGCGCCTCAACTGGCTGCTGTCGCACGGCAAGGGCAAGACCTGGGGCGACGCGCCGAAGAAATTCATCCAGATCGACATCGAGCCGAAGGAGATGGACTCCAACGTCGAGATCGCCGCGCCCGTGGTCGGCGACATCGGCTCGTGCGTCGCCGCGCTGCTCGACGGCATGGGCGGCAACTGGCCGGCGCCGCCGGCCGACTGGACCGAGCGCCGTCGCCAAGAAGCGCGAGGAGAACGTCGCCAAGATGGCGCCGCGCCTGATGAACAACAACTCGCCGATGGACTATCACGGCGCGCTCGGCGTGCTGCGCACGATCATCAAGGAGCGGCCGGACGCCATCCTCGTCAACGAAGGCGCCAACACGCTCGATCTGGCGCGCGGCATCATCGACATGTACCAGCCGCGCAAGCGCATCGACGTCGGCACCTGGGGCATCATGGGCATCGGCATGGGCTATGCCATCGCCGCCGCCATCGAGACCGGCAAGCCGGTGCTCGCGGTCGAAGGCGACAGCGCGTTCGGCTTCTCCGGCATGGAGGTCGAGACGATCTGCCGCTACGAGCTGCCGGTCTGCGTCGTCATCTTCAACAACGACGGCATCTATCGCGGCACCGACGTCAATACCGGCGAGCGCCGATCCGGCGACCGACCGTGTTCGTGAAGGGCGCGCGCTACGACAAGATGATGGAGGCGTTCGGCGGCGTGGGCGTCAACGCCACGTCGCCCGACGAACTGAGGCGCGCCGTCAACGCGGCGATGGACTCCGGCAAGCCGACGCTGATCAACGCGGTGATCGATCCGGCGGCCGGCAGCGAGAGCGGCCGCATCGGCAATCTCAACCCGCAAAGCGCGCTGAAGAAGAAGTAAGGGAGGCAGCCATGAGCAAGGCACTCGAAGGCGTCCGCATCCTCGACTTCACGCACGTCCAGTCGGGGCCGACGTGCACGCAGCTGCTCGCCTGGTTCGGCGCCGACGTGATCAAGGTCGAGCGGCCCGGCGTCGGCGACATCACGCGCGGCCAGCTGCAGGACATCCCCAAGGCGGACAGCCTCTACTTCACGATGCTGAACCACAACAAGCGCTCGATCACGCATCGACAGCAAGAACAAGACGGGCAAGGAAATCCTCGAGCGGCTGGTCAAGACGTGCGACGTGCTGGTCGAGAACTTCGCCCCCGGCGCGCTCGACCGCATGGGCTTCACCTGGGAGCGCATCCAGCAGCTCAACCCGCGCATGATCTACGCCTCGGTCAAGGGCTTCGGCCCCGGCCCCTACGAGGACTGCAAGGTCTACGAGAACGTCGCGCAGTGCACGGGCGGCTCCGCCTCGACCACCGGCTTCCGCGACGGCCCGCCGCTCGTCACCGGCGCCCAGATCGGCGACAGCGGCACCGGGCCTGCATCTGGCGCTCGGCATCGTCACGGCGCTGTTCCAGCGCACCATGTCGGGCAAGGGCCAGCGCGTCACCTGCGCCATGCAGGACGGCGTGCTCAACCTTGCCGCGTGAAGATGCGCGACCAGCAGCGCCTCGCGCACGGCCCGCTCACGGAGTACAGCCAGTTCGGCGAGGGCATCCCGTTCGGCAATGCGGTGCCGCGTGCCGGCAACGATTCCGGCGGCGGCCAGCCGGGCCGCATCCTCAAGTGCAAGGGCTGGGAGACCGATCCCGACGCCTACATCTATTTCATCACGCAGGCGCCGGTGTGGGAGACGATCTGCGACGTCATCGGCGAGCCGGGCTGGAAGACGGATCCCGACTACGCCACGCCGAAGGCGCGCCTGCCGCGCCTCAACGAGATCTTCGGCCGCATCGAGGAGTGGACCATGACCAAGACCAAGTTCGAGGCCATGGAGATCCTCAACGAGTTCGACATCCCGTGCGGGCCGATCCTGTCGATGAAGGAGCTCGCCGAGGACAAGTCGCTGCGCGCGACCGGCACCGTGGTCGAAGTCGATCATCCGACGCGCGGCAAATACCTGTCGGTCGGCAATCCCGATCAAGCTGTCGGCCAGCCCGTCCGACGTGACGCGCTCGCCGCTGCTTGGCGAGCACACCGACGAGGTTCTGGGCGCCGTGCTCGGCTACTCGGCCGACGAGGTCGCGGCGATCAAGGCTTCGGGCGCGACGGAACCGCCGGTGAAGAAGGCGGCCGCGGAATAGCATTCGAGCGATAAACCGAGCCCGCTGCGTCTGCCATGTCGCGGCGGCGGGACCAGGGAGAGACAACAACCGATGCGTATCGTCGTTCATGGCCAGGAGGCCTTCGGCAAAGCGGTTCTCGAGAAGCTGCTCGAGCGCGGAGAAAATGTCGTCGCGGTGTGCTGCGCGCCCGACAAGGCGGGCCGCCCGGAAGATCCGCTGAAGCTGTTCGCAGCGCGAGAAGGGCCTCCCCGTCCACCAGCCGAAGAGCTGGAAGACGCCGGAAGCGCTCGAGCTGATGAAGTCGTTCAACGCCGACATCTGCCTGATGGCCTATGTGCTGCTGTTCATTCCGCAGCCGGTGCTCGACGCGCCGCGGCTCGGCACGTTCCAGTATCACCCGTCGCTGCTGCCCGCGCACCGCGGGCCGTCGTCGATCAACTGGCCGATCGCCATGGGCAAGACGCGCACGGGCCTCACCATCTTCTGGCCCGACGAAGGCCTCGACGAAGGCCCGATCCTGATCCAGAAGTCGGTCGAGGTCGGCCCCGACGAGACGCTCGGCGACGTCTACTTCAAGAAGCTGTTCCCGATGGGCGTCGACGCCATGCTGGAGGGGCTCGACCTCGTCAAGGCGGGCGTCCTGCTCAAGCACAAGCAGAACCTTGCCGACCGGCTCCTACGAGAGCTGGTTCAAGAAGGATATCGCCGAGCTCGACTGGTCGAAGCCGGTGGCGGACAACTACAACGTCATCCGCGCCGCCAATCCCGCGCCCGGCGCCTGGACGATGCTCAAGGGCGTCAAGCTCGACATCTACGACGCCGCCCGCGTCGACGGCAGCGGCAAGCCCGGCGCGGTGCTCGCGATCTCCGACGCCGGGCATCACGATCGCCGGCACCGGCGGCGCGATCCTCGCGAAGCGGGTCAAGGCGCCGGACGGCAAAAAGATCGCGGCCGCCGAATGGGCGAAGTCCGCCGGCCTCGCGGTCGGTGACATGTGCGACGCTCCGACGCCCAAGCCACCCGCCTGATTTCACAGCGCGCCGACGGACGCGGCAGAGCCTCGCGTCCGCCGGCTAGGCGAAACATGTGAGACGCCCTCGGGTCACAGAGTTCGACCCGAGCGCATACGCCAAACGCCCATCCGCTGGAGTCCCATCATGGCTGTCAGATCCGACATCGAAATCGCCCGCGACGCCAAGAAGAAGCCGATCCAGGAGATCGGCACCAAACTCGGCATCGCCACGGAGCACCTGCTCCCCTTCGGCCACGACAAGGCGAAGATCTCCGCCGACTTCATCAAGTCGCTGGCGAGCCGCAAGGACGGCAAGCTGATCCTGGTCACGGCGATCAACCCGACGCCCGCCGGCGAAGGCAAGACGACGACGACGGTCGGCCTCGGCGACGGCCTCAACGCCATCGGCAAGAAAGCGGCGATCTGCCTGCGCGAGCCCTCGCTCGGCCCCTGCTTCGGCATGAAGGGCGGCGCGGCCGGCGGCGGCTACGCCCAGGTCGTGCCGATGGAGGACATCAACCTCCACTTCACCGGCGACTTCCACGCGATCACGTCGGCGCACAACCTGCTGTCGGCGATGATCGACAACCACATCTACTGGGGCAATGCGCTGAACATCGACACGCGCCGCGTCGTGTGGCGCCGCGTCATGGACATGAACGATCGCGCGCTGCGCGAGATCGTGTGCTCGCTCGGCGGCGTCGCCAACGGCTTCCCGCGCGAAGCCGGCTTCGACATCACGGTCGCCTCCGAGGTGATGGCGATCCTGTGCCTCGCGACCGACATCGCCGATCTCGAGAAGCGCCTCGGCGACATCATCGTCGCCTACCGCCGCGACCGCAGCCCGGTCTACGCGCGCGACATCAAGGCCAACGGCGCCATGACCGTGCTGCTCGCGCAGGCGATGCAGCCGAACCTCGTGCAGACGCTCGAGAACAACCCCGCCTTCATCCACGGCGGCCCGTTCGCCAACATCGCGCACGGCTGCAACTCGGTGGTCGCGACCCAGACCGCGCTCAAGCTCGCCGACTACGTCGTCACCGAAGCCGGCTTCGGCGCCGACCTCGGGGCCGAGAAATTCTTCGACATCAAGTGCCGCAAGGCGGGCCTCAAGCCGTCGGCGGCGGTCATCGTCGCGACCGTCCGCGCGCTCAAGATGAACGGCGGCGTCAAGCGCGAGGATCTCGGCACCGAGAACGTCGAGGCGGTCAAGAAGGGTCTCGCGACAACCTCGGGCGCCACATCGAGAACGTGAAGAGTTTCGGCGTCCCCGCGGTGGTTGGCATCAACCACTTCATCTCCGACACCGACGCCGAGATCGCGGCGGTGATCGAATACGCCAAGGCGCAAGGCTCCGAGGCGTTCCTGTGCAAGCACTGGGCGCAGGGCTCCAAAGGCATCGAGGCGCTCGCGCGCCGTGTCGTCGAGCTCGCCGACGGCGGGACGGCGAAATTCGCGCCGATCTATCCTGAGGAAATGGGCCTGTTCCAGAAGATCGAGACGATCGCCAAGAAGATCTATCGCGCCGGCAGCGTCTCGGCCGACAAGAGCGTGCGCGATCAGCTCAAGACGTGGGAGGACATGGGCTACGGCAATCTGCCGGTGTGCATGGCCAAGACCCAGTACTCGTTCACGACCGATCCCAACCTGCGCGGCGCGCCGACCGGACCACGTCGTGCCGGTCCGCGAGGTGCGGCTGTCCGCCGGCGCCGGTTTCGTCGTCGCCATCTGCGGCGAGATCATGACCATGCCGGGCCTGCCGAAGGCGCCCTCGGCGGAGTTCATCCGCTTCAACGACGCCGGGCCAGATCGAAGGTCTGTTCTGAGGCTCGCAATCTGCGCTCGTCGGCGCGTTGAACGTCGGCGAGTGCTCGATCATTGAGCACATCCACGCGACGTGCCAGAATGGATCGCGCATCCACTGCAGCGCAACCGTTGCAGGGACACACAGCGACGATAACTTTGTCCGCAGACGGTCGGACATTTGTCTGGACAAGGGATTGCAATCCAAAGAGATAAACTTCACAATGCAGGCAAAGGCGCATCCTAACGGCACCACAGGCTCGAGCTGCCGAGGATGATGGGAGGTACGTTTTGCAGACTGCAGTGGAAGGGGCAGCACAGCCCCCGACCAGAGAAGCGCTATCCAGGCCGGCTGAGACAAAGGCGGGCCAGCCTATTCTTGAGATCCAGAACCTGAGCGTCCAGTTCCGCTCGTCGCACGGGCTCGTGCGCGCTGTCGAGAACGTCGGCTACACTGTCCATCCCGGCGAGATGGTCGCGATCGTCGGCGAATCCGGCTCGGGCAAATCCGTCTCCGCGCTGACGGTCATGCGGCTGCTCGCCCAGACGGCCGAGGTCACCTCCGGCACGGTCATGTTCGACGGCCGCGATCTCCTGAAGCTCGACAACGAGGAGATGCGCAAGGTCCGCGGCCATCACGTCTCGATGATCTTCCAGGAGCCGATGACGTCGCTCAACCCGGTCCTGCGGATCGGGCTTCAGATCACGGAGCCGCTGTTCATCCATCTCGGCATGACCGAGGAAGCCGCGAAGGCGCGCGCCATCGAGCTGCTGACGCTGGTCGGCATCACCGATCCGGAGAGCCGCCTCGAGCAGTATCCGCATCAGCTCTCCGGCGGCATGCGCCAGCGCGTGATGATCGCCATCGGCCTCGCCTGCAATCCCAAGCTGCTGATCGCCGACGAGCCGACGACCGCGCTCGACGTGACCATCCAGGCGCAGATCCTCGAGCTGATGAAGGATCTGTCGCGGCGGCTCGGCATCGCGGTCGTGATCATCACCCACAATCTCGGCATCGTGGCGCGCTACGCCGATCGCGTGAACGTCATGTACGCCGCCCGCATCGTCGAAAGCGGCACCGCGGAAGACGTCTTCGGCAACCCGCGCCATCCCTACGCGCGCGGCCTGCTGTCGCGCGGTGCCGCGGCTCGACCGCGGCCGCGCCATGCGCCTCCAGACCATCGAGGGCGCGCCGCCGAACCTGCTCAAGCCGCCCGAGGGCTGCCGGTTCCGGCCGCGCTGCCGCTACGCGATCGACAAATGCATCGTCTCGCCGCCGCTGGTCGAGGTGGAGCAGGGCCATCGCGCCGCCTGCCATCGGTCGATGGAGCTCGACAAGCTCGAAGCCGCGATCGCCGACACCCACGACGACGATCGGCGCGGCCGAGAGCGGCGACCGGCGGACCCGATCCTGCAGCTCCAGGGCGTCACGAAGTTCTTCCCGATCAGCGGCGGTTTCTTCCAGCCGAAGAAACTGGTGCGCGCCGTCAACAAGGTGACGCTCGATATCGCGCCCGGCGAGACGCTCGGCCTCGTCGGCGAGTCCGGCTGCGGGAAATCGACGCTCGGCCGCGTCGTCCTTCGCCTCGACGATCCGACCGACGGCAAGATCCTGTTCGAGGGCGCCGATCTCGCGACGGCCGGCACGCGACGCCATGCTCGCGGTGCGCAAGAAGATGCAGGTGATCTTCCAGGATCCGTTCTCCTCGCTCAATCCGCGCATGACGGTCGGCGACATCATCGGCGAGCCGATGCAGGTTCATAAGATCCTGCCGAAGGATAAGATCCACGACCGCGTGGCCGAGCTGCTGTCGCTGGTCGGGCTGCACGGCTACATGGCCGATCGCTATCCCCACCAGCTCTCCGGCGGCCAGCGCCAGCGCGTCGGCATCGCGCGCGCGCTGTCGGTCAATCCGAATTCATCGTCTGCGACGAGGCGGTGTCGGCGCTGGACGTCTCGATCCAGGGCCAGGTGATCAACCTGCTCGAGGACTTGCAGCAGAAGCTCGGGCTGAGCTACCTGTTCATCGCCCATGACCTCGCCGTCGTGCGCCACATCTCGCACAAGGTGGCGGTGATGTATCTCGGCAAGATCGTCGAGTATGCGCCGGCCGACGAGCTGTTCGCCAATCCGCAGCACCCCTACACGCAGGCGCTGCTCGCGGCCGCGCCGATCCCCGATCCGGCGATCGAGCGCACGCGGCCGCGCCGCATCATCACCGGCGAGTTGCCGAGCCCGCTGCGGCCGCCGCCGGGCTGCGTGTTCAATCCGCGCTGCCCGATCGCGGTCGAGAGCTGCCGCAAGGAGATCCCCGAGCTGCGGAGCTTGGCACCGGCCATTGGGTCGCCTGCAGCGAGGTGTAGATCGGCCGCAATCGCGTCGTGTGCGCTGGACGCGCTCATGACGCTGACTGGTCGCAAGGAGGAAGCCCAGTTCAAGGGAACAGAAGGAGGAGTGGCAATGAAGTTCAAGACGAGTTTACTCGCTGTGCCGCTGGCAGCGGCGTTTGCCGTCGGCGGGACTGGCGGCCACTGCCGATCGCCGCAGACGCCGAAGAAGGGCGGCATCCTCAAGTTCGTGGTGCCCGACGAGCCGCCGAGCTTCGACGGTCACAGCGAGACCACCTTCGCGCTGATCCACCCGATCGCGCCGTTCTACAGCGTGCTGATCCGCGTCAATCCGGACAATCCGGCGTTCGACGCGACTTCGTGTGCGACCTGTGCACCGAGATGCCGAAGCCGACCGACGACGGCAAGACCTACACGTTCAAGATCCGCAAGGGCGTGAAGTTCCACGACGGCTCGCCGCTGACCGCGAAGGACGTGCTCGCCACGCTGCAAGGCATCATCTTCCCGAAGGAAGGCATCTCCAGCGCGCGCAAGGCCCAGTTCTCGATGGTCGACAGCGTCGACCGCGCCCGACGACGAGACGGTCGTGTTCAAGCTGAAGTATCCGTCCGGCGCGTTCCTCCCGGCGCTGGCCGATCCCTTCAACTTCATCTACTCGAAGGCGAAGCTCGACAAGGATCCGCGCTGGTACGAGAAGAACATGATGGGCTCCGGCCCGTTCAAGTTCGGTGGCCGCGAGGCCGGCGCCCGATCAAGGGCGAGCGCAACCCGACTACCACCACGAGGGCCAGCCGTATCTCGACGGCTTCGTGGCGATCTTCGCCAAGACCAGACGCTGCGCGTCCAGGCGATCCGCGGCGACCAGGCGGCCGATCGAGTTCCGCGGCCTCCCGCCGAAGGCCGCGACGAGCTCGTCGCCGCGCTCGGCAAGGACATCACGGTCCAGGAGAGCGACTGGAACTGCGCTGCTGATCACGACGCCCAACCACGAGAGCAAGCCGTTCGACGACGTGCGCGTGCGCCGGGCGCTGACGCTGGCGATCGACCGCTGGGGCGGCGCGCCGGCGCTCGCCAAGATCGCCGATCGTGAAGACGGTCGGCGGCATCGTCTTCCCCGGTCACCCGCTGGCGGCGACCAAGGAGGAGCTGCAGAAGATGGCCGGCTACTGGCCGGACATCGAGAAGTCGCGCGACGAGGCGCGGCGCCTGCTGAAGGAGGCCGGCGCAGGAGAACCTCAAGTTCACCCTCGCCAACCGCAACGTCGACCAGCCCTACAAGATCGTCGGCACCTGGCTGATCGACCAGTGGAAGCAGATCGGCGTCAAGGTCGACGCAGAAGGTCGAGGCCGACCGGCCCGTTCTACGCCCAGCTGCACTCCGGCAACTTCGACGTGGCCCTGGACTTCAACTGCCAGTCCGTCGTCAATCCGCTGGCCGACGTCGGCGAAGTTCCTGCCGCACGACGGCTCGGCGACCAGTACGGCCGCTTCAACGACCGAAGCTGAAGACATCTGCACGACGAAGATGAACCGGACCGCCGACGTCGCAGAGCAGCGCGAGCTGATGCGGGAATTCGAGAAGCGATCGTGCTCGACGACGAGGCGCACAACTCGATCACGCTGTGGTGGTACCGGATCATTCCGCACCGCTCCTACGTGAAGGGCTGGAAGATCAGCCCGAGCCACTACCTCGAACCAGGACTCGCCGGCGTCTGGCTCGACAAGTGATCCGGCTCGCTTGAGCGCTAGCGAGACGGGCCACGGCCTCGAGGCGTGGCCCACGACCGCCCATACGATGCACAGCTGCCGAGGACCACGAATGTTGCGCTACGTCATCAAGCGCCTGCTGCTGATGATCCCGACGCTGTTCGGGGCGGCGGTGCTGATGTTCCTGCTGATGCGGCCGATCCCCGGCGACATCTGCTATCTGCGGCTGGCCTCGGGCGGCGGCATCGGTCGACCCAGGACGTCCTCGCATCTGCCACGCCGAGCTCGGCCTCGACCAGCCGATGCTGACGCAGTTCCTCGACTTCATCTGGGGCCTCGTCGACATTCGATTTCGGCAACTCGATGTGGACCGGTCGACCCGATCATCGAGGAGATCGGCCTGCGCTTCCAGCTCTCGCTGCAGGTCGCCATCATGGCGACGGTCACCGCCATCCTCATCGCCATCCCGCTCGGCACCATCTCGGCGGTCAAGCAGAACACCTGGATCGACTATGTCGGTGCGCACGTTCGCGATCGCCGGCATCGCCATGCCGTCGTTCTGGCTCGGCATCCTGATCATCCTCGGCATTCTGGTCACCAGCAAGGCGTTGTTCGGCAAGCCGTGGATGCCGCCGATCGACTACGTGCCGATCTGGCAGGATCCCTGGCACAACCTGTCGATGCTGATCTGGCCGGCGCTGGCGACCGGGCTACCGCTATTCCGCCGTCGCCATGCGCATGACGCGCTCGGCGATGCTCGAGGTGCTGCGCGAGGACTACGTGCGCACCGCGCGCGCCAAGGGCCTGATCGAGAAGCTCATCATCAACCGCCACGCGCTGAAGAACGCGCTGCTGCCGGTCGTCACCGTGATCGGCATCGAGTTCGCGTTCCTGATCGGCGGCCTCGTCGTGACCGAGCAGGTGTTCAACCTCAACGGCCTCGGCAAGCTGTTCGTCGAGGCCGTGCACGAACCACGACTACCACGATGACCCAGGCCCTGGTGATGCTGATCGTCGCGATCTTCGCGTTCTCGAACTTCGTGGTCGACATGCTCTATGCGTGGCTCGACCCGCGCATCCGCTACAGCCGTTGAGGGACGCGCGCCATGGCGACCGAAACCGTACTCCACGCCCACGATCGTCGAGGATATCCCGCGCCGTCCGACCCTGCTCGCGCACGCTCGGAGCCTTCTGCCGCGCCAATCCGCTCGGCGCGTTCGGCGGCTTCATCGTCGTCGCCATGATCGTGATGGCGGTCTTCGCGCGCTGTCTGACGAGCTACGATCCCGACCGCCAACGACTTCGGCGCCATGCTCGCAGCCGCCCGATCGGGAGCACCTGCTCGGCACCGACCAGTTCGGCCGCGATCTGCTGTCGCGCATCATCTACGGCGCCCGCACGGCGCTGCTCGTCGGCTTCGTCTCATCGTTCGTGGGCTGCTTCCTGGGCCTGGTCCTCGGCGTCACCAGCGCCTACTTCGGCGGCCGCTTCGACCTGCTGTTCCAGCGCGTCATGGACGTCTTCATGGCGTTCCCGCTGATCATCCTCGCGCTTGCCGTGGTCGCCATCTTCGGCACCGGCGTGCAGAACGTCATCATCGCCATCACCATCCCGCGTGATCCCGCGCGCGCCCGCATCGTGCGCGCGAGTGCGCTCGCCATCCGCGAAATGCCCTACGTCGACGCCGCGCGCGCCAACGGCTTCAGCCACTCGCGCATCATCTTCCGCCACATGATGCCGAACGTGATGGCGCCGTTCCTGATCATCCTCACCGCGCACGTCGGCCAGGCGATCCTCATCGAGGCGTCGCTGTCCTATCTCGGCCTCGGCGTGCAGGAGCCGATCCCCGCCTGGGGCCTGATGCTGCGCGGCGGCGCGCAGGAGTATGCCGAGAGCGCGCCCTGGGTCGCGATCTTCCCCGGCCTCGCGATCACGCTCGCCGTGTTCGGCTTCAACCTGTTCGGCGACGCGCTGCGCGACTGGCTCGACCCGAAGATGAAGACCTGATGCGGGTCAATCGCCGAGCGCTGCACCCTCGCGGCGCGGATCGGCGCCGCCTTCGAGGTGGTCCGGTCCGCGGCGCACGACGACGTGCGTGCCCGACGTCATCAGCTCGAAGTCGATGCGGTGGCCGAGCGGCTTGAGCCGCAGCGCCTGCCAGATCGTCGTCCCCCAGGTCCAGGGCCGCCACATCGCATCGGTAGGCGCCGCGTGGTCGCCTCGAGCTCGAAGCCTTGACCGCGGCTGCCGAAGTTGGCGAGTGCGGCTGCCGCCTGCGCGTCCATGTTCCAGTCGACCAGCGCGACGATCGATTTCACCACGTAGAGGATGATCCGGCTGCCGCCCGGCGATCCGAGCACGGCTTTCACCTCGCCGTCGCGCGTCGAACACGATCGTCGGCGCCATGGAGCTGCGCGGCCGCTTGCCGCCTTCGATCCGGTTCGCGATCGGACGGCCCTGCGCATCCGTCGGTCGGAACGAGAAATCGGTGAGCTCGTTGTTGAGCAGGAATCCCGCCGCCCAGATCCGCGATCCGAACGCCGCTTCGATCGTCGTCGTCATCGCTACCGCGTTGCCGTCGCCATCGATGATCGACACGTGGCTGGTCCCTGACACTTCGATCGTGTCGCGTCGTCGCCGGGCAGGGCCGCGCCCTTTCTTCTGGCGTGCCGGCCTGCACGCGCTCGGCGGCGCCGAGCGGCGCAATGAGCGCCCGGCGTCGCGCGAGATAGGCCTCGTCGAGAAGACCGGCCGGAATGCGCGCGAAATCCGGGTCGGCGAGATAGCGGTTGCGGTCGGCATAGGCGAGCTTCTCCGCCTCCGCGATGAGATGCATCGGCGCTCGGATTGAGGGCCGCGCGCCGGCCCCGTGCCGAGATCGAACGGCTCGATCAGGCGCAGCGTCTGGCCAACCGTGTGCGCACCCGACGACGGCGGCCCCATGCCGCAGACGCGGAGCCCGCGATACGGCACGCAGAGCGGCTTCGCGTTCGCGCGGCTCGGTAGCCGGCGAGATCGGCCAGCGTGAGATCGCCGGCGGGCGCCGGGCCCGCAGCGACGGCCTGGACGATGCTCTCGGCGATCGGCCCTTCGTGGAGCGCGCGCGCGCCGTCCGCCGCGAGACGCTCGAGCGTGGCGGCGAATTCGGGATTGCGCAACCGGTGGCCGGCACGCCATGGCTTGCCCGCGGCATCGAAGAAATAGCGCCGGGCCGGTGCCGAAAACGCGTCGGGCCCCATCCAGTCGAGCAGCAGGGCGAGGCGCGGCGACACCAGGAAGCCGTCGCGCGCAAGCGTGATCGCCGGCGCGAACAGGCGCGCCCACGGCAGGCGCCCGTGGCGGCGGTGCGCGAGCTCCAGCATCGCGACGGTGCCCGGAACGCCGACTGCGGCGCCCGACGCGACGGCGGCGGCAAACGGGATCGGCTTGCCGTCGGCGCCGAGGAAGCGGTCCGGTCGCGCGGCAGCCGGCGCCGTCTCGCGGCCGTCGTAGGATTTCAGCGTGCGCGTCGCGGCATCGAAGTGGAGCAGGAACGCGCCGCCGCCGATGCCGGACGACTGGGGCTCGACGAGATTGAGGACGAGCTGGACGGCGATCGCCGCGTCGACGGCGCTGCCGCCTTCGCGCAGGATCCGGCGGCCGGCGTCGCTGGCGGTAAGGTTGGCGGTCGAGACCATGTGGCGGCGGGCGACCGCGAGCGGCCTGATCGTGGCGGCCGGTTGCGGCCTCGGGCGCGCTGCGGGTCGGGCCGAGGGGGCTGGAGCCGGCGCTTCTGCGCGGCGGCGCTGTGCACGGAGAAGGCCGCGACTGAAGTCGTGAGGACAACGGCAAGAGCGGAGCGGAGCAGGGCGAAGGGGCGTTGCACCATGACGGAGATGACGCTCTGCTCGACGGTCGGCCACGTGACGCGGGCCTTCACGCTCGCAGCGTCCAGCAAAGCGGTCAATGGAAATCGCGGGACTTCGGCAGGATGCGTGACGTTGCGCGGATGGCCAGTCAGGCGCGGCTGCTCCTTCGGGCGGGCGGAGCCAGGGTTCGGACGCAGGACCTCGTCCGCACGGGCGATCGGGACCGGCATGCGTCTCGCTGATTCGCCTCGCTCAGCAGGGCGAGCCACTCCGTTCGATCCTCGAGACGGGACGAGACGATGTGGATGATGTCGTCCTTTCGCTGAATGCGCCCGTGAATGACGATGAGGCGCGCAGCCATGACGACACGGCGGTAGCGCTCCAGCGTTTTCGCCCACACGACGGCGTTCGCGATGCCGGTTTCGTCCTCGATCGTCATGAAGACGACGCCCTTGGCCGTACCGGGCTGCTGGCGCACCAGCACGACGCCGCCGACCGCGACCCATTGCCCGTCGCGGGTCGTGCGCAGGTCCTCGCACGACAGGATGCGCCGGCGCCTGAGGCCGCCCCGCAGGAATGCCATCGGGTGCGCTTTCAGCGACAGCCGCAGCGTCTGGTAGTCGTTGACGACGTGCTCCGCGAGCGGCATCCGCGGCAGGGCAACAGCCGGCTCGGGGCCCGCGTCACGCGTCTCGCTCCAGGTAAACAGCGGCAATGGCGCGGCGCCGTTGAGCGCCTTCACCTCCCACAGTGCCTGGCGACGGTCGAGGCCGAGCGAGCGGAAGGCATCCGCCGCGGCGAGACGCTCGATCGTATCGAGGCGGATCCCGGCGCGCATCCAGAAGTCATGCACGTCGGTGAACCGCGCTCTCGCCCGGGCAGCGACGAGTTTTTTGGCTTCTTCCTCGGCCATGCCGCCGATCTGGCGGAGGCCGAGACGCAGCGCCGGCCCGCCGTCGCTGCCGCCCGTCTCAAGAGTTGACTCCCAATCGGAATGATTGATATCCGCCTCGCTCGCCTCGACGCCGTTCTCGCGGGCATCGCGCACGAGCTGGGCCGGCGCATAAAAACCCATCGGCTGCGCGTTCAGCAGCGCCGCGCAGAAGGCCGCCGGATGATGCCGCTTGAGCCACGCCGACACGTAAACGAGGAGCGCGAAGCTTGCCGCATGGCTCTCGGGAAAGCCGTACTCGCCGAACCCCTTGATCTGATTGAAGCAGCGCTGCGCGAACTCGCGCGCGTAACCCCGCTCGACCATCTTCGAGACCATCTTCTCCTCGAGCAGCCCGATGGTGCCGCGGCGGCGGAAGGTGGCCATCGCCTTCCTCAACTCGTTGACCTCGCCATCCGTGAAGCGCGCCGCGACCATGGCGATGCGCATCGCCTGCTCCTGGAACAGCGGCACGCCCAGCGTCTTGCCGAGAATGTTCTGCAGCTCGTCGGGCGGCCCGTGCGCGGGCGATGGCGAGGGATAATCCGGTCTTCGATACCGTCCCGCCGGCGCAGATAGGGATGGACCATGTCGCCCTGGATGGGGCCCGGGCCGCACGATCGCCACCTCGATCACGAGATCATAGAAGGTGCGCGGCTTGAGACGCGGCAGCATGTTCATTTGCGCCCGGCTCTCGACCTGGAAAACGCCGATCGATTGCGCCTTGCACAACATGTCGTAGGTCGCCTCGTCCTCGCGCGGGAGATTGGCGAGCGTCAGATTTTTGCCCTCATGCGCGGCTACCAGATCGAACGCGCCGCGGATGCAGGTGAGCATCCCGAGGCCCAGCACGTCGACCTTCATCAGCCCGACCGCGGCCAGATCGTCCTTGTCCCACTCGATGAATGTGCGCTTCGTCCATCGCCGCGTTGCCGATCGGGCACGACCTCCACGAGCGGACCGCGCGTCAGCACGAAGCCACCGACGTGCTGGGAGAGATGGCGCGGGAAGCCGATCAATTCCTCGGTCAGACCGAGCACGCGCTGCAGCAACGGGTCGCCGGGGTCGAGCCCCGCCTCGCGCACGCGCTTCTCCGGCAGCGCGCCATTGGAGCGGATGCCCCAGATCATGCCGGCGAGCGCGGCGACGACATCCTCGGTGAGGCCCATCACCTTGCCGACCTCGCGCACGGCGGAGCGGGACCGGTAGCTGATGACGGTGGCGGCGAGCCCCGCGCGGTCGCGGCCATAGCGGTCATAGATCTCCTGGATCACCTCCTCGCGCCGCGCGTGCTCGAAATCGACGTCGATATCCGGCGGCTCCTTGCGATCGGCGCTGATGAAGCGCTCGAACAGCAGGTCGACCTCGGTCGGATTGACCGCGGTGATCCCGAGGCAGTAGCAGACCGCCGAGTTCGCCGCCGAGCCGCGCCCCTGGCACAGGATGTCCTGACTGCGCGCGAAACGGACGATGTCGTGGACGGTCAGAAAATAGGGCGCGTAGTTGAGTTCGTCGATCAGCGCGAGTTCCCGGCCGAGGCTGGCGCGGACTTTTTCAGGCACGCCGGCGGGAAATGGACGCGCGCGCCCTCCTCGACGAGATCGACAAGATGGGCCTGCGGCGTCTTGCCGGGAGGTACGGGCTCGTCGGGATACTCGTATCTGAGCTCGTCGAGCGAGAACGTGCAGGCCTGAGCGATCTCGATCGTGCGCGCGAGAGCCGCCTCGTGTCCGGCGAAGAGCCGCGCCATGTCGGATGGCGCCTTGAGATGGCGCTCGGCGTTGGGCGCGAGCCGCAGGCCGGCCTCGCCGATGCGCACGCCCTCGCGGATGCAGGTCAGCACATCCTGGAGAGGGCGGCGGTGCGCGGCGTGATAGAGCACGTGGCCCGTCGCCACGAGCGGCACACCGCACCGCCGCCCCAGCGCATCGAGCGCGGCAATGTGCGCGCGATCGTCGCCGCGATAGGTGTGCGAGGCCGAGAGATAGAGGGCGGCGCCGCCAAGCGTCGCCTTGAAGCGGCCCAGCACCACCCCGAAGCCGTCTCTGGTCCGCGGCTGCGTCCCAGCGCCAGCCATCGGGGGCGAGCGTGATGAAAATCTGGCCGTGCGCGGCCGCCGCGACGTCGTCGAGCGCCAGCAAGCACTGCCCTTTGTCGGCACGGCCCTGGCCGAGCGAGAGGAGACGAGAGAGGCGGCCATAGGCGGCGCGATCGGTCGGCAGGCAGAGCAGGCTCGGCGCGTCGGTGAGATCGAGCCGGGCACCGACGATGAGTTTGAAGTCGACCTGCTTCGCCGCCACATACGCCCGCACGACGCCGGCGAGCGTATTGCGATCGGTGACCGCCAGCGCCGCCAGACCAAGCGCCTTGGCTTGCGCGACCAGCTCATGAGGGTGGGAGCCGCCGCGCAGGAAGGAGAAGTTCGTCGTCACCTGCAGCTCCGCATAGGCGGACGAATCGCAGCGGCCGTACGATAAGCGTGTCGGTATGCGTCCTCATGACAGAAGCCCGTGCATGAACCAGCGCGGCGCGCGATCCTGGCAGCTGCCCGCCTCGACGCCTTCCTCGGCCTCGTCCTCACCCATCTCGCCGAGATAGAGACCGGCCCGGAACACCCAGTAGCGGCCGCCCGTTGCTGTCTCGACCAGATAATAGTCGCGGGTGGAACCGGGGTCGGGCGACGCGGCGGGCAACCGGGCGACGGGCGGCGCGAAGCTCTCCCACCAGGCCGGCGCGATCCGCTCGGGACCCTCGGCGCGCGCGATCCGTCGGCGCACACGCCGCCAGGTGATGAGCATCGGCGCACCCTCGGGAACGGCGGCGAGGACCGCGATCGGCTCGGGCGGATCGAGCAGGAACGGAGGACGGTGGCGAAACCCATGGAAGGATGGCGGCGGCGCGTGAGCTTCCGGCGTCGACTGTCGAGCCATGTCCAAGGGCCGGCGCCCGCTTCTGGGCCACTCTCCGGGATATGGCTGGCGTGGGGTCGCAGGCGCAGGACCCGGTTGCTGCCGAGACGCCCCGAGAGCCGGTCGACGAGCCGGCCGGCCGCCGTGCGCGCGCGCTCGGCATCGCCATCGAGCCCCTGCTGATGGGCATCCAGCCGCTCCACCCCACTCGCTCCGAGCGTCATCAGGTCGATGCCGAAGCCGGCGTCGAAATCCGCGATCTTCTCGCCCAGCAGACGCCGCATATGCGCTTCATCACGGCAGGGCGCGCTGGTGCCGATCATCACCTCGCCGATCGTCCCGTCGGTGCGATAGAGCGCGAGTCGAAAGCGGCGGCCGCCGACGCCGGCCCGTGCGAGCGTTCCGGCGAGGTCGCGGCACAGCCAGTCCAGCGCGGCCTCGATGCCCGTCGCCGTGACGAGCGGATCGGAGAACGGCAGGCGCGCGGCAAACTCGGGCACTTCGACGAGCGGCGCGCGCGGCTCGCCGTGGTGGCCGAGCGCCTGATCGAGACGCCGCAGGACTGTTGCGGCGAGGACCGCGGTTTTCGCGCTCTTGGATCGCAGGGTGCGGAAGCGGCGTTCGAGGGCGGCGCGCGGCAGGCCATAGAGCTGCCCGATGGTCCTGAGGCCGAGCCGTTCGAGCAGACGGATCGCGTCGGCATCGAGCCGCAGCGCGGCAACCGGCAAGGCGGCGAGGGCGCGCTGTGTATCCCCCGGCGGAACGATCACGAAGGACGCAGGCCGACGTCGTCGCAAACCGGGCCACCGCATGGGCACCGCCGAGGGTGTCGGCGAGCCCCGCCCGTACGGTGAGGCCGAACCGGGCAAAGCGTTCGACGAGATCGCCGAGCAGCGCCCGCTCGCCCGCATCGGCAGGTTCACGGCGCTCGTCTCCGGCGAGACGCGTTCGCAACCCGACGCTGCGGGACGCAGCGAAAAGATGGGCGACGCCGGTGATGTCGATCCACAGCCCATCCTCGCCATCGAGGTGCCGAGCCGGACCATAGCGTCCGCACCAGCGAACGAGGCGCGCGAGACCGACGCGATCCTCACCCGCGTCAGCAGGCAGCGTGATCAGCGCCGGCAGCGCCGCCCGTGTGTCGGCGAGCGCCGGCGCCGACGTGCACGCGCAAAGCCCGCGCCGCTTCGTTGACCGCCGTGATCTCCAAGCCGTGCGCGCCACTCGCCACCAGCGCCAGAGGCCGGTCCGCAGGCACCTGCTCACGCCCGCGATGCCGCCTCAAGCGTTCGATCGGCCACGCCGGCAACCACACCGAAACGATGCGCCTCATGGGTCCACTCCACGGTGCGAAAAAGCGGCGCGACATCTGCGGCGGTGCCGCGACAGCGCTCGAGCGTCATCGCAAAACGCGGCGCGCCAGGCGCTGCGGAATCGAAGGGGTGCGGCGCGCTCGGGCATCCGGCGATGCGCCAGCGAGCGAAGGTGGCCGGCGTCACGACCGAGCGGGCCGCCGTCACCAGCAGACCCGGCGTGCGGTGCGCCTGCGCGGCCAGGGCAAGCCGTCGCGCGGGCGTCAGAGCAACGGCATCGACGCAGCCGACGACGATCGCCGCCGCGCCCGATCCGAGGCTCTCCTCCATGGCCCAGAGGGTCTCGGCGGCGGTGGCGGTTTCAACCAGCAGAACTTGCGCCGGATCGATGCCAAGGGTCGCGAGACCGGGGCCGTAAAGCCCACCCGCCTCGCGCGCCGTTCGGGTGGACCAGCACCACACCATCAGGCCAGGCATCGACAGGCTCGGTGTCGACGTGCCGGCAACACGACCGGCACGACTGAGACGGCCTCCTGCGTGACCGGCAGAGCCGGCGCCCAGATGGCGGGCCGCCAACAGCAGCGCGAAGGTCAGCGCCGCCGGGCCATCGCCGTAGGCTTCGGGCTTGATCTCGTTGAGGCTGGCCGTGTCGAGGCGCCGGTCCGGCAGCCAGCCATCGATTTCGGGAGCGCCGAGGGTCCAGCCGGAGCCCCGATCGTCTCTCCGAGGCATCGCGCCTCATGACGGATACCGGGGCAATACCGGACGCATGTTGACGCCCCTCGAGAGCTGCAAGCGCGGCACGCAGCCGAGCCAACTCCCCCTGCCGCCCTCTCCGGGATGGGGGTTCTGCCCCCGGAGAGGGCGGGGGGGCTGGCGGCGGTGCGAAAGTGGGGGCAACCGCACCGCCGCCAGGGAAAAGGGTACGCATACGCTTACTGGCACTCGTGTCCGCATCGCTACGAACCGCGAAGATCCGCGTGGTCAAGGACTGGGGTGAGAGGAGGGGTTGGGCCGCCTTGTCCACGGGAACGCTCTTCGAAACTGACTATGATCATCTCACGACGGTCCGCCGTTGCTCAGGCAGTCGTTCGTTCTTTTTTTGTTCTAATCCTTTGCGCCCCAATCGTCAACAGAAAAAGAGAACAAATAGAGATCAATAATTCGCACGGCCCTCTGCCGCACATCTTTTCAACCGCCAATTCCACAGCTTCCAAACATCGATCAGCATCAAGGATCATCGCGACACTGCGCCGCACCCGCCGCACGCGCTACGTGGCTCGATTCACACAGTTTCCTTGAAATGCGCACAATCCTGCCCCCGTGCCGACCAGATCGCGCGCCGAGCCGTTGCGCCGGCCCCGAACCGTCGCCACTATGGTTTCGACACTCTGGATCGCATCGACCAGCCAAGCTTCGCGCTCGAACGTCACGGGTTGGACGCGCGACTGCTTGCTCGATCCTCATGCGCAGCTCCTCACTGTTGCCGGACACGATCACGCAACACATTCGCAGATGAGGCGTTGAGACGAAGCGTGCGAAACGCCGACACGGCACGGCGAATTTGGGAACTCGTAAACCTTCCGTTCAGCATAACGGGGCACCATACGCAGGGCGGGGCATCACTGAGAACCACGGCGAACATCGTCTTGCGGCGCAACGTCAGCGCCAAACGGCGATGGCTTATGCCGTCGACCAAGAGCAGAGCCTTGACGTCAACGATCGACGGACCCTGTCGCCCACCAGCTTGGACCAGGCATCAGGACAACCAGAACGACGACTGGAGAAGAAGAATGATCGGCCACTCCACTACCCGGAACATGCTTGCCAGCGCCGCGTTGGCTATCGTCGTGATCGCCCCGATGGCGCCGACATCCGCCAGTGCGCAGGGCATGAGTTGGCTGTGGGGCGGTGGCACCGAGGTCGGCGGCAGCGGCAAGGAAGTTGTCGCGTTCGGTGCACAGCATCGCCCCGGCCAGATCATCGTGAGCTTCAGCGATCGTCGCCTCTATTTCGTCGCCCGGCCCGGCGAGGCGTACAGCTACCCCATCGCCTCCCCGCGCGATCAGAGCCGCTGGCAGGGCACCATGCAGATCTCCTCGAAGCGCGTCGACCCGCCGTGGACGCCGACGCCGCCATGATCCAGGAAAACCCCAAGCTGCCGCGGCACGTCCCCGGCGGCGACCCGATGAATCCGATGGGCGCCCGTGCACTCTACCTCGGCGCGACCATGTACCGGATCCACGGCACGGACGCGCCATGGTCGATCGGGCAGGCCGTCTCCAAGGGCTGCATTCGCATGTATAACAAGGACGTGATCGACCTCTACGATCGCGTGCCGACCGGCACCCGCGTGACCGTCACCTGGAGCAGCTACCGGACGGGTCAGGCCGTCGCCGCGGGCCCGAGCTCGCCGCCAGTAACCTCGTCCAGCGAGCAGGCGTCGGGCTTCAATGCCTTCACGTTCCCGTGGTTCGACTCGCAGCAGGCCGCGCCGCCGCGCCCCGTCGCCCCCATGAAGAAGCGCGTCCAGCAAAAGCCCCGCCCAGCCCCGAGCACGGTCGGGACCACGCCGGTGCCGGGCAGGCAGGTCGAGGCTCCCGCGACGTCGGTAACGGCCAGCGTGTCGGCGCCCCAGCAGGATGAAGGCACCCGATAAGCCCGATCACACGGCAATTGCCGGGCGCCCTGCGCGCCGCAACATGAACCACGGCCCGCCCCACCGGCGGGCCGTTGTGTTTGCGGCGCGCACCGTTGGCGTCGCACCGCTTGCGACCAACAGTTTTGCAGTGCGAACGTGGGGCCACTATCCGCCCGCGTCAAGCATTCGTGACTCGCAATTGATGCAGCAAAGAGCGATATCCTGGGCAACTGGCGATCGCCCTCCAGCAGACGGTGCACGCCACGCCAATTGCGTGCGCCGGCTGCGGCTCATAGTGATCGATCGGTCCGGAAGTCGTACCCGGACGCGTTGGCCTAGCCTGCACTGTCGAGCCGCGCGAGCCGCGTTGCTCGAAACCAATCGCTCTACGGACCTTGGCAATCATGCGCGCGCTCTCCGACTGGTCGGTTTTCGTTGCATTGGCCGCGGCAAGCGCAGGAGCGCTGGTCGCCGGATCAACCTCGATGGCCAATGCCGGCAAGGCGTCCAACACAGCAGCCACGCCGATGACAGTGATCGAGCTCTTCACCAGCCAGGGCTGCTCGTCCTGCCCGACCGCCGACGCGCTGCTCGAGTCCTATGCCGACCGTCCCAATGTCATCGCCTTGACGCTGCCGGTCGACTACTGGGACTACCTCGGCTGGAAGGATACGCTTGCCAGCCCGAAATTCAGCGCTCGCCAGCGGACGTATGCGAAAGCGCGGGGCGACGGCCGGGTATATACGCCGCAGGTCGTGGTCAATGGCCTCCAACACGCTGTAGGATCGAGTGCGCCGGACATCGATCACGCCATCGCCGTGACCAAGGCGAAGATCGAGACCACCCACGTCGGCGTGACGGTGCGCAGCGCCAACGACCATCTCGTGATCGATCTCGATGCGGCACGCGACCCCGCCAAGCTAACCGAAGCGACGATCTGGCTGGCGCTCATCAGCCGCAAGGTCGAGGTCGTGATCAAGCGCGGCGAGAACCACGGCCGGACCGTCGTCTACCATAATGTGGTGCGCGAATGGATGCCGGTCGGCATGTGGAACGGCTCCGCCGCAACCATCAAGCTCGCGCACCACGCGGTCAAGCAATCCGACGCCGAAGGATGCGCCATCATTGTCCAGCACGGCGATGCCGGCCCGATCATCGGCGCAGCGCTGCTGAAGCAGTGGTAGGTTAAGCCGGATTGCCCCGACTGCGACGCATGGCAGGGCACCGGCATCGCGAGAACCGACCTCGCAAGGGCCATTGCCGCAACTGACGCGTTGCACCGGAGGCCCGGGTCGCTCTATTTTGCGCTCCATGTCGAACGCTCCCGCCCGCTCCCTGAAGATCGCACTTGCCCAGCTCAATCCCGTCCTCGGCGATCTCGCCGGCAACGTGGCAAAGCTCATTCGTGCGCGCGCCGACGCAGCACGGCAAGGCGCCGACCTGCTGGTGCTGCCGGAGTTGTACATCAGCGGCTATCCGCCGGAGGATCTGGTCCGCAAACCGGCCTTTGCCGCCGCCTGCCGCGCCACGATCGAGAAACTCGCGACCGATCTCGGACCCGGCCCCGCCGTGCTGGTCGGCTGCGTGTGGCCGGACGACGGCAAGGTCTACAACGCGGTGGCCCTGCTCGATGAAGGGCGGGTCGCGGCGGTGCGGCTGAAGGTCGATCTCCCCAACTACGGCGTCTTCGACGAGAAGCGCGTGTTCGACGCCGGCCCGCTGCCGGGACCGATCCTGTTCCGCGGCGTCAAGCTCGGCGTGCCGATCTGCGAGGACATCTGGACCGACGAAGTGACCGAGTGCCTCGCCGAGTGCGGAGCGGAGCTCTTGATCGTCCCGAACGGTTCGCCGTTCGACTGGAAGAAGAGCGACGTGCGCATGAACATCGCGGTCGCGCGGGTCGCGGAGACCGGGCTGCCGCTTGCCTATCTCAACCAGATCGGTGGGCAGGACGAGCTGGTCTTCGACGGCGCGTCGTTCGTCATCAACGCCGATTCAAGTCTCGCCGTGCAGATGCCGGCCTGGGAGGAAGCGCTCGTCGTCACGCAGTGGGAACGCGCCGACGACGGCGGCTGGAGCTGCAAGCCGGGTGAGCGTGTCGTGCTCGAGGAGGGCGACTCGGCCGGCTATCACGCCTGCGTCCTGGGCTTGCGCGACTACGTCGACAAGAACCGCTTCCCGAGCATCGTGCTCGGCCTCTCCGGCGGCATCGACAGCGCCCTCGTCGTCGCCATGGCGACCGACGCGCTCGGGCCCGACCGCGTGCGCGCCGTCATGCTGCCCTACCGCTACACCTCGACGGACAGCCTCGATGATGCGGCGGCCTGCGCGAAGGCGCTCGGCGTGCGCTACGACAGCGTCCCGATCGCAGCGGCCGTCGATGGTTTTTATCAGATGCTGGCGCCGATCTTCGCCAACCGCGCGCCCGACACGACCGAGGAGAACGTCCAGAGCCGCGCCCGCGGCACGACGCTGATGGCGATCTCGAACAAGGACGGTTCGATGCTGCTGACGACCGGCAACAAGAGCGAGATGTCGGTCGGCTACGCGACGATCTACGGCGACATGAACGGCGGCTTCAACCCGATCAAGGATCTCTACAAGATGGAGGTCTACCGCCTCTCGGCGTGGCGCAACGCCAATGTCCCGCGCGGCGGCAAGGGTCCGGCCGGCGTCGTCATTCCCGATCGCATCCTCACGAAGGCGCCGAGCGCGGAGCTGCGCGAGAACCAGACCGACCAGGACAGCCTGCCGCCCTACGAAGTCCTCGACGACATCCTGAGCTGCCTCGTCGAGCACGAGATGCCGCTCCCCGAGATCATCGCGCGCGGTCATCCGCCGGAGACGGTCAAGCGGATCGAGCGGCTGCTCTATCTCGCCGAGTACAAGCGCCGGCAGGCGGCGCCGGGCGTGAAAATTTCGAGCCGCAGTTTCGGCCGCGACCGCCGTTATCCGATCACCAACCGCTTCCGCGAGGATGCTGGCGCCGAAGGACGCGCCAGCATCGGCGAGCCAACGCGCGCCGCAGCTCGTGCAACCCCGCGCCGATGGCGGGGATGTTTCGTAGCAACTCGAATTTCGCGCGCGCGCCGACCGTGCCGCGCGACCGATTCCAATTCCACCTCGGGTGGCCCGATGACCGTCTCCGTCCGCTTCGCGCCGAGCCCGACCGGGCGCCTGCACATCGGCAATATCCGCACTGCGGTGCTGAACTGGCTGTTCGCGCGCCGCAACGGCGGGACGTTCCTGCTGCGCCTCGACGATACCGACCGCACGCGCTCGACCGAGGCGTTCGCCGACGCCATCCGCGCCGATCTCACCTGGCTCGGCCTCGTGTGGGATCGCGAGGAGCGCCAGTCGGACCGGTTCGCGCGCTACGACGAGGTCGCCGAAACGCTCAAGCGCGCCGGCCGCCTCTATCCCTGCTTCGAGAGCGAGGATGAACTCGACCGCCGCCGCGCCCGCCAGCGCGCCCGCGGCCTGCCGCCGATCTACGACCGCGCGGCGCTGAAGCTGACGCCCGACGAGATCGCCCAGCGCATCGCCGCCGGCGACAAGCCGCACTGGCGGCTGTTCCTCACGAACACCGAGCCGCCGCGCGGGATGGCGCCGCAGCCGACGCTCGTCTCGTGGCCGGACGTCGTGCGCGGCGAGCAGACCGTCGACATCGGCTCGCTATCCGATCCGGTGCTGATCCGCGCCGACGGCACGCCGCTCTATACCTTCACCAGCGTCGTCGACGACATCGATTTCGCCATCACCCACATCGTGCGCGGCGAGGATCATGTCACCAATTCAGCGGTGCAGATCCAGCTCTTCGAAGCGCTCGACGCAACACCGCCGCTGTTCGCCCATCACAGCCTGCTGATCGGCGCCGACGGGCAGGCGCTGTCGAAGCGGCTCGGCGATCTCTCGATCGAAAGCCTGCGCGCGGAAGGACTCGAGCCGCTCGCGATCGATTGCCACGCGGCCTTGCTCGGCACGTCGGAGGCGGTCGCGCCCTATCCGACGCTCGACGCGCTGGCGGCGCATGTCGACCTCACAAAACTTTCGCGCGCACCCGGCCGCTTCGATGTCGAGGAGCTGCGCAGCCTCAACGCGAAGCTGCTCCATATGCTGCCGTTCGAGGCCGTGGCGCCGCGCCTCGCCGCCGCCGGCATCGACGGCATCCTCCGAGCTGTGGGAGGCCGTACGCGGCAACATCGCGACGCTCGGCGATATCAGCACGCTGGCTCGAGGTCGTCAACGGCCCACTCGCGCCGCAGATCGAAGACGCTGCCACCTGCGCGACGGCTGCCAATCTCTTGCCACCCGAGCCGTGGACTGGCGAAACCTGGAGCGCCTGGACGACCGCCATCCGCGAGGCGACGGGGCTCAAGGGCAAGGCGCTGTTCCATCCGCTGCGGCTCGCGCTCACCGCCCGCGAGGCCGGCCCCGAAATGCGCGCGCTGCTGCCGCTGATTGGTCGCGCCCGCGCGCAAGCCCGCCTCAACGGGCGGACGGCGTAGCGCAGCAAAATCTCGATTATTTGCCGAACAGCAGCACACGCGGCCGGACCGCGGCGCCGGCGAGTCAGATCCACCGCTTCATCGCCAACCGCGGTATCCTCAACAGATCCATACGATGGCCGCTCGCTCGCACCCTCGCGCTTGCGCATGAGGAACATCGGCTCGTCGAACGGCGCACCCGGGAGATCGGCGCCATAGGCCGCTATGTCGTAGCCCAACCGCAGTAGAAACGGCGCCGAGACGGGGGGAACCATTGCCGTGAACGTGACACAGCCGGCGTCGCGCGCCCGGCCTTCCGCATGTGCCAGCAGCGCCGACCCGATCCCCATGAACGTGAACAGCGGGCGGACATAGAGCCCCTCGATCCGCGCCACGTCCGCGCGATCGTCGAGGCGCCGCCAGCCGGCCGTGCCGACCAGATCGCCATCGAGCCAGGCGCCGGTCAGATCGCTCGCAGCGAGCCGCTCGGCGTAGCCGGGTCCGCCGAGCGCGGCCAGGAAGGCGTCGACGGTGTCGGGCTCGAGATGGGGCGCGACGATGGCGCGGAAGGCATTGCCGTGGACGTAGCGCACGTCCGACCAGTCATCGATCCCGATCCGGCGGATGCGCAGGAGGTCGGGGGGCCTTACGCCATATCCGCTCGGTTCGATGCCGTCAGGCTCGATTTGGCTACTCATGGCGCAACACCTGTACGCAGGAACAAGCAATCCATCCGCGATTGTCGATGGATTGCGACAGCCGTTTCCGACTGACGTGCCAGCGTAGGCGGGCGACGGCTCGGCTCGCAACTCAGGGTTAGACCTAAACCACTGTCACAGAATGATTTCAGCGCAGGTGGTGCCCGGGGAGCACAGAGTTAATACCGCGCTGAGAACAACGGTGGTCGGCTGCTCGCGTCCGTGGATCCATCGCGCTCTACCGGCGCTGAGCCGCTGCCGCCGCAGGTGCGGCGCGAGGCACCGGCGCCTCGGCCTTCCGTTCGCCGGGCACGTCAGACGACGGCTTGTATTCGGCCTGCTTGCACGAGCAGTCCTTCACGTATTCCTTGCGATGGCGGAACGCGTTGCGCAGGCTGGTATAGGGCTTCTGCTCGGTGACGGAGACCATCTGCTCGACAGCACCGCCGGGGTTCTGGTGATAGTAGAGCTCGGCGGGTGCGGCACACTTCGATTGGCAGACTTCGGCGTCGCGCGGGAAATGGTTCGGCAGCGTCGCGAAGCTGACCGGGAAATAATAGCCGTCGCACAGGCGCACACACAGCGTCCGATAGGTCGCGTAGGGCAGCGCGCCGAACTGGTTGGTCGGCGGACGCGCGCCCGGCCCGCTGTCCTCGTCCTGCCAGAGCGAGCTGAAGGGATTGAACGAATTGCCGCCGCGCCGCCGCGCTTCCTGCTGGTAGGTCGAGCCGCAGTTGTTGCGCGCGAGTTCGCGGATGATCTCATCCTGCATCGACCGCGTACCCTGGCCGCCCATGATCTGCTGGCGCTGGATGTCGAGTTCGCTGAGCTTGCGGCGCAGATCCTCGGTCCGAGTTGGCCATGTCGACGCACTGGCGCGTGCGCCGGAGCGTCCGCGAGAACAGCCAGGTCTCGAAGCAGTCGCCGCGATCGAGCTGCGCCGTCGCCGTGCGCAGATCGCGATCGAGCTGGCGCATCTCGCCCTCGATCCGCGGCAGCGCGTCCCGGCCCTGGGCTGCCGCGCTGTCCCTCGACGACGAGCCGCTGCTCGAGCTGGAAGCAGATATTGTTGCCGGCCTGCGGCGCGCCATCGGGCGGCCGCGTCTGCGCGCCCCAGGGCGCTGGCGCTTGCGGCCCACGGTACACGGGTTCGCGCGGCTCCGGCGGTCGCGGCGGGGGGCGGCGATCGTCCGACGACCATGGCCACCAGCCGCTCTGCGCCCATGCCGACGGCACGATCTCGCCGCCGGGCAACGCAAACGCCCCGGCGACGGCCACCATGGCCATCCCGACGGCGAATCGTTCCCGCGCGAAGTTTATGCCAGCCCGACATTCCAAGCCTCTGATTGCGCTACAAGTGTGCCGCGATACCCACAGGTCCCGGATCGCACCTGCTGTTCGACTCACAATGATGATGGTCAACTAGGCCGTCAATGCGGAACAATTGCGGCGCCCGCGGCCGTACACAGCCGCGGCGGAAACGCCAAGGTCCAAGCCTCGGAGAAGGCTGCGACCCAGGGAATGCGAGGCGCCGGATGGACTACTTCATCGCCGTCGATGTCGAGACCGCCAACCGGGATCGCGGCTCGATCTGCCAGATCGGCCTCGTATGCTTCAACGGCGAGGGCATCGAGTGGCAATGGTCGACCCTGGTCAATCCCGAGTGCGAGTTCGAGCCGCACAACATCCGGATCCACCGGATCACGCCGCAACACGTGCTCGACGCACCGAAATGGCCGGCCGTGTTCGACTGCATCGCAGACTCGCTTGCGCGGACAATTGGTCGCGAGCCACACGAGTTTCGACGAGTACGCGCTGACGGAGGCGTGCCAGCGCTATAGCCTGCCGCCGCCGGATCGCGAAGTGGTTCGACAGCCACGCGCTGGCGCGGCGCACATGGCCCGAATTTCCGTCGGCATGGCCTCGCCGAGCTTTCCGCCGCCTTCGATATCGAGCTCAATCACCATGACGCGCTGAGCGACGCGATGGCGTGCGGCCGTATCGTGAAACTGTGCCTGGCCGGCGCGCGCGTGGGCGCCGTGGAAATGGAGAGGCGGGCGCTTGCGAGTCGCCAACGCCGGGCCGCGCCGCGCGCCGCGGTTCAAGCTCGCTCCCATCAGGAGGATGTCGCGGCCGAGGGCGTCACCGGACGGGCCGCTTGCGGGCACGTGGTGGTGCTTTCGGGAGAGTTCGATGGCGGCAAGGGTCCGCTGGCCGCCTTCGCCGCAGCGGCGGGCTGCCGAGTCGACGCTCAGCTTCACCAAATCCAGGACGACCATTCTCGTCGTCGGCCGGCGCGATCGGGATGCGTGGGGTGACGCCAAGAGCGGCAAACACCAGCGGGCCGAAGCGGCGATCGCCGAAGGGCGCGACGTTCGGATCCTGACGGAAGTGGAATTTCGCCGCCTCGTTGACTACGCTGTCTCCTCGGCACCCGTCCGAGCCGCGGTCTGACTGCAAACGTTGCGCGCTGCCGCTGGCACCGACCCCTGGATCAACGAGAGAGACCGCACATGACGTCGAAGCGCGTTGAAGACGCCGCCGCCTTCCTGGCCGCCGCCCGTCGCGAAGGACGCGTGATCGAAGCGCTGCCCGAAGCCGTGCCGGCCGCAGTCGCTGGCCGAGGGCTACGAGATGCAGAACGCGTTTCGCGCGATCTGGCCAGATACCGTCGCGGGCTGGAAGATCGGCGCCACCGCACCGCCGACGATGGCGCGATTCGAACCTCGACCACCCGATGTACGGACCGTTCTTCGCCAGCTCGGTCCACGCGAGCCCCGCCCGGACAACGCGGCGCCGACGCGCCACGCGATGTCGATCGAGAGCGAGTTCGCCTACCGGCTCGGAGGCGACCTGCCGGCGCGTGCGCAGTCCTATACGCGCGATGAGATCCTTGCTGCGATCGACGCGCTGATCCCGGCGTTCGAGATCGTCGGCACGCAGGTACGCGCAGGTGCCCTATGGCGACGCCGGCTCGGTCGTAGCGGACTGCATGCTCAACGCCGCGATGGTCCTCGGCACGCCGATCGCCGATTGGCGCGGGCTGGACATTCCCCGTCACGCCGTCCGCCTGACGATCGACGGCGCCGTCAAAGGCGAAGGCACTGGCAGCGATGCGCTCGGCGATCCGCGCAACGTGCTCGACTGGGTGGTCGAGAAACTGCGCGCCGCCGGCGTCGGCCTCAAGCAGGGGCAGATCCTGTCGACCGGCACATGCACGGGCGTCATCCCCTTCGCGCGCGACCAGACGGCGGTCGCGGACTTCGGCACGCTCGGCCGGGTCGAGGTCTGTTTCACGTGAGACAGGCGCCTTCGAAGTAGGCCATGCGGGAGCGGGGGACCGCCGCGCCGCCAAGACCATTCCATGCCCGCCCGCCGGCATGTTACGCCTGATCCCAGCGCAATCGACGCGGGTCCGTCGCTGACGAGACGTGCGCCATCACGGGAACGAGGAACGCCGGCCATGACCGACACGCTGAGGGGCGCCGACATCGTCGCGCGCACGCTGGAAAAGCTCGGGAACGACCAAGGTTTTCACGCTCTCCGGCAACCACATCATGTCGATCTTCGACGCGGCGCTGGAAACCAAGCTCGAGCTCATCCACGTCCGCCACGAGGCCGCGGCGGTGCACATGGCCGACGCGCTGGGGACGCCTCACGGGCGAGCCCGGCATCGCGATGGTGACGGGCGGGCCGGGCCACGCCAACGCGGTCGGCGCGCTCTACACCGCGCTCGCCGACGAATTCCCGATGGTGCTGCTGTCGGGCCATGCGGCGACCGATGAGCTCGGCCGCGGCGGCTTCCAGGAGATCGCGCAGGCCGACCTGGCGCGCCCCGGTCGCCAAGGCATCGTGGACGTCGACATCGGCGGCAGAGCCTCGGCGAGGACGTCGCCAAAGCCTATCGAGATCGCCCGCTCCGGCCGGCCCGGGCCGGTGCACCTGAGCCTGCCGTCCGACCTGCTCGATGCAGGACGTCGAGATCGCACGGGCCGGCCATGCCGTCGGCCGTCGCGCACGAACGCGACGGCGCTTCCCGATACGCTCGCCGATGCCGTGCTCGACGCGCTCGCGAAAGCGCGCGCGCCGTTGATCATCGCCGCCCCGCACCTTTCGGGCCCGCACGGCCGGCCGCTGCTTGCCGAGCTGGAGAAGGCGGTGCAGGTCCCCGTCGTGCTCATGGAAAGCCCGCGCGGCATCAACGACGCCACGCTCGGGGCGTTTTCCGACGCTGCTCAAGGAGACCGACCTGATCGTGCTGCTGGGCAAGCCGCTCGACTTCACGCTGAAATGGGCGCAAGCCGCCGGTCGTCGCGAACACCTGCCGCGTCATCAGCATCGATCCGGAAGCGGCGCTGATCGCACGCGCGCACAAGGAACTCGGCGAGCGCCTCGCCTTCGGTGCGCTCGCCGATGCCCGCGCCGCCGCCCGAGACGCTGATCTCGCGGGCCAGCAAGCGCGAGACGCGCTCCGCCGCCTGGCTCGGCCAGGCGCGCCGCCTGCTCGATGGCCGCCCGGCGGACTGGGCAACGCTGAAAGGCAAGAACGGCCGGCTGCACGCCGCCGAGGTGTTCACGCGCGCTCAAGCCGATCGTCGAGCGCGATCCCAAGACCGTGCTCATCTGCGACGGCGGCGAGTTCGCGCAGTGGGCCCAGAGCCTGATCGCGCCGCCGCGCCGGATCGTCAACGGCGTCGCCGGCTCGATCGGCGCCGGCATCCCGTTTGCCGTCGCCGCCCGCGCCTGGGAGCCCAACGCGCCGATCATCGCGGTCGCTGGGCGACGGCACGTTCGGCTTCCACATGTCCGAGTTCGACACCGCGGTGCGCCACAACCTGCCGTTCGTCGCGATCGTCGGCAACGACGCGTGCTGGAACGCCGAGAGCCAGATCCAGCTCCGCGACTACGGCGCCCAGCGGATGCACGGCTGCGCGCTGCTGCCGACGCGCTACGACCAGGTCGTCACGGCGCTCGGCGGGTACGGCGAGATGGTCGACGACGTGGCGGCGCTGCCGGCGGCGATCGAGCGCGCGATCGCGTCGGGCAAGCCGGCCTGCGTCAACGTCATGATCGAATCCATCGCCTCGCCGATCATCAAGTAGATGCTCGCCGGCCCCAGACAGCAGCTACGCGGCGGATGACAGGGAGCGGCCGATGTCCTTCACCACCCATCCGATCATGCTCGGCGTCGGGCTCGCGCTTGATCGTCGTCGGCTTCCTCATGTGGCGCATCGCCGGCCGCTGGGATCTCAAGGGCCAGGCGGTGGAGTCGGCGCTGAAATCCGCATGGCACCGCCGCGTCGTCGTCAGCGATGATCTGAGCGACACCTATCGCGACGTCCGCGACGCGCCGACGCACATGAGCCGCGCCGGCAAGGTCGCCGGCCACGCGGCGCGCCATGTCGCGGCGCAGGCCCTGTCGATCGGCGTCGCTGGTCGCGTTCGCGGTCGGGCTGGCGCTCGCCGGGCTGGCGGTGTTCTGGAAATCAGCTCCAGGCCGCCGTCAGGCGACCCATCGTCGCTTCGTCGATCTCGAAGTTGGCGAAAACCGCCTGGACGTCGTCGTCGTCCTCGAGCGCGGCGATCAGCTTGAGGATGGTGCCGGCGTTGTCCTCGTCGAGCGGCGTCGTTGATCACCGGCTTCCAGACCGCCTTGACCGACTGCGCCGCGCCAAGCGTCGCTTCCAGCGCCGCCGAAACCGAGCCCAATGTCCTCGAACGCGCAGACGATGGCGTGCCCGCTGTCGTCGGAGGCCACGTCGTCGGCGCCAGCCTCGATCGCCGCCTCGAGCACCGCATCGGCCGAGCCAGCCGCCGCCGCGATAGACGATCTCGCCGACCCGGCTGAACATGTGCGACACCGCGCCGGTCGCGCCGAGGTTGCCGGCATACTTGGTAAACACCGCGCGGACCGCGCCGCCGGTGCGGTTGCGATTGTCGGTCAGCGCCTCGACGATGATGGCGACGCCGCCGGGGCCGTAGCCCTCGTAGCGGATCTCGTCGTAGTTCTCGACGTCGCCGCCCTGGGCCTTCTTGATCGCCCGTTCGACGTTGTCCTTCGGCATGTTTTCGGCGCGCGCGTTCTGGATCGCGAGGCGCAGCCGCGCGTTCATCTCCGGGTCGGCGAGCCCGGTCCGCGCCGACACGGTGATCTCGCGGGCGAGCTTGGCGAACAGCTTTGCGCGGGCAGCATCCTGCTTGCCCTTGCGATGCATGATGTTCTTGAATTGGGAATGGCCAGCCATGCGGGTCCGTCAGATCTCGAGCAACCGGCGCTTCGGAGGGCGATTGCGGTGCAGGCCGGTACGCCTGCATCCATATGTTCTACTTGCGATTCCCGGCGGCGCAGGGCCGGCGGAGGTCCGCCTCGGCGCCGCCGCGCGCCGTGTCTTGACGCCGCAGGGCCGATCGGCGGGGTTATACGCTTCGACCTCGTGCAAAATCCACCGATTGTCGCTATATATGGATCCGATTGGGTGCCGCGAAGAAGCAAACCATCCGTCCGGCCGCGCGGCGTCCCGTTGCCACCGACCCGACCAAGACCGAAGCCTGCGTGGGATCCGTCCGACGTCGGGCCGCAGACTCGTGTCGGTGCGCATCGCAACGACGGGGCCATTCAAACGTAGGGTCGGTCGACCGAGGCGCGGACATGATGTCGCGGTGGTGGCTTCTCGATAGACGGAGCGACAGGTGAACGAGAACTCGGGCCGTGCCTTTGGCGAGTCCAACGATGCCGGAGCAAACGGAGACACGGGGCCAGTCGGGTCTGCTTTCGGTCGTCGTCCCGATATTCAACGAGGAGCGCGGCCTGACGCGCCTCGTCGATCGTCTCATCGCCGCCCTCCACGCCTTGGGCCGACCATGGGAGGTCGTGTTCGTCGACGACGGATCGAGCGACGGCACCCCGTCGGTGCTGGCGGCCATCAACGCCCGCGATCCGCGCTGCAAGGCCGTCGTCCTCAGCCGCAACTTCGGCAAGGAGATCGCGGTCGCGGCGGGCCTGCGCTATGCGGGCGGCGACTTGCGCCGTCGTCATGGACGGCGATCTGCAGCACCCCCCGAGGCGATCGCGACGTTCGTCCGGTTCTGGGAGCAGGGCTACGACGTCGTCTACGGGCAGCGCTCGGACCGCGCCACCGACACCACCATGCACCGCCTGTCATCGCGCGTTTTCTACTGGGTTTTCACATGGATAAGCCGCACGACGCTGCCGCGTGACGCCGGCGATTTTCGCCTCATCGACCGGAAGGTCGTCAACGTCCTCAACCGCATGGACGAACGGTCGCGCTTCAACAAGGGCCTGTTCGCGTGGGTCGGCTTCCGCTCGATCGGCGTGCCGTTCCAGGTCGAGGAGCGCAAGAGCCGGCGTCTCGCGCTGGCGGCCGCGCCAGCTCCTCCGCTTCGCCCTCGACGGTGTCGTGTCGTTCTCCACGATCCCGCTGCGGGTGTGGTCCTACCTCGGCCTGGCCGTATCGGCATTCGCCTTCGTTTTCGCGCTCTACATCCTCATCGAGACGCTGGTCCGCGGCACCACCGCACCTGGATTCCCGACACTGATCATTTCGGTGATGTTCTTCGCCGGCGTGCAGCTCATCTCGCTTGGCGTCATCGGCGAGTACCTCGGACGCGTCTATGAAGAGGTGAAGGGGCGGCCCCTGTTCGTCGTCGCCCGCGAAATCGGCGTCGCCCGCGAGATCGGCAGTAGCGGCGAGGCAAGCGCCACGCCCCCCGGCCGGGGCGTCAGCCCCGCCATGAGCCTCGCCGCCCTCGAGAACCGGCAAATCGGCGAGCGATCCGGCACGTGACCTTCCGCCGCTGCGGCATTGGGGTGGATTCCTGGTGTCGGGGCTGATCGCGCTCGCCTGCGACGCAACCATCCTGCAAATCGGCATCGCTGGTGTTCGGTCTGCACCCGCTGGCGGCGCGCCTGATCGCCATTTCCGTCGCAATGGTCGCAGGCTGGCTCGCCCACCGCCGATTAACCTTTTCGCTGACCTCAGCCCCTACGCTCGGCGAGTTTACCCGATATTCCGCCATCGCATGGACGACCGCGTCGCTCAATTATGTCGCGTTTGCTACGGTACTCTACGTGTCGCCGGGGGTTCATCCGCTGGTGGCACTGGCAATCGCGTCAATTCTCGCCACATTTTTCGCATACATCGGAATGCGTTATGGGGCCTTCCGGGGAAGTCATTAGCCGGCCCTTCGGCGGCAACGGGGATACGCCAGAAAAAATGGCACACGGCAGAACCGCAAGGCTCGTACACTGGACGCCTCGTCCGGAACTATTCATTGACGGTTCAGCTGCAATGGCATTCCATTGCCCTCGCACCTGGGACATTCACTGCGGTCGCAAACCGCCGTCTGCAATCAACGGGCATTCGGCAGAAGGATCGGCTGCGCGTGGGTGTCATCACATCGGCACAACCCAATCCAACTTGAGGATCACAAGGAACCGTAGCTGGACTACGAACGTTATGTGGTGCGATGGCGTGAGCACTTGGAAATGCGTCTGGAGGCGCACAAATGAAGTCTAATGCGGTTAAGTCCTACGCGCTTGAGCTCGATTGGTCGGCGCAGACCATCCTTCCGATCGAGTTTCGTGGTAGGGAATTGAACCTGGAGGCTCGCGCCTATCAGGGCCATGATCCCCATAATCAAGCGTTTGTCCTGATCCACAGGGCGAACCAGGCGAATAGCGAATTGCCGGTCGTGCGCGTGCACAGCGGGTGCATCACCGGTGATATTTTCCATTCCCTCAAATGCGACTGCTATCCCCAATTGCAGGCCGCGCTCGAGAAAATCACGACATCCCCACTCGGGGTGCTGATTTACCTGCCCTATCATGAAGGTCGCGGCATCGGGCTCGTCAACAAGATCCGTGCCTATGCCCTTCAGGATCAAGGGTACGATACCGTCGATGCCAACGTCGCTGTTGGAGCGCCGATCGAAGCCCGCACCTATGATCTCGCGGCGCACATCCTGTTCGATCTCGGCCTGCCGGACATCCGGCTGCTCACCAACAACCCGGCGAAAGTCGACGCACTGCGTGTCGAAGGAATCAATGTGACCGAGCGGCTGCCCGTCGTGTGCACTCCCAATGCACACAACGTGCGCTACCTCGAGACCAAGAAAGCCCGCATGGCGCACGCCCTCTAGGCGTCGCCGCGCGACGGCGCAGCGAAACAGAAATCTTGAGCGAGGCATCGTCGATCCGATGCCTCGCTTTTTTGTGTGTCGCATTTCAGGATTCAGCGCACCAACTCGAGCGTCTCGACGACGATGTTGGTGTTCGTGTAGACGCAGATGTCGGCCGCGATCGCCATCGCCTTGCGGGCAATGGCCTCGGCATCGAGATCGGTGTCCAGCAGCGCGCGAGCCGCCGCCAGCGCATAATTGCCACCCGAACCGATGCCCATCACATCCTGCTCGGGTTCGAGCACGTCGCCGGTGCCGGTGAGCACGAGCGTGCGTTCGCGATCGGCGACCAGCATCATCGCTTCGAGACGGCGCAGGAAGCGATCGGTTCGCCAATCCTTGGCAAGCTCGACGCAAGCCCGCGTCAACTGGCCGGGATACTGCTCGAGCTTGGCCTCGAGCCGCTCGAACAGCGTGAAGGCGTCGGCGGTCGCGCCGGCAAAGCCACCGATCACATCACCCTTTCCGAGAGCGCGAACCTTGCGCGCATTGGACTTGATCACGGTCGCGCCGAGGCTGACCTGACCATCGCCGGCAACGACGACGCGCCCCTTCTTGCGCAGCGTCAGGATGGTCGTACCGTGCCAGGTTTCCATGCGATTTCCTTGGGCTCGAGCGGTGCCTGATACAGACAGCCCCGTGCCGGAGGTATGGGGACCGGCGATGAGCAAATCAAGCGCGCGCTTGCCATCGGCACGCCGAAACGCGAAATTCGGTCCCTCAGGCGCGTCCTCTCGGTCAACCGCGCGCCGGTTCGCGGAGATTCCATGCCGGGCGACAGTTCGTCGAAGCCGAGGCGCGAGCCCCATCCCGGCCCGGGCCCCCACGCCGAACCCCGCAACGACGCGAAGACCGTCAACATCGCCCTCCAGGGCGGCGGCGCGCATGGCGCCTTTGCATGGGGCGTCCTCGACTATCTGCTCGAGGACGGACGGCTCGACATCTATGGGATCTCCGGCGCCAGCGCCGGCGCCATGAACGCGGTCGTGCTTGCGCACGGTTGCAGCACCGGCGGCCGCGAAGGCGGGCGCGCCGCGCTCGAAGGATTCTGGCGCCGCGTCTCGGAAGCGGCCAGCTACCCAGGCGGCCAGCCGTTCCAGCAGGAGTTCCCTCTCGACGTACTCAGCATGGAGAATGCGCCTGCTTTCGCGCTCCTCGACATGATGACGCGACTCTGGTCGCCCTACCAGTTCAACCCACTGAACCTCAACCCGCTGCGATCGATCCTCGAAGCGTCGGTCGATTTTCCCCGTCTGCGCACCTGCCCGCGCACGCACCTTCACCTCACTGCGACCAACGTCCGCTCGGGCAAGGTCCGCGTCTTCGGCACGCCCGAGGTCTCGCCAGACGTGGTCATGGCGTCGGCCTGCCTGCCGCTCGTGTTCCAAGCGGTCGAGATCGACGGCGAAGCCTATTGGGACGGCGGCTATATGGGCAATCCGGCGATCTTCCCGCTGATCTACGACAGCCCGTCGCGCGACGTCGTCATCGTGCACGTCAATCCGCTCCGCCGCCCGGAGATCCCGCGCACCGCGACCGAGATCCAGAATCGGATCAACGAAATCAGCTTCAACTCGTCACTGATGCGCGAGATGCGCGCGATCGCGTTCGTCACGCGCCTGATCGACGAAGGCAAGATCTCCGGCGGCATGAAGCGGATGCTGATCCATTCGATCGCCGCCGACGACGTCATGCAGACGCTCAGCGTCGTCTCCAAGATGAACACGAACTGGGAATTCCTGACCCGGCTGCGCGATGTCGGGCGCGAGCGGGCCGAGCTGTGGCTGAACGATTCGTTCGACAAGATCGGCGAAGACTTCGACCGCCGACCTCGACGCTTATCTCTGAGCGAGTCGGGGCTCGCGGCCGCCGCATCGATCCTACACCTTCAAACCCGCCAGAAACCCATCGAGCAGCGCGTTGACCTCGGCCGCCCGCTCGATCTGCGGGAAGTGGCCGACACCTGTGATGATTCGATGCGGGCGCCGGGAACCAGCCGCTTGACGTCGTCGAGATAGGGCGACGTTTGCCCCTTCTCGATCGGCACGCGCTCGCCCGTCGACGTCGTCACCGTGGTCTGGATCGCCAGCAGCGGCACCCGCACGCTCGCGAAGGCGGTGTCGAAATGCTCGGAATCCCAGCGGCCGATGTTGGGGAACAGTTTACCGGCGATCGCCTCCGGCATGGCCATCGCCCGATCGATGATCGGCTGCGATATCGCGCGATCGGCATCGGGCAGGAACATCTGCGCAAACGCCGGCTCGATAAAAGTGCGATAGCCGATCTCGGCGACACGCTTGTGGCGATCCAGGTACAAAGTGCTGCCCGCCGGCCCGAGCCGGCTGCCGTCGACCAGCACCAGCCCCGCGACGCGCGCCGGCGCCTCGGTCATGGCGTGCGTCACGACCCGGCAGCCCATGCTGTGCCCGACCAGGATCGCGCGATCGATAGCGAGTTCGGCGAGCAGCGCCGCGACGTCGCGCCCGTGCTGTTCGATGCGCTGGTGCGCCTCCGTCCCCGGCGTGGTGCCGTGGCCGCCGAGGTCGAGTGCCACCGTCTCGACCCGGCCGCGCAGATGGGCCACCTGGAGGTCCCAGTCGCTGCGCGCGCAGCCAAAGCCGTGCACGAAAACGACGGTCGGCTTGCCCCGCCCTTCGCGGGTATGGTCGAGCACTGTCATGGACGTTTCCCTCTGTTGCGGGCAGCCAAAGCAGCTTTGGACTTTCTCCCCGCCTAGCCTCGGATTGAGGTGATTTTCATTTCCGCTGCTCTAGTCGTCCGTTTTGGTTGCATGGCCTGCCGAATTTCTCGCCCGACGGGGCCGTTCGCGTCAATGACGCATGATCAGTGGGGCCAAACGTCCCCGATTTGCAGTCACACACAGCGACGATCGCGGATCGGCCAGCTTCGGGTTGTCGAGCCCGCCCGAATCAGCGCATTTGATCAGGAAAATCATCAGGCGACCAAGCGGGAAGGTACGCGATGAACGTCATGACTCCGGCCGTAGACAAGGCTCCCCTCGACATCGGTTCGATCGCGAGCGCCACCTCGGAAGCCTGTATTTCCACCCGGGTGCGCCAGCTTTCGCGCATCGTCACTCGCGTCTACGACGACGCGATGCGCCCCCACAAGATCACCGCGAGCCAGTTCACGCTGCTCACTCAGCTCGCCAATCAGGACGGCATCACGGCCGCCGAGATCGGCAGCACCCTGGACATCGAGAAATCGACTTTGTCCCGCAATCTCAAGCGGCTGCTGGCCCTCGGCCACATCAAGATGGACCCGCCGGCGGGCCGTCGCGGCCGCGGCCTCCACCTCACGCCGGGTGGCAAGGTGGTGATCCAGGAAGCTTTCCCGCTGTGGCAGTCCGCCCAGAAGCGCGCCGTCGAGGTGATGGGCCTCGAAAGCCGCCGCACCCTCGACGACCTCCTCGCCCAGGCGGAGCGGCTGGTCGTTCCCTGAGGGCTCTCGCCCCGGTGCCAACTGGCAATTGCAGGCTGGCGCGGCTAATATACCGCCATGGCCTCCGCACCACTCAAACGCATGACTGTCGACGAGTTCCTGGTTTGGGCCGATACCCAGCCGGGGCGGCGGTTTGAGCTCGTCCACGGCCAGCCGGTCGCGATGTCGCCGGAGCGGGCCCGGCATGCCAATGCCAATGCCGAATTCCGCGGCGCGCGCCCTTGAGAAGGGGATTCGAGCGCGCCAAGCTGCCCTGCCACGTATTTCCTGACGGCATGACGGTTCGCGTCGACGACGTCACCGTCTTTGAGCCGGACGCGATCGTGTACTGCGGGCCGCGAATAGATGACGATTCAATGGTCGTCACAAATCCCATCATCGTCGTCGAAGTCATTTCGCCGAGCACCAGGGAATACGACACCGGCGCCAAGCTGGCCGGCTATTTCCAGGTGCCAAGTGTGCGGCACTACCTCATCGTCGACCCGATTGGACGTTTGATCATCCATCACGGTCGCCGGGATGATGCCACCATCCTCACGCGCATCCACACCGACGGCGCGATCGACCTCACGCCGCCGGGCCTTGCGCTGGCGCTTGCGGATGTGTTCCCGCCCGCCTGATCCGCGGCTATACCGCCGCCGTCACCAGGATCTCGACGAGATCCTTGTCCGCCAAAACCACGCCGATGCAGGCGCGCTGCGGCGGGTTGGCGCGATCGAGCCACTCGTCCCAGGCGCGATCCATCTCCGCCTTCTTGCTCATGTCCGTGATGTAGACGGTGGTGCGCAGGATGCGCGACTTGCTGGTGCCGGCCTCAGCGAGCGTCGCGTCGATCTGCGCGAGCGCGTCCTTGGTCTGCGCGTAGAGCGCGCCCGATTTGTCCTTCGCGGTGGCGACCGTATAGACGACGCCGGCGTGGGCGACGGCGCGGCTGCGCATCGGGTTCGTGCCGGTGTAGCGCTTGATCATCGATGGACTCCTTCGGGGTGAAGCTCGTTACTGGCGTTTTGGCAGCAGTGTCGATCGCGGGACGGCCGTTGGCAAGACGTGACGCGCCTCACCCTTGCCCTCACCCCGCCGGATGTGTTCCCATCTGCCGCGAGGAAACGACCGCGGCGAGCGCACATGAAAATCACCGGCGCAACCTATGACGAACTGTACGCCGGCTTCCGCTGGAACGTACCTGCGCGCTTCAACATCGCCGAAGCGATCTGCGACCGCCATGCCGCAGCGTCCCCGGACGCCCCGGCGCTGATCCACGAGGACGGCGACGGCCAGATCACGGTGTGGACGTTCGCGCGTATCAAAGCGTCCGCCAACAAGCTCGCCCACGCCCTGCGCGCGCTCGGCGTCACCCGCGGCTCGATCCTCGCGATCCACCTCTCGCAATGCCCGGAAAACCTGATCGCGCACGTCGCCGCGCACAAACTCGGCGCGGTCGCGATGCCGCTGTTCGCGCTGTTCGGCCCTGACGCCATCCGCTTCCGGCTCGAGGACAGCGGCGCCGGCGTCCTGATCACCACCCACGACAACATCGAGCGCAGCGCCGCCGGCCTCACCGATATCCCGACGCTCGCACAGATCGTGTCGATCGACGGCCCCGGCCCGCTCGGCGCCAAAGGTTTCTGGGAACTCGCCGCGCAAGCCTCATCGCGCGACGTCGCGACCGACACCTCGGCCGACGACCCCGCCTACCTGATGTACACCTCCGGCACGACCGGCAATCCCAAGGGCGTGCTGCATGCGCAGCGCGTCCTGCTCGGCCACCTGCCCGGCGTGATCGTGCCGCACAGCCTCTTCCCGCAGGCCGGGCGACCGCTTCTGGACGCCGGCCGACTGGGCGTGGGCCGGCGGCGTCTTCGACGTGCTGCTGCCGTCGCTCTATTTCGGCGTCCCCGTCGTCGCGCAGCGGCTCGCCAAGTTCGAGCCCGAAGCCGCCTTCGCCCTGATGGCGCGGCACGGCGTGCGCAACGTCTTCATGCCGCCGACGGCGCTGCGGATGCTGCAGGCCGTGCCCAATCCGCGCGCGCGCCACGACGTGCGCCTGCGCTCGCTCGGCGTCCGGCGGCGAACCGATGGGCGCCGAGATCATCGCCTGGGGACAGGAGACGTTCGGCATCACCCTCAGCGAATTCTACGGCCAGACCGAGGTCAACCTCGTCGTCGGCAACTGCCCGCCGGTGTTTCCAGCCAAGCCCGGCTCGATGGGGCGCCCGATCCCCGGCCATATCGTCGAGATCGTCGACCGCGACGGCAACGTCCTCCCGGCAGGCGAAGCCGGCATCGTCGCGGTGCGCCGGCCCGACCCCGTCATGTTCCTCGAATACTGGAAGCAGCCCGAAGCCACCGCCGACAAGTTCCGCGGCGACTGGTGCCTGCTCGGCGACATCGCGGCCAAGGACGAGGACGGCTACTTCTGGTTCCAGGGCCGCGACAACGACATCATCAAGTCCGCCGGCTACCGGATCGGCCCCGGCGAGGTCGAGGAATGCCTGCAGAAGCACCCCGCCGTCGCGCTCGCCGGCGTCATCGGCACGCCGGACCCGATGCGCGGCGAAGCGGTCACCGCCTTCATCCTGGTCGCGCCCGGCTACGTCGGCGGCCCGGACCTCGCCAGCGAGATCCAGGCCTTCGTCAAGGAGCAGCTCGCCGCGCACGAGTACCCGCGCCGCGTCCACTTCGTCACCGATATGCCGATGACCGTGACCGGCAAAATCCGCCGGCTCGATCTGCGCCAGATGGCGGCCAAACTGTAGCCCGCGTCCTTTTCCATCGACCCTCCGCCTCGCGTACCCTGTCCGGACAAAACAAGCCGACAAAGGGAAACGCCGAGATGACGGGTACGATCGTCGAGAAACTGGCCGACTATGGCGTCGCCGAGCGGGCGCCGCATGCTGCCGGCCGAGGTCCGCCACCACGCCAAGCGGGCGCTGATCGACTGGTTCGCGTCGCTGCTGCCGGGCACGATCGTCGATCCCGCGCAGGCGATGATCAAGGGCTCTCGCGGACGAACTCGGCCACGGCCGCGCGTACGTCTACGGCTCGGGAACATTCGGATCGCTGCGCGCCGCCGCCCTCATCAACGGCACCGCCTCGCACACCATCGAATTCGACGACATCTTCCGCGACGCCATCTACCATCCGGGATGCCCGACGATCAGCGCCGCGCTCGCCGCGGCGCAGGCCAAGGGCTCAAGCGCCGCCGATCTCCTCACCGCGATCATCGTCGGCTACGAGGTCTCGACGCGCATCGGGCTCTCGGTGCAGCCGTCACACTACAAGTACTGGCACACGACCGGCACCATCGGCACGTATGGCGCCGCCGCCGCCGTCGCCACCATCCTGAAACTCGACCGAGAAAAATTCGCGCACGCGCTCGCGACGTCCGCGACGATGGCGGCGGCGTTGCAGCAGGCGTTCCGCTCCGATTCGATGTCGAAGCCGCTGCACGCCGGCCATGCTGCCGAAGCCGGCGCCATGGCTGCGCTCAGCGCCGAATACGGCATGACCGGCGCGCTCGACGTGCTCGAAGGCGAAGCCGGTTTCGGCGCCGCCATGAGCACCACGGTCGACTGGAGCAAGGCGACCGCCGGCCTCGGCGCGCACTACAACATCACGCAGATGACCTTCAAGAACCACGGCTGCTGCGGCCACGCCTTCCCGGCCATCGACGGCGTGCTGCACCTCAAAGCAGCGCACGGCTTCGCGCCCGAAGCGATCAAGCGCATCCGCATCGGCGGCTATCGCGCGACGCTGGAAGTTGCCGGCGTGCCCAAAGCGACCACGCCGTTCGAAGGCCGCTTCTCGACGCCATTCCTGGTCGCGAGCGCGCTCGTCCACGGCAGTGTCCGCCTCAACGCCTACGAACCCGGAACGCCTCGCCGACGCACGCGTGCAGGCGCTGTCCGACAAGGTCGAACTGAAACTCGACGAGCAATGCGCCGCCGATTTCCCCAAGCGCCGCTCGGCCCGCGTCGCGATCGATCTCATCGACGGCCGCACCGTCGAGCACTACCAGCCGACGCGCAAGGGCGACCCCGACGCGCCGCTCACCGATGCCGACGTGTCGGACAAGTTCCTCGAACTTGCGGGCCCCGTGCTCGGCGCCGACGCTGCCAAGCGGCTCCTCGCCGAGCTTTGGACCGCCGATCAGCCGCAGGTCTACTACGCCGTTCCCGGCGACGCGCTGCGCAAAGCCGGCTGGTGATGAGAAATTCGCCAGATCGTGCGGCAAGGCGCCGAGCGAATTTCTCGATCTGAATCACACTAGCGAGTTTACGATTTGAGTGTCCTTTTGATTCCGAAGTTCGCTCGGGACGCCAGTATCGAGGTTTGGCGAACTTCGGAATCGGGACACGAGGGAGGAAAGCATGAGACTGAAGGACAAGGTTGCGATCATCACGGGCGGCGCCGCGGGCATGGGTGCGGCGACCGCGCGTCTCTTTGCGCGCGAAGGCGCGAAGATCGTCATCACCGACATCGATGAAAAAGACGGCCCCGCCGTCGCCGCCGACATCGTGCGGGCGAACGGCGATGCGCGCTTCGAGAAGCACGACGTCGCGAAGGAAGCGGACTGGCAGCGGATCGTCGATGCCGCGCTCGCCGCCCATGGCCGCATCGACATCCTGATCAACAATGCCGGCATCAGCGGCTCGATCCCCGACAAACTCGATCTCGAGATGTGGGACCGCCAGTTCTCGATCAACGCGCGCGGCATGTTTCTCGGCGTTCGCGCCGTCGTGCCGATCATGCAGAAGCAGAAGTCCGGATCGATCGTGAACATTTCATCGATCAGCGGCATGATTGGGCAGGCCTACGTGCACATGGGCTACAACGCCGCCAAGGGCGCGGTGCGCACCATGACCAAGGCCGCCGCCGTGCAGTACGCGCCGGAAAACATCCGCATCAACTCCGTCCATCCCGGCATCATGCCGCCGATGCGGACGTCGAAGCTGACCGCCGATCCCGCCGTTCGCGAGAAGATGATCCGCGCGGTGCCGATGCGCCGCGAGGGCGGGATCGACGAGGTCGCGCTACGCGAACCTGTTCCTCGCGTCAGACGAAGCGTCCTACATCACCGGCGTCGAGCTGATGGTGGATGGCGGCTATACGGCGCAGTAGCGCGCAGAGCTTAAAGCCGCCACGCGTCCCTCCCCCCAGCGCCGAAGGCGCGCCTTCGGCACGACGGTGGGGGAGGTTAGGAGGGGGGATTGCAGACCAATAGCGGATGGGATTCCCCCCACCCCTAACCCCTCCCCACAAGGGGGAGGGGAACAGCATTGTCGCACTTGCTCATCTAAGCCGCGCACGCACTCTTCGCAGCCGGCGTGAAACTGCCGCCGATCTTGACCGAGCAGCACGCATGCTGCTGCTCGAACGGCCGGCCGATCGCGTCGCACACGCCGAGCACGCCCTCGGCCGGAAACGCGATGCCATCGAGGCCCGCCATGACCGCGTACGCATCGACGATCCGCTTGTGCATCCCCGCCGGACGCGCGCAGCCGAGCAGCACCGGCTTTGTCCGCGAGCCGCTGCCGCGCTTCGAGAAAAATACGGCCAACGTCATGCGCCGACGTCGCGACGAACATCCCCGGCCGCGTATAGAACGGCATCACCACCACCAGCACGAGGCTGTGGATGCCGTGGCGCGCGCAGATGTCGAGCGCGTTGGCCTCGCCGAGCAGCCGCCCGTAGTGCAGCCCGATGACGATATGCGGCACCACCTCCATGCGCGTCGCGCACAGCGCCGCGAGCGTCGCCTCGAAGTCGCTCGACCGAGCGCTCCAGATGATAGACGTCGCGGATCGTTTCCTGCGCGCCGATCACATCCATCATTGCGGTGTCGACGCCGGCACTCTCCATCAGCCGCGCGCGCCGCTCATCGAGCAACGCCGAATGGATCGCGATCTTGAGATGCGGAAAGTCGCGCTTCAGCCGCTCGATGACGGGAAAGTATTTCTCGTACTTGATCTCGTTGCGCCGGTTCGAACCGCCCGACAGCAGGAACCCCTGGAGATCCTGCAGCAGCGACCAGGTCGCGGACTTTGCTCTCGAGCATCTCCGGCGTCGTCGCGGGGATCATCGGCTCGAGAATTTTTGCCTGGCAGTGATCGCAATCGAGCGCGCACGCGCCCAGCCGTGACCGAGAACGCGGGGAATGAATTCTTCCCGCAGCCCTGGATCTCCGACGTCGTGTATTCCTTGAACGTCGGCGTCGAGAAGCGGATCGACGTCTGGCGCCCGCGCGCCCGCGCGGCTTCCTGCATGGCCGCGACGAGCGGCGCGTCGAATGCCGCATCCTCCAGCGGCTCGATCGTCGCGAGATGGTCGATCCAGTTCATCACGCAATCATATTCACATTCGCGAATATCGGGCAATCGACCATTTGAACCGGCATCGGATGGCGCTCGACGTTCCGCTTTCATTCAATTATACGCAACTCCGAATATGAAGCGGCCGAGGCCCTTCGCGCAATCGGGCATCGACCGACAAAGAGCCGAGGAAACGTACGGAGATCCAGGCATGGCCGACAAGACGCTCGACACCAAGGGGCTCAACTGCCCGCTGCCGATCCTGAAGGCGAAGAAGGCGATCGCCGAGGTGCCCGTCGGCGGCACGCTCGAAGTTCTCGCGACCGACCCCGGCGCTGTCGCCGATTTCCAGGCCTTTTGCCGGCAGACCAAGCACGAGCTGCTCGAAAGCACCGAGGCCGCCGGCGTCTACCGCTTCCTGATCAAGCGCGCGGCCTGACCCGCCGCACTTGACGGCGCCGCGCGATCGTTGCCACGGTCGATGCCATGACCAATCTCTTTGAAGCCGCCGGCATGGAGCAGGGCGCGCCGCGTCCGCTCGCCGACCGGATGCGGCCGACGCGCCTCACCGAAGTCGTCGGCCAGGCGCACATCGTCGGACCCGAGGGGTCGCTGACCCGGATGCTCCGCGCCGGCCGGCTGCCAAACCTCATCCTGTGGGGGCCGCCCGGCGTCGGCAAGACCACGATCGCGCGGCTGCTCGCACTGGAGACCAAGCTCGAGTTCGAGCAGCTCTCGGCGATCTTCTCGGGCGTGCAGGATCTGCGCAAGGCCTTCGACCGCGCCAAGGCGCAGCGACAGCAGGGCCGCGGCACGCTGCTCTTCATCGACGAGATCCATCGCTTCAATCGCGCCCAGCAGGACGGCTTCCTGCCGCATATGGAAGACGGCACGATCACGCTGGTCGGCGCGACGACGGAGAACCCGTCGTTCGAGCTCAACGGCGCGCTCCTCTCGCGCGCGACGACGCTGGTGCTCAACCGCCTCGACGACACAGCGATGGGCGAGCTGATCGAGCGCGTCGAGAAGGAAGCCGGGCGGCCGCTGCCGATCGACGCCGATGCGCGCGTCGCAATCGTCGGCATGGCCGATGGCGACGGCCGCGCGCTGATCAACCTCGCCGAGGAAGTGCTGGCCGCCGTCGCGCCGGGCGAACCGCCGTTGACCACCGCGTCGCTCGTCACCCTCGTCCAGCGCCGCGCGCCGCTCTACGACAAGAGCCGCGACGGCCACTACAATCTGATCAGCGCGCTGCACAAGGCGGTGCGCGGCTCCGACCCCGACGCGGCGCTCTACTGGCTGTGCCGGATGCTCGATGGCGGCGAGGACCGGCTGTTCCTGGCGCGCCGTCTCGTGCGCATGGCGGTCGAGGACATCGGCCTCGCCGATCCCGCCGCGCTCACTCAGGCGCTCGCGGCCAAGGACACCTACGATTTCCTCGGCAGTCCCGAAGGCGAGCTGGCGCTGGCGCAAACGACGATCTACCTCGCAACGGCGCCGAAATCGAATGCCGCCTACAAGGCCTACGGCGCTGCGATGAAAGCGGCGAAGCAGCACGGCAGTCTCGCGCCGCCGAAGCACATCCTCAACGCGCCGACGAAACTGATGTCCGAGCAGGGCTACGGCGCCGGCTACGCCTACGACCACGCGACGCCGGAAGGCTTCTCCGGCCAGAACTATTTTCCCGACGAGATGAATCGCGAGCAGTACTACGACCCGCCCGAGCGCGGTTTTGAGCGCGAAATCCGCAAACGCCTCGCCTATTGGCAAAAACTCCGCGACCAGCAGTCGGACGAGTAAGCCGCCCTCACACCTCGTCCTCGGCGACGGCTTCGCTCCACGGATGATAGGGCTCCGTCGCGCCCTCGTTGCGGCCGCGCTCGCGGCGCACCGCGCCCGCGATCGTGAAGTTCGACGGATACTCCATCGGCTCGCCGATGACGGCCTTGTGAGCGCTCCGTCAGCGCATCGATCACGTCTTGCGGCAGGCGGCGATCGATGACGATCGGCGCGACATTGGAGATGTCGACGCGCGGCTGGTGGAAGGCCTCTTCGAGATCGAAGCCGAAGTCCGCCGACATGGCGAGAAGCTGGAACACCGCCGGCATGATCTTGCGACCGCCGCAGCCGCCGATCGCGATCGTGGCACCGCCACCGGTCATGATCGCCGGCACGTAGTTCGCCAGTGCGCGCGCGTCGGGCGCGATCGAGTTCGGCCCGCCGGGCGTCGGGTCGAACCAGTTGATGCCGTTGTTCATGAGGATGCCGGACTGCGGCAGCACGACGCGGGAGCCGAACAGCGACAGCAGCGTCTGCGTCAGCGTCACCATGTTGCCGTCGCGATCGACGACGGAGATGTGCGTCGTCGAGGTCGGCGCGGTCCTCTCGCCGGCGTCGCCCATGACCTTGAAGCGGTGCTTCCACCCCGCCTGCATGGCCGCGACATAGGCGAGGAACGTCTTGGCGTTGGGCTTGGCCTCGGGCTTCTTGCGCAGCTTTTGGAGTTCGCGGAAAGCGACAGCCAGCGTCGGACCACCGTTCAACTCCGGCAGCACGTGGATCGTGCGATCGAAATACGAAATCTTCAGCGGCTCGCGCTCCGGCGGCGCGACGGCGGCAAGATCCTCCTCCGAGAGATAGCCGCCCATGGCGCGCACGTCGTCCGCGATCGATTTCGCAAGCGCGCCCTTGTAGAGGACGCCGGCGCCGTCGGCGGCGATGGCCTTGAGCGTCTTTGCAAGCGCCGCACTCGGCAGCCGCACCATCGGCCGCGGATCCATCGGCACCGCGACATACGGCGGCAACCCGTTCAGCAGGAAGCGCTCGCGCGCGCCCGGATCCTTCTGGAGATCCTTCAGCGCGGCCGTGATGTTCACGGCGGTGTGCCAATCGACCGCGAGGCCCTCCTCGGCCATCTTCACCGCCGGCGTGACGAGATCGCGCCAGCGCTTGGTGCCGTAGTGCTTGTGCGCGAGCGCCAGCAGCGCCGGTTGCGTCGGGGCGATCACCGCCTTGGGGCCGACGGTGTTGATGTTTCCTTTCACCATCGGCCAGCCGAACATGTTGCCGGCGTCGGCCTGATCGGTCAGCTCGAAGTCTGACGGCTTCAGTGATTTCGGACTGCGCCCGCCGCCGTCGAAGGCGCGGATCTTGCCGGTCTTCGCTTCGTACACCAGCATCGCGCCGACGCCGCCGATGCCGTTCATCCATGGCTCGACGACGCCGATCGCGAACGACGCCGCGACCGCCGCATCGACCGCGTGTCCACCCGCCTTCAGCACGCGCGCGCCCGCTTCCGACGCCATGCGGTTCTGCGTCACGACGATGCCGCCCTTGCCGCGCGCGGACGGCTTTCTCACCGTGCGTTTGCGCGAGATATTCGGCGACAGCGCAGAGGTTGGCTTGGGCATGGTGGCGTGGTCCTTTGGAGGCGGCGGAGACTGAGAATCGGAGGGCGCGGCTGCGTCCTATGCTGCGCCGAGGTGCGCGATCAGGGCATCGAGCACGGCGTCGGGCTTCTCGGACATCATCATGTGCCCGCAGCCCGCGAGCGTGACGCTCTTCGATTGCGGGATGAGCTTTGCGAATTCCGCGGCCTTGCGCGCCGGCGTCATGACGTCGTTGGCGCCGGACAGGAACAGCGTCGGACACTGCACCTTCGCGGCCGCCTCGGCGCCGCCGGGCCAGGCGTTGCACGCCGCCAGATCGACGGCCAGCACCCCCTCCGGATTGTGCCCGAACAGCGCCCGCGAACCACCGGTCAGCCAAAGTCCGGGCGCGGTGTTGCCGCCGAGCTTGGCCGGCGGGCTGTGGCACCATCCGGTCATCGTGTCGTAGGCCACGGCCGGGTTTTCACGCGCGTCGCGCAGCAGGTTGGGATGCACCGGCATCGACGACGCGACGCCGAGCAGCGCCAGGTGCGACACCATGTCGGTCCGCTTCGCCGCGGCTTCGAGCGCGATGATCGCCCCCATCGAATGGCCGACCAGCGCCGCGCGCGGCGCGCCCGCCGCCGCGAGCAGCGCTTCGACGAACGACACCATGCCGGCGATCTGGTCGCGCGGCGGCCCCGCCGACCGCCCATGCCCCGGCAGATCGACCGCCAGCACCGACCAGCCATGCCACGCGAACCACCGGCTCTGAAGCTGCCAGCACGTGTGGTCGAGGCCCGCGCCATGAATGAAGACCATCACCGGCCGGCTCGGATCGAACGGCCGGCCGCCGGTCCCCGCGTAGATGTCGCGCCCATCGACGGTCAACCGCATTCCTGTACCCCTGGTGCGAGCTATTTCCGGATCGTCCGGCAGCGTACCGAGTGCGGACACCCGAGGGCAAGCGTTGTGCGCGCGCCCGCGCTGTTCTTTCGCGCGATCCCCGACGCTGCCCTTGACCACGGCCCTCAGGCACGCTTTCTGCCAGCGGGAACTCACGCCAACCACGCCCGCGAGCGCCAGCACATGCCGTCCAACCGTCTTCGCGCGTCCGAATGGGTGACGGCGCCCGCGTCCGGCGCGTCGGCGGGAGATTGGGCGCTGTCCCCCGTCGTCGCAGCCTTCGTGCTCCTGTTCGCGGCGATGACCTGGAAATGGATTTCGGGCGCGGTCACCATTCCCTGGGACGCCAAGGCGCATTTCCAGCCGCAGATCCAGTTCCTGGCGCAAAGCCTCGCGCGCGGCGAGTGGCCGTGGTGGAATCCATACGTCTTCGCGGGCCAGCCCCAAATCGCCGATCCGCAGTCGATGATCTTCTCGCCGCCGTTCCTGTTGCTCGCGTTCGCCCATGCCGATCCCAGTGCGTGGGAGATCGACATGACCGTGCTCGCGGCGATGGCCATCGGCGGCATCGGCGTGATCGTCTACTTCCGCGATCGCGGTTGGCACTGGGCGGGCGCGCTCATCGCCGCGCTGGTGTTCAGCTTCGGCGCCGCGATGGCGTGGCGGATGCAGCACATCGGCCAGGTTCTGAGCCTCGCCTATCTGCCGTGGACGCTGCTCCTCGTCGACCGCGCGATCGCCCGCGCGTCGATCGTCAACGGCGCGCTGGCCGGCCTCGTCGGCGGCGTTCCTCGTCCTCGGCCGCGACCAGGTAGCGCTGCTCGTCGATCTACCTCGTCGCCGCCTATGCGCTGTGGCTGCTGGCGCGCCAGGATGTCGCCGCTCCGCGCACTGCGCCGCGCGCTTCTCCCGCTCGCGGCCGGCGCGATCGTCGGTGCCGCGCTTGTCGCGCTGCCGATCCTGATGACGGCGCTGCTTGCCGCCGACTCCAACCGGCCCGAGATCGACTACGCCGGTGCCGGCGGCGGCTCGCTGCATCCCGCGCTGCTGCTGACGCTGCTCGCGCCCGACGTTTTCGGTGCGTCCGGACGGATGGGCCAATACTGGGGCCCGCCGAGCCTGGCGTGGCCGTACGTCGAGCTCTACATCGCGCAGAACGTCGGCGATGATGTACGTCGGCGCACTGCCGCTGCTGCTGGTGGCGATCGGTGCTGCTCGGCCGCCGGCTCTGGGATCGCGAGATCCGCTTCTTCACGGTCGCGCTCATCGTGATGCTGCTCTACGCGCTCGGCTCCTACACGCCCGCCTTCCGCGCGATCTACGAAATCGTCCCCGGTGTCAGTCTCTATCGGCGCCCAGCCGACGCGGTCTTCCTGATCGGCGCACTGCTCGCCATTCTCGCCGGCTACATGACGCATCGAATGTTCGCGGCGCCGTGGGTCAAAGCCAGCCGCACCCATATCGCCATCATCGCTCGCGCTCTGCGCCGCCGCCGCCGCCACCGCCATCGGCCTCGGCGTATGGCTCGACCGTGTGCCGCGCCTCTCACTGGCCGCTGGCGCTGGCTGCCGGCACATTCACCGTCGCCGCCGCGCTCATCGGCTGGGGACGCTCGCGGCTCGTCGTGCAGCCGACGCTCGTCGCGCTGACATTCGCGACGCTCACCGCCGCCGATCTCGCCTACAACAACGGCAACAACGGATCCTCGGCGCTGCCACCGGCCAACTACGAAGTACTCGAACCCGCGAGCCGCAATCCGACCATCACCTGGCTCAAGGCCCGCGTCGCGGAAAGCCGCAGCGCCACGCGCCGCGACCGCGTCGAACTCGCCGGCCTCGGTTTCCATTGGCCGAATGCGAGCATGACGCATCGGCTCGAGAACACGCTCGGCTACAATCCTGTTCGCCTCGACGACTACACGCGGGCGACCGGCGCGCAGGATCACGTCGGCCTCCCCGACCAGCGCAAGTTCTCTGCGCTGATGCCGTCCTATCGCTCGCCGCTCGCGGACCTGCTCGGGTTGCGCTACATCGCCACCGGCGCGCCGATCCACATGATCGACAAGCGCCTCGCCGACCGGCGCGCTGCCGCTGGTCCGTCAGACTGACGGCGCGTGGATCTACGAGAACAAGAACGCGCTGCCCCGCGTCCTGTTCGCGACGCGCGCGGCGCCCGCCGACTTCGAGGAACTGCTCGAGCGACGGCAACTGGCCCGACGATCGATTTCCGCACGACGGTTCTGCTCGATGAAATCGCACCGGATATCACATCGCGGCGTCCCGGGACCGTCGCCATCGCGTTCTACGCCAACACCCGCATCGTTCTCGATGCCGACAGCCCGGACGGCGGCTTCGTCGTGCTCAACGACATCTGGCATCCGTGGTGGGTCGCCGACATCGACGGCCGCCCGCGCCGATCCTGCGCGCCAATGTCCTGTTCCGCGCCGTCGCCGTCCCGCCCGGCCAGCACCGCGTCACGTTCGTCTTCCGTCCCTTTGGCGGCGCGCTTCGCGAGTTCGGCGACGCATCTCTGGCCGCGCTCCGGCAAGTCCCCTCGACCCGAGCCGCCACGCTGCCAAATAATCGCCCGCCACAACAGAAACGGATACGACGCATGAGCCCCGTGAGCAAAGACGAGCAGCGCATTCTCGATGAGATCGACCGCGGCTTCGACGCGCAGACCGAATTCCTGCAGGGTCTCGTCCGCTGCCCCTCCGTTCGCGGCGCCGAGCACACGGTGCAGGACTACGTCTTCGACGCGCTGGCCAAGCGCGGCTACGCCATGGACCGCTGGCGCGTCAGCGAGGACGACATCAAGGATCATCCCGGCTTCTCGCCGATCGCGGTGTCCTACGAGAACGCCTGGGTCGTCGTCGGCACGCACCGCCCGAACACGACGACGGGCCGCTCGCTGATCATGAATGCGCACATCGACGTCGTGCCGCCGGGGCCGACCGACATGTGGTCCACGCCGCCCTACGATCCGGTCATCCGCGACGGCTGGATGTACGGCCGCGGCGCCGCCGACATGAAGGCCGGCCTCGCGTGCAACATCTACGCACTCGACGCCATCAAGCGCGCCGGTTTCGAGCCCGCCGCGACGATCCACGTGCAGTCCGTCCCCGAGGAGGAGAGCACCGGCAATGGCACGCTCGCGACATCCGTGCGTGGCTATCGCGCCGATGCCGCGATCTGCCCCGAGCCGACGCGACGGCAGCATCACGCACGCCAACGTCGGCGTCGTGTGGTTCTCGGTCCGCGTTACCGGCCGCCCCGCGCACGCGCGCGAAATGCAGGCCGGCATCAATGCCATCGACGCCGCGTATCAGGTCGTCGGCGCGCTGCGTGTGCTCGAAGAGCAGCTCAACGTCGAGGCGGCGCAGCACCCGCTGTTCCAGGATCTCACCCACCCGATCAATCTCAACATCGGCCAGATCGAGGGCGGCGATTGGAATTCGACCGTCCCCGCCGTCATGCACCGTCCATTGCCGCCTGTCGATGTTGCCGGGCATGCCGGCGTCCGAGCTCAAGCGCCGCATCGAGCAGACGATCAGCGACTTCTCTCGCAACGCCGCCGGGCAGCGGCAACACGCCGCCGAGATCAAGTGGACCGGCTTTTCCTGCGAGGGCTTCGTGCTCGAACCTGGCAGCGACGCGGAAAAGACGCTGGCCGGCCGCGCACGAGGCGATTTTCGGCGCGCCGCTGCAGGAGTCAGTCATGCCGGCCTATCTCGATGCGCGCGTGACGATCCTCTACGACAAGATCCCGACGCTCGTGTATGGCCCCGGCGGTCGCAACATCCACAGCATCGACGAGGCGCTCGACCTCGAGTCGATGCGGCAGGCGACGAAATCGATCGCGCTGTTCACCGCCCGCTGGTGCGGGCTCGCGCCGTTGAAGAGGGCGTGAGCCGGCGCCGCGTCTCCACACGTCGCCTCCCCCCAGTGCCGAAGGCGCGCCTTCGGCACGACGTGGGGGAGGTTAGGAGGGGGGATTGCAGAACAATAGCGATTGGGATTCCCCCCACCCCTAACCCCTCCCCACAAGGGGGAGGGGAAAAGTCGCAGCCGCTTACTTCCCCTTGAACTTCGGCGGACGCTTTTCGGCGAAGGCGGCGCGGCCCTCGATCCAGTCGTCGCTGCGGTTGATCGCATCGACCTGCGACCGCGCGATGCCGGCGATCTCGGTCGGCCCCTTCGGCAGCGTCTCGGACGTGAACCGCTTGAGCATCCGCGACGGCATCGGCGCGGTATCCGCGATCCGCTTGGCGTAATCCATCGCCGTCGGCATGAGCTGATCGAGCGGCACGATCTTGTTGGCGTAGCCGACCTCGTAGGCGCGCTTGGCGTCGATCGTGTCGCCGACGAGCAGCAGCTCCATCGCGATCTTGTGCGGAATGCGCGTGACGAGATTCGAGATCAGCCCGCCGGAGAAGGCGATCTTCACTTCCGGGTAGGAGAACTTCGCATCCTCCGCGACGACCATGATATCGCACATCGTCGTCAGCACCATGCGCGCCGCCGATGCACCAGCCGTTGACCGCCGCCACCACCGGCTTGTCGACCGGAAATCCGATGCCCGGCATGCCGTGATAGAGATGATGCGGCACGTTCTTGAGATCGGCGCCGGCGGAGAAGGCCTTGCCCGCACCCGTCAGCACGGCGACACGCGCGGCGTCGTCGCCCATGAACTGCCGCCAGCGATCGTGCAACCCGTCGACGATCTCGGCGTCGAGCCGGTTCATGCGCTCCGGCCGGTTGATCGTGATGATGGCGACCATGCCATCGCGCGTGTAGGTAACCGCTGAACTCTCGCTCACTTCTTCCTCCCTGCGCGCAGGCCGGCCGTGGCCACGCCTGCCGCCTTGAACGCGGCGATCTCATCCGCCGAATAGCCGGCCTCGCCGAGCACCGCATCGGTGTCCGCGCCCGGCATCGCGGGGAACTGCTTGATCTCGGCGCCGCCGTGCGCGAGCCGGATGCCCGAGGCGACCAGCTCGACTTCGCCGTGGGGCGAGTCGATCTTCTGCAAGACGCTGCGCGCCTTGAGCTGCGGATGCTTGACCACATCGGCGATCGACCAGATGCGCGAGCACGGCACGTTGGCCGCCGTCAGCCGCTCGTCCCACGTCGCTGCGTCGGCGCTCGCAAACACTTCCTCGATGATCGCGCGCAGCGCCACCTCGTTTGCGATCCGCGCCGGCCAGTCGATGAAGCGCGGATCCTTCGGCAGATCGGCATGGCCGATCGCCTTGGCGAGTTCGATGAACTGCTTGTCGTTGTTGACCGCGAGCAGCAGGTGGCCGTCCTTGACCTTGAACAGATCGGCCGTCGGCAGGCGGCTCTGCGCGCGATTGCCGGCCGGCCCCTGGACGTGGCCGCCGACCGTGTAGTCGACGACGAACGACGACATGAACGTCAGCGCCGAATCGAGCATCGCGACGTCGACCAACTGGCCCTTGCCGGTGTGCGTGCGCTGGAACAGCGCGCTCGCGACGCCGAACGCCAGCGACATGCCGCCGATCGCGTCGCACACCGCGAAGCCGGCCCGCGTCGGCCCGCTCTCCGCCGATCCCGTGATCGACATGAGCCCGCTCATCGCCTGGATCTTGCCGTCGTAGGCGCCGGTCGTGCGCTCGGGGCCGTTCTGGCCGAAGCCCGACACCGCCGCGTAGATGATCCGCGGATTGACCTTCGAGAGCGCCTCGTAGCCGATGCCGAGCTTGTCCATCACGCCGGGCCGGAAGTTCTCCATCACCACGTCGGCCGTCTCGGCGAGCCGCTTCACGATGGCGATCGCCTCGGGCTTCGTCAGGTCGAGCGCGATGTTGCGCTTGTTCGAGTTGATCGCCATCCAGCCGGTGCCGAGGCCGCGGTCGGACCACTCCTTGTTCGGCGGCCCGTAGCGCATGTCGTCGCCGCCCGGCCGCTCGATCTTGACGACGTCGGCGCCGAACAGCGCGAGCTGGTAGCTGCCGAACGGCCCCGCGAACACCTGCGTGAAATCGAGGACGCGGACGCCGGTGAACGGCTGGCTCATTCCGCCGCTCCCTTGAGCCGCATGTCGTCAGCGAGCTTTGCTTTCGCGATCTGCTTCTGGCGGTCGAACTCGGCGCGGCGGCGCGCGATCTCCTCGGCCGACAGGCGGTCGATGTTCGAGTAGTCGAGCTTCCAGTCGGGATTGTCGCTCCAGGCAATCGGGTTCTGCACCGTCGTGCGCGGGCCCGGTGCGGTCTCCAGCACGCGCAGCGCGTGCTCGAGCGTCAGGCGCTGCGCTTCCTTGTCCTTGGGCTTGCCAGCCGGATTGCCGAGCGGGAAATCGTTGAACGAAAGCCGCGGCACGCCGACGAACTCGACGATGTCCTTGGCGCACGCCATCACCACGGTCGGGATGCCGGCGGCTTCGAGCGCCCGCGCCGCGAGGCTGATGCTCTGGTGGCAGACGGGGCAGTTCGCGCACAGCACCGCGACGTCGGCGCCGTCCTCCTGCACGCGGCGGACGATCTCCGGGCAATCGACGTCCAGCGTCGTGCGATGGCTGCGGTTGGTCGGAAAGCCGTGGACATGCGGCGTCAACCCGCCGATCAGCCCGCGCTTGGCGGCGTCGCGCAGCGCCGGCAGCGGGAACCAGGTGCCGGAGTCCTCGGCCGTCGTATGCCCGCGGTCGATGCCGACGTGCGAGATGCGCGTGTCGTGATCCCTCGAGGAATCGAGCGAGTAGACGACGTAGAACTTGGCCGCCGAGTTGTACGGCGCGCCGGGGCCCTGGTCGCCCTTGTCGGGCTGATAGAGCGCCGCCGTCGTGATCAGCGTCACTTTGGATTCGCTGAGCGGCTTCTTCAGCGGCGCAAACGGCACGTGATCGTAGTGCGCCCACTTGTAGGGCGCGCCATAGCCGAGGCCGACGTAGTAGTTGCGGATACGATCGCGGTAGCGGATCGGCTCGGAGTGATCGGCCGCGAAACCGAAGTCGTCGTCGGCGGGGACGCTCATGGGAGTCTCCTCGAAAATGGTTCTTTAGCTGCATTGTCGCCAGTTCGGCGCCTTGCGCAAGGCCGCCAGCCGCGGCGTCCTGCAACCCTGCCGCGCTGAACGAGTGATTGCCCGCGAGCGCGGGCGGGTTCAGCGCCCCTTCCAAATGGGTTTACGCTTTTCAGCGAAGGCTTTCGGCCCTTCGACCGTATCCTCGCTGTTCACCAAGGCCACGTAGGCGGGATATCGCATGTTCTTCATGCCCGCTTCGAGCACCGAGACGTCGAGCGACCGCGTGACGACCTGCTTGGTCGCGCGGATGCTCATCGGCGAGCATTCGAGGATCATATCGGCCCAGCGGCGCGCCTCTTTCATCAGCTCGGCGTGCGGCACCACCGCGGTGACGAAGCCCAGTTCATAGCCTTCCGCCGCCGGGACATGGCGCCCGGTCAGCATCATGCCCATCGCCTTCTTGAGCGGGATCTGCCGCGCGAGACGCTGCATCCCGCCCGCGCCCGCCGACAGACCGACGCGCGGCTCGGGCAGCGCAAACCGCGCCTTGTCCGACGCGATGATGATGTCGCAGGCGAGCGCGATCTCGAAGCCGCCGCCCATAGCAACGCCGTTGACCGCGGCGATCAGCGGCTTGTCGAGATCATGCCGATTGCTCAGGCCGCCGAAGCCCGATGGCGGCGACGCCGGACGCGCGCCCGACTTTGCGCGCAGCTCGGCGTGAAACTTCAAATCATTGCCGGCCGAGAACGCGCGATCCCCTGCACCCGTGACAATGCCGATCCACAGCTCGGGATCGGCCGCGAAGACATCGAAGATCGCCGCCATCTCCTGGCTGACCATCGGATGCACGGCATTCATCACCTCGGGACGATTGATCGTCACCGTCAGGATGTGCCCGTCGACCTCTACCTTGGTGAACTCGCCGCTCTTCAACGCACTCATGCTGATCTCCTTTTATTTTCAGCTCGATTGTCGACGCTCAGGCGTCGAAGAACACGGTCTCGTCCGGTCCCTGCATGCGGATTGCGAAGCGGTAGACGGCACCATCGGCGCTGGTGTCGCGCGTTGCGATGAGGGTACGCCGCCGTTCGGCTGGGACCGTCGCGAGCACTGGATCGCGCGCGTTTGCGGCTTCCTCATCCGAGAAATAGAGCCTCGTGAAGGCGTGCGCCGGCAGCCCGCGCATGAACACGACGACATTGATGTGCGGCGCCTGCTGTCCGTCGACCGATCCGGGCTTGATGGTGTCGAAGATGAAGCGCGCTTGGGCGTCGGTCCCCGTGCCCATGCGGCCGAAACCCTTGAAGCCGACGTTGGAGCCGCGCGAGTCGGCCGGATGCGCGTAGCGGCCCTGCTCATCGGCCTGCCAGATTTCGATCATGGCGTCGGGGACGACCTCGCCCTTGCCGTCGAAGACGCGGCCTTCGATGCGGATGCGCTGGCCGGGTGTGTTGCCGTCGACGAGCGTGCCATCGGCGATGCTCGCGAGGGCGTAGCCGTACTGCTCGGCAGTCAGCGCGAAGGCAAAGAACGGGCCGACGGTCTGCGATGGCGTTTGTCGTCGCTTGGTCATGCGATTGCCGCCCTTCACTCGGTCGGTGTCTGGCGACGGCCGCGCAGCACGAAATCGAACTCGTAGCCGAGCGCGAACAACGGCTCGGTGTGCTCGAGCAGGAACCGCGAGATCAGCAGCTCGCGGCTCTCGGCCGGCACGCCCTGGTAGATCGGATCGTAGGCGAGTAGCGGATCGCCCGGAAAATACATCTGCGTCACGAGGCGGGTGACGAGGCTCGGGCCGAACAGCGAGAAATGGATATGCGCCGGCCGCCAGGCATTGGCGTGATTGGCCCACGGATAGGCGCCGGGCTTGATCGTATAGAAGCGATAGCGGCCCTCGCTGTCGGTGACGCACCGACCGCCGCCGAGAAAGTTCGGATCGAGCGGCGCCGCGTGCTGGTCGGAGACATGGATGTAGCGGCCGGCCGAATTGGCCTGCCAGATCTCGACCAGCGTATTGGGTTGCGGGCGGCCATCCTCGTCGAGCACGCGCCCGGTCACGACGATGCGCTCGCCGATCGGCTCGGCCGTCTTGACCGCATTGCGCGTGAGGTCGGCATCGATCGGGTGCAGGCTGTCGTGGCCGTAGACAGGCCCGGTGATTTCCGAGAGCGACTGGCGGATCGGGATCAGCGCCTTGGTTGGCGCCCGCAGCACCGAGGACGTGTAGTCCGGCGTCAGATAGGGCGGTTGCGATGACCAGTCGCGCGGGGCATAGGTCGACGTCATCGGCCGTCTCCTCGGTACGTCCTCATTGCCTTGTTTTTCGAGAGCTTAGCAGTATTCGCGCGCCCGAAACAAGCAAGCCGGATAGCGCGGCGTCGCAGTTCAAATCCCTGCTTCTGAACCGTTTCTGTCTTGCCGGCTTGCGCACCGGTCCTGTCGGGTCCTCATCAACAAGCGGACAGAGGCAGCCTGCCCGGGAATGCCAAAGATACATCATGGCTTAGGAAAACGAATTTCTTGACGCAAGACGTTGTACATCGCCGTTTTTCAGCATCGGACTGCGCGTGCCATTCTGTTGACCTCGAGACTGTGAGACACGTAGAATTTGGAGTGCGTTGGTGCAGGTCATCAGCTGCCGACTGACCGACGCACTTGGAAGAATGTGTGGTCTTCGATCTCCGACCTCTTACAGCAGATCCAGGAGGACGACATGAGCCTGATGCGTCGCGCGGCATGGGCCTTCGTTGTTGCGCTTCTCTCGTCCATGTCGGTCGTGCAACCGGCGACCGCTCAAGTCGCCAAGCCGGCGCGAACGCAATCAGGTGTCGAAAGACCTGCTTCGATGATTTGGATCGGCAACAGTTACTTCTACTATAACAACTCCATGCACGGGCACTTCTTTCGATTGCTGAGGGCCGGAGACGCGAAGTATGCGTTCCGGCACTCCTCCGTCACGATTTCAGGATCGGGTTTCGGTTGGCACGACATCGACGCCTACTTCAAACCCGGCGGCATTGGCAGCTATTCATTCGTCGGCGACAACGAACTGCAATTCAACAAGATCGACAAGCTGTTCGATCTTGCACTGATGATGGATTGCTCGCAGTGCCCTATTCATCCGGTCCTGTCGAAAACATTCACGGAGTACGCGAGGTCGTACAGCGATACGGTTCGCAAACATGGTGCGCGGCCCGTGTTCTTCATGTCATGGGCCTATGCCGACAAGCCTGAGATGACCGATCAACTTGCCGACGCATACATCAAGGCTGCGAACGACAATGACGCCTTTGTTGTTCCCGCAGGTCTCGCGTTTCGGCGGTCGATCCAGCTTCGGCCTGACATCAACCTATACGTCGAAGACAAGCGGCATCCGAGCCTCGCCGGAACCTACCTCGGAGCGGCAACGGTCTACGCAGCCTTGATCGGCAAGTCACCGACCGGATTGTCGTACACCGCCGGGCTCGCGCCCGACGTCGCAAGGCATCTGCAACAGGTCGCGCAGGATACCGTGTCCGAGTTCTTGAAGTAGTTAGACGTGAAAGGTTCAAACCTTGCTTGTGCGATCAGTGCCCACCTTGCCACCAGCTACGGACGACGTTTCCCTTTGAGGATGTGGTTGCATGCGACTGCTCCTGGCCCAAAGCCCAATTCAAACCCAGACACCACCCAGCCCTGCCTAATACGGCAAGCCGACGTAGTTTTCCGCAAGCGCGGCGGCGGCATGGCGCGAGGTCGTCACGTAGTCGAGTTCGGCCTCCTGGAGCTTGCGCGCGAAAGGCGTCGCATCGGGAAAACGATGCAGCAGCGTCGTCATCCACCAGGAGAAGCGGACCGCCTTCCACACCCGCGCCAGCGCGCGCGCCGAATAGGCGTCGAGGCCGGCCGTCGACCGCTCGCCATAGAACTCGCGCAGGCCCTCGAACAGGTAGTGCACGTCGCTCGCCGCGAGGTTCAAGCCCTTGGCGCCGGTCGGCGGCACGGTGTGGGCGGCGTCGCCGCACAGGAACAGGCGGCCGAAGCGCATCGGCTCGGCAACGAACGACCGCAAGCCCGCGATCGACTTCTCGAACGACGGACCGATGGTCACGGCCGCAGCGGCATCCTCCGGGAGGCGCCGGCGCAGTTCGTCCCAGAACTGCTGGTCGGTCCAGTTCTCGACCTTCTCGTCACCGTCGCACTGGATGTAGTAGCGGCTGCGGGTCGGCGAGCGCATCGAGCACAGCGCGAACCCGCGCTCATGGCTCGCATAGATCAGCTCATGGCTGACCGGCGGCACCTCGGCGAGGATGCCGAGCCAGCCGAACGGATAGGCGCGCTCGAAGGTCGTGATCGCGCGTTCCGGAACCGATCGGCGCGAGACGCCGTGATAGCCGTCGCAGCCGGCGATGAAATCGCAATCGACGCGATGCGTCGTGCCGTCGTGGGAGTAGGTGACGTAGGGCGCATCGGTGTCGAAGTCGTGTGGCGTGACGTCGGCGGCTTCGTAGACCGTCTCCGCGCCGACCGCCTCGCGCCCCGCCATCAGGTCCGCGGTCAGCTCGGTCTGGCCGTAGACGACGACGCGCTTGCCGCCGGTCAGCGCGTGGAGATCGATGCGGCGGCGTGATGCCGTCGAAGGCGAACTCGATGCCGTCATGCAGCAATCCCTGCGCGTCGAGCCGCGCCGCCAGGCCGATCTCGCGCACCAACCCGACCGTGCCCTCCTCCAGCACGCCGGCCCGCACCCGCGCCAGCACATGCGCCTTGCTGACGCGCTCGAGGATCAGCGTATCGACGCCGATGCCGTGCAGGAGCTGGCCGAGCAGCAGCCCCGCCGGCCCCGATCCGATGATGACGACCTGCTTCCGCATCCTCTTAGGCTCCACCCGAGCGCGCAATCGTTCTTGATGCGGTTGGCCGGACCGCCGCTTTTCGGGCACTCTAGCTCGGAACGCGCTGACTGAACAGCGGGCACAGCGAAGGAATTTGCGGCCATGCGCAACCTGATCACGGATATCGAAGGCCTGCGCGTCGGCCATGCGCATGATCCGGCGCTGGCGAGCGGGGTCACCGCCATCATCATCGATACCGAAAACGTCGCCTCCGCCGTCACCCGCGGCGGCGCGCCCGGCTCGCGCGATACGACGCTGCTCGAACCCGAGATGACGGCCCAGGGCGTCAACGCGGTGGTGCTGTCCGGTGGCTCACTGTTCGGCCTCGATGCGGCCGGCGGCGTCTGCAATTTCCTGCGCGGCACCGGCTTTGGCCTGCGCATCGGGCCGGTCATCATCCCCGTCGCCGTGCAGGCGATCACGTTCGATCTGATCAACGGCGGCAACAAGGACTGGGGCCGCAAACCGCCGTACTGGGATCTCGGCTGGCAGGCGGCCGAGCGCGCGACCGATGGCGACTTCGCGCTCGGCACGGTCGGCGGCGGCTATGGCACGACGACGGTGACGCTGAAGGGCGGCGTCGGCTCAGCAAGCATGGTCACGGCGAGCGGCTTCCGCGTCGCGGCGATCGCGGTGGTCAATTCGGTCGGCACGGCGACGATCGGTGACGGCCCGCACTTCTGGGCGGCGTCCGTCGAGGTCGGCCGCGAATTCGGCGGGCTCGGGATGCCCGCGCATCTGACGCCGTCCGATCTCGCACTGCGCATGAAAGGCGGCCGCCAGCCGGCGACCACCATCGGCCTCGTCGCGACCGACGCGATCCTGACCAAGCCGCAAGCCAAGCGCCTCGCGATCATGGCCGATGACGGCCTCGCCCGCGCCGTCCGCCCCGCCCACGCGCCGATGGACGGCGATACCGTCTTTGCCGTCGCGACGCAGAAAAGGCCGCTGACCGATCCGCTGCCCGACATCACCGAGATCGGCATGGCGGCCGGCGATTGCCTCGCGCGCGCCATCGCCCGCGGCGTCTACGAAGCGACGGCGCTGCCGTTCCACGGCGCGATCCCCGCGTGGCGGGACAAGTTCGGCAGCACGTCGTGAGCGCCGACTTCAGAACCGCGACGGCGCGATAGGGCTGCGGATCGGTGAACGGCGCCTCGCCCGTCATCACCTCGGCGAGCAACCGCGCCGTCACCGGCCCGAGCGTGAAACCCAGATGGTGATGGCCGAAATTGATCCACAGCCCCTTTTTGCCCGGCAGCCCCGCCGATCACCGGCAGCATGTCGGGGAGGCACGGACGGCGCCCCAGCCACGGCTCGGGATCGACCCGCTCAGCGATCGGGAACGCCGCGCGCGCCAACGGCTCGACGCGATCGACCTGCACCGGATTTGGCGGCGCGTCGCGCGCGGCGAATTCCGCGCCCGTCGTCACGCGGATGCCGCGCGTCATCTGGCTCATCGCGTAGCCGATCGAGGTATCGATGACCGGCCGGCTCAGTGTGGCGTTGCCGTCCGGCCGGTAGTGCATGTGGTAGCCGCGCTTGACGCCGAACGGCAGCTTCAGGCCCTGCGGGCGCGTCACCGTGTCCGACCACGCGACCCAGCGCCACCACGACCTCCGGCGCCGAGACCCAGCCATCCCGCGTCGCGACCTTCCATCCCGCGCCGTCCACCGTCAGCGACCGCGCCTCACCCTCGACCAGCGCGCCGCCACGGCGCGTGAAAAAGTCGCCGTAGGCTTTGCCGACCGCACCCGGATCGGCGACGCTGACGGGATCGGCCAGGAACACGCCGCCGGCGTAGATCGGCTTGATGTGCGGCTCCAGCTCGGCGATGCCGGCCGGATCGAGCGGCTTGGCATTGACGCCATAGAGCGTCTTGTTCTTTTCATCCTCGCGCACCGCCGCGTCGAACGCCTTTCTCGTCGCGGTAGAGCCGGAGGTAGCCGGTGCGGCGCATCATGCCGGTGATGCCGGCCTGGTTCATCAGATGCTCATGCTCGTCGACGCAGCGCGTGATCAGCGGCGTCATCGCCTTGGCCGTCGATGCCTTGCCTTCCGGCGTCGACCACCGCCAGTACTGGAACATCCACGACGCGATGCTCGGCAGCGACGAGAGCTGGTAGGCGGCCTCGGTCGAGTTGTTGCGCGCGTGGCGCAGGATCGTCGACCATTCGCGCGGAAAGAGATACGGCACGATGCCTTCGCGCTGGATGATGCCGGTATTGCCGTAGGAGGTTTCCTCGGCGACGCCGCGGCGATCGACCAGCGCCACCGACTTGCCCCGCTGCTGGAGGTGCAGTGCGGTGGACACGCCGACCATGCCGGCGCCTAGAACGATGACATCGTTGCTCATGAGGGATCGATCCGGTTCAGATGATGCAATGGAGCTCGTGCGGTTTGAATCTCGGTCTTCGGTCGTTTCGCTCCCGGGCTCGTCTCTTCCGGACGCCTTTTCGCTGTGCCTGCGGTTGAGCAGAGTGCCTAGCCGTTCCAGCTTCCAATTGTCAGCGCCGAATGGCAATAGTCCTTGGCATGGCGGCCATGCGGCATTTCCTTAGGCCACCCGCGCAGCGCAATCCGAAAAGGCACGACATGACGACCGACACCAACCTCAGGATCGACGGCAAGCGGCTGTGGGACAGCCTGATGGAGATGGCGCAGATCGGCGCCACGCCCAAAGGCGGCGTCAAACGCCTGACGCTGACGGACCTGGACCGCCAGTCGCGCGATCTGTTCGGGGACTGGTGCCGCAAAGCCGGGTGCAGCATCACCATCGACCGCATGGGCTCGATGTTCGCGCGCCGCGCCGGCGCCGACGACAGCCTGCCGCCGGTGCTGATCGGCAGCCACCTCGACACCCAGCCGACCGGCGGCAAGTTCGACGGCGCGCTCGGCGTGATGGCGGCGCTGGAGGTCGTGCGCTCGCTCAACGATCTCGACATCAAGACGCGCCATCCCGTCGAGATCTGCATGTGGACCAACGAGGAAGGCTCGCGCTTTGCGCCGGCGATGATCGCGTCAGGCGTTTTCGCGGGCGCTTTCACGCTCGAGGAGGCGCTGGCGACCCGCGACCCCGAAGGCAAGGTGTTCGGCGAGGAACTCGACCGGATCGGCTACTCGGGCCCGGAGAAGGTCGGCGGCCGGCCGATCCATGCGCTATTCGAGTTGCACATCGAGCAGGGCCCGATCCTCGAGGAGGAAGGCATCGAGATCGGCATCGTCACCGCCGCGAACGGCCAGAAGTGGTACGAGATCACGCTCACCGGCGTCGAGAGCCACGCCGGGCCGACGCCGATGAACCGGCGCAAGGATGCGCTGCTCGGCGCCGCGCGTATCGTCGAACTCGTCAACAAGATCGGCCACGATCACGATCCAGCCGCCTGCGCGACCTGCGGCATGGTCGAGGTCTACCCGAACTCGCGCAACGTCATCCCCGGCCGCGTCTTCATCACGATCGACTTCCGCCATCCCGATGGCGAGAAAGCTCATCTCGATGGACAAGGCACTGCGGGCCGGCCTCGACGACATCGCCGAAGCGCACCGGCGTCACCGCCGAGATCAGAGATGGTCGCGGACTTCCCGCCGCAACCGTTCGAGGCAAGCTGCGTCGCCGCCGTCCGCAACGCCACCGCCAAGCTCGGCTACTCGCACCGCGACATCACGTCGGGCGCCGGCCATGACGCGGTCTACGTCGCGCGCGTTGCCCCGGCCGCGATGATCTTCACGCCGTGCATCGACGGCATCAGCCACAACGAATCCGAGAACATGACGCCCGAATGGGCCGCCGCCGGCACCGACGTGCTCCTGCACGCCGTGCTCGAAAAGGCCGAGGTCGTGAGCGGCGGGAGGGCATAAGCCGCCCGCCCTCTCCACCGCTACTGCCGCGGCTGTGCGTTCGTCGCGCCGCGCGCGGGCCCCCGGCGGCTGATCGGTGTCCCGCCCGCTCCCCGGCATGCTCCACAGCGTGTTGGCGCCGGCATCGCCGCCCATGAACGTCGTCGGGAACGTGCCGCCCCACTTCTCGATCTTGCGGTACTCGACGACCAGCGGATTCTGCGCCAGCGCCGCGCCCATGACGCGGACCGCCTCGGCCTGCGCCTCGCCCTGCACCTTGATCTCGTAGGCGCGGCCGTCGGCGCGGGCCTTGTCGGCGTCGCGCTGCGCTTCGGCGGTCTGCGTGACCTGCGCCGTCGTCTGGCGCTGGCGTTCGAGCACGAACTTTTCCGTCTCGGCCTGCTCGCGCGCGACCTGCTTGTCGCGGATCGCTTTCGTGTACTCAGGCGGGAAGCCGATGTTGACGACCGAGAAACCGGTGATCTGCACGTCATCCGGCATGCGCTTGGAGAAGGTCTCCATCGAGCGATCGCGGTACTCGATGCGCTTGCGCAGCAGATCGTTGACCGTATAGGCGCTGGTCACGCCCTTCACCGAGTCGTTGAGGCGCGGCAGAATGATGCGCTTCTCGAACTGGTCGAGGCTGCCGAACTGGACATAGAGATCCTGGACGTGATCGCGCTTCACGAGCCAGTTGATGGTCACCTGTATCGGAATTTCCAGCGGGTCCTGCGAGGCCGCCTCGAGCGTCATCGAGAAGGCGCGCTCGCGCACCTCCATTTCCTCGACCGTATCCGCCCAGGGAAACTTGAAGCGCAGACCCGGATCGACGACGTCGATGACGTTGCCGAAGCGCTTGACGATGCCGACATGGCCCGCGTCGATGCGGTAGATGCCGAGCCAGATCGTCATCAGCACCAGCACGGCGACCACAGCGAGGCCGACGCTGCCCAGTTTGAGCGACGAGCCGCCCGGCAACCCCCCAATAGTCGGCGTGGAATTTCGCATGACAGTTGCTCCCTGATGGATTTGAGCGCACAGCCGGCGGCGGCTGCGCGGCGGAATTTCGGCCGACGCGATCATACCGCCCGCCGCAGGTCGCGACGAGACGCTTCGGCTGAGCGCGCGAATCACTTTTTCTCTGACCCGGAGCGACGTTAGGGGCCGTTGGTTAACTCATTGTCGCCAACTGGAGCGCAAGCCCGCACGCGGCCTCGTATTCCTTGAGGTCGACCCACTCGTCGACGGTATGCGGCTCGTTCTGCCCGGCGCCGAAGGTCACGGTCGGAATTTTGTGCCGAACCAACCAGTTGGCATCGAGGCCGCCATTCGCGACGCGGATCTCCGGCGCGATCCCCTGCGCCTTGACCGCCGCGATCGACCGCTGCACGACCGGCAAGCTCTCCTTCATGCGGAAGGGGTGATAGTCCGTGTGGGTCGACGAATTTCACCTTGCCCGACTGACCCTGGACGTTGGTGACGCCCGCCGCGGCCTTCGTCGAACGCGGCCTTGTAGGCCGCCGTGATCTCCTTGTGAAGAACTTGGCGTCGTGGCTGCGGCTCTCGCCGCGGACGTGCACGTAGTCGGTGACGACATTGGTTGCATCGCCCGCCGCGCCGCCGCCGACGCCCGCCACGACACCGACGTTGCTCGTCCCGACCTTGTCGCCATGCACGACCTTGCCGAACCAGCCGCCGCGCCGCGCCTCAGCCAGCGCCTCGGCGAGAATGAGCGTCGAGCTGATGCCGCGCTCCGGCGCGCCGCCCGCATGCGCGGCCCGCCCGGTGATCTCGACCTCCCAGCGATCGGCACCGACAGCGCCGACGGTCACGAACGCTGCCGAGCGGCCGTCGTAGTTGAAGCCCATCGCCACGCCGCCGAGATCCTTCGGATCGACGAAGCGCGCGCCCCACAGCCCGCTCTCCTCGCGGACCGTGAACAGCAGCGTCAGCGGCGGATGGTCGAGGTTCTGCTTCGCCAGTTCCGCCGCCAGCGTCACGAGCACGCCGCACCCCGTGCGGTTGTCGCCGCCGAGCGCGGTTTTCGCCGTGTTGACGATCTTGCGGCCCTGGATCTTCGGCTTGGCGCCGGCGCACAGCGGCACCGTGTCGAGGTGGGTCATGAACAGCAGGCGCGGGTGGTTCCCGAGCCGGCCGCGCCCCGGCAGGTCGACGATCAGGTTGCCGGTCTCGGTCGGCACCGGGATCTTCTTGTTCGCCTCGTCGAAGCGGATGGCGCGCGCCGGCACGCCAACCTCCTTGAGCGCGGCGACAACGTCCTTGCCGATCTTCGCTTCGCGACCGGTCACACCTTCCACCGCCAGAAACCGCATGAGACGGTTGATGGCCTGCCCGTTGTCGACCTTCTGCATGGATACGCTACGCCCCTCAGGATGCTTTCTTGCGATTCTTCTCGAGCCAGCCGTTGACCATCTCGACCGTCTTGTCGACTTCCGGGTTCGAGCGCCCTTTCGATGCGGCGATGCCCTGGACCAGCAGATCGACGCGCTCGATGTTCGGCGCACCCGCCGCAAGCGCCCGCGCCGCCGACGACGGCGTCAGCAGCGACTGCGCGGCCGCCGCATATTTCTCGAACGGCACCATATCGGCCTTGTCGGCGCCGAGCGAAACGCACAGATCCACGACCCAGTCGTAGACCGCTTTGCTCGCGGCCGGATCGGAGTGCACGGCTTCCTTGATCGGCCGCACGGTGTCCTTCTGGACGCAACGGTAATTGCCAGCGAGCAGCATCGCCCACTTGGCGAGCGGCACGAACACCGACGAATGCACCTTCAGTTTGACCGGGATCTCGATCTTTTCGCCACCGAGATCGAAGCGCGCGGCTTCGACATCCTTCTCCATCTGCTGGAGAATGGCTGTGTGCTCGTCGGAGACGAAGCGGGCCGATTTGAAATTGGTCGGCAGGCGCACCTGGAGCACGTTGACCGGCTCCTCCGGCGGACGGAACGCCTGCGGGTCAGGGCTGCACAGCGTCATCAGGTTTGGATCGAAGGCGTCCCACACGGTCGCGTCGGTGTAGCAGTGGCGCAGCTTGCTGACGTCGAGGCCGGGCACGCGGGCGAGATACGGCAGCGGCGGCATGTTCATGATCGACATGCAGGGCCGGCCCGACTTCGCGACCTGCAGCAGCAGTTCCTTGGCGCCGGGCGTGCGGTACTGCGGCTCCTGCATCGCGAGCGCGATGAGGTCGAAGCTCTTCGGGTCGACATCCGCGGGTCCGGCGGCCGTGATCTTGCCGGGCAGCTTGCGGCTGTTGATCTCGACGAGCCCCTCGCGGCCACGCACCGGGATCTTCACCAGCGCGCCTTCCTTGTTGATCTTCTCGACTTCTGCCGGCAGGCACACGAGCGTGGTGTCGTGCCCCGCCATGGCAAGCTTGGTCCCGAGCAACGACCCGTAGGACGCCCCCATCACGAGCGTCTTGTATTTCTTTGCCATCTTCAGCCCTTTCCCGGTCGTTTCCCTGAATTCATTTTCTTTGTCGTGCGACGCGCGGTTTGAACGGCGTGAAGGTTAGTGCCGCTCCCGTGCGCGCGCAACCGGGCGGCTTACGCGCCCTCAGCGGTGCGGTCCAACACGGCCCAGCAAGCGAAAATGCGGCGAGAATTGAGCAAGCCTTCCGCTTAGCCACAGTTTGGTAACACTTTGCCGTCAAGACTTTATTGACCATACGGCCGCGGGGGCGCGGCTGCTAGGGGGTTCCCCATACTCGCGCATGAACGGTCGACCCATGCCCATTTTTCATTCGCCGAAACTGCGGACCGGCGCGCTGGCGTTCGGTCTGGCTCTTGGATTGGCCGGCTTCGGGCTCACGCCAAGCCACGCCCAGATTACGGCGCGTCGATCAGGATGGCGCGCCCGTTTCGTCCGCGCCATCGGCCGCGCCACGCGATCTCGCGTTGCCGGGCGCCCGGCTGCCTTACGTGCATCTCGCTCAGGCGCGGCCCGGCGACTACGTCGAGCGCGAGACGATCGATCCGCCGGCGTACCGCCCACCCTACGAGACCGGACGCCAGGTTCCGAGCTACGGCGGATCGCGCGACACCTATAGCCCGCCGGCGCGGAGCGATGACGCCTACCGCGCGCCGCCGCCGCGCTACGAGCCGCGCGAAGCCGGACCTCCTCCGGGCCCGGCGCCGTACCGCGAAGCCGCGCCCTATAGCTCGGACCGCTACGCGCCGCCGCCGCCCGCCTATCGCGACCCGCCACCGCCGGGCCGCTACGCGGACGAGGATCCGCGCGACGGCACCTACTCGATGAACGAGATCACGCGGGCCGGACATGGCTTTTTCGGCGCCGCCAGTCGCGGCCTCGCCAGCGTGATCGAATACGCGTTCCGCCAGCAGGGCCGCCCGAATGGCTACATTCTCGGCGAGGATGCCGGCGGTGCGTTCGTCGCCGGCCTGCGCTACGGCCGTGGCACACTCTATACCCGTGACGCCGGCGAACACCCGGTGTTCTGGCAGGGCCCGTCGATCGGTTACGACGCCGGCGGCGACGGCTCCAAGGTCATGACCCTGGTCTACCGCCTGCGCGACCCGCACGACATCTACCGCCGATTCGGTGGCGTCGAAGGCTCCGCCTATATCGTCGGCGGCGTCGGCATGAACTTCCAGGCCCATGGCGACATCGTGCTCGCCCCGATCCGCACAGGGATTGGCCTTCGCATGGGTGCCAATATCGGCTATTTGAAGTATACACGACGGCCGACCTGGAATCCGTTCTGAGTTGGCACGTAGTGCGTGCGGCTCTCCGGCAACTCTGAGCCGTCGCCTTAGGTTGCGGCGGCGCTAGCCTCTGTGGGTGTCGGCGTTGCACGGAGCAGCCCGAGCCGAGGATTTGCGGGTTTGATCACGATCCAGTCAGCACTCTTCCTGGCGCTCGGCTTTCTGGTCGCTAGCCTGCTGTGGCTTCTCGCCTTCCCCGGTTTCTGGGCGCGCGCGGTACGGCTGACAACCCGCCGGCTCCGCGAATCCATGCCGATGACGGACGTCGAGATTCGTGCCGACAAGGATCGGCTGCGGGCGGAGTACGCGCTGAAAATCCACCAGCAGCAGGTGGCGCTCGAGGAGACCAAGCTCGCGTCGGCGCGGCAGGTGATCGATCTCAACCGGCGCGATGCGCGCATTAACGGTCTCGAAGCGGACGTCGAGGCGCTGACGTCGTCGCTCGAAGGTGCCGTCAATGCCCGTGCCGTGCTCGAACAGACGGTGGCGGCACGCCTGCCCCGCATCGAGGAGCGGCTGATCGAAGCCAAGCGCGATCTCGGCGGCGCGCGACAGCGAGATCGCCGATCTGACGCGCACCGCAGAGCGGCAGGCGCGAGCCCTGAAAGAAGCCCAAGCGATCAACGATCAGCTCAAGCGCGAGGCCCAAACGCTCACGACCGCGCTCGAAACCGCTGGCGCCAAGGCGCAGGGCCGCACCGCGGAGGATCGCACGGACGGTTTCGTTGCCATGCGCGCCGAGCTCAATGCCCTGCGTGCCCGCACGCGCGAACAGAGCGCCCTGATCGATCGCTTGCAGAAAGCCTACGCCGAAACCATCGGGCCGAGCGGCCAGCCGGCCGTCAAGGCGAATGGCAGCGGCAAGCCGGTACCGTTGCGCGCCGATGCGAAAGCGGCAAACGGCAAGGCGGAGCGGGTCGCGGAGAGCGACAAAAGCTGAGTGACGTTGCTGACGGCGCAGGAGCGCGAGATCGCGCGCCTCAAGGCCGCCGTTGCCGTGTTCGAGAAGGCGAGCAGGACGGAAGGCGGCGGCGTCATCCCCGAGAGCCGCATCGCGCTCAAGGCGAGCCTTGGCGCGCTCGAGGAAAAGTCGAGCCAGCAGGACGCCACGATCAAGACGCTGCGCGGCGGAAGTCGCCGGCCTCCAGGAACAACTCACGCTGCAGACCGCCGGGCACGTCGCCGAAGTCGGGCGTCTCGGTGCCGGCACGCTGCCCGTTCGAAGTGGTCCGGGCACGGTCCGAGTCGTCGCCAGCACGGGCATCGTCCGCGGCGGATCAGCCCGATCCGCCCGCTCCGCGCGACGCCGCGCCATCCCGCGCCTGACGCTCGCCGAGCGCGTCGCCCAGTCCCGGCTCGACACACCCGAGGACGACGCCGCAGTCGCCCCCTCGGAATCAGCCAAACCGCCCGCCGTCAAAGCCGGCGCCGACGCTCTCGACGCCGGCGCCCGCGCTGGTTCCTCGTCGGAGCCGCCGACGAACCCCAGCGTCGACGGACGAGCAGGCCACCGAGCGCCGCCCGGCGCGGATCAAGTCACGCCTGCTCGACCGCATCTCTGATCTCTCGAAAGCGAAGGCATAGGCGTCGCCGTTTCCGCCCGCCCGACTAACCAATGTTGCGATCAGATCAGCGGTGGGCAAACAATTGCCGCAGACTGCCGCGACGATAGCGTAAGACCCGGTCTTGTTCAGTTCCGCCGCCCAAGGTCACCTGATGAATAGTCCATTGCGTGCCACGCCCGACATGAAGGCCGACAGTGCGGAAATATCGCCCATCCTGCTCGACCCATGGCGATGCCGTGCCAGACCGGACGCGCGGCGGCATCGCACGCTGGAGCGGCCGACCGCAAATGGCGCGCTGGACGACATCGTCGCGGCGCGCATGAAGGATCTCGCCGATCGCCTGGCCGCCGGCGATTGCCTTGCAGAAAGCCACCGACCTCGACGCGCCGCTCGAGCAATCCGACGTGGAGATCCAGCCCGATCTCGCTCGCTGCCATTACTGGATTGCGCGCGCCGGCCGATCGCCGACACGGATGACGACGACTGGCTGCCGTCGCCATCGATGACCGTGATCGCGCACGCCGCGCCGAGCCAACCGGCCGAGGCTGCCGACAGCGATCGCACCGCCGCCGGCATCGACTCCGGCCCCGCTGCCGGCGCCACCGATGTCCACGAGATCAAGCGAGACCGCTCCGAGCAAAATCTGCAATCGCTCCTCGCCGTGCTCGATCCGCCAACGCCATTGCGCCTCGCCGGCGAGTTGCCGTCGGCCCGCCTGGTTGCCGCCGACCCCCCATCGCAGCCGCCGCCGGAGGCGCACCGATGCGGTCGACCATCGCCACCGAGATCGACGCGCCAACGGAGCCGGCGGTGGCGCCGCGAACAGTGCTCCCGCGCCATGGGTCGACCGACGCCCGCGACCGACGAGCCGCTCATGCTGGCGGATCAGTCCGACAGCGACATCCGCCTCGTCGATCTGATCAAGCGCCAGCAGTCGCTGCTCGATCAGCTCAACCGATACCCGCCGGCGCCCGCATCGACCGATGCCCCCCCGATCGACCGGCCACGCTCGACGATCCTCCGCCTCGCCGACGTGGTCCGTGGTCGATCAGCTGGCGCCGACGCTGCCCATGATCCCCCGACGACCGACCGCCAGCTGACGCGCCGCCGCCGCTGCCGTCCACCGGCGTCCTTCGTCTTGCCGGCCCGTCGCCGGATGATGACGAGCAGCATGCTGCCCGAACGCGCCCCGATGATCATCGAGCGAGCGCGCGCCGAGCGAGTCGGCCCGCCACGGCGCGAACACTCCGCCGCACTCGCCGAGCCCGCTTCCGGCCTTCGCCGCAGGCATCGCGATAGCGTTGGCCATCGCCGGCTCGCTCCTCTTCGTATTGTAGATTCGGCACCTCTGAATGCCGGCCATCCGGCTCGGGACGAACCGTCGCACGACGGTTCGCCGCGGTCCGCTGCTGTCGAACACGCCCGCCGAATTGTGTAAGACGACGTGACGCGCGCACCCACGACGCAGGAACTCGCCGTGCCCGACGGTTCAACCCCGACACTCGCCGACCCGATGCGCGCCGTGCGCTGGTGGCTCTACGGCGTTGCCGCACTGGTGTTCGCGCTGATCGTCGTCGGTGGCGCAACGCGCCTCACCGACTCCGGCCTCTCGATCACCGAATGGCGGCCGCTGATGGGCATCCTGCCGCCGCTGTCGGACGCCGAATGGCACGACGTGTTCGAGAAGTACCGCCAGATCCCCGAATACCATCATCGTCAATCGCGGCATGAGCCTCGACGCCTTCAAGTTCATCTTCTGGTGGGAGTGGGCGCATCGCTTTCTCGCCCGCATGGTCGGCTTCGCGTTCGCCATCCCGCTCGTCTACTTCATCTTCGCGGCGTCGCTTGCCGGCCGCGTTGTCCTGGAAGCTCGGCGGCCTGTTCATGCTCGGCGGCCTCCAGGGCGCGATCGGCTGGTACATGGTCAGCTCCGGCCTCGTCGACCGGATCGATGTCAGCCACTATCGCCTGGCGCTGCACCTGACCGTCGCGTTCCTCATTTTCGCGCTGCTGCTGTGGTCGGCCTGGACGCTGCCGTCGCCGCATCCGCGTGCCCAACCCGCGCCACGACGCGACGCACCGCCATGCCGCGCAGGCGTCTCGTCGCGCTCATATTCCTGCAGGTCGTGCTCGGCGCCCTCGTCGCCGGCATGAAGGCCGGCCTCGTCGCACAACACCTGGCCGCTGATGGATGGACAGCTCATCCCCTCGGGGCTATGGGTGATGTCGCCGTGGTATCTCAACCCGTTCGAGAATGCGCTGGCGGTGCAGTTCAACCACCGCATGGTCGCCTACGTGATCGTCGCGGCCGTCCTCTGGCACGCGGCGTCGATCGCGCGCAGCGACAGCGCCAACGACGCGCGATCCTCGGCGCTCGATGCTGGCGGCCGCGGTCGTGGCGCAGGCGCTACTGGGGATTTGGACGCTGTTGGCCCACGTGCCGCTCGGGCCTGGGCCTCGCGCATCAAGGCCTTGCCGCCATCGTCACGGGATTGGCCGTCCGCCATCTGTTCGTGGTGTCGCGCCCGCCCGCGTAGCACCACCATCACATCCACCAGAAGGAACCGCCCGACACCACAGTGGGGAGGGAGGTGTGTGGCGATGCGAGCGCCGGACGGTTCCTTCGGGCAGATGGCCCTTCAACGGTCCGCGCAAGCTCCGCAGGCTCTATACGCGAACACACCAGAGGGCCATGAGCCGATGCAGTCCCAGCGGGGTCGCAGGATCGCACCGGGCAGCTCCACCGTTCCCCGATCAGCTCAAGGAACGGCGCGAGAGAATATTTTGGCGACGGCCCGTTTACTGCTGCAACGCAAAACTGAATACAGCACCGGGCCGCCGCTTTTCTTCAGGTTTGCCCGAGGCGCATACTGCGATCCGCACGATCGCGAGAATGAGCGGGTTCGGCCGCGCCTGAAGAGCCCTCATGAAGCCCCTCAAATGCGACAGCTTGCGGACAATTCGACGGCGGTCGGACGGCATACGCTCACGTCTCGACTCATCGACGCAATAGACGTCGCGCGAGCACAAGCGGCATGACTTATCGGGTTTCGGCGAGCGCCAGATCCTGGCGGCGGCTCTGCGCCTCTTCGAGCATCGGCATATGCTCGGGGCAGGGGACCGAATGTGTCAGCCCGCTCGACCGGTCGAGCACCAGGACCGTGCAGTTGGGCAGGAACGCCGGCTCGACTGCTTGCCGCCGAGCCACCATCACCGGCTGCTCCCGCGACACGACGCTGACCGCTGTCTCCGGCCCCTTGAGCACCACCGAGCCGAGAAAACCCCAGACGCCGATGTGATGCCAGAAGACCGCCCCGATCAGGAAGCCGCCGAGCCCCCAGGCGATGGGCGCCGCACGCGACCACAGGAGGCCGCGCCGGCCGATCTCGCGCAGCACATCGTCGACCCGGAACCGCTGGGCGCGGGCGGCCGCCAGCACCCCGCGCGCCTCAACGGCTGCAGCCTTGGCCGCACCTGCGATCGAACCAGGGATCGATTTCGACATGGCTCATGATGGCCCCCGCCAACTGTGTCCACAAGGTGGCGGCAGCCCCATCAGCGGAAAATCGACAGATTATCCACAGGCGCCCCGGGCGGCCCGCCAAGGAACGCCGCGGCGATCAGATCCGCCGGCCGGGGCTCGTGCGCGGCGCGCCGCCCGAACGGGCCGGCGGCACGTGCATCCGCGATGAGCGGCACAGCCGGGCCTGGTCCTCGTTGCGGCCGCACCGGGTCGGCTCGCCGTCGCGGGTGAAGCAGATCCGGACCTCGCGCATCCGGTTGCCGGGCCCACCGCAAGCAACTCCCAGCATATCGGGCTTCAGCTCCGGATTGGCGTCGACGAAGGCCTCCACCACCTCTTCCGGCGACGTCGAGAAATCGTCGTTCGGCATTGCGAAGCGCTGAGGGATTTTCACCGAGGTGAACAGGCGCCGCGCGAGGCCGTAGTAGCCCTCCGGCGACAACCCCGAGCAGGTGCCGTGCTTGCGATACTCGTGAATGACGAGGCGGCGGCTCGGCATGATGTCGAGCATGCTGTTGATCAGCCGATCCGGGACGAACGGGCGTTCCCTCGTCCGGCAATCCTGCGGCCAGCCGCGCTCGTGCTGCGGCCACAGGCCATGGAGGACGAAGGCGAAGCGGCGGCCATCGCGGGGATTGCACTGCTGGTCGTCGCGATCGCGATCGAGCCCCGCGCAATAGGTCGGGCTCCACGACAGGACGAGGGCGTAGTAGTCGAAGCGCCCGGGCACGTTGCGTTCCTGGCCACGATCGGGCGCCCGTCCGCCCGGCCCGGGGCCAAATTGGGCCTGCGCGGACAACGGCGCCAGGAGCGCCATGGCCAGAACCAGCAGGGCCATACGTTTGATCGGCATCGCAGCACTCCCCCGTCTGCAAGCGCGCCCAACCTGGCGCCGCTCTGAGGGGGCGGAATATAGCGGCCCGGCCGGGCGCCGCCAATTGTATCGCTCACCAATGCTTCGATCCCCGGCTAAGCATCCGCCACCCGCCCCGCGCTACCTCTCGGACGAGACCCACCGAAAGGAGCTGGCCATGCTGACCTGCATCATCCGCTACCACATCGATCCGACGAAAAAGGACGACTTCGCCACCTATGGCCGCAACTGGAGCGAGACAATCCCGCGCTGCGGCGCCGATCTGATCGGCTACTTCGCACCGCACGAGGGATCGAGTACGCTCGCCTACGGGATCTATAACATCGCCAGCCTCGCCGACTACGAGGCCTACCGCGCCCGACTTGCTGCCGATCCGCTGGCGCGCGAGAATTACGCCTTCGCGCAGCGGGAGAGGTTTCTGCTTCGGGAGGACAGGACGTTCCTGAAGTGCGTCTCAGCTCCCCATGGAGAGAAAAAATGATCGCGGTGATCTTCGAGGTCCGACCGGCCGAGGGAGAGAAGCAGCACTATCTCGACATCGCCGCCGGCCTCAGGCCGATCCTGGAGGAGGTCGACGGCTTCATCTCCGTCGAGCGGTTCCAGAGCCTGACCGATCCGGGCAAGATCCTCTCGCTGTCGTTCTTCCGCGACGAGGCGGCGATCCAGCGGTGGCGGAACCTCAGCGCCCATCGCGCGGCGCAGGCCAAGGGTCGCGGCGGCGTCTTCGACGGCTACCGCTTGCGCATCGCCGGCGTCATCCGCGATTACGGCATGCACGACCGCGACCAAGCACCTGACGACAGCCGCGCGGTGCACAGCGATTGATCGCCAAGCCCTCACTTTATAGCCGGGAGCGCTGAGTTACGCTTCCGGCACCTTCGGTCGCCGGATCGCCGGCGCCCGCCGCACGACTTCCTCGCCCGGGAAGGGATCCTGGGCATGTGCCACCAATTCGTCGGCGAACCTCTCGACGTAGGGAGGAACGAAGCGGCGCGGATCCCGCGCCAGCATGGTCCATTTGCCGATCGAGACGCGCCGGTGCAGCAGCGGGATCGCGCGGATGCCCTTCTTCGGGATCGTCGTTGCCGACGGCAGGATGCCGATGCCGTAGCCGGCGCCGGCGAGCCCCAGGATCGCGTTGTGCGAGTTGCTCTCGAGCAGCACTGAGGGTCGGATGTTGGCCGCCTCGCAGGCCGCATCGAACCAGTCGCGAGATCCAAAGCCCCGACGCAGCACCAGCAGTTGCTGGCCCGCCAGACTGCCAATGTCGAGCGTGCGGTGCCCGGCTGAACTCGCTTCCCTCCGGCACCACCGCAATGACGTGGACGGGATAGAGCAGCCGACCGACGAAGCGGTCGTCCCCGGCGGGAATGTAGGCCAGGTGCACGTCGCCACGCTCCAACCGTGAGACGAGGCTCGTGCCGCCATCCTCGACGATCCGGACCTCCACGCCCGGGTGACGCTTGCGGTGGCCGATCAGAAATCCGGCCATGACAGCCTCGATCATCGGCGGCGTCGCGCCGACCGTGACGATGCCGGTGTCGCCGGCCCTCAGCGCGCTCGCGCGGTCGCGCAGCGCGTCCGCTTCCTCGAGCACGCGACGGCTGCGCCGCAGCAGATCCTCGCCGTCCGAGGTCAGCCTGATGCGGCGGCCGACGCGGGCAAACAGCGTCACGCCCAAGGTCGCTTCAAGGACCTGGATCTGCCGTGTCGCCGCCGGCTGGCTGAGATTGAGGCGCGAGGCCGCCCGGGTAACTCCGCCGGCGTCCGCGATGGCAACGAACGTGCGCAGCTGGTGCAGGTCCATCCGCTTAATCCATATTTTGCATCGATCATAGATATATAAATGCATTGGACAGATTTATTCAATGCGACCCACATTGCGCCGGAAACGCTACGCGCCGTGCCCTGGCGCGCGCATTCCCGGAGAGAACTTGGATGTCCGCGACGCTGATGATGGTGCTGCTCGCAACCATGGTCGCGACCTCGTTCCTATCGGGGATCTTCGGCATGGCCGGCGGCATGATCCTGATGGGCATTCTGCTGGCGCTGCTGCCACTGCCGGCCGCGATGGCGCTTCATGCCGTCGCCCAGATCGCCTCCAACGGCTGGCGCGGCCTGCTCTGGATCGGCCATGTGCGTTGGCGCGCGGCGGCGGCCTACATCATCGGCTGCCTGCTGGCGCTCACGGCATGGACCTTCGTGCTCTACGTGCCGTCGAAGCCCGTCGCCCTTCTCGCCCTCGGCATCACGCCGTTCCTGCTCTACCTGCTGCCGCAAAATCTCAAGCCCGACCCGGAAAATCTCATTCACGGGACATTCTACGGTGCCGCATGCATGACGCTGATGCTGCTCACCGGCGTCGCCGGCCCCCTGGTCGACAGCTACTTCCTGGGCGGGCGGCTCAACCGCAAGGAGATCGTCGCGACGAAGGCGATCTGCCAGATCTTCGGACACGGCGCGAAGCTCGTATACTTCGGCGGCCTCATCGAGCAGGCAGCAGCCGTCGATCCATGGCTTGTCGGTTCAGTTGTCGTGGCATCTATGGTCGGAACGGCATTGGCGAAGCCGATCCTCGAACGCCTGAGCGACACGCACTACCGCACCTGGGCGACGCGGATCATCTCGACGATCGCCTGCGCCTATCTGGTTCAGGGCGGCTACCTTCTGGCTGTATCCAGACTTTGACCCAGACCTTGGAGAGCCCCATGTCATCGAACATCGAAGCCCTCATCCTGGACCTCGTCGAATGGGTGGCGAAGGAGCCGCGGCCCTATGCCGACGTCATGGACGCGTGGCGCACGTCATGCCCGCGGCTCACCGTCTGGGAGGACGCGGTCGATCGGGGCCTGGTTCAGCGCGAGGCCACGGCCGCGCACGGCGTCATCGTCAAAGTCACGAGCCTCGGTCGCGATTATCTAGCCGAGCACGGGCGTGTGGTCGCCCCGACAAGCCAACGCGCTGCAACCGCGCCGGAGCTTGCCGCCGCTTCACCGCACACCTGATCCGGCGCCGCTTGTCGTTACGCCGCGACCCCGTGGCGCGCCGCGAAAGCAGCGAGTTCCGGATGCGGCAGCGGGCTCTCGTGCTGGAGGTAGGCGAGCAGCTCGATCTCGTTGGCGTCGAGGCGGCCGTCCTTGCCGAGCCGCTCGATCAGCCACTGGCATTCGGCATCGTCGATCCGTTCGTGGGTGACGATCTCCAGCCGCTGCCGCTCGAGCCGCGCCAGCGCCCGCTCCTCGCTCGACTGCATCCGGAAGGTGCTCCACACGCTCCCGGCGCCGCCCGCGACCATGCGGCCGAGGAACTGACCGATGCGCTCGCGCGCGCTGCTGCCGTCGTCGCCGCGACCGAACGTGTCGGCGAGCAACGAGCCGGCGCCGCGTGCATCCGCGTCCTTGGCCCACACCTCGACGCGCAGCGCCTCTTCCCGCGGCGGGATATGGTGGCCGAGGCTCGACAGCACCGACGCGCCGACGGCCTTGACGAACAGCTCGGTCCACGCCGGCGACGTCCGTCCCGGCGCAATCGCCTTGTTGATCTCGATCAGGATTTCCGCTTCCGCCCGCGTCACGGCAATCCCACCGTCGCCGGCAAACGCGTAGAGGATACGGCGCAGAAGGTCGATTTCGCCCTGTCCGATCATGCCGGGCTGGAGCAACTGGCCGGCGCGCGTCACGCCGACGCCCGACACGACGGCGTCACGCACCTGCGTCAGCGCGAAAGCCGCAAGGCTCGGCGGCGACCATCGCGCCGCGTCGAGGACATTGAGCAGGAGCTCGAGTTCGGTGTTGGTGTCGATGCGTCCGTCACTGCTGATCCGCGAGATCAGCCAGTCCGCCTTGTCGACGATGATATAGCCGTCGGGCTCGGTCTGATGGACGATGTAGTCGGTCAGCGCTTCGATGAAGAACGGCGGCCACGCGGCGTCGGTGACGCGGCAGGCGCTGTTCAGCGACACCAGCGCTTCGGCCTCGGACGTGGAGATGACGCCGTCATCGTTGAACGCACGCCGCATGGCCAGCACGTCGCTGTCGCGAATGCTGCCCCGGGCGCAGATCTCATCAACCGATACGCCATTCAAAATACCCATCGCGCCCCACCCCGGAACCTTGACGAACAAGGCCCCAGGCTAGGTGGATATGGTTACGTTTCTGGAAACAGCCGTGACGAAGTTGAACTAAGTGGCGATCTTCAGGTCGATTGCCTTCGGGCCCTTGCCGCGTTTGTCCGGCTCGGTGTCGAACGAGATGCGCATTCCTTCGGTCAGCGCGCCGACCTCGGACCGCTCGACCGCCGAAACATGGACGAACACATCGGTGCCGCCGTCATCCGGCTTGATGAAACCGTAACCCTTCGTCTGGTTGAAAAACTTGACTACGCCCGTCTGCCGCATTGCCTGCCATCCTTCTCCACGCGGGCGGTGAGCAGCGGGTCTCGGGTTCCCGATGGCCGATGCAGGATCGCACCTCGTGACGTCCAACTGCGCGCAGGCGCACCCGCCTGCTCAGAAAATATCCGACCGCCAAATCATGCGATCAAAGCACAGTTCCGTGAAGCTCTTGCAGCGAGGCAAAGCGCCGAAAATCCAGGCAAAATGCTGCTATTTCAACCGTTGGCGCGAGACCCGAGACGCTCTATCCGACCCGTCGCACCGGCGCCGTCCGATAGCCGCTCGGCGAGCACCGGAAGCAGCACGCCGAGATCCGCCTCGAGCGTAAAGGGCGGGTTGAGGACGACGAGCCCGCAGCCGTTGAGCCGATCGGCATCGGCCGGCGCGCGGATCAGCAACTCGATCGCCAGCGACTCCGGCGGCGCGACCTTGGCGATCGCCTGATGGAACCGCGCCACCGGCCGCGGATCCTTGATCGGATACCACAGCAGATAGACGCCGCCGCCGAAGCGCCGCCGCGCGTTGTCGAGGCCGCTGACGATGCGGTCGAGTTCCCCCGGCTCCTCGAACGGCGGATCGACCAGGATCGACGCCGCGCCGCTCTTTTGGCGGCAGCTGTGCCTTTAGTGCCAGCCAGCCGTCCAGCTCGAGCACCTTCGCGCGCCGGTCGCGGGCCAGCGTCCGCCGCAGCGTTGTAGCGTCCTCGGGGTGCAGCTCGTTCGCCACCAGCCGATCGTCCGCCCGCATCAGCGCCAGCGCGAGACACGGCGAGCCGGGATAGTGGCGCGGTGCGCCGTCCGGATTGAGAGCGCCGACCGCGTCGAGGTAAGGTTTCATTAACGCCGCGGCCACCGTCGGCAGCGGCGCAACATCGGCGCCGAGCAGCCGGCCGATGCCGCCGCGCCATTCGCCCGTCTTGCCCGCCTCCTCGCCCGCGAGGTCGTACATGCCGATCCCTGCATGGGTGTCGATCACCCGGAACGGCGCTTCCTTCTTCGCCATATGGACGAGCGCCAGCGACAGCACGACGTGCTTCAGCACATCGGCGAAGTTCCCGGCATGATAGGCGTGGCGGTAGTTCATGGCTCAGCGTCGAGCACCCGCGCGGCCGGCTTGTCAAGCACGCCGTTGGCTTCGCCCATCGCGCAACGGCGCCTCGGAGCGCCCACCAACCGCATGTCTGGCGTCGAATTGTTCTCGTTGGAGAATAGAGAACCCTGTGAGATACATGCCATGTCACAAATGGGCTGGCACGAGGCCCGAATCGACCGCCGGCTCCCCATGCAAAAGCCTTCCGAACCCGCGCCGCCCGCCCTTCCCTGGTGGCGTGACCCGATGCATCGGGCGGTGCACGCGGTCGGCATCACCCAGATCACGGCGTGGGGCACGGCGTTCTACTGCCTCGGCGTGCTCGCCGGCCCGATCGGCCACGACCTCGGCTTCACGCGCAGCTTCGTCTTCCTCGGCTTCACCATGGCGATGCTGACCCAGGGCCTCGTCTCGGCCTCCGTCGGCCGGCTCATCGACCGCTGGGGCGGTCGCAACGTGATGTGCGTCGGCGTCGTCCTGATCGCGATCGGGCTCGCGTTGCTTGCCAACGTCACGAGACTGGATCTCCTATCTGGCCGTGTGGGTCTTTCTCGGCGTCGCCATGCGCATGTCGCTCTACGACGCCGCCTTCGCGGCCATCGTCCAGGTGGCGCCGAGCCGCGGTCGCACGGGCATCTCTTACCTCACGCTGTACGGCGCCTTCGCCTCGACCGTTTTCTGGGTCGTCGGTCACCAGCTCGAAGAAGCAGTCGGCTGGCGGCAGACGCTGCTGATTTTTGCGGTCCTCAACCTTGTCGTCTGCCTGCCGCTCAACTGGTGGGGTCTTTCCAGGCGCGAAGAGCGCCCGCAAGGATGCGCCGGTCGCGACGATGGCCGCGCGGCCGATCGACGGCACGCCGCTCGAAGGGCGCGCGCGCACCGTCGGCATGGTCCTCTTCGCGCTGATCATGTCGCTCAACGGTTTCGTCTTCGGCGTCGTCTCGGTCCAGCTCGTGCCACTGTTCGAGACCGCGGGCATGGCCACCGCCACCGCAGTGTGGATCGCCTCGATGAAGGGCGTCGCGCAGTTCGGCGGCCGCGTCATCGAGATCGTCTTCGGCCGCAACCTGCACGCCTTCACTGTCGCCCGCGTCGCGATCGGCGCGCTGCCCTTTTCGCTGCTGCTGCTCCTGTTCAGCAACGGCGCCTTCGCCCCGATCCTCGCCTTCACGCTGCTGATGGGCGCCTCGCAAGGCGTCATCACCATCGTGCGTGGCGCGGTCCCGCTCGCGCTCTTCGGCGCCGAGGGCTATGGCCGCATCCTCGGCCTGATCGCGACGCCCATCCTCGTCGTCAGCGCCCTCGCGCCGACGGTCTACGCGCTGATCCTCGATACCTGGGGAAGCACCGTCGGCGTGACGATCCTGTTCGTCAGCGCGCTGCTGGCCATGCTCGCGATCGAGTTGATGGGGCGCTGGTACCGCAAGAACCAGGCGGGCCTCTGACCTGCCGTCAGCGCGCAGCTCAGCGGCGCGGCCCGATCACGTGGTTCTGCACGCCGCTCGCGCCAAGCTGCGGCCGCTTCGGAGCTGATCAGGCCGGCATTGACGCCCGCCCATCCGATTTCGCCGGAGAGCCGCCCGTATTCGATCTTCGGGCAGCGGTTCATCACCACCTTGAGCCCGGCGGCCTCCGCTTCGGCCGCGGCTTCGTCGTTGCGCACCGAGAGCTGCATCCAGATCACTTTCAGCCCGAGCTTGTCCTTGAGCGCGATGCACTCGCGCACGATCCCGAGTGCGGCGTCGGAATTGCGGAACACGTCGACCATGTCGACGGGCTGCTCGATGTCGGCGAGGCTGGCCACGACTTTCTGCCCGAGGATCTCCTTGCCCGCGAGACCCGGATTGACCGGGATGACCGCAAACCCTTTCCCCAGCAGATACTTCATCACGAAATAGCTGGGACGGTTGATGTTCGCCGACGCGCCGACCATCGCGACGACTTTGACCCCGTTCAGGATCGCGGCGATGTAGGCGTCGTCATAGCGGTCGTGGTTCATGTCGGCCTCGGCGGCGGCAGTTGCGGTCGGCCGTGCGCATCGAGCGGCCAGAACGGATTGTAGGCGATCTCCCAGAGGAAACCGTCGGGATCGGCAAAGTAGCCCGCATAGCCGCCCCAGAAAACCTTCCGCGCCGGCTGCGTGACGCGCCCGCCTTTCTCCGCCGCGAACGCCATCGCGGCATCGACGGCCGCTTCGCTGTCGAGGTTGATCGCGAGCGACATCCGCGCACCCGCGCCGCCGCTCTCGACGGCGACATCGGCGTCCTCGCCAGATCGTCGCGGCCGAACAGCGCCAGCAGCACGCCGTTCATGTCGAAAAACGCGACGTCGGCGTTCTCGAAGTCGGCGGCGCGAAAGCCGAGCCCCTCGTAGAACCGCCGCGACGCGGCCACGTCGGCGACCCCGAGCGTCACGAGCGCTCATGCGTTGTGGAAGCACGCTCAATCGCCCTTCCAGTCCGGCGGCCGCTTCTCGATGAAGGCGCCGATGCCTTCCTCGGCGTCGCGATGCATCATGTTGCGGACCATGACCTCGCTCGCGTAAGCATAGGCGTCCGAGACCGGCAATTCGAGCTGGGCGTAGAAGGCTTCCTTGCCGATCGCGACGATCGCCGGAGACTTTGCTGGCGATCGTGCGCGCCACCTCGAGCGCCGCGTCCAGCGCCGCGCCCTCCGCGACGACGCGATTGACCAGCCCGTAGTCGGCGGCGCTCTGCGCATCGATCAGCTCGCCGAGCAGCAGCATCTCCATCGCGCGCTTCCGCGGCACGTTGCGCGACAACGCCACCATCGGCGTCGAACAGAAGAGCCCGATGTTGACCCCCGGCGTCGCAAAGCGCGCCGCCGCGCCGGCGACCGCCAGATCGCACGTCGCGACGAGCTGGCATCCGGCCGCCGTCGCCACGCCTTCGACCGCCGCGATGAACGGCTTTCGGCGCCCGCAGGATCGACGTCATCACCGCCGCGCAGCGATCCATCGTCAGCCGGTAGAAGTCGCGACCGCGATCGTCGTCGCGCCCGATGCGCGGCGAGCTCCTTGAGATCATGTCCGGCGCAGAACGCCGGCCCCGTCGCCGCAATCACCACCGCACTGACGCCTACGGTCGGTGGTCAGTCGGTCGATCGCCGCCTGCAGCGCCGCCAGAAGATCGAGGCTCAGGCTGTTGCGCGCGTCCGGCCGCGTGAGCGTCAGGATCGCGATCGCGTCCCGGCGCTCCTCGCGCAGAACGGCAGGGCGCTCGCCGTCCTTGCCTGTGCAGCGGTGCGCGATCCTGCATCGGATGTCCTTGCGCCGCCTTCGCAGCCCGCGACCGGCCCCGCAACGGCAGGGCCGGCGCCGCGTTACCGCCGCGCTAGTCTACTGTTGCCCGAGCGCCTTTTCGAGAGCCGCGCGATGCTTCGCCACGACCCCCACGTTGGCCGGGAACTTGACCGGCGGCGTGTTCTTCAGTGCGTCGTTGAGCTCGTCGAGCATCTGCTTCTTTTCCGCCGCCGCGATCTGCTTGTCGGCGGTGATGTCGGCGATCTCCTTCTTGATCAGCTCGATCGGATCGGAATACTTGCCCGTGTCCGGGTCGATGCCGCTCAGGATGACCGAGATGTTGTAGGCTACGTCATCGTACTCGGTGTAATCGTTGAAGCCGTGCTTCTTCGCGATCGCGTCGAGTTCGGCCTGCTGCTTGTCGGTCGGCGCCGCGCCTTCCTTGGCGGGGTTCTGCCTCGATGAACTTGGTGATGTCGGGTTGCGCCGAGATGAATCCCTGGACGTGCTTTTCGGACAGCAGGATCTGATTGAATGCATCCTGTGCTCCGGCCGGCGACACGGACAAAAGCGTGCGCAAGACCGACTGCCACCGCTGCCGCCAGCGCGGCAAGACTTCCAAACCTGCTGAGCATTGGGCATTCTCCTCGTTGGAATTCTCTCAAGTGCGCGCCATGCGCCCGTCTTGGAAATTCATGCCGGCGACGTCATAGCAGATCACCAGAGTGGGACGCCATTAAGGATGTCAACAGATACCCCGCCACCGAAACACCTTTCCGCCGAGGCCGTGACCGAGCTGATCGACGACGCGTTCCCGCAGATTCATGCCGCGGGCCGGGTCATGGAGATCGAGCACGTCGGCCCCGACACGGCCCGCGTCCGCATGCGGCTGAACGATCGCAATACGCGCCACGGCGGCACCATATCCGGCCCCGCCATGTTCACGCTTGCCGATTTTTCGATCTACGCGGCGCTGATCGGGCGGCTCGGCGCCCCCGCGATTCCGGCCGTGACCAGCAACCTCAACATCACCTTCCTCATGCGGCCGCCGCCGCGCGACGTCATCGCCGAGACCCGGCTCGTGCGCGTCGGCCGCCGGCTGGCCTACGCCGAGGTGGCGCTCTATTCCGACGGCAGCTCCGAGATGATCGCCCACGCGACCGGCACCTATGCCCTCGCCAAGCCAGCGGAGAAATAATGGGGTACAGGGCTACCGCAATTGCGGTATTGTAATACCGTCAAATATCACGTTGAAATCATTGATCTAAATTGCGACCGCCGCCTGCAAATCCCGTTGACGTCAGCGATCGAATGCCGCCTAGAAGAGGCCCACGCAGCGCCCGATCCACGGTTCCGTGGTCGCGCTCGACACCATTTCTACCGTGCCGGCCTCGCGAGCGCCCCCGGGTGCGACGTCTGGCGGGTCTCACGCCCCACCACTGCCGCGCTCCCCGGTCCCCTGACCGATCGGCACGGCGCCATTTTCGAGGACCAAGCAGATGAAGACCTACAGCGCCAAGCCCGGCGAGGTGGAGAAAAAGTGGGTGCTGATCGACGCCGAGGGTCTCGTCGTCGGCCGGCTCGCCACCCTGATCGCCACGCGCCTCAAGGGTAAGCACAAACCGTCGTACACCCCGCATGTCGACATGGGTGACAACATCATCGTCGTGAATGCCGAGAAGGTCGTGTTCACCGGCAACAAGTACGAGGACAAGCGCTACGAGTGGCATACCGGCTATCCCGGCGGCATCAAGTCGCGCTCACCCCGCCAGATCATCGAGGGCAAGTTTCCCGAGCGCGTCGTCGTCAAGGCCGTCGAGCGGATGCTGTCCCGCGGCCCCCTGCAGCGCCGCCTCATGACCAACCTCAAGGTCTATGCCGGTCCCGCCCATCCCCATGAAGCGCAGCAGCCGACTCCGCTGGATGTCGCCGCGCTCAATCGCAAGAACAAGAGAGTCTGACGCCATGACCGCAGATGCCAAGTCGCTCGAGGATCTCGCAAGCCTCACTGGCCAGTCGGCCGATGCCGCTGCCGCGCCCCTGCACGTCCAGAAGCTCGATGCCCAAGGTCGCGCCTACGCGACCGGCAAGCGCAAGAACGCGATCGCGCGGGTGTGGATCTCGCGCGGCGCCGGCCGCATCACCGTCAACGACAAGGACGTCGCGACGTATTTCGCGCGCCCGGTGCTGCAGATGATCCTGCGCCAGCCGCTCGTCGCCGCCGAGCGCATCGACCAGTACGACATTCGCGCGACCGTCGCCGGCGGCGGTCTTTCCGGGCAGGCCGGTGCCGTCCGTCACGGGCTGTCGAAGGCGCTCACCTATTTCGAGCCCGAGCTTCGCGCCGCGCTCAAGAAGGGCGGCTTCCTCACGCGCGACAGCCGTATCGTCGAGCGCAAGAAGTACGGCAAGGCGAAGGCGCGCCGCAGCTTCCAGTTCTCGAAGCGCTGATCGCCGATCCATCGACCAACAAAAGCAAACGGCCCGCCGAGCGATCGGCGGGCCGTTTCGTTTGTGCGGAGCGGCGCTCGCCGTCAGGACATCGTGCCGCCGGTGACGCAATTGATCGGGCGCAGATGCACGCAGCTCGAATTTCGCGGCTTGAGGTAGAAGCGCTCGGTCATGTTGAAAGCCGACTGGATGAAGTAGTTGAACACCAGCGGCGTGTAGTTGTAGGTCGCCTCGGAGACGATCACGCTTTCGCCCGCCACCAGCAATCCCTGGGGAATCTGATTGTAGGTGTCGCCGTGGTTGTGCGGCGTGCCGGCCAGGTTGTCGCGCGACCAGTCGACGGTGTAGGTGAGCACCGACGGATTGCCGGGCGTGCCCTGCGCGATCACGCTGATCACTTTCACGTAGAGCCGCTCGAGCTCATAGGGCGCGATCAGCTGCTCGATGATCTTGAGATCGCGATCCACTTGCGCCGCGGTCAAGCCGGAGTTCGGCGCGCGCGCAATGAGGTCCGCCGTTGAGCTTGCCGCCTGCGTCAGCGCGCCGGTCGACGGTCAGCGCCTGGCTGAACTCGATGGTGCCGACGAACAGGAAGAACATGATCGGCACGATCATCGCGAATTCGACCGCGGCCATGCCGCCGGTCTCGCGGCGCAACCGGGCGAAGAGCCCATTCCCGCGATCGGCGGGCGGAGCGTCGCTCCAGAGCTTTCATGACGAGCTTCTTCATGGCACTACGCATCCATCAATTGTAGGGCTCAGTGCGAAACGTCGTCGCGGCCTGGATCAGGCGCGACCCGTTGGCCATGTTGCCGAGGTTGAGATAGGGAATCTTCGAGGCCAGCGCCCACTCGTAGCAAACCCAGATCAGCACGACCTGGTCCGCATCGCCCGGCGCGAAGGAGGTGACGTCGCTCAGGTTGCCGGCGGCATCGAGGCACTGCGGCAGCGTCGACGGGCCGATGGCTTCCGAATCCGGATAGTTCAGAACATTGACGCGGATCTTGTTCGTGCAGTCGACGAAGGACGGCGCGAGTTCGCACACCTTGTCCTTGAACTGCTGCGCCGTCATTCCGCCCTGCTGGACCTGGCCGGTCCGGATCAGGCGCCCGGTCTGCTCCACCGCATTCTCGAGCGAGAAGGTCGTGAAGAAGTAGAGGCCCACGCCCATGATGCCGAACAGCAGCATCAGGAACGGCGTTGCCACGAACGCGAACTCGATGGCCGTCGTCCCCGACGGATCGCGACGCCAGCGCCTCAGCACCGAACGCTTCTCGGGCGTGGCCGCAACGGGAGCATCGGGAGATGGCAGCATGGATGACGCCTCACTCATTGGGCCTTCCGGAATTCGCTGCCTGCATCAAATACGAGATTGCTGAATCATCGCTTAATTCGCGTGATTGGATTGCCGAATGGTAAATCAAATGCCGATAACCCGATCGATATTCCCGCCGATCGCGCGCCGCCGCCAAGTATCCGTCAACTTATCCCCGCCGTGTTTCAATGCGTGAGATAGTCATTGGTCATTTAGTATAAGTATTACTCGTATATATACAATGGATTTTCTTGAAATCATCTTACGATATCTAATTATTTCTTCATTGACATCGCAACGATGATTTGATACAAATTGAGTATAGCCTGAAAAGTGTGACCCGGGCCGCGGCTGCCCAGCCGCCCTCACTGGCACATCGGATCGGCGCTACCAGCAAACAATGTGGTGTTCCCTGCATGACCGGTTCGGATCAACCCGACTGGTCGGAGATCCGGCGTCTGTATATCGATGGCGAGCTTGCGATCGCCGCAATTGCCGAACGTCACGGCGTCTCCGCCCAGCGCATCGCCCGGCGGGCCCAGCGCGAACGCTGGCCGCCGCGTCCACCTCGCCACCGCAACGGCGTCCCCTCGAAACCCCGCGACAAGCCCGCCGCAGCCCGAGCGCCGGACCCACGTGTCGACTCCGCAACCGCCGCCACCAGCAAAATCCCGAGCCGGCCGACCGACCCGCGCAACCGGTTCGACGCGCCCGCTCGCTCAAAGCCCGCCGCGCGCTCGTCCGCCGCCTCTACACCGCGATCGACACCAAGCTCCAGCAAATGGAACGCCGCATGGCACACGACATGGCCACCGAAAAAGGATCCTCCGACACGACCGCCGCCGACCACGAGCGCGACACCCGCGCCATCGGCGCCCTCATCGCCAACCTCAGTCGCGTCACGGAGATCGAAGCTGACCTCGAGCGCATCCCCGGAACTGCCGCCGCTCCCCGCCGACCGGCAAGCCGCCCAGCACGCTGAACACCAGCTCGCCGACGAAGCGGAGCGCTTCCGCCGAGACGTTGCGGAACGTCTTGCTCGGCTTGTCCGGCCTGCCTGAAGCGGTCCGCGAAAGCGCCCTTGCGACGCTATCCGCCACCGAGATCATCCGTCTCGCCTACGACTGGTCGGTGTGGGCCCGCGATGACCAGCTCGCGCCCGCCGCGACCGACGCCGGCAAACCCTGGCAGACCTGGCTCATCCTCGGCGGCCGCGGCTCCGGCAAAACCCGCACCGGCGCGGAATGGGTTCGCGCCTGTGCCCTCGGCATTCGAGCCTGACCGCAACGAACCGGCCCGCCGCATCGCCCTCATCGGCCTGACCATCGCGCAGGTCCGCAGCGTCATGGTCGAAGGCGTCTCGGGACTTCTGTCGGTCCATGCGCCGCGCGAACGGCCGCACTACGACGTCTCGCGCAATCAGATCCAATGGTCCAACGGAGCCGTCGCCCAGATGTACGCTGCCGACGATCCTGACAACCTGCGCGGGCCCGCAGTTCGACGCCGCGTGGTGCGATGAACTCGCCAAATGGCGGCGCGCGCAAAACGCCTGGGACATGCTGCAGTTCGCCCTTCGCCTTGGCCGCCACCCGCGCGCCGTCGTCACCACGACGCCGCGGCCTCTCGCGCTTCTCAAAAAGTTGATGGCCGACGAAGCGACCGTCACGACCCGCGCCAAGACCACCGACAACGCCGCGAACCTCGCACCTTCGTTCCTCGCCGGTGTGCTCAAGCGCTACGGCGGAACCGCGCTCGGCCGCCAGGAGATCGACGGCGAAATCGTCGAGGATCGCGGCGGCGGCCTGTGGCGCAAGAGCTGGCTCGACCAGCACCGCGTCGCAGCCCCGCCCGAACTCGCCCGCATCGTCGTCGCTGTCGATCCGCCCGTCACCTCGAACGCCAACTCGGACGCCTGCGGCATCATCGTCGCCGGCCTCGGCGAGGACGGCCGCGCCTACGTCCTCGCCGACCGCACGATCCGCGGCCGCGAGCCCGCCGTCTGGGCCCGCGCCGCCATCGCCGCCTACCGCGACTTCGCCGCCGACCGCATCGTCGCCGAGGTCAACCAGGGCGGCGACCTCGTCGTCGGCGTCATGCGCCAGGTCGACGCCTCGGTGCCGATCCGCGCCGTCCGCGCCACCCGCGGCAAGTGGGTGCGCGCCGAACCGGTGTCGGCGCTCTACGCCGAAGGCCGCGTCGTCCACGTCGGCGAATGGCCGGATCTCGAATCCCAGATGTGCGCGTTCGGCGCCGACGGCCTCGCCCAAGGCAAAAGTCCCGATCGTCTCGACGCGCTCGTGTGGGCGCTCACCGATCTCATGCTGACGAACCCGCGCAGCCCAACCATACGGACGCTCTGAATGACCCCCATTCGTGTTGCGACCTCGCTCGGCGCCCTCCTCGGTCGCCTGGCCGGCGGAGCCATGGCCTGGCGAACGACCCCGCCGCCCGCCATCCCGCCGCCCGAAGCCAAAGCCAGCGTCACCGGACCGCTGATCGCGTTCGAGTCGCTGCGCCAGCCCGCCTGGACGCCGCGCGACTACGCAGCCTTCGCCCGCGAAGGTTTTATGGGCAATGCGATCGTCTACCGCTGCGTGCGCATGACCGCCGAGACCGCCGCATCCGTCCCGCTCCTCCTCTATCGCGGTGAGGAAGAAATCCCGGTCCATCCGCTGCTCGATCTCATCAACCGCCCCAACCCGATCCAGGTCGGCCCCGAATTCCTCGAAGCCCTGTTCGGCCACCTGCTCGTCGCCGGCAACAGCTACATCGAGGCCGTCGCCATCGACGGCGACGTCCGCGAACTCCACACGCTCCGCCCCGACCGCATGAAGGTCGTCCCCGGCGCCGACGGCTGGCCGGAGGCCTACGAGTACACCGTCGCCGGACGCACCGTCCGCCTCGCCGGCGAGGATGTTCCCGGCGTCCGCGGCGTCCTCCACATGAAGCTCTTCCACGCCGCCCACGACCACTACGGCATGAGCCCGCTCGAAGCCGCCGCCACCGCGATCGACCTCCACAACACCGCGGCGCGCTGGAACAAGGCGCTCCTCGACAACTCCGCCCGCCCCTCCGGCGCCCTCGTCTACACCGCCCGCGACGGCAACCTGACGGCTGAGCAATACGAACGCCTCAAGGCCGAGCTGGAGCAGGGTTTCCAGGGCGCGGTCAACGCCGGCCGGCCGCTCCTCCTCGAAGGCGGCCTCGACTGGAAATCGATGTCGCTGTCGCCCAAGGACATGGACTTCCTCGAATCGAAAAATGCCGCCGCCCGCGAGATCGCGCTCGCCCTCGGCGTGCCGCCGATGCTGCTCGGCATCCCCGGCGACAACACCTACGCCAACATGGCCGAAGCGACGCGCGGCTTCTGGCGCCAGACCATCATCCCGCTCGTCGGCCGGACATCGAAGGCGCTCTCGCGCTGGCTGTCCCCGGCCTGGGACACCGACCTCGAACTGCGGCCCGACTTCGACGCCGTCGAAGCGCTCTCGTCCGAGCGCGAAGCGCTGTGGGCGCGCCTCGACAAGTCGACGTTCCTCACTCTCAACGAGAAGCGCGCCGCCGCCGGCTACAGCCCCATCGACGGCCGCGACGTGATCACCCACCCGGAGCGCCCATCGTGATCGAACCTCGGCCTCACACTCCCGCCCGCGCCGCGCCGCACGAAGCCAAGTTCACCGCGCTCGACATGAAGAGCATCGCCGACGACGGCGGCTTCGAGGGTTACGCCTCGCTGTTCGGCCGCGAGGACCTCGGCCGCGACGTCGTGATGGCCGGCGCCTTCCGCGACTCGATCGCCGCCCGCGGCCCCTCCGGCGTGCGGATGCTGTTCCAGCACAATCCCGCCGAACCGATCGGCGTCTGGGAAACGCTCGCCGAGGACGCCAAAGGCCTCTTCGTCCGCGGCCGCCTGATGCCGGCCGTCGCCCGCGCCCGCGAGGTGCTCTCGCTCATGCGCGCCGGCGCCATCGACGGCCTCTCGATCGGCTTCCGCACCGTCAAGGCCCATCGCGATCGTCATCGCGGCGTGCGCCGCATCGAAAAGATCGATCTGTGGGAGATCTCCATCGTCACGTTCCCGCTGCTGCCCGAAGCCCGCATCGCCGCGATCAAGTCGCGGCCGTTCGCGCACTGCCCGCCCATCGGAACGCGAATTCGAGCGCTGGCTCACGCAGGACGCTGGGCTGACGCGCTCCGAGGCCAGGGCGGTGCTCCGCTCCGGCTTCAAGGGTCTGGCCGCTCTGCGGGATGCAGCGACCGACCCGATCGAGGCGTCCCGGCTCGCCGACCGCTGCTCAGCCGTCGCCGCCTATCTCCGCTCCATGTCTGCCACCCGAAAGGATCGCCCGCTCCATGACGACCACGTCCGCCCCCGAAACCAAAGGCTCCGCCGATCTCGGCTTCGCCCTCGACGATCTGCTCCGCGCCTTCGAGACCTACAAGGAAGAGAACGATCGCCGCATTGCCGATGTCGAGACGCGCGGCTCCGCCGACCCGCTCACGACCGAGAAGCTCGACCGCCTCGATCGCGCGCTCGACGACCACAAGCGCCGCATCGACGAGATGACCCTCAAAGCCGCCCGCCCGCAGCTCGGCTCCGGCGCCCCGCGCAGCCATCACGCCCGCGAGCACAAGGCCGCGTTCGACGGCTACATCCGCAAGGGCGAAGCGACCGGCCTCCTCGACCTCGAAGGCAAGGCGCTCTCGGTCGGCTCCGGTCCGGACGGCGGCTACCTCGTACCCGTCGAGACCGAAGCCTCGGTCAACATGGCGCTGAAGGAAATCTCGCCGATCCGCGCCATCGCCAGCGTCCGCCAGGTGTCCGGCTCCGTCTACAAGAAGCCGTTCTCCACCGCCGGCGCGGGCACCGGTTGGGTCGGCGGCACCGCCGCGCGGCCGGAGACGACGTCGCCGACGCTCGCCGAGCTGTCCTTCCCGACCACCGAGCTCTACGCCATGCCGGCCGCCACCGGCGCGCTGCTCGACGACGCCGCCGTCGACATCGACCAGTGGATCGCCGAGGAAGTCCGCTCCGCCTTCGCCGAGCAGGAAGGCACCGCCTTCGTCGTCGGCGACCGGCACCAACATGCCGACCGGCTTCATGCACTACACCAAGGTCGCCAACGCGAGCTGGACGTGGGGCAACATCGGCTCGATCAAGACCGGCGTCGATGCGCGCCTTCCCGTCGACCAATCCCGGCGACAAGCTGATCGACTTCGTCTACACGCTCAAGGCTGGCTACCGCGCCAACGCCCGCTTCGTCATGAACCGCGTCGACGCAGGCCGCCGTCCGCAAGCTCAAGGACGAGGACGGCCACTACCTCTGGCAGCCCGGCCATCAGCCCCGGCGAGTCGCCGTCGCTCATGGGCTTCCCGGTGACCGAGTCCGAGGACATGCCGGACATCGCCGCCGACGCCTACGCCATTGCGTTTGGTGACTTCCGTCGCGGCTACCTCATCGTCGACCGCGTCGGCATCCGCATCCTGCGCGATCCCTACTCGTCGAAGCCCTACGTGCTCTTCTACACGACCAAGCGCGTCGGCGGCGGCGTCCAGGACTTCGACGCGATCAAGCTGCTGCAGTTCGCGGACTGATCCGCGTCTCCGCTTCGCCTCGGATGATCCGGCGCGACCGGACCGGTCCCCTTCCGGCCTGGACCGCACGCCGCTGTCGACCAACGCAGGCACTTCGCGTCAGCCGGCGAAATCGCACGCCCCGGCCGACGCCGCCTGCCCGGCCCCGGCGCAGCCTCCTCCCCTGCGCCGCGCCGATCGACGGACCTTCCACTCATCCGCGGCACGCGCGGGCGGCATTGGCGTCCCCACGGCCGATGCCGCCCGCGTACTTTTCACTCACACTCCACTCTTCAACGCGAGGTGCCATGGCCACCGTTCTCCTCAGCGGGCCTGCCGTCGAGCCGATCACGCTTGCCGAGGCCAAAGCGCATTTGCGCGTCGACTACGAGCGGCGAGGATTCGCTCATCCAAAGCCTCATCATGGCCTCGCGGCTGCACATCGAGGCGGCACTCGACCTCGCGCTCATCACGCAGTCGTGGCGCCATCAGCGTGACGCCTGGCCGCCGTCGCGCGTGCTCATCCTGCCGCTCCGTCCGATCCAGAGCGTCGACCGCAGTCACGCTCCACGACGACGCGCGACGAGCCGGATCGCTCGACGTCGACGGCTTCGTGCTCGATGGCTACGCCAACCCTGCCCGCCTCGTCTGGCGCGGCCATGGCGCCGTGCCCGCCGCCGGCATGTCGCCAACGGCATCGAGATCGACTTCATCGCCGGTCACGGTGACGCGCCAGCCGACGTGCCGCAGCCGATCCGCCAGGCGCTGCTGCTGCTCATCGCGCACTGGTATGAAAACCGCGAGCCGGTCGAGATCGGCGCCACCGCCACCACCATTCCGGCCGGCGTCTCCGAGCTGCTCATGCCCTATCGGCGGCGTCAGCTATGAGGCGCACCACGATCGGCAGCCTGCGCCACCGCCTCACGCTGGAAGCCGCGAGCCGCACGCCCGACGGCGGCGGCGGCGCCTCCGAGACCTGGACCACCGTCGCCGAGGTCTGGGCCGAGATCACCCCGACCGGCGGCGCGCGAGATCGTCGACGCCGATGCTCTCACCGGGCGCATCTCGCACGAGATCGTCTTCCGCTATCGATCCGGCGTCGCCCCGGCCATGCGCCTGCGCGAGCGGCACCGCCTCTTCGAAATCGCCGCCGTGATCGACGTCGACGAACGCCGCCGCTACCTCAAGTGTCTCTGCGAGGAGCGCGACCTGTGAAAATCGACGTCACGTTCTCCGGCCTCGATCCCGAGCCGCCTCGGCTGAGCGCATCGATCAGCGGCTGCGCGAACGCCGCGCCACGCGCGCCGCTACCGTCCGCGCTTCTGCGCGTCCGGCGATGACGCCGGCCCGCCGCCCGTCGCAGCAGCCTCGCCCCGCCAACTCGGCGCCGCCGCCGCGACCGCAGGAGCTAACGCATGTCCAGCGCCGTCTGGGATCTCCAGCAAGCGGTCCACGCGACGCTTGCCGCCGACACCGCCGTGCTCGCTCTCCTTGGCACCGCCCGCGTCTACGACGACGTGCCCGCGCGGCGCCGCATTCCCCTACGTCTCGCTCGCCACCTTCACCGCGCGCGACTGGGCCACCGGCACCGAGCCGGGCACCGAGATCACCTTCACGCGTGCACGCCTGGTCGCGCGGCGCCGGCCACAAGGGCCCGCACCTTCATCGCCGAGGCCGCCCGCGACGCGCTGCACGACCAGCCGCTTACGCTCGCCGATCATCGCCTCGTCAACCTGCGCCACGACTCCTCCGAAACGCGCCGCGAACGCGACGGCGACACCTATCGCGTCATCGCCCGCTTCCGCGCCGTCCTCGAGCCGACGCCCTGACCTCTGACACACACCCGCCACCCCACTCAGCCAAGGACCCCACCTGCATGGCCGCTCAAAAAGGCAAGGACCTCCTCCTCAAGGTCGACTCCACCGGCACCGGCAGCTTCGTCAACCGTCGCCGGTCTCCGCTCGCGCTCGATCTCCTTCAACGCCGAGACCGTCGACATCACGCACGCCGAATTCGGCCGGCGAATGGCGCGAGCTGCTCGCCGGCGCCGGCGTCAAGAGCGCCCGCATCGCTGGCACCGGCATCTTCAAGGACGCCGCATCGGACGCAACTATCCGCGCCTATGTCTTCGACGGCACCATCCGCGACTGGCAGGTCGTCATCCCCGACTTCGGCACCGTCGAAGGTCTCTTCCAGATCGCCTCGTTCGAGCTCTCCGGTCGCCATGACGGCGAGGTCGCCTTCGAGATCACGCTCGAATCCGCCGGTGAACTCACCTTCACCGCGCCTTGAGCGGAGGAATCTCCATGGCCAATCTTCACCGCGGCGAAATCGACGCCGTCCTCGACGGCCAGCCTCTTCGCCTGTGCCTGACGCTCGGCGCGCTCGCCGAACTCGAGAGCACGTTCGGCAACGATGACATGCTCGCCGTCGCCGAACGGTTCTCCCGCGGCCGTCTCAGCGCCCGCGACGCCGTGCGCATCATCGGCGCCGGCTTGCGCGGTGCCGGCCACCAGGTCACCGACGAAGCAGTCGCGCGGATGCGCGCGGAAGGCGGCGCCGCCGGTTTCGTCGACATCGTCTCGCGCCTGCTCAGCGCCACGTTCGGTGCCGCAGACGACGTCGGCCATGGCCAAGGCCGAGCCGACGCTCGCGACGCCATCCGGATCGCGCGAGGTCGGCGACGGCCAGCGGCCCTTTCCCTGGCGCGACGTGATGCGCACCGGCCTCGGCCTTCTGCATCTCACGCCCGCCGTCCTGTGGTCGATGACCCCGCGCGAGTTCGCCGCCGCCGTCGAAGGCGCGCTCGGCCGCAGGCCGCGCAGGGCCCGATCGATCGGCGCACGCTCGACGACCTGATCGCCCGCTATCCCGACACCTAGGATCCACGCCCCATGCCCGATACCGCCGACGAGTGGCAGATCAACGTCACCGCAGATACCAGCTCGCTGCGCGAGGAGCTGCAGCGCACCTCGGGCGTCGGCCGCCAGTTCAGCCGCTCGATGATCTCCGCCTTCGACGGCATCGCCATCCAGGGCCGCTCGCTCGGCGACGTCTTGCGCAACCTCGCGCTCTCCCTCTCGCGCATGGTGCTGCAGCGCCGCCTTCAAACCGCTCGACCGCGCGATCGACAGTATCTTCAGCAACATCTTCGCCGGCGGCTTCGGCTTCGCCCGCGGCGGCGTCCTCCAGCGCGGCACGCCAATCCCTTTCGCCAAGGGTGGCGTCATCGCCTCCCCCGTCGCCTTCCCGCTCGCCAGCGGCCGCACCGGTTTCGCCGGCGAGCGCGGCGCCGAGGCGATCATGCCGCTCACGCGCACCGCCGATGGCCGCCTCGGCGTCGCCGTCGCGGGCGGCGGCGGCACTCACATCACGATCAACATCGCGACGCCTGACGTCGACGGCTTCGCGCGCTCGCAGACGCAGATCGCCGCGCTTGCCTCCCGCGCCCTCGGCCGCGCCAACCGCAACATGTGATCTCGCGCAGACCCCACTCGATCCCGCGCGCACCTGCACGGAGCGACGACACAATGAGCTTCCATGAAATCCGCTTCCCGACCGCCATCTCGCGCGGCGCGACAGGCGGCCCCGAGCGGCGCACCGATGTCGTCGCGCTCGGCTCCGGCCATGAGGAGCGCAACAGCCGCTGGGCCGATTCGCGCCGCAGCCTACAACGCCGGCTACGGCGTCAAGATCACTCGATGACCTTCACGCCGTCGTCGCCTTCTTCGAGGAGCGTCGCGGCCGCCTCTTCGGCTTCCGCTGGAAGGACCACGCGGACTTCCGCTCGTGCCCGCCGTCTGCTGCGCCGACTGCCCTCGACCAGCCTCTCGGCATCGGCGACGGCACCCTCGCGACCTTCCCGCTCGTCAAGCAATACGGCGCCCTTCACGCGCCCTGGCTGCGCCGCATCGCCAAGCCGGTCACCGGCACCGTCCTCGTCGCCGTCGACGGCACACTGCAGACCGTCGGCACCGCCGTACTCGCCGACGCGACCACCGGCATCCTCACCTTCCAGCCCGGCCACATCCCGGCGGACGGCGCCGTCGTCAGCGCCGGCTTCGAGTTCGACGTGCCCGTCCGCTTCGACAGCGACAAGCTCGAGGTGAGCCTGCACGGCTTCAGCCACGGTGCCATTCCCTCGATCCCGATCGTGGAGATCCGTCTATGAAAGCGCTGACGCGAGGATCTCACCGCCCACCTCCAATCGGGCGCGACCACACTCTGCTGGTGCTGGCGTCTGACCCGCCGCGACGGCACAAAACTCGGCTTCACCGAACACGACCATGACCTCGCCTTCGACGACACGACCTTCGAAGCGGCAAGCGGCTTCACCGCCAGCGAAATCCGCGAGCAGGTCGGCCTCAGCGTCGACAACCTCGAAGTCGCTGGCGCCCTCATCTCGGACCGCCTCTCCGAAATCGCGCTCGCCGCCGGCGATTTCGATGACGCGGCCATCGAAATCTTCCGCGTCAACTGGCAGGATCCCGCCCAACGCATTCTTGCCCGCAAGGGCTCCCTCGGCGAAGTGCGCCGCACCGGCACCGCCTTTGCCGCCGAGGTCCGCGGCCTCGCCCACTATCTCCAGCAGCCGCGGGGCCGCCTCTTCCAATTCACCTGCGATGCCGACCTCGGCGACATCAGTTGCACCGTCGACCTCGACCAGCCCGAATTCCGCGCCACCGCCACCGTCTCCGCCGTCACCGACGCCCGCCGCCTCATCGTCGACGGCCTCGACGACTTACGCCGCCGGATGGTTCACCCGCGGCGTCTTCGCGTTCACGTCCGGCGCCAACGCCGGCCGCGCCATGGAGATCAAGAATCACCGGCCCGTCGCCGCCGGCATGGAGATCGAGCTCTGGCAACCGATGGGCGATGCGATCGCCATCGGCGACACCGCCACGGCCACCGCCGGCTGCGACAAGCGGCTCGAGACCTGCGCCGCACGCTTCGCCAACGCGATCAACTATCGCGGCTTCCCGCATATGCCCGGCAACGACTTCGTCACCGCGGTCGCACAGCCCGGCAACACGCCGCGGCCCAGCATGGCGGCGGCATCTTCTCCGACGGCATCGGACCATGACCTATTCCCGCGACGACATCGTCGCCGAAGCCCGGCGCTGGCTCGGCACGCCCTATCATCACCAGGCGAGCCTCCGCGGCGTCGGCGCCGATTGCCTCGGCCTCGTGCGCGGAGTCTGGCGCGCGCTGCACGGCGCCGACGCCGAGGACGTTCCGGCCTACTCGCGCGACTGGGCCGAAGCCACCGGCGCCGAGACCATGCTCGCCGCCGCCCGCCGCCACCTCCGCGAGATCGACCGCGCCACCGCAACGCGCGGCGACGTCGTCATCTTCCGCTACCGCCCACGCGCGGCCGCCAAGCACGTCGGCATCCTCACCGACACCGCGCGCATGATCCACGCGATCGAAGGCGCCGCCGTCGGCGAGGTCCCGCTCGGCACCTGGTGGCGCCGCCACATGGCTGCGGCCTTCTCATTCCCCGGGATCGAATCCTGATGGCTACGCTCGCACTCGCTGTTGCCGGCGCCGCGATCGGCTCGGCGCTGCTCCCCGCCGGTTTCACCGTCCTTGGCGCCACCATCACCGGTGCCATGATCGGCTCGCAGATTGGCGCGCTCGCCGGTAGCTATGTCGATCAGACGCTGCTGATGGGCTCCGGTCAGTCGCGCGCCGCCGGCGGCCCGCGGCTCGACGATCTCAAGGTCACCGCATCGACGGAAGGCGCCGCCATTCCCCGCCTCGTCGGCCGCTCGCGGCTCGGCGGTCAGGTCATCTGGGCGACGCCGTTCGAAGAGGAGATCCTCAAGGACAGCGGCGGCGGCAAGGGCGGCGCCGGCGGCGGCTCGAGCGGCCGCTCCTATCGCTACTATGCCAACTTCGCCGTAGCCCTATGCGAAGGCACGATCACATCGATCGGCCGCGTATGGGCTGATGGCAAAGAGCTCGATCTCAACGAACAGAACTGGCGGCTCCACACCGGCACCGACACCCAGGAGCCTGACGATCTCATCGTCACCCATCAGGGCGCCGAGCACGCGCCCGCTTACCGCGGCGTCGCCTACATCGTGTTCGAGCGGATGCTGCTCGAGTCGTACGGCAATCGCCTGCCGCAGCTTTCGTTCGAGGTCTTCCGCGCCGTCGATCCCTTCGAGCAGTCGGTCCGCGCCGTCGTCATGATCCCCGGCTCCGGTGAATTCACCTACGCGACGACGCCGGTCACCCGCAACGTCGGTCCCGGCCAGAGCGAAACCGAGAACAGCCACACCCTGCAGGGCGACACCGACTGGAGCGTCTCGCTTGACCAGCTCGCCGCGACGATGCCTGGTGTCGGCTCGGTCTCGCTCGTCGTGAGCTGGTTCGGCAGCGATCTCCGCGCCGGCGAGTGCCAGCTCCGCCCCGCCGTCGACCGCGCCGCCAAGTCCACCTCGCCCATCGCCTGGGGCGTCGCCGGCCTCACGCGCGCCACCGCCCCGCTGGTCAGCCTGCACGACGGCCGCCCCGCCTATGGCGGCACGCCGTCCGACCAGACCGTCGTCGCCGCAATCGAGGATCTCAGGGAGCGCGGCCACGCCGTCACGCTCAACCCGTTCATCCTCATGGATGTGCCTGACGATAACGTGCTCGACAATCCCTACGAACCCGACGCGCCGCAACCCGCCTACCCCTGGCGCGGCCGGATCACCGTCGACCCCGCGCCGCTCGTTGCCGGATCGCCCGACAAAACTTCCGTCGCCGCCGATCAGCTCGCCACCTTCGTCGGCACCGCCACCCCCGACGATTTCACGATCGTCGGCCAGCAAGTCGTCTACAGCGGCCCCGCCGAATGGTCGTTCCGGCGCATGATCCTGCACTACGCCCATCTCGCGGTCGCCGCCGGCGGCGTCGACGGCTTCATCCTGTGCTCGGAATTGCGCGGCCTCAGCCAGGTCCGCTCGTCCGCATCCGACTACCCGTTCGTCGCGGCGCTTGTCGCGCTCGCCGCCGACGTCCGCGCGGTCCTCGGGCCGGACACGAAGATCACCTACGGCGCCGACTGGTCGGAATACTTCGGCCACCAGCCGCAGGACGGCAGCGGCGACGTCTACTTCCATCTCGATCCGCTCTGGGCACTCGCCCGACATCGACGCCATCGGCATCGACGCCTATTGGCCGCTCGCCGACTGGCGCGACGGCCGCGAGCATCTCGACTGGCTGGACGGCATCCGCTCCCCGCACGATCTCGCCTATCTCAAATCCAACATCCTCGGCGGCGAGGGCTATGACTGGTACTACGCCAGCCCCGAGGACCGCGACGCGCAACTGCGCACGCCGATCACCGACGGCGCCGGCAAGCCGTGGGTCTTCCGCTACAAGGACATCCGCTCCTGGTGGACGAACGCCCACTACGATCGCCCGGGCGGCACCGAAAGCTCGACGCCGACCGCATGGGTGCCGCAATCCAAACCGATCTGGCTCACCGAGACCGGCTGCCCCGCGATCGACAAGGGCGCCAACCAGCCCAACGTCTTCGTCGATCCCAAAAGCTCCGAAAGCCACCAGCCCTACTACTCCAGCGGCACGCGCGATGACCTGATCCAGCGCCTCTACCTGCAGGCGCTCATCGAAGGCCTCGATCCCTCGCACGCAGGCTACGTCGACGGCGCCAACCCGACATCGCCGCTCTACGACGCGCCCATGGTCGATCTCGCGCACGTCTACGTCTACGCCTGGGACGCGCGCCCCTATCCCGCATTTCCCAACAACGCGCTCGCCTGGGGCGACGGCGCGAGCTGGCGGCTCGGCCACTGGCTCAATGGCCGCATCGCCAGCCAGCCGCTCGCCGCAACCGTCCGCGACATCCTGCACGCGCAGGATTTCGACGCCCTCGACGTCGGCCGTCTCAACGGCGTCGTCGCCGGCTATGTCATCGACCGCATCATGTCGGCACGCGACGCCCTCCAGCCGCTCGAACTCGCCTACTTTTTCGACACCATCGAGAGCGAGGGTCGCATCGTCTTCCGCCATCGCGGCATCGATCCGCCCGTGCTCCTCCTCGAGACGGACCAGCTCGCCGAGTTGCGCGCCGGCGCCGACCTCGCCACGCTCACGCGCGCGCAGGAAACGGATTTGCCGGCCTCGGCGCGGATCGCCTATGCCGCCTCCGAAAGCGACTACCGCCGCGCCATCGCCGAAGCCCGCCGCCTCGTCGGCGCCAGCGGCCGCATCTCGCTCGCCGAGCTGGCGATCGTCATGGAAGCGGACCAGGCGACGCAGATCGCCGAAAGCTGGCTCTTCGAGACCTGGGCCGCGCGCGACCGCGCCCAGTTCGCACTCCCGCCGAGCCTCGTCGCCATCGAACCCGGCGACGTCATCGCGCTCGCAGGGCCGGGCGATCCGCGCCACTACCGCGTCACCGAGATCGGCGACCACGGCGCCCGCGAGATCGATGCAATCCGCATCGAGCCCGACATCTACGTGCCGATCCCTGCGACGTCGCGCACGCCGCCGCCGCCGCCCATCATTGCGACGGGCCCTCCGGCCGCCGCCTTCCTCGACCTGCCGCTGCTGCTCGGCAACGAGCCGCCGGACGCGGGATACTTCGCCGCCATGCTGCGGCCCTGGCCCGGCGCCATCGCGCTCTACCGGTCGCCGGAAACGTCGGGGTTCACACTTCGCGCGTTCGTGACCCAACCCGCCACCATGGGTGCGACGCTCGACGATCTCGCCATCGGCCCGACGAGCCGTCTCGACAAGGCCACGCGCTTGCGCGTCCATCTCGACTATGGATCGCTCGCCTCGGTCAGCGATCTGGCGCTGCTCTCCGGCGCCAACGCAGCCGCGATCGAGCACGCGCCCGGCCACTGGGAAATCATCCAGTTCCAGAGCGCCGACCTCGTCGCTCCCGCGACCTATGAGCTGTCGATGCTGCTGCGCGGCCAGCAAGGCACCGAAGGGACGATGGCGACGTCCCTCGCCGCCGGTGCGCGCTTCGTCCTCCTCGACGCGGCGCTCACCACGCTCGAACTGACGCAGGACGAAGTCGGCCTGCCCTTCAACTGGCGCTATGGCCCGTCCAATCGCGATCTCGGATCGACGACATACGCGACGACGGTGCACGCCTTCGCCGGCATCGGTCGCCGTCCCTTCGCGCCCGTCCACGTGCGCGGCCGCCGTGACGCCGGCGATCTCCACATCTCCTGGATCAGGCGAACCCGCGTCGGCGGCGACAGTTGGGAAGCTGTCGAAATCCCGCTCGGCGAGGACAGCGAGACCTACGCGCTCGACATCCTCGATGGCGACACCGTCGTCCGCACGCTCTCGGCATCGAGCCCTTCGGCCACCTACACCGCCGCCGACCAAGCCGCTGACTTCGGCACACCGCCGCCCACGATTGCCGTCCGCGTCTACCAACTCAGCGCGAGCTACGGTCGCGGAAGCCCCGCCACCGCCACCGTCTGACCCGCGACCGCCGGCCACCACGCACGCAATGGAGACACGTGATGCAGCAGCCATCCTGGATGGCCGAGGCCTGGCGCGAGCTTGGCCAGTCCGAGCGTCCCGGGCCGACGCACAACCCGCGCATCGTCGCGATGTTCGACGAACTCGGACATCCCAACCATGCCGACGAGACAGCGTGGTGCGCCGCTTTCGTCGGCGCCTGCCTCGAGCGCGCCGGCATCGCCAGCACGCGCTCGCTGATGGCGCGATCGTACGAGCAGTGGGGCATCGCGAGCGCCGCTCCCACCGCCGGCGCCGTCGCCGTCCTCCGCCGCGGCAGCGATCCGGCGCTCGGCCATGTCGGCTTTCTCGTCGGCGCCTCCGACAGCCATGTGTATCTGCTCGGTGGCAACCAGTCGGATGCCGTCACCGTCGCCCCCTTCGATCGCGACCTCGTGCTCGCCTATCGCGCGCCGCCCGCGGACAGCGAACCCCGCAGCGTCGATCCGCACTTCGAAACCGCGCTCCGTCATGTCCTCGACATGGAAGGCGGGTGGTCCGACGACCCGCACGATCCCGGCGGCCCCACAAACAAAGGCATCACTCTCGCCGTCTACGCGCGCGAACGCGGCATCGACGTCACGACCGAAAACTTCGCCGCCCTGAAGGCCACCCTGCAATCGATCCCCGATGCACTGGTCCGCGACATCTATGTGCGCCGCTACTGGCAACCCGGCCACTGCGCCGCGCTCCGGGCCCCGCTCGCGCTCATGCACTTCGACGCCGCCGTCAATCATGGCGTCTCCGCGGCGACGCGCTTCCTCCAGGAAGTCCTCGACGTCGACATCGACGGCGAGATCGGCCCGATCACCCTCGCCGCCGCGCGCAAGGCGCCGCTCCGCCAGACCGTCCAGCGCTACGGCGACATCCGGCGGCGACGGTATCGCGCGCTCCCGCACTTCTGGCGCTTCGGTCGCGGCTGGCTGCGGCGCGTCGACGCCACGCTTGCCGCCGCCGCGCGCCTCATGCCGCCGGCCAAACCTCCGACCAACGATCCCGCATCAACCCAGGAGAACCCGTTATGACCGGACCCTCCGATGCTCCGACCACCAAGCCCTACGTCACCGCCGAGACCGATACCAAGGGCTGGTGGCAGTCGATGACGATCTGGGGCACGCTGTTGACCGCCATCACCACCGTGCTGCCGCTCGTCGGCGTGGTTCTCGGCGTTGCCATCACGCCCGACATCGCCGATCGCATCGGGCAGGACATCGTCCTTGTCGTGCAGGCACTCGGCGGCCTCATCGGCACGGTGATGGCACTGTTCGGCCGTGCCCGCGCGACGGCGCTCCTGCAGTTGCGGCCGACGCGCGCCGAAACCTAGCCGCGCCCCGCCGCGCCGGATTCAGGTTTGCCGTCTGCGCCGCGCCCGGAATTTCGCCGCCCATCCTTCGCGCATTTCCTGCGGCGCCCGCGCGATGGCCAGCGCATCCGCCGGCACGTCCTTGGTGATGACGCTGCCCGATCCGACGTAAGCGCCATCGCCGATTTTGACCGGCGCCACCAACGACGAGTTCGAGCCGATGAAAGCGCCCGCGCCCACCTCGGTGTCGTGCTTCGCGAAGCCGTCGTAGTTGCAGAAGATGGTGCCGGCGCCGATGTTGGCACTGGCGCCGATGCGGCCATCACCGATGTAGGCGAGGTGGCTGGCTTTGGCGCCGGCCCCCATCACCATGTTCTTCACCTCGACGAAGTTGCCGACATGGGCATCGGGTCCGATGTCCGCGCCTGGCCTCAGCCGTGCGAACGGGCCGACCATCGCGCCCGTCGCGGATTCGAACCCCCGCGCGGCTCTTCTTGTCGCGACCGACGAAGTGGCAGTTGGCGAGAATGGTCGCGCGATCCTCGATCACGACGCCCGGGCCGATGACCACATTCGGCTCGATCGTCACGTCGCGACCGATCACCGTGTCGTAGCTGAGCCAGACCGTCTCCGGCGCCACCAGCGTCGCGCCGTCGCGCATCACCTCGAGCCGCCGCCGGCGCTGCCAGATCGCCTCGGCCGCCGCGAGTTGGTCGCGAGAGTTGATCCCCAGCACTTCTTCCTCGCCGCACACGACGACGCGCACCGCGTGCCCGGCCGCCCGCGCCAACCCCACCGCGTCGGTCAGATACCACTCCCCCTTCGCATTGTTGTTCCCGATCTGCCCGAGCAGCGCCGCGAGGTTCGGCACGCGAAACGCCATCACTCCGGCGTTGCACAGCCGCACCTGCCGCTCCTCGTCGCTCGCGTCGGCATGTTCACGGATCGCCACCAGCGCGCCATCGGCGCCGGTCAGCAGCCGTCCGTAGCCCGTCGGATCGGCTGCCTCGAAGCCGAGCACCGCGACGCCGGCTCCGCCCTCCAGCGTCTCCCGCATCCGCTCGAGCGTCTCCACCCGCAGCAGCGGCGTGTCGGCAAAGAGCACCATCACGTCGCCCTGATGCGCCGCCAGCGCCGCCGCCGCGGCCAGCACCGCATCCGCCGTCCCGCGCTGATCGGCCTGCACGTAAGTCTCGATATTCGCTCCCGCCGCGCGCGCTTCCGCGGCGACCTCCTCCATGCCCGGGCCGACGACGACCGCCTGTCGCTCCGGCGTCACCGCGCCCGCGCGATCGAGCACATGGCCGAGCATCGAGCGGCCCGCGATCCGGTGCAGCACCTTCGGCATATCCGAACGCATCCGCGTGCCCTTGCCCGCGGCCAGCACGACGGTCAGTAGGGGTGCGGCCATGCCATGCATCCTCAAAAACGGATCCGGTCGAGTTGCAGCGCCCTATCGCCCGCGGCCAATCGACGTGCAACGCCCTTCCGTGTAGCTCCGAAGCAAAGCTGATTCCAACCTGCTAAGCCAAGCCTTTGGCGCGCGACTTGCTCCGGCCGCGCCGCCGCGCGGCCGGCATTGGCCTTCAGCGTGCATGCGCAACGCTGGTCGCGCACGGCCTCCCCCCCCCCTCCTCCCGACAGCCCCTCCCCGAACCGCCACACAGAACCGCCACACAAAAACGTGAGCTTGACTTTGGCCCTTGGCGATGAAAAAAGAACGGTCATTCGTTTTTAGTGCGGCGCACAACCCGCGAGTGTGGGCCGCCCCAAAAAGCCCCCGAGGACCGCCCAGTGGCCAAACTCTCCCCCGAAACGCTCCGCGAGCGCAGTGATCATATCCTCGATGCGGCGGGACACTGCTTTGCGCGCGCCGGCTTCCACCGCACCACGATGCAGGATATCTGCCGCGAAGCGGTGGTCAGCCCCGGCGCGCTCTACCTCTACTTCAACAGCAAGGAAGCCCTCATCGCGGGTATCTGCGAGCGCGAGCGCGCCGAGTTCGCCGATCGCTTCGCGCAAATCGCCGGCAGGCCCCAACTTCATGGAAGCGCTCGCGGCACTCGGCCGCCATTTCATCGAGGACCCGCCGTATCGGCGCATCCTCTGTCTCGAGGTCGGCATCGAAGCGACGCGCAATCGCCAAGATCGGCGAGATCCAGAAGACCGTCGAGGTCTTCATCCGCAGCTGTTTCCGTGACCTCTTCACGAAACTCAAGGCCGACGGCCGCATCGCCCCCGTCTACGACATCGACACCGTCGTCGAAGCCTTCATGACCATCGCGGACGGCATGCTGTGGCGCCGGGCCGTCGATCCCGACTTCAAGGCCGACATTGTCCTGCCGCCGATCCTCGATGTCGTCGGCGCCCTTCTCCGTCCCGTTCCCGAAGAGACAAAGCCATGAACAAGAAGCTCCTCCTCTGGGGGCTTCCCCTCGTCGCCACCGGCGCCGTGGCGCTCGCCTTAGTCGCCGGTCTGCTGCCGCCGGCCGCCGCCCAGAAGGTGGCGAGTGTCTTCGAGAAGAAGCCGGCGCCGCCGAAGGTCGCCGCACAGAATCACGACATCGCCGTCAGCGTAGCGCGCGTGCGAGCGCGCGAGTTCGTCGAGAACCTCGCGGTCAGCGGCTCGCTCGTGGCGCGCGACGAAATTCTGATCGGGCCCGAGATCGAAGGCCTGCGTGTGCTTGAGATCCTCGTCGAGGAGGGCGCACAGGTCACGCGCGGCCAGGTTCTGGCCCGCCTCGTCGCCGCCACGCTCGACGCGCAAGTGGCGCAGAATGAAGCGACGCTCGCCCGCAATGCCGCCTCGACCGCGCAGGCCCGCAGCGTCATCGCGGAAGCCGAGGCCCGCCTCAACGAAGCGCGCAACGCCATGGGCCGGACGCACAACCTTGAAGAATTCCGGCCACGTCTCGGAGTCGGTCTACGACCAGCGCGAATCCGCCTTCAAGCTTGCCGAAGCACAGCTCGTCGCGGCGCATGGCGGGCTGAAGGCCAGCCGAGGCCGAGCGCGCCCAGATCGAAGCGCAGCGCCGCGAACTCAATTGGCGCCGCTCGAAGACCGAAGTGACCGCCCCCGCCGATGGCGTGATCAGCCACCGCAAGGCGTCGCATCGGCGGCATGGCGGCACTGGTCACGCAGGATCCGATGTTCCGCATGATCGCGAAGCGGCGAGATCGAGCTCGATGCCGAGGTACCGCAAGCCCACATGGCCCGGCTCGCCGTCGGCCAGAAGGCCCGCGTCGCCATTCCCTGGCAGTGGCGAGGTCGCGGGCTCCGTTCGCCTCGTGGCGCCTGCCGTCGACCGCTCGACCCGGCTCGGACTGGTCCGCATCCTGCTCGAAAAGGACGCCAACCTGCGGATCGGCACGTTCGCGCGCGGCGAGATCGAGGTCGCCCGCGGCACCGGTCTCGCGGTTCCCCGTTCGGCCGTGCTGTTCGGCAAGTCCGGCCCGAGCGTCCAGGTCGTCGAGAACGACACCATCGCGACCCGCGCCGTCACGATCGGCCTCAGCGAAGCCGAACTCGATCGAGATCAAATCCGGCGTCGGCGAAAGCGCGCTCGTCGTCGTCAAGTCGGGCACCTTTTTGCGCAACGGCGATCAGGTCAACCCCGTCGATCCTCCCGAGCGCCGTCGCCGAGGGAGCCAAGCCATGAACTTCAACATCTCGGCCTGGTCGATCCGCAATCCGGTCCCGCCGCTCGTCCTCTTCGTGGTGCTGATGGTGCTCGGCGTCATCGCCTTCATCCAGTTGCCGATCACGCGCTTTCCCGAACATCGACGTGCCGATCATCCAGGTCCGCATCTACCAGTCGGGCTCGGCACCGAGCGAACTGAATCCCAGGTCACGCAAACGCGTCGAGGACGCGGTCGCCAGTGTCAACGGCGTCAAGCACATCACCTCGACGGTGACTGAGGGCACCTCGATGACGGTCATCGAGTTCCGCCTCGAAACGAATACCGATCGCGCCGTCAACGACATCAAGGACGCCATCGCACGCGTCCGCTCGGAGCTGCCGCGCACGATCGAGGAGCCCGTCGTCGCGCGCCTCGACATCGAGGGTCTGCCGATCGTCACCTATGCCGTGCGCGCGCCGATCATGACGCCGCAGGAGCTGTCGTGGTTCGTCGATGACGTCGTCGTCCGGGCGCTGCAGGGCGTCAAGGGCGTCGGCGAGGTCGAGCGCGTCGGCGGCGTCAACCGAGAGATCCGCATCGCGCTCGATCCCGACCGCCTGCTGGCCCTCGCCATCACCGCGGGCGACGTCAACCGCCAGCTTCGGGCGACCAACGTCGATCTCGCCGGCGGGCGCGGCGAAATCGGCGGGCGCGAACAGGCGATCCGCACGCTCGCCGGCCAGACCACCGTCACCGCGCTGGCGTCGACCATGATCGCGGTGCCGGGCGGTCGCAAGGTCCGCCTCGACGAGCTTGGCACCGTCACCGACGCTTATGAGGAGCCACGCGCCTTTGCGACGGTCGACAAGGACCCGGTCGTCGCGTTCTCCGTCAAGCGCGCCAAGGGCGCGAGCGATACCACCGTCTCCGCCGACGTCGACAAGGCCGTCGTTCAGCTCGGCAAGCTCCATTCCGATGTGCGCATCGCCAACATCGACACCACGACGACCGCCGTCCGCGGCGCCTACACCTCGACCATGCAGACGCTGATCGAAGGCGCGCTGCTGGCGATCGTCGTCGTATTCCTGTTCCTGCGCAACTGGCGCGCGACGGTCATCACCGCGATCGCGCTGCCGCTGTCGATCATCCCCGCGTTCTTCGTCCTGCACACGCTCGGCTTCTCGCTCAATCTCGTCAGCCTGCTCGCCGTCACCATCGCGACCGGCATCCTCGTCGACGACGCGATCGTCGAGATCGAGAACATCGAGCGCCATATGGCGATGGGCAAGCCGCCCTACCGCGCATCCCTCGAGGCCGCCGACCAGATCGGCCTCGCCGTCATCGCCATCACCGCGACGATCATCGCCGTCTTCACCCCCGTCAGCTTCATGGGCGGCATCGCCGGCCAGTATTTCAAGCAGTTCGGCCTCACCGTCTCGATCGCGGTCTTCTTCTCGCTGATCGTCGCGCGCCTGCTGACGCCGCTGCTCGCCGCCTACTTTCTGCGCCCGCGCCCCCACAGCGACCACGAGCCGCGCTGGCTGCGCGCCTATACCCGCCTCGCGCGCTGGTCGGTCCGCCACCGATTCCTGACGCTGCTCGCCGGCCTCGCCATCTTCGCCGGCTCGATCGGCAGCTTCTTCCTGCTGCCGTCGGCGTTCCTGCCGACCGACGACACCGGCCGCATCCTGCTCGCCGTCGAACTGCCGCCCGGCTCGAAGCTCGACGACACGCGTCGCGTCACCAACTGAACTCGTCGAACGCGTCCAGAAGCGCCGCGACGTCGTGAGCGTGCTCGTCACCGGCGGGCAGATCCTCGGCTCGGGCGCCGAGGTGCGCAAGGCGACGTTGACGATCAATCTTGTGCCGAAGAAAGAGCGCAAGCAGAACCAGACCCAGATCACCGAGGAACTCGGCGCCGAGCCTCGCGTCCTTCCCTGACATCCGCTACTGGTTCCTGCGCGACAACGGCCAGCGCGCTTTCTCGGTCGTCGTGACCGGCCGCGAAGGCGGGGAAGTCGATCGCGTCGCGGCAACGCTGACGTCCCAGGTCAAGCGGATCGTGGACAAGGACGGCAATGCGATGCTGCTCAACGTCGTCTCGACGGCGGAGCTCGAGCGTCCGGAGCTGCTCGTGATTCCACGCACCGAGCTTGCCGCCGGGCTCGGCGTTTCGACCGAAGCGATTTCCGAAGCGGTGCGTATCGCCACCATCGGCGACATCCCCGCCAGCCTCGCCAAGATGAACATCGACGACCGGCAGATCCCGATCCGGGTCCAGCTCACCGAAGATGCGCGCGCTCAGCGGAGCACGCTCGAAAACCTCAAGGTCGCGACCTCGTCGGGCGCCGCCGTACCCTTGAGCGTCGTCGCCGAATTCAAGATGAGCCAGGGTCCGACGTCCATCAGCCGCTACGATCGGCGGCGTCAGGTGGTGATCGGCGCCGATCTCGCCGGCCGGTCGGCGCTCGGCGACGCGCTCGCCGCGACGCTCGCCCAGCCCGCGGCCAAGAACCTGCCCGCGGGCGTCGAGGTCAAGCAGTTCGGCGACGCCGAGATCATGGTCGAGGTATTCGAGAGCTTCGCGCAAGCGATGGGCGCCGGCATCATGATGATGTACGCGGTACTCGTTCTGCTGTTCGGCTCGTTCCTCCAGCCGATCACGATCCTGTTCTCGCTGCCTCTGTCGATCGGCGGCGCCATCTTCGCGCTCTACATCACCAACAACGCGGTCAGCCTCCCTGTCGTCATCGGCATACTGATGCTGATGGGCATCGTGACCAAGAACGCGATCCTCCTCGTCGACTTCGCGGTGGAGGAAATGGCGAAAGGCGTGAAGCGCTCCGAAGCCATCGTCGATGCCGGCCGCAAGCGTGCCCGCCCGATCATCATGACCACCATCGCGATGGTCGGCGGCATGGTCCCGGCGGCGTTGAACTCCGGCTCGGGCGGCGAGTTCCGCGTGCCGATGGCCGTTGCCGTGATCGGCGGCCTGCTGTCCTCGACGCTGCTGAGCCTGCTCTTCGTCCCCGCCGTGTTCGCGGTCATGGATGACGTCTGCGCGGTTCCTGTGGTGGATCTTCGGCCGCTTCGTCGGCCCGGGCGAGGAGGGCCCGCAGACAACCGCCGAGGACGACCGCCAGCCCTCGCTCGACCTGCCGGCGCCGAGCCCGCACCAGGGCACGCAATCACGCCCGATGGCCGCCGAGTAGTCATTCGGCGTCAAGGCGTTGTCATTGCGCGGCCGCAATATTGGGACTAGCCTATTTGCATACGGATCAAGCGTGTACCGGGAGTATACCGCCATGTTCGACGCCAAGAGCCTCCTCGAAATGATGGTCCGCGGCGCGGGCGCCCCTCAATCGCAGTCCGGCGGCCAGGGCGGCGGTGGCGGCGGATTGGGCGACCTCCTTGGCCAACTCCTCGGCGGTGCCAATCCGCAAGGCGCGCCGTCGCAAGGTCGCGGCGGTGGCGGTGGCGGTCTCGAGGATCTCCTGCGTCAGTTCACCGGCGGACAGCCGCAAGGTGGCGGCTCCGGCGATGATACCGATGGCGGCGCCCGCGGCGGCAGCGGTGCCCGTGGCCGGCGGTGGCGGCGGTGGCGGTCTCGAGGATCTGCTGCGCCAGTTCACCGGTGGACAAGGTGGACAAGGCGGCGGCCTCGGCGATCTCCTGCGCAACATGGTGCCGTCCCAGTCGGGGCGGCGGTAGCTCCGCTTCCGGCGGCGGCCTGCTCGACATCCTCGGCCAGATCCTCGGTCAGGCGACCTCGGGCGTGAAGGAAGGCGCGCAGCGCGCCGACGATGCGACCGGCGCTTCCGGCCAGCTTCGCGACATCCTCACCAAGGCCACCGGCAAATCGCCGGAAGAGCTGATGAACCACGCCAGGGAACTGGTCGAGAAAAACAAGATGGGTGCGGGTGTCGCGGCCGGCGGCCTCGGCGCCGTCGTGCTTGGCACGAATACGGGCCGCGCCCTCGTCGGCAGCGCGCTGAAGATCGGCGCGCTCGCCCTGATCGGCGGCCTTGCCTACAAAGCGGTGCAGAATTTCCAGGCAGGCAAGCCCGTGCTCGACGGCGGCGGGCAGCCGCAGGCACTGGTCGAAGCGCCATCGGGTCCGGCTACGAAGCGCGCGCGGTCACCCACGACACCGCGCTCCTCTACATCCGCGCCATGATTGCTGCAGCCGCGGCCGACGGCCGTATCGACGCCCGCGAGCAGGAGAAGATCATGGGCGGCCTCAAGCAGGCCGGCATCGATCGCGAAGCCGAGGAATTCCTCGCCCAGGAGATGAACAATCCCGCGACGACCGCCGATCTCGCCGCCGCCATTCAGGGCGACGCGGAAGCCGTCCAGGTTTTCACCGCGGCCCGCATCGCGATCGACCTCGACAACGACAAGGAGCACGACTTCCTTGTCGCGCTCGCCAGCGATCTCGGCCTCGATGACGAACTCGTCGCGCACGTCGACGCGACGGCGCGACAGGCGGCATAGGACTATCGATTTGTTGAAGCCTTAACCGCCGAACAGCACCGTGTGCATGATGCGGCCGGGCACGAACGTGAAAACGCCGGCGATGATCAGCGCGCCGGCGAACAATCCGATCATGCTGCGCTTGTGGGCCCGGATATTGCCGCGTCGCGCCAGCATGACCGCGAATGGCGTGAAAAAGAGCACCCACAGCGACAGCGCATGGATGACGCTGAAGCCGCGCCACTGATTGATGCCGTGGATCCAGAACGAACTCGCGGCGATAACGAGCATCAACCCGACCCACACATAGCCCGTCATGCGATGCGGTCCGTCGCCCTTGGTCCGCGAAAGCTGGACGACGCCGATCACGAACGCCGTCATCGCCGCGAACGCATGGATCTGGATCGTCGGGCTCGCCGACAGCAGTGGTTCGAGTGTCATGGCATACCCTGCACGGCCCGGATTTCAGGTGGCGGATTGAAGTCCTCGGGTATGCCGGCGAAGCCCGATCTTCTGGAACCAGCGCCCGAGTGCCGGCGACGCGGTGAGCACCGCGAACGGGATCGCGACGAGATAGCCCGCCGTCAGCGGCAGACTCCACCATAGCACGGTCGGCTCGATGAGCCATAGCGCGCCGCACACGATCAATTCCGAACAACGTCTGCGGCCACAGCGTCCGCACCGCGGTCTCCCACGAAATGCCGTAGGCGTCGCGCGACTGCCCGCCCCAGACGACCGACTTCCCGAACGCGAGACCGGCCATGAAGATCGACGTCCGGATCGTCGACACCGCACCCTGAAGGAATGAGAACACGAGTTCGAGCACCGTCGCGACGCCGAACCGCAACGGTCCGCCGTAACGCGCCACGCCGCCCTTGGTCAGCACGGCGTCGATGAGCCCGGCGATCTTCGGCATCAGGTACATCGTGAAGAACAGGATGTAGAGGAAGATCGCCATACCCACCGGATAGTCGGCGATCGCTCTGCCCTTCCCATGCTGCCAGCGGCAACAGCGCGATCATCAACGTCCAGGCGGGAATGCCGATGAACATCATGATCGCCCACACGAGCTGGAAGCGGCTCATGGCATGGAGCCCCGGCAGGTCGACGCAGCTTGATGTACTGCATGTTGCCCTGGCACCAGCGCACGTCGCGCTGGGCAAAGTCGAGCATGGTCGGCGGGTTCTCCTCCCACGAGTCCATTTCGGCCGGCAGCACGCGCACCTCGATATCCCGCGCGCCGCATCAGCGTCGCCTCGACCTGGTCATGCGACAGCACATGGCCGCCGAGCGGCGGCTTGCCCGGCAGCATCGGCAGCTCGCACCCCTCGATGAACGGCTTCATCCGGACGACCGCGTTGTGGCCCCAGAACGGGCCGCAATCGCCGACCCACCACGCCTGTCCCATGGTGTAGGAGCGCATCCCGTGGCGCATGCCGAACTGGAAGATGCGCGCGAACGCCGACGACGACGGCATCCCGACGACCAGCGACTGCAGAATGCCGATGCGCGGGTGCGCCTGCATCATCCGCACCATCCGCACGATCGCCGGGCCCGACATCAGGCTGTCGGCGTCGAGCGGCAGCATCACCTCGAAGTCCTTGCCCCACCGATCGCAGAAGTCGCGAACGTTGCCGGCCTTGAAACCGGTGTTGTCGGTCCGTCGCCGGTAGGTGATCCGCGCTAGCGTCGGGATCGCTCGCTTTCCACGCCGCGATCGCCGCTTCCTCCGCCGCCGCGACATCTGCCTTGTTGGTGTCGGACAGCACGAAATAGCTGAATGTGCCGCCTTCGCCGGTCGCGTCGATACTGTCCTTGACGATCCGCAGCCGCCGGATCGCGCGCGCCGGATCCTCGTTGCGCAAGGTCATGAATACCGCGGTCTTGATCGCGATCGGCGTCGGCAGGTCGCCGGCCGCCGCGTAGGGCGCCACCGCACCCATCGGATCCTTGTGGAAATGCAGCAGCCAGAGCCCGATCAACGAATTCCAGAAGCCGACCACCGCCCACGGCGTGCCGAACACGAAGCAGACGAACATGATCATGTCGACGACCGTCCAGCCGCCGGCGGACAGGACTTGCGCGGCAACGACGAGCATGGCGAGCCACGTCACGATGTTCAGCGTCGCCAGCAGCCATCGCCGCCGGGACAGTTCGCTGTTTGCCTGAAGGCCCGTCGGTACGCTATGGCTTGAGGCGTTCGTGAGGGTCGCGGCGGGCCGCGCGGTATCGATGTTGTTGGTCATTCGTTGCGCTTGCTGGGATGTTGAGGGGTTAGGCGCACTATACGCGCGCGACAGATACAGTGACTGGGCCGGATGGAGTGACGATGGCCGACGAGCCAGCCGATACCACAGGAAAACCGCCGACTGTCAACGCGCCGGCGGCACCGTCGTTCCGTGCCGGCGCCGCGCCGCCCAAATCCCGTGCCATCTGGTACGCGGCGCCGGGCGTCGTCGAGATACGGTCGAGCCCGCTCGAATCCGTCGCTGCCGGCCAGGCGCTCGTGCGGACAGCCTTCAGCGGCATCAGCCGCGGCACCGAGCGACTGGTCATGAGTGGCACCATCGGTCGGCAGGAATGGGAACGCATGCGCGCGCCTATGCAGGAAGGCGCGTTCCCTTTCCCAGTGAAATACGGCTATTGCGCGACGGGGACGGTCGAGGACGGCCCCGCGGCGCTGCGCGGCCGCACCGTCTTCTGCCTGCATCCGCACCAGGACTGGTTCGTCGCCCCCGTCGAGATGCTGGCGCCGATCCCGGACGCTGTGCCGGCGCGCCGGGCGACGCTCGCCGCCAACATGGAAACCGCCTTGAACGCGGTTTGGGATTCCGGCGCCAGCGCCGGCGATCGCATCGTCGTCATCGGCGCCGGAGTTCTCGGGTTGCTGGTGGCGCGGCTCGCGGCCGGCCTGCCTGGGTCCGACGTCACCGTCGTCGACGTCGCCGCCGACCGCCGCGGCATCGTGGAAACATTCGGCGCGCGCTTCGTCGCCGCCGATGCCACGCCCGACGACTGCTCCCGCGCGAGGCCGACGTCGTGTTCCACACCAGCGTCTCGGCGGCCGGCCTCAACACCGCGATCGACTGCGCCGGGATGGAAGCGACCGTCGTCGAGTTGTCCTGGTACGGCGACCGCGACGTACCGGCGCGTCTCGGTGGCGCCTTCCACAGCCGCCGCCTGCGTCTGCAGTCATCACAGGTCGGGCAGGTTTCGCCGAGCCGCCGCCCGCGCTGGAGCTATCGCCGCCGGCTCGACAAAGCGCTGGCGCTGCTCGCCGACCCGGCGCTCGACGTGCTCGTCGCCGAGGAGATCGCCTTCGCCGATGCGCCAACCGCGCTGCCGCGCCTCCTCGCGCCCGGCGCCGCCGGATTGGCGCCGGTGATCAGGTACTGAGACACCCGACCGGGCCGATCAGAGGACCAGCCCGCTCTTGGCGTCGATCAGGTGCATGTTGTTGAGGTCGGCGGCCATCTTGAGCGGCGCGCCGTCCTTCGCGCCTGCCATCGGATTGACGCGGCCGCACATCGTTTCCCCGTTGATCGGGAAGTAGACCAGCGTCTCCATGCCCATCGGCTCGGTCACGTCGAGGTTGGCGTCGAACGGCGACGACGCCCGGCTCGAGCTGGGACTTCGCCTCCGTCAGATGCTCCGGGCGCAGGCCGAGCAGTACGCTGCCGTTGCCCTTGTGCTGATTGTACTGCTGCGCGCGCGCAGGCGGTACTGCGAAGGTCAACCCGTCGTTGACGCGCAGCTTGAGCTGACCGCTCTCCTCCTGGATGTTGCAGGGGATGAAGTTCATCGCCGGCGAGCCGATGAAGCCGGCGACGAAGCGCGTGCGCGGATGGTGGTAGAGTTCGTTCGGCGTGCCGACCTGCTCGATGACGCCGTGATTCATGACGACGACGCGATCGGCGAGTGTCATCGCTTCGATCTGGTCGTGCGTGACGTAGACGGTCGTCGTGCGCACCTTCTGGTGCACCTTCTTGATCTCGATGCGCATCTGCACGCGCAGCTTGGCGTCGAGGTTCGACAGCGGCTCGTCGAACAGGAACACCTTCGGGTTGCGCACGATCGCGCGGCCCATGGCGACGCGCTGGCGCTGGCCGCCCGAGAGCTGCTTCGGCTTGCGATCGAGCAGCTCGGTGATGTCGAGAATGCGCGCGGCATCGGCGACGCGGCGATTGATCTCGTCCTTGGGAAATTTCTTCAGTCGCAGCCCGAAGGACATGTTCTCGTGCACCGTCATATGCGGGTAGAGCGCATAGTTCTGGAACACCATGGCGATGTCGCGATCCTTGGGCGGCACGTCGTTGACGACGTCGCCGCCGATCGCGATTTCGCCGGCCGTGATGTCCTCGAGGCCGGCGATCATGCGCAGCGTCGTCGTCTTGCCGCAGCCGGAAGGGCCGACCAGAACCACGAACTCGTGGTCCCGGATGTCGAGATCGATGCCGCGCACGGCAAGCACCTCGTCGTACTTCTTGACCACTTTTTTGATGTGTACTTCGGCCATGAAATTCGCCCTTACCCTTTCGTCGCGCCGGCAGTGAGGCCGGCAATGTAGTAGTCCATGAGGAACGCATAGATGATGAGCGGCGGCGCGGCGCCGAGCAGCGCGCCGGTCATGATCTGGCCCCAGTTGAAGACGTCGCCCTTGATGAGCGTCGTGATGATGCCGACCGGCAGCACGAGCTGGCTTTCCGACGTCGTGAACGCGAGCGGATAGAGGAACTGCGCCCAACTCACGGTGAAGGCGAAGATCATTGCCGCGATCAATCCGGGCAGAGCGACGGGAATGAAGATCTTCGTCAGCGTCTGAAACCACGTGGCACCGTCGATCAGCGCCGCCTCGTCGAGTTCCTTCGGGATCGAGGCGAAATATCCAATCATGATCCACGTGGTGAAGGGAACGGTCAGCGTCGGGTAGAGGATCAGCAGGACCCACCACTTGTTGATGAGCGCGATGCCCGTCAGCTCGTTGAACACCGCCATCATCTTGAAGAGCGGGATGAACAGCAGCGTTTCGGGAATGAGGTAGGTCAGGAACACGCCCATCCCGAGGATCGTCGAGCCCCAGAACCTCATGCGCGAGAGCGCGAAGGCGGCAGGCACGCTGATCAGCATCGTTATCGTGACCACGGATATGGTCACGATCGATGAATTGAGAAAGAATTTGAGGTAGCTGTTCGACGTCAGCAGCTCGCGATAGTTGTCCAGCGTCGGATTGTAGACCCACCACGGATTCGTGATCGCCGAGATCTCCTGACTCGTCTTCAGCGACGTGATCAGCATGTAGACCGGCGGCGTCAGGAAGAAGATCGCGAACAGGATGAGGAAAAAATACGACCAGCGCAACGCCCACCTGCGGTCGTTGCTCATGCTGCCATAGCTCTTCTCGGAAGAAGCCGCCATGGCGGGAGTCGCTGTTGCCGCTGTCATGCCTCGTTCCCCCGCTTGACGATGTCACGAAGAATGAAGATCGCCCCGACGGTCAGGATCGGCACCATGAAGAGGGAGATCGATGCGCCGAGCGGAATGTCGCCGCCCTCGATGCCGAGACGGAAGGCCCAGGTCGCGAACACGTGCGTCTGATCCAGCGGATCGCCGCGCGTCAGAACCCGCACGATGTCGAAGTTCGCGAACGTGACGATGGTCGAGAACAGCGCCGTGATCATGATGATGTTCCGCATCATCGGGATCGTGACGAAGCGCATTGTCTGCCACCAGTTGGCGCCGTCGATCTTTGCCGCTTCGTAGAGCTGCTCCGGGACCGACTTGAGCGCCGCCAGATACATGATCATGAAGAACGGCGCGCCGATCCAGACGTTGACGAGGATGACGCAGAAGCGCGCCCAATAGACGTCACCGAGCCACGGCACGCGGCTGATGCCGATGTGCTCGAGAATCCAGTTGAAGGCCGAGTAGGAGGGGTCGAACAGCCACAGCCAGGCGAGCGTGCTCATGGCCGGCGGGATGACCCACGGCATCGAGCAGCATGCCGCGCCACTTGCGCTGGCCCTTGTCGGGGATGTTGTGGACGAGGTGGGCGACGATGAAGCCGATGACCGCCTTGAAGAACACCGCCGTGAGCGCAAAGATGCAGCTCTGCGAGACCACCATCCAGAACGTTTCACGCTTGAACAGGAACGTGAAGTTGGAGAGCCCGACGAAGCGCTCCATCGTCTTGTTCAGCATCGCCAGAGTGCACGGCGTAGAACGCCGGATACAGGACGAGGGTAGCGATCAGCAAGATCAGCGGCAGCGTCATCAGGAACGCGATCGTCGATTTGCGCTGGAACGTGCGCTGAAGCGAGCCGCGCTGGTCGGCGCGCATCGCCGACCACGTCCGACTTCATTGTGGCGTCAACCATCCCACGACCTCATGAGAAATGCTGCATTTCGGTGCGTCGACACCCCGGGTCCGGCAGCTCGGAAACCCATCAGTCGACTGTCGATGTCATGCTCGGCATGTCTATTGGCAGCAATCGGCCGGTGCTGCGCACCGACGGCGACCCGGCCGCCCCGCGCTTCGCGAGACGGCCGCGAGCCGACCGGTCAGGTACGCATGAAGCCTTCGAGCTCGCTCTCGGTCCACGAGAGCACGCTCTCCATCGAATCGCCGCGCATGTGCCGCACGATCATCTTGGTCATGAGACCCTGGGTATAGATCTGCTCGGCGATCCGATGTGGGCTCGGCGCCGCGGCGATCGACAGGATCTGATGGTTATGCGGGTTCGGGTAGTGATACATCGTGCCCTTCGGTGGGCCGATCTCCGCCCAGGTCTTGAAGTTGGTGAAGCTCGCGAAGGCCGGGATATCGTAGCCCTTGCTCGCCTCGACCATCTTCTCGGCCGAAGCTCGCGTCGACATGTGACGCAGCAGGCGACTTTGCCGCCGACTTGTTCTTGCCGAAATTCCAGATGCCCCAGAAGTACGGCAGGAACGGCGCGTGACGGCCGTTCGGACCTGAAGGCATGCCGTGATGCCAGATCTGCTCGGCGATCTGTCGGCGCATCGCGGACAGCGACGGCCCAGGCGGACGGCGGGTTCATGATCATCGCGCCGCGGCCGGAGACCAGCCACTTGTTGTTCGACGCGTCGTCCCACGACGGCGAGTCCGCCGGGTATTCCTTCGCAAGCCGCATGGCGTAGTCGAGCGCCTTTCGCACGTTCTCGCTCTTGGCCGTGATATTTTCCTTCTCGTCGACGAGAACGGCGCCGAACGCATTGAAGATCGCGCCGGCCGTATCGACCGAATCCGACGTCGTGCCGAGCCCGATGCCGAAGGCATGCCCCGCCTTGTTGCAGTCTTGCGCCGCCTTCAGGAAGCGTATCCATCGTCCAGCCATCGGCCTTCGGAGCCGCGCCCGCCGGATACATGGCGAGGAGGTCGACGCCCGCGTGCTCCTTCATCAGGTCGACGCGGGACGCCGGACCCTTCATCTGGCTGCCGACAGTTGCCGGCACGGCGACCCACTTGCCTTTGATCTTGCCGAGGTATTCGACGTTCGCATTGACCGCCCCGTTCTGCTTGATGAGATCGACGATAATGTCGTCGACCGGCTCGAGACTGTTGGCGTGGCGGGCGGGCTGCCATGACGGCAGGGCAACGATGTCATGACCCGAGCGCGCCTGCGCTTCGGCGGCCAGCATCAGCAGATTCTTGGTGCCCTGGGACGTGACGAAGTCGACAGTGACCTCGACCTTCTCTTTCTCGCCCCAGGCCTTGATGATGCTCTTCGGTGGCCTTGTTGGCGCCCGGCACCCAATGGTCCCACAGGCCCAGCGTCAGGCTTGCCGGCTGCGTGAGCTGTGCGCACGTACGGCGCAGCAATCAACACCGGCCGTAGCGGCAGCACCGGTGGCGACAAAGCGCCGCCGAGTGATCGACTTGTTCTTCATGCGATTTTTCCTCCGATAGGTCGGCCCCAGGGCCGTTCTTGTTTTTTGGCGCGACGATGTACCGCCTGACATATTAGGCCCGTCAGCTACCGTCGCGCCACACCAAATTTTGTGCAGCTGCAGATGCGCTAGATGCGACGATAGCCCTCGATTTCGGACGCGGCCCAGGCCAGCGTCGTGTCGATATTCTCGCCACGGCCGATCCGTACAATCATTTTGGGCATGATTGCGTTCGTATAGAGCTGCGAAGCCATGGCCGGCGGCGCCGGAGAGCAGGGGAGAGAATTCACCTGATCGGCCCGGTTCGGGTAGTGCGACAGCGTACCCGGCGGCGGGCCCTGCTCGTCCCACACCTTGTAGTCGACCAGCTTCTGATACGGCGGGATGTCGTAGCCCGCCGCTCCCTTCACCATCCGCTGAATCGAGTCCGGCTTGTTGATGTGAACCATCAGGCTCTTCGCCGCCGATTTGTTCTTCGAGAAATTCCACAAGCCCTGATAGCGCGCTAACGATGGTGCGAAGCGTCCCTTCGGACCCTTCGGCATCGCGTGCGTCCAAAGCTTCTCGGCGACCTGCGGCGCATCGCGCTTGGCGACGACCCAGGTGCTCGGTGGGTTGAAGATCAGGGCGCCCTTGCCGGCGATCAGCCACTTGTTGTTCGACGCATTGTCCCACGACGCGACGTCCGGCGGCAGGAAGGCGAAGAGTTTCTTGCTATACTCAAGGACCTGGCGCACTTCAGGCGACGTGACCGTCGTGTTCCCCTTGGCATCGACCAGCGCCGCGCCATAAGCGGAGAACAGTGCGCCGACCCAATCGAGGGCGTCGGTCGTGGCGCCGAGCGGCAGCCCGAACGAGTGCCCCGCCTTGTGGCATTTTTCCGCCGCCACCAGGAAGGTATCCCACGTCCAGTTGTCCGCAGCCGGAGTCGGGTCTTTCCCAGCCGGGTACATCGCCTGGACGTCGATCCCTGCGATGTCCTTCATGAGATCGATGCGCGAGCACGGCGGCAGGATCAGTGTGCCGCGCGTCGACGGTACGACGTTCCATGGGCCGCTCGCCTTGCCGATGTACTCCATCGCCGGCGAGATCGGCCCGTTGGTCGACAGCACCTCCTTCATCACGTCGTCGACCGGCTCCAGCGAGCGCACGTACTGCGCCGGCTCCCACGCCGAGAAATCCATGACGTCGTGGCCGGATCGCGCCTGCGCCTCGGCGGCGATCGTCAGCAGCAGCTTGTTACCTTGCGTGCTGAGGTAGTCGATCGTCAGCTCGACCTTTTCCTTCGCGGCCCACTCCTGCGCGATCTCGTCGAAGACTTTATTGCCGCCCGGCACCCAATGGTCCCACATGCCGAGCGCGAGCTTGCCGGCGGCATGCGCGGTACTGACATAGGGGGCGGAAATCGCCGCAGCCGTGGCGGCGGAGCTTGCTATGAACCTGCGACGCGTAATCCTCGTTCCTGGACATTGTCTGCTTCCTCCCTGGGGTTTCGCCCTGCCGAAGACGCACGCGGTCACGACGCGCAGCCTGGACCGGCATCACGAGATCGTTCGACGAACGTTCGATACGGTGGCAAGACATTGCGTTTCCTGCGGCCTTGGCCGCTTGCGGGGTCGGTGTGTCCAACTCCTCGCTCCCCTTCATTCTCTAAGCATCGGGCCACGTGCGGGGATCACGCGGCCGGTCGTCCGGTCAACTGGACTCCGGGAGTAAAGCGCATTTGGCCGGCCATGGATAGACCTCGATGCGCATCGGCGGCGCCTCAGCTGAGCGTCGAGCCAGATGTGGGATGACATCCGGGCGCGCCTGGGCCATGCTGGGCCATGAGGCAGCCCGCGCGGGCCGCCCCATCTCAAATCACAGCCGCCAAGGAGTACGCCATGGCCGCCATGCGCTACCGCACGCTGGGTCGCAGCGGATTGAAAGTATCCGAGCTTTGCCTCGGGACGATGATGTTCGGCGGGCCGACCGATCAGGCCGAGGCCCAGCGCATCGCCGATCATGCGGCCGAAACCGGCGTCAATTTCATCGACACCGCCAACGTCTACGAGCAGGGCCGCTCGGAAGAAGTGACCGGCCGCGTCATCAAGGCGAAGCGCAGCCATTGGATCCTCGCGAGCAAGCTCGCGCAGCCGACCGGCAAAGGGCCGAACGATCGCGGGCTCTCGCGGCGGCACATGATGGAGGCCACCGACGCCTCGCTGAAGCGGCTCGGCACCGACCACATCGACATCCACTACATCCACCGCGTCGATCCCGACGTCGCGTGGGAGGACGTCGCGCAAACCTTCGGCGACCTGATCCGCGCCGGCAAGCTGCGCTATTGGGGCCTGTCCAACGTCCGCGCCTGGCACATCCCGACCATCGTCAACGCCTGCCGTGCCGTCGGTGCGCCGGCGCCGGTCGTGCTGCAACCCTACTACAACCTCATGAACCGGATGCCCGAGGTCGAGGTGCTGCCCGCCGCCCGCGCCAACGGTCTCGGCGTCGCCTCCTACAGCCCGATCGCGCGCGGCGTGCTCTCCGGCAAATATCAGCCGGGCAGCAACGCGCCGCCGGACACGCGCGCCGGCCGCAACGACAGACGCATCCTGGAGACCGAGTGGCGGCCGGAGTCGCTCGCGATCGCGGCGAAGCTGAAAGCGCACTGCGACGCGAAGGGCGTCAGCCTCATCCATTTCGCCGTCGCCTGGGTGCTCAACAACGCCGCCATCTCCGCGGTCATCGCCGGCCCGCGCACGTTCGAGCAATGGTCCAACTATCCCGGCGCGCTCGAGTACAAATGGACCAAAGAGGACGAAGCGCTGGTCGACAGCCTCGTGCCGCCGGGCCATCCCTCATCGCCGGGCTACACCGATCCCGGCTATCCGATCGAGGGACGCTTCGCGAAATTGGGTTAGCGCGCCAATCCAGCGCCGTCGACTTCAGGACGTCGACGGCCTCGTGGACCATGCGCGAGACGATCGCGCCGCCGGCTCGATCGCAGTCGATCAGGCCGAGCGCCTCGCCGGCAACGAGGCCCGCCACCGTGGCATCGCCTTCGCTGCAGCCGCCACGTCGAAGCGCGCGGTTTCGGCGGCCCGCTTGGCGATCAGCTCGCCTTCCTTCCCGTGCCATTGCGCGTGAAGGCATTGCGCATGACGCGGATGTCGAACCGCGCCGGCCAATCCTTCTGGCGGATGATGTCGGTGACTGTCGTGCGGATGGTGTCGTCGCCCGTCGCTGCATACGCCGGCTGCGTGCATCTTCGCGATGGACCAGTGCCTCCTCGGCCGCCCAGAAGCGCGTGCCGACCATGACGCCGTCGGCACCGAGTGTGAGCGCCGCTGCGAGCCCCCGCCCATCCGCGATACCACCGGCCGCACACAGCAGCGTCTCCGGCGACTCGCGCGCCAGATAGTCCGCGATCTCCGGCACCAGCGTCATCGTCGCGCGCCGAACGCCGTGGCCGCCTGCTTCCGCGCCCTGGGCGATGACGATATCAGCGCCGGCCTCCAACGCCTCGATCGCAATCCTGCCGTCGATTGGATCTGGCAGATCAGCATGGCGCCCGCCGCCTTGATCGTCGGCGCCGAACGGCCGCGGATCGCCGAACGACAGGCATACGGCAACCGGATTGTGCGCGAGCATCAGGTCGAGCAGATGCGGCGCTTTCGCCATCGACCAGGTGATGAAGCCGCCGCCGACGCGCGCGTTCCCGGCCTCGCGAAACTCGCGCTCGATGCGCTCGGCGTCGCCGTAGCCACCGCCGATGAGGCCAAGACCGCCCGCCCCCGTCACGGCATTCGCCAGACGTCCTCCCGCCGCCGGATCCATCGGCGCCAGGATGATCGGATGCTGGATCTTGAGCCGGCGCGTCAGGCGCGTTTCGATGGGCATCGGGACGCTCCTCTCCCTCGCAACGCTTCCTCACCGTCCCTTGAAGGCGGGGCGGCGCTTCTCCATGAAGGCGCGACGGCCTTCGATGTAGTCCTCGCTGGCGAAGCAGGCGTCGATCGCCGCGTTGATCGTGGCCGTGTCGCGCTTGTCGGCGATCCTGGGTCGCGGCGTGGATCGCGAGCTTGGCGGCCTTGATCGTCATCGGCGCATTGTCGGCGATGGTTGCTGCATATTTGCGAACGTAGGCCTCGAGTTCCTCGGCCGGCACGACGCGGTTGACGAGACCCATGATGCGCGCGTCCTCGGCCGTGAACCGGTTCGCCGTGAAGAAGATCTCCTTGGCGAACGCCGGCCCGACGATATCGACCAGCCGCTTGATCCCGGACGCCCGATAGCCGAGGCCGAGCCGCGCCGCCGGCACCGCGAAGAAGCTGTCGTGGCCGCAGATGCGGATATCGGTGTTGAGCGTGATCGCGACGCCGCCGCCGACGCACAGGCCGCGGATCATGGCGATGGTCGGCTTGCTCACGTTGGCGATCGCCGATTGCGCCGTCGATCCCGCCTTGTCGTAGATCTCGATCGTCTCGGCGCGGTCGCGCTTCTTGTCGAACTCCGAGATGTCGGCGCCGGATACGAACGCCTTGTCGCCGGCGCCCGTCAGCACGATGACGCGGACGGCCGGATCGGCCTCGAAGTCGGCGATGATCTTGGGGATCGCGACCCACATCTCGTAGGAGACGGCGTTGCGCTTCTCCGGCTGGTTGAAGGTCATCCAGCCGATGCCGCCTTCCTTGCGGGCGAGCATCTTGGTCGTACCGAGGTCCATGACGAGGTCTCCACAAGGCGTTCGAGGGGCGCGCGGTCGGCGCCATCCTCGATCAATGGCCCGCCGATGGCAATGGGGCCCGGACATATCTGCCCGAGCCCCAGCGCAATTCCCGAGATACGCGATTCAGCCCGCGGCGCGCACGGCGTCGGTGATCTTCTTCGCCGCATCGGCGAGGTTGTCGGCGCTCAGGATCTTGAGGCCGGACTCGGCCATGATCTTCTTGCCGAGATCGACGTTGGTCCCTTCGAGGCGGACGACCAGCGGCACCGTGACGCCAAGCTCGCGCGCCGCCGCCACCACGCCTTCCGCGATGATGTCGCAGCGCATGATGCCGCCGAAGATGTTGACCAGGATGCCCTTCACGTTCGGATCGTTGAGGATGATCTTGAACGCCGCCGACACCTTCTCCTTCGACGCCGAGCCGCCGACATCGAGGAAGTTCGCCGGCTCCATGCCGTGCAGCTTGATGATGTCCATGGTCGCCATCGCGAGGCCGGCGCCGTTGACGAGGCAGCCGATCTGGCCGTCGAGCTTGACGTAGGAGAGATCGTACTTCGACGCCTCGACCTCGGAGGGATCCTCCTCGTCGAGATCGCGGAACGCGACGACCTCCTTCTGGCGGAACAGCGCGTTCGAATCGAAGTTCATCTTGCCGTCGAGGGCGAGCAGGTTGCCGTCCTTGGTCACGACCAGCGGGTTGATCTCGAGGAGCGCCATGTCCTTCTCGACGACCATCCGATAGAGGTTGCCGATCAGCTTGACGCACTGGTTGACCTGATCGCCGGTCAGGCCGAGCGCGAACGCGACCTTGCGGCCGTAGAAGGGGAAGTACCCCGACGCCGGATCGATCGAGAACGTCATGATCTTCTCGGGCGTGTCGTGGGCGACCTTCTCGATGTCCATGCCGCCTTCGGTCGAGACGATGAACGAGACGCGGCTCGTGTTGCGGTCGACCAGCGCGGAGAGATACAGCTCGCGCGCGATCGCCGAGCCGTCCTCGATGTAGAGGCGCTGCACCTTGCGGCCCTCGGCGCCGGTCTGCAGCGTCACCAGCGTGCTGCCGAGCATCTGGCCGGCGAACGCCTCGACCTCGTCGACCGATTTCGCGAGCCGCACGCCGCCGGCCGGCCCTGCCGAGGCTTCCTTGAACTTGCCCTTGCCGCGCCCGCCGGCGTGGATCTGCGATTTCACCACCCACACCGGGCCCGGCAGCTTCTTCGCCGCATCGACCGCCTCGGCGACCGAGAAGGCCGGGAAACCCTTGCCAGTCGGCACGCCGTACTGCCGGTAGAGTTCCTTGGCTTGGTACTCGTGGATGTTCATGGCATCGTGTCCCCGTGCTGGCGTGCGCTGTTGCCAAATGTATTAGCCTGGGTTTGTCTTAGCCTGACTTGCCGACAGTGGAAAGTTTGGCTTTCGACCAATCCGCGCCGCCCAAACCCGCAAATCCAGGGGAGGTCCCAGAACGATGACACTTATGGGCACGGCGCTGGCGGAGCGCGAAGAGCTGTTCAGGGCATTTGGCCGCGCCTTCTTCAAGAAGGACGTCGAGGCGCTCTATCGGGTCGTCACCCCGGATTTCCAGTGGCGCGGGCAGGACGAGAGCGGAAACACCCGCCTCCTCGACAGCCCCGACACCATCGCCCGGCATTTCGCGCGCCAGAAGGAGCTTTTCAGCGAGCAGCGGTTCCGCGACGTCGTCTACCAGCACCTGCCGGAGCTGTCGGTCATGACCTTTGCCATGACCGAGGTCCGCCGCGACAATGGCGCCGCAAGCGACCATCAGGGCGTCGAGCTCTATACCTTCCGGGACGGCCGGATCGCGCTCAAGGACGTCTACCGCAAGCCGGCACCAGCCCCCTAAGGGTTCGAGGAAATTCACTCGATCCCGGCGGTACATTTCGGCCAGCGCCGCCCGGTGGGCGCGGCGCTGCTTGACCGTCCGGGCCCGCTTCGCCGCGACGCGATGTCTGTGTCGCGATGCGGATGACGTGTCGGCCGCGCGCGCGCGCTCGACCCGGAAGCACGGCACGCGGCCTCCCTGCCTCCGCCGCTCGCGGGTGCGGCCGCTTGCGTCGCCGGGCTCGCGATCGGGAACCTCGGCCACGGGCGCGACCGATGGCGGGTGCACCGGCTCGATGCGGCAAATCGACGGGTCGAGCCCCGCGGCCGCAACCTTGCGCGCGTCGATGCGCGTCAGCGGTCCATCGGTCCGCTCCCGCCCGTCCGCCGCCGTCACGACATAGCGCTGCCCGCACAGGCTCACGTGCGGCGGCAGCCGCGTCTGCTCGAAGGCATCGTAGCCGGCCTTGAGATCGCGCCAGAATCCCGCCCACGGGCTGTCCGCGTGCTTTGCCAGGTTGCCGTCGGTCATCCGGAACGGAAAGACGTGCACCTGGAACCGCGCCTGGCCGCGGTGGAGCGCCGCGCTCGCCAGCCGATGGATCTCCCGCTGCGCCGGTTCGGTCATGGCGTAGCAGCCCGTCGACGAACACCCCCCGTGCACGAGAATGTAGGAGCCGGTCCGCTGCAGCGCCTTGTCGTGCAGGTTGGGGTAGCCGAGGTTGAACGCCCGCTGCCAGCGCCCGCGATGGCGCATCTGCGGGGCACCGATGGTGTAGAATCCTTCCGGGCTTTGCTTGTCGCCCTCGCGCAGCTTGGGGCCGAGGCGTGCCCGTCCAATGACAGATCGGATAGGTGCCCTGGAGCACGAAGGCGTCGCCCTTGCGCATCCACAGCTCGAGTTCGGATTCGACCTTGAAGATGCGGATCAGGATCGGCGCGCCTTCGACCAGTCCTTGTGCGGCCAGGCGATCCTTGAGCGTCTCGGGATCGGGCGCAGCGGGCCCCGGCAGGATGCCGCGTGCAAACGCGCGCTGGCGCTCGATCCGATCCGGCGCGACGTCATCCAGCTCGATGCCCAGCGCGAACGCCGGCGAGAAAAGGGACCCGTGAGAAAGTGCCGAAGTCAATATCGCGGCAACGCCGGCAACCCGCGCGCTGCCGGATCAATTGAACGACCGCCGTAACGCGAACCCGTTGCCTAACACTTGGAGCATACCCCACCTACCCGCACTCACAGGATCCATGCCGCCCCCCGGCGGCCTCCGCCACCGGACTATTTAACGGCGGGGATTGGCGTGCTCTGGATCGGTTCGGGGGCAGCTCCGAGCTGACCCGCGCCAAGCCCCATCGGCCGCCCGAGCGCCGGGATCGCGCTCATCATCTGGTCGCGTTTCTTGAGGCCGGGGACGATGACCTGGGGCATCAGCGCCACCTTGTCGTTGGGCCGCGGCACGAACGGCGCCGGCGACACGCGCTGATAGGCCGGGCAGCGGCCAGCCGGATCGAGCCGGCCAACGTTGGGATCGCGGAACTCGGGATTGACCACATAGCGCCGCTCGCACACCGCGATCCGCGGCGGCTGACGGGCGACCTCGAAATGGTCGTAACCCTCCTTCAGCGACTGCCAGAACGGGTACCACTTGTGGTCCTTGTGGCGCGCCATGTTCTCCGCCGTCATGCGGAACGGAATGTAGGCGGCCGTGCCGAGGATGACGCCCTGAAGCGTGCCGGTGACGGTTGGCGAGTTCGCAGGGTCGGCCGCACCGGCACCGTCGAGCGTCTTCGCCAGGCCGAAATCGAGCACCTTGACCGTGCCGTCCGCTGTCACCCTGATGTTGGCCGGCTTGAGATCGCGATGGATGATGCCCTGCTCGTGCGCGGCGGCGATGGCGTCCACCACCTGGCGGGCGATCGCGACCACATCGCCGAGGGCAACGGCCCGCGGGCTATCCGGTCGCGTGAGGTCCTCGCCCTCGACGAGCTCCATGACGAGCGCCGCGGACTCCGTTGGTGTCCTCGAGGCCGTAGACGTGCGCGATGTGTGGATGATTCAGCGACGCCAGCGCGCGGGCTTCGCGCTCGAATCGCGCGAGCCGATCCGGCAGGCTGGTGAGGGCCTCCCCCAGGACCTTCAGCGCCACATCGCGATCGAGCTTCGTGTCCCTCGCGCGATACACCTCGCCCATCCCGCCCGCGCCAATCAGGCCGGTGATGGAGTACTCGCCGAATCGGGTTCCCGGGGACAAGGGCACTGCGGCCGGAGTATAGCCAGAATTCCGGGCGGCGGCCGGCTGATTTTGCGCGTGTCGATTCCGTGTAGGACTGGCCGACAATGTCGAACATCCGCGACCTGGCGCTTGCCCCGTCGACACTCGTCCTCAATCGCGTAGCCAATACCTTGTGTTGAGTCGACTGATGTCTGTCAGACATTTCTTCACGCGAAGCAGGCACGGTTCAGATCTAGCCTTTCCGGCGTGACTCGAGAGAAGGCAATGTCCTCGGCGTCGCCCGGTGCCGAACGCGCCGCCTTGGCGATCCTCTTGAGACGCAGGAGGTCCTGCTCGGAGGCTATGTCGAATACATAGGCGCGAATCGTGGTTCGCGTCGCATGCTCGGCGAGCTTGGCTGCCGGGATGGGGAAGTCGAACAGGAGGTCGACGCGAAGGCCTGTCTCGCGCGTTGAAGAAATTACGCGCTCGCCGGCGCATCGAGGCGGAGCCGGATGGCCGCTACCTTGCGGTTGGCGATCGTCGAGACACCTCCCCCCTTTCGTCCAGGCGTGACACGAGTTCAAATCCACGGTCATAGAGGAGAGCAATCGTGCGCGCGAGCCGGTCGCCCGGATGCGCGATCACGAAATCGAAGTCGCGAGTCACTCGGCGTGATCCCAGCACCACAAGGGCCATGCCTCCCACGAGCACTGGCTCGAGGCCGAGCGCGCGGAGCCCCTGGACAATTTCGCCGACCGTCTGGAGATGATCCTGGGGATCGGGCATTTCACGATCCCGCGGGATAGATCCCGGCAGCGGACCAGCGAAAGCTCTTCAGGCGCCTGACGGTGGTCGGCCGCCCGCGAAGCTCGCCAAGGACGGCGACATATCGGAAATTGTCGGCGATGCGGCGGGCTGCCTGGAGTGACCGATCCCGAGCCTTGCCTCCCAGCGACGCGATGCGTTTCCTCTCCGTTGCGGACAACCGCTTGCCCCGCGCTCGTCCCCCCCTGCGCCCCAATGCTCTGGCCATCTGAGATGCGTTCATGCCCCTATTTTACTTAGCGCTAAGCACAGAATGTCGAGGGAACCGGGACGTGCCGGCGAGTCGCCGGCCGGATCGATTGGCTGGGTCGTCGCCGCGCGGACCCACCGTCCGCCAAAGGTTGGCGAATATCTCCCTCACCCTTCGGGTTCGGCCGTCCGATACCGGTGGATGAAAGCATGCCTGGCGCCGTTGCTGACACGATCATCGTGACCGGCATGGCGCCCACGCAGTTGATCGCGCGATTTTGCATCGGTCCCCGCCCACGGCGTAGCATCCTCCAGTCTTGTCCGCGGCGAGTTCCGCCGTCGGCCTGTCGAGAGGATTGCATGCGCCGCCGTGTCCTGTCCGTACTGTCGTTGTCAGTCATCCTTGCCGGTTCGTGGATCGCCGGCCTGCCCGCGCAGCAGCCGCCGCCGGTGGCGCCCAGCCTCTTCGCCGAGATGAAGTGGCGCAACATCGGCCCCTACCGCGCCGGCCGGACGAAGGCCGCCGCCGGCCACCCGAGCCAGCCGTACACCTTCTACATCGGCATGGTCAACGGCGGCGTCTGGAAGACCACCGACGCCGGCCGCACCTGGAAGCCGATCTTCGACGACCAGCCGACCGGATCGATCGGCTGGGTCGCCGTCGCGCCGTCCGATCCCGAACATCATCTACGTCGGCAGCGGCGAAGGGCTGCCGCGGCCGGATCTCGCGGTCGGCGACGGCATCTACAAGTCCACCGACGCCGGCAAGACCTGGACGCACCTCGGCCTGCGCGACGCGCAGCAGATTCCCAAGATCGCCGTCGATCCGAGCAACCCGAACCGCCTGTTCGTCGCCGCGCTCGGCCATCCGTACGGCCCGAACGAGGAGCGCGGCATCTTCCGCTCGACCGACGGCGGCCAGACTTCGAGCGCGTGCTGTTCAAGGACGAGAACACCGGCGGCAAGGACGTCGACATCGATCCGTCCAATCCCGACATCGTCTACGCGACGATGTGGGAGCAGCGCCAGGGGCCGTGGGAGAACGGCGCGTGGGGCGGCACGAACGGCGGGCATCTTCAAGTCCACCGACGGCGGCACGACGTGGAAGCCGCTGACGCAGGGCCTGCCGCGACGGCATCGTCAACGCCGAGCTCGCCATCGCGCCGAGCAATCCGCGACGGCTCTACGCGACGCGTCGAGGCGGGCGGCGGCGGCACGGGCATCTATCGCTCGGACGATGCCGGGCGAGACGTGGGCGCGCGCGACGACCGACACGGCGGCCGACCAGCGCGCATCAACGAAGTCGTGCCGCACGTCCATCCGAAGGATGCCGACACGCTCATCGTCACCGACATCGTCAGCTACAAGTCCACCGACGGCGGCAAGACGTTCGTGCCGTTCAAGGGCGCGCCCGGCGGCGACGACAACCAGAACATCTGGTGGAACCCGGACAACCCGGACATCATGCTGCTCGTGATCGACCAGGGCGCGGTCGTCACGCTGAACGGCGGCCAGACGTGGAGCTCGTGGTTCACCCAGCCGACGGCGGCGCTGTATCACGTGATGACCGACAACGCGTTCCCGTATCGCGTCTGCGGCGGGCAGCAGGACAGCGGTTCGGTCTGCGTCGCCAGCCGCGGCAACGACGGGCAGATCACGTTCCGCGACTGGCATCCGGTCGGCGTCGAGGAATACGGCTACGCCGCGCCCGATCCGCTCGATCCCGATCTCGTCTACGGCGGCAAGGTCACGCGCTACGACCGGCGCACCGGCCAGGTGTCGGACGTCGGGCCGGTCGCCGGCGGCCGCGGCGGCGGCGCGGCAGGCGGGCCGACGCTACCGCACCGTGCGCACGCAGCCGGTGGTGTTCTCGACCGTCGATCCGCACGCGCTGTTCTACGGCAACAACGTGCTGTGGAAGACGCTCGACGGCGGCATCAACTGGAAGCAGATCAGCCCCGACCTCACGCGCGAGACGTGGGACGTGCCGAAGAGCGTCGGCATCTACGCCTCGCGCGTCGCAGACGCGAGCGCGCGGCGCGATCGGCGCGCAGGTCATCTACACCATCGGCCCGTCCTATCGCGGACATCAACCGCATCTGGATTGGCACCGACGACGGCGTGATCGCGACGACGGCCGACGGCGGCCTGCACTGGACCGACGTCACGCCGCCGGCAGCTGACCGAGTTCATGAAGGTCTTCATCGATCGATCCCGGCCGCTTCGATCCGCTGACCGCCTACGCCGCGGTCAACACGCTGCGGCTCGACGACATGAACCCGCACATCTACCGCACGCACGACGGCGGCAAGACGTGGACGGAAATCGTCAACGGCATCCCCGGCGGCGCGCCGGTCAGCGTCGTCCGCGAGGATCCGAAGCGCAAGGGCCTGCTGTTCGCCGGATCGGAAACGCAGGTCTACGTCTCGTTCGACGACGGCGATCACTGGCAGTCGCTGCGGCTGAACATGGCCGCGTCGTCGGTGCGCGATCTGGTCGATCAAGGACGACGACCTGGTCGTCGGCACGCACGGGCGCGGGATCTGGATCCTCGACGACATCACGCCGCTCCGGCAGATCGAGCGCGGCGACGGCGCAGCAGGACGTCGTGCTGTTCAAGCCGCAGACGGCGTGGCGCGTGCGCTGGAACACGAACACCGACACGCCGCTGCCGCCCGACGAGCCGACGGCGCCGAATCCGCCGGAAGGCGCGATCATCAACTACTACCTGAAGTCGGCGGCGTCCGGGCCGGTCACGCTGGAGATCCTCGGCGCCGACGGCACGGCTCGTGCGGCGATACTCGAGCGACGACGCAGGTCGTACCGGCCCGATCCGGCGACGGCGACGATTCCGCTGTACTGGTACCGCGCGCCGCATCGCGCTCGTCGACCACGGCCGGGCATGCACCGGTTCACGTGGGACGTGCACTACCAGCCGCTCGACGGCGGCGGATCGCGTCGGCGGGCCGACGCTGCCGATTGCCGCCATCGGTCACAACACGGTGCCGTCGCCGACGACGCCGTGGGCGAACCCGGGCACGTACACCGTGCAAGCTGACGGTCGAACGGCAAGACGCTACTCGCAGCCGATCGTCGTCAAGCAGGATCCGCGCGTGAAGACGCCGGCGCTGGCGATGCAGCAGGTCTACACGCTGTCGAAGGCGGCGTACGACGGCGCGGTCGCGGCGCAGCGGCGCGCTGACGCGGGCGCGCGATCTGCGAGCGCAGATTGCGAAGCTCCAGCCGCAGGCGAGCGGCGCGGTCGGCGACGCGCTCGCGGCGTTCGACAAGCAGGTGAGCGCGTTGGCCGGCGCGGCCACCGGGGGCGGCCGTGGTCGCGGTCAAGGTGCCGGCGGCGGTGGCGGGCAGGGTGGCCGCGGCGCAGGACCCGGCGCGGACACGGCCGGCACGCTCGCTGGGGCCACGTCGGCGCTCGCTGGCGTGATGAACTCGCTGCAGGCGGCGGACGTCCGGCCGACGACGATGCAGCTGAACGCGATCGCCAGCGCCCGTGCCGCGGCCGCACCGGCGATGGCGAAGTGGCAGGCGACTCGTGACCACCGACCTGCCGGCCCTCAACGCCAAGCTCGTCGCGGCCGGCCTGGCGCCGCTCAAGCCGTGAGTGCGGTCCCGATCAACATTGCGACGTGGACGGCATGTGTTGCCGGCGCCCGTTGTGTTAGGGTTCGAGCGGACCACCGATGCATCCGATCGCGCCCGGGCAGCAGTTCGGCCGGTATTTGATTCGCGCCAAGCTCGGTGCCGGCGGAATGGCCGAAGTGTCATCTCGCCGACGACACTGCAGCTTGGACGCCCTGTCGCCCTGAAATTCCTTGCCCCTGAGACCGAGACCGATCTCGTCGCGCAACGGCGGCTGCTGAGAGAGGCGCGCGCCGGCGGCGACGCTCGACCATGCGCACATCTGCTCGGTGGTACGAGGTCGGAGAGACCGATGGGCGGCAGTACATCGCGATGCAGGACGTCGAAGGGGAAGCGCTCGACTCGCGCTTGCGCCGGTCGCCGCTCACGCTGCACGAGATCCTGACGATCGCCGTCCAGGTGGTCGATGCGTTGATCGATGCGCATGCGCACGACATCCTCCATCGCGATATCAAGCCGGCCAACATCATGCTGACGACGCGCGGCGACGCCAAGGTCATGGACTTTGGCCTGGCCAAGCACGACCGCGGCTGACGCCGCCACGTGCGGAACGCGCGGAAACCGCGTCGGTCCTGACCAACCGCGGACACGTTGTCGGCACAGCCGCCTACATGTCGCCCGAGCAAGCCCGCGGCGAGCGGCTCGATGCGCGCAGCGATCTCTTCAGCGTCGGCGTGTTGCTGCTACGAGATGGTCAGCGGGCAGCGGCCGTTCCTCGGGTCGAGCTCGGCGGAGCCTCGCCGCCGCCATCCTGACCCATCAGCCCGCTCCGCTCGCGCGCTTCGCCCCACACACCCCGGCCGAGCTCGACCGGATCGTCACCAAGCTGCTGAAACAAGAAGCCCGGACAACCGATATCAAACGGCCAAAATTTCTCGATGGATTTGCGAACCCTGAAAGAGGAGCAGGAGTTTCAACAGCGGCTCGGCCGAACGCCGCAGCCATCAGGCCTATCGTCGGTGGGCCCGGACCGTCGACGGTCGAGCGCGTTCCCGAGTCCTCGGCAGTGTCGGCCGGCGCCGGCGTTCCGCCGAGGCGGGGGCGAGCGTGGCAGGCCATCGCGCTGGGCCTCGTCGCGCTGTCATCGCCGTCGGCGGCGTGTTCGCATGGCGGACGATACACGCGCGCCGGGCCAGGGCTCAAGTGGCGCAGGTGGCGGCGCTGGCGGATGCCAAACGCTATTACGAGGCCTACGATCTGGCGGAGGCGATCGGAACCCTACGCGGCCGGGCGACCCGACCGATCGCCGGCATGATGACCTCGATCTCCGACACCATGTCGGTGACGACCGACCCGCCGGGGGCAACGGTCTACCTGAAGCGATTCACTGGAGACGATGCGCGCCGCGTCGACGCGCCGCCTCGTAGGGACGTCGCCATTCGACGAATGTGCGGATTGCGCGCGGCGAGTACGTCCTGTCGATCGAGAAGGACGGCTACGCGCCGACTGAGCGAACGGTCTCCGGCGTGCCGATGAAGGCCACGGCACGCACGATCACGCCGCCACCTATTCGGATCGACCAGCGGCTGAGTACCGGCCGGCACCGTGCCCTCAGCGATGGTGTTCGTGCCGGGTGGAGACTACCGCCTGATGACGTGGTCGCGTCCGACCGACCGCCGTGTCCGCCTGGAGGATTACTTCATCGACAAGTACGAGGTGAGCAATCAGGAGTACAAGGAGTTCATCAACGCCGGCGGCTATGTCAAACGCGAGTACTGGACGCACGCCGTTCATCGAAAGACGGACGCCGTGTCGTGGGACGATGCGCATGCGGATGCTGGTCGATCGCACGGGATTGCCTGGTCCGCGCGTTGGTCGAACCAGAATTCCCTGAGGGCAAGGCCGACCATCCGGTTACCGATGTCACCTGGTACGAGGCCGACGCGTACGCCACGTTCCGCGGGAAGCGGCTGGCCACGATCTTCGAGTGGGAGAAAGCCGCCCGGAATGGCTTTCAGGCCGCCGGCCGGCGTCGACCTCGATGCCATGGGGCACGTTCTATCCGGGCGACCCGCTCAAGGAGCGCGCGAACTTCGGCACGGCGCACGCTGGCCGACGACCAGCGCCGCAGTTCGGGATGAGCGCGTTCGGCGCCTACAACATGGCTGGCAACGTCGCCGAGTGGACGGTGAACGACAGTTCCGATGGCTTTCTGGCGACCGGCGGCGCCTGGGGCGACCCGACCTACACGTTCTCGCAGTTCGGCGGCCGGCCAGGTTTTTTCAGTTCCGAGAAGCTCGGGTTTCGCTGCGTGCGAGGGGCGCCACCGACCGCGCTGGCGATCAGGGCGGAGCCTGGATCGAACTCGAACAGGAAGTGCCGGAGTTCAAGCCGCGCCTTCGCCAGGTGAGTTCGCGAAAGCTCGCCAGCGCGTACCAGCTACGACAAGACGTCGCTCGACGCCAGAATCGAGCAGACCACAGAGACGCCCTGAATGGAAGCGCGAGAAGATTACGTTCAACGGCGCCAGCGGCGGGCGTGCGATTGCGTACCTCTACCTGCCCAATAATGTCCGCGCGGCCGCTTCAGGTCATCCACTTCGCTGCCGGCCGGCGACGTGGCAGGCAGGGTTTCGATCGCTGCCCGATGCGATGGACGACCGCATGGCCCCGTTCGTCAGAGGCCGGACGTGCCGCGTTTGGCGTCGTGCTCGAGGGCTATGTCGAGCGCCTGAGGCCGGCGGGATTTGTTCTGCCCGATCCGGCAGTTCCGTCGAGTTCGCGGAAATCGATCGTCGAGCCGCATCACGGACTTGCGTCGAGGCCTCGACTACCTCGAGACGCAGGACCGAGATCGATATGACGCGGATGGCCGCCGTGGCGCCGAGCGCGGGCTCCGTCCTCGGATTGCTCATCGGAGCGCTCGAGAACCGTACGCGCTTCGTGTTCGTCGGGCGCCGGACTCATCGGCCTCGATACATGGCGATCAGCGCCGACGGCAATCCGATCAACTTTGCCTCGCTACATCCGGGCGCCGAAGCTCGTCCTGCAGGGGCGCTACGACGAGGACACGCCGCTCCGAACGGCCAACGAGCCTCTTCTTCAAGCTCCTGTGGAACCCAAGCGGCTCACAATCTACGACGGCGGCCACGTGCCGTCGATCGAAGTCACGATGGGAGCGACGAGCGACTGGCTGGATGAACAACTGGGCCGGGTCGTTCGCTAGACGGGTAAGCCGACGATCGACCCGTGCGCGTCGAGCCGCTGACCGCGGTTCTTGACGTGCGGGGTGGAGGCATCATGGAGACACTGCTCCAGGACGTGAAGTACGCGCGGCGCCAACTGGGCCGTCAGCCCGCGTTTGCAATCCTTGCTGGTCTAACGCTGGCGCTCGGCATCGGCGTCTCCACGGCGCTCTTCAGCGTCGTGCCTGGCTGCCGGCCCGTCGTGCGGCGTCGGTCGATCCCGTGGCGGCGCTGGGGGCCGACGGAACTCGAGGCGCGCCCGCGTGACAGTCAAAGGACAGACATAGGTTGAATGTCCCGCATGGCCAATGACCACCGGCCGCTCGCCGGTGCAGCGCTCGTCAAGGAAGTCTGCCGCCGGATCCGCGTGGCGCGGAGCTATTGGGATGCGCACAACAACCGCGCCTGTCGAGGCGAGCGCGAGAAGGCCATCGCCCTCTACGAGACCCTGAGCGCCGCGGAGCGCGAGAAGGTGCCGCAGGCTCTCCGCGTGTGGCTCCGCTACCGGAGTGAAAAATCCTTCGGCGACGAGCGAACTCCACCGAGGAACCGGGGGAACAATGCATAGCATCGCCAGATTGCTCATTGGCATGAGTCTCCTCGTGCTGTTCGACGGGGCTGCTAGCGCCGTCAGCGCATTCCCCGCAGGCCGCTTCATCGGTGCAAAGGATCTCACTCGTGGTGAGAGCACAGCGGTGCAACGCCTCACCAAGTCCACCGGCAAGAAGCCCTGGCTCATTTGGGGATTCAGATTCGGAACCAATCCGAAGCCCGGCGTGGATCGCACGGAGCTTGGCGTGTACCTGCACCCCGATGTCGAGAGCGGGAGGTTGCGGCGCGGTCGCGTATTGACGATGGTGTTCGCTCCAGCAAAGGCGGGAGCTCGGCCCTCATGGCGTGTCGAATCCATCAGCAACTATGCGCAGGTGGCCGTGCCGGGCCGACCACCGGCAGACCTCCAGGGCAGGTGGGACATCGCAAGGCCGTTTTCGCTGGGCACCGAACTTGACGACCGAGCGCTCGTCAGCCTCGTTGATTTCATTCGAGCGAGTCCTGAAATGGCCGACAGGCCAAAAGACATTGCTCCTCGTCAAGTGGACGGGTCGGTGCCTATTTCCTCCGGTGCGCCGCACCGCCCAAGGTCTCGAAGTCAACCTTCAGTCGGGCGCTTGGAATGGGAAATACGTCGTCGTGGAACAGCGTAAGGACGGTTGGGTCGTGCTGGGGATTTATCTCTGGATCGCGTGAACGGGCGCATTCACTGTCCGCCGCTGACAATCAATCGACAGCAGGTCCTCGCACGTCTGCTCGACGCGGCGGCTATGGGAACGGCGTCCTCGGATGTCGGGTGACCAGTCGGAGCCTCCGGATAGTGTTGTGGCCGACGTAACCTGGGACGTATTGCACCAAGGTCTGATTGCGGCCGGGTCATCCCGATGAACTAAGATCCGACGGCACTTAACAGTGATCCCACGTCAGCGGATGTAGTCGGCTGCGCGAAGACGCGGAGGACAACACCAGTGAGTCTTGGACAAGACCTTGCAAAAATCTACGGGCGTGAGCTCGATCGACTGGCCAACGAGATCGCGGCGTACCCGACCGACGCCGGCCTCTGGTCGACGCGGGGTGCACAAAAGAACTCGCCGGGTGTGCTGGCGCTGCATACGGTCGGCGGGTTGATGGCCTTCATCGGAGCCGGGTTGGGCGGATCGAACTACGTGCGGGACCGCGATCGCGAATTCAGCGAGCGCGACGTGCCGCGCGACGAGGTCGTGCGGCGAATCCGCGAATGCCGGGACCTTGTCGTCCCGATTCTCGAGGGACTGGACGACGCGGTCATGGGCGATGGCTACCCGGGCAACGCGCCGCCTGCGCTCAAGGGAATCACGACCCAGGGGTTCCTCATGCACCTTCTCTGGCACGTGGGATGGCATACGGGGCACGTGTACACTACCATCGCCTCGGGATGGCCGAGCCGGCATCGTCGTAAACGGTGGAGGAACGCCGGCTGCTCCAGGTGGTCAGGAGTGTGGGCCACTGCGGTACGGACGTTGCTTTAGTGGCCGCCGGAGGCCGACATGTTCCCTGTGGGCGACGATCGTGGACCTGGCACGGGCGCACCAATCGTGACGGTCGCGCTGATAGTCCTCAATGTTCTCGCCTTCTTTCTCGAGCTTGGCCAGGGATCGGGGGGAGCGCTGGAATCGTTCGTCACGGCCTGGGGTGTGGTACCTCGCGAGTACAACCTGGGGCACGATCTACCACCGCTCATCCCGCTACCCTTCTGGTCGACGCTCTTCACCTCGATGTTCCTTCACGGTGGCTGGATGCACCTCGGAGGGAACATGCTCTACCTGTGGATCTTCGGTGACAACCTCGAGCGGGCGATGGGCGCCGCCCGGTTCCTGATCTTCTATCTTGATCTGCGGCATCGTCGCCGGCCTGGCGCACATCGCCTTCAGTGGCGGGTCGGCTATCCCGAGCATCGGGCGCTTCGGGCGCGATCAGCGGCGTGCTGGGCGGCTATCTGCTGCTCTTCCCGAACAACCGCGTGCGCGTGCTGACGCGCGGCGGCATCACCTCCGTCCCGGCGATTGTCGTGCTTGGTTTCTGGATCGTCATCCAGCTGTTCAGCCAGATGGGATCGATCATGCAGACGAGCGATGGCGACGGCGTTGCCTACATGGCGCACATCGGCGGCTTCGCGGCCGGTCTGGTGCTGGTCAAGCTTTTCACCGCGGGCCGGCGCATGTCGGTCGCGTAGCGTCCGCGGTCTCCGCAGATTCCTCTTCCTTTATCTTGACATAAGAATTGTGCATGCCTTGATTCCCGGCATTGCCGTCGCTTATAGTTGAGTCCGTGCTGAGCAGACTGATTCAGGCCATCATTTGCACGTGCACCGGCATCCGAATTCGACGGATGGCGGGGACCGGTGGCTTCTGCGCAGTGAGTAGCTGACGCGACTACAGAAACAGCAAAAGCCCGCCGGTCCCACAGGGTCGGCGGGTTTTTTTTTGCGCAGCAGCGCCTGCGGCTCGAGCGACGCGCGTAGTCGCCGCGCGAGAGCGAGCGGGGGTGGGGCCCCGCGAGCACTGAGAAATGCACACAGAACGCACACCAGCAAGAGGCCAGGTCGCCGCAGAGATCGTCGTCCCCGGCTCGATCAGCAACCTCGGGCCGGGGTTCGATGCGCTGTCGGTGGCCGTGCAGCTGTACCTGCGCGCGCGGATCGTCGAGGTCAGCGCCCTCGGAGCCAGACACGATCGCGTGGGAGTTTGCCGGCGCCGGACCGACGGGCGAGAACCGGATCGAGTCCGCGTTTCGTCTCGCCCGACAGCGAGGTCGGCGTCCGGCGCCAGGACTTCGCGTGCAGGTGCAGCAGCGACATTCCGCAGGCGGCAGGTCTCGGGAGCAGCGCGGCGGCCGCGATCGCGGGCCTGCGTCTTTACGAGGCGGTTACCGTCGCCGCGACCGACAGAAGACTGGCTCGCCATGGCGACGCGAGCTCGAGGGACACCCCGACAACGCGGCGGCGGCGCTGCTCGGCGGAGTCACCGTGAGCTGCCAGCGCGAAGACGGCGGCATCATGCCGCGATCGTCGCGGTGGCCGGAGGCGATCAAGCTCGTCGTCGCGACCCCCGAGCTGGGATTGCACACGGCGCATGCCCGGCGGCGTGTTGCCGGCCGAGGTACCGCTGAAAGACGCGATCTTCAACCTCCAGCGGGCACTGCTGCTGGTGCATGCGCTCCGCTCGGGCCGCTACGACGACCTGCGGGAAGCGATGAAAGACAGCTGGCACCAGTCAGCGCGGGCACCGCTCGTCCCCGGCCTCGCCGAGGCCATCGCGTTCGACGATCCGGCGGTCCTTGGCGTCTGCCTGAGCGGCGCCGGTCCGTCGATCGTGGCACTGGTGACGGACGGTGCTGCACAGGCGACGTCACTTTTCGACGATATGTACAAGCGGCTGGGATTGCCGTGTACGATCAGGACTTTGTCGGCCCATCAACCCGTTTCGACTCGCAATCGATGCATCGACGCACATGAACTTCAATCTTCGCTGCCATCTCTGCCAGACCGCCTTCCCCGCCGCCGCTCTCTGGGTGTGCGACAAGTGCCTCGGCCCGCTCGAGGTGACCTACGACTACGAGGCGATCGCCAAAGGCCTCTCCCGCGAGCTCATCGAGAGCCGGCCCGAGAGCCTCTGGCGCTATCGTGAGCTGCTGCCCATCGAGGGACATCCGCGGACGGGCCTCCACTCCGGCTTCACGCCGCTCGTGCGCGCGCATCGGCTCGCGGAACGACTCGGCGTGAAGGAGCTCTACGTCAAAGACGACTCGGTGAACCATCCGACGTGCTCCTACAAGGACCGCGTCGTGTCGATCGCCGCCACGCGCGCCGATCGAGCTCGGATTCACCGTCTTCTCGTGCGCGTCGACTGGCAACCTGGCCGGAAGCGTCGCCTCGCACGCGGCACGCCTCGGGCTGTCCTGCTACGTCTTCATCCCCGACGATCTCGAAGCCGGCAAGGTCGCCGGCGCCAGCATCTATCGGCCGCGCATCATCGCCGTGCGCGGGAACTACGACGATGTGAACCGGCTGTGCACGCAGGTGGCGGACAAATACAAGTGGGGATTTGCCAACATCAACCTGCGCGCGTACTACGCCGAGGGCGCCAAGACGTACGGGTTCGAAATTGCCGAGCAGCTCGGCTGGAAATTTCCTCGTCACGTCGTCTCGCCTGTCGCCGGCGGCACGCTCCTGCCGCGCATCCTCAAGGGATTCGAGGAGCTGCGAACCGTCGGGCTCGTCGACGGCGAGCTGCCCGCGATTCATGCGGCGCAGGCGGCCGGCTGCGCGCCGGTCATCCGCGCGCTCGAGGCGGGCATGGAGTTCCCCGACCCGGTCAAGCCGAACACGATCGCCAAGTCGATCGCGATCGGGAACCCGGCCGACGGATTCCAGGTGCTGCGCTCGGTCCGTGCCACTGGAGGCTCCGGCGCGATGGTCTCAGACGACGAGGTGATCCAGGGCATCCAGCTGCTGGCCGAGACGGAAGGCATCTTCACGGAGCCTGCGGGCGGCGTGACCGTCGCGGCGACGCGACAGCTCATCGAGCGCGGCGCGATTCCGCGCGACGAGTCGATCGTCATCTGCATCACCGGCAACGGCTACAAGACGATCGAGGTGCTGACCGGCCACGGCGTCGAGCCGATCCGCATCGGCCGCAGCCTCGCGGACTTCGAGGCGAGCCAGGCGGTGCCCGCCACCGCGAGTTCCTGAGTCACAGCCATGAGTAGCTACCGAGCCGTCTTTCGCTGCATCGCCGGCTGCCACGGCGAGCACTCCATCTGGCAGCCGATCTACCACTGCCCGACGTGCGGCGACCTGCTGCAGGTCGTCGCACGACATCGACGCGCTGCGGCATCGCAGCCCCGTCGCCTGGATGCGCCTCTTCGACGATCGCTACAAGCGCACCGCGTGGCCGTACGGCTCCGGCGTGTGGGGCAAGAAGGAATGGGTCTGCCCGGAGATCCGCGACGAGAACATCGTCTCGATGGACGAGGGCGGCACGAACCTCTTCTGGGCCGAGCGTTACGGCCGCGAGATCGGCGTCGAGGATCTCTGGGTCAAGATGTGCGGCAACTCGCACACCGGATCGTTCAAGGATCTCGGGATGACGGTGCTCGTCTCGGTCGTCAAGCAGATGATCGCCGACGGCCGCGACATCCGCGCCGTCGCGTGCGCGTCGACGGGCGACACCTCGGCCGCGCTCGCCGCGTACGCGGCGGCGGCAGGCATCCCCGCGATCGTCATCCTGCCGCGCGGCAAGGTCTCGCCCGCCCAGCTCGTGCAGCCGCTCGCCAACGGCGCGCTCGTCCTCGCGCTCGACACCGACTTCGACGGCTGCATGGCGATCGTGCAGCGGCTCGCCGACGAAGAGCGCGGTCTACCTCGCCAACTCGATGAACAGCCTGCGGCTCGAAGGCCAGAAGACGCTGTCGCTCGAGATCGTGCAGCAGTTCGACTGGGAAGTGCCCGACGTCGTCGTCATTCCCGGGCGGCAACCTCGGCAACGTGAGCGCGCTCGGCGCCGGGCTTCGACATGATGCTCGCGCTCGGCCTGATCGCCAAGCGGCCGCGGATTGTCGTCGCGCAGGCCGAGGCCGCCAACCCGCTCTACCGCGCGTACCGGAACGAACTGGGAGTTCGAGCCGATCAAGGCGCAGCCGACGCTGGCGTCGGCGATCCAGATCGGCAACCCGGTCTCGATCAACAAGGCCATCCGCGCGCTCAAGCGCGTTCGACGGCATCGTCGAGCAGGCGAGCGAGAGCGAGCTGGCCGAGGCCGCCGCGCGCGCGGATCGCACGGGCATGTTCAACTGCCCGCACACCGGCGTGGCGCTCGCGGCGCTCGAGAAGCTCGTCGCGCGGGGCGAGGTGAAGCGATCGGACCGCGTGATCGTGATCTCGACGGCCAACGGCCTCAAGTTCGCGGAGTTCAAGATCGCGTACCACACGCGCAGCCTTCCGGGCGTGACGCCGCGTCACGCGAATCCGCCCGTCGAGCTGCCGAACGACTACGACGCCGTGCGACGGGCCATCGATGGCGTCGCGGCCTCGCGCATCATCACGATCGGGGACCAGGTGACCGTGGCGACCAAGCAGAAGCGCGCGCTCGAAGTCTGGAAGTTCGGCGGCGCCTCGCTCGCCGATGTCGCGGCGATCGCGAAGGCCGTCGGACCTCATCGCGCGGCACCAGGGCCCGCTCGTCATCGTCGCGTCGGCGCTCGGCGGGCATCACCGACCTGCTGCTCGAGGGCGCGGCGGCGGCGACCGCCGGGCGAGCGCCGACGCCGGCCGCGCGCGCGGCCGTCGTTCCTGCGGCGGCATCGCGACGTCGCGCGCGGCCTCCTCCCGGCCGGCCCCGCACGCCGGCGACTGCTCGGCGACAATCGACGCCGCGGCGCGCGAGTACCGCGAGTTGTGCGTCGCCATCGGCGTGCTCGGACACCTGGCGCCGCGCGCGAGCGACCTGCTCGTCTCGCGCGGCGAGCGGATGTCGGCGCAGATTGTCGCCGCGGCGCTCAACGCGCGCGCGGCGGCGCGCGGCGTACGTCGACGCGGTCGAGGTCGTCGTCACCGACGGCCATCACGGCGGCGCCGCGCCCAACCTCGCCGCCACCGCCCGGCTCGCGCGCCGGCGTGCTGCGCCCGCTCCTCGACGCCGGCACGATCGCCGTCGTTCCCGGCTTCATCGGACGGGCGCCGGACGGGAGCGTCACGACGCTCGGCCGCGGCGGATCGGACCTGACGGCGACGCTGCTCGCGCGCGCGCTCGGCGCGAAGCGGGTCGTGCTCTGGAAGGACGTGCCGGGCATCCTGACCGCCGATCCGCGCCTCGTGCCCGACGCGCGGCTGATCCCGCAGCTGCACCATCGCGAGGCGGCCGAGGTCGCGCACTACGGCGCCAAGGTCCTGCACCCGCGCGCGCTCATCCCGATCGCCGGCACGCGCATCATGCTGCACGTCCGATCGTTCATCCACCCGGACGCAGCCGGGCACGGAAGTGTCGGCGCAAACGCTCGGACACGACCCACCCGGTCAAGGCGATCGCGATCGTGCGCGGCCAGGCGATCGTCACCGTCGCCGGCAAGGGCATGGTCGGCGTGCACGGCATCGCGGCGCGCACGTTCGTGGCCGTCGACGCGCGAGCGGCTGTCGGTCTCGACGATCTTCCAGGCGTCCTCCGAGAGCTCGATCGGCTTCACGCTGCCGGAGGCCGAGGCCGACGCGCGGCCGTCAAGAGCCTGCGCGCCGCGTTTCGCGACGAGCTGTCCACCGGCCTCATCGACAACGTCACCGCGCGGCCGGGCATGGCGGTCATCGCGGTCGTCGGCGACGGCATGGCCGGCACGCCGGGCATCGCGGCGCGCGTGTTCTCGGCGCTCGTCGACCGGCGGCATCAACGTCGTCGCGATCGCGCAGGGATCGTCGGAGCGCAACATCTCGTTCGCCGTCACGACGGACCAGGCGACCGGAGGCGGCGCGACGCGTCCACGCCGCGTTCCAGCTGTCGAAGATCGGCGGCGGCCGGGCGCCAGCCGCGCCGCGCACCGACGTCGTGCTGCTCGGCTTCGGCCGCGTCGGCCGCGCGCTCGCCGATCAGATCGCCGCGTCGAGCGGTCAGCGGCCATGTGCGCGTCGTCGGCCTGCTCGATCGATCCGGCTACATCTTCGAGCCGCGCGGCATCTCGCGGCGCCGGCTGCAGGAGCTCGCGCGCGAAAAGGACGCGCGGCGAGCTGCTGGCGGCGCTCGGCGGGACGCCCGCGCACAGCCGCCGAGGCGCTGACGCGTCATGGCCAGCCACGCGGTCTCGCGCCCGGTCGTCGTCGACGTCACGAGCGAAGAGACCGGCGATCTGCTGCGCGCGGCGCTCGGCAACGGCTTCGACGTCGTGCTCGCCAACAAGAAGCCGCTCGCCGGATCGTGGGAGAGCTACGCGGCGCTGGTGTCGGCGCCGGCGCGCGGCGGGCCGGCAAGTGAGCTACGAGGCCACGGTCGGCGCGGGGCTGCCGATCATCGACACCTATCACAAGCTCGTCGAAACCGGCGATCGCGTGCTGCGGATCGAAGGCTCGCGTCAGCGGCACGCTGATGTACGTCGTGTCGGCGGTGTCGGCAGGGCCGGCCGTTCTCGCAGGCGGTGCGCGAGGCCGTCGACCTGCGGGTACGCGGAGCCCGATCCGCGCGACGACCTGTCGGGCGCCGACGCCGCGCGCAAGGCGCTGATCCTCGCGCGGCTGATGGGCTATCGCGGCGCCGGCGCCCGTGCCGCGACGATCTCGTGCCGCGCGCGCTCAAGAAGCTGCCGCTCGACGAGTTCATGGCGCGGCTGTCCGAGGTCGACGCCGAGTGGACGGCGCGCGTCGCGCGCGAAGCCGCGAGAGGGACGTGTCCTGCGCTATGTCGTCACGCGCGACGCCGCGCGGCGTCTCCGCGCGGCTCGTCGGCCGTGCCGGCGTCGAGCCCGATCGGCGCGCTCCAGGGCACGCGCAACCTGGTGGCGTTCACGACCCGGCGCTACCGCAAGGAACCGCTCGTCATCAGCGGCCCCGGCGCCGGCGCCGCAGGTCACCGCGGCGGGCATCCTGAACGACATCTACTCGCTCCGGAGTTCAGCGCAGAGTGAGCTCTTCATGCCCAAGCCCGACACCTCCGCCGACGCGATGCTGCGGCTGATCCTCACCAGCCGCGTCTACGACGTCGCCCACGAGACGCCGCTCGAGCCGGCGCCTCACCTGTCGCGGCGGCTCGCAGAACGAGGTCCTGCTCAAGCGCGAAGATCTGCAGCCGGTCTTCAGCTACAAGCTGCGCGGCGCCTACAACCGCATCGCGCACATGTCCGACGCCGAGCGCGCGCGCGGCGTCATCGCGGCCAGCGCCGGCAATCACGCGCAGGGCGTGGCGTTCGCCGCCCGGCATCTCGGCCTGCGCGCGCTCATCGTCATGCCGCAGACGACGCCGGAGATCAAGGTCGAGGCGGTGCGGGCACTTGGCGCCGAGGTGGTGCTCGCCGGCGACAGCTACGCCGAAGCCAAGACGCGGTGCGACGAGCTCGTCCGTCGAAACCGGGCTGACGCTTCGTGCATCCGTTCGACGACCCGCTGGTCATCGCCGGGCAGGGGACGATCGCGCAACGAGATCCTGCGCCACAAGCTCGGCGACGTCTCGGCGATCTTCGTGCCCGTGGGCGGCGGCGGCCTCATCGCCGGCATCGCGAGCTACGTCAAGGCGCTGCGTCCGAACATCCGCGTCATCGGCGTCGAGCCGTACGAGGCCGACGCGATGTACCAGTCGCTCGAGGCCGGACGCCGGATCGTGCTCGATCGCGTCGGGATCTTTGCCGACGGCGTGGCCGTGCGCGAAGTGGGCGAGCTCACGTTTCCCATCGTGCAGACGATGGTCGACGAGATCGTCCGCGTGTCGAACGACGAGATCTGCGCCGCGATCAAGGACGTCTTCGACGACACGCGATCGATCATGGAGCCGGCGGGCGCGCTCGCCGTCGCGGGCCTGCGCGCATGGGTCGAGCGCACGGGAAGCCGCGATGCACGGCTGGTCGCGATCCTGAGCGGCGCGAACATGAACTTCGATCGCCTGCGGTTCGTCGCCGAGCGCGCCGAGGTGGGCGAGGCGCGCGAGGCGCATCTTCGGCGTGACGATCCCCGAGCGCGCGGGCGCGTTCCGCGAGTTCTGCTCGACGATCGGCCGGCGCGTCGTGACCGAATTCAACTACCGGCTGAGCGACGCGGGATCGCGCGCACATCTTCGTGGGCATCGCCACGCAGTCGCGGCAGGACGCCGCCGACCTCGCCGCGACGCTGACCAGCGCCGGCTACGACACGATCGAGTCTCACCGACAACGAGGTGGCCAAGCTGCACGTGCGGCACATGGTCGGCGGCCGCAGCCCCGAGGTCGCCAACGAGCACATCTGCCGTTTCGAGTTCCCCGAGCGGCCCGGCGCGCTGATGACGTTCCTCGACAAGCTCGGCGGCCGCTGGAACATCAGCCTCTTCCACTACCGCAACCACGGCGCCGACTTCGGCCGCGTGCTCGCCGGGTTTCGAAGTCCCGCCCGAGGACGCGTCCGCCTTCCAGTCATTCCTCGACGCCCTCGGCTACCGCTACCAGCGCGAGCACGACAACTCCGCCTACGACCTGTTCCTGGCGTGGCACGCCGGCAGCAACGGCCGGACCTAAGCGGCACGCCGCACGTCGGTTAGCTCGTCTCGATGACAGCGAGATCGCAGGTCAATGGTGTCTTGTGCACACCTCTTGATCTCCGGTCCTGACCTCCTGTTAGATGCGGAAGCGTGCAGTCTGCTAATCCCCCTGCAACGCGCGCAGGGGCTGAACCCGGCTGGCGCGGCGGGCGGGAACGGCGCTGGCGATCGTGGCAGACACGGCGAGGACGATCGTCGCAACCGACACGACGAGCCCGTCGAAGCCGCCGACGTCGACGAAGACCGCCGCGAGCGCGAACGAGACCAGGATCGCCAGCGGCACGCCGAGCGCCACGCCCGCGCCGGTCAGGAAGAAGCCATCGCGCAGGACGAGTCCGACGACGTCGCGAGCGCTGGCGCCGAGCGCCATGCGGATGCCGATCTCGCGCGTGCGCTGCGAGACGATGTACGACTTCACGCCGTAGACGCCGACGACCGCGAGGAGCAGCGCGAGGCCGCCAAGCGCGGTGAACAGCTGGGCGCCGGTCCTGAGCGCCCAGAGCTCGAGGCCCTTGTCGTGGAACGCCTGCATGGTCGAGAGGGTCAGGACGGGCAGCCTGGGCTCGGTCGCCCGAATCGCGCGCGCGGAGCGCGTCGATGCTCGCGAGCTCGTTGGCGCCCGGCTCGAGCCGCACCTCGAGGTGCATGCCGGCGCGATAGTGGCGGCCGAATGGCACGTAGACGTGGGGAACCGGCGCGCGATCGAGCAGCTCCTCGATGAGCGGCGGCGCGATGCCGACGATCTGCATCGGCTCACCGCGCGTCGACTCGGGATCGCCCGGCGTCTGCGGCGACGCGGATCATCTGGCCGATCGGGTCCTCGTCCTCGAAGAGCCGTCGCGCCAGGGCCTCGTCGATGATCGCCACACGCGGCGCCGACGCCGACTCCTCCTCCGCCCGTGTGAACTCGCGGCCGCGGACCATCGCGCAGGCCCAGCGCCGCAAAGTGATCGGCGCCGATGACCCGATACGTCCGCGCGCGGGCCGGCTCCTTCCCTGACACGCCGACGCGCTCCATCGCGGCGCTCTGCTGCGTGTCGCCGAACGGCAGCGTCGACGTCATGCTGACCGTCGAGACGCCAGGGAGCGACCGCACGCGGTCGAGCACGGCACCATAGATGGCCCGGCCTCGCGTCTCGTCGAATCCGCCGAGGCTGTTGTCGAGGCTGGCAAGAAGCAGGCGATCGTAGGAGTAGCCGGGATTGCCGCCGCTCGCGGTGATGGCGGTGCGCGCGAAGATGCCGCCGGCGGTCAGGAGCCCCAGCGACAGCGCCACCTGCCCGATGACCATCAGGTTGCGCGCGCCGAAGCGGCGGCCAGTCGACGCGCCCTCGCCGCCACGATCCTTCAGATCGGCGACGAGGTCACGCCGCGAGAGCCGCAGTGCCGGACCAAGCCCGAACGCGATCGTGCTCAGCGCCGCGAAGCCGAGCGTCGCGGCCAGCACGCGGATGTCCGGGGTCGCATTGAGCGACAGGTTGTACGGAAACGCCGACATCAGGGACGTCGCCAGCGCGCGCGTCGCCCAATAGCTCAGCACCAGGCCCAGCCCGGCGCCGCCGGCGGCGAGCAGAATGCCCTCGGTGAGCAGCTGCCGCACGATGCGGGCCCGGCGCGCGCCGAGCGCGAGGCGGACCGCCAGCTCCTTGCTGCGGGCCGCGCCGCGCGCCAGCAGCATGTTCGCGACGTTGAGGCACGCGATGACCAGCACCACGCCCGACAGTCCCAGCAGCAACGCGCTCAACGTCCCGAGCGCCGTGTCCGAATCCGGCGTCGAGCTGTTGGACATGCGCGGCAGCGGCGTCACCGAGAGCAGCTGGTCCTTGTTCTCTGCCGGGTAGGCCGCCTCGAGCTGGCGCGATACCGCCTCGAGACGCGACGAGACAAACGCGTCGGTCAGGCCAGGCTTGAGACGGCCGGCCACGGCGAGGCTGTGGTTCGACCGATTGCCGAGGTCCTGGCTCCCGCCGACGAACCCGACAGCGGGCCGGCTGGACACCACGGTGTCGAACATGCCGAGCGGCAGATAGACATCCGCCGACACCAGCGCCATCGTCCCGGTGAACCCTTCCGGGGCGATGCCGACGACGGTGAAGTCCCGGGCGTTGATGCGGATGGTCCTGCCGACGAACGCGGGATCGAGCTGCTCCTTCTGCCAGCGCGTGTATGTGGCGATCGCGACCGGAATGCCGGCGCCGGGGCGCTCTTCCTCGGGCGTGAACGTGCGGCCGGCGGCGAGGCGGACGCCGAGCGTGTCGAAGTAGTTGGAGGACACGAGCGCCGCGAGCGACGCGGCGGGTTTCATCCCCGACGGTCGTCCCGACGGTCGAGAAGCGGTGCGCGATGAGCCCGTCGAAGAGCCCACTCTGGTCGCGGATGTCGGCGTAGTTCGGATAGGAGAAGGCGCGGAACGAACCGGCCTGCGTCCGGTCGTGGCTGTAGGCGCCGACCAGCTCGCCCGTCCGTCCCGAGAGCGGCCGCAGCATGAACTCGTTCACGATGCTGAAAATCGCCGTGTTGGCGCCGACGCCGATGGCGAGCACGAGGATGGCGATGGCCGTGAAGCCCGGCGCCTTCGCGAATGTGCGGAAGGCGTAGACGACGTCCTGCCAGAGTCGAGTCATAGGTGGGGGTTACGGGCTGGCGCGCGCGATTGTTCCCACTGCGCGCGCGTCGGCTCAGGGCCTCAGGGCTCAGGCTAAGGCTCAGGCAAAACCTTCGACCACATGACTCGAAGATCTTGCTGAGCCTGAGCCTTGAGCCATGAGCCGCCTTGAGCCCTGAGCCATACTATGCCGTGCGCGTCAGAGCTCTCGCCGCCGCGGCCGTTCTCGCCTTCGGGGCGGCCGGCGTCCCGGCCGCGCTCAACACGCAGCCGGCGCCTGATCTCGAATCGGCGCTGCGCGCGGCGGCAAAGTATCTCGCGCAGTACGAGCGCGACGTGACGGCGGTCATCGCGCAGGAGGACTACGTAGCAGAGAGTCCTGAGCGAAGCGCAGAGTCCGGCGCCTCCGCTCCGACATTCTGATCATCGCGCAGGAGCACGCCGGCTGGGTCGAGCTCCGCGACACGTTCGAGGTCGACGAGAGCCGCGTGCGCGATCGCGACGAGCGGATCGCGAAGCTCTTCATGAAGCCGAATCCAGACGCGCTTCAGCAGGCGCGGCGGATCGCGGTCGAAGGCGCCCGCTTCAACATCAGCCCGAGCACGTTCCCGCTCAATCGCACGCTCAACGTGCCGCTGACCGCGCTCAGATTTCTGCGAGGGCCGAATCAGCATCGGTCCACGTTTCAGCTGGATCGGGTGGAGCCATCCCGCATCGTCCTCAAATTCAAAGAGCAGACGCAGCCCGCGGCTGATCGCGACCGACGACGGGGCTGCCGCGATCGGGTCGTTCACGATCGAACCAATCTCGGGGCGTGTTCTCGAGAGCGAGTTCCAGCTCGTGACCAGACGAGTCGCCGCGCAGGTTCATCGTGGTGTATGCGGAGCAGCCGGCGCTGAAGCTCTGGCTGCCGGCGTCGATGACCGAGTCGTACATGTTTGGCGGGGCCAGCGCTTCGATGGACGGACGCGCGACCTACTCGAACTTCCGGATGTTTCGCGTGGAGACGACCACCGTCATCGACAAGTGACGGCGCCGCGTACTAGCGGCACCTCGATACTCAGCGGCACGACGGTCGTGCCCCAGTGGAACACCAGCTCGGCCTTCTTCCATCCACCATCGGGAAATAGAATGCGAGCGTTTCCATGTGCGCGCCCGGGCGCGTGGCCACGTCGAGGCGCAGCGCATCCTGGCCTTCGGGATAGCGGGTGTGCCACGTGGCCGTCTGGCGGTTGAAGATGACCGTCCACTTGCCTTCGTTGGGAATGGTCCAGACCGAATACTTCCCCGCAGCCAGCTCGTGCCCGTTGATCTTCACCGCCGTCGTCAGCTCGATCGTCGTCGCATCGTCGGCGCACGGGCACCAGATCTTTCCGTAGGGCACCAGCGCCCCGAAGAGCTCGCGGCCGCGGGCCACGGGACGGTTGTATTCGAGCGTGATGGTCGTGTCCGCGATCCGCTGCGAGACCGTGCCGTGCTGGCTCGGCTTGATCTTCGGCGCGTCCTGCGCCGCGGCGGGGCAGGGAAACCAGCGCGACGGCGAGTAGGAAGGCGGGAATGGAGAGAGGCGTGTGAACTGGTCTGCGCAACATGCCCGTAGTGTCGCACGTACCGGCGGGCCGTGTACAATTGCCGGCTTCACCTTTCCTGTCACGATGCTGACTTCGACGACCGCGTGGAACCGCTTCCGGCCGCGCCGGATCGCGCGCAACTGGTGACCCGCACGGACATCGTCACGCTCCTCGCGATCCTGGCGTTTGGCTTCGCGGTACGGATCACCGTGCTCGTCGATGCGCTCCACACGCCGGGATATTCCTGGGAGGATCCCGACGGCTACATGGGGCAGGCCATCCGGCTGGCCGGTCCTGACGGCTGGGCATGGACGTTCGAAGCCGTGACCTACAACATCAACGGCCAGCGCCACGCGCTGCCGCCGATGTACTCGGTGTTCCTTTCATTCTTTGCGCTGTGGCCGGGGTTTCCGCTGTCCGCCCAGGTCGCGCAAGTTTGCTGGCGGTCGTGTCGATTGCGCTTGTCTTCGCACTCGGCCGCCGCGTCCACTCGACGCGAACGGGGCTCATCGCCGCCGCGGTGTTCGCGGTGTGGGTGCCCAACATCTTCGGGGTGTGGTCGACGTCGCAGGATACGCTCTGCGTTCGCTCCTCCTGACGGCATTCCTCCTGCTCGCGCGCGCCATCGACCGTGACGACCTGGCGCCAGGGTTCACGCTGGCTGGATTCGTCTTCGGTGCCGCGGCGCTCACGCGGTCGATGCCGCTCTTCTTCGCCCTGCCGGCAGCGTGCGCCACGTCGCGCTGGCGCGCAGCTGGCGGCGAGCGTCGGCACAAGCTCTCGCCTTTCTCGTCGGATTCATGCTCCTCACGGTGCCGTACTCGGCGGCTCTCTCGCGCCATTTCGGTCAACTCACGGTCATCGACACCCACGGGAGCATCCACCTCGAGTCCGCGTCCGGCGCCTGTGCACCGAGCCTGCTCGAAACAGCGACTGGCCTGTGGGGTGCGAAGCGGCGCGACCGGCTGGATACCTCACCGAGTGCGTGGCGCGCGCGCGGTCGCTCCTCCATGTCAACGGCGGCCGGATCCTCCAGATTTACGTCGTCGCCGGCTCGAAGGCGAGCGCCGTGGCGTGGAAGACGATCGTGACCTCGCTCGGACGGGTTGCTGATCTTTGCCACCGTGCTCGCCGGCCTGGGGGCGCCCTGTGCCGACAGCCGCGAATCGCGGTCCTGTTTCTTCTCTGGGCCGCGCTCACTCGGCATCGCCAGCGTCGGCGGCTTCGGCGGCGCACGACTCCGGGCGCCGTTCGATGTTCTGCGCCAGGAACACCGGATCGCCGTCCAGATCGCGGGCGATGTCGCCGCGATGGGCTTCCATGAAGCGGTAAAGCTCGGTTTTGTCGTCGGCTGAAATCCAGCGGCAGATGGAGAAGCGCGACATTTCAAAGCCTGTGGGCAGCGTGTATTCAGCAGCAGCCTCTGCTCAGCACGTCAAGCTGCAAAGCGCCGACGACGCCGACAATGGCGGGCGAGCCGTCCTCGGGCGAGAACAGTTGCACGACGCCCTCCTCGGCCATCTGCGCCAGCGCCTCTTTCAGCTTCTTCGCCTTCATCGCATCGTCGAGCCGCACGCGGCGCAGGATTTCCGGCGCGAAGTTTGGCACGCCCCGGAAGAGAAAATCCTCCCCCTCGGTCAGCGTGTCGCCGATGCGCAGCGTGCCATGGTTCGGAATGCCTACCGCGTACCTGCTAGGCCTCGTCGGCGATCTGGGGGAGCGGGGCGAAGAAAAACTGCGGCGCGGAGAGGCCCATGGGCTTGCCGGTGCGCACGAGTTTCGCCTTCATGCCGCGTTCAAGCGTGCCGGAACAGACGCGCACGAAGGCGATGCGGTCGCGGTGGTTCGGGTCCATGTTGGCCTGAATCTTGAAGACGAAGGCGCTCATCTTCTCTTCGGTCGCATGGATGATCCGCGAGTCCGCCTCCTGATCGCGCGGCGGCGGGCCAAAATCCGCCAGCGCGTTGATGAGGTCCCGCACGCCGAAATTCCCCAGCGCCGAGCCGAAATAGACCGGCGTGAGGTGGCCTTCCATGAACTCTTCCTGTCGATGGCTTGCACAGTTCGCGCGCCAGCGAACAGCTTTCAATGAAGGCGGCGCGCTCGTTTTCTTGCAGAAGCCCCGCGGCATGTTCGCTTTCCGCCCCATTGACCTTCACCGCGTCCTGATCGGCATCGCGCTGGCGCACTGTGTTGTCGGCCAGATTATAGGTGCCGAGAAAT
>CAVZHG010000021.1:0-13684 GCA_963775035.1 uncultured Alphaproteobacteria bacterium | reverse complement strand
CCGGCATCAGTCTCGCGCAACGTGATCCTGGATGCTTCGATCGCCATCGTAGCAATAGTCGCGCGACAAGGGCAAAGTGCCGGCCAAACAAAGCATGAGCAGGACGATCCCTCACAATGGCCTCATCCCCAGCACCGAAACGCGCATTCTTCGGCTGGCGGGTGGCCGGGGGCGCCTTCGTGCTGGCGATCTTCGGCTGGGGCCTCGGCTTCTACGGCCCGCCGGTCTTTCTGCACGCCGTGCAGCGAGGCGCGCGGATGGTCGCTGGCGCTGGTCTCCGCAGCCGTCACCGTGCATTTCCTGGTCGGCGCGGTCGTCGTCGCCAATCTGCCGGCGCTCTATCGCCGTTCGGCGTCGCCGGCGTGACCAAGGCCGGCGCCGTCGCTCCTGGCGCTCGGCGTCCTCGGCTGGGCCGTGGCGACGCGAGCCCTGGCAGCTCTTTGCCGGCCACGCTGCTGAGCGGCGCCGGCTGGGCGGCGATGGGCGCGGCGGCCGTCAACGCGATCGTCTCGCCGTGGTTCATCCGCGCGCGACCGGCGGCGCTCGCCATGGCCTACAACGGCGCCAGCATCGGCGGCGTCATGTTCTCGCCGCTGTGGGTCGCGGCGATCGCGTGCTCGGCTTTCCCGCTGGCCGCGGCGGCGATCGGCGTCGTCGATGGTCGTGACCATCTGGCTGCTCGCCGACCCCCTGTTTTCGCGCACGCCGCAACAGATGGGGTTGCCGCCGGACGGCGATGCGCAGGGTGCGCCGCCGGCGTCCGTGCCGTCGCCGCGCGCGAAGGCCGCTGCCGGGCCGCTGCTGTGGCGCGACCGCCGCTTTCTCACGCTGGCCGCCGGCATGGCGCTCGGTCTGTTCGCGCAGATCGGCCTGATCGCGCATCTGTTCTCGCTGCTGGTGCCGGCGCTCGGCGCCCAGTGGCCGGCCTCGTGATGGGGGCGGCGACGGCGCTGCCATCGTCGGCCGCACGCTGGTCGGCTGGCTGATGCCGGCCGGCGCCGACCGGCGGCTGGTCGCCTGCGCCAGCTATCGTCGTGCAGATCGCCGGATCGCTGGCCTTCTTGCTGGCGGCCGGCACGGACGTCGCGCTGCTGCTGGCGGGCGTCCTGCTGTTCGGCGCCGGCATCGGCAACGCCACGTCGCTGCCGCCGCTGATCGCGCAGGTCGAGTTCGTCAAGGCCGACGTCCTGCGCGTCGTCGCGCTGATCGTCGCCATGGCGCAGGGGGCGTATGCGTTTTCGCCCGCCGCCTTCGGGCTGATCCGAGAGTTGACGCCGCCCGCTGCAGGTGCGCCAGCCGGTGCCGCGCCGTGGGTGTTCATCGCCGCCGCGACGTTCCAAGTGCTCGCCATCGCGGCCATGCTGGTGGGCCGGAACGCGCGAGCGCCCGCCGAAGCCCTCAAATGATGTTCTTGCCCTTCATGCTGAAGTAGCCGGTCCGGCCGACGATGATGTGGTCGTGGACCTGGACGCCGAGCGGCCGCGCCGCCGCGATGATCTGCTTGGTCATGTCGACGTCGGCGCCGGACGGCGTCGGATCGCCGGATGGATGGTTGTGCACTAAAATGAGCGCCGACGCCGACAGCTCCAGCGCCCGTTTGACCACCTCGCGGATGTAGACCGGCGTGTGATCGACGGTGCCGCGTCTGCTGGACTTCGTCGGCAACGAGCTGGTTGCGCTTGTCGAGGAACAGGATGCGGAACTGCTCCTTGTCGTCGAAGCCCTGCGCCGCCTTGCAGTAGTCGAGCACCGCCTGCCACGTGCCGAGAACGCGCCGGCCCATGATCTCGCCCTGCATAAGGCGAAGCGACGCCGCGCGGATGAGCTTCAGCTCGTCGATCACGCGCTCACCTGCGCCGGCAACCTCGCGCAGGCGCGACTCCGAGGCGTTGATGACCTCTGGGAACGATCCGAACCTCTGCAGTAGCGCCTTGGCGAGCGGTTTGGTGTCGCCCTGCGGCAGCGCGCGGAACAAAATCATCTCGATCAGTTCGTAGTCGGGAAGCGCCTCCGGCCCGCCCTTGCGGAAGCGGTCGCGCAGCCGCTGGCGATGACCGACGTGATGGGGTTTTGGCTGAACGGGCGGCGTCGTCGCCGGCGCCTCCCACAGCATCGGCTGCGGATTTTCACGTGTGCCAAGGGTGTCGGCAGGGGCATCGGCGGCGGCTGGTTGGGTTGCCTTGCTGCGGCGTGCCATCAGCCTGTCTGCCCTTCGCGAGTGCCGGCGCCGATCAGTCGACCTTGTAGGGCGGGTGGTGCAGGTCGCCCGGCGAGAACGTGAAGACCTCGCAGCCGTCCTCGGTGACGCCTACCGAGTGCTCGAACTGGGCCGAGAGTTCGCGGTCGCGCGTGACGGCGGTCCAGCCGTCGGGCAGGATTTTTACCGTCGACTTGCCGAGGTTGATCATCGGCTCGATCGTGAACAGCATCCCGGGTTTCAGCACCGCACCCTCGCCGCGCTGGCCATAGTGCAGGATGTTGGGGCGGTCGTGGAATACTTGGCCGAGGCCGTGGCCGCAGAAGTCGCGCACGACACTGCAGCGCTCCGCCTCGGCGAACGCCTGGATCGCCGCGCCGATGTGTCCCGTCGTATGGCCCGGCTTGACCGCGGCGACGCCCCGCATCAGCGCCTCGTAGGTGACCTCGATCAGGCGCTCGGCTTTGCGCGAGATCTGGCCGACGCCGTACATGCGGCTGGTGTCGCCATGCCATCCCTCGACGATCAGCGTCACGTCGATATTGAGGATGTCGCCCTCGCGCAGCGGCTTCGGCCCGGGAATACCGTGGCAGACGACGTGGTTGACGGAGGTGCAGATCGATTTGGTGAAGCCGCGATAATTCAGCGGTGCGGGGATCGCGCCATGGTCCATCGCGAACTCGAAGGCGAGGTCGTCGAGGCGCTCGGTGGTGACGCCCGGCTTGATGAACGGCGTCAGCATGTCGAGCGCCTGGGCGGCCATCCGCCCCGCCTGGCGCATGCCGGCAAAGGCTTCAGGGCCGTGCAGGGGAATCTGGCCGTCGCGCCGCGCCGAGCGCGCGTAGTCCGTATTGGTCATCGTGGAACCCATAACCGAATGTCGGGAACGGCCAAAGTGCGGTGCCGCCGGGGCGGAACAGGTGATTTGCCGCTTTCACATTACAATTTAGTTGATTGTCGGCGGAGTGCAATGCGCGAGCGCGTGATAGCACACCCGCGTGAATGTTGCGCAAATGCCGCCGGGCATGGCATGGGGGAGGCCGCTCGATAGGGGCGCGCTGCGGGAGCGCTGAGGCAAGAAAGCGAGAACCATGGAACTCGACAAGCTCAAGACGACGGCGGGGCTCGACGTGGCAGGCAGGCGGGTCCTGGTGCGGGCGGACCTGAACGTCCCGGTGGCGGACGGCCGCGTGAGCGATGCGACGCGCCTGACCCGGTTGGTGCCGGGGATCCGGGATCTCGCGCGGCGGGGCGCAAAGGTGGTGATCCTGTCGCATTTCGGACGGCCCAAGGGTGCCGTGGTGCCGGAAATGTCGCTGAAGCCGGTGGCGGAGGCGCTCGGCGCCGCGCTCGGACAGCCCGTTGCATTTGCGGGTGACTGTGTCGGCGAGGTCGCGGCCAAGGCGGTTGCCGGGATGGCCCACGGCAGTGTCCTGGTGCTCGAGAACCTGCGCTTCCACAAGGGCGAGGAAAAGAACGATCCGGCGCTCGCCGCGGAACTCGCCAGGCTCGGCGACATCTTCGTCGGCGATGCGTTCTCGTGCGCTCATCGCGCGCACGCCTCGACCGACGCCATCACGCGCCTGCTGCCGTCCTACGCCGGGCCGCTGCTGATGGAGGAAATCAATGCGCTGCGCACCGCGCTCGAGCGGCCGCAGCGCCCGACGGCGGCGGTCGTCGGCGGCGCCAAGGTCTCGACCAAGATCCCCGTCCTCACCAACCTGATGGCCAAGGTCGATCGCCTGATCATCGGCGGCGGCATGGCCAACACGTTTCTGCTGGCGCAGGGCCACGCCATTGGAAAATCCCTGGCCGAGCCTGATCTGGTCGGCACCGCGCGCGAGATCATGGCTGCAGCCGGGGCCAAGGGCTGCACCATCGTGCTGCCGGTCGACGGCGTCGTCGCGGGCGAGTTCAAGGCAGGTGCCGCGAGCCGCGTGGTCGATGTCACCGCCATTCCCGCCGATCAGATGATGCTCGACGTCGGCCCGCGGTCGATCGCACACTTGTCTGCGGTGATCGAGCAGTGCCGCACGCTGCTGTGGAACGGCCCGCTCGGAGCGTTCGAAATCGCGCCGTTCGGCGAGGGCACGTTCGCGCTGGCGCGGCAGGCGGCGGCGATGACTAAGGCCGGCAAGCTGGTCTCGGTCGCGGGCGGCGGCGATACGGTCGCCGCACTCAACGCGGCCGGCGTGACGGACGATTTCACCTACGTGTCGACGGCCGGCGGCGCCTTCCTCGAATGGCTCGAGGGTCGCGAGCTTCCGGGTATCGCGGCGCTCGCCCGATGAGCAGCGGCGCAATCGAGAAGTTGCGGCCGAAGGCCATCGTCTTCGACCTCGACGGCACGCTGGTCGACAGCGCGCCGGAAATCGCGACGGCGCTCAACACGGCGATGGCCGAGATCGGGCAGCCGCCGTTTCCGCTTACCGAGGTGCAGACCTTCATCGGCGGCGGCGCGGCAGTCGCCCTCAAGCGGGCGCTGGCGGCGCGCGGCACCAGCATGGACGAAGCCGCTTTCGACGCGATGATGGTGTCGTTCTACAAGGTCTATGCCGACGTTTCGGAGGCCGGCAACGGGCTTTACCCCGGCGTCATGGAGACGCTCGGCGAGCTTGCGTCGTCGTGACGTGCCGCTCGGGCTGTGCACCAACAAGGCTGCGCCCATCACGGCCATTGCGCTTCGCGCGCTGGGCATTGCGCCGTTCTTTGCCGCCGTTGTCGGCGCCCGCGACGATCTTCCGCGCAAGCCGGCGCCGGACATGCTGATGGCGGTGCTCGGCGCGCTTGGCGCGCGCCCTGCCGAGGCTCTGGTCGTCGGCGACAGCCGCTCCGACGTCGGCGCCGCGCGTGCGGCCGGCTGCCCGGTCATCGCGGTCAGCTATGGTTACGCACATGGTCCGGTTGCTGATCTTCGTGCCGATCGGGTCATCGATCGGATGGACGATCTGCTGCTTCACCTCGAATGGAGTGCGTGACGGCGGATCCCGTATGCCGGTTATCCAGGCATCCCCGTGGCTCAGGCTTCACGATCGCGCGCCGCGTCAATTGTGTCGGACGATTGCTGTTTTCCCGGCAGAAATTGGCTGCTAGACACAACCGCAGGACGTTTGGCGCGGGACTCGGACGCCGGAGGGAGGACATTTATGGGTGCGCTGGCCGGCTTCGTGCGATTTGCCGAGGCCGTTAACGACTATATTGGCCGCGTGGTCGCTTGGCTGACGCTCGCCACGGTGCTGATCTGTGCGACCGTTGTGGTTTATCGCGCTATGCGCTTCCAATCCGGCTTCATCTGGATGCAGGAACTCTACGTGTGGACGCATGCCGCAGCGTTCATGCTCGGCGCCGGCTATACGCTGATGGCCAACAAGCATGTCCGCGTCGACATTCTTTACGCCCGCGCCAGCCCCACCAAGCAGGCTTGGCTCGACCTCATCTCGACGTTCGTCTTCCTGTTTCCCTGGATCATTCTGCTCGGCTACTTCGCGTGGCCGCACGTCACGAATTCCTGGGCCATCTGGGAAACCTCATCGCAGGTCGGCGGCATGCCCGGCCTCTACGTCATGAAGACGATCATCCTGGTCTTCGCGGGTCTGATGCTGCTGCAAGGTCTCGCGATCTGCGGCCGCTGCATTCTCGTGATCAATGGGCTGGGTCACCTGGCGCCGCCTCGCGCTATCGCCGGTCTCGGCGAATAGCACACGTGGATCTCCATCCTCCGAAACCGGACTGACCCCTGCCCATGCTGAGCTCCTTGAACGTCGGCGACGTCCTGTCGGTCCTGCTGTTTCTGGCGGTTCTCGGCACGTTGCTGATCGGCTACCCGATCGCGATCACGCTCGCGGGCATATCCCTCATCTTCGCGTTTATCGGTCACCAGTTCGGCGTCTTCGACTACTCGTTCCTGCACAGCCTGCCGTCGCGATACCTCGGCAGCATGTTGAACGAGGTCCTCGTCGCCGTCCCGCTCTTCATATTCATGGGCCTCGTGCTCGAGCGATCGGGGATCGCGGAAGCGTTGCTGACAACGATGGGTCAGATGTTCGGCAAGCTGCGGGGCGGCCTTGCGTTCTCCGTGATCCTCGTCGGCGCGATGCTGGCTGCGTCGACCGGCGTCGTCGGGGCGACCGTCGTCACCATGGGCCTCATCAGCCTTCCCGCGATGATGCGCGCGGGCTACGACAAGCGCCTGATCTCCGGCACCATCTGCGCCTCGTCGACCATGGCGCAGCTCATCCCGCCGTCGACCGTGCTGATCTTCATCGGCGACATTCTCGCGGGCGTGAACCAAGCCGCCCAGCTCAAGAAGGGCAATTTCACGCCCGACCCGATCTCGGTCGGGGACCTGTTCGCCGGCGCCCTCGTTCCGGGCTTCATCATGGTCCTGATCTACCTTCTCTGGATCACCTACAAGGCCGTCTTCCAGCCGGAAACCGTGCCTGCACTGGAGATGACCGACGCAGAGCGCAGCGGCCTGCCGCTCCGGGTCATCTCGGCGCTCGTGCCGCCGCTCCTGCTGATCGTGGCCGTGCTCGGCAGCATCCTGCTCGGGTTCGCAACGCCGACCGAGTCGGCGTCGGTCGGTGCGGTCGGCGCGATGATACTGGCCGCGCTGAACCGGCGCCTGTCGTTCGAGATGATCTATTACGCCGCGCGCAACACGATGGTGACGACCTCGATCATCTTCGTGATCGTGCTTGCGGCATCGATGTTCTCGCTGGTGTTTCGCGGCCTCGGCGGCGAGCACATGGTCGAAGAGACCTTGAAGAACGTGCCCGGTGGCCCGTTCGGCGCCATGCTCGCCGTGATGACAGTGATGTTCATCCTCGGCTTCTTCCTCGACACGTTCGAGATCATCCTGATCATGTTGCCGATCTGCGGGCCACCGTTGATCATCCTGGGCCTCGATCCGGTTTGGCTCGGTGTCATGATCGCGATCAATCTGCAGACGAGCTTTCTGACGCCGCCGTTCGGATTCACGCTGTTCTATTTGCGCTCGATCGCGCCACCCAGCATTTCGACCGGCACGATCTGGCTCGGCGCCATCCCCTACGTCACGATGCAGCTCTTCGTCCTCGGCATCGTCTGGGCGTTTCCGCCCACGGCAACATGGCTGCCGAAGGCGTTGTTCGCGGCGGCCAAACCCGTGGTGACCGCTCCTGCGACGCCGGGCAGGCGGCCCGGGGACGGCGCGCCATTGCCGGCGGGCAAGTCGGGGCCGAGCGCCAAGCCCAAGTTCGACGAGAATGGCATACCGATCGAGGATGACGATCCGATGGGCTTCTCCAAGCGCCAGGACGCCAAGCCGAGGTTCGACAAGGACGGCATACCGATCGAAGGCGATGACCCGATGGGTCTTAACAAGCGCCGCTAGAGCTTGTGATGAAGGAAGGCGCGATGTCACATCTGCTTGAGCTGGAGTTGGGCGTGGTCTTCATGATCGCTTGGGGCCTGTCTCTGGCGCTATTGTGGTTTACGGTCGATCGGAAGACCCGACCCGGGCCGATCCGCAGTGTCGCTGCCATCGAAGGCATGATGCTCGTCAGCATCTTCTGCCTGATCCTCGGTGTGACCTTTTTGATCTGGGGGTCCGGGGCCGCGGATTGACGCGTGGATCGATCGCACGAAGCCGGACAAGAAAAGGCCCGCGGCAGTTGCCTGCCGCGGGCCTTTCTATTCATTGGAATGGGTCCGCTCAGGTCGGGAACTTGTAATCGAGCAGACGGGCGTTGAGGAAGCCCTGCTCGGCGATCCGGTTCCAGCTCGACAGCTCGCGGCGCGCCTTGAGGAAGGACTCGATCACTTCCTTGGTCACGGCATCGCCGCCGTCACGCAGTTCCTGGACGACCTCGCCGCACTTCTCACCGTAGGCCTGAAGGAAGTCGTTCGGGAAGCGCTTGAGCTGGACGTTGTGGGTCTGGATCAACGTCTGCAGCGACGCGCCGTTCCGGGAGTTGAACTCCGCGCTGAACTTGAGTTTTCCTGGTAGATGCATGCCTCGAGAATATTGCGCAGGTCATTCGGCAGCCCCATCAGCTTCTTCTTGTCGACGGTGACTTCGATCTGGGTGCCGGGCTCGTGCATGCCGGGCCAGTAGTAGTACTTCGCGATCTTGTAGAAGCCGAACGTCAGGTCGTTCCACGGCCCGACCCACTCGGTCGCGTCGATGGCACCCGACTGGAGGGCCGCGAAAATCTCGCCGCCCGGCAGGTTGACGACGGTCATGCCGAGCTTCTTCAGCGCTTCGCCGCCGAGACCCGGAATGCGCATCTTCATTCCGTTGACGCTGGTGGGCCCGGTGATCTCCTTGTTGAACCAGCCGCCCATCTGCACGCCGGTCGAGCCCGCGTGGTAGCCCTTGAGGCCGAACGGATCGAGCACCTTGTCCCAGAGCTGCTGGCCGCCGCCATACTGCATCCAGGCTTCCTGCTCGCTCGTCGTGAGGCCGAACGGCACAGTCGAGAACATCATGAGCGCTTTGCTCTTGTTCGGCCAGTAGTACGGCGTCGCGTGCATCAGGTCGGCGGCACCGCGAGTGACCGCGTCGAAGCTCTCGAACGGCGGCACCAGTTCGCCGGCGGCGAACACGTTGATCTTGAGGCGGCCTTCTGTCGCGGCTTCGACGGAATTGGCGAAGCGCACCGCGCCCGTGCCCTGGCCGGGGAAGTTCTTCGGCCACGTCGTGACCATCTTCCATTCGATTCTTGGACTGAGCAATGGCTGGCGTCACGATCGCCGATGTACCGGCCGCTGCCCCCGCAAGGGCCGCGCCCTTGAGGAATTGACGCCGTTTCAGCGTCTGTGGAGCACCTGTCATTTATTTGCTTCTCCCTAGGCTCGTGTGAATTCCCGCGGATCTCATCGGCGCCGCGCCTCGCCATGGCAGTTGGCCGGCACAAGTATGTGACGTCTACACGAGGTTTGGCAATCCGCACTTCGGATAGCAATCGGAAATTCCGCTCCGGCCCCTCCTTTCGCTCGTTTTCCGGGCAACCAAACCGCATTCCGCGTCATCTGCATACGGTGTCTCATGTCGGTCGCGCGACTTGGCCGGCCCGGATTTGCTTGACTTCGATCGTTAACGGTTTCCCCATTCCGATCCGACACGCCACCAACTGGGGAACCCACCGATGCTGTCACTAGCCGGCTATGCCGACCGGATGTCCGTCCGACCGGGCGAGACGATCGCGTTCAAGATCTCGAGCCTGACGATGCGGGCTACGTGGCGCGACTGGTGCGGGTGATCTCGGCCGATGCCAACCCCGCCGGGCCCGGGTTGGTCGAGGAGCCGGTCGAAGCGGCATTCGCCGGCCCGCACAAGGGCCGCTTCCAGCCGGTTCATTCAGGCTCGCACGGCACCGTCGAGAAAGGTCCCGACCTCGGCACCATGGGCAGCCTCACTCTCGTCGCCACGATCTGGCCGACGATGCCGGGTGCCAAGCGCCGCCAGGGTATCCTGTCGGTCTACGATCCGAGCGTGCGGCGCGGCATCGCGCTCGCGATCGGCGAGGACGGCAGTGTCGAGGCGCTGCTCGGCGCGACCCGGGTCAAGACCCGGGTGCCGCTGGAGGAACGCCAGTGGTACCGCGTGTTGGCGGTCTACGACGTGACGGCCGCGACGCTGACCGTCGGCCAGGTGCGGCTCGAGGTGGCCGTCCGGCGCGGCACCGAGGATCGCGTCGGCCAAGCTCGACGCCGGCGCCGCCGTGCTGCCGGTCGCAGGCATGCCATGGACCATCGGCGCCCTCGGCGGCACACCGGTGAAGGGCCATTTCAACGGCAAGATCGAGCGGCCGGTGATCTGCGCGCGGCCGCCGCCGATGCGGCGACGATCGAAACGCTGGCGATAGACAGCGCCGTCGCCGGGCGTCATCGCGGCGTGGGATTTCGCACACGACATGTCGATCGATCCGCTTCCTCGACGCCGGACCGGGCACGCATCACGGCCAGCTCGTCAATCTGCCGGCACGCGCCATGACCGGATCGAACTGGACCGGACGCGAGATGTGCTTCCGCCATGCGCCGGACCGATACGGTGCCATTCATTTCCACGAGGACGACCTGCTACGACTGCGGATGGGAGACCGATTTCAAGTGGACGGTGCCGGCCGGCACGCGATCCGGCACCTATGCGGTGCGCCTCTCGAGCGAAGCCGGCGAGGAAAATATCCCGTTCTTCGTCGTCCCGCCGAAAGGCACGCGGACCGCGGATTTGGCCGTCCTGGTCTCGACGTATACCTACACCGTCTACCACAACCACGCGCGCCCCGAGGCGACGCGGGCCAAATGGATCGGAGCGTGGAAGGATCAGGCGAAGGCGTGGGGCGCCTACCCGTACAATGCCGCCGAGCATCGCGAGTACGGCCTCTCGACCTATAACTATCACACCGACGGCAGCGGCATCTGTCACGCCTCGTGGCTGCGGCCGATGCTGAATGTGCGCGTCGGGCTACATCACCTATCCCGATCCGTCGATCCGCGGCTCGGGCCTCCGGCACTTCCCGCCGACAGCCACCTCATCGCGTGGCTGGAACAGCAGGGCATCGCCTACGACGTCATCACCGATGACGAACTCGATGCCGAGGGCGTGGCGCTGCTCGGCCCCTACCGCACGGTCACGACGGGAACCCACCCCGAGTACCACACCGGCGCCATGCTCGACGCGCTCGAGACCTATCGCGACAACGGCGGCCGTCTCATGTACCTCGGCGGCAATGGCTTCTACTGGAAGGTCGCGCGCCACAAGGAAGTGCCGGCGGCAATCGAGATCAGGCGCGGCGAAGGCGGCATCCGCGCCTGGGCGGCAGAGGCGGGCGAATACTACAACGCGTTCGACGGCGAATACGGCGGCCTGTGGCGGCGCAACGGCCGCCCGCCGCAGCGGCTTGCCGGCGTCGGCTTCACCGCGCAGGGGAATTTCGTTGGCTCGCACTATCGTCAGCTCCCGGGCGCGCGTGAGTCGCGCGCGGCGTGGATACTCGACGGAATCAGAGCGACGAGCTGATCGGCGGCTTTGGTCTTTCCGGGCACGGCGCCGCAGGCTTCGAGCTCGATCGCGCCGACAAGCGGCTCGGCACGCCGCCGCATGCGGTGGTACTCGCATCATCCGAAGGCCACGAGCCGGAAGCGCCGTGGGTGCTGGTGCCGGAGGAGCGCCTCACCCATCTGACGACGGTGCCGGGCGTGCCGGCGGACGAGCTGATCCGCGCCGATTTGACCTTCTTCGAGACGCCGGACAACGGCGCGGTGTTCTCGACCGGCTCGATCACCTTCTGCGGATCGCTGCTGCACGACGGCTGCAACAACAACGTCTCGCGGCTCATCCGCAACGTGCTCGATCGGTTCCTCGATCCCGACGCGAAATTCGACGTTCCGGAACGGTGAGGCGCACATGTCGGAGCACGCGAGCGAACTGTCGTCCTGGACGCTGGGAAGCATCAAGTCATCCGGCATGGAGCTCGAAGGCGCGTGCGCGACACCCGGCTGCAACGAGTTCGCGCGCTACAATATCGATGGGTTGATCGAAAAATTTGGCGCCGATTGGCTGGTTCCGCTGATTCTTCCCGCCCGCTGCAGCGTCTGCGGCGAATGGTTCAAGTTCCAACTCGCCGTCCTGCACGACGACGAGCCGGAAGGAACCTAAAGCGTCGGACCTTAAATGCGACCCACGCCTGGGTCGGCCTCAAAGTCGCATTTAAGGTCCAAAGACGCTTTAGAGTCATAGCGTTCTAAAGCAACTTTGGACTTGAAATTCACTCCCCGCCTAGCCTCGAGGTGAGGTGAATTTAAAGTCCGTTGCTTTAGCGGGCCCGCTGCGGCCGGCGGGCGGCGGTCAATCCAGCGATCGCACGACTTTGAATCCGACCGTATGACTTCTGAGATTTCGCCGGTTGCGCCCGCGCGATGTCAGTTGAAGCATACCCGTGTCGTTATCCCAGGAGCCGCCGCGCAGCCCTTTGAAGCACGAGGCGTCGCCTGTTGCGGCACTGCCGTCGGATGGCAGTTTGGGATAGGTCGGAGCGACACAATCCTCGATCCACTCCCAGACGTTGCCGTGCACGTCGAACAACCCGAACGCATTGGGCGGGAATGAGCCCACGGGCGCGGACTGCTTGTTGTCCCAAGGGCTGCCGCAGCCGGCGCAGTTGGCCTGTCCGCGAGTGAAGTCGTCACCCCAGCTGTAGGCCGATGTACTGCCTGCTCCTGCAACGTACAGCCACTCGGCCTCGGTCAACAGGCGATAGCGTTTTCCGGTTTTGCGGGACAACCAGGGGAGGTACGCCGTTTTCACGTCATCCCAGGAGACCTTGGTCGCGGGGCGATCACCACGGCCCCAGCCTGAATCATCCGGTACATACGCGCATCCCCCATCCAACGCGCACGCATCCCATTGCGCCAGCGTGACCTCAAATCTCGCGACCGCGAGCCGCCGGCTGATTCTTATCCGGTGTGAAGGTTCCGCTGAGTTCTCGATGACGCCGGCAGGTACTGCGACCAGCTCCGGGCACTCCTGGCATTCCTTGAATGTCTGCAGAGGCGAAATTGCTGCCTCTTCGGCACGAGTGAGCGGGCGTGGCCCATCCGAACGCTTAAGCGGTGACGTCGGATCCTTGGCGACGCAACTGCTGTCGACGCGGCGAACTTGGCCGGGAAGGCAGCCGCGATCGTCATTCTGGCTCGGCGGCCGCGGATTTTCGGTGGACGGCGGGCGGGACGGCTGATTGCTCCCGGCGCTCCAACCAAGCGTCACACTTTGCAGCCGTTGGCCGCGCCCTGGATGCGTTCGCGTCGCGGCATCGGGAAACGTCCGATAGACGGCCTGGGCATCGTCGAGGGTCGCCCCCATCCGCCGCAAAATGAATCCGGCCTGATAGTCCGCTTCGAGTTCGAACTCGTGATCGCGCCCTTCGGTGACGGTGTGGAAGCGAACGTGGTGCCCGACTTCGTGCGCGAGGATCGCGACAAGAGACCAATACGAATTGGTGCGCGCCGCAATCTCCTTGATGAAAACGGCATTGTAGAAAATGTACCGCGTCCCTCCCGGTTCTATTCCGGCAAGAGCATTGGGAGTCTCGGCGGAGGCACGGATCAAAATTCGATCCTCGATCCCGGCAAGCCCGGCGGCAGTGAGCACTTGCCTGAAGATGGACCGCGCTTCGTCATCCGACTCGAAGCTTCGCTGGATGCGCCCGGTATCGCCATGAAACCCGCGCAGGCTGGTGATGGCGTGTTCCCTGGTGAATTGAGCGTTCCCGGCTGTCGGCAACAGTGCGACGCAAAGGAAGGTGATGAGCGCCAGCCGTCCGACTATGCCTGCCGTCATCGCTTGAATGCTCCCCCACGACAAATAGAACGCAAACGCGATCGAGCGCCGAAATGTCTACGCGACTGAAGCGGTGCCAGCACGGCTAGCCGCCACCACCGCGCCGAGCCGTCGACCGCGATCGGCCGCGTCGATGGATTGTGGCTTCGCCATGCGTGCGGCGA
>CAVZHG010000020.1:0-47257 GCA_963775035.1 uncultured Alphaproteobacteria bacterium | reverse complement strand
GCGTGCGCCTCAAGCTGCGTCAGCTCGCCACCGATCTCGCCGCCAATGAGCGGCTGCTGCGCCGGCACATGGATGCTGTCTACGAAATCTCTTCGCTGATCGGCGATGCGATCGAGCAATCGACCGCCGACGGCACCTATTGAGTGAGATCGCGCGCCGGGACCCAAGCCATGGTGAGGATGCTGCTGCTCGGGTTCGTCGTCGTGCTGTCGACGCTCGGTGGAAGCTATGCGGCGATGAAGCTGCCGCAGAGCTCGGCGTCTGGTGCCGAGAGCGGTGCGCCCGACGAGGTGACGGTGGTCAAGCTCGAACCGGTTTCGGTGCCGGTGGTGCGTGGCGGCAAGATCCAGGGTTACGTGCTCGGGCGCATCGCGTTCGCGGCCGGCACCAAGGAGATGAAAAACAAGGACGCGCTCACGCTCTATGTCAGCGAGGCGATCTTCAGATCGGTGTACGAGGAAGAAGCGCTCGATTTCGCGGACCTGAAGGCTGTGCAGGTCGAGGCGCTCGCCCATCGCGTCATCGAGAAAGCCAATTCGCGGATTGGCCGCCCGGCGATCGCGCAGATCTTTGTCGAGAGCCTGAACTTCCTCGCGCACGAGGCGGTGCGCTGCCAGCATGTCAAATAGCGCGTGGCGGAGCGGATGGCGGGAACGCGCGGCGCCGCGGCAGTCCCCGCGCAACGGCAAGAAGGAGAGCCGATGAAGACGAGCCTGAAGGGCCCCCATGCGCTGTCGTTCGACACCTTGGAGAGCGTCCTCCCGAAAGCGCGGACGGGAATCTTCGCGCTCGGGTACGAGGACAATTCGGGACGGTTTCGCGTCCAGAGCGTTGGCCGCGACGACTACGATCTGCGCGCGCGGCTATGCGAACTGATCGGATCGAGCGTGATGTTCAAGTTCGCCACGCTCGCGACGGCGCGCGAGGGCTTCGATCGCGAGTGCGAGCTCTTCCACACCCTGCGCCCGCCGTCCAACTTCATTCATCCCGGTCGGCCGGCGGGGACGGACTGGCAGTGTCCGCACTGCCTCCAGTTTCGGTGATAGCCGACAGCACGTCACTCAGTGCCCGCTGATAGCCGAGGTGCCAATAGGCCTGCTCGGGCGTGTGGGGATCGAGGTGGCGCTGATCGAACTGCGCATACGGCGCCTCGCTGCTCGAGCCACGCCTCGAGGGCGGCTGCGCGCTGGGTGATGCGGTCGAATGTTCTCTCGTCGATCATGCCGGCGATGATGCACGGCGGCGGCTTAAGAAGCGCTAAGAGCCGATTTAAAGAAAGGCCGTGGTTAACCGGGCGTTGCCGGCGCGCCGGCCGGTGTGCCGGAACGTGTCACGGAGCAATGAAACCGGCGGTTCCCGGCCCGATCGGATCGAATTCAGATCGCGTGCTGGGGCTGGCTGTTCGTCGGCTCACCGCCATCCCGGGGCGTGCCGACGGCCGCGCGCATCTGGAGGTCGAACAGCAGCGTGATCAGCATCGACAGGTTCTGCGCGGCGCGCGCGTCTGTCGCCTCGCCCGGCGAGCAGCCCCGCCAGATGATCGCTCAGGACCGAGGCTACCTCGCGTCGCTCCATACTGGTCGGCGCGGCGGTCGTCGTGCTCGGCTGAGTGACGGAGGCAGATCCGGTCGCCGGCGCCGGCTGCAGCACGGCCTGGAGTGCGGGCGCCGGTCCGGCGAGAGTTGCCGCCTGCGCGGTTGGTGCTGCGCCGCCCGTCCCGCTGCCGATCCAATCGACTTCGGCGAGGCGTCGCTTGAGCAGGCCGGGCAGCACCTCGCCCTGTGCCTTCGAATACTGCACGAACCGGTCGCGGACACCCTCGATGTCGCCGTTGCGCACGGCATCGCCGAGGCCCGACGAGATCCATCGCGTGCCGGCGTTGAAAGTCAGGGAGGTGAGCGCGGCCTTGGTGCCCTCGTCCCACCCAGACGCATGCTTCTCGACGATGTCGCGCGCGACCGCGATCTCTGCCGCAAACCGCCGTTCGGCCTCCTCGGGCGAGATCGCCTCGCCGGGATAGAGTGCTTTGGTGCCGTAGCCGTTGCTGTGCTGGGCATAGTCCCACTTGGCCTGCGAAGTGAAGCCTTCGAAGGTCTTGATGGCCGAGAGATAGTTCTGGTGTATGGGCATTCCTAGCGATCGCGTGCTGCGGGCCGCCGGGCGCGGCTCGAGGATGTTCCTGCGCCGGAGAGTGCATCGCTTTGCTTGTGCCGGGCTCGAGTCGGGATGACGGTCGACGAGGGCGCCGTTGTTGTTGGCGGGCAACAGGGCGCCGTGTTCTCACCAGATTGGGTCCGTTGGTCGCACAGCGGATGGCGGCCGTTGGGCAAGCGTTCATCTCCCCACCCTCAGGGTGCGCCCACTGCCGCGCTGCTCAATTCGTATTCGCGTTGGGGAAGGGGGCACCCGGACTTTTCCAACGGAGGTGGTCCGGTCTTATTGCTGAGCCACTCAGGTCATGACAATGAACGACGCGTCACCCGTCATCATTTCGCGCTCCTCGCCCGTACGGCCGGTTCGCCATGCAGGGGCCGATGCGCGCGAGCCAATGCACGTACTGGTGCCGGTGCTGCTGGCGTTGGCGGCGTTCGCCGTCTACTGGCGATCGGCCGTGATCCTCGATGGGCGCAGCACAACCGCGATGTTCGGCGCCGATTCTCCTCACTACGAATATCTGCGGCAAGGTGCCGTCAATCATCGGGCGGCGCGCTTCCATCCCGTGACGATCATGCTCGGGCTCGGGTGGATGAAGCTGTTCGCGCCGATGACGGCGTGGATGACGCCCGCGGTGCTGCTGAACGGATTGTTCGCCGCCGTCGGTGCGATCGGCGTCTGGGCCTCGACGGTGACTTTTGCGACGCAGTTGCCGCGGCGTCTGGCGCTGCTCGGCGGGGTGCTCTACGCGGCGTCGCTCGGGGTGTGGTATTTTTCGGCAATCGAGGAATCGAAGATCGTCACCGCGACGCTTTCGGTGCTCTACATTGCCGCGTACGTGCGTTTGCGCGAGCGCTGGACGCTGGCGGGCGCCGTCGGGCTGTCGGCTATCCTGGTGGCCGCCTGCCTGAACGAGATCGTCTCAGCGGCTCTAGTCGCCATCCCCGTCGTCGATGCCGTGGTGCGGCGAGGCCTCAGCGCGCGCCGCGAACCGTGGATCGCGGTTCATGCTCTGGTCATCCCGATCTCCTGGCTCTTCCTCGAAGTGTTCGTGAATGGCTGGTTGATTCCCGAAACCATCAACGTGGAAGGCCAGTCGCACTTCAATATGCTGCTCTACTACCTGGCCAAGAACGACTACGGCCTCGCCAGCATCTATTCGTTCGTCTTGAACTGGTCTCTCTTCAACGTCGCCGCGCCGACGCCCACGGCACCGTTGTGGGCGCAGTACGGCGGCTACTTTGCGCCGGAGTTCACGAGCTATTTGCGCTCACTGCCGACCATCGGCGTCGTCGCGTCGCTCGCCGTGATCGTTGTCGCGAGCGTGTGGCCGCGCTATCGGGCGCGCAGCCTCGGCACAGCCAGTGCGCTGCTGCTGGGGCTTGCCGCATATGGTCTGGTCCGCGCGGCGTTTTTCCTCCTATTCAATCCCGCCGAGCCGATGCTGTTCAGTCCGGCCGTGACGCTGGTGCATTGGCTCATACTGCTGGTGCCGTTTGCCGCCTCGCGCTTTCCCGCGAAGGGTTGGCTGCTCGCTGTGCTGGCGATCTGTCTTATCGTGACAAATATCGGCTTCATTCTCGGGCACGACGTATGGGCATACCGGTGGCCGGAGAATTTTCCCGGGGCGACGCGCTGAGCCCCGACTCTGTTCGGCGGCGAGACGCGCGCTCGGTTCGCGGTGTACCGTCGCCGTGACAGCGACGGATATCGATCGGCGGCGGCGCGAGGACGAGGATTTGACGGGACTATTCAATACGGGACGCAATGCGCTGGCTCAGCCCGAGGCGCGGTTTCTCGTCGCGGGATCGGTGGCCTCGCTCGTCAACTGGCTGGCCCGCTTTCCGTTCGAACTCGTCATGCCCTTTGCCGCCGCGGTGCTGGCGGCGATGGTTGTAGGCATGGTCTGCGGATTTCTGCTGTACGACCGATGGGTGTTTCCCGGCGCCACGCGACCGCTCAGCTCGAAGATCCGCGATTTCATCGCCGTCAACGTCGCCAGCCAGGCGGTGATGTTCGTCGTCTCGGTCGGCGTGCGCGAACTTCTCCTTTTCGCCGATTGGTCATCGACGATCGCCGGCGCCGCCGCACATCTCGTCGGCATCGCCTGCGGGGCCTTGCTGAGCTACTTCGGCCACCGCTCGATCACGTTCGGCGGACGGGCGAAGTAGAACCCGGCAAGTCCGTGCGGACTACCCGAGTTCGAACACCACGCGGCCGCGGACCTTGCCTTCCAGGATCGCCGGGGCGAGCGCTTCGACATCGGCGATCGGCCGGGTGACGGTCATGGCGTCGAGTTTCGCGATGTCGAGATCGCGCGCGAGCCGCGACCATGCTTCGAGGCGGCGCGCCCGCGGGGCCATGACGCTGTCGACGCCGGCAAGCGTGACGCCGCGCAGGATGAAGGGCGCCACCGAACCCGGCAGGTCGAGGCCCTGGGCCAGACCGCACGCGGCGACGCAACCGTCGTATTTGGTCATGGAAATCACGTTTGCGAGCGTGGTCGAGCCGACGGTGTCGACGGCGCCGGCCCACCGCTCCTTGTTGAGCGGCCGCGCGGCGCCGGATAACTCCGCCCGGTCGATGATCTCGCTGGCGCCGAGCCCCTTCAGATAGTCGGCCTCGGCGGCGCGACCGGTCGAGGCGATGACCGTGTAGCCGAGCTTGGCCAGCAGCGCGATCGCCACCGAGCCGACGCCGCCCGCCGCACCCGTCACGACCACCGAGCCGCGATCCGGCGTGATGCCGTTGCGCTCCAATGCCATGACGCAGAGCATTGCGGTATAACCCGCCGTGCCGATCGCCATCGCCTGCGCGGGCGTGAAAGCGGAGGGGAGCGGCACCAGCCAGTCGCCCTTCACGCGCGCCTTCTGCGCGTAACCGCCAAGGTGCGTCTCGCCGACGCCCCAGCCGTTGAGGATCACGCCGTCGCCGGTCTTGTAGGCGGAATTGTCCGACGCGACGACCGTGCCGGCAAAGTCGATGCCGGGAATCATCGGCCAGCGCCGCACGACCGGGGCCTTGCCGGTCACCGCGAGGCCGTCCTTGTAGTTGAGCGTCGAGTGCGAGACGCGGACGGTCACGTCGCCGTCCATGAGGTCGGCGTCCGTCAGGTCGGTCCACGCGGCGACGGTGCCCTTCTCGCCTTTTGTCAGTTGCAGGCCCTTGAATGACGACATGAGCGCACTCCCTGACGCGAATTCATTTGATCCCGCGTTTACGCCACGGGCGGGCGCCTGTCGAGGATGCCGCGGAGATGCGCCACGCGCTGGCCCAGATAGCTCCGTATGCCTGACCCGATTATCCAGCGGGGTATGAACTGGGCTGTTATCTACAGCGACATCGGGCCCCTTGCCATGCCGCGCCGGCTTTGGGATCGTCCGCGGGCGGGGTTTTGGGGGAATCGGGCGTCGCAGGGACGGGACGAGAACGCGTGCAGCTTGGACGACGAGGTGCGAGGGTTGAGGGAGCCTGCCCGGCGCGGGCGGGGGCCGCCGTGTGTCTGCTCGCGCTCATCCTCGCCGGCTGCAGCGGCACCGATCTGCTCAACACCTCGAGCCTGCCGGCGCTTCCGACTCTGCCGGCCGCGATCACCATCACCGGCCACTCGAGCACTCACAGCGAGAACACGCACGAGATCTATTCCCGCGTCGCCCGCGGCGCCAAGACGTGCTGGTTCGGGCCGGGCAAACCGCTGGTCAAGGGTTATGTCTTCGACGGCGAATCCGCATCCGATGCCGATGGCGGCGCCGCCGAGGTCGCGGTTCACGTGCGCACGCCCGACCAGCCGAACCCGCGCGGCGGCAAGGTCTTCATCGTCGGTATCACCAAGCTCGCGGACGGCTCGAAGCTGGAAATGGAGAGCCGCCGCATCCCCGACGTCATGGCCGAGCAGATGCGCGCCAACGTGGCGAAGTGGGCCAAGGCGGGCTCGGTCGAGTGCGGGCCGCTGTCGGTCCCGGGCGCGGAGGTCGCCTCCACCGCGCCGCCGCTGCCCGAGCGCAAGCCGGTGGTGAAGAAGGCCAAGGGCAAAGCCAAGAGCAAAGGCGTGGGGACGGCCGCTAGCAAGTAGCGGCGCTCTGCTTTTTCTTGCCGCGGTCGCCGACGGCTCGCGCCAGAGGCGCGCCTTCGGCACGACGCCTACCGGCGCCGCGGGTCGTGCCCACGCCGGCTGGCGTTCTCATCTCGCGGTCTTCGACCGCTACTGAAGATTCAAAAAAGAGGGGGCCCGGGGTCTCCCCGGTTGGGGTGCGGGGCCAATGCCCCGCTTCGCGAAGCGACCGAGGGCACAACGCCTCCCAGATGCGCACTACGCGCTTGCTTTGATCGCGCCTTTCAATGGCGCGCGTGCGGGAGGTGCGATCCGCAGCGTGCGTGCACGGATGCGCTGGCCGGTGGCGTCGCGTTCGGTCGGGGGAAGGATGTCGAGGCTCGGCCAGAGGCCGGTGACGAGGGTGCGGGCGTAGCCGTTGGCGTGACCGAAGCGGCGCATGCCGGCGGCGGCGGTGTGATGATCATAGACGAGGCGATGCGTCGAGAGCATGACGCCGCCGTCGTCGATCGCGCGAACGAGACCGAACCAGACATCGGCGGTGCCGTCGTTGGCGGGCATCCCGATGACCCCGGGATTGAACCAGACGCGCTTGCGGACGCGCGTGATCGACGGAATACCGGAGTGGCCGGCAATGATCACGTCGGCGCCGGCGAGCACGACCTCCTCGGTCAGGATCTCGCGCTCTGAGGGGAACACCCAGCGATTGACGATGTCGGTGCCGCCGTGGACGACGCGGAACGTGCGGCCCGCAAAGGTGAACCGCAGCGTTTCAGGGAGGCCGCCCATCCAGGCGCGCATTTCGGGGGTCATGCGATTGTTGGCGAAGGGATACCAGCCCTTGGCGAGGGCGGCGCACTCCGTGCCATCCTCGAAATTGCAGGCGCAGTCCTCGGCACCGGCCGCAAGCTGCTGCTCGCAGTTGCCCTGAATGACGTGGCAGCCCCAGTCGGCGACGAGCCGGGCGGTCTCCTCGGGGGCGGCGCAGTAGGCGACGACATCGCCGGTGCAGATGACATTGCCGGGCGGAACCGAGAGGGCTTCGGCGCGCTGGCGCATGGCCAGCGTCGCCTCGAGGTTCGAGTACGGGCCACCGAACACCAGCAGCGGCTTTGTCGGGTCGAATGGGGTCACGCGATGTTCCTGACAAGGGCGGCCGGGCCGAGAGCCTCCCTTGTGGCGGGTGCGGCGTCAAGTATGCCCACACAAGGACATAAAGATTTCTTTATATCCGTGTTGCGGCGAGGCGGTTCAACCGCTATACAGCGCCGATCCATTGCCGCCCGCGCACCCGCGCTGCCTCAGGTGCAGCCGGCCCGCAGGGACTTCCGGCCACCGCCAGCTCCAGGAAAGGCGCCCCTCTATGCCGAGCACCAAGGACTATATCGTCAAGGACATCGGCCTTGCAGAATTCGGCCGCAAGGAGCTCTCCATCGCCGAGAGTGAAATGCCGGGCCTGATGGCCACGCGCGAGGAGTACGGCCCCAAGCAGCCGCTCAAGGGCGCGCGCATTGCCGGGTCGCTGCACATGACGATCCAGACCGGCGTTCTCATCGAAACGCTGAAGGCGCTGGGCGCCGACGTGCGTTGGGTCTCGTGCAACATCTACTCGACGCAGGACCATGCGGCCGCCGCCATTGCGGCCGCCGGCACGCCGGTCTTCGCGATCAAAGGCGAGACGCTGGTCGAGTACTGGGACTACACCGCCAAGCTGTTCGACTGGCACGGCGGCGGCTATCCGAACATGATCCTCGATGACGGCGGCGACGCGACGCTGTTCATCCATCTCGGCGTGCGGGCCGAAAAGGGCGATACCGCCTTCCTGGACAAGGCCGGATCCGAGGAAGAGGAGATCCTGTTCGCGCTCATCAAGCGCTGCCTCAAGGAAAAGCCGAAGGGCTGGTTCGGCGCGATCGCTGCGTCCATCAAAGGCGTCTCCGAGGAGACGACGACGGGCGTCCATCGCCTCTACGAGATGCAGAAGGCCGGCACGCTGCTGTGGCCGGCGATCAACGTCAATGACAGCGTGACCAAATCGAAGTTCGACAATCTCTACGGCTGCCGCGAGTCGCTCGTCGACGGCATTCGCCGCGGCACCGACGTGATGATGTCGGGCAAGGTCGCGTTCGTCGCGGGCTATGGCGACGTCGGCAAGGGCTCGGCGGCGTCGCTGCGCCAGGCTGGCTGCCGCGTCCTCGTTTCCGAGGTCGATCCGATCTGCGCCCTGCAGGCGGCCATGGAAGGCTACGAGGTCTTGACGATCGAGGATGCGCTCCCGCGCGCCGACATCTACGTCACCGCGACCGGCAACAAGGACATCATCACGGTCGACCACATGCGCGCGCATGAAGGACCGCGCGATCGTGTGCAACATCGGCCACTTCGACAACGAGATCCAGGTCGCGGGCCTCAAGAACATGAAGTGGACGAACATCAAGGATCAGGTCGACGAGATCGCAGTTCCCTGGCGGCAACCGCATCATCCTGCTGAGCCAGGGCCGCCTCGTGAACCTCGGCAACGCGATGGGGCATCCGTCGTTCGTCATGTCGGCATCGTTCACCAACCAGACGCTGGCGCAGATCGAGCTGTGGGCCAACAACAAGGACGGCAAGTACAAGAAGGAAGTGTACGTGCTGCCGAAGCACCTCGATGAGAAGGTCGCCATGCTCCACCTCGCCAAGGTGGGCGCGAAGCTGACCAAGCTCTCCAAGGACCAGGCCGACTACATCGGCGTCAAGCCGGCGGGGCCGTTCAAGTCCGACCACTACCGGTACTGAGCGTTTCGGCCCCGGAGAGCGTCCGACAGGGCGTGCGACGACAGGTTTCGAAATGGGCGCCCCTGCGGCGCCCATTTGCCTATGTGAGCCTCTGTCTGCCCGAGTGGGGCGCTGCAACCTAGGTCTGTCAACTCGGCAGGCGCGCATGTCTCACGCGCTATTGATCTGCCCCGTCACGCGGGTGGGGCATATCCTGGCGGGCCTGTCCGAGCGGGCTGCGGCCGTGCCACAAATCGGCTTCCGCGGACTGCCGCAAGTCGCCCTTCGGGCGTCCTGCGGCGTGGCGCCCCGACCTCCGCCCTTGTTGCCAACGGGCCCGGTCGGTCCTATGACGCCAACAAAACCCCGCGCATGGAGCGTGTGCGGGGACAATGACATGCTCATGAGGAATGCTCGATGTCGACCCGCCAGGACGGTGCGCCTTCCCCGATCGTGCGCTCGCGCGCCGATCTCGTCGACTGGATCGCGGCCGGATCGAAGCCGCCGTCGGAATGGCGCATCGGCACCGAGCACGAGAAGATCGTCTTCCACACCGACGACCTGCGCCCGGTTCCCTACGACGGCCCGCGCGGCATCCGCGCGATCCTCGAAGCGCTGATCGCGCGCTACGGCTGGCTGCCGATCATCGAAGGCGACAACATCATCGCGCTCAGGCGGCCGGACGAGCGAGCCGATGGCGACGGTGTCGCTGGAACCGGGCGGCCAGTTCGAGCTTTCGGGCGCGCCGCTCGAAAATCTCCACGAGGTCGCCGCCGAGACGCAGCAGCACCTCGACCAGGTCAGCGCGATCGGCAAGGATCTCGGCATCGGCTTCCTCGGCCTCGGCTTCTCGCCGACGTGGACGCGCGAAGAAACGCCGCGGATGCCGAAGCGGCGCTACGCCGTGATGACCCGCTACATGCCGCAGGTCGGCAAGGGCGGCCTCGACATGATGTACCGCACCGCCACGATCCAGGTGAACCTGGATTTCGGCGACGAAGCCGACATGGTCAAGAAGCTGCGCGTGTCGCTGGCGCTGCAGCCGATCGCGACGGCGATCTTCGCGGCCTCGCCCGTTCACCGAAGGCAAGCCCAACGGCTTCCTGTCGATGCGCAGCGAAGTGTGGCGCGACACCGACAAGCGGCGCACGGGCATGCTGCCGTTCGTGTTCGAGGACGGCATGGGCTTCGAGCGCTACGTCGAATACGCGCTCGATGTGCCGATGTACTTCGTCTACCGCGACGGCGAGTACATCGACGTCGCCGGCGCCTCGTTCCGCGATTTCCTGGACGGCAAGCTCGCCGCACTGCCCGGCGAAGCGGCCGACCATCGACGACTGGTCCGATCACATGACGACGCTGTTTCCCGAGGTGCGCATGAAGCGCTTCCTCGAGATGCGCGGCGCCGACGGCGGGCGCTGGCGGCGGATCTGTGCGCTGCCGGCGTTCTGGGTCGGGCTCTTGTACGATCCGGCGCGCTCGATGCGGCCTGGGACGCTGGTCAAGGACTGGACCGCCGAGGAGCGCCAGGCCTTGCGCGACGGCGTGCCGCGCCTCGCGCTGAAGACGCCGTTCCGCGGCGGCAAGGCGCTCGACGTCGCGCGCGAAGCGATGGCCATTTCGCGCAACGGCCTTGCCGCGCGCGCACGCAAGGACGCCATGGGCCTCGACGAGCGCCAGTATCTCGCGCCGATCGAGGAGATCGTCGCCTCCGGCCGCACGATCGCCGAGCAACTGCTCGAGTCCTATCATGGCCCCTGGAAGGGCGACATCCGCCAAGTTTTGAGGAGTATGCTTTTTAGTTCCGCATCGCTTTTCTCTGCGGTCGCGTACGGCTCCGCCTACACGCGCCGCAGGTCGTGCCCTCCGGTCGCATGCTCACCTCGCGGCCTTCGGCCGCTGACATTTCTGTCCCTCTCCCCGCTCTCGCGGGGAGAGGGTTAGGGTGAGGGGCGGCGGCAGACTCCAACGTTGGCATTTTCAGCCGCCCCTCATCCGACCTTCTCCCCGCAAGTGCGGGGAGAAGGGGAAGTAAGGCCGCGCACTACGACTTCGTCGTATCCTGCGACGTGATCTCGATGAGATCGCCGTCTCGTATCGTGCACGAACACCTCACGATCGGGCAGTTCGCACTTGATGCGCCGGGCGAGGGCCATACCTTCCGCAACGTGTTGCTTGTGGCGGCCATCCGACCAGAGGCTGTTTGCGGGATCGTCAGGATTGAGCGACAACGTCGAACTCATTGGCCCACGCCCACAGGTCGACGGTCAGTTCGTCCGAGACGCCGAGGTCTTGCGGTGAGAAATCGCCGATCAGGTCGTCGTCCATCGCCCACAGCGGGTAGGTGCCGTAGTCGGCCATGAGCTTTATGCGTATTGAACTCGCAGGCAGACCGGTCTGATCGAGAGCTGAATTGTCGAAGCTGTCCGATGCGCCACTCTCATCGAAACCACCGAAGGCGGATCTTCGCTTCGTCGGAAAAAGCATGTGCCTGCATGATGTAGCCGAGGTGCAGCGCGATCGCCGCAGCCGCCGATCCGAGCAGTACGGTCGAGGCATTCTCGATCGGAATGAGCCGGCCCGCGTACGCGGCCCAGACGACGAACGCCGTCGCGGCGGTATAGATGACGAAGGCATTCATGCTGCTGCGGCGACCCTGGGGATCGGGCGCATCGGCGGCGTCGAAATAGAGCGGGGCGAGTGCCACAAAGAACAGCGCCTGCATGAGCGCTGTCAGCGCGAAGATCCACGCCGCCGGTTCGAGCAGCAACATGAGGCAGACGCCGCCGGCGAAGATCAGCACCGTCTGGCCGAGCAGCCAGATTGTCCGATGGATCTCGATACGATCCGGCTTCTGCATCGAAATGGCGCTGATGGCGTGGTCGATGAGGTTGGAGGTCAGCGCGGCGCGCGCAGCCACCAGCCCCGCGAATGTGTAGAAGGCGCCGATGACGCGCAGCGTGAAGTCCGTTCCATCCATGCCGACCGTCGGTCTCCCCGGTTCAGTGCCGACCACGGCATAACCCAGAGGGACGTCGCGGCAAACCGCGCAGGTCCGTCTTTCCCCATGGGCGTGGTGGCCGCGGGGCGGTTGCAGGGGGCGGGCGTCCGTGTGATAAGCGGCGCGGGAGGCTGGCGGCGGGCGGGTCCCTCGCCAACCGGGTCAGGTCCGGAAGGAAGCAGCCCTAACGATCAGGGCTCGGGTCGTCTGCTGGTCTCCTACTTCAATTCTCCGGCCGCATTCCGCTGGCACGATCGCTTTTCCGGGTTTGCGTTCGACGAAAGGATGGCACGCGGGCATGGCGCGCAAGAAGTCCCCCGGCAGTGGCGACGACGGGATGCCAGACCCCGACGGCCGGGATGCGCCCGAGGCGCCCTATGTCGACGATGGCCCGTCGTTGTTCGGCGAACCCGAGGCGGCGCCGCCGGGCAAGGTCGCCGACAGCGGCTACGTCGTGCTGGCGCGGAAGTATCGCCCCGAGACGTTCAAAGACCTGATCGGCCAGGAAGCGATGGTGACGACGCTGCGCAACGCGTTCGCGGCGGATCGCATCGCGCAGGGTTACATGCTGACCGGCGTCCGCGGGGTCGGCAAGACGACGACGGCGCGCATTCTCGCGCGCGCGCTCAACTACGTGAAGGACGGGTTGCCTGATCGCCCGACCGTCGAGATGGATGGCTACGGCGCGCACTGCGAGGCGATCATCCAGAGCCGCCATCCCGACGTGATCGAGATCGACGCGGCGTCGAACACCGGCGTCGACAACGTCCGCGAAATCATCGAGAGCGCGCGCTACCGGCCGATGTCGGCGCGCTACAAGGTGTTCATCATCGACGAGGTGCACATGCTGTCGAAGGGCGCGTTCAACGCGCTCCTGAAGACGCTGGAGGAACCGCCGCCGCATGTGAAATTCATCTTCGCGACGACCGAGGTGCGCAAGGTGCCGGTGACGGTGCTGTCGCGCTGCCAGCGGTTCGACCTGCGCCGCGTCGAGGTGCCGGTGCTGGCCGATCATTTCCGGCGCATCGCGGGGAGTGAGGGTGCGACGGTCCAGGACGACGCGGTGATGCTGATCGCACGCGCCGCCGAGGGCTCGGTGCGCGACGGGCTCTCGATCCTCGACCAGGCGATCGCGATGGGCGAGGGCGCGGTGACCGGCCCGACCGTCCGCGCCATGCTCGGGCTCGCCGATCGCGGCCGCATCTTCGATTTGATCGAGCACATGCTGTCGGGGCGGACGGCCGAGGCGCTGGGCGCGCTCGACGGGCTCTATGGCGACGGCGCCGATCCGCTCGAAGTGCTGGGCGACCTTGCGGAAGCCGTGCACGCGGCGACGCGGATCAAGGTCGCGGGCGCGGCGGGCGAGAGCGAGGTGCTCTCCGGCGAGGAGCTGCGGCGCGCGAGCGGGCTCGCCGAGCGGCTGTCGATCCCGCTGCTGGCGCGGGTGTGGCAGATGCTGCTCAAGGGCATCGAGGAGGCCGGCAAGGCGCCGAACCTGCGCGCGGCCGCCGAAATGGTCGTGGTGCGGATCGCGCATACTGCCGATCTCCCGTCGCCGGACGAAATCATTCGCGGGCTCGGCGGTGTGCCGATGGCTCAGCGGACGGGCGCCAAGCCTGCGACTGATCGTGCGCCGGCGAGCGACAAGGTGCGCGCCGAGGCGGCCGCGCTGCCGATGGCTGAGGCGCCGGTCGAAGAGCGCAGCGACGACGACGAGACGCGGTTCGCGCCGCCGGTCGGCGAGACGTTCGATCGTGCGTTCGGTGCGGACACCGGCGAAGCGCCCGACGACGAGGACGCCGAAGCCGATCTCGGCCCATCGACGATCGAGCGGCCCGAGGACATCGTCCTCAATTCCTTCCTCGATGTCGTCGCGCTGATCGGGCGCAAGCGCGACGCGCGCCTAAAGGTGCACCTCGAAGAGAACGTCAGCCTCGTGAAATTCGAGCCGTCGGGCTCGATCGAGCTGCATCTGCTCGCGAACGCGCCACCCGAGATCGCCAATGAGCTGCGCGAGAAACTCAACAAGTGGACGGCGCGGCGCTGGACGATCGCGGTGAGCCGGCGACCGGGTGATCCTGCCGCTCGGCGAGCAGCAGCGCGCGCGCGAAGCCGCCGAAATCGAGGCGCTGAAGCTGCATCCGTCCGTGAAGGCGGTGTTCGAGCAGTTCCCCGACGCCAAGATCGCGAGCGTGCGCCCGATCGCTGCACCGCTTGAAGATGATATCGCCGAGCCGGGCGAGGACAGCGCGGTCGGCTAAACGCGACCGCATCCCCATATGGTTCCCATAGACACGATGGGCGCCGGTCATTCCCCCACGAGAGGAAGCGCGATGAAAAACCCGTTCGAGATGATGAAGCAGGTCCAGGAGTTACAGGGCCGGATGCAGCAGATGCAAGCGGAGCTGGCGGCGCTCGAAGTGAGCGGGCAGTCCGGCGCCGGCATGGTCACGATCACGCTCAACGGCAAGGGCGAGATGCGCTCGGTCAAGATCGATCCGAGTCTGCTGAAGCCCGAAGACGCCGAGATGGTCGAGGATCTCGTGCTCGCCGCGTTCACCGACGCCAAGGGCAAGGTCGAGGGCGAGATGCAGAAGCGGATGCAGGACGTGGCCGGTGGCCTGCCGCTGCCGCCGGGGCTCAAGCTGTTTTGAGCAGCGTCAGATCGGCATAGGAGACGTCAGCGCGCGTCGGCCGCCGTCTTGCGGGCGGCGAGCTTGATCTGGCGCTCGAGCTGGCCGCGCTTTTCCTCAGCGATCCGGAGCTGAATATCGATGCGGCCATTGTCGTCGCTCGATTGCGCGAGGACGTGGGCGTTGGCGTGGATCCAGCTCAGCAGGCGGCCCTGATCCGGGGCCACGGTCACATCGACGACGCTGTCGCCGGCGCCGAGCCGGGTGTCGACCGCCGCGATCAGCTCGGGAATGCCTTCCCCTGTCACGGCCGACACGAGAATGCGCGTGCGATCGCCGCGGGCGGCATCGTTGCCCAGTTCCTCGCGCGCATCGGGTGCGACCTGGTCGATCTTGTTCCACACTTCGATGACGGGGCTCGCGACCGGCTGCGGGTCGATGCCGAGGTCATGGAGCACGCCTTCGACGTCGCGCGCCTGGGCTGAAGTGTCGGGGTGCGAGATGTCGCGGACGTGGGCGATCAGGTCGGCGGCGACGACTTCTTCGAGCGTCGCGCGAAAAGCGGCGACCAGCGACGTCGGCAGGTCCGAGATGAATCCCGACCGTATCGGAGAGAATGATGCGGCGGCCGCTCGGCAGCGCAACTTCGCGCATGGTCGGGTCGAGGGTCGCGAACACCTGGTCCTTGGCGAGCACGCCGGCGCCGGTGATGCGGTTGAAGAGCGTCGATTTCCCGGCGTTCGTATAGCCGACGATGGCGACGACGGGGTAGGGCACCTTGGCGCGGCCGGCACGGTGGAGCGTGCGCGTGCGCACGACGCCTTCGAGATCCTTCTTCAGCGCGTCGATGCGATCCTGCAGCATCCGCCGGTCGAGTTCGAGCTGGCGTTCGCCGGGGCCGCCGAGGAAGCCGCCGCCGCCGCGCTGGCGCTCGAGATGGGTCCAGGAGCGCACGAGCCGGCTCTTCTGGTAGCTCAGATGCGCGAGTTCGACCTGCAGCCGGCCTTCCCGCGTGCGCGCGCGCCGGCCGAAGATTTCGAGGATCAGCCCGGTGCGGTCGATGACCTTGACGCCCCAGGCACGCTCGAGGTTGCGCTGCTGGACCGGGCTGATGGCATGGTCGACGATGACGAGGCCGGTCTCGTGCTCCTCGATCTGCGCTTTCAACTCGTCGACCTTGCCGCTGCCGAACAGCGTCGCGGGGCGCGGCCGCGGCACCGGCACGACGATGCCGTCGCGGACATCGAGATCGATCGCCTCGGCGAGACCGACGGCCTCGGCGAGCCGGTCAGCGCTGGCGCGCGGCAGTGGTGCGGGACGGTGCTCGCCATTGATTGCGGGCGGCGGGGTCGCGGCCGCGATCGACAGCACCGGCACCAGCACCATCGCGCGCATCGGCGGCGGCGCAACCTCGTCCGGCCCGCGCCGTCGCCGGCGGGGCTCAGAGATCGGCGGTTTGTCGTGCACTGTGATCGGCGGATCCTGACCTACTGCTGCCCTTCGGCCGGGTCGGTATCCATCAGATGGACCGGCTGCCCGGGCATGATCGTCGAGATCGCGTGCTTGTAGACAAGCTGCGAGTGCCCGTCGCGCCTCAGCAAGACGCAGAAATTGTCGAACCAGGTGACGATGCCCTGCAACTTCACGCCATTGACCAGAAAAATGGTGAGTGGCGTCTTATTCTTGCGAACGTAATTGAGGAATGTGTCCTGCAGGCTCTGTACGCGCTCGGCAGCCATGACGGCCCTCATTTCTTGTTTTCTTGTCGTTGTTTTCTTGTATCGCGTTCAAATGAGCCGCCTGGATCCGTTCGGAAGGCGGAATGATCGCTGTCCTTGAGAGGTGTCCGTTCCGGGCGACGCAATGCACGCTGGGCGAAATGCTCAGTTCATGCATTGTGCTCAATCAAGTAAACGCAAAGAACCGCTCTGGCAAGTCGATAGGACTAGCAGATCGGGTCACTTTGCGTGCAGTCGCGCCTCGCGCCCGCCGCCGAGATAGTCGACAACGCCGCGACCGGCCGAAAAACCGGTCGCCATGGAAGCCTGCAAAAGATAGCCGCCTGTCGGCGCGTCCCAGTCGATCATCTCGCCGGCAACGAAGACGCCGGGCAGTTTCCTCACCATGAAGTGGGGATCGATTTCGTGTCCTGCAATGCCGCCGGCGCTCGATATCGCGCGTTCCAGGTCCATCAGCCCATCCACGCGCAGCGGCACGGCCTTGATGAGGGCGGCGAGTGCTGCGGGATCGGCGGGCAGATCGTTGCCTGTCGCGTCGCGCAGGATCGCGATCGCGGCGGGCGTGAGTTGTGCGGTCTTGCGCAGCATGTTCGAACGGGAATCGCCCTTGCGCGCCCCTGCGATGCGGGCAGCCAGCGCGTCGGGCTCGATGTCCGGGCGCAGATCCAGCAGCAGGCTCGCGGCCGCCTCGCGGGCAGAGCACCTCGCGCAGTGCCGGCGACAGCGCGTAGATGGCGCCGCCTTCGAGGCCGGCTGCGGGTGACGATGGCTTCGCCGCGCTGGGTGAGCGAGCCGCAGCTCACCGCGATGCGCTTCAGCGGCGTGCCCGCAAAACGCTCGGCGGTCTGCGGCGACCAGGCGATTGCGACGCCGCCGTTCGAGGGTTGACAGCGGCAGGACCTCGATGCCGGCGGCAGCCAGCAGATCCGTCCAGCGGCCATCGGACCCGAGACGCGGCCAGCTCCCGCCGCCGAGCGCGAGCACGACGGCATCGGCAGTGAAGTTCGATCCGCGCACCATCCGGCCCTTCGAGCATCAGCGTGCGGCCAGGTGCGAGGGCGACCAGCCGATGCCGGGTCCGAAGTGTGACGCCGGCCTGCTCGAGGCGCGCAAGCCAGGCGCGCAGCAGCGGCGACGCTTTCATCGCACGGGGAAACACGCGGCCGCTGCTGCCGACAAATGTCGGCTGTCCCAGCGCTTCCGCCCACGCGATCAGCGCCGACGGCGGGAAGGTCGCGGATCGCCGCCTCGACCACCGGCCGCGACGCCCATAGCGCGCGAGAAAGGGCTTCGAGATCCTCGCTGTGCGTCAGGTTCAGGCCGCCGCGGCCGGCCATCAGCAGCTTGCGCCCGGCGCTCGGCATCCGCTCGATGACGGTGACGCGATGGCCGGCCGCCGCCGCGACCTCGGCCGCCATCAGCCCGGCGGGGCCCGCGCCGACGACAATCACGTGGCGCGGCTCCGCCACGACGACACGTCGCGCGGCGCCCGCTCGGGATCGCTCACCAGACGCCGGTGTTCGGCATCGACGTCCACGGCTCGGCCGGCGCCTTGGCCTCGCCCTTCTGGAGGATCTCGATCGAGATGTTGTCGGGCGAGCGGACGAACGCCATGCGGCCGTCGCGCGGCGGACGGTTGATCGTCACGCCGGCCTTCATCAGGCGGTCGCAGAGCGCGTAGATGTCGTCGACCTCGTAGGCGAGGTGGCCGAAATTGCGCCCGCCCGTGTAGGTCTCGGGGTCCCAATTGTAGGTCAGCTCGACGAGCGGGGCGTTGCCCGCCTTGCCGGCCGCCACGTCGTCGGAGCTCGCAAGAAAGATCAGCGTAAAGCGGCCTTCCTTGCTCTCGCGGCGCCGGACCTCGGTCATGCCGAGCTTGTTGCAGTAGAAATCCAGGCTTTTGTCGACGTCGGTGACGCGCACCATCGTGTGCAGATACCGCATTTTTCCTCCTCGCTGATCGCTGTTCGCCGTTCCCCGGTTCCTCGGCAGATCCAAGTGACAGGTAGCATAGTTTGCCGAGTCCGCCCGGTCGCAAGGCGATGCTACCCTCTGGCGCCGCTTCGGATTGGCTCCGAGGCGGCTTGCTCGGGCGTCGTTCAGTCCAATTTCCGCGTCGGCGGCCGGAATCGGGCTCGGCGTCGCAAATGGCGGACCGCGCCGGGACCGACGCCCGATAGCGAGCCGCGACAGGGCGTATGACGCGAATCAGTCGACGGAGCACAATCAATTCCGCGCGTTCAATTTAGCGCTGCATCACGCCTCTGGCCCGGCAACCCACAGCTTAGAGCTGGCTCCTGTTTCTGTCAATAGCCGGACGGTGGCGCGAGCCGATAAAAACGATCATAAACAAATGGTTGATCGAACATAAATCAGATATGAAATTACCCCGGCAAAGGAGCTTTGACGACAAGGTGACGCGAATGTGCCACAGTGAACGCGGGCCATCCTGGTATGTTGCCCCCGTCGGCGCAGGCGGTCGTGATTCGAGAGGGCAAATCGGATTTCGACCTCAATGCGATACGACGCAGTGGCAGTTATATTAACAGTGAAGTGGGGTTCAGAAATGGGGGATTCCTCGAAAGAGCCGCCGAATATGGGCGAGGGCGCCGGGTTTGATCCGGCAACCGGCCTCGGCGAGCACGCCGATGGAGTTGAGGTCGTTGAGATTGCGGGCGCAATCAAATGGTTCGACGCCTCGAAGGGCTACGGGTTCATCGTTCCCGACAACGGCATGACGGATGTGCTCCTTCATGTGACCTGTCTTCGAGCCGGTGGTTTCCAGACCGCCTACGAGGGGGCCCGTGTACACGCCCAGGCGCTCAAGCGGCCAAAGGGCATGCAGGCCTTCCGCATCATCAGCATGGACGAAAGCACGGCGATCCACCCCTCGCAGCTCCCGCAGCGCACCCACGTCGTGGTGGTGCCCGAGAGCGGCTGGGAGCGGGCCATCGTGAAGTGGTTCAATCGCGTGCGCGGGTTCGGTTTTCTCACCCGCGGCGAAGGCACCCCGGACATCTTCGTGCACATGGAGACCCTGCGCCGGTTCGGCTTCACCGAACTGAGGCCCGGACAGATGGTTCAGGTGCGCTGGGGAATGGGCTATAAGGGCTGCATGGCGGCCGACCTGCGCCCGGATGGGACCTCGGGATTGCCGCCCTCTCACTGAGAGCGGAGCGCCAACTTGAGTCTTCGGACATCGACGATACCCAGGACCGCGCCGCGCGCGGTCCTGTTTTGCTTGTTGATCGCGGCTCTGGTCGCGATGATGGGCGCGCCCAACGCGCAGACAGAGATCAAGATGCGACGCGACACGCTGACCTTGCACACGGCCGGCGGCGCCCATCGGATCGACATCGAGGTCGCCGAGAGCGACCGCGAACAGCAGCACGGGCTGATGTTCCGCCAGTCGCTCGGCGACAGCGAGGGGATGCTGTTTCCCTACCCGAACGCGCGCGAAATCACGATGTGGATGCGCAATACGTTCATCTCGCTCGACATGATTTTTATCCGTGGCGACGGCATCGTCCATCGCGTCGCGACCGACACGGAGCCGTTCTCCGAGCGGATCATCCCCTCCGAGGGTGACGTCATCGGCCGTCCTCGAAATGAAAGCCGGCTCCGCGCGCCGGCTCGGCATCAAGCCGGGTGACCGGGCCGAGTACAAGCACTTCAAGCCGGCGGCGAAGCGCTGAGCGGCGGCGGCGCTCGCCTGGTCGGCGGGCCAGTCTCCGCGAACCGGCTTGACGCTCGCCGCCGGGCAGGCCACTTAGAGCGCGGATCGGGGCATAGCTCAGCCTGGTAGAGCACCTGCTTTGGGAGCAGGGGGTCGCGAGTTCGAATCCCGCTGCCCCGACCAATCAATTCAGCGCATTTCGAGACAAGACCTACTTCCGTGGGATCGAAGTCCGCGGAATGCAACGGCGCGCCTGGCGCGCGCCCGGCCCCGGCATCGATCCGCGAAACCCCATGTTAAGCCGGCTGTGGTTGATTTGGCTGACCGAAGGTTAACGCGCGCTCGCCATGGGCGGGCGTTATCGCAGGGGAGCCGGCAATGTCGAGTGGAGAGCCGGCTGCGGGGGCGCCCAAGCTTCGCCTCGCCGAGATTCTCGGCGCGCTCAGCCATGCGCTCGATATGGTCGAGGGCCAACCCATCGGCCACTGCGTACGCTGTTGCTGGATCGCCTGGCATATCGGCGACGAGATCGGCCTCGACGACGCGCAGCTCTCCGAGCTCTACTACACGGTGCTGCTGAAGGATCTTGGCTGCAGCAGCAATGCCGCGCGCATCTGCAAGCTGTTCCTCGCCGACGACCTGACCTTCAAGCACGACATCAAGACGATCAACGGCAGTCTGCCGGAAGCGCTTGCGCTTCGTGCTCTCCCACACCGGCCTGCAGGCCGGCCTTGCGGAACGATTTCGCACGGTCGTGAACATATTCCTCAAGAGCGGCGAGATCTCGCGCGAGCTCATCGAGACGCGCTGCCATCGCGGCGCCGACATCGCGCGCCAGATGCGCTTTTCCGAGCCGGTCGCGGACGGCATCCAGAACCTCGACGAGCATTGGGACGGCGGCGGCCAGCCGCTCGGCCTGCGCGGCCCGGCGATCCCCATCTACGCGCGGATCGCGCTCCTGGCGCAGGTGGTCGACGTCTTCCAGACGGCCAACGGGATCGATGCCGCCCGCCAGGAAGTGGCGCGCCGCGCCGGGAGCTGGTTCGATCCCGATCTCGCGGCCGCGTTCGAACGCGTCGCGGCGCAGCCCGACTTCTGGGACACGCTGCGTTCCGACGGCTTGCAGGAGGCGCTGTTCACGCTGGAGCCGGCGCGATCGGTCGTGATGGTCGACGAGGACTACCTCGACGATATCGCCGCCGCGTTCGCCAAGGTCATCGACTCGAAGAGCCCGTATACCGCCGGCCACAGCGAGCGCGTCACGCTCTTCACCGACCTGATCGCGGAGCAGTTGGGGCTGACCACGGAGCGGCGCCGCTGGCTCAAGCGGGCGGCGCTCCTGCACGACATCGGCAAGCTCGGTGTCAGCAACTCCATCCTCGACAAGCCGGACAAGCTCGACGCCGACGAGTGGGTGGCGATGAAAATGCATGCCGCCCACACCGAGACGATCCTTTCGCGAATCGCCGCGTTTGGCGATCTTGGCCGCCATTGCCGGCGCGCACCACGAACGGCTCGACGGCAAGGGCTATCCGCATGGCCTGAAAGGCGACCAGATCGCCTTCGAAAGCCGCATCATTACGGTCGCCGACATCTTTGACGCGCTGACCGCCGAGCGGCCGTACCGCGCCGCCATGCCGGTGAGCAAGGCCTTGGCGATCATGACCGATATGGTCGACACCGCGATCGATGAGGACTGTTTCGACGCTTTGCGGCGCGCTCTGGCGCAGGTCGAATCATGGCTGGCCGACGCGACCCAGGACGCGGCGTGACGGGCGTCGTTTCGGCAGTTGCGATGCCGCTGCGGGTTCAATAGAACTGGCGGCGACATTGCCCGAGCAAACGCAATCGCGGAGCCGCACGCCTATGACCGCCCGAATCTACCGCCCCGCCAAGACGGCCATGCAATCGGGTCTGGCGCGGACCAAGGAATGGGTGCTCGAGTACGAGGGCGCGGCGGCGCGCGAGGTCGATCCGCTGATGGGCTGGACCAGCTCGACCGATACGCAGGCCCAGATCAGGCTCGAGTTCGACACCAAGGACGAGGCGATCGCCTACGCCCAGCGTAACGGCATCGTCTGCCGCGTGACCGATCCCAAGACGCGCGAGCCGGTCCGCAAATCCTACGCCGACAACTTCAAGTTCGGCCGCCGCGAACCCTGGACTCACTAGTTTGCCGCCGACGCGTGTGGCCTGCGCCAGAGGCGCACCCGGTGCGACTGCCCCAGAGGCGCACCTTCGGTGCGACGCAAGCAGTTCATCGGCGTTGTGCGGAAATGCGTGCGCTCATCGGTATCGGTTTGAGCTGTATCCGACGGCAACCAGACACGGACAGGGCAGGCACATAAGTGCCATTCGCGGCGCAGTCTTCACGCAGGCTCACCACTTGCAGTCGAAGGCGAGACTAGTCTCGCCTTCGACCATGCCTCGGCTCTAGGCCAGCTGATTGCCGATCGGCAGCTCGCGGATGCGCTTTCCGGTCGCGGCGAAGATGGCATTGTACAGCGCAGGCGCGAACGGCGGCACGCCCGGTTCGCCCACGCCGCTCGGAGGCACGTCGATACCGTGTGGTACGATGTGCACTCTCGTATCGAGGGGCGACTCGTTGATGCGCACGACCGGGAAGTCGTGGAAGTTCGACTGCTCCACCGCGCCGTTCTTGAGTGTGATCGCTCCGTGCTTGGCGAGCGATAGTCCCATTACCGCGGCACCCTCCATCTGCGAGTGAACCCGTTCCGGGATTGGACGCAGTAGCCGCAGTCGATCGCCGTGTCGACGCGCGGGATCGAGATTGCTCCCTTCTCGCCGACGACCACATGCACGACAGTTGCGATGTAGCTGACGAAGCTGCGGTGCGCCGCAATCCCGAGGCCTTGGCCCTTGGGCAGCTTCTTGCCCCATTCGCCTTTCTCCGCAGCCAGCTCGACCACCCGCCGCAACCGACCGGTATCTACCGGGAAGGTCTCGGACGGCTCGCCGTAGTTCCACCAAGGCGTCGTCACCTGCTTTCCCGGATCGATGATCCGGGCGGGCCCGATCATCTCGAGCAGGTAGTCCTTCGGGTCCTTGCCGAGCTGGTGAGCGAGCTCCGCTATGAACGACTGGATCGACCAGGCGTGCACCACGTTGTTGACGGATCGGAACCAGCCGATCCGCACGTGCGATTGCGCGCTGCCGCTCTCCATGCGGATGTTGGGCACGTTGAACGGCGTGTCCACCCAGCCCATGCCGAGTTCGATTCCCGAGGGATGCTTCGGATCGGGTATGAAGGTCGACAGGAACGTAGGCGAGGCGCTGCGATGACGCCACGCAATCACTTTGTTGCTGGCGTCGAGGCCCGCCTCGAAACGCTCCGCCGTCACGGTGTGATAGAAGCCGTGGCGAATGTCGTCCTCGCGGGTCCACACCACCTTGACCGGCGCGCCGCCGAGTTCCCTCGACAAGAGCGCTGCCTCGATGGCGAAGTCGCACTTGGATTTGCGGCCGAACCCACCGCCGAGCAACGTCGTATGCAAAACCACTTCCGCGGGCGCGACGCCGAGTGCTGCAGCCAGATCATCGCGTGCCTGACCTGGGCTCTGCACAGGAGCCCATACCTCCCATTTGCCATAGTTCATTCGCGCGGCAGCGGCGGGGGGCTCCATGGTGGCGTGGGCGAGATGTGGCGCATAGTACTCGGCGGTAACGACCTTTGCTGCCGAGGCAAGTGCCTTGTCGGCGTCACCTTCGTTGCGCTCAACCTTCCCTGGCTTCTTCACGGCCGCCTCGAGCTCGGCCCTGTAGGCCTTCGAATCGTGCGACTTATTGGGCCCGTCATCCCAGGTGATTTTGAGCGCGTCCCGCCCCTGCAGCGCCGCCCAGGTATTCTTGGCGATAACGGCGACTCCGCCGAGCGGCCCGAACTTGTAGGGCGCCGGTGTCGGCGCAAGCGTCACGACCTTCTCGACGCCCGCAACCTTCAATGCCGCGCTTGCATCGAGGGAAGCGACCTTGCCACCGAGTACCGGCGGTCTCGCGATCACGGCAAACTTCATGCCGGGCAGCACTACGTCCTGGCCATAGAGTGCCTTGCCCGAGGTGATGTCGTTGATGTCCGAGATCCGCACCGTGCCCTTGCCGATATAGCGGAAGGCGGCAGGGTCTTTGAGTTTCACCTTGTCTGCAGCCGGCACCGGCAGACCAGCGGCATCGCCGGCGAGTTCGCCATACCCGAATTTGCGGTTGGATGCTTTGTGCACGACCTCGTGGAACTGCGCCTGCACCTCGCCGACATCGACACCCCACCTCTTGGCGGCGGCCGTCTCGAGCATCAGTCGAGCCGCAGCACCACATTGCCGCATGGGTTGGATCCAGTGGCGTACGCTGCGTGAGCCATCGGTATCCTGGTTGCCATAGGTCTTCTCGTCGCCAGGGGACTGCACCACGCGCACGCGCGCCCAGTCCGCCTCGAGTTCGTCGGCGATCATCATGGGAAGTGCTGTCCGGGCCGCTCCATTGCCCATCTCGGCGCGCGCCGCGATGATGCTGACCGTGCCATCGCCGCCGATGGAAATGAACACTTTTGGATTGCTTACGACGCCGTTCGGCATCGAGTCCGCGCCAGTCGGATAGGCGGCGAGGGCGTCTTTGACTGCCGGGAACTGGGCAGCCAGGACAAGGCCACCGGTCGCGGCGACGCCTTTCAAAAGGCCGCGCCGACTGACGTTTGTGAGGACCACTTTGGAATGCGTGTTGATCACTGTCATGTCACACCCCCTTGGCCGCGGCGCGCACGGCCGCGTGGATGCGCTGATAGCAACCGCATCGACAGATATTTCCGGTCATGGATTCCGTGATCTCGGCATCCGTGGGCGCAGGTTTCTTGGCCAGCAGGGAGGCGGCCTGCATGATCTGTCCGGTTTGACAGTAGCCGCACTGCGGCACCCCGAGGTCCCGCCACGCAATTTGCAGCGGATGCTCTCCCTTGGGGTGGAGGCCTTCGATGGTGACGACGTTCTTGCCGGAAACCGATTCCATCGGCGTGACACAGGAGCGGGTCGCTTCGCCATTGATGTGCACCGTACAGGCTCCGCAGAGCGCCGCCCCGCAGCCAAACTTCGTACCGGTGAGAGTCGAGTTCGTCGCGCAGATACCAAAGAAGCGGCATCGAGGGATCGCCGTCGTAGGCGCGCTCCTGCCCATTCACGCGTAGGTTCGCCATGGTTTTCCTCCTTTTGACGCAAATGCCATAAGACACAAACGGCAACGACTCATTTGTCGAACGGGCTCTTCTGCCCGGTAGGCAGCGTTGTCGGCCCGCTGCGATCTAGATTTTTGGAGTCGTGCCCTAATCTATATCCGCGACGCCGGACGGCAACGTGGCGGGCGTCTTCACAAGCTCGTGACGCCGAGACTATTTGCGAGAGCACGCTCGTTCGCCTGATCGCCGAGATGGGAGACAGTGTACATCGATCACTCGGGTAACGTGTCGATCCCGCCGATCTTCCGCGGGTTCCGGCAGCACGATCGCGATGGCGGTTCGGCACGTCCGGGCAAATCCACGAGGCCGGATCTGGCTGACAAAAGATTGAACACCAAAGCCGTGCGGGTCGGTTGCACCATTTCGATGCGGCTTGCTACGCTGCCATCTAAACTTGGTGTTTGGCTTGATCGGCCGCTGCGACAGCGGATGCGGTATGGCGTGGCAGACGTCCTGCCAGAGCCCAAGATGTCATGAACCCACCACGTCAATGTGAGGCAGAAACGAGATGACAGCCATAACTCTCAGTCGCCGCTCCCTGATTGTCGGCGCAGGCGTCTGCGGCGCGTTTCTGCTCAAGACGCCCGCCGGTATCCTGACGACGGCCACTGCGGCGACCACTCTTGCGCCGACCAAGTCCATGCCCGGGGGCAGCAACAACTACATTGCGAAGGCCCCGATGGTCGGAAATCTGGGCAAGGGATTCCATGTCTCGGGAACCGTACGTCGTGCCGGATCGGGTGATCCGCTCGCCAACGTGCGCATTCAGATCTGGGCTTCAACGGAACGCGGCGGCGAACGCGAACCGACCAATCGCGGTAGCGTGCTGACCGATGCCAACGGTGCCTTCCGGCTGGAGATGTCGCAGATCCTGCCGAATTTTGGCCAGCCCCACGCGCATCTCGCCTATGACGATAAGGCGTTCGAGACGGTCTTTCTCAGGCCACTGCTGGCGAGCAAAAGCTCGACCAGCGTGGAAGCACATTTCGTGCTGGCATAGGGCCTGCTTTCGTGAGCCTGCCGGCAAGTCGGCGGATGAGGGCGGTATCGGCTTGGCTTGCGCTGGCCGCCTGTGTGCTTGTTCCGGTGGGGCTTGCGGCGGCGAGCCCGTTGCAAGCCAGCCGTGAAGCACTGTGGATCTTCGGTGGCATGGCGGGCGTTGTGGCTCTCGCCCTCCTGCTGGTGCAGCCAATCCTGGCGGCGGGCCTTCTGCCGGGCCCCTCGATTCCGACGACACGGCGCTGGCATCGCTGGATCGGTGCGGCGATTGTCGCGGCCGTGCTCCTGCATGTCGGCGGCCTGTACCTCTATAGCCCGGATGACATCAGCGACGCGCTGCTGCTGGTCTCGCCAACGCCGTTTGCGGTCTACGGAGTGATCGGACTCTGCGGCGTGGTTCTGACAGCACTTCTGGTGGCTCTCCGCGCAAGGTCCGGAATGCGTTACGTCGCCTGGCGCATCGCGCACAATGGCGTGTCATTGGTGGTTGTTGTCTCCAGCGTCGTCCACGCTGTTCTGATCGAGGGCGCCATGGGCTTTGTTTCAAAGGCGATCCTATGCGGCCTCGTCATCGCGGCGGCGACGATCGGTCTCCTTCGCGTCCATATGAAATGGCCGCGTACCAGGGACCTCTAGAGCTTCACCGATAGATCGAGTGCCGCGCCGCCGAGGGCCGCTTGGGACGGGACGCGTAAGGATTGGCTGCGGGCCGCCGGTGGCCATCCGTGTCTTGCCCTCGATCATGATCGCGTCGGGCGTGACCGCCACGGCTTTCAACCTGATCGCCGGCCCATCGCTGGGGCACTGCTCACACGGACCAGCCGCCGATCATGAGTGCGGCTGCAAGTGCGCATCCGATGAACGGGATGTGAAACCAGAAGCGCCAGGCGATCCACGTGTACAGCAGCCCAAGACCGATGAGCAGCACCTTGAGCCAGCCGATCTGCTGGGTATCGGCGAGGACGATCAACAAAACAAAGAGCAGCACGCCGATGCCGTGGCTGAAATGGAAGCCGAGGAGTGCCGACCAGTAGTCGCGACCAGTCGGCGTCAGTGCGTTGCGCGTCGCTCGCATCTGAGCCAGGAGCGAGGGATCGCGCGGTTTGAAGTACCGCGGCTCATATAGAAGATCATGGATCGTGTAGATGAGATGCAGCGTCGCAAGCACTGCGAGGATACCCGCAGCCAGAAACGGTAGCGTCCGCATGATCGTCTCCTGTTTTTTTCAGGCGTCTGTTGATTACCCGGCGCGCAATCCAGATTGCATTCATCCGCACGGAGGCGATTCCGCCGACGACGGTGCGTCTAGGCCGCGGCCCCATCAACGATGATGAAGTCGGCATCCGCGCAGCTTTGGCGGATGGCCTTTGCCTTCTCGTATTCGGCGCTGCGGTAGCAGGCGACGGCCGTCGCGCGGTCCTTGAATTCGACCACGACATTGCGCTCGCGGGCATGTCCTTCCATGAGCTCGAATGCTCCGCCGCGCACGATGAACGTCGCGCCGTAGGCCTCGAATGCGGCCCGGGCTGCAGCCAAGTACGCGGGGTAGCGCTCGTGGTCTTTGACGGTCACGCGGACAATCCAATAGGCCTTCGTCATTGCTTCTCTCTGATGCTCTGATGCGATTGGTGGATGAAACGATCAAGTCGTATTGCTGCTACGAATTCTGCAAGGCGACAGTCGCCGATGCGGCTCCTTCATGACGCTCGACAGGAGGTTCTGCGAAAATGACCGCAGCGCGTCGAGCAGGCGTGTGTGCCGATCGATGCGCGCAAAAAAACCTCGGGTATAGCCTGGTCCATTGGGATCCAGCCTCGTGACTGTTGATTGATGGTCACCTGGTTCAGCTCCATACGTTTCCGTATGGTCGTAACATAAGCGTCGTGCTTGCGTCTGTCAATACGCTACCGTATGGTTCGTGCATGAAAAAGCAGACGAAGGCGCCCACGACGCGGCGCAATGCGGCAGCGGACCCGCGAATTGGTCCTCAGGATTGGGTGCGCGCCGGCCTATCCACACTCGCGCGAGAGGGTATCGATGGCGTGCGCGTCGAGCCTTTGGCGGCGCTGCTTGGAGTGACCAAGGGCAGCTTCTATTGGCACTTCAAGGATCGCGCGGCTTTGCACGCCGCCATGCTGGCGGCATGGAGGGACGCCGCTACTCGTGAGATCATCCGACAGGTCGATGCCGAGAACATTCCGGCGCGTCGTCGCCTGCCCCGCCTGATCGAGTTGACGACCTCGAATGCGAAGGCGGCCCGTCTGGAGACGGCCATCCGGGCGTGGGCGCAGATTGATTCAGCGGTGGGCAAAGTTCTGGCGAGCGCCGATGCCGAACGTCTGGCCTATGTCGCGGAGCTATTGCGGGGCACCGGCATGGAAAGTTCGACGGCCGAGATGCGCGCGAAAATTCTCTACCTCGTCCTGATCGGGAGTTTTTTCGCAGCCTCCAAGAGCGAGCTCGAGAGCGGGCCGGAGCTGTGGCGCGAGATCACCAAGCTCATCATGTAACGTTGTGGCTAAATTGAAGGGAGCTGTACGATCGGCGCGTCCACTCTGCAAGCCGGCTCGCTGTCGCATCTTCAGTATGGCGCGCCGTCATTCGCAAGCCCGGAATTGGACTACTCGATGACTAGGGCCGACATTGTCTCCCGCCAGGGCTTCGACTCCATGGACAACACAGCGTCACAGGCGCGCTGCGCCGCGGCGGGCGTCAAGCGCATCGCGGCGGCCTGGAGAAACTTTCTCGAGGCGCCGTCGACGTCCAGCGCGCGCTCGCCGGCGCCGCTGTTCACCCTCACGTGACGGTGCAGACGGCGTCCGTCCGCCAGCTCCACCTCCACGCCGCCCGAGAAAAATGCGGGAAATCCCGTGTCGGGATCCGCGGCGCACGTGCTGCGAGCGCAAAGCGCCAGAACGTGCTCGTCTGCCATCGCGGCCGGCTCCAATTCCGCCAAACCGAACCGGCCACGCAAGAGGCAAGTGGCGACGACGTAGGGCGCGCTGAACTTCGCGGCATAGTCGGTCTGTGGGCGAGCCTTGCTTGCGGCAGGCTCGGCAACGACCGGCAATGTCGGTGCCGGCAGCAGGATGCGAACGCTGCGTATCGTGCACCCGTCCGGCAGATCCTCATGAATGAGCAACGCCGCGTCGGCCGCCCCGTGGATGAAGTGGCATACGGGATAAGGCTTGATGGCGGTGTCGGGCAGATCCCAACGCTCACCGAGCGCATCCGATATCATTGCTGGATCAGCATCGCCGAGATGAGCTTGCAGATGGGAGTCCAACAGGCCGAATTTGCCTTCGTATGGGCGCGATGGGCCGACGAAGCCGTGCTTGGCCAGATGTGCTGCGGTAATGCCGGCTACAGCGCCCCAACCGGGATGGAACCGTTTGGTCCAGGCGCCCTCTTCGAGGAAGACCTGCAGGCCCGATGCCGTGCTCGCTGCGATACCCTGGGCGGAGACCAGCTGCCCGGCTGTCAGGCCGAGTAGCTTGCCGGCGACGACGGCGCTGCTGAAATGTGACACGATGCCGGTCGCATGAAAGCCTGCGTGATGGAAAGCGCCCTTGACGGCGGCGCCTATGCGTATGGCAACCTCCATTCCGGCCGCGTAGGCCACCAGCACATCGCGCCCATGGGCGCCGAGATGCTCGCCGAGACTCAAAGCGCAAGGCAAGCTTGCTGCGGTGGCATGCACGATGCTGGCGATATGCGTGTCGTCGAAGTCCAGTCCGTGGATGAGGATACCGTTTGCCAGCGCAGCGTCGCGCAACGGCAGACGCTCGGGCCGCCCGATGATGCCGCAATCACCGGGGCCGCCGATTGCCTGAATGCCGGCAATGGCGCGTTCCGCGAACGGGTAGGCGTTGGAGGCGAGACCCACACCGAGCGCATCCAGCATCTGGATCCGCGCGCGCTCTCTGACTGGAGCAGGGATTGCGTCGTAGTCCAGTTCGCTGACGAAGTCCGCGACTTGGCGGGCTAGAGGTATGGCGTTTGTTGGCAGGTCAGAGGTGATCATGACTTTCGATACCACCTTGTCTCATCGTCATTCTGCGTGAGGGTACGATGAGCCGCAAACGCTCCCCTACGCAACCAGCTCCGGCTGTCCGGCAGGTCCCGACCAGGAACAGCCGCTATATGCGTTCAATGATGCTGAGGCCCCGCTGCCGGTCGGTCATGTAGATGAGGCCGCGATCGTCGATCGTCACGTCGTTCGACGATACTCGCTCGCATCCTGCGGGTACATCGGGCATGTAGGACGCGACCTCCTTCGGCGCGTGCGGATTGCCGACATCGACGATCCTGAGGCCGTGCGCGAACCACGCGAACGGCACCTCCGATCCCGTGATCTTCTCCGACGGCTGGTGACATGTCGTCATGATGCGGATGCTTGGCGCCCGCAATCCCCTCGACCTGGAAGCTGCCGACCGGCACGGGATGGCGCTCGTCCGTGATGTCCACCGTCCACATGAAGGCCGGCACGTCATCGGGCCCGCGCACCACGTCCTCGTCGGCGACCACCATGTAGCGCCGCCCGTGGATATCGAACGGGAGCGGCAGCGCCGTGTGCGTCGGGCAGGCATAGGGCGGCGAGGTATCGAAGGCGCTCACCAGCTTCGGCTTGCGCCAAGTCCTCGATGTCGAGAATGACGAACCCGCCGAGCCAGTAGCTGGTGTAGAGACGGTTTCCGCGCCGCAAGGGATGATGGCAGCGATGCGCGTTCCTGGGCCACGTCGGCGTCTCGCCGCCGGCTGTCCATTGCCCCGGCATCCACCATCGTCCGGCTTCTTTCGGGCGCGCCGGATCGGCCAGGTCCATGATCAGCACGATGGTGCCGATGTACCCTTCCACCGTCGCCGAGAGGTAGGCGTAGCGCTGGTCCATGTCGAACCGGTGCACGCCCTGGCCCGTCGTCTCCCATCGATGGATGAGCTTTGGCGCGGACGGCTTCGACACGTCGTAGACGCCGAACCCGGGCTTGAAATCGGCGGGGACAGGGTTCTTGTCGTTGCCGTTGATCTCGTGGTTGACCACCATGATGTCGCCGGCGACGCGCACCTTGTGGCTATGTGTGCCGGGTGGCATCGCGATGCGGGCAAGCTCCTTCGGATTTTTCGGATCACGCACATCCACCAGCGTGGTTCCATGCGGTGAGCGCATGTGGCCGAGATAGGCGATCCCGTTCTCGACCACCACCTGGCCCGCACCGGCGCAGTCGAACGTCGCCACCTCGCGCGTCCCATTTCCCTTGGGCATGCCTGAACCTTTCCAAAATCGGGCGAGAAGTCGCCGGAACTGTCGGATGCATTGTGGCGCAAGGCTCCGGAGAAAGTCACGCGCTGCTTGTCGCGGGGAGACACTGCAAACTCGATTGTGCTCCGTTCGATTGGAGTCGGCGCGGCGGGGAGGTGGACAGCGAGCAGCCTTCTGGGGCAGGCTCCGCAATCGTGGTGTGCAACAGCGAAGCCGAGGGCGCGCGTTGGAGCAAGAAGCTTTCGACTTCATCGTCACGGGCGCCGGCTCAGCCGGATGCGCCGTCGCCGCCCGGCTCTCCGAGAGCGGACGTTATCGTGTGCTGCTGCTCGAGGCGGGCAATCGCGACGCTCATCCCTGGATCCACATCCCCTTCGGCTTCCACAAGCTCTACACCAACGACACCTACAACTGGCGCTTCGAGAGCGAGCCGGTGGCCGGCCTCAACGGGCGCACATCCTACCAGCCGCGCGGCAAGATGCTCGGCGGCACCTCGTCGTTGAATGGCATGGTCTACATGCGCGGCACGTCGACCGACTACGACGGCTGGCGCCAGCGCGGCTGCGTCGGCTGGGACTGCGCGAGCGTGCTCCCGTTCTTCACGCAAGGCCGAGGATCAAGAGCGCGGCGCAAGACGAATTGCACGGCGTCGGTGGGCCGCTGAAAGTGACCGACCAGCGCTTCACGCAACGAAATCATCGACGCCGTCGTCGAGGCCGCCGTGCAGGCGGGCATCCCGCGCAACGACGACTTCAACGGCGCGACGCCAGGAAGGCGTCGGCTACTACCAGGCAACGATCGGCAAGGGCCGGCGCTGGAGCGCGGCGACCGCCTACCTGAAGCCCGCGCGCGGCCGCAAGAATCTCGTCGTGATGCCGCAGGCGCATGCGACGCGCATCCTGATCGAGGACAGCCGCGCGGTCGGCGTCGAGTATCGCACGCCGCGCGGCCTGCGGACGGCGCGCTGCCGCGGCGAGGTGATCGTCTCCGGCGGCGTCTACGGCTCGCCGCAGCTGCTGCTGCTGTCCGGCATCGGTCCCGGCGCGCACCTGCGCGAGATGGGCATCGCCGTCGTGCGCGACCTGCCCGGTCGGCGCCAACCTGCACGACCATTTCAACTCGTTCGTCGCCTGGCGCGCGACCAAAGCCGTCACCCTCAACGACCTCGCGCGCTCGCCGGTCGCGCAAGCTCAAGGCCGGCATCCAGTACATGCTCGGCCGCCGCGGGCCGCTGACCGGCACCAGCACGCTCGCCGGCATCTTCACTCGCTCCGATCCGCGCCTCGACCGAGCCCGATCTGCAGTTCAATATCTCGCTCTATTCGATCGAGCGCCGCGACCGCGACGGCATCATCCCGCACGCGTGGCCGGGCTTCATGATCACGCCGGTGCATCTGCAGCCCGAGGGACGCGGCCGCGTCAGCCTGAAGTCGCCCGATCCGCTCGGCGCCGCCCAAGATCGAGTTCAAGTTCCTGGAGACCGCCTACGACGTCGACACCATGCTCTTCGGCGCAGCGCTTATGCCGCAAGCTCGCCGAGCAGCCCGCACTGAAACCCTACATCGCCGAGGAGATCGTGCCGGGCCCGACGGTCACCAGCGAGAAGGCACTTGATCGAGGACCTGCGCAACCGCGGCGTCTCGAACCTGCATCCCGTCGGCACCTGCCGCATGGGCACCGGCCCCGACGCCGTCGTCGACCCGCGGCTGCGGGTGCACGGCATCAAGGGCCTCCGCGTCGCCGACGCCTCGATCATGCCGCGAGGTGGTCGGCGGCAACACCAACGCCCCCTCGATCATGATCGGCGAGAAATGCGCATCGATGGTGCTCGAGGATGCTCGATCGTGAATGATACGCTGTCTCGATCGGCGAAGTGGACAAGTCCGCTCGGAATTTTGTGCCCGAGGCCATGGTCGCGCCGGTGCCGTGTCATCGCAAGGTTTGGTTCGCAAGTGATCCGGAGGTGTCAAACCCGCAGGTCTGACACCTCGGCACCGTGACGAACCTCGTCATAGTGTCATGGTTTCACCTTGACGACGCCGAAGTCGATGACGCTGCGCACGACCTTGCCGGCCTTCATGTTGGCGAAGCCCTCGTTGATCTCCTCGAGCTTGATGTGGGCCGAGACGAAATCGTCGAGGTGCAGCTTGCCGCGCCGGTAGAAGTCCATCAGGCGCGGCATGTCGGTGCGGAAGCGGTTGGAGCCCATCGACGAGCCCTGGATGCGCTTCTCGCGCAGGAAGTCGAAGCCGTGCAGCTCGATCTTCATGCCGAACGGCACCATGCCGACGATGGTCGCCGTGCCGCCGTAGCGCAGCATCTGGAACGCCTGCTCGGCCGTCTGCTTGAGGCCGAGGCATTCGATGGCGTGATGCACGCCGTCCGACGGCTTGCCGCCGAGCAGGTTGCGGATCTGCTCGACGGGATCGCCGTTGGCGGGATTGATGAGGTCGGTGGCGCCGATCTTGGCCGCCATCTGCAGCTTGGCCGGGATTGGTGTCGACGGCGAAGATGCGCCCCGCGCCCGCGATCGCGGCGCCGTTCACCGCCGCCATGCCGACGCCGCCGCAGCCGATGACGGCGACCGCCTCGCCGGGCGCCACCTTGGCCGTGTTCACGGCGGCGCCGAAGCCCGTGATGACGCCGCAGCCGATCAGCGCCGCGCGATCCATGGGGAAGTCCTTGTCGATCTTCACCATCGAGTTCTCGTGCACCAGCATCATCTCGGCATGCGACGACAGGTTGGTGAAGGTGTTGACGTGGCTGCCCTTCATCGAAAGGCGCTTGACCTGGCCCGGCAGCGTCTTGACCTCGGTGTCGAGGCAGAGCACGGGGCGGCCCGCGTTGCAGTTCTCGCAGGTGCCGCAGAACACCGACAGGCAGGTGATGACGTGATCGCCCTTCTTGACGTAGCGCACCTCCGAGCCGACCTCCTCGACGACGCCGGCCGCCTCGTGGCCGAGCACGACCGGCATCGGGTGCGGATAGAGCCCTTCGATGAAGTGCAGGTCGGAATGGCACAGGCCCGAGAACGCCGTGCGCATCAGCACCTCGTGCGGGCCCGGCTTCTTGACGTCGATGTTCTCGATGACGAGCGGCTTGTTCGCCTCGTACAGCACGGCAGCTCTCACGGCGGATCTCCCTGGGGTCATGGTGCAGGCATCGAGGCGAGTGTAGCGCAGGCGGGGCGGGGGTATAACTCTCAATCGTCGGTGCCAGGAACACCGCATGGGTGGTGCGGCGGCCGTTCATCCGACATGACTGAAGTAGGTCGATCGACGTTTGTTCTTACGGCGGCGTCGGCTGGATGATCAATAGAAAGGGTCGCTGGCGCGAGGGACAGCGAGGGGGCCGGCCAGCGCGCGACCCAGAGTAGTGACGCCCGAGCCCGACGCGCCGCGCAGCAACAAAACGGCTACAGCCCTGAACCCAATCCGCGATGCGACGCCCCGTTGTGCGCTGCCGAGGATGATGCGGTCATTTAGATGAGCGTTGGCTGTGGAGCGGCCGCTCGCTATGTTGTCGGAATGATCTCTTCGGCCGGAGTCGAACGCCGCTTGCGGGGGAACGCATCGGTCGGTCCATCAGGGGCATCACCTTATGTTCCATCCGCGCGCCCTCGATGGCATTCGCGTGGTGGATTTCAGCTGGGTGCGGGCCGGGCCATGGGCGACGCGCTGGCTGGGCGCGCTCGGCGCCGAGATCATCAAGATCGAGTGGCCGGAGAGCGAGCGCGGCCGGCTTGCCGAGCTCGACCACGCCGCAGGGCCTCGAGGTCAACCTCAATACGTCGGGCAACTTCAACGACACCAACGTCAACAAGAAGAGCCTGACGCTCAACGTGCGCAGCGCCAAGGGCCTGGAGATCGTCAAGCGCCTGATCGCCGTCTCCGACATCGTGATCGAGAACTTTCAGCTCGCGCGTGCTGCAGAACTGGGGCCTCGGCTACGAGGAGCTGTGCAAGATCAAGCCCGACATCGTCTATGTCTCGATGTCGGGCTACGGCCACACCGGGCGCAATCACCACTACACGACCTTCGGCCCGGTCGCGCAGGCCGCCTCCGGGCTTGACGTTTCTCTCGGGGCTGCCCGGACAAGCCGCCCGCCGGCTGGGGCTGGTCCTACATGGACGACACCGGCGGCATGTACGGCGCGATGTGCGCGCTGACCGGCCTCTACCATCGCAACATGACGGGCAAGGGCCAGCACATCGACCAGGCGCAGATGGTCTCGAGCGTGCCGCTCAACGGCCCGGCGCTGCTCGACTTCACCGTCAACGGGCGGGGCTCGCAGCGCGGCCGGGCTTTCCGCCGGGCAACCGCGCGCACTGGCCGGGCACGCCGCTGGTCAACAACTACCGCGGGCCGACGGTGGCGCCGCACAACGCCTATCGCACCGCATCCCGGCGGCTACAACGACTGGTGCGTGATCGTCTGCCACTCGGACGAGGAATGGCAGCGGCTGGTCGCAGGTGATGGGCTCGCCGGCGTGGGCGCGGCGTCGGACAGTTCGCGACGCTCGCCGGCCGCCTCGAGCACCAGGAGGCGCTCGACGCGCACATCGAGGCCTGGACGCACGACGCTCGGCAAATACGAGCTGACGCGAGCGCTGCCAGGCGGCGGGCGTGCGCGCGCTGCCCGTGCAGAGCGCCGAGGACCGGGTGGAGCACGACCCGCAGCTTGCGCCACCGCGGCATGTATCAGGAGATGGAGCATCCGGCGCTCGGCACGCCGCAAGGTGCAGAACGCGCCGTTCAAGCTGTCGCGCGACGCCGGCCTTCAATCACGCGCCGAGCCCGCTGATCGGCGAGCACACGCGCGAGATCGTCGAGGGGCTGCTCGGCTATCAGCCGCGAGGAGCTGCGCGCAGGCTTCGCCGACGGCACGTTCTGGCCGACCAAGCGGCCCGCGCTTCGCCTATCATGGAGGAGATGCTGCAATGAGCGGCCGGACAGTCACAGCCGGGCCGCTCGCCGGCCTGCGGGTGCTGGAGCTCGCCGACGAGAAGGGCCAGTTCTGCGGCAAGCTGCTGGGCGATCTCGGCGCCGATGTCGTCAAGATCGAGCCGCCGGGCGGCGAGGCCGCGCGCCGCGTCGGGCCGTTCCTCGACGACATCCCGCACCCCGAGCGCAGCCTGTCGTTCTGGTACTACAACACGTCGAAGCGCGGCATCACGCCTCGATCTGGAGACGGCGGATGGCCGCGCGCTGTTCCGGCGCCTGGCGGCGACGGCCGACGTCATTCTCGAAACATTCCGGCCCGGGCTATCTGGCGTCGCTCGGCCTCGGCTACGACGCGCTTCGGCCAGCGACAACCCGGGGCTGATCATGTGCTCGCTGACGCCCTTCGGCCAGACCGGGCCCTGGCGCGACTACGTCTCAGCTCGGACCTGCTGCACATGGCGGCGGGCGGCGAGATGGCCTCCTGCGGCTACGACGAGGCGGACGTCGCCGACGCGCCGCCGATCGCGCCCGGCGGCGGCAACGCCTGGCACATGGGCGGCCACTTCGCCTACATGGCGATCATGGCGGCGCTCGTCTACCGCACGGTCTCGGGCGCAGGGCCAGTACATCGACGCCTCGATCCACGAGGCCTGCGCGCTGACGACCGAGGCGGCGATCGCCAACTACGTCTACCGCGGCGAGGTGCTGCAACGCCAGACGGGGCGCCATCACGCGCCGGCGCCGACGCCGCGCACCCAGTTCCGCGCCAAGGACGGCAGCTATGTCACGCGCGCTGGTCGCCGGCCGGCTCACCCCGAAATACATCAAGGAGCTTGCCGACCTGCTCGACACCAACGGCATGGCCGGCGATCTCAAGGATCCCAAATACCAGGACCCGGCGGTCATCGCGGCGAACACCGTCGCACATCATCGACGACCTGGTCGCCGACTTCATCGCCAGCCTGCCGGCCGAGGAGGTCTACCACGCGGCCCAGGAGCGCGGCTTCACGTGGGGCGCCGTGCGCGCGCCCGAGGCGCTGCTCGACGACGCCCATCTCAGCGACCGTGGCTTCTGGAAGACGGTCGAGCATCCCGGAGCTCGGCCGCAGCTTCGTCTATCCGGGCGAGGCCGCGATCTACAACGGCTCGCCCTGGCGCGATTTCGCGGCGCGCGCCGCTCGTCGGCGAGCACAACGCCGAGATCTTCTGCGGCGAACTCGGCCTCACGCGAGCCGCTCTCACGATGCTCTCGCAAGCCGGTGTGATCTGATCCAGGTTGCGCAACCGGCTCCGCTCACTCCGGATAGCGCCACGGCTTCGCGGGCTGCGTCGCGCCTTCGTCGATCGTCCAGTGCGGGATCGCGATGCCGGCGCCGGCATCGGCGAACACCATGCGCACGCGCGTGCCGATGCCGACCGATTCGACCATGATCGGCCGGCGCCAGTCGGCCATCCGGGGTCGCCAGGTTGCCGACGACGCGCAGCGCCTCATGCTCGGTCGGCTGGCCCTTCTGCGTGTCGAGATCGACGAGCAGGATCAGGTAGGGCGTCGCCGCCTTGAACGCGGGCTGGATGGCGTGGTGCACTTCGGTATAGGAATGCACCGCGCCCTTGGCCTCGACGGGCTTCCACGCAGCGGCCGGCGACAGCGCACCACGGGCAAGCCGTCGTCGGCGGATACCGGTAGAGATGGCACGCGTCGCAGCACTGCAGATGGAAGGTCGTGCTCGGCGCAGTGCTTGAAATAGGCGAGGTTCTCGGCGTCGAGATCATCGACCTGCAAGCGGCATTCCGAGATATTGGGCTTGGGACGGGCATTTTCGGTCTCCGGCTTCGGAAGCAACCATGAATTGAGGCGCGGCAGAGGTGCTCACGCCTTCCGCATCACCATCGCCGATCCGGTGGCCGGATTGGCCCAGCCGAGATTGGCCGTCACCTCGCAGCCCTTGACCTGCCGGCAGCCACCTTCGCTGTAATCGTAGGTGTGCTGGCGCCGGCCGTCGGGGCCGATCGGACAACTGTCATCGACATCGTGGCGCAACTGGCGAACGTTCTCGATGACCATGTTCATGCCGTGCGTGTAGCCCTCGCACAGATGGCCGCCCGAGGTGTTGTTCGGCCGCCGGCCGCCGAGCGCGATCGTGCCGTCCGAAACATACTGCCCGCCCTCGCCCTTCTTGCAGAAGCCGTAGTCCTCGAGCTGCAGCATGGCGGTGAACGTGAACGCATCGTACGAGCCCGTCACGTCGACGTCCTCCGGCCCGAGGCCGGCATTCGGCCACAGGATCTCCTTGGCAAAATGTCCGGCGACCCGCGAGATCGGTCCGGCCTGGTAATGCATATCCAGTCTCGGCTTCGAGCAGCGCCCGACGATGGCGCGGATCAGAGCCGGAGGCTGCCGCAAGTCCTTGGCCCGCTCCTGGCGCGTGACGATGATCGCCGTCGCATTGTCGGTCTCGACACAGCAATCGAGCAGATGCAGCGGCTTGCAGATGAAGCGGCTCGCGAGCACCTCGTCGACGCGTGTAGCGCTTCTTGTAAAACGCCTTCGGGTTGTTGGAGGCGTGGTGGGAATGGAACATCTTGACGTGTGCGACCTGCGGCCGATGTCGTGCCGAAATCGTGCATGTGCCGCATGAAGGTCGGCGCGAACATCTGGCCGGCGCTCTGCCAGCCGTAAGCGCGGCTATGGATCTGATCGCCGGTGACGGGGGCAGCCGATCGCGCTCCCGTACCGCCGATGCGCACCTGGCTGTAGCCGTTCATCGCACGGAAGATGACGACGGTCTTGCACATGCCGGCTTCCATGATACCGATGGCGATGCCGATCAGCGCTTCCGTCGACGAGCCGCCGCCGTGCACGTCCATGTAGAAATTGAGCCGGATGCCGAGGTCGCCCGCAATGAAGGTCGAGAACGTCGAAGTCATTGCCCGAGTAGGACAGCATGCCGTCGACATCGGCGGGCTTCAGGCCCGCATCGGCAAGCGCATTGCGGATCGCCCACGTGCCGAGCGCCCGCGTCGTTTTGTCGGAGCCGCGCACGTACGTCGTTTCGCCGACGCCGACGATGGCGTACTTGTCGCGCAGGAATTTCGCGGTCGAAACATCGCTTTCCGGCAGTGGCATGGGCGCCTCTCTGGACCTGAAGCATCTGCGTGCGAACGCGCGCGATGCGCAAGTCTAGGAGAGGCGGCCTCGACATTCAAGAAGTGTGCGGCGCGAATTGATGGACGCTCGCGATCGTGCGCGACCTCGATGCAGATTGCCCGGCCTTTGTCGCGATAGCTCTTGCGACCGCAATGGGAACCGGCACTCGCACCCATTGATGTTATCGTGATACCTTCGGCAGCAGGCTTCGTTTGCAAATGCCGGTGGAGATCAACATGACCTCGAACTCAAAAGCCGTGATCGTCACGGGCGCTGCGAGCGGCATCGGTTTGGCAATGACCATGGGTCTTGTTACCGCGGGAAACGACGTGACCGCGGTGGACCGAAATGCCGCGACCCTGGCGGAACTCGCGAAACAAGCTGCAGGCCTCAAGGGTCGCGTGCAGACAGTCCTCGCCGATCTCGCGCATCCCGACAGTTTTGCCCACGTCACCGGCGCGGCTCTGATCACGTACGGGCGAATTGATGCGCTGGTGAACAACGCGGGCATCGGTCAGGCCTCAGTGCGCGACGGCAACCGCAAGCCGATCCGTTTCTGGGAAACCACCGCCGAGCAATGGAGCCGTTTCATCGCGGTCAACGCAGCGGCACCGATCAACATGGCGCGCGCCGTGCTGCCGCACATGCTGGCGGCGAAGCAGGGTCGGATCATAACGGTCACGACCAGCCTTGGGACCATGGTCCGCGAAGGATATCTGCTCTACGGCTCGTCGAAGGCGGCGGCGGAATCGGCGATGGCGGTGCTGGCAGCGGACTTGGCCGGCACCGGGGTGACGTCCAACGTGCTGGTGCCGGGTGGTGTCACCGATACACCGCTGGTGGGCGAGGCCACGAACCGCGACAAGATGCTGAAACCCGCCATCATGACACCGCCGCTGCTCTGGCTTCTGTCTGACGAGGCCCGGGCGGTCAACGGCAAGCGCTTCATTGCGGCAGATTGGGACTTGAATCTGCCGGCGGCGCAGGCCGCCGAGAAGGCCGCCGCACCGATCGCATGGCTCGCCATCGCGCGGATGCCGATCGAACCGGCTTGAAGCCTGCCCGTCGCGGGCGGGTCTGGTTGCGGTAAGAGCGACCGTGGGAGAGACCGCGACGGCCTAGTGTCGCGGCCACCGGTATGCCAGACTGGAGTTCCGGATTGCCTGTTCTGGCGGGCGGTCCCTGGAATCGAGATCAGATTTGGGGGTTCCCATGCCGCACGACACATTGCGGACCGTGAGCGACACCAAAACTCGCGCTCTCTACGACAAGCTCGAGGATCGCATTCTCGGACGCGATCAGGTCGGGGCCAGCGACACCTACTATCAACTCGCAAAGAGCGGGCGTCCACTGCCGGAGTTGGTTGCCGAAGCGGTGCGCATCCATGCGCCTCTGACCCACGTTCCCTATCATGAGCGGATCGACCAGGGGTTCGTCAATTTCGTCAATAACGATCACTGCCTGCTCTCGGCACGCGCGACGACGCACCTCGCCAAATTGATGCCGCCCGCCATGGCGGGCCTGCCGATGGCGCAAACCGTCTGGTACATCCCGACGGGCCTCGATATCTGGAACCAAAAGATCAACAAGGCGCCCGGCCACTATTCCCGCGGCATGACGGCGACGGGCGAGGCGCCGGTGAAGCCGGTCGTGCACTGGCCGGATCAACAGGCGGAGCACCTGGAAGGTCCGATCGAAGCGAACCTCGACCGCTGGCTCGATCTCGTGCACCGCGGACACGTGCTCGAGGCCTATCGTGTGTTTCTCGGCATCATGGAAGAGCCGGCGCACCGCAAGCAAGCCTTGGCGCAGTTGTGCTTTGCCGGGCTCATCGATCTGCAGGATCGCGTCTTCCTCAATCGCTCCTACACGACGGGGCACAAGGCATTCCGCGCCAGGGCAACGGTCGAGCTCGGCAACTTCATAGGGTGGGACAATGCCCACCACGTGCTCTACGCCGGTGCGCTCGACATCGGCGTTGGCCCACGCTGGTACTCGACCTACGAGATGGCCTGCAACTGCATCACGCACTATATCGAGAAGCAGAAGATCTCTGCGATCCCCTATGGTGGCGCAACCGCGCGCGAAGCAACGATCCTGCGCCAGACGACCCCCCTTACGAAGGAGGAGGCCGAGCACTTCCTCGACGTCGTCCTGAACGGTCACGAGCCTGCCATCCAGGAAGCCCTGAGCGCGCTGCTGCTCGCCGGCAAGGGGCCGCGTCAAATTCTCGATGTGCTGCAGGTCGGCAGTGCGCAGGTGCTGCTCGAGACCCAGGACGCGCTCGATTTCTCCATTCCTCAGCATTGCTACGAATACCTGAACACGCTTGGATGGTTCTACGACACGTTCGAGCATCCACAGCGGCTGAAGCTGCTCTACGTGGCCACCTCCTATCTCAACCGTAACGCTCTGCACGCCAGGCAAACCAACGACAACCGCGAGATGCGTGCCAAGTTGCCGGCCGGAGCCACGTCGAAGACGACGTCGCAAATGCTGGAGCACATCGTTGCGGCCACCATCGCACTCGACGGTCCGCAAGCCATTGCCTGGGCGCGCGCCTATCTCGATGGCAACGGTGATCCGATGCAGCTCGGCCGCCAGATTGCGCTGTGCGCCAGCCGGATCGGCAATGATCCGCATAATCAGGAGCTCGGACAACTGCTGGTCGAGGACTACGGCCGGAACCGAAGCTTCGATCGCAACCGATTGCTACTGGCCGGCATCCAGCACACGGCGGTCCACCGAAAGTACGGCGACTTTCTCGAGGCCAGTCATCGCTTCGGGAAGGCCATGGGGGTGACGGAGCTGCAATAAGCCCGCCACACGTCGCGTGACGATAGGGCAGCAGGGTCAGCCGCGACACCATCCTATCAGTAAGAGGCGATACCATGCCTGCCGATTCTCCCGATGCCCGCCACAAGGACCGCGAGATCGTCTTCGCGAACGGTGCCAAGGGCCGCACGATCGAGATCCCGACCGCCGCGCCATCCGGCTATCATCAGGTCATCACCGCACCGGACGCGATGCCCAGGCTCAGCATCGACGGCAAGTTGTTCATTCCGCCCGCCGCCGGATCGGACAGCAAGCTGCCACTCGTTATGATCGTGCCCGGCAGTCTCGGCGTCGCGCCGTCGCACGTGGGGCACGCCGAGACGCTGAATGCAACGAAGGCTTCGCGACGTTCGTGCTCGATCCCTTCGGCGCCCGCGGCGTGACCTCCACGGTCTCCAACCAGACCCAATACTCCTGGGCCGCCAGCGCCTACGATGTTCTGGCGGCATGGCGCGTGCTGAGCGCGCTGCCGCGAGATCGATGGCGATCGGATTGGCGCGCAGGGCCACAGCCGAGGCGGCGGGGCGGTGCTGATGGCCGCGACGCGCGCGTTCGCCGATCACGTTGTCGGGCCAGGGCAAAGGTCTCGCAGCCGTCCTGCCGGCCTATCCCTGGAGCGGGCACCAATTTCTCGACCCAAGGGTCGGCGCCACGCGCGTGCACGTGCTGATGGGCGACCGCGACGAGTGGTGCTCGCCCATGCAGGTGCAGGGTCATCTACAAGCCATCCGGCTGACGGGCGGCAAGGCAACGATGCGGCTGTTTGGCGGCGCGCATCACTCGTTCGATCGCGGCACGCCGATCGTGAATATTGCGGAGGCGTCGGTCTCGCCGGCGGCGCCGACGTCCTACATCGACGCGGACGGCGCCTTCGTGCACCCGCTGACCGGCGTGGCCGATCCCAAGCTCACCGACCGCGACATGGCCGTCTATGGCATCAAGGCCGGCTACGGCAAGAAGGGCGCGCAGATTGGCAGCCAGGACGGGGATGCCGCCAACTTCCGCGCCGACATGGTGGCGTTCTGGAAAAGCGCCTTGATGTAGGGCTTGAAGCGCACTGCCTCGGCGCGCCTTGCGACCCGTGCGACCTGTCCCTGATCCGCCGAGGAACACCCAAACCAGCCCGTCGAGCGCCAATGCGTCGACGGCGTCGACCGAACTGTCAGCGCCTTCGAAGATCGCGGGATTCCGATGCCGCCCGCCCTGCGCTCGATATGGCGTGTCCTACCGATAAGCGCTCTTGCCGAAGTTGGCAGAAGAACGCCGCCCTAGGACCAGGACCACCGATTGGTCGTCGCTCCGGTCGATTGTCTCCACGCCAAAGCTGGAGTCGTCATCGGCACGTGCGCGAGATGCCCACCAAGCGCCGGCGACAAAGCCGACACTGAATGTCACGGAGATGGCGACATAGATGGTGAGGATCATTGCCATGGGCGCTCAGATTGAGGTTCCGCGAAGGGCTGGCGACGCCAGTATTGACGGGACGAAGCCGACGCTATTCACGGCACAGCGGTCGGCCAATTCCTGTCGATTCGTAGGCTAGATTAGGAACCGGGGGATAACAGATCGTTAACGAGGGGCGAGATGCCGTGGACGAAAGCGTCCCGGATCCGTGCACGACGCAAGAAGCACAAGGTCCGCTTCCTCGCCGAGTGAGCTGCTACCGGTTTCACGGACCCAGCTGAACTCGCCGCCTCGCTAGCAAACGTCCGCTGCCGGGGGGGTAGACGCGCATTGTCGGTCGGCCAATCGACGCGATTGACCCAGACCGGAACAAGACGCTCACGGATCATTGTCGCCGCGATCCAACGGTCGGATTGACCCTCAAACCCGTCCGACCTCGCAGGTCGAGGAGAAGGCTCGGCCACGGGCGACTACCCAACTCAGCAACATGCTGCCACGGTAAATGAGCGTCTTCCATGTACCATCATTATCGATGAAACGCGTTGGATTGGGCATCAGTCGATAGCCGCTGCTCTGGTAGAGTTTGGGCTCGAATGCGAACAAGATAGAGAACGCAATTCCGTCGTCGCGCAAAATGTCATGAGCGCGTTGGATAAGATCGCGCATTCCCCGCCCGCCGGCAATCTGGCGCAACCGCAATGCCGCCAACCATGCCGATCTTCATCGGCTCGCCACCGATCTCGACTTCACGCGTGTACATCCCAAGATGTGCGATAATTCTTGCCCCGCTTCGCAGAACCAGGGCCAATTCGGGCGCGCCAACTGCTCGGTAATAGTCGCCCTCGTTGGGGCCGTCGTCTGGGAATGCGTCTCTGAGTAGGCATTGGACGCCAGTGGCCAGTTCTCCTTGCAGACTGTTCGCTCGCTTGACCTTGCCCCTGCGTGGGTACCCGATCTGAGCTAGAGTCCGTCGATCCGAAGAGGAGACGGATGGGATGCGTAAGGGCAGGATTTCAGAAGAGCAGATCATAGCGATCCTGCGGGAGCAGGAAGCCGGCATGGCAACCGCAGAGGTGTGCCGGCGGCATGGGATTTCGTCGGCGACGTTCTAGGCCTGGACGTCGAAGTACGGTGGCCTCGAGATCTCCGACGCCAAACGCCTGAGGACGCTCGAAGACGAGAACCGCAAGCTGAAGAAGCTCCTTGCCGAGCACGTGCTCGACAACGCGACCGAGCTATCGCCAAATCTTGGTGACGGCCTGGTCGGTCAGGCGGCGGCGGTTTCGGGCTGACGGATCGACGTTGGCGGCGACCTCCAGCCCGTCAGTGAACTTCACACCCAGGATCAGTTTTGGCAACTGGGTGTGGCCGTCGAGACGGCGCCAGCTTTTCTGCGCGCCCTCGACGAGCTTGAACACCATGGCGAGCGCGGTCTTGTTCGAGAGGCAGCCCTTCGATCGGATCGTGCGATGGCGGACCGTGGCGAAGGTGCTCTCGATCGGGTTCGTCGTTCGCAGATGCTTCCAGTGCTCGGCGGGGAAGTCGTAGAACGCGAGCAGCGCGTCGCGATCCTTCGCCAGGCAGTCGGCGGCCTTCTCGTATTTCAGCGCGTAGCTTTCGACGAAGGCGTCGAACGCGGCCTCGGCGGCGGCCTGGGTCTCGGCCATCCAGATCTCCTGCAATGCTCGCTTGGCCTTCGGCTGCTGGCTCTTCGGCAGCTTGTTCAGGACGTTCGCGGTCTTGTGCACCCAGCAGCGTTGCTCGCGCGTCTTCGGCCAGACCTCGCCGGCGGCCTTCCAGAACCCGAGCGCGCCGTCGGCGATCATCAGCTCGGGCGCCACGTCGAGCCCGCGACGCTTCAGATCGAGCAGCAGCTCGCGCCAGTCGTGCGCGCTCTCGCGTGCGCCATCGGTGAACCCGACGAGTTCCTTCCGGCCCTCCGGCGTCGCGCCGATGATCACCAGAATGCACTGCTTCTCGTCTTCGAGCCGGGCCTGCAGATGGATGCCGTCCGCCCAGACGTAGACGTAGCGCCGCGCCGAGAGATCGCGCTTCTGCCACGCGGCGTGCTCGTCCTGCCAGCCGTCCTTCAAGCGGCCGATGGCGGATGCCGAAAGCCCCGCCGCATCCTTGCCGAGCAGGGCCGCCAGCGCCTCGGAGAAGTCGCCGGTCGAGATGCCCTTGAGGTACAGGATCGGCAGCAGCGTCTCGATCGACTTCGAGCGGCGCATGTAGGGCGGCAGGATCGTCGGCGAGAAGCGGATGCGGCCGGGATCGTCAGCGGCTGCCCCGCGATCACGCACGCGCGGCTGCTTGACTGCGACCGGACCGATGCCGGTCATCACCTCGCGCTCGGGCAGGTGGCCGTGACGGACGATGCGGGCGCGGCCATCCTCGGTCTTGCACTCGGCATGCTTGGCGAGGAAGCCGGCGACCTCGGCCTCGACCGCCTGCGCGAGCAGGGCACGCGCCCCGTTGCGCAAGACTTCCGTGAGTTGGTCGTCGAAGGCTCCTGGCTGAATCAGCCGGACGACGTTATCGTTGGGCACGGCATATCACTCCTTTGCTGGAGAAGTGGAGGCGTCAAGCACCCCCACGATATGCCGCCTTCCCGATTCCCGCCGTCACCAACTTCCGCACATAGCTCAACGCGACCCTTAAAGAGATGCTGGCAAAAAACTTCTGACGCCCAGCTGCGAGAGACGTGCTGTGACCTGGGCGATCGAAGAGAAGAGCTACTCGCAGCGGCGGGCCTGCGCGCTCGTCGGTCTGCACCGAAGACCTATCGCTATGCCTCGACGAGTGACGACGGTCTGCTGCGCACACGCTTGAGGAACTCGGCGTCACAACGCCGCCGCTTCGGCTACCGGCGCCTGGGTCTGTGCTGGGGCGTGAGGGCTTCCGGTCAACCACAAGAAGCTTTATCGGCTCTACAGGGAGGAGCGGCTCATCGTGCGCAAGCGCGGCGGGCGCAAACGCGCTCTTGGAACCCGAGCACCGATGACCATGCCGCAGGATCGGAATCAGCGTTGGTCGCTGGACTTCGTCGTCGGACACGCTTGACGGACGGCCGCCGCTTCCGCATCCTGGCGCTCGTCGATGACTTCACGCGGGAGTGCCTGGCTCTGGTGGCGGACACCTCGCTGTCGGGCATCGGGTCGCCCGCGAGCTCGATCGGATCGACGACCATGCGCGGCATGCCGGCGATGATCGTCAGCGACAACGGCACCGAACTCACCTCGAAGGCGATCCTGGCTGGCAACAGGAGCGCGGCATCGACTGGCACTACATCGCACCGGGCAAACCGATACAGAATGGCTTCGTCGAGAGCTTCAACGGCAGGCTGCGCGACGAGTGCCTCAACGAGACGATGTTCCGCAGCCTGGTGCACGCCCGCGAGGCACTCGCCGCATGGCGG
>CAVZHG010000019.1:0-15456 GCA_963775035.1 uncultured Alphaproteobacteria bacterium | reverse complement strand
AGGCCGGGCTGTTAAACCTTGCCTTTCCACGGCACGGCCCAGCGTTCGATCCAGCGCATCAGCAGCTCGAAGAGCGTAGGCGACGAAACCGATCACGAGGATGCCGAGGATGACGACGTCGGTGCGCAGAAAATTCGACGCGTTGAAGACCATCTTGCCGAGGCCGGCATCGGCGGCGACCATTTCGGCGGCAACGAGTGTCGTCCAGCCGACACCCATGCCGATGCGCAGGCCGACGAGAATTTCCGGCAGCGCGCCGGGCATGATGACGTGGCGGATGACCTGCGCGCGCGATGCGCCCATCGAGCGCGCCGCCTGGATCTGTTCCTGGCTGATCGATCGCACGCCGGCGCGGGCCGCGAGCGCAACCGGCGCGAAGATCGCGAGGAACAGCAGCATGATCTTCGCAGCTCGCCGATGCCGAACCAGATGATCATCAGCGGCAGATAGGCGAGTGGCGGCAGCGGACGATAGAACTCGATGGGCGGATCGAAGATGCCGCGCGCGATGCGGGATACGCCCATAGCGATGCCGACGGGGATGCCGATGATCGACCGCCAGAAGAACGCCGCGAACACGCGATACATGCTCCAGGCGAAATGGTCCAGAGGGTGTCATCGTCGATCTCGCCGCTCGCCGCCTGCTCGAACGCGATCCAGATCGATTCGGGTTTCGGCAGGAACAGCGGCTTGATCCAGCCCATGTGCGGTCGCCGTCCACCATAGCAAGAGCAGCGCGGCCGATGCTGACGATGCTTGATGGCGAGCTCGAGCCTTCGCCGAGGACGCGATAGCGGCTGGTTTTCGGCTTCGGCCGTGGTCGGTTCGCGGCTCCGGTGCGTCGCTCAGCGCCCATTCAGTCGATGCCGGTGGCTTCGCGGTCGCGGATGTCGGCGAGCACGGCTCACGCAGGCGATGAAATCCGGGTCGGATTTGACCTCGCGCGCGTCCCGCCTCGATGTAGCGGCGGCCGAAATCGAGCTCGTAGGTCTTCTCGATCTTGCCGGGGCGCGGCGTCATGACGATGAGCCGCGTGGCGAGGAAAACCGCCTCTTCGACCGAGTGGGTGATGAAGAACACCATCTTGCCGGTGCGATGCCAGACGTCGAGGATCAGCTCCTGGACCTTCTCGCGGGTCAGCGCGTCGAGCGCGCCGAGCGGCTCGTCCATCAGCAGTACCTCCGGGTCGGCGGCGAGCGCGCGGGCGATGCCGACGCGCTGCTGCATGCCGCCGGAGAGCTCGTAGATCATCTTGGCTTCGAAATCCTGCAGGCCGACGAGGTCGAGTTTCTCGCGCGCGTCGGCGTGGCGCTCGTCCTTGTAAAGCCCCGCATCTTGAGGCCGAACGCGACGTTGTCGATGACGTTGAGCCAGGGCATCAGCGCGTGGCGCTGGAACACGACGCCGCGATCGGCGCCGGGCCCTTGACCGGGCGCCGTCGAGCAGGACTCGCCGTCCGACGGCTTCAGGAAGCCGGCCATGCACGAGAGCAGCGTCGTCTTGCCGCAACCGGAGGCGCCGATCGCGACGACGAAATCGCCGGGCTCATGTCGAGATTGACCCGCGACAGCGCTTCGACGACGCCGTCGCGGGTGGCATAGCGGACCGAGAGGTCGCGAACGTTGAGTGTGGCCTTCGCGGCCCGTGGTGCGGCGGCGGGCCGTGTCAGCGTCGCCATGATGCCTCTCGGTTCAGCGCCTCAGGCAGGCGACCTACTTCGCCGCGGCGGCGAACTCGGGATTGACGAACTTGCCGAAGTCGGCCGGCATCTCGGTGATCCGCCCTGCTCCATGAGGAAACTTGGCGGTATTCGCCAGCGCCTGGGCGACGCCACCCTTGGCGCCGCCGCCAAGCCACGCGTCGGAGGCCTGCTCCGCCGCGGTCGGATAGGCGTAGTCGGCGAGCACGCCGGGGATGTCGTCGGGCTTGGCGCCGACGATCTTGGCGATCGCGGTGGCGTGTCGGAGCCCTTGCCGTACTTCGCCGGGTTGGCCTTGTAGTCCTTGTCGGCGTCGGCGAGCGCCTTGAGTAGGCGCGTGAGGAAGTCCTTGTTCTCCGCCGCCCAGGCGCGGTTGACCATGATGCCGTCGAAGGTCGGCGCGCCCTGCTTGGCGATATCGGCCGAGGACATGATGACCTTGCCGTCCGCTCTTACTTTGGACAGCACCGGCTCCCATATGAACGTCGCGTCGAGGTCGCCGCGCTCCCAGGCGGCGGCGATCTCCGGCGGCCTGAGGTTGAGGATCTGGATCTCCTTGGGGTTCACGCCGGCCTTGTTGAGCGCGAACAGGAGCTGGTAGTGCGCTGTCGAGACGAACGGCGTCGCGACCTTCTTGCCCTTGAGACCGGCGAGCGACGTGATGCCCGATTTTGTCGACGCGACGAGTTGCTCGGCGTTGTTGATGTCGTCGAGCACCCAGATGACCTGGATGTCGATCCCCTGCGCGGCTGCGGCCGTGATCGGGCTCGAGCCGACTTCGCCGATCGGCACCTGGCCCGATGCCATCGCCTTGATGACGTCGCCGCCACCGCCGAACATCTTCCAGGAAATCTTGTAGCCAGTGGCCTTCTCGACGGCGCCGGCCGCCTGCAGCACGCGGAACGGGACGATCATGTCCTGGTGGGCGATCGTCACTTCCTTGGTCTGGGCGTTAGCGGAGCCGGCGGCCATGGCAATCGCCATCGCCAGCAGGAACGCGAGCTTCGCGGTCGACTTCATATGGAACTCCCCTTTTTCAGCATATCGGCACCAGGAATTTGCAATCCTACACGCGGTGGACCGAAACGCCAGCCAGCGAGACGATTAGTTTTGCCGGATGAAGCGGCATGGTAGCGTGGGGCCGGCGGCAATATTGGGCAGGATGCGGCTCGCGAGGCCGGATTTGCCCTGGAGTTGACGCAAGTGCATGTCCTGATAGTGCGTTCGAGCGGGTCCGGCCAAGATCAACGCGCTTGTGATCCAGCCAAAACCGACCGGACGTTGACAGTGCGGGGGTTCGGCTGGATGGATACGTCTATTGTCGAGCCGGGGTGGGCCGTCTCCTGCGGTCCGCCGGACTTGAATCTCGGCAGTCAAATCAACGGCGGAGCGAGGACGACCATGTTGGCCACGTTGACGAGGCAGTCCGCCCGTGCGCCCGCGCTGAAACCCATGCGACACCCCACTCAGCACGGGGCCCTGCAGTGGCTGTCGGTCGCGGCCTTCGGCGCGGTGGCGCTCTCCGGTGCCCTCTTCGCCTTTGACGCGAGCGCCCGCGGCGGCCCGCAATCGGTGGCCCCGCTCGCCGAAAAGCTGATCGATGCCGTGGTCAACATTTCGACCAGCCAGACTGTCAAGGGCAAGCAAGCGGCGTGCCGCTGCCATCGGTGCCCAAGGGCTCGCCGTTCGAGCAGTACTTCGAGGATTTCTTCGAGCGCAAGGGGAAGCCGGACGACCAGCGCAAGGTCTCGTCGCTCGGCTCCGGTTTCGTCGTCGACGGCAAGGAAGGCCTGATCGTCACCAACAACCACGTCATCGACGGCGCCGATGAGATCATCATCAACTTCCACGACGGCAGCAAGCTCAAGGTCGAACGTGTCGTCGGCAAGGATACCAAGACCGATCTGGCGTTGCTCAAGGTGACGCCGAAGAAGCCGCTCGCGCAGGTCGCGTTCGGCAGCTCGACCACGCTCAAGGTCGGCGACTGGGTGATGGCGATCGGCAATCCGTTCGGGCTCGGCGGCTCGGTGACGGTCGGGATCATTTCGGCCAAGCAGCGCGACATCAGCTCGGGCCCCTACGACGAGTACCTGCAGACCGATGCTTCGATCAACAAGGGCAACTCGGGCGGGCCGCTGTTCAACATGGATGGCGACGTGATCGGCGTGAATACCGCCATCATCTCGCCGACCGGCGGCTCGATCGGCATCGGTTTTGCCGTGCCATCGGACACCGCCGTTTCCGTCGTCGATCAGCTCCGCCAGTACGGCGAGACGCGGCGCGGCTGGCTCGGCGTCAGGATCAAGAGCGTCACCGAGGACATCGCCGAGACGCTCGGCGTCAAGGAGAATACCGGCGCGCTCATCTCGTCGGTGACCGACGACGGCCCGGCCAAGAAGGCCGGCATCGAGGCCGGCGACGTGGTCGTGAAGTTCGATGGCCGCGATGTCACGTCGACGCGCGGACTGCCGCGCCTCGTATCGCAGACGCCGATCGGCAAGACGGTCGATGTCGAGGTCGTCCGCAAGGGCGCGCGCCGCACGCTCAAGGTCACCGTCGCCCGTCTGTTCGAAGACGAGGACAAGGATAAAGACAAGGACAAGGACAAGCCGCAAAATCCGGCCGGCGACAATGTACCCTCGACCGGCAATCTCATCGGCCTTGGCCTGGCGCCGATCGACGATGAGCTGCGCAAGAAGCACGGGCTCGACGACAAGGCCAAGGGCGTGATCGTCACCGAGGTGGATCCGCAAAGTCCGGCGGCCAAGCGCGGCGTCAAGGTCGGCGACGTGATCGTCGAGGCCGGCCAGGACGCGGTCGCGTCCGTCGCCGACGTCGCCGCGGGGATCGAGAAAGTGCGCAAGTCCGGCCGCAAGGCGGTGCTGCTCAGGATCGAGAGCGCCAAGGGCGAGATGCGCTTTGTGGCGGTGCCGCTCGAGTAGAGGCTGCGGCCTCACCTCCGCCCTGGAGGAGGGGAGAATGTCCCGGCGACAGCGGGCACCCTGTCACAAATCCCAAATCAAAAAGCGGCCATGATGCCGTGAGCCCGCGAGCACATGGTTCGCGCGAAACCACACCATAGGGGCGGCGTCATGCAGGACCATGGGCACGAGGGCGACGAGGACGGCTTCTCCAATAAGGCCGAGGCCTGCGAGGCGGCCGACGACATCCCCGTCAATCCCGACGTCGAGCACAGCATCGGCGCCATAATTGCGCGGCGCTACTCTCGCCGTGACATGCTGAAGGGCAGCCTTGGCGTGACGGCGGCGACGGCGCTGTTCGGCGCCGCAGCGCTCAATGCTGGCCGCGCCGCGGCGCAATCGCTCACCCCATCCGCGGCCGAAGCCGCGTTCATGGAACTGGCCGCCGGTGTCGATGGACGCCACCACGTCGCCGACGGCTATACGGCGGACGTGCTGCTGCGCTGGGGCGATCCGCTGTTTCCCGGCATGGCGCCGTTCGATCCGCGCACGCTGACAGGCGAAGAGCAGGCGCGCCGCTTCGGCTACAACAACGACTACATCGCCTTCTTCCCGCTCGGTGGTGCGACCGATCGCGGCCTCCTCTGCGTCAACCACGAGTATGCGAACCCGGAGGTCATGTTTCCCGGCATCAACCGCCTCGAGAGGACCGATCTCTCCAAGATCACGAAAGCACACACCGAGGTCGAGATGGCGGCACACGGCGTCTCGGTCGTCGAGATCGCACGCGACGGCGCGCGCTGGTACCCGGTGCTCGACGGCAAATTCAACCGCCGTCTCACGGCCTCGACGCCAATGACGCTCGACGGCCCCGCTGCCGGTCATGCCCGCCTCAAAACGCAAGCCGATCCGACCGGGTTGCGCGCGCTCGGCACCTTCAACAACTGCGCCGGCGGGCACACGCCGTGGGGCACCTACCTCACCACCGAGGAAAATTTTCACGGCTACTTCTGGACCGACGCGACGTTGCCGGATGGCAAGTCGAACCTGCGTGGCCATGGCGGCAGCGAGGCCAGGAGCTACGCCCGCAATCGCGTCCCGAGCAACTGGTACAACTGGGGCAGCTTCGATTCCCGCTTCAACGTCGATATCGAAAAGAACGAGTCCAACCGCTTCGGCTGGATTGTCGAGATCGACCCGACCGATCCGACATCGACGCCCGTCAAGCACACCGCACTTGGCCGCTTCAGCCACGAAGGTGCTGAATGCATCATCAACGCCGACGGCCGCGTCGTCCTCTATTCGGGCGACGATGCGCGCTTCGAGTACATCTATCGCTTCGTCAGCCGCGACCGCTACCGGCCGGAGGATCGCGCCCACAACATGCGGCTTCTCTCCGAGGGCACGCTGTCTGTCGGCCGCTTCAACGACGATGGCACGCTCGATTGGCTGCCGCTCGTCTTCGGCGAAGGGCCGCTGACACCGCAGAACGGATTCGACTCGCAAGCCGACGTCGTGATCGACGCGCGCATCGCCGGCGATCTCCTCAAGGCGACGCCGATGGACCGGCCTGAGGATGTCGAGCCGAGCCCGCGCGCGGGTACGGTCTACGCGATGCTGACCAACAACACCTCGCGCAAGCCCGAGCAGCGCAATGCCGCCAATCCGCGCGCCGACAACCCTTTCGGCCACATTGTCGAGATGACGGCGCCGGACAAGGATCACGCCGCGAGCCGCTTTCGCTGGGACCTGCTGGTCAAATGCGGCGATCCCGCGGTCGCCGAGGTCGGCGCGCTGTGGAATCCCGCGACGACCGCTGAGGGCTGGTTCAGCTCGCCGGACAATTGCGCCTTCGACGCCGACGGGCGCTTCTGGGTGACGACCGACCAGGGATCGGGCTGGACGAAGACGGGGAAGGCCGATGGCCTCTATGCCGTCGATACCGACGGCGATCGGCGCGGACGGTCGCGGCTGTTTTTCCGCGCGCCGGTTGGGGCAGAAGTTTGCGGACCGACCTTCACCGCCGATGGCGAGACGCTGTTTCTCGCCGTCCAGCACCCCGGCACCGATGGCGTGCGCCAGTGGAAACCCTTCGGGCGACCGTCGACATTCGAGGATCCGGCAACGCGTTGGCCCGACTTCAAGCCGGACATGCCGCCGCGCCCCTCGGTCCTCGCCATCCGCAAGACCGGTGGCGGCAAGATCGCGGGTTGAGGATTTTTTCTGGGTCGGCAGCCGCTTTGTTTTTTTGCCGCGGTCGCCAACGGCTTGCGCCAGAGCGCCCTTCGTCGACGCCTACCGGCGCCGCGGAACTACATTCCCGGTTGGAATTTGCACCTCGCGATCTTCGATCGCCCCGCATGATAACATTGGCGGACGTCGAATGCAGGTAGCGGCCGAAGGACGCGAGGTGAGAATTCGACCTGTAGGGACACGACCCGCGGCGCCAGTAGCCGAAGGCGTTGGCGACCGCGGCAATAAAGGCGGCAGAACTTAACCCGGCTTACGGAAATTCCGCAACAGCAGCACGAGCGGGATGGATACCGCGGCGACGGCGCTGTAGATGCCGAATGCATTGAGATGCGCGATCATGGCGGCCTGGCGGGAGATCTCGCGCGAGAGGCGCGCGAGAGCACGCCGGGCTCGAGGTATCGAGCGGCCCGATCACCCACGGCATCGCCAGGGTCCGGTTGTAGGGTGAGACCAGCTCCGACAGCATCGAGTAGTTCATGCCGGTCGAGCGCACCACCTCGGCGACGCAGATCGAGATGAACAGGCTGGCGCCGATATTGCGCACGAGATGATAGACGGCGGTCGCCTCGGGCATCTTCTCGCGCGGCATGCCGACGAACGTGACCAGTGTCAGCGCGACGACGATGATGCCCGACGACAGCCCTTGCACGGCATTGTTGAAGCCGAGCTCGAACGGCGTCACGTTGAGGTCGATCCGCATCAGCCCGATAGCCGGCGACAAGCTGCAGCACGAAGCCGATGCCGACACTGACGCGCGGATCGAGCCGCGACAGGAAGATCACCGCGAAGAACCCGAAGATGCCGCCGAGCCCGCGCGCGCCGACGACCTGGCCGACGAGCATGTCCGGATAGCCCATATAGACGCGCATCAGCGGCGGCAGCAGCACCATCGGCGTGAAGTTCAACATGCCGAAGATCGTGATGAGCGCGAGACCGAGGCTGTAGTTGCGATTGAGCAGCAGGCGCAGATCGAGGAACGGCCGTCGCGCTGGTCAGGCTATGGGCGAGGAACAGATAGAAGGCAACGACCGAGACGAACAGCGTGATGCGGATCTCGTTCGACTTCGAACCAGTCGAGCCGCTGGCCGCGCGACAGCGTGAGCTGCAGACCGCCGAGCGCGAGCGAGAGCAGGATGAAACCGATCCAGCTCAGATGGACCGGGCCGCGCTTGTGATCCGGCAGGCAACGTCGCCGCGAGACCGATGGTGGCTGCGAGGCCGACCGGAATGAGCAGGAAGAAAGCCCAGCGCCAGTTGAGGATCTCGGCGAGATAGCCGCCCATGGTCGGGCCGATGATCGGACCCAGCACGACGCCCATGCCGTAGATGCCGAGCACCATGCGGTGCTGGCGCGGCGGAAAGGTATCGAGCAGGATCGTCTGGACAAGCGGCACGCACGGTGCGCCGGCCGCGCCCTGCACGATGCGCCACAGGATCATGCGTCTCGAGCGTCGTCGCGAAGCCGCACAGCACCGTCGCCACGGTGAAGATCCCGGTCGACCAGACCATGACGGTGCTGCGCCCGAACCGGGCCGACAGCCACCCGGTCATCGGCATGGCGATGGCGGTTGCCAGGATGTTGAACGTCATCGTCCAGGAGATTTCGTCGGGCGTCGCGGAGAAGCTTCCCTGCATCTGCGGCAGCACGGTCGAAGCAACCAGGATCGAGCTGAAATAGAGCGCAACCGACAACATCGCCGACATGAGGATCAGGACGCGCCGCGTCGCGCTCATGTGCGCGTCAGCCACGTGCTGTTGGGTCGTTTCCGCCATATGTTTCTTGTCGCCCGGTCACTGCAGAGACGTTTTCCGCCGCTGTCGTATTGTTTGTGGTCGAGACCGGGCCTGTCCTTGCTGGGTGAACGGCGACGATGACACCGACCCGCAGCCGGCACAAGGTCGTGTGGCGCAATGGTTAGCCGCGCCAGAAGCCGAGTGCGATTGCGGCCAGCGCCAGCACCCCGATCCACAGCGCGAGGCGGCTCGACCGGCGATGGCGCGCGTCCGCTGCCGCCATCCGTTCGACGGTACTGTCATCGAGGCGTACGCCCGCGCGCGCGATCTCGGCCAGCGCCGTCAATGTGCGCTCCGCCTGCCCGAGGAGCGCCGGCACATCGCCGAGGATGCGGCCGATCTCGCCCGCCCCTTCGCGCGCGTCCTTCAATGCGCCGGCGGCGCCGAGGTTGCGCTCAACCCATTCGCGCGCGATCGGCTCGGCGGCGGTCCAGATGTCGAGCGCCGGATCGAGGCCGCGCGCGACGCCCTCGACCACGACCATCGTCTTCTGGAGGTTGATCAGCTCGGGCCGGGTCTCCATGTCGAAGACCTCGGTGTAGGCGAAGAGCTGGCCGAGCAGATCGGCCATGGAAATCTCGCCGGCGGGGCGGCCCTGGATCGGCTCGCCGACCGCGCGCAGCGCCTGGGCGAAGACTTCGACGGGATGGTGCGGAGGCACGTAACCGGCCCAGAAATGGACTTCCGCTGCGCGGCGATAGTCGCGCGTGATGATGCCGTGCAGGATCTCCGCGAGGAAGCGGCGCTCCTTCGGACCGAGCCGGCCCATGATGCCGAAGTCGACCGCGACGACGCGGCCCTCGGCGTCGATCATCAGGTTGCCCTGGTGCATGTCGGCGTGGAAGAAACCGTCGCGCATGGCGTGGCGCAGGAACGATTGGAGCACCGTCAATCCCAGCGCGCGCGGGTCGTGTCCCGCCGCCTGGATCCGGTCGCGATCGGCGATCGGCACGCCCTCGATCCATTCCATCGTCAGCACGCGCTTGGCGGTGCGCTTCCAGTCGACCGCCGGCACGCGGAAACCGGCATCACCCTTGATGTTCTCGGCCATTTCCGAAATCGCGGCCGCCTCGAGCCGCAGGTCCATCTCGATCTCGGTCGTGCGCGCGAGCGTCTCGACGACCGCGACGGGTTTCAGGCGCCGCGTCGGCGCGTGGAAGCGCTCGATCATGCGGGCTGCGAAAAAGTAGCTGTCGAGGTCGCGCTTGAAACGCCGTTCGACGCCGGGGCGCAGCACCTTGACCGCGACCGTGCGGCGCACGCCGTTTTCGACCACGACAGCCTTGTGCACCTGCGCGATCGAGGCGGCGGCGACGGGCAGGCTGAACTCGACGAAATGATCTTCCAGCCGGCCGCCGAGCGCCGCTTCGATAGCGGTGCGCGCCTCCGCCATCGAGAACGGCGCCATGCGGTCCTGCAGGCGGGCGAGGTCACGCGCCAGCTCGGGGCCGATGACGTCGGCGCGGGTCGCGAGGAACTGGCCGAGTTTGACGTAGCTTGGTCCGAGTCGGGTCAGCGCGCCGCTGACGCGGGCGTCGGCGCTCTCGCTGCGCCGGAACGGCGCCGCGATGACCCGCACCGGCCAGGTTAGCGTCCGCGCGAGGCGTAGCGGCCACGGCACCGGAATCCCCTTCGGCACGAACCGGACGCCGTGCTGCGCCAGGACCAGCCCGGCGCGCGCGAGGCGCATGAGGTTGACGAAGGGGCCGGACATGAGGCGGGGCATTCCATCCATTGGCGCTGGGCATTTGCTCGGTGCGAAGCAGCGGGAGCGGACGTTTGCCGTGTTCCACGAGGGCGTCAAGCGGAATGCCCGGGCGCGGTTACGGCGGGTAAAACTGTGCTCCTGTTGAGGATTTACGGAGCGTGCGGCCGTGTCGGCAGGGGGCCATCGTCTTGTGTTGCGCCCGCCGGTGTGGATAATTCTCAATTGGGCATAACGCGAGGGAAACCGGCGCCGCTCCTTCGGGACGGCCGGGGGGCGTGAGACGTGAGGAAGCACAACGGGCGCCGCGGGGCTCAGCCCCCGCAGCATAACGATCGTCCGGGCCTGGCGCAGCAGGCATCCGTCGCGCCGTCGCCGGCCGGGGTGTACGCACGCACGTCCGAAAGCAATCAGCAGATGCTTCGGCAACTCGTGAACGACCGGAGCGGGGGCTGGCGCGCGCGGGGATTGGCGGCGCTGAGCATCGTCGACGTGCCGGCGCTCGCCATCCTGATCGTGCCGCTGTTCCTGATGGCGCTGCTGCATCTGCTGGGGCAGGCGCCTCGCGAGGTCTCGAGCCATCCAGTCTCGCCACCCGTGGCATCGGTTCGGCTCACGCCAGAAGCCGTCATCGCATGGCACGGCGATCTTACACGCGAAGCCATGCCGGTGATCCCGGACGCGGCGGGCCGCACGGCGGTTGCGCTCGCCGAACCGCCACCGGCGCCGTGGCACGGCGACCTCGCGCTCGAAACCATGCCGGTGATCCCGGACGCGGCGGGCCGCACTTCGCTCGCGCTCGCCGAACCGCCGCCGGCACCGTGGCACGGTGATCTCGCACGTGAAGCGATGCCCGTCGTGCCGGATGCCGCAGGTCGAACGGCACTCGCACCGGCCGCGCCGATCGCACCGGCCGCGCCGGTCGCCGGTCGCGCCGACATGGCGGCCACGCCAACGCCCATCTGCCTGCCGGCGCAGTCGAGCGCGCTGTCGGCTGCCATGCGCCGCGAACCGGACGCCGCACCCCGCCATCCCGTCGCCTTCGGACGCGCACTGGCCGCCGCCGCCCGCGCCCAGCTCGACGACTTCGTCATCTACAACCCGCGCTACGTCGCGCTCGCTTATCCGCGCGGCGACACTCAACCGCTCTACGGCGTGTGCACCGACGTCGTCGTGCGCGCCTATCGCGCCTTCGGCATCGATTTCCAGGAACTGATCCACACCTCCCGCCTCGGCCGCGGCGATCCGAGCATCGACCATCGCCGCGTCGAGGTCGTCAGGCGCTTCCTCGAGCGCCACGGCACCAGTTTCGAGATTTCCGAGTTCCCCGAGGATTTTTTGGCCGGCGATATCGTCACCTATCAACGTCCGCAGGGGCGCGTGTCGCAGCACCACATCGCCGTCGTCTCCGATCAGCTGGCGCCCTCGGGCCGGCCCCTGATCGTGCACAATCGCGGCTGGGGACCGCAGCTCGAGGACGCGCTGTTCACCGATCGGATCACCGGTCACTACCGCTTCTCGCCGGCCGACGCCGAGGCGTTCGTGCGCACGCGCCAGCCGAGCGCGGTGGGGCGGCGGTCGCCGAGCGCCGTGTCCGTCGCCATCGGCCGGTAGCGTTTCATTTTCAGCGGAACAGTTCCACGACGTCGTGATCGGACGTCGCGGAATGCGTCGGCTGCGGCATCTCCAAGCGGAAGCGCTGGCGATCGAGCTGCTGGAGGATGCCGACCTGGTGGTGGTAGGCGTCACCGGCGGGATAGATGGCGTTCTTGTCGCCGCGCGCGGCATACGTCCCGTAGTACAGCAGCGAATGCGCGGTGACCGGTGTCAGCCGCGCGAGCCACGTCACCGAACCCGTCAGCTTGCGCAGGACGAGGCCGTCGCGATCGCGCTCGACGCGGCACTGGAAGGGGCCGGACACGTCCGCGCCGCGGTTGGGATAGAGCGTGCCGCCAAGCCCGTAGGTCCGGCATTGCCAGGTCCCGAGGAGCTGCTTTTCGACGAACGGTATGGCGTCGAGGTCGAGGAGGGCCGCGGCCGCTCTCGCCGTTTTGTTTTCAGTGTCGCGTGCGATCCGCTCGCGACCCCTCGATCGGCTCTCGACGATGTCTTCGATGCGCTCTTTGTCGCGTTCGGTCAGCGGCTCCATCCATGCCGGCCGCGCGGGCCGCGCCGATGGTGGCGGGGCAGGTGGCGGTGTAGTGAATGCCGGGCGATCGATCGCGGGGCCGGTCGGCGAGGAAGCGGGTGACTGGTTGCCGGACGCCGAGCCGCCCTGTTCGTTGCCCGTCGATTGAGCCGATGCGGGCGATCCGGCAAGCGCCGACAGCACCAGCGCCGCCAGTACGAATGCTGCCGGTACACCCCACTTGATCCAAGCACCCCAGCGCATTGCCACTCCCTAGTCGATCATTGGTCCGCTCTTCTACGACAGACCGCCTGCGGCGACAGCTTCTTCGATCACTTTGCGGAAATCCTGCGGCGCGATGGTCAGCAGATCCGGCCGCGATGCGGCGAAGTAGCGATCGACACTCGCGCCGACCTCGCCACCGGCACCCCGCGCAGCGCCGCCTCGAGGTCGAGCACCATGCGCGGTGGCGTCACGAAAAAATCGCCGGTCAGCAGCACCTCGCGCACGCGCCGTGCACCGCCCGCGCCCTCGAGCCGCACGAACGCCGAGACCGTGCCCCCCGCTCCGGTGAGCGACGACTCGCTGACGCCTTCACCGCGGGGCGCATCGATCTCGAAAACGAACTCGTCGGTGCCGATGGTCTCGGCATGGATCTTTTTTGCGAGCGCTTCCTCGGCCTCGGACGGCGCGCCGGGCTCGATCTCGAGCCCGAGCTTTTCGCGCAAGCCCAGCAGCACCGCCTGCTGCACCGCTGAAATCTCCGGCGCCGCGCCGAGCAGTGCTTTCAAAGTCGTCGACGCGCTGCTCGGCCTTGTCGAGATCGCGTTTCTGCAATTTCGCCGCCGGCACATTGAGACAGGCCATCATCCGTGCCGGATCGACATCTATCAGGACGGTGCCCTGGTAGAACAGCGTGTCGCCGTCGAAGAAGCCGCCGGTGCCGCACAGTTTCTGTCCGCCGACCTCGATGTCGTTGCGCGGGCGGAAGCGCGCGTCGATCGCGAACGCCGACGAGAGCCCGTGCGCCACCGCCTCGCAGATCGCGCGCGTGTAGTCGCCGAGCGATGGCATCGCCATCCGCTTGCGCGAGAGGACGAGTTCCCAACCGATCTGCCCCTCGTCGAAATAGATCGCGCCGCCGCCGGTGATGCGGCGCACGAGGCCAATGCCATTGGCGCGGCAGTACTCGACCTTGACCTCCTGGCTCATGGCCTGGTGGCGGCCGATCAGCGCCGTCGGCGGAAAGCGCAGGAAGCGCACGGTGTCGGGGATGGTTCCCGCCTTGTGCAGTTCGATCAGCGCTTCGTCGAAGGCGATCTGGGCGCGACCCTCGCGCAGCCCCGTGTCGATCGCGCGGAATACCGGCATGGTTGCTTCTCCCTCCGTCGGGCGCCGCCGCGCCGGCGTGTGTTTGGGAGCGATCTTAGAGGGTTAAGGGAGGCATATTCAATGGAGTGAATGTTTTGTTGGGGTGGGGATCGGCGGGGCGGCGTAGCGGCGACCCGTGCTCGCCTCGCGAGCGCCCGAAGGCAATGACCCGATTGTCGGTGAGAATCAGGTAGCCGAGAGCGACAGGGGCGCAGTAGTTCTGGCTAAGTCAGGATCCCCGATCGCTCTACAAAACTGGACGGTCGAAGTGGTTTGACGAGGCTTTGCGTGAGGTCGGCATTACTCAATCGTGAGTGCCACTCGGAACCCAATAGTCATTCCCCGACTGACGCTCTTGAACCCCAAGCGCGATGCCGACCGCAAGTGAAGTGGGAAATCACTGAACGATCCGCCACGTACGGCCCGCCAATCGCATTCCTCTGCGGAGTCGGCAGAGCCGTCGGAGGGTTTATCGCTCAATGGCGAAGGCCAGCAATCCGCCGTCCACTCCCAAACGTTGCCATGAAGGTTGTGGAAGCCCCAAGGATTGGGCGCGTATCTGTCGACCGGTACGGTTCTCTCCGGGGGATCACCCAATTCGCCGCCATACCTATCATTGAAACGATGATTGTAGTTTGCCAGCGCCGGCCTGATGTTTGTTCCCCACGAAAAATGGGACGTCGATCCGGCGCGCGTCACGTATTCCCGCTCGGCCTCGGTCGGCAACCGATAGGTTCGTCCCGTTGTCTTCGACAACCATGTGACGTAGGCATTGGCGTCATGCCATGACACATTGATCACCGGCATGCGGCTACGTCCCCATCCGGCGTCCTCAGGCTTGTATCCCTGGCAACTGCCAGCCGATACGCAGGCATCCCATTCCTCGAAGGTCACCGAGAATTTCCCCACGGCGAACGGCCGGCCTAAGGATATCGACTTTTGTGGCCCCTCATTCTGGGATCGACCGGATTCTGTTTGCGGCGACCCCATCGAGAAAGTTCCAGGGGCAACAACGATCATTTCCGGGCAAGTCGGGCAGTCGCGAATCGCCGAGCCCGCGACAAGCTGTTGCCCGCCGCGGCTGGATTGGCCGAAAGCGGATGGAGCAAGCGTGATGGTGCAGACTACAGTCAACGCAAAAAGACGGTATTTCATAAGACACCAATTCTAGATTTGTGCGAATGGGCCGACGCTTCGCGCTATTCGTTGCGGCAGCTGCTGAAACGTGTGCCCCTGAATGGAATTCCGTCGGTCTTCTGCTGCCGGCTGCTAGCTTGCTTCAGGCGACATGCGGCGTCCTGAGAGGACGGTCATTTTTTCCAAACGGAAAACAAACATTGGGCTAAGCTTGTGCTTACTGGAATCCCGCCGTCATTTGCTCGGTCTGACACCGGCCTGCAAGGCAGGCCCGATAGGCGCCAACCTTGTCATGCTTTATCGTTTTGCCAATTGCGCACTTGACCTGACGCGTGGCTGCCTACGCGTTGATGACGATGACGTCGAATTGCGGCCGAAGGCGTTTGCCGTCCTGCGCCATTTTGTCGAAAATCCCGGACGCTTGATCCACAAGGACGAGCTCATCCAAG
>CAVZHG010000018.1:0-450406 GCA_963775035.1 uncultured Alphaproteobacteria bacterium | reverse complement strand
GCGACGACCGAGTTGCAACACTCGAAATGGACTACAACGCCCGCAGTCCCAATGTCCAGTTTTGGAATATGTCGGGTTCGCCTGACGATGATGCGGGCTTCTTGATCGTCTGGTGGCCGGAGACGACTACCCGTGCGGAACTCACGTTACCGTCCTGGTTTCCCAAAGAAGCCCTGTGCACGAGCAAATCTACAATACTCACCAACGCCTCAGTGACGCTCGCGGCCTCGCCGCCGGCGCTGACGGACCTACCTGTCGGCGCGCGTTGGCTGGTTACAGGAAATCGTCGCGTACAGTTGCAGCCATTGGACAACGATCGTGCCTACCGCGTGCGTGTGCAGCGTCTTAGCGCGGTCGGAAGAATCAATAGTCGGCCAACCGAACTCAGCTTCAGCGGCGGCGATGGGGCCCGCGTCGCCGCATTGCGCAGCAGCCTGACCTACTTTGATGACTTCAATCTCCCACAGGGCGCAGTTGACGAGTTGCTTTGGAACAGTGCGAGCGCTGTATCTACTGACCCGCAATTCAATCTCTTCTTCATCAACGACCAACTCCACTCCCATACGCTCCACGGCACACGTCACGAAAATGCCGGAGATCGCTCACAGACCTCGCACCGCTTCCGTAAGAAAATCCGTATCGAGTTCCGACGCGCGCCGACGCATCGTATTCGATATGGACACGCCGCTCAGCTCTCGCTCAGTTTGGTATCTGGATTTCAACCCTATCCCAACCGAGTTAACCGGGCATTTTGAGTTCTTCGACCACGACGGTGCGCTGGGCCTGCCGGCCGGCATGCTCCGTCTGCGGTCACAGGGCCAAGCCTTTAGTGTGCACATCATCGACCTCCAGGGGGCGTCTCGCCAAGTGGCGAGTATCAATATGGAGGCGCTCGGCCGGCAGGTCGTAACCAACGTGCGGCGTAGCTTCGACGTGCGCGTAGGGACCAAGATATTCAGATCTTCATCGACGGCACGAGCGCGATCAACGCAAATTACGGCGCCTTAAGTCTGCCACCGGCAGACTACGAACTGCTATGGGTGGGCTTCGGCTATAACACGACCAAGGATGGTGTTCCCTACTTTCTGCAGCACTGGGACAACTTCGGTTTCGACGGTCCGGTGGTCGATGCACGCACGGTGCACAACTATGTGACCCGGATCGAGGGAACCGACTACCAAGTCGCAAGACGCAGAGCTCCGGCCACCTTCACTATCAAAATTCCCGACGGATTGCGCCCGACAGTGGCCACCGCCACGGCCGAAGCGTGGCTCGTGGCGACTTACCAGATGGGCGAATTCTCGCACCTGAAAGTGGCGCCGGGAGATTTCATACGCGTCAACGGCGGCCCGAAGTTCCCATTGCCACAACCGCTAAATAATAGCGCTCCGTTCAACGCTTCGGCCAGTGGGTGGGGTACACCACATACCGCTCGGATTAAGCTCGGCGATATCAAGCATGATGGCAACTCCCCACTTGTCGTCGGCAATAATAGCTTCGAGTTCCATGCGGAGAACGCCGGACTTCTGAACGTGCATGTTGAGGTCATCTATCCGCCGGGAAGCGCTCCGAAATACACGCCCCCATCGGCAATCCACCGCGTACCGATGCACACTGATCTGCCGAAGCTGGGGCCACCAATGCGTTTGCAGCGTATTGCTTCAGCCGACGTCGGCGAGGAGCAGCACGTCAGCAATCCTAGCCGTCGTGCGATTCCGGTCAGAGGGTTGGTGCCGCTGAACATTGAGGGAGGGAACACTTCGTGGGCCGGCTGGGGACCGCAGCTCATGAACGTGCCGGTGCAAAGCGTGGAGGTGTGGGCTACAGGTGGCACGACCGGCCTTGCACAGATCGAGGTATTTCTGCGCCGCGTAGGCAGTAACAGCGAGCCAGGCGAGCGAGTGCTTCAAATCGATACGGCTGTCGACGCACCCGCGCCACAGGGACGCTACTTGCTGAATTTCGATTCTCGGGCCTTCCCTAACGGCGACTACGAGCTATTCGTGCAAGGTACAACGCCATCGGGAACCAAGAGTTACCCGAGTTATGGCGATGAAATCGGCCACTTCGGCATCGCTAAAATGTCGGGTGCGTATTATCCGATCCCGATCCGGATCGAAAACTAAGGTTCCCATGGCTGCATTGAGCGTAGCCACTGACAGACAACCGCGCATAAGCGCACTCTGTTGCGGACTCCCTACCCCACCTTACTCCGCGGCGGTGCGGGTGGGCTGGGGTGAGCGACCACGGGTCCGTCCGCTCCGGACACCGGCACCACTTCGCGACGGCCGGCACCGATCCGGGTTCCGAACTCCTCGAGCAGCAGATAGACCGCCGGCGTGATGAAGAGCGTCAGGAGCTGCGAGACCATGAGGCCGCCGACGACGGCGAGCCCGAGCGGCTGACGCAACTCGGCGCCGGCGCCCCAGCCGATCGCGATCGGCAACACGCCGAACAGCGCCGCCATGGTCGTCATCATGATCGGCCGGAAGCGCAACAGGCACGCTTCGCGTATGGCTTCCCGCGGCTCCGCGCCCTGCGCCCGCGCCTCGATCGCGAAGTCGACCATCATGATCGCGTTTTTCTTCACGATGCCGATCAGCAGGATGATGCCGATCATGGCGATGATCGTCAGTTCGGTATCGAACACGATCAGCGTCAGCAGTGCGCCAAGGCTCGCCGACGGCAATCCCGACAGGATCGTGATCGGGTGGATGAAGCTCTCGTAGAGGATGCCGAGCACGATGTAGATCGTCAGGATCGCCGCGAGGATCAGGATCGGCTGGTTGCGGAAGCTTTCCTGGAACACCTGCGCAGTGCCGGCGAATTGTCCGCTGACGCCCGCGGGCATGCCGACGTCGCGCTCGACCTCGGACATCCGGGAGACCGCCTCGCCGAGCGTGAACCCGGGCGCGAGGTTGAAGGTCACGGTGACGGCCGGCAGCTGCGCCTGACGCGCGACTGAGATCGGCCCCGATCCAAGCGTGACGCGGGCGAGTGAATCGAAGCGGACGAGCTGGCCGCTCGGCGGCGCGCACAAAAACACGGTTGAGGACGCTCGGGTCGAGCTGCAGCGTCTTTTCCGCCTCGACGATCACCGCGTAGTCGTTCGCCGAGGTGAAGACCGTCGCGATCTTCCGCGACCCGAATGTCGAATAGAGCGTCGAGCGCAGCGTTTCCAGCGAGACGCCGTAGCGCGCGAGGGCATCGCGATCGACTTCGATCGTCACCTGGCGCGCGCCGAGTTCGAGGTCGCTCGTGACGTCGGCGAAGCCGGGCGTCATCTTGAGCCGCTCGATCAGCCGGCCGGAGCCGGTATAGAGCTGCTCCCGGTCGACGCTCGATAGCGTGTACTGATAGGCGGCGGCACCGGAGCGGCTGCCGATGCGCAAGTTCTGCAGCGGCACCGGGAACGCCCGGATGCCGACGATGCCGGCGACCTGGCGGCGCAGGCGGTGCTGCACGTCCGTGATCGTCGCGCGCCCGGCCCGCTCGTGGCGGCGGTTTCAACTGGACGAAGATCGAGCCGCGGTTGATCGTCGGGTTGAAGGCGGTCGCGGCCACGTTCGAGTTGATGTAGAGCACGTCGGGGTCCGACCGCACGGCGTCGGCCACCAGGCGCTGGCGCTCGAGCATGGCCGGGAAGGCGATATCGGACTGCGCCTCGGTGCGCACGATGATGATGCTCGTATCCTCGGTCGGCAGGAAGCCCTTCTTGACGGTGGTGAACGCCCATGCCGTCGCGACCATGGTCCCGAGCGTCAGCATGAGCATCAGGCCGCGGTGGCGCAGCGACCAGTCGAGGCTCACGCGGTAGGCGGTGGCCATGCCGTCGTAGCCGGACTCGAAGGCGCGCGCGAGCATCCCCGGCTTGGCCTCGTGGGGCTCATGATGGCTCAGCATCCGCGCGCACAGCATCGGTGTCAGCGTCAGGGCGATGAAGCCCGAGAACATGATCGCCATGCTGATCGTGACGGCGAAGGAGAAGAAGAAGCGGCCGACGACGCCGCCCATCAGCAGGATCGGGATGAACACGGCGACCAGCGACAGCGTGATCGAGAGGACCGTGAAGCCGATCTCCTTCGACCCCTTGATCGCGGCCTCCAAGGGAGGCATCCCCTTCTCGACATAGCGCACGATGTTCTCGAGCACGATGATCGCGTCGTCGACCACGAAGCCGAGCGCGAGCGTCAGCGCCAGCAGCGTCACGTTGTCGAGCGAGAAGCCGAAATAGTACATGCCGGCGAACGTGCCGACGATCGACAGGGGCAGCGCAAAGGCGGGGATCACGGTCGCGCGCCATGTCCGCAGGAACGCCAGGATCACGAGCACGACGAGGAACGCGGTGATAAAGAGCGTAAGCTGCACGTCGTGGACGGAATCGCGGATCGACTCCGAACGATCCGACAGGATGTTCAGGTTCATCGACGGCGGCATATCCTTCTGGAATTGTGGAATCAGCTGGCGGACGCCGTCGGTCACCGCAACGGTGTTGGCGTCGGGCTGGCGGCGGATCGAGATGATGATCGACCGCTTGCCGTCGAGCTCGGCGTAGGCCTGATCGTCCTCTACCGAATCCGCGACGTCGGCGACATCCTGGAGCCGCACCGGCGCCCCGTTCCGCCACGCGACGACGACCGGCTTGAAGTACGCGGCCGTTGCCTGCGCCGATTTCGTCTCCAGCACGTACACCTGCCGCGACGTACGGATCGAGCCGAGCGGTCCGACGCCGGCGATCCTGGATACCGCCAGGCGCAGTTCCTCGACGGAAATGTCGCGCGAGGCCAGTGCGTCGAAGTTATAGCGGATGCGCACGGCCCGCTTCTGGGCGCCGTTGATCGTGACCTCGCCGACGCCGGACAGCGTCGACAGTCGCGGCATCATCACGGTTTCGGCGAACTCGTTGATGTCCGACGACGGCATCGTATCGGAGGTCAGCGCGAGAAAGATCACCGGGCTGTCCGCCGGATTGACCTTGCGGAATGCGGGTGGGGCTTCCAGATCCGCAGGCAGGCGTCGCGTTGCGACCGAGATGGCCGATTGGACGTCGAGTGCGGCGGCGTCGATGTTGCGCTCGAGGTTGAATTCCAGCGTAATCGAGGTTCCGCTTTCGACGCTCGACGACGTGATGTTGGTGATGCCGGCGATGGACGCGAACTGGCGTTCGAGCGGGGCCGCCACCGAGACCGCCATCGTGTCGGGGCTCGCGCCGGGCAGGCGGGCGGAGACGGTGATCGTCGGCACGTCGATCCGCGGAATGGCCGCGATCGGGAGTTGCCCGTAGGCGAAGAAGCCAGCCAGCGCGATGGAGAACATCAGCAGCGTCGTCATCACCGGACGGCGGATGCACAGCTCCGAGATCTTCATCGATCACCCCTTGGCGTCAGTCCCTATGATGCCGCGCCGGGGCGCGGCAACGGACACAATCACTCTCAGCTTCGCCCCGCGTGGGCTTTCGTCGCATCATCGCCGGGCTGTTTGCCCGGGTTGCGCCGGTGCCGTCCCAGGCTTGCTCGGCTCGCGAATTGTTACCCTGGCGCCCGACGAGAGCCGCAACTGGCCGTCGGTGACCACGACTTCTCCCGCGTTGAGGCCGTCGCTTACGTAGGCGATCGCACCGATGACGCGTTGCAGTGTGACCGTGCGCGGCACAACCGTTCCTTGCTCGCTGATCACCCATGCGAGCATGCCCGTTTGCGACGGCAACACCGCACTCGCCGGCACCGCCACGTAGCCGGGGCGCCGCTCGACCACCAGGTCGACGTCCACCGCCTGGCCGGGCCAGAGCACTTCCTTCTCGTTGGCGACTTCGATCTTGCCGAGCAGGGTTCCAGTCGTCTTGTCGACCTGGTTGTCGATGAAGACGACGTTGCCGGTCGTCTCAGCTCATGGTCTCGCCGGCGGCGCGGATGGTGGCTTCCGCGCGCGAGGCCAGGGCGCGGCGCAGCGTCGCGAGGTCCACCTGCGGCACCGCGAACGTGACGGTGATCGGTCGGGTCTGGTTGATGACGACGAGCGAGCCGGTGTCGGCGGCGCGGACGTTGGATCCGAGTTCGGTCTTGACCGCACCTGTCCGCCCGGGGATCGGCGCGCGCACCGTGAGATAGTCGAGCTGGGTCCGCCAGGCCTCGAATTGGGCTTCGCCCGCGGCGATCGACGCTTTCAATACTTCGACGGCGCTGCGTTGGGTTTCGGTCGCGGCTTCCGAGACGATGGCTTTTGCCACCAAACTTTCGCGGCGCTTCAGGATCGCTTCTGCGTCGACCAGCGCCGCTTTGTCGCGAGTGATGTTGGCTTCCGCCGATTGCATCTGCGCTTTCGCCAGGCGGTCATCGAGGCGGAAGAGGACGTCGCCTGCCTTGACCTCCTGTCCTTCCTTGAAGGCGATTTCGGAGATCTGTCCGTCGACCCGGGTCTTGACGGCGACAGTGGCGAACGGCTCGACCGTTCCCGGCGCCGAGAGCACCACCGGCATCTCGGCGGTGGCCGCCGTCGCTGCTGCCACCGGGATGGGCCCCGACTGCGGCCGGCCGCCCTTCTTGCCCGGAGTTGCCGTCGCGGACGTTGAAGCCGGAGGTGTGCCGACAAAACTGCTGATCTGCTGGATGCCCGGCCACTCCCGGGCGGGAGGATAGGCAACCCAGGCAGCGGCCCCCGCCGCCGCCAGCACCACGGCCATCACGTACAACCTGCGCATCAGTGTGCTTTCTCTTAGCCCCGCCTTGATCAAATGCGTCTGGCCGGATTTCCGCACGCGCGGTCGGCCCGGAATTCGGGCGGCCACAATCTATGACGGACCCGTTCTAAATGGAAGAACGCGAGAGCGACGGGGTATCCGTCGCCGGCGGCGGCGGGATTCTTTGAACTGGCGAACCGGGCCCCGAAAGCGCCGGCAATGCTCGGCTTAAGATCGCTCCGTTGGCTGAGGCTTCGGGCTTGGGTCGGTCACGCCAACGTCGCCGCCAATCTATCAGGCCCCGAGCCCCGCCGCCGTGCGGGCCGCTTCGACGACGGCCTGCTGGTGGGGCAGGAGGACGTTCGGTGCGAGCTTGGCGAAGCGCACCGACATCGGGTTCTCGATGCCCGATCGGGTCCCCGTCAGTTCCTCGAAAATCGGCAGCGCCAGAAAGGGCGCGGTGAACGCGCTGTAGCCGCCCTCGTGGGCGACGACCAGCCGGCCGCCGCACAACCGCACTGCTGCGTCACGCACGGCTGCGGTCATCCAGCGGAAGTCTTCGGGCTGCAGCATCATGCGCCCGAGCGGATCGTTGTTGCCGGCGTCGAGGCCGTTGGCGATGAAGATCAGCTCGGGCTTGAAGCGGTCGAGCGCCGGCAGCACGACGCGATCGAAAGTGGCCCGATAGGCGCCGGTGCCGGAGCCGGCGGGGAGCGGGATGTTGATGGTCGCGCCGAGGCCGGCGCCGGTGCCGGTTTGCGCGATCGTGCCGCTGTCGACCTGCGGGAAGTTGCCGTCCTGATGGATCGAGATCGCAAGGACGCTCGGGTCGTCATAGAAGCAGGCCTGGGTGCCGTTGCCGTGATGGACGTCCCAGTCGACGACGGCGATCCGCTTGAGCCCGTGGCGTGCCATCGCGTGGCGCGCGGCGATGGCGATGTTGGCGAAGACGCAGAAGCCCATGCCGCCGTCGGGTTCCGCGTGATGCCCGGGCGGTCGGGTGAAGGCATAGGCGTTGGCCACCCTGCCCGCGAGCACCGCCTCGGTCGCCGCGATCACCGCGCCGGCCGACAGCAGCGCCAGTTCATACCCGCCGGGGCCGGTGAAGGCGCTGACGCCGAGCTGGCCGCCGTAGGCGCCCGATAGCTCCTTCACCTTGGCCAGATAGGCGGCGGTGTGGACGCGCAGGATGTCCGCATCGGTGGCCGGCTCGGGCATGACGGCCGTCATGCGCGCGGTCATGCCGGTGGCGTCGAGCAGGTTCTTGATGCGCCGCTTGGCCTCGGGGTTCTCTGCGGGGTCGCCGGGCTGGACCCAGCCGCCCGCCGGCATCGGACCGGCGAAAGTGCCGGTGTCGAACCACATCAGCTTCTCGTGCCAGACCAGCGCGGTAGACATCTGCGCCACTCTCAGTTGGCTGCTTCAACCGTCAGCTTGTCTGCAACCAGGACGTTCGACTCGTTGGGGCGGAAGCGGTAGCCGATCCCGAAGTCGATCCGTGGCGCGTTCTCGCGCCGGAAGAGCTCACCGAGGCGAGGCTGGTGGTTGCCCGGGAAGAGGGAGATCGGGCCGAGATAGCGGCCATAGGGCCGCAGTTTCCACTTTTCCTTCGTGAAGTAGGTGAGGGGGACGCCGGAGTCGTCCTGGACCAGCCGCTTCGAGCGCGCGAGCAGATAGTCGCGGATGTCGGAGAAGGCGCCGCTGTGCAGCAGATAGGACGCGCTCTTGATCAGCGCGTCGCCGGCATCGAGCTTGTCGGAGAAGGCCCTGAAACCGCTCTTGCGCCAGCCGCCGTTCGAGAGGTCGGTGCGAACGTAGTAGAGCGTGCGCTGCTTGCCGTCGCTGCCGGTGAACAGGATCTTGGCGACGTTTGCAGCCCCTCTCGGCAACCCTTCGCCGGGCGCCACCAGCGATCCGTCCTCGGTGATGTCGTAGAAGCTCAGCTCGTCGATCGTTTTCCCGGTGCGGGCGAGGAATATGTAGAGGATCGGCAGGGTGCCGCTGAACGAATTTTCGCCGAGCGTCGTGCGCATCTCGCGGGTGCGGAAGAAGCTGTAGTTGAGGATCGAATTCAGCGACGAGCGCAATTGCGCGAGCGAGTAGCTGAGCGATTCACCCCGCTGGCGCCGGAGTTCGGGCGCCGGCCCCGACGGCTCCAGCGCCGCCATCACGTAGGTCGTGGCGGTTGGAAAGAACGCGTCCGCGTAGAGGAAATCAGGGCCGCTGAACATGTAGTAGAGCACCTGGCTCGGGTTCGTCAGTTCGGCCGCGGTCCAGGCGCGGATATTCGTGAGCTGCCGCTTCTCGATGTTGGCCCATGCGGCATCCATGGCTTCCGCGTGACGCCGCCAGGCGGGCTGGCTCGCGGACTCTGCAAGCGGCGAACCGGCGGCGGGCGGCAGGCCGGCGAGGAACCGCGCCATGTCGTTCGGCGCCGCCTCTTTCGGCGCTTGCGCCTGGGCCGCGCCGGCAAGGATGATCAGAGCCGTAGCGATCAATCCTGTCCACCGGCCACGAGCGGCCAACTGGGTATTCATGCGAGACGTGCTCCGTTCAGCTAGTGGGCGGTAGTCGGGGTCGGGCGCCGGGACGAGAGAGCAAAGACGATGAGGCCGGTCGCCATGAGCGCGAGCCCGGCCAGCGACTCCATCGGCTGGCCTCGCACCAGATAGACCAGGATGAAGAGCGTCACCACGGCGAAGATTATTGGGGTTAACGGGTACGCCCAGACGCGGAACGGCCTGGGCAAATCGGGCTGGGTGATCCTCAGCACGATGACGCCGACGACCGCGAGGAGCGAGCACGACAGCAGGCTGAACTGGACGAATTTGAGGACCGTCTCGAAGGTCTGCGTCAGCACCAGCAGCGAGGCCACCGCGAGCTGAAGCACCAGCGCCCGCGCCGGCACACCAGATGCGGACCGCTTCGCGAAGTATGAGAGCGCCGAGAGATCCTCGCCCATCACCATTGTCACGCGAGGCCCGATCCACATCATCGCCGTGATCGCCGAGATCAGGCCGAAGCAGATGAGCCCGCCGACGACGCGCCCGCCGCCGGGGCCGAAGATATGATCGCCCGCGATCAGGCCGACGTTGATCTGGCCGGCAAGCTTGCCGATCGGCGTCGTGTAGAGAAACACCGCGTTGAGCGCGACGTAGAGCACCATCACGATGATGACGCCGGCGACCAGTGCCGGCGGCAGCGTGCGCGCCGGATCCTTGATTTCGTCGGCGATATAGGTCGCCGCGTTCCAGCCGGAGTACGAGTACATCACATACATCAGGCTGATCGCGAACGGCGCGCTGACGATGTAGCTGAGGTCGGCGGAGGACGGGGCGAAGGATACCGGCTGCGGCGTTCCCATCGCAAAGCCGCAGACGATGAGCACAAGGATCAGCGCGACCTTGAGGTAGGTGGCGACGTTGGTGAAGAGCACGCTCGGCTTGGCGCCGCTCAGCAGCACCAGCGTCACGCCCCACACCGCCGCCAGTGCGACAAGGATCTTCGGTACGCCCGGCACGACGCCGACGAAGTATTCCCCGAGCGCCATCGCGGCGAGCGCCACGGGGGCTGCAAACCCGACCGTCGCCGAGATCCAGCCGGCGAGAAATCCGAGTGCGGGATGATAGATGCGGGAGAGGAAATTGTATTCGCCGCCGGAGCGTGGGAGCGCCGTCGCAAGCTCGGCATAGGAGAGCGCGCCGCACAGCGCGACGAGGCCACCGAGCGTCCACAGCGTGATGACGGTGAAGCCCGACGGCAGGTCGATGACCTGGAAGCCGAGGCTGGTGAAGACGCCGATGCCGATCATGTCGGCGACGGCCAGGGCGGTTGCCGTGGCGAATGTGACGCTGGCGGGTCCGGCCTCGCTCGAGGTGGTTGGGTCGGAACGGTCAGCGGAGGCCATCGGTACTCGCTACATGGATGAGAAGATGCGGCGCACTTTAGCGGAGGCCATTGTCGTGAACAACGTAAGGTGTGAACCCTGCGTGCGACTTGGCAATCGACGCTGGCCGCAAGGTCACACCCGGTTATACTGGCGGCGCATTGACGATTTACTAACCACGATCTGGCCAAGAATCGAACCTAAATTCAGAACGGGCCTTGCGCCCGGCACAAGCATCACGCGTCAACCGGCGTGCGCGTGGCGACAACCGGGAACGACCAGCGCAGCATGGGGACTGGCGGCACATTCTTTGACCGGCGTGCAACGGGGCGGCGTCTCGCTGTTGCCGCGGGCGGCCTGCTTGCTGCGGCAGTCGCGGGGTTTTCCGGTTTCAACTCCCATCCGGCGTCCGCCCAGCAGCATCCGCAGCGCCGGGTCGCCAGCAGCGGCTGGATCGTCACGGTCGTCCCGACCCCGCATGCCGTTCATTCGCGGCGCGGCCCGCTGCCGAAATCCGTGACGCGGCTCGCGGCGCTGAACTCTGCGCCGTTTCCCTACGATGGCATGATGCCGTCCGGCGATCGCCCCTTCCTCGAAGCCGCCGAGGACGGCCGCAAGTTTCACCGCACCCCGTTTGGCCGCGTCTACTGGGAGGACGAGCGCTACAACGACCCGCGCGTCCTGCTGCACATCCCCAAAGGTTTCGACATCCGCCGGCCGGGCTTGCTGGTCCTCTATTTCCACGGCCATCGGGCGAACCTGCGCCAGGACGTGTTCATGCGCCAGCGCGTGCCGTGGCAGGTGTCGATGTCGCAGACCAACGCGGTGCTGGTGGCGCCGCAGTTCGCGGTCAACGCCTCCGACTCGAGCGCCGGTAAACTCTGGCAGCGCGGCGGGCTGCGCCAGTTCATCGACGAGGCGGCGGGACGTCTCGCCGCAATGCATGGCGATCCGCGCTCGGAGGCAAGCTTCGCCGAGCTTCCCGTGGTCATCGTCGCCTACAGCGGCGGCGTCGGCCCGGCGGCCTGGGCGATCCGCAATGGCGACCTCGGGCGGCGGCTGCGCGGCATCGTGCTCCTCGATGCGGCCTATGGCGAGATGAATGTGTTCGCCGATTGGGCCGCGCGCCAGCCGAGCGGCTTCCTCGTCAGCACCTATACGAGTTCCACCGAGGGGCGGAACAAGGAGCTGAAGACAGTGCTCACCGAACGCGGGCTCACCGTGCAGGATGCGGTGCCGGCGCGTCTCGAGCCCGGCAGTGTCGCCATCGTGCCGGCGGCGAGCGACGCCAACCACCACGACTTCCTGCTGCGGGCATGGACCAACGATCCGCTTCGCGACCTGCTCGCCCGCGTGCGCGGCTATCCGCGGTCATAGAGCCTGATCGTTCGAGATGTGAGCGCCAGCGCGAACATCGAGAGCGTGAATTAGACTCAAAACAAACGCCTGGCGCGCTATTCGGCGCCTTCAGCCTTCACCTTCTCGAACACCTCGGACGCCACCATCATCGCGTCGCGGATGACGGGCGCGCCGACATAGCCGACCAGGTGGAGCAGCACCTCCGTCAGCTCTACTTCCGTCCAGCCCTGCTTCAGCGCGAAGCGCAGGTGAATGTCGAGCTCGGGATAGCGGCCGGTTGCCGCGTCGGACACGACGCACACGAGCGTGCGAGTCTTGAGATCGAGGCCGGGCCGCGTCCACAGCACCCCGAAGATGCCCTCGGTCGCCACGTCGATGAACTTCGCCATGACAGGGTCTTTGGCGTAGCTCGCCTGGTTGGCTTCGAAATCCTTGTCGCCGCGCAGCTTGCGGCGCATCGCTTCGCCGCGCTTGTACGTCTCGCTCCGCGTCACTTTCGTGGCCATTGGGCGTTCCTCGGTTGTGGTGATCCGGCGGTTGTCCGCCCGTTATCGTCAGCTATTCGGCGGCGCGCGCTGGGAAGGTCGGCGCGGTCGGTACTTTCGTGCGCTCGACGATCGGCACCACCTCCTCGGTGAAGCGGCGCATCATGCGGTGGCGCGCTTCGCGTGGCACGCCGGCGGTCGCGTTCGAGACGATGAAGTAGTCGAAGCCGAGGCTGCGCAGTTGCGTGACCTTCTCGGCGACCGTCTCCGGCGAGCCGACGAGATTGCGGTCGAGGATCGGGTCGATCTTCGCCGGATCCGCCATCTCCTTCATGCCGCCGAAGATCTTGGCGAATTGCTGATAGCCCTCGATGTCGGCCCATGGCGTGCTGTCGACGGTGTAGTGCTCGGCCTGGAGCTTGTAGAACCGCGAGAGATGATGGCGGGCCTCGGTGCGCGCGGCTTCGTCGGTATCGCCGATGAAGCACTTGCAGCTGATCGGCAGCGTCACGTCCGTCGGATGGCCGAGGGAGGCCGCGCGCGTGCGCCACCGCGCCAGGATTTTTAGCAGCAGATAATCCGGGAATTGGGAGAGTGACAGCGGCGGCAGGCCGAGGTCGGCCATGATCTCCGCACTCTCGGGGCTGCCGATAGCGCCATAGAAATTCGGCTTCTTGTCGCCGAGCACCGGGCGCACGATGATCTCGCGATCGAGCTTGAGATGGTTGCCGTGATAGCGGAACGGCTTGCCGGTGAGCGCGAGCTGCATCACCTCCCAGCATTCGCGGAAGCGGTCGCGGGCCTCCGTCATCGGCACTCGCAGTGCGTCGTATTCGAGCTTGGCGGTGCCGCGTCCCATGCCGATGTGCAGCGGCCCCTCGGTGAGCGTGCACAGCATCGACACGTCCTCGGCAAACCGGACCGGGTCGTACCACGGCAGCACCATCACCGACGTGCCGAGCCCGAGTCCGGGGCAAGCGGCCGCGATATGCGACATGAACATCAGCGGATTGGGCGTCGGGTAGTAGTCGGAGAAATGATGCTCGACGAGCCACACCGCGTCGTAGCCGAGGCGCTGGGCGAGCCGCGCATCCCCGACCGCCTCGCGATAGAGGGTCGTGTCGCTGGCGCCCTCGCCATCCACGGCGCCGATCTGGACCGCATAGCGTGCCGGCTTGGCCATATTCCTCCAGCCTTTCCTGGTCGTTTCATCCCTGACCTGAAAGCTAGCGCGGAACAGGCGCGCGGTCATCCCTTCCCGTTCTGCGTCTGTCGGGTATAACCATGCACCAGGGAGATCGCATCGTGGCGCAGGCGCCATCGGGAGGGACGACGCAATGACCAAGCCGCTGCTGTTCACGCCGCTCGAAATCAGGAGCGTCACGCTCAAGAACCGCGTCGTCGTCGCGCCGATGCATCAGTATTCGGCCGATCGCGGCCAGCCGACCGACTGGCATCTCATGAATGCCGGCCGCTACGCTGCCGGCGGCGCCGGGCTCGTTATGATGGAATCGACGAAAGTGGCGCGCAGCGGCTGCGGCACCGTCGGCGACACGGCGCTGTGGGACGACAGTTTCATCGCCGGATTCGCGCGCTGCGCCACCTTCATCAAGCAGCAGGGCGCGGTCGCCGCGATCCAGCTCGGCCACTCCGGGCGCAAGGCGCGGCTGTCGCGGCCATGGGAAGGCGGCAAGCCGCTCAAGGGCGACGAGCCCGAGATCTACGATTGGGACGGCTGGGAACTCGTCGCGCCGAGCGCGATCGCGCACGACGACAAGTCGCCGGTGCCGCGCGCGCTCTCGCACAACGAGGTGCGCGACATGGTTGGCAAGTGGGGCGAGGCCGCGATCCGCGCCGACAAGGCCGGCTTCGACATCCTGGAAATTCACGGTGCCCACGGCTACCTGGTCCATCAGTTCCTGTCGCCGGTCGCCAACCAGCGCACCGATAATTACGGCGGCAACGAGATGAACCGGATGCGGTTCGCGGTCGAGGTCGCCGAGCACGTGCGTTCGGTATGGCCGGCGGAGAAGCCGCTGTTCATGCGCCTCTCCTGCGAGGACGACGCGGGCTGGGGGCCGGAGGAGAGCGTGCGCCTGTCACGGCTGCTGCGGGAGAAGGGCGTCGATGTGATCGACTGCTCGTCCGGCGGCACGTTGAAACACTCGCCGATGGATGGCGAGCGGTCGAAGAAATACGGCTATCAGGTGCCGTATGCCGAAAAGATCCGCAAGGAAGCCGGCATCATGACGATGGCCGTCGGCCATATCGTCCATGCCGATCAGGCCGAAGCGATCCTCGCTGAAGGCCGCGCCGACCTCGTCGCGCTCGCCCGCGAGCTGATGTACAACCCCAACTGGGCGATGGACGCGGCGCAGAAGCTCGGCGCCGATCCCGATTTCCTGCTTGTGCCGCCGCCGATGCGCTACTGGCTGGCGCGGCGCGCGAAGTCCGGCTTCGAAGGCAAGCCGTCGACGTGGGTGAAGGGGCTCGAGTCGTAACGCGCCATGCTGATCGCGCAGATCTCGGACCCGCACCTGCGCCCGCGTGGCGTGCTCTATCAGGATCTTGTCGACGCGAACGCGATGTTTGCAGCCGCCGTCGATCATCTCAACGCGCTGTCGCCGCAGCCCGATGTGGTGATTCTGAGCGGTGACCTCGTCGACTTCGGTTCAGCGGTGGAGTACGCATTCGCGCGCGAGATGCTTGCAAGTATTCGTCAGCCACTTCTCATGATTCCCGGCAATCACGACGAGCGGGAGGCTTTCCGCGCGAGCTTCCCGGATCACGCGTACTTCGCGCGCTCCGGGCCACTCCATTTCGTCGCCGACGATCTCGGTCCCGTCCGCATCATCGGCCTCGATATTACGGTCCCCGGCGCTCATCACGGCGACTTCGACGATGCCGCCGCGACCTGGCTCGACGGCGCCCTGGCGCGCGCGCCCGATCGCCCGACACTTATCATGATGCACCAGCCCCCTTTCGAGAGCGCCATCCCCTACATCGATAAATACAACTGCCGTCGTGGTGATCGGCTCGCCGCGGTGGTCGTTCGATACCCGGCGGTCGAGCGCATCGTGTGCGGCCACATTCATCGCTTCATGCAGGTGCGTTTCGGAGGAACGATGCTGTGCACGGCGCCGAGCACGACGACGGCGATCGCACTGCGGCTCGATCCCGACGCGACGCCGGCGTCCTATGTCGAGCCGCCAGCGCTCCTGCTCCATCACTGGAAGCCCGATATCGGCCTGGTGACGCATCTCGTGCCGATCGGATCGTTCCGCGGCCCGCTGCCTTTCGCGTGATGCCGGTATCCGGCTATTGCTTGGCCCCGATCTCCCTGCCGCTACCGACGATCGTGTCCAGCGCCGCCCGGGCATCGACGCGGCCGGCGCCGAACTCGTCGTCGCGTCCCGGTGCGCCGAGATCGCCGGCGGTCTCCATCAGGATGCGCGCGGCGCGCTCGGGTGACAGATTTGGCGCCCGCTCCAGCAGCAACGCCATGATCCCGGCCACGTAGGCCGACGACATCGACGTGCCGGACATGAACATGTGGCCGTGCTTGAGGATCGGCACGAGGATGTCGACGCCCGGCGCGGCGACAGTGATGTAGGGGCCGCGATTGGCGTGGGCATAGAGATGATCGGTGCTGTCGTGCGCCGTCACCGCGATGACCTGCGGATAGGCGGCCGGGTAGGAGGGCGCCGCTTTCGGCCCGCCATTGCCGGCGGCCGCGACCAGGATCACGTTGCGCCTGATAGCCTCGGCGATGATGCGCTCCATCGCTGGATCGCGGTCGCCGCTGAAGCTGAGATTGAGAACGTTGGCGCCGTGGCGCACCGACCAGTCGAGAGCGCGGAGCAGGACGAAGCTTGTCGATTCCGGGAGCCCGCGGCGGGGCGCGGTCTCGAAGGCGCGCACCGCGAGCAGGGTTGCGTCCGGCGCGACGCCCAGGACGAGGCCGCGCGCGCGGATGATGCCGGCGATCGCGGTGCCGTGCATGTCGGGGCGGGGGTCCTTGCTGCCGAGCGCATCGAAGGTCTCGACGATGGCGCCCTGGAGATCGGGGTGGTCGGCGTCGACGCCGGTGTCGATCACCGCGATTTTGATGCCGCGGCCGGTCGACAGCTCGTGCGCGCGCGGCGCCCCGATCTTGTCGAGGCCGTACTGCGCGGCGCGGATCGCTTCGTTGCCGGCCGTCCCTTGGCGCTGATAGACGAGATTGCGCTGCACCAGCATGACGCGCGGGTCGGCGGCGAGCGCCGCGATGACCGACTGGACCGAGCGCTGGTCGTCGATGCGATAGACCTGGGCGCGGGCGCCGAGCAGTTGGATTTCCGATCCGCTGAGACGCTGGAGGCGATAGGCGCTGGCGATCTGGTCCTCGACCGTCGCCGATTGGTTCTGCGCGAGCAGCACGAGCAGTTGGCGCGCCGCTGCCGGGCTGGTCGTCGCGGCGGTGGTCGGCGGCGGCTGCTCCTGACGAGTGCCGAGCGAGCGCAAATAGGGGCCGCCGTCACCGGAACCAGGGACAGGAATGGCAACAAGCGGAGGACGGCCGCCGCCGGGGCAGGGGCGGAAACGATGACCATCGCGGCGGATGCCGCAAGGCGGTGCCGGCGTCGTGGTCGCGATGCTGCCCGGCGGCCGCGAGTTGCCGGGGCAGGGCCGCGCGCCGCGCGTGCCGCAGGGTGGTATCGTCGGACGCGCGACGATGCGCCCCGGCGGTGGTCCGCGATCAGGGCGCGCGACGCGGCGTGGGCCAGCGGTGTCGCGGCGGTTCGGCAGGCGGACGTCGCGTCGCGGGCGCACGCGGATGCCCGGGCCGACGATCCGGCGGCCGGGAAAAGCGCGCCGCGATTGGGCCGAAGCCCCGTCGCGGAATTGCGCGTCGGCGGCGCCGTCGAGAACGAGGAGCGCTGCCGCCGCGGCACAGGTGACGGCCAGGCGTCGAAGCAGGGTGATCCATCGAATGGTCATGGCAATCATCCAAACTCTAGCGCACCGGCAGCACGGCCTTGACGATATCCTTGCGCGTCGCGATCGCGCCAAGCCGCCGCTGTTGCTCAGCGATCGTCGCTTCGTCCGCGAACCGGACGCCGTAGAAACCGCCCGGCAGCGGGCCGTCGACGATCCGCAGGCGATGCTCGTCGAGGGCCTGGGCTATTCCTGTGGCGGAGGCGTTGTCCGTGAAGGCGATCATGGCAACCGGAGTTGATCCGGCTTCGATCCCCGGTCGTGACGCGGTGCCGTAGGTCGATCCGTCCCGGACCAGGAGGGTGCCGAGCGCGGCCGCCTGCAGGCAGATGATCACGGCCGCCGCGGCCGCCGCCCAGCGAACCGCGCCCGGTGTCGGCACCGTGAACAGGGCCCGCGCAGCGCCAAAGGTGCGCGAAAGCCATGTCAGGATGCGTTCGGTCGGCGAGGCGGCGCCGGCGATGATCGTTTCGGCGGAGGCGAGCCGCGCGCGGATCGCTTCGTTGCCGGCGACCGTGGCGGCCAGCTCCTCGCGAACGAGCGGGACCTGTCTGCGCACCTCCGGATGACGCTCGAGGTAGGCTGCAACGCGCGCGGTGTCGGCGGCGTCGAGCCGGCCGGTCACGTACCACGGCAGCAGCATCTCGATCTCGTCGCGCTCGGAAAACTGTTCCTGGGTCGCGTTCATGGCCAACCTCTATCGATCCCGGCCGCCTGCAGCAGCTCGGAGAGCTTCTTGCGGGCGTAGAACATCCGCGTCTTCACGGTATTGAGGGGGATGTCCAAAATCTCGCTCACTTCGTTGATCGACTTCTCGTGGTAGTAGACGAGGTCGATGATCGTGCGGTGCTCGGCGGAAAGCCCGGCGATGCATTGGCGCATCTGCTCGGCCTTGTTGGCCTTCTGGAGCGACACCTCGGGGTTGTCGCCCTCATCTTGCAGCGCGCCCGCGGCATCCTCGTCCCAGCTTTCCTCGCGCCGCTTGCGCAGCGCGCTGACGGCGCGGTTATGGGCGACCGACAGCAGCCACGTTCCGACCGACGAGCGGCCCTCGTAGTTGCCGGCGTTCTTCCAGACCTCGAGAAACACCTCATTTGTCACCTCCTCGGCGACGGCCTCCCGGCGGACGATACGCAGCACGAACCGGTAGACGCGCAATTGATGGCGTCCAAGCAGCGCCCGCAGGGCCGAGGGGTCGTGATCCGCAATTCGCTTGATCAGTTGCCGATCGTCGACCTGGTCATGCATGGCGCAACCTGGATCTATTGGCTCTGTCGTGCCGGGATGAAAAAAGGTTCATCGAAGAGCGCCTGAAAATCTCGGGGCGGGTGGCGGGCACGCCCGGGAACGATCCGGCCACCAGCATATCGCACGATTTGCGGCTGCGATCGGTTAATGCCTGACCCAAGCTGAACGGGAGCCAGCCGTCCGTCGCCGGAGCGGCAAGAATGGTTCATCGGTTGCTTTTTTTCATGACCGCGGGCGGTTTTATGCCGGCTCGAGCAGCTTGAGGCCGATGACGCCGGCAACGATCAGTCCGACGCAGGCCGCGCGCGCCAGGGTCCGCGGCTCGCCGAGCAGCGCCATCCCGAGGATCATGGCGCCGGCGGCGCCGATCCCCACCCAGACCGCATAGGCGGTGCCGATCGGCAGCGTGCGCGCCGCGATCGCGAGCAGGTACATGCTCGCCACCATGGCGGCGATCGTCCAGACCGATGGCCACAGCCGCGTGAAACCGTCGGTGTACTTGAGGCCGATCGCCCAGCCGATCTCCAGAATACCGGCGGCAACGAGCAGTGCCCACGCCATGAGAATCTCCATCGTCCAGGGCCGTCGTCCCGGTCCATCGTCCAAGGCCGGCCCTGTCGGTTGCTGCGGGCATACCCAGGCGCTACACTGAACGCGAAAGCCACGGGCTTTCATGGGGATCATCTGCGTATGGCACTTCACGTCGAGTCACTTAGAATACCAGAAGTCAAACTGATAACACCGCCAATATTTCGAGACGCGCGCGGCTTCTTCTCCGAGACTTACAACAGCGCTGCGCTGTCGTCTGCAGGCATACACTCGCATTTTGTTCAGGATAACCAGTCGTTGTCTCGAGCAAAGGGCGTCATTCGCGGGTTGCACTATCAGATCGCACCGCGCGCCCAGGGAAAGCTCGTCAGGGTTCTGCGCGGCGCCATCTTCGATGTCGCCGTCGATATTCGCCGGGGCTCGCCCTCCTTCGGTCAGCACGTGGCGGTCACACTCTCGGCCGAGAATTGGTCACAGCTCTGGATACCCATCGGATTTGCCCACGGCTTCTGCACGCTGGAGCCCGACACGGAGGTCATTTACAAGGTCACCGACTCCTATGCGCCGGAGTGCGATCGCGGCATCGCCTTCAACGATCCGGCTCTCGGCATCGCGTGGCCCGTTTCGGCAAGCGAGGCGACGCTCTCCGAGAAGGACCGGACACTTCCGACCCTCGCAGAGCTGGACGCGCCGTTTTTGTTCAGCGAGGCGCCGCGGTGACGTCCGCATCCGGTCGCACGGAGGAATTTTGCTGTAGCCGGCCGATGATTGCGGTCGATCTCGGGGAGCAATTTCGTTGAAGATCATCGTTACGGGCGGCGCAGGGTTCATTGGCTCGGCAGTCTGTCGCCATCTCGTGCAGGAAACCGACAGCACGGTCGTCAACGTCGACAAGTTGACCTACGCCGCCAATCTTTCATCGCTCGAGCCCATCGCGCGCAGCCAGCGCTACACCTTCATCCGCGCCGACATTTGCGATCGCGCGGCGATGGACGAGATCTTCGAGCGGCACGCACCCGACGCGGTGATGCACCTCGCCGCCGAAAGCCATGTCGACCGCTCCATCAACGGCTCGGACGAGTTCATCCGCACCAACGTTCTCGGCACGCATTGCCTGCTCGAGGCGGCGCGCGCCTATTGGATGCGCCTTACGCCTGATCGCGCGGCGTCGTTCCGTTTCCTCCACGTGTCGACCGACGAGGTGTACGGCTCGCTCGGCCCCGACGGCCTTTTTTGCGAGACGACGGCGTACGACCCCTCTTCCCCGTATTCCGCGTCAAAAGCGGCGGCCGACCACATCGCGAGCGCCTGGTTCCGCACCTTCGGGTTCCCCGTGGTGCTGTCCAACTGCTCCAACAACTACGGCCCCTATCATTTTCCCGAAAAGCTCATCCCGCTGATCATTCTCAACGCCCTCGACGAGAAGCCGCTGCCCGTCTACGGCGACGGCTCCAATATTCGCGATTGGCTCTATGTCGAGGATCACGCCCGGGCGCTCCATGCCATCCTCACCAAGGGGCGGCTCGGCGAGAAGTACAACGTCGGCGGCCGCAACGAGAAGACCAACCTCGACGTGGTGCACGCCATTTGCGACACGCTCGATGAGCTTCGTCCGGCGCGCGCGCCGCGTCGTCGTCTGGTCTCCTTCGTTTCCGATCGCCCGGGCCACGACCATCGCTATGCGATCGACGCCACCAAGCTGGAGACCGAGCTCGGCTGGCGCGCGCAGGAGGATTTCGGCAGCGGTCTCGTCAAAACGATCACATGGTATCTCGACAACCAAGCGTGGTGGGAGCCGCTGCGAAAGGGTGTCTACGGCGGTGAACGGCTGGGCCTGATCAAGTCGGCGGCCGGATAGCATCGTGGAGCGGGCGCGGCGGGCTCATTGCGGGGGAATCCGAGAATGAAAGGCATTGTGCTCGCCGGCGGCAAAGGCACGCGGCTCTTTCCGATGACGCATGTCGTCTCGAAGCAGCTCCTGCCGATCTACGACAAGCCGATGATCTACTACTCGCTGACCACGCTGATGCTGGCCGGCATCCGCGACATCCTGATCATTTCCACGCCGGACGACCTGCCGAGGTTCGAGCAGCTTCTCGGCAGCGGCGAACAGTGGGGCCTCAAGCTCAAGTACGCGGCGCAGCCGAAGCCCGAGGGCCTGGCGCAGGCCTATATCATCGGCGCCGAGCATGTCGGATCCGACCGCTCCGCGCTCGTCCTCGGCGACAATATCTTCTTCGGCCACAGCCTGATCGAGACGCTCTCGCGGGCCGCCGAACGTCCGTCCGGCGCGACGGTGTTCGCCTATCATGTGCCCGATCCCGAGCGGTATGGCGTCGTTTCCTTCGACGCCTCCGGGCGCGCACAGGCCATCGAGGAGAAGCCGAAGACCCCGCGGTCGCGCTGGGCCGTGACGGGCCTTTATTTCTATGACGAGCGCGTCGTCGAGATTGCGGCTCGGCTCAAGCCGTCACCGCGCGGCGAACTGGAAATCACCGACGTCAACCGCATCTACCTCGAGCGGGGCGAACTCAACGTCGAACGATTGGGGCGCGGCTTCGCGTGGCTCGATACCGGCACGCCGGATAGCTTGTCGGAGGCCACCGACTACGTGCGGGCGCTGGAGAAGCGGCAGGGGCTGAAGATCGCCTGCCCCGAGGAAGTGGCCTTTCGCATGGGCTTCATCACCTTGGATCAGCTCAAGGCGCTCGCGGCAGGCCTGGGTGCGTCCGACTATGGACGCTACCTGAGCGGTGTCGCCGAGGAGATCGAACGGGGCGACGGTTCCGCATTGTGAGGCGATGATCCGGCGCCTGCGCTGACAGCGGCAAGCCCTTTCGGGCGGGACTTGCAGCTTCAGGCCGTCACGGCGACGGCGGGTGCGGCAGGCGTGCGGCGAGATCGTTGTCGTCGTCGCCGTCGGCCGGTCGCGACGGAGAGAAGCGGCCCTCGCTCAGGCGCTGGAAGACGACGTAGAGCATCGGGATCAGGAAAATGCCGGCGATCGAAGCGGCCAGCATTCCCGCGAGCACAGGGACGCCGACCGCGTACATGCTGTCGGCGCCGGGACCGTTGGCCAACACCAGCGGCACGAGGCCCATGATGAAGGCGAAACTCGTCATCATCACCGGCCGGAAGCGCAGCCGCGCGCCGGTCACCGCCGCGTCCATCACCGAATCGCCCGCGTTGCGCCGTTCGATCGAGAACGCGACGATCAGGATCGCGTTCTTGGCGGCGAGCGCGATCAGCACCACGAGCCCGATCTGGGCATAGAGCACGAAGCTCATGCCGAGCAGCCACAGCGCGAAGAGCGCGCCGAACGCGGCAACCGTGACCGACAGCAGCACCGGAATCGGCACGATCCAGCTTTCATAAAGCGCGACGAGGAACAGGAAGGCGAACACGAGGGCCATGCCGAGCACGATCGGCGTCTGGCCGGCCGAGGCGATCTGCTCCAGCGCCTGGCCGGTCCATTCGAACGAGTAGCCGGCGGGCAGCGTCTCCTTCGACAGCGCCGCCATCGCGTCGATGGCCTCGCTCGGGCCGCGGCCGGCGCCGGGGCTGCCATTGATCGAGATGGCGCGGTAGTTGTTGTAGCGAACGAGCGCGCGTGGGCCGACCGCGAGGCTCGCCGTCGCGATCGTCGACAGCGGTGTCATCTCGCCGTTGGCGTTCTTGACGTAGACCGACGAGATGTCGTCGATCGAGGCGCGATACTGCGCCTCCGCCTGCATGCGCACGGTCCAGGCGCGGCCGTACAGATTGAAGTCGTTGATGTAGTAGCCGCCGAGCGTCGATTGCAGTGCCGCAAAGACGTCGGCGATGTTGATGCCGAGCGCACGCGTCTTGTCGCGATCGATTTCGAGGCGGATCTGCGGCGTTTCGGCTTCGAACGTCGAAAAGACGCGTGTGAGTTCCGGGCGCTGGTTGGCGGCGACGACGAGGCCGCGCATCGCAGCCGCCATGGCCGCGGGGGGCTGCCCTTGGAGGGCCTCGAGCATGTACTCGAAGCCGCCGACCTGCCCGAGGCCGGAAATCGCCGGCGGATTCAGCGCGATCACGGTGCCGTCGGGGATAGTGGAGAGCGCGCCAAACAGCCGGCGGGCGACGGCGGTCGCGTGCATGTCGGACGTTTTGCGTTTGTCGTAGCCCTTGAGGCGCACGAAGATGACGCCGGAATTCGAGGCCGCGCCGCCACTGAGAAAGTCGAAGCCGAGCACCGCGGTGACGCCGTCGACGGCGGGCTCCTTGTGCAGGATCTCCTCGGCCTTGGCAGCGGCGATCGACGTGCGGTTGAGCGAGGCGCCCGGCGGCAGCGAGACGACGGTGATCAGGAATCCCTTGTCCTCGTCGGGCAGGAATCGGACGGCGTGCGCAGGAAGACGACGTAGGACACGGCGGCGACCGCCACGAGGGCCGCGAGGCTCGCGGTCGAAAATTTCACGAGGCGCCGGATCACGCCGGCATAGCGCTCGGCAACGCCGTCGATACCGTGCGTAATGCGCGCCATGATGCCGATCGGGTGGCCCGGTTTAAGCAGCAGCGAGCACAGCGCCGGCGACAGCGTCAGCGCGTTGATCGCGGAGATGACCATCGCCGCGGAGATGGTGACGGCGAACTGGCGGAACAGCACGCCGGACGAGCCCGGCAGGAACGCGATCGGGATGAACACCGATAGCAGCACCAGCGTGATCGCGATGACCGGGCCGGCGATCTCGGACATCGCCTTGCGCGTCGCCTCGGCGGGCGTCAGGTGCGGCTCCTCGTGCATGACGCGCTCGACGTTCTCGACCACGATGATGGCGTCGTCGACGACGATGCCGATGGCGAGGACGAGGGCGAGCAGCGAGATCGTATTGGCGGAGTAGCCGAACGCGAGCAGCACCGCGATGGTGCCGATGATCGAGACCGGAACCGCGATCAGCGGAATGAGCGTCGGCCGCAGGCGTCCGAGGAACACGAACACGACGAGCGCCACCAGCGCGAACGCTTCGAGCAGCGTCTCGACGACCTTCACCATCATCGCCGAGACGAACTCGGCGGTGTTGTAGACGTAGGCGAAGGCGACGCCCTCGGGAAAGCGTGGGCGCAGTTCGTCGAGGCGCTTCGAGACCGCGTTGGCGACGCTGACGGCGTTGGCGCCGGGCGAGAGATAGACGCCGACCGGGGCGGCGGGCTTGCCCTCGTAGCGCGCTTCGGAATCGAACGAGGCACCCGACAACTCGACGCGCGCGATGTCCTTGACGCGCACGAACGAGCTGTCGCTCTGCGCGCGCACGATGATGTTCTCGAACTCTTCCTTCGTCGAGAGGCGCCCCTTGGTGGTGACGGTGAGCTGCAACCTCTGGTCCACCGATAGCGGCGCGGCGCCGATGCGGCCGGCCGCCGCTTGCACGTTCTGCGACTGTACCGCTGCGATGACGTCCTGCGTCGAGAGGCCGAGGTTGCCGAGCTTGACCGGGTCGATCCAGATCCGCATCGCATAGTCGCGGGCGCCGAAAATCGTGGCGTCGCCGACGCCGGGGACGCGCTTCAGTTCGTCGAGGACATTGAGCGTGACGAAGTTGGAGAGATAGAGCTGATCCCTGGTCGCGTCCGACGCGTAGAAGAGAAAGACCTGCAGGAGGTCGGTCGAGACCTTGGAGATCGTCAGGCCGGTGCGGCGGGCCTCCTCGGGGAGCCGCGAGGTCGCAAGCGCGGCCCGGTTCTGGACGTTGACCGTGGCGATGTCGGGGTCGGTGCCGAGAATGAACGAGACCGTCAGCGCATAGGACCCGTCATTGGACGAGGTCGACTTCATGTAGCGCATCCCCGGCGTGCCGTTGATGGCATTCTCGAGCGGCTGCCCGATGGTCGCTTCGACGATCTCGGCATCGGCGCCGGCGTAGGACGCGCTGACCCGCACCGTCGGCGGCGCGATCTCGGGATACTGCGCGACCGGGATCACCCGCATCGAGATCAGGCCGGCCAGCGTCATGACGATGGAGATCACCATCGCTAATCGCGGGCGCCGGATGAATACGTCGTAGATCATGGTGGCTACCTGGTCGCCGCGGCCGGCTTGTCGGTCGTGCGGTGCGCGTTGACGAAGACGCCCGGACGCACCTTCTGATGGCCGTCGATCACGACCTCTTCGCCCTCCGCAAGCCCCTTGCTGACGACGATGTCGGGCCCGAGTGGCTCGCCCACCTCGACGCGCCGGTTCTCGATCTTGCGCTCCTTGGTGACGACCAGAACGCTCGCGCCTTTCTGGTCGAGCATCAGGGCTGCTTGCGAGACGACGAGCTTGCGTTCCGGCTGCTTGGCGACGACGGTGACGCCGACGATCTGCTGGTCGACCAGCAGCCGGTCGGGATTGGGTACCTGCGCGCGGATGGTCACGGTGTCGGTGCCGGGATTGCCGACGACCTCGGCGAACCGGATCGTGCCGTCGAGCGCGTAGGTGCTGCCGTCGGGGAGCCGCAGGCGCACGAGCACGCTATCGGCATTGCGGCCCTCGCGACGCACCCTCAGCAGATCGCGCTGGGGAACCGGGAACGCGACATAGACCGGATCCTGGCGGACCAGCGTCACGAGCGGGTTGCTGGCCGGGCTCACGTACTCGCCGAGCGCGTACGCCGCGCGGCCGGTGGCGCCGTGCATCGGCGCGCGGATAGTCGTGTAGCTGAGGTCGATGCGCGCCTTCACCACATTGGCGTCCTGCGCCTTGAGGTTCGCCTGGGCCTGGGAAAGCTTGGAGCGCGCATCGTCGAGCGTGGCTTGCGATGCCGTGCCGCGTTCGGCGAGCGGCGTCGCGCGGTCGAACGTCGCCTGCGCAAGGATAAGGGCTGCTTGGGCGTTCGCGAGGTTGGCTTCGGCAAGCGCGAGGGCGGCCTCGAATGGCTCCTTCTCGATCTCGAAAAGCACGTGGTCTTTCGCCACCTCGGCGCCTTCCTCGAAGCCGCGGCTCTTGAGGAAGCCGGAGATACGCGCCCGAATGGCGACCTTGTCGATCGCTTCGATGCGGCCGGTGTAGGTTTGCTGCTGGGAGACGTCGCGTTCGCGCGCGACATCGACGATGACGCTCGGCGGCGGCGGACCCTTCGGCGCCTGAGCCGCGGCAGGACAGGGCGCGATCGCCATCGCCAGGAGGATCGCGGGCAAGAGGGTCGCGGATTGAGACGCCGGCCGGATCGCGGCCAGCATATCGCGCCATGTCATGCGCACCTCCGGGGATTTGGTTCGTGTGGATCGTCTTGACCCTGATCAACGGTCGGACACAAGAGGAATTGCGCCCGTCGGTCAACCCCTTTCCGCGTCGGCGTAGCTGAGGCCGAGGAGCGCGGGCTCAGGGGCGCGGATCACGCACACGGGTACCTGCGCCATGCGTGCGGACATGGCGCCCTTGCGCTCGAACTCGGCGCGAAATGCCGCGGTGTCGCCGACGCCGGCCCATGCCAGCGCGACGGTGCCGCAGAGATAGACGCCGTCCCACGCCGCGGTCGCCAGCACGAGATCGCCGGCGATGCGCCCGAGCAGGCGGGAGAGAACTTGCACCGTGACGGCGGCGATCGGGTCCGATGAGACGGCCGCAAAGACCGCGTTGGCGGGGCGTTGGCCATCGGTCGTGCCGGAGAGCGACTAGTAGAGTTGCGCGACACCGGCGCCGGACAGTACGTCTTCGACCGATTGGACGAAGGCGAGCGCGGCGGCTTCCTCCGGCGTCACGGGGCCAAGCGTCATGTGGCCGGCTTCGCCCGCTGCGATCGTCCATCGTGCACCGCCGGAGCGGTCATGCCCACGCACCGCGGTGGCGGCGCCGAAGCCGGTGCCGATGTTGACCGCGATCCGGTTGCCGACGAGGCGAGAGCTGGTCGCGGTGCCGATCGGTTGGGTGTCGGCCGGCGTGAGATGTGGCAGCAGCAGGCCGACCGCTTCGAGATCGTTGACGAGGTGCACTGGGATGCCGCCGAAAGTCGCCGAGATCTCATCGGCGGCGATCCGCCACGTCGAATTCGTCAGGTGCACGATGCCCGCATCGACGGGACCGGCGGCGGCGATGTGCACGTCGCGACACCACGCGGCGGTGGGTTCAGCGCCGATGTCGGAAAGATAGGCCGCCATGGTGCCCGCAAACGATGGCCGCGCCGCGGTCTCATAGATGCGGACGTCGGACAGGTGGCCGGGGCCGTCGCTGACGCCGAACCGGCTCCGCGTGCCGCCGACATCGGCAACCAGCCGCCGCCGCGTCATGACGCGGTCTCCGACGGCGCGGCCTTGAGCGCGGCGAGGAAGGTTTCGCGCCAGGTCGTCACGTTGTTGGTTCTCACCCGCGCAATCAGGGCTTCGTAGCGCTCGCGGCGCTCCTCGACCGGCATGGTCAGGGCGCGGTGCAGGCCCTCCGCCATCTCGTCGGTATCGTAGGGGTTGACGATGATTGCTTCCTGAAGGTCTTCCGCCGCGCCGGCAAACTTGGACAGCACGAGCACGCCCGGATCCTCCGGATCCTGTGACGCGACGTACTCCTTGGCGACGAGGTTCATGCCGTCGCGCAGCGGCGTGACGAGACCCGCCTGGCTCGCGCGAAACAGGGCCGCCAGCGTCGCGCGCGGGATCGCGCGATGAATGTAGCGCACCGGTGTCCAGTCGAAGTCGCCGAACTCGCCGTTGATCGATCCCGAAAGCCCCTCGAGCTCCTGGCGGATGTCGGTGTAGGCCTCGACCTCCTCGCGAGTCGGTGGCGAGATCTGCATCAGCGTCACCTGCTTGCTCAGGTCGGGGTAGAGTTCGAGCATCCGCTTGAACGCGCGCATCCGTCCCGGCAGTCCCTTGGTGTAGTCGAGCCGGTCGACGCCGAGGACGAACATGTTCGCCATGCTCCGGCGCTGGAGCCGTGCCATGTGCGCGTCCGCCTCGGGCGTGTGCGCCATCGGAAGACGAAGTCGGCATCGATGCCGATCGGGAACGCGCGCGCGATGACCGTCTTGCCGAAGGCGCGGACGCGGTCGCCGCTGAGCGCCTCGCCATCAGCGTTTTCGACGACGTAGCGGACGAAATTCGCCGCGTCCGTCGAGGTCTGAAAGCCGAGAATGTCGTAGTCGAACATCGATTTCGCGAGCCACGCGTGCTCGGGGATGGCGGTGAAGAAGTCGGGCGACGGGAAGGGGATGTGCAGAAAGAAGCCGATCTTTTCCTTGACGCCCTGCAGGCGCAATTCCTCGGCAAGCGGGATCAGGTGGTAGTCGTGCACCCAGATGAGGTCGCCCGGCTCGACGAGGGCCGCGAGCGACTGGGCGAACCGCTGGTTGACGCGCCGATAGCCCTCGAGAAACGAATGTTCGTAGACCGCGAGATCGAGCCGGTAGTGGAAGGTCGGCCACAGCGCGCGGTTCGAGAAGCCGAGATAGTATTCCTCGTACTCGCGGCGCGTCAGCGGGATCGTTGCCGTCCTGATGCCGTTGTACTGCTGCAGCTTGATGCCGAGCGAGGCCTCGCCCTCCTCGACGGTGCTGCCGTCCCAGCCAAACCACAGGCCGCGGCCGCTTTGTAACGCGTCTTCGAGAGCGACGGCGAGGCCGCCGGACTGCACGACCTTGTCGAGATCGGCAACGCGGTTGGACGCAACGATCAATCGGCTCATACGGTCGACTCCCAGGGTTTGGAGAGCCGGACGGCTCCGTTGATGATCCCCACCATGCGAATAGGTTTGCGGAAAGTTGCCCCACGCCTCGCCGGTGACCGGGTCGGTATCCTCCGACATCAGTCCTAGCGGATTGCGGCCGCCAGCAGTCGCCTCGAAGATCTCGCGCGCCTGCTCGCGCCGGCCGATCGCGCGCGAGTGCGTCGAGCCGCCAGAAGGCGCAGACATTGAAGGCCGTCTCCGGCACGCCGAAGTCGTCGGGCGCCTCGTAGCGCATCATGATACGGCCCGCGTGCGAGCATCTTTTCGATCCGTCGACGGTCGAAACGAATCGCGGATCCTTCGGGTCGATGAAGCCGACCTCGCCCATCAGCAGCACGCTCGCATCGAGATGCGCGGCCGCCGAAGCTCTCGACGAAGGCCTGGCGCTTATCGCGACCACGCGCGTTCGAACACGGTCGCCTTGATCTGATCGGCGCGCTGGCGCCAGACGTGGGCGCGATCGGCGAGGCCGAGATGCGGCGCGATCTTGGCGAGCCGGTCGCAGGCGGCCCAGCACATGATGGCGGACGAGGTGTGCGATCGCTGCGCGTGTTCGCAATTCCCACATGCCGGCATCGGGCTTGTCGTGGAGCAGGAATGCCTGCTCGCCGATCGTCTCGAGGCGCGTGAATTCGACCGACGCGACCGGCATGAACAGCCGCCGGTCGAAGAACGCCTGCGATGCGCCGAGGATGATATTGCCGTAGGTGTCGTGCTGGAACTGTTTGTAGGCCTGGTTGCCGACGCGCACCGGCCCCATGCCGCGATATCCCGGCAGCGCCGTCACCTCGCGCTCGGTCAGCTCCTTCTCGAGCCCGATGCCGTAGACCGGCTGGATGTGGCCCGACCGGGCAGCGGCGACGATGTTCATCATCCAGCGGAAATAGTGTTCCATCGTGCGCACGGCGGCGAGCGAATTCAGCGCGCGCACGACAAAGAAGCCGTCCCTGATCCAGCAGAAGCGGTAGTCCCAGTTGCGCGTCGATGCCCGGCGCCTCGGGAATGCTGGTCGTCATCGCGGCGACGATGGCGCCGGTTGGCTCGTAGCTGCACAGCTTGAGCGTGATCGCGGCGCGGATGACGGCGTCCTGCCATTCCAGCGGCAGCGCCAGCCGATGCACCCATTCGCGCCAATAGCCGGTCGTGCGCTCCTCGAAGTCGCGTGCGGTTTCGGCAGCGCCCGTGGTCAGCGTCTCGTCGGGGCCAAAGATCAGGTTGATGGGCTCGTCGAGGATGAAGGTCGTTTCGGCGACGATGTAGTCGATGGGCGCGTCGGTCGTCAGGCGCAGGGCGACGCTCGGGCCGATGTAGCGGATGTGGTTGGAGCCGTAGGCGACGAGCGGCGCCGCACGACCGTAGTCGTAGCGCGGCTTGGCCTTGATGCGGATGCGCGGGCTTCCCCGGAGCGGTCGGATGCGGCGGACCAGCGTCTGCGGCCTGAAACTGCGCTGGAGCGATTTGAAGCGCGGGGCGAAGTCGATGATCTCGATCGCGCCGCTGGGGCCTTCGATGATAGTGCGCACGACGGCGGTGTTGCCGACATAACTTTGGTTGAACTCCACCCCGTCGACGAGTTCGATCTCGAACATGCCGTCGCCGGCGTCGTCGGTCGGCCTGCCGAGCAGGGCATGGAAGACCGGATCGCCGTCGAATCGCGGGAAGCAGCTCCACACGATGCGGCCGCGCCCGTCGATCAACGCGCTGATGCAGCAGTTGCCGATCAGCGCCAGATCCAGGGTGGGTGGGGCGTCAGCCATTCAAAACCTCATTTTCGAGCGCGAGCGCGGTTGCGTGGAGCCAGTCGAGAAAGGTTGCGGTATCGGCGGCAGCGTACTGCGCGCGTGTCGCGCCGGCGCCGATCTTGATCGCGATGCCGCCAACGGCGTTGACCGCGGCGAAGGCGTCCTCGTCGGTGACGTCGTCGCCGGCGACGATGGGGCTACGGCCGGCAAACGGCGGCTCCTGCAGGAAGTCGAGGATTGCAGTGCCCTTGTCAGCGCCGAAGGGCTTGGCTTCGAACACCATCTTGCCGCGCTTGATGTGGATGCCCGGACACATCGCCACGAGTTGTTGCATGACCGCGCGGCACGTCTCCTCGAGATCCGGACGCCCGCGATAATGGAGCGCGACGGCGTTCGATTTGCGCTCGAGCAGAAGGCCAGGCTCGGCCAGCACCAGCGGCACCAACAGGAGCTCGGCGTGACGCAGAAAATGATCATCGAGGGGAGCGGCGTGGCTCAGGCCCGTCGGGCTGCGCCGCGTCAGGCCATGAATGCCGGCGGCGGGCAGACGCAACGGTTCGAGAAAGCGATCGAGATCGCCAATGTCGCGGCCCGTGATGATCGCGACGGCGCCGCCGGTGACCACGGCCAGCCGGGAGAGCACGTCGCGCGTTCGCTCGGCCAGCCTGATCGTGTCCGGCCGTTCCGCGAGCTCGACCAGGGTACCGTCAAAGTCGAGGAAAAAAGCAATCGCGCTCGGACCGCTCAATTTCGGTAGTGACATCGGGATGGAAACGGCTTTCTCCTTTATGGCGGCGACGCCGCGCTGGAAATGCGATATCGGCGGTGTCGGCGGCCTTGCGGCGCACGTGAGACGACGAAACGATGTGCCGGAGGCTGCGTCGGTGCGAGCCGCTGGCACGGCATGCCGGCAAGCCAGGGACACAAAAGGTCCGAAGCGGAGTTGAACCGCCCTGAGGTCGATCTGTGCATGTTAGTTTGGACCTCAATGCCGGGGCACGCAAGCAGAACGCGGCTCGGCGCCCGAAGTAGAACGCGCGAACACGGGGAATGGTTCCGCGCGCGTGACAGACCAGGAGGCACGGTGACATCTCGATGAAGGCCCTCACCATCGGAAGTGCGATGATCGATACAATTGCGATCATCGAATTGAGCCGCATCGAGCGCATGACGATGCTCAATGCCGATACATCTTTTCTGCTCCTCGCGGAGGGGCGCAAGACCGAGGCGGTGGAAGTGTCGACGCATTGCGGCGGCGGCGCCGTCAATGTCGCGGTCGCCATGGCGCGGCTCGGCCTCGACGTCGCGACCATCGCCAAGCTCGGGCGGGACCAGCGCGCCGAGACGATCCTCGCGGCGCTGATGCAGGAAGGCGTGTCGACGCGCTGGGTCGGCCGCGACGAGCGCGCGGCGACGGGTGCCGCCGTGATGATCTCCTCGCACGACCGCAACGCGGCGATCTTCACGTTCCGCGGCGCCAACACGCTGCTCGAGGACGCCGATCTAAAATCCGACGCGTTCGCGGTCGACCTGATCCACGTCTCGTCACTGTCCAACCAGTCGGCGGACCGGGTGCCGCGCATTCTCGCCGAAGCCAAGCGGACCGGCGCGTTCCTGATCGACCAATCCCGGCATCCGCCAGCTATCCAGCCGTGGCATGACGCTGCAGGAAGCGCTAAGCGATATCGACCTCCTCGTGATCAACAAGGTCGAGGCATCGGCGCTGGTGCCGGCGATCGCGGGGCGCATCGGCGAAGGCGGCCCGCCGCTCTCGGCCGACGGCGATGAGCCGCCGACTGCGCTCGCGCATCAGGGGCTCAACGGCGGCGGCTATCAGCTCGGGCTCCGGTCGTTCCTGACGGCGTTGCGGGACGCCGGCGCGCGCTACGTGCTGGTGACCGACGGCGCGTCGGGCGCTTTCCTCGCTGATCGCGAACGCATCCGCTATTGCCCGTCCGCGAAAACGGTGGTGGCCGGCACTGCCGGTGCGGGCGATGCCTACTCGGCGACGCTCGCGACGTTCCTCGCCGAAGGGCGCGCGCCGGAGGACGCGATGCGCGCTGCCGCTGTCAATTCGGCGTCCGTCGTCGCGCATATCGATACGCAGCGAGGGCTACTCGGGCGCGCCGATCTCGATGCCGCGTTGGCGGCGTCCGGCGGCGAGCTTGAATTGCGACACTGGCCGCTATGAGCGATTTGGTTGGCGCGGGGCTCAGTACGCAGCCTTGATCGATGACGCGCCGCTGGCGTCCTGGCGCACGACTCCGACCGCGGCGCGGACATCGGCGAGGTAATCATCGAGCGACGGCGCGTGCAGCATCGACATCATGCGGTGGATCGCCTTCGGCTGCTGCACCAGCCCGGGCAGCCAGCCCTTGGCCTGCATGACCTCGGCGACGCGGAACACGTCGATCTCGTCCGACCCATAGGCGACGATCGACAGGTGCGGATCGCCGAGGATCTCTAAGCCGCGGATGTCGCCGATACCGGCCTTGTAGGCGTCGACGAAGGCCATCAGGTCGCGCGCGATCTGCTTGTAGCCCTCGAGCCCGAGAAACTCGAAATTCGCCCATGCCGCCGCGACGCCGCCGGCCGGCCGCGTGCCGATGATCGTCGACGTCAGGAAGCGGCCGTTCGGCCAGTCGCTGAAATCGAAGCTGTGGTGCCCGGCCTTGTCGGCGGTGCGGTAGAAGACGGTCGACGCCGGCTTCGGGCGTGAATCCGAACTTGTGCAGGTCGGCCGAGAGCGAGCTGACGCCGGCAACTGAAAAATCGAAGCCGGGATGTCGCGCCCGATCATCTTCACGAACGGGGCGAGGTAGCCGCCGACGCAGGCGTCCACGTGCAGCCACAGTCCGCGCCGTTCGGCGAGCGCGCCAAGCGCGGCGATCGGGTCGATGCAGCCATAGGGGAAGCGACGGCGCCGAGCCGACCAGCATCATCAGCGTCTGGTCGTCGATCAGCGCCTCGATGGCTCCGGGATCGGCGCGCAGGTCGGGCGCCGACAGGCGCGCGGCGGACCTCGAGGTCCATCAGCTTGGCGCCCTTGTTGAACGCCGGGTGGACGGACTGCGCCGCGACGATGTTGCCGCGCAGATGCGGTTCCTTGCGTTTTGCGCGCGGTCCAGTCGCGGCAGGTCTGGACCGCCTGGATGATGCTTTCCGTGCCGCCGGTTGTCATGAAACCCTCGGCGTCGTCGGGCGCGTTGAAGAGGCTCAGCGCCATCTCGACGACTTCGTCCTCCATGCGCTTGACGCTCGGGAAGGCGCGGCGCCCGCCGAGTGCATTCTCCGCGAAGTACTCGAAGAATGCCGCGCGGCCCGTCTCGTAGAGTTCATCAGTCGCCTTGAAGACGAACAGGGGGACGCGGCCATTTTGCCAGTCCGCATCGCCCGCCTTCATCGCCTTGATTTCGTCGAGGACCGCCTGTTGCGGCCGTCCGCGCGCCGGCAGTGACTTGCGCATGCCGATGGTAATCCTTGTGAAATCCGCGATACTCTGGAAAACAATCATCGGCCGGCGCGCTTCGTCAATGATAAACGATGGTCTGCGTCGGCGAGAAAGGGAGCTTGTCTCATGCGCGTTTTCTGTACGGGGGCGTCAGGCTACATCGGCGGTTCGGTCGCCATTGCGCTCGTCGCGGCCGGCCAGCAGGTGTCGGGCCTGGTGCGGTCGGAGGAGGCCGCCGCGAAGATGCGCGCGCTCGGGATCGAGCCGGTGATCGGAGCGCTCGATGACGCGGACCTTCTGGCGGACGCCGCGCGGCGCGCCGATATCGTCATCAACGCGGCGAGCGCCGACCATCGTGGCGCCGCGACCGCGATGCTGGATGCGCTCGTGGGCTCCGGCAAGACCTTCGTCCAGACGAGCGGGTCGAGCATCGTCGGCAAGCGGTCAGCAGGGCAGCGCGCCGATGACGTCTACGATGAAGCGACACCGATCGCGCCGTCGCCAGCCCGCGCCGCCCGAGTAGCGCTCAACGAATTCATTCTCTCCTACCAGGCGAAGGGCGTGCGCCCGATCGTGATCTGCCCGAGCCTGATCTACGGCGTCAGCCGTGGCCCGAAGCCGCACAGCATGCAGGTGCCGTGGCTCATCGCGCTCGCCCGCAAGAACGGCGGCACGGCGCGGCACTATGGCCCCGGCGAGAACGTGTGGTCCAATGTGCACATCGACGATCTGGTCGACCTCTACCTGCGCGCGATCAAGAGCGCACCCGCCGGCGCCTTCTATTATGCCGAGAACGGCGAAAACTCGATGCGGGAACTCGGCGTCGCGATCAGCCGGGCGTTGGGTCATGACGGGGTGACGCGGGCAATGACGCTCGAGGAGGCGGCGGCGGAATGGGGCGACGGCGCCGCGCAGGACACCATGGGTTCGAACAGCCGGGTCCGGGCGGTGCGGGCGCGTAAGGAACTGGGTTGGGCGCCTCGCGCGCCGTCATTGCTCGCGGAGATCGCGGGCGGCTACCACGGTACGGCGCGGTAAAAGGCCCACCTGCGACCATCGATCGCCTCACGGAACCCACAGATCCGCCAAAGAGTTATGTACGGTGGTGTATCCGCCGGCGCAGTCCGAGAGCCGGCTCACCTGGCGTATTTCGGGAGTGTGACCATGGTCGATCGTCACCGTATCGCGGCAGCCCAGCAGCGCGTTGTCGAGATCGAGGCTTTCTACATCCATCTGCTGTCCTATGTTCTCGTCGTGACCCTGCTCGCCGCCATCAACTTCTATTCGGGCGATGAGTGGTGGGTGCAGTGGGTGGTCCTCGGCTGGGGCATCGGCGTCGCCGCTCACGCGCTCGCGCTCTTTGCGACGAAGCCGCGGTTCGTCGTCGCCTGGGAGCGGCGCAAGTTCCGCGAGCTGGTCCGCAGGTAGCGGCCGCTAAGCCCGGCAGCGGCCGAAACGGTGGCCGAAGTCGGCCATGGGGGGCGTTCCCCGGTTTGCCAACAATCAAAAATCTCCAGGCGGCATCCGCCGCTGGCATGGTACGGGAAAGCTCCGGTACGTCGCCGGGGCTTTTCTTGTGACAACGCTCGAGCCTGATCAGGGAATGGGGATGCTGGCTTTCGCGCGACACTGCGCCAGTTTTGTCCGCCATTACGGCATCGTCGCGTCGCTGCGCGAGGTCGGACCGCTGATCAAGGAGCTGCTGTTCCAATCCGAGGAGCGCGCCGAGCGGGCCGACGGTTTCGATGGCCGCCGCGGCACCGACACCTCTGGCATGGTGATGCCCTGGGAGCTGAAGGATCAAAGCAATGCGCCGGCCGATTCCAACCCCTACGCGTCGCTGACGTCCGACCACATTCGCGCACTGCTCGGGGCGGTGCCGGTGGTCGCCGGCGAGACGGTGCTGGTCGATCTCGGCTCCGGCAAGGGACGCGTGCTGCTGGTGGCGCAGGAGGTCCCGTTCAAGCGCATCGTCGGCGTCGAATGGTCGAGCGAGCTGCATGCCGTCGCGGAAAAAAATTTGCGATCGCCACCGCGGGTCGCGCGCCCGACGGCCGCTTCGAGCTGCTGCGCATGGACGCCGGTGACTATGTGTTTCCCGTCGATCCGCTGGTCGTGTTCCTGTTCAACCCGTTCGGCGCGGCGACCATGACGCGCGTCGTCGCGAACCTCGAGCGCACGCTCGCCGAGCACCCGCGCCCGATCTACGTGATCTACGCCAACCCCCTCCACGCCGATCTGTTCGAGCGCTCCGCCGCCTTTCGCGGAATCGCCGCGACGCGTGCCCACGCCCTGTTCGAGAGCGCCCTCCGCTGAGCGCCGGCCAGGCCTCCAGCCGCATGAAGGTGCCCGCCTCGCGAGGAGGAGCTATCGCATTTGCGGGCGACATTATGCTTCAAGCCGCGGCGGTCTCTGCTAGACTTCGCCCAATTGGGGGTCGACCGGGAGTTCGATCAGCGAACGGAATAGGACGAGCGAGCAATGACGGGCGACAATTCTGAAAACAAATGGATCGGCCAGCGGACGCCGCGGCCGGACGGCCAGGACAAGGTCACGGGCCGCGCCCAGTACGGCGCCGATTACACGCTGCCCGGCATGATCTGGGGCAAGGTCCTGCGCAGCCCCCATGCCCACGCCCGCATCAAGTCGATCAATACGGACAAGGCCGCAGCGCTGCCCGGCGTCAAGGCTGTCATGACGGCGAAGGACATCGTCGATATTCCGCTCAGCAAGCCAGTCGTCGTCGGCATCCAGACATGCGCTGGATCTGCCGCAACGTCATGGCGCGCGAAAAGGCATTGTTTGCCGGCCATCCGGTGGCGGCGGTGGCGGCGATCTCGCAGAAGATCGCGGATGCCGCCCTTGCGCTGATCGAGGTCGACTACGAAGTGCTGCCGTGGGTGATCGACGTCGACGAGGCGATGAAGCCGGGCGCGCCGATCCTGCACGATCACATCCGGGCGCCGGGCGACAAGTCCGAGACGCCGTCGAACATCGCCGGCAAGCTCGAGCACAAGCTCGGCGACGTCGAGGCCGGATTTGCCGCCGCCGACGTCGTCATCGAGCGCAGCTTCAAGACGAAGCCCGTGCACCAGGGCTACATCGAGCCGCACGCCTGCCTCGTCAGCGCCACGCCGGACGGCAACGCCACGATCTGGAGCAGCAGCCAGGGCCATTTCATGGTCCGCGCCATGAGCGCCATGCTGACCGGCCTGCCGCAAAACAACGTGCGCGTCGTCCCCGCCGAAATCGGCGGCGGTTTCGGCGGCAAGACGATCGTCTATCTCGAGCCGCTGGCGCTGGTGCTGTCGCGCAAGTCGGGGCGGCCGGTGAAAATGGCGATGACGCGCGAAGACGTGTTTCGCGCCTCCGGCCCGACGTCGGGCTCGGCGAGCACGGTCAAGATCGGCGCCACCAAGGACGGCAAGATCACCGCCGTCCAAGGGACGTGGGCGCTGCAGGCCGGCGCGTTTCCAGGCTCGCCGACGCGTGGCGCGATCGGCTGCGGCTTTGCGCCCTATGACATCGAGAACGTCCACGTCGTCGGTCTCGACGTCGTCTCGAACCGACCGAAGGTGGCGGCCTATCGCGCGCCGGGCGCGCCGATCGGCGCCTATCCGGTCGAGTGCGTGCTCGACGAGGTCGCCGCGGCGATCGGCATGGACCCGCTCGCGCTTCGGCTGAAGAACGCGGCCAAGAAAGGCACCAAGGCCGCCTATGGGCCGACCTTCAACCGCATCGGCTACGAGGAGACCATCAAGGCCGCGCTCGAGCATCCGCACTACAAGGCGCCGCTCGGGCCCAACCAGGGCCGCGGCGTCGCGAGCGGGTTCTGGTTCAACGCCGGCGGCGAATTCGAGCGCGCAGGTCAGCATCAACGAGGACGGCACGGTCGTCGTCATCACCGGCCACCCCGACATCGGCGGTTCGCGTGCCTCGACGGTCAACATCACCTCGGAGCTGCTCGGCATCCACTACAGCAAGGTGCAGGCGCTGATCGGCGACACCAGCATGATCCCCTACAGCGCGCTCACCGGCGGCAGCCGCGTGACGTTCGCCTCCGCGATCGTGGTGACGAAGTCCGCCGAGCAGGTGATCGAGATCCTGCGCCAGCGCGCGGCGATGATCTGGAAGATCGACGTTGAGGCGGTCGTCTGGGAGAACGGCCATGCCCGCCCCGCCGGCGACAACGCCGGCCAGTTCGAGCCGCTGTCGCTCGCTGAGATCGCCGCCAAGGCGAGCGCGACCGGCGGTCCGATCAACGCGCGCTCGTCGCTCAATACGGTCGGCGCCGAGGGCGGCTTTGCGACGCACATCTGCGACGTCGAGGTCGATCGCGATACCGGCCAGGTGATGGTGACGCGCTATACGGCGGTCCAGGATGCCGGCCGCGCGATCCATCCGAGCTACGTCGAAGGCCAGATGCAGGGCGGCGTCGTCGCAGGGCATCGGCTGGGCGCTCCACGAGGAGTACATCTACGACAAGAACGGGCACATGGATAATCCGGGCTTCCTGGATTATCGGATGCCGGTCGCGTCGGACCTGCCGATGATCGATACGGTGATCATCGAGGTGCCGAACGAGAAGCATCCGCAGGGCGTGCGCGGCGTCGGCGAGGTGCCGATCGTGCCGCCGCTGGCAGCGGTCGCCAACGCCATCCACATGGCGCTCGGCCTGCGCTTCGACGAGCTGCCGATGTCGCCGCCGAAGGTGCGCAAGGCGCTGAAGATGGCTGCAGGCCACGGCGAAAGCGGCGGCGGAATAGTGCGCGCCGGTGTCGCGTCGGCATCAGGAAAGAGGCGAGACGCCTCTTCCTGTCAGCCGACGGACGGCGACGCGCTCATTTCCGCTTGGGATCGCCCGTTGCGGGCGGATCGCGCTCGAGCACTTCCTCGATGCGCTTGAGATCGACGGCGATCTCGACGCCCGCGCGCTCGAGCTGGAGCTTCATTGCCGAACGCGAATCCTGCCCTTCCCAGCCGCGCGCCATGGCCTCGCTCATTTCGGCGAAGGCCATGTTGGAGAGGCGCATCGGCACGCCAAGCTCGCGGCCGAGCTCCGTCGCGAGTGTCATGTCCTTGTAGGCGAGCTTCAGCGCAAACGACGGCGGCTCGTACTTGTTCTGGAGGAACTGGTCGACAGCCGGTCGAAGGTGCGGCCGCGGCCGCCGGCGCCCGTGCGCACGGCTTCCCACAGCGCCAGCGGCTCGACGCCGCCCTTGACGCCCATCGTGAAGACCTCGGCGAGCGCCGTCTGGATCGCGTAGCCGGCGCAGTTGTGCACGAGCTTGGCGACCGAGCCGGCGCCGATCGCGCCGATGTAGCGCGCCTGATCGGCGAACGCGTCGAGCAGCGCCTTGTGCTCGTCGAAGGCTCGCCTTGTCGCCGCCGATCCAGATCGCGAGCCGGCCCGAGCGGGCACCCGCCGGGCCACCGCTCACGGGCGCGTCGAGGAAGTGGCGGCCCTGCTCGGCAAATTGGGCGGCGAGCTTGCGCACCATGCTCGGCGCGTTGGTCGAGAGATCGAAAACGGCGGCGCCCTTCTTCAAGCCGCCGAGCAGGCCGGTGTCGGCCGCGGTGGCGACCGCTTCGACTTCCTTGGGGCCGGGAAGCGACAGGAAAACGACGTCGCAGGCCTCGGCGAGCTGGCGGGGGCTGTCCGCCCAGGCGGCGCCCTTGGCCAGGAACGGCGCAGCCGAACTTGCGCCGGATGTCGTGGACGACGAAGCCGTGGTTCGAGCTTTCGAGATACCGCGACAGGTTGGCCGCCATATACGCGCCCATCGTGCCGAGGCCGATGAAACCGACTTTCATGTTGCTCCTCCAGGATACGATTGCGCGTCGAAAAACGCGGCAAGGTCCGCGGCCGGTGACCGCAGACCCTGCTTCCAGCATAGACCTTGGAGCGACGGCGGCGAAGCGCCGTAGTTGGCGTGTTCCCGCTACGCGGCGGCGGTCGTCGGATCGATCATCTTGCGCACTTCGGTGATCTTGGTCGCGGGAAAGCCGCTGATCTCCGCGTGCCTCTTGATGATCGCCTCGTCCTTCGCGAGGTAGACGCAGAACGTCTTGTTGTCGGCGACGTAGCTGTGGACCCACTGGATATCGGGGCCGAGTTCGCTCAGCGCCTTGTTGGACGTGGCCGCCGCCGCGCGCAACTGGTCACGCTCGAACGTACCGACCTTGGGGATTTCCCGCTCGATGATGAATTGACGCAGTGCCATTTTCTTTTCTCCATTTTTTGTTGAGGCCTGGCCACGATGCGTTGTGCGATCGGGTTCCGGCCCCTTGTTGAAGAGCGCGATTTACTTCACCGCCGCGAGCGTGAACGCGCGCGTTGCTGACGATCAGGCTCTCAGGCTCGGTGCAACTGGGTTCCTGAACGCCCCATAGCAAGCGCCGCCCGGTAACGTTCGCGTTTTCGATTTGTTACTTGCGCGACAGTTAGAGCCCGGTATGCACGAAGCCGGCCCAGAAGTAGGGGTGCGCATAGGGGCGCGCGCGTCTCGGGCGCCGGTTCCGGCGGTTGCGGTTGGATCACGCGCGTCCGCGTGATCCACTCGACCGCGGCACTGTTGCGCGACCGGCGCAGGCCCTCCACGCTCAGCTCCTGCACGATCTGCTCGCCGAGACGTGGTGCGATGCGCGCCTTGACGACCGCGTTCTCGACATAGGCCCGGAGGTCGCTGTTGGTCGCCTGGCGCAGCCATGCCTGCGCACGGCTGAGCGCGCTTGCCGGCGGCAACCGTTCGCCGATATGCAACTCGTAGAACCGCGCCATCAGCAGCGCCGTCGCGGTGTCGTTCACCGGCCATAGCGTGCCGACGACGCCGGCCGCGCCGAGCGCCATGAAGGTGCCGGGGAGCCCGATGAACTCGTCGGGATTGCTGGTGATCTCGAGGAGGCCGGTCTCGCACGCCGACAGCACCACGAGGCGCGGGCGGCCAAGCCCATCGGTCGCGTTGCAGCCGGCCGACGTTCAGGCGCATCGGGCCATGCATGATCAACGCCGACTGGCGCACGTCCGTCCACGAGAAGGTGCCGTGCGAGGCAAAATGCCAGTGCGTCTGGGTCTTGAGGGCGGCGAGCACCGCGTCGGGCGTCGCCTGCGCGCCGACCAGCACGCAGGCGCGACTCGCGGCGCGAAGTGGGAGGCGACGATTTCGCCTTCCTTGTCGGCGCCCGGGAGATCGCCGGTCGGATTGACGATCGCGGCGAGCGTGGCGGGGCCGGCCGTATCGGCGCTGGCTGCGCGCGGCGGCGAGCGCTTCGAGGCTCGGGGCGATCGTGATCTCGTAGTCGTCGGCGAGGCGCTGCTTGATGACGGGATGCTGGGCGAGCCCGAGCGGCAGCACGCCGAGCCAACCCGACGGCAGCCACAGCAACGGCGCGCCGCGCTTGATGCCGCGCTCCCTTAGTGTGGCGTCGAGGCGGGCGCCGAGGAGGCGCCACAATGCCGGGCCGAGGCGCTCGACGGCGTCGAGCCATTCGGGCCAGCGCTGCGTCTGTTCCTCGCCTTGCAGGTAGTTGACGAAGTAGGCGGCGATCCAGCCTGCCGTCGGCTTGCCCGATGGTCCGGCGAGCAGCTCCGAGAGGCGCGCCGGCGTGAGGTCGGGGAGGTCGATGACGGCGATGTCGTTGCCGCCGACGGGCGCCGTCACCACGATCAGCTTGCCGCCGTGCTCGGTGATGACGGGAAGTGCGACGGCGCCGCCGGCGCTGCAATGCGGCGCGCTTCCGCGAGCGCGATCGCCGCGCCGGTCGTCGCTTGTGCCGCCGGCCTTCACAAGATCGCGAGCAGTGCCTGGCGCTGTGTCGCGAGCGTCTCGAGGGCGGCGGGGCGGTTCGTGCTTCGGTCGCAGACTTCGATCGTTCTCAGCGTCGCGCGGATCTCAGCTCGCAGATCGTCGAGGCGGCTGGCGTCGATCGGTCGGAAGATCCAGCGCCTGCAGCCGCATCGCGACGGCGAGCAGCCGCGCCCGGCCCTCGTCGGCAAGTGCGAGTGCGGCTTCGTTGTCGCCGCGCTGGATTGCGGCGAAGGCCGCCTCCGCAAACAGCGGCCCCGCGTCCGCGATCAGCGCGCGCGCTTCGGCCTCTTCGGACCCCTCGCCGAACAGCAGCAGGAAGGCGTCGCGCGCGCTGGCGTACACCGGCTCGGCGTCGTGCCAGTTGCCGTTCTGGAGCAGCATCCGGCCGAGCAGGCGGCCCGCGTTCATATGATCGCGCGGGTAGGCGTCGCGGGTGAACACGGTGAGGGCCGCCTCGTAGGCGGCGATCGCGAGCTGGCGATTGCCGGAGCGCAGGCCGCGGACGCGCGCGGCATAGGCATCGCCGACGGCGACTTGCGCTTTCGCCCACTGCTCCGGGAAGGCCTCGAACGTGAACACGGTGAGCGCCGCCTCGAGATGCTCGAGCGCGGTCTCCCGGTTCGTCGGCGCGCTCGCCCCGCTCGCGATCGAGGAAGATGATGGCGAGGTTGTAGCGGGCGGACGCCCATTCGTGCGGCACGGTCTCGCGCGCGAACACGGTGAGGGCCGCTTCGATGTGCTCGATCGCCTTCTCGCGATTGTCGGCGCGATCGCCGTGACGGCGGACGCGGTAGACCGAGCCGAGATTGTTCTGCGCCGACGCCCACAGCAGTGGCTCGGTTTCCCGCGTGAAGACGGCAAGTGCCGCCTCGAAGTGCGCGATCGCCGTCTCCGCGTTGGCGGTGCGGTCGCCGAGGATGCGGCTTGCGTGCACGATCGCGAGGTTGTTCTGGAGCTGCGCCCATTCGCGCGGTGCGGTGTCGCGCGTGAATACCTTGAGCGCCGCTTCGAAATGAGCGATGGCGCGTTCCTGGTTGTCGGCGCGCTCGCCGCGAATCCGCGCCCAGTGGGCGATGCCGGCGTTGTTGTGCGTGCGCGCCCAGTTCTGCGGGTCCGCTCGCGAAGGTGAATTCCTGCAGCGCGTTGTCGAGGAGGCCGATGGCGCGCTCGAGATTGTCGGCTCGCACGCCGCGCGGCCGGGCCGCGTAGGCGCTGCCGAGGCCGAGCGATACCTCCGCCTTGAAGCGCTCCGCGGGACACGGCAAGCGGCCACGATTTCTGCGCCTGCTCGCGGGCGAGCAGCTCTTCGCCAATCGCGATGCGCTGCTCGAGGTCCGTGCGTCTGCTGCCATCGCTCGTAGAGAGCCGCGATGTCGCTTCAGCTGTGGGCCTGCGCACTTTGGGCGGGTGGCGCGTGCAGGCCTGCGACCGCCACAGGAAGGCGGCCAGGAGGACGATCGATGCACGCGCCGCACAGCCATCGCGTCGGATCCACCTTTCGCCAGATGCTACAGCGTCAGCCCGCCGTCGATGACGATCGTCTGGCCCGTCACCATCGCGGCGCCGAAGCCGAGGAAGACGATGACTTCGGCGATGTCGTCGGTGGTGCAGCGCCGCTTGAGGGCGGCATTCTGGATCGACGAGCGCCGCTGCTCGTCCGTCCATTCGACCATCCAGGTGCTATCGACCGCGCCCGGCGCCACCGCGTTGACGCGCACTTCAGGCGAAAGCCCGCGCGCGAGGTTCTGCGTCAGGCTGACGACGCCCGCTTTCGTCGCCGAGTAGGACAGGCTGCTGCCGGCGCGTCCGACACCGGCGATCGAGGCGGTATTGACGATGGCGCCGTGGGCGGCCTTGAGCGCCGGCGCGGCGGCCTTGGCGCAGCGGAACACGCCGAGCAGGTTGACCTGGAGCAGTGTCGACCAGAGTTCCTCGGTCACGAGATCGAGTTCGTGCGGCTCGATCTTGCGGCGTGTGCCCGGCGTGCCGGCGTTGGAGACGAGCAGGTCGAGGCGGCCGAGGTCGTCGATCGCCTTCCCCGACCATGCGCGCGCAATCGGCGGCGTCGCCGACGTTGCCCGGCGCTTCGATCGCCTTGATCCCGTCGGCCTTGAGCTTTGGCGACGATATCCTTGCCGCGCGGATCGTCGGCGAGGTAGTTGACGGCGACGGTGGCGCCGTAACGGCCGAGCATGGCCGCGGTCGAAAGCCCGATGCCCGAGGCGCCGCCGGTGACGAGTGCCGTCTTGCCGGCGAGGTCATAGCTGATCATGTGTCCTCCTCCCTCATGTTTGCAGTTGTAGCCTTGGTTGTGTGACTTTTGCTGGTCAGGTCGCGCCCTCGGGCAGCCAGGGTGACGGCGCGCGGGCTCGATGTCGGTCACGACGTCGACGACGACGGTTTCGTCCGCCGCGATGGCTTCGCGCAGCGCCGCGCCGATCTTCGCTGGATCCTCGACGCGGATGGCGCGGACGCCGAAGCCGCGCGCGATCGGCCGCGAAATCGGTCGGCCCGAAGCGCAGCATCTCCGCGGGGTCGCCGGGCTTGTTGCCTTGCATCTTGACGAGGTTGGGCCAGCCCTGGCCGAAGCCCGAGTTGTTGTTGATGACGAGCGTCACCGCGATGCCGCGCCGCTTGGCGGTCTCGAGTTCGGTCAGATGATAGTAGAGCGCGCCGTCACCGCTGAAGCAGACGACCTTGCGGTTGGGTGCCGCGCATTTCGCGCCGAGTGACGCCGGGAACGCCCAGCCGAGCGAGCCGGCGGCGCGCAGATAGGTCTGGCCGGCGCCGTTGAGTTCGATGAGCGTCGAGGTCCAGATGCCGGAGTAGCCGGTGTCGGCGACGAGGATCGCGTCCGCGGGGAGCGCGGCGGTGATCTCGGCGCACAGGCGGTCGGGCCGGATCGGCGTCTCGTTGGAGGCGAGCAGCGGTGCCGTTTCGGCCCGCCAGTCCGCCATCGCGCGGGCGGCGCTTTCGGCGTAGCCGCGGTCGCGCTTGGGTTTGCCGATCGCGTCGATGAGTGCTGCCAGCGTCACCTTTGGATCGCCCATCAGGCCGAGCGTGTTGGGATAGGAGCGGCCAAGTTCCAGCGGATCGATGTCGATCTGCACGACTGGCGTGTCGATCGCCGGGATACGCCAGGTGTGCGTCACCTGATCGCCGGTGTGGCAGCCGACGAACAGCACGAGATCGGCGTCGTGCACGATCCGGTTGGCGGGTGGCGCCGCGTAGTCGCCGACGGTGCCGATGGCGAGGCTGTGGCGCGTCGGGATGAGGCCGTAGGCGCCGAGCGAGACGCCGATGGGTGCCGCAAGGCGTTCGCCGAGTGCGATGAGTTCGCCGCCGCAGCCCGATGCGGTGGCGCCGGCACCGGCGACGATCGCGACCCGCTTGGCGGCGAGCAGCGCCTTCGCCGCGCGCGCGATGTCGTCGGCCGGCGGCATCGGACGATGCGGCGGCATTGCCATGTCGAACGGCGCGCCCGCGCCGATCGGTTCCGACACCTGCGCCCAGCTCGACGACTTCGGCGAGCCGCCCGTTGAGATCGAGATGCGCGGGCCGCGGCGATCCGGTCATCACCGAGCGCCATGCCTGGCGCAGCAGACGCGGCAGATCGGCGGCGGCAGTCGACCTCGGCGGCGAATTTCGTCACCGCGGCGAACAGCGGCGCGTGCGGCAGTTCCTGATAGGCGTTGCGATGCTGATGCGAGGCGATCTTGCGCCCGGTCAGCGCGATGACCGGGCTGCGGCCGAGATACGGGTCCTGGAGGCCGGCGGCGAGATTGGCGGCGCCGACCGACTGCGCGAAGCACAAGGCGGGACGGCCGGTGATGCGCGCGAAACCGTCGGCCATGTAGACGGCGGATTTTTCCGAGTGCGCGAGCACCCGCGTGACGCCGAGCACGCCGAGCTCGATCAAGCGTGCGGCGCAGCACGGCGTCGATCCAGAATACGTGCGTCGTGCCGGTGGCGTGGATCGTGCGCGCCAGCCATTCGGCGCCGGTCATCGTTTCGGGGGTGTCGGGCATGTTTCCTCGCCATTTTTCTCGCTTCGCCCTCTTGTGGGGCCGGCCGACTATAGCAAGGACCGGGCGCGCGGGTGGGTGCTATGCCGCATCCCGATTGAGTCCGCCCACGCTGGCATTGTCGCCTGAATTGTGCAAACTTTCGGGCGGGAGGAAGGGAATGCTGCGTCGGGTGGTCAGCCATCTGGTGGTGTTGGGCGTGCTGCTGCATGCGGCGGCCCTCGTGCGCCACAACGCCGTGATGCTGGAGGCGCATTTGCTGCGCGCGCTCGCTGATCACCGATCTGATGGTGATCTGCCATCCGAGCGGCACCAACAGCATCGATGCCGCAAATCTTCCCGATGTGCCGGTGCCGACGGACGCGCAGAACGGCTGCCCGGTCTGCTCCGGCCTCGCCTTTGCAGCTGGCGCTGCCGACGCCTGACCTGACCCCGCACTTCGTCGCCTTCGATCCCCCGCGCCTGCGCCCGGTGATCGTTGCCGCGCATCGCCCGCTGCCGCGTGCGGTCCTTCCCCCGTCCCGCGGCCCACCCGACCCTCGCCTGACAAATCGAGCGTGTGCGCGTAGCCCGGCGGCCTGCCGCGGGCGCGCTGTGGGCTATCAAATATCTCGGGGGAGTGACCTTCCATGTCATCATATCTGTCGCCAACGACGCAGAGCACCTGCGCGCGGCATCTTCGATCCATCATCACACTTGCTGTCTCATGCGGGGCGGTGCGCCGCCGTCTGCGAGCGCGCGCTCGCCCAGTCCGTCCAGCAGCTTCCCGGCCTCGTCGTCGAAGCGCCGAAGGCCAAGGCGAAAGCCGCGCAGAAAGCCCCGCCCGCCAAGAGCAAAGCGACTGCGGCGGGACCGGCCAGGCGGCGGCCCGGCGGCGGCTGCAGCGGAGGTCGTTGGCGAGTCCACGCGGCAGCTTGACGGTGCCGACGACCGCGCAGATCCAGGCCGATCTTGCGAAAGTGCCAGGCGCCGTCGTGGTCGTGCCGGATACGGCGTACAAGACGAGCACGCCGGCGGCGACGATCAAGGATGTTCTCGACTATGTGCCGGGCGTGTTCGCCCAGCCGAAGTGGGGCGAAGATACACGCCTGTCGATCCGCGGCTCGAGCCTGTCGCGGAACTTTCACCTGCGCAGCATCCAGCTCTATCAGAACGGCATTCCGCTCAACACCGCCGACGGCTACGGCGATTTCCAGGAGATCGATCCGAGCGCCTATCGCTACGTCGAGGTCTACAAGGGCGGCAACGCGCTGCAGTTCGGCGCCAATTCGCTCGGCGGCGCGATCAACTTCGTGACGCCCACCGGCCGCGACGCGAGCGGCATTTCGGCGAGTGCCGACATCGGCAGCTTCGGCTTCCACCGTCTCCAGTCGAGCGTTGCGCGGCGCGAACGGACCGTTCGATTTCTTCCTCACCGGCTCGTGGCAGGAGCAGGACGGCTTCCGCGACCATAGCTGGGGCGAGTCGACGCGCGCCAGCGGCAACATCGGCCTCCGCCTGTCACCGAGATGTCGAGACGCGCTTCTTCTTCGGCGTCAGCGACATCATGCAGCGCATCCCCGGCGGCGTGACGCGGGCGCAGGCGCTGACCGATCCGACGGTGGCCGCGGCCATCAACGTCGTCAACGACTGGCAGCGCAATATCGACGCCTGGCGCGTGGCCAACAAGACGACGATCCGCATCGCGCCGGGGACATCGGTCGAGTTCGGCGCCTTCTACAACGACCGCCACCTGATGCATCCGATCTTCCAGTGGCTCGACTACCAGTACGAGGACTACGGCGGCTTCGCCCGTCTGACCGACGAGCGTTTGATCGGCGGTTTTCGCAATCGCTTCCTCGCCGGCGTCCAGATCCACAACGGCACCGTCGACAACAAGCAGTTCGCCAATACGCGCCAACGCCGTGAAGGGCGCGTTGCTGTCGAGCTCGCTCGATAAATCCGAGAACATCGCCGCCTATATCGAGAATTCCTTCTACTTCATGCCGCACGGTCGCGCTCGTTACCGGGACGCAGTTCCTGCACGCGACGCGCGACCGGCGATCGCGTCGGTGACGGCGTCCACGTCGGGATCGACGGAGTTCGACCTCTGGAGCCCGAAGGTCGGCCTGCTCTGGGACATCGCGCCGAAGTGGCAGGGCTTCTTCAACGTCTCGCGCAGTGCCGAGGTGCCGAGCTTCGGCGAGAGCACATCGTTTCCCAATCCTGCGATCCCGTTCACCGACATCAAGGCGCAGCGCGCGACGACGATCGAGATCGGCACGCGCGGGCGGCGTGAGGATTTCACCTGGGATCTCGCGGCCTATCGCGCCGAAATCGACAACGAGCTGCAGTGCCTGTACGCCGCATTTGGCAATTGCCAGGTCATCCAACGCCGACAAGACCATCCACCAAGGGCTCGAGATCGGCTTCGGCGTTGCCGTGCTGAAAGGGATGATGGCGCCGGGTCCGTCGCCGGATCGGCTTTGGCTCAACGTGGCCTATACGCTCAACGACTTCCACTTCGACAATGATCCGACGTTCGGCAACAATGAGCTGCCGGGCGCGCCGCGCCACTTCCTGCGGGCTGAGCTGCTCTACAAGCACCCGAGCGGCGTGTTCTTCGGCCCCAACGTCGAATGGGCGCCGCAGGCCTACTTCGTCGACAGCGCCAATACGCTCAAGACCGAGGGCTACGGGATCTGGGGCTTGAAACTCGGCTTCGACAATGGCGGCCCGTTCTCGGCCTACGTCGAAGCCCGCAACCTCGCCGACACCGCCTACATCGCCAGTGCCAGCATCATCAATGTCGCCAATCCCGCGCTCGCCCCTGTTCGAACCGGGCACCGGCCGCGCGGTATTTGCCGGCGTGAAATACCGCTGGTGAGCGGCGGCGCACGTCATTCACTGAAGGAGGAACAGACAATGCTGATTGAGAAACACGAGTGCCGCGATTGCGGCAACGCTCGCAGTGCTCTCGACGGGCGCGGCCTGCGCCCACCCCACGCTCGAACGGCAGGAGGCGACGATCGGCGCGCCGTACAAGGCGGTCGTGCGGGTGCCGCACGGCTGCGAGGGATCGCCGACGGTGCGCGTGCGCGTCCAGATCCCCGAGGGCGTGATCGGCGTCAAGCCGATGCCGAAGCCGGGCTGGACCATCGAGACGACGCGCGGCGCCTATGCCGAAGCGCACCCCTACTATCACGGCGCCGTCCTCAAGGAGGGCGTCAGGGAGATCGTGTGGAACGGCCGGCTCGCGGACGACAACTACGACGAGTTCGTCTTCGTCGGCTTCATGGCGAAAACGCTGTCAGGGCGGCTCGCCGCCTTCACTTCCCGACGATCCAGGAGTGTGAGCAGGGCCAGCAGGCGTGGGCGGATATTCCCGCGGCCGGCCAGTCGGCGCACGACGTGAAATTTCCCGCGCCCGCGCTCCGGCTCGTGCAGGCGCAAGCTCCCGGCACACGACCATGGGACGGCCCATGCGCCGGGTCCCAAGACCTACAAGGTCGGGATCGCTGGTCATCGAAGCGCCGTGGTCGCGCGCGACGCCGGGCGGCGCGCGGGTCGCCGCCGGCTTCCTGAAGATCACCAATACCGGCAAGGAGGCCGACAGGCTCATCGGCGGCACCATCGAGGTCGCGAAAAAGCTCGAGATCCACGAGATGACCATGACCGACAATGTCATGCGGATGCGGCAGCTGCCGAAGGGCCTCGAGATCAAGCCCGGCGAGACGGTGGAGCTGAAGCCCAGCAGCTATCACCTCATGTTCATGGATCTCGCGCGGCCGCTCAAGACCGACGATGTCGTGAAAGGTGTGCTGCGGTTCGAGCGCGCCGGAGAGGTCGCGGTCGAGTACCGCGTCGCCCCGTTGGGCGCGCAGCCGGGCGGCCACAAGCACTAGGAGGGGTCAGGCGGCTTTCGGCGTGTTGGCGCCGAAATGCCCCCGTGGCCAGCAGTCTGCGCGCGCTATAGGCTGGCACGCCGGCTGGAATTGTCGCATATTCCAGCGGGATACGCTGTTGGGGTCGCTGATCGGGGCGGCCGGCGTGATTGGAGGAAGGAACCAATGAGCAATCAATTTACGTCACGGCGCCAGTTCATGGGCATGATGGCGGGCGCGCCATTGGCGCTCGGCCTCAGCGGCGCGGCCTTCGCGCAGGACATGAAGTTCTTCCGCATTACGTCCGGCGGCGCCGGCGGCACCTACTTCCCGATCGCTGGCCTGCTCGCCAACATCATCTCGAGCCCGCCGGGCGCCACGCCCTGCGACAAGGGCGGCTCGTGCGGCGTGCCGGGCCTCGTCGCCATCGCGCAGTCGTCGAACGCCTCCGTCGCCAACGTCACGGCGATCCAGTCGGGTCAGGCCGAGTCCGGTCTCGCGTCGGCGGACATCGTCTTCCAGGCTTTCAACGGCCAGGGCAAATTCGAGAAGAAGTTCGACAAGCTGCGCGTCATCGCCAACCTGTTCCCCGAGCATCTGCATCTCGTGCTGCCGAAGGGCGGCAAGCTCGGCTCGATCAAGGAGCTGAAGGGCAAGAAGGTCGGCATCTTCACGGCCGGGTCGGGCACGCAGGTGGCCGTGCTCGATCTGCTCAAGATCAACGGCATCGCCAAGACCGACATCCAGGCGGCCGAGCTCAACCCGCAGCAGAGCGCCGACCGCCTCGCCGACGGTCAGCTCGACGCGTTCTTCATCGTCGGCGGCTGGCCGATCGGTGCGATCTCGCAGCTTGCGGCGACGAAGGGCATCGAGCTCTATTCGATGTCGGACGCCGAGCGCGCGGCGTTCGTGAAGGAAGTGCCCTACTACTACGACGCCGAAATCCCCGGGAAGGCCTACGACGGGGTCGGCGGCACGACGAAATCGGTCGCCGTCGGCGCGCAGTGGGTCGTCTCCGCCGATACGCCCGAGAAGCTCGTCTACGACATCACCGCGTCGATGTGGACGCCGACGGCGCGCAAGCTCCTCGACAGCGGCCACGCCAAGGCGCGCGAGATCCAGCTCGCCAGCGCGCTGCGCGCGGTCAACACGCCGGTGCACCCGGGCGCGGAGAAGTTCTATCGCGAGAAGGGCATCTTGAAGTGACCCTGCGATACTGCTGACGATCTATCCGGCCGGCGTGCGTCCCTGCGCGCCGGCCGTTTCGTTTCCATCGACGACCGGAATGACCACATGACGGCTGCCAGCTCCGATACCTCGGCCATCGATGCGCAACGCGCGCGAGAGATCGAGGAGCAGTTCGAGAGCGAGCGGCGCGTCCGCCCCTTGCCGCCGCGCCTCGGCGGCTTCGTCTTCGTCTTCCTGATCGCGTTCGCGCTCTACCACTACGTGACCGCCGGCATCGGCTTTCCGATCGACCATTGGCACATGGGGATCCATCTCTCCGGCGTGCTGTTCCTGATCTTCCTGCTCTATCCGGCGCGGCGCGGCCAGCCGAGCGGGCCGGTCGCGGTCTCGCGCTGGCATGTCTTCGGCGTGCCGGTATGGGACTGGGCGGCGGGCTTCATCGCGGTATTTGCGGCGCTGTGGATCGGCATCTCGTGGGACGGTTTCAGCGGCACCTGGCAGGGCACGCCGTGGAAGCTCGCCGAGCAGGCGATGCGGCAAGGCAATCCCGCCGATGTCGACGTCGTGCTCGGCACCGCGCTGACGGTGCTCGTCCTCGAGGCGACGCGGCGCACCGTCGGCTGGGTGCTGCCGATCATCATCATCGTCTTCATTCTGTTCGCCCTCTACGGGCAGCACATGCCGTTCCAGATCCTGATGCATCCGGGCGTCACCTGGCGGCAGTTCATCAACCACATCTACTTCCCCGCCGAGGGCCTCTTCGGCATCGCGCTGTGGATCGTCTCGACGGTCGTGTTCCTGTTCGTCGTGTTCGGCTCGGTCGCGCAGCGCATGGGGCTCGGCCAGCTGTTCGTCGACTTCTCGACGATCGTCGCCGGCCGCTTCATCGGCGGCCCGGCGAAGGTATCCGTGATCTCGTCGGCGCTGTTCGGCACGATCTCCGGTTCAGCCGTCGCCAACGTCGTCTCGACGGGCTCGCTGACGATCCCGAACATGAAGCGCCTCGGCTATCCCGGCCCACTTCGCCGGCGGCGTCGAAGCGGCGGCCAGCGCCGGCGGACAGGTGACGCCGCCGATCATGGGGGCTGCGGCCTTCATCATGGCCGAATACCTCAAGATGCCCTACAGCCAGATCGCGCTGGCGGCCATCGTGCCGGCGGCGATGCACTATCTCGGCGTGATGGTGATCGTGCACTTCGAGGCGAAGCGCCTCGGACTGAAAGGTGTCGAGCCGCATGAAATGCCGCGCCTCGGGCCGGTGCTGGCGCAGGGGTGGCCGGCCGTGCTGCCGCTCGCCGTGCTGCTCTACGTGCTGTTCTCGGGCTACACGCCGTACATGGCCGCGTTCTGGGGCATCACGACGGCGATCGCCATCGGCCTCGTCAATCCGATGAAGCGCGTGCACTGGACCGAGTTTGCCGATGCCCTCCAGCACGGCGCGCGCGGCGCGCTCGCGGTCGGCGCCATCTGCGCCGCGGTCGGCATCGTCATCGGCGTCATTTCGCTCACCGGCCTCGCCTTCCGCCTCGGCTTCATGGTGACGGGCGCGGCGCAGGATCTCGGCAAGGTCGTTTACGCGGTCTTCTCGATCGCGCCTTGGGAGCTGTTCACGCTCAAGGACATCACGCTGTTCCTGTCGATGGTCTTCATCGGCATCGCGTGCATCCTGATGGGGGCGGGCGTGCCGACGACGGCGCTCTACATCATGCTGGTGACGGTGGCGCAGCCGGCCTTCACCAACCTCGGCGTGCCGCCGCTCGCGACGCACATGTTCGTGCTGTTCTACGGCATCATTTCCGAGGTGACGCCACCGGTGTGCACGTCCGCCTATGCCGCCGCCGCGATCGCCAATTCCAATCCGTGGAAGACCGGATTTACAGCCTTCAAGCTGTCGAATGCCAAGATCATGGTGCCGTTCATCTTCTGCTATTCGCCGGTGATGCTGCTCGTGCTGCCGGGGTGGAACTGGCCGGAATTCCTCGAGACGACGCTGACGTGCGCGCTCGGGACCTTCATGCTCGGCATCGCCTTCGTCGGCTACGGCTGGGCGCGGATGCCGATGCCGTATCGCGTGCTGCTCGGGATCGGCGGCGTGTTCATGGCGCAGCCGTCGCGCACCGGGGAACTGATCGCCGTCGCGCTGGCCGTGCTGCCGCTGCTCCAGCAGGTGCTGGCGGTCTATCGTCCGCAGCAGCGGATCAATACCTGAGGGCAGCCCGCCTCAGACGGCCTTCCTCATCATCGGCTCGTAGCGGTAGGCGCGCGCCGCCGTGATCGCGAGCACGAGGAACACCACGAGCGCCACTCCTTCGGCGATGGCGAACGGTGGCTCTGCCTGCGTCGGCGCCATCGCCTTCAACTGCGGAACTTTCATGAACGCCTGGGCGATCGCAACGAACACATTGAAGAACTGCGCGACGACGAGGCTCACCGCGTAGACGACGCGCCACCCGCCCTTGTTGTGAAATCCGTAGGCCGCGATGAGCGCGATGGCGAGCACGAGGAGTGAGAGGGCGCCGACCACGTGCGATGGCATGATCTTGGTGATGGGAAGAAAGGCGAACCCCGTCGCACTCGTGGCAATCGATGACACCAGGAAGGTCGTCGTCCAGGCGTCCGGCGCGGTGGACGTCAGCAGGTCCCGCATCACGACAAAGCCGGCGAGCAGGGCGACGACGCTGAGGGTGGTGTGGAACCAGGTGACGCTGAGGATGATGGGTAGCCAAGTGTCGATGATCTGGAGCATGACGGAACCCGTAGTCTGCGCACGGCCATAAGCGCCCCGCGCGACGCGGGTGCGGAGCCGTCACCTTATCAGGATTTCGCGGGCGTGTATGGCGGAGAGGGAGGGATTCGAACCCCCGGTACGGTTACCCGTACTCCGCATTTCGAGTGCGGCGCGATCGACCACTCTGCCACCTCTCCGTGCCGTAGCTCATTTCCGGGTGAGAGGTCATGGGCCGAACAGCGCGCGGAACATATCGTGCAAGGTTGGCGAGCGCAAGCGCGGGTGCCGCAGCCGCATCGAGGCGCCGCGGGGCCCAGTTTTTTCACAGGTTTTCGGCTGTTTGCGGCGCCCCGGACGATCGGATCCGCGGGCTATTCGACCTTCAGCGTCGTCTCCGATTGGCCGCGCGGCGACACCAGCGTGACGCGGACCGTCTTGCCCTTGAGATCGCCGATGTCGGCGCCTTCGGTGAGATCGACGAGGAACGTGGCGATGGGGCCCTTGGGGGGGCCGTCCGGCTTGGCGAGCGGGATCCACAGCCCGCCCGGCGCCTCCAGGAACAGGTCGCCACCCTCGGCGCCGCCGGGGAACTCCGCTTCGAGCCGGATCGACGGCTTGTCGCCGGCGAGCTGTACCTTCGCCGCGCGGAGTGACGGGTCGGTGGGGCGGCGCGTCTCGGCGCTGCGCGGCACGGCGTCGAACGCGCGCGCCAGCATCCCGTCGACCGGTTTGCCTGCAGTGCCCGGCGGCACCGTCAACTCGAGCCGCGACTGCACGGGGATGCAGATGTCCTTGCACACGCCGTATTCGATTTCGACGACCAGCGCGACGGGCTTGGCCGGATCAGTCGCACGGACGGCGATCGGCAGGATCACGGTGCCCTTGTAGCCGATCGTGTCGCCGTCGCGATCGGCGAGGCGCGCGGGCGCCGGATAAAGCGTTTCTGCGGCCGCCACGTTCGAGGACGAAGCCCAGCTCAAATTCGGTGGCACGCCCGACGACCCGGGATTGCGCCAGTAGGTCTTCCAGTCCTTCGCCAGTTCGATCTCGACGCCGAACGCGATCGTGCCTGCGGGGCTGCCGGCAGGGCTGCCGCCGGCAATCAGGCGCGTGCGTGAGTTGTGATCGACGGCCCAGGGCGAGGCGAGCGCCGGCTCCTGCGCGCGGGCGGTTGTTATCACTGGGAGCTGGGCCAACCCCAGCAGAGTCGCCGCGACAACCCGCGTCATGCAGCGTCGTTGCACCAAGTGCCTCCTCGTCTGCCGCGTCGGCCAGCGTTGTCCTTGGGACGGGAGCGGCGACATCCGGCGATATTCGTCGCGGATGGTACAGGGCCTGGGCGTGTTGTGAAGTGACCATCTCATCGCGGTGGATCAAGTTTCAGTGCACGCGAGCGGCGCGCCGATGGTCTATCCCGATGGATTGCCCCAGGCCTTGCCCCGTGACTTGAATGTCTTGTGCCGGATCGCGATGTAGCCAACGTGTGCATTGCAAAACACGGCTTCACAGCGGGCGGCCGCAGGGGGTAGTCTCGATCCATGGGAACCAAGCGCAAATCTCGCGTTGCCGGGCCAAGCTACCTCAGCGGCCAGATGCTCGTCGCCATGCCGACGATGAGCGATCGCCGGTTTCGCCGGTCGGTGATCTATATGTGCTCGCACTCCGACGAGGGGGCGATGGGGCTGATCGTCAACCAGCGCTCGCCCGACGTGTCGCTCGCGGATCTGCTGTCGCAACTCGGGCTCTCGGACGACGGCGCCGATCCGGTCGGCCCGGAGGAACTGCTGGAGCAGGGCGTGCTCAACGGCGGCCCGGTCTCGACCGAACGCGGGTTCGTCCTGCACACCAACGACTACTTCGCGGAAGAAGCGACGCTGGCGATCGGCGACGGCATCTGCCTCACCGCGACGATCGAGATTCTCAAGGCGATGGCGGCGGGCCAGGGGCCGCGCCGCTCGGTGCTGGCGCTCGGCTATGCGGGCTGGGCGCCGGGCCAGCTCGAGGCGGAAATCGGTGCGAACGGCTGGCTGCACTGCCCGGCGGATCGCGACCTGATCTTCGATAGCGACCTCGAGTTGAAGTACGTGCGCGCGCTCTCGAAGATCGGCATCGAGCTTTCCCACCTCATCAGCGAAGCCGGGCACGCTTAAGCGTGCAGCACCATTCGCGATCGTTTTTCAGCAATTGAACCGACTACGCGTCGGAGCGCTCGCGATCCGGGGGCGTGGGCGTCGTCGGCGGCCGCGGCGGCTCGCGGCCGGCAAGCCGGTCGAGGCTCGCACGCAGCGCAGCCGGCAGCGTGGTCTCAGGCACCGTATGCGGGAGCGGCCGGTGGCCTTGCGTCCGCGGTGCGCCGTTGGCGCCGGGCGGTGGCGGCGAACCGGCTCTTTGGTGCGGCATCAGCGGCGGCGGTGGGGCGCTACCACCGTTGACGGCGCCGCGGCTGTCGACGGCATCGGCGGCGGAATGGGCGACGATCCGTGGAGGGGCGGGAGGTTGGGCTCGCTGCGCACACCGGAGGGCGGCGCGCCCTGCGGCTGGTGAGCGGGCGGCATCGGTGGCGGCATCGGCAGCATGGGCGGCACGGGGAGCGGGCCTGGACCGATGGCGCCCGGCGGCGGCGCGCGACCGTTGGTTGCGGCGTCCGCTGCCGGTCGCGGCGGCTGGTGCTGCTGCGGCGGCGGGGCCATGCCCGGCCCGTTACGGCCGAGGGGGATGGTTTGCGAATGCGCGCCGTTGGCGCCGTTGTGTGGCGGCGGCATCATCTGCGGCGGGGCCGGTGATGCGGGCGGCGGCATGCCGGCCGGTGGTCTGGCGCCACGGGTCCGCGGCTCGACGGGAGGGCCGGCATTCGCCCGCGCCGGCGCGGGCGCAGTGGCGGCGACCGGATCGGGCTCCTTGCCATTGGCGGCCGGCCGCGACGGCCCGAGCTTGTGGACGCGGCGGCCCATCTTTTTTTCCGACTTGGCGACGAGGCGGGTCAGTTGGAGCGCGTCGCGCTCGGACATCGGCTGGCCGTAGTAGAACCCTTGCGCGTATTCGCAGCCGAGTGCGCGCAGAAACGCGGCGTCTTCGGGCGTCTCGATGCCCTCGGCGACGACCTTGCGGCCAAGCTCGTGCGCGAGGAGCACGCTGGCCCGCACGATGGCGCCACCGGCTTCGTTTTCGGTGCCGGCCTGTACCAGGGCCTTGTCGATCTTGATGGTGTCGAAGGGGAAGCGCTGGAGATAGGCGAGCGAGGAGTAGCCGGTGCCGAAATCGTCGAGCGCCAGATCGGCGCCGGCACCCTTGAGCAGCTCGAGCACGTGCGTTGCCCGCTCCGGGTTCTCCATCACCAGCGACTCGGTGATCTCGAGGCGCAGCGACCCATGCGGCGCCACGGCGCGGCCGAGGAGATGGCGGATCTCGGGGACCAGATCGGCCTTCAGGAGCTGGCGGCTCGAGACGTTGACGCTGACGAACAGCGGCTGATCGGGACGCGGCAGCGCCGCCTGCCAGCGCACCACCTCGTCGATCGCGCGCGCCAGCACATAGCTGCCGAGCTTGACGACGAGGTCGGTCTCCTCGGCGATGGGGATGAACTCGGACGGGCTCAACTGGCCGTAGCGCGGGTGCTCCCAGCGGACCAGGGCCTCGAAGCCGACGAGGCCCTCGGTCGAGAGCGCGACGATCGGCTGATAGAGGACAGTCAGGCGGCCCTGATCGATGGCGCGGCGCAGATCGCTTTCGATGGCGACGCGCTCGTCCTTCTCGCCGCGCATCTGGGCGGAGAAGATTTCGATGCGGTCGGTGCCGGCGCGTTTGGCGCGGTACATCGCCGTTTCCGCCTGGCGCAGCAGCTCGCGCGCGCCGTCGGGCGTCGAGTCGCCGACGGCGATGCCGATCGAGCCGGTGAGGACGATCTCCTGATTGGCGATCTTGATCGGCGAGCGCAGGGAACGGCGCAGCCGCTCGGCGAGCATCGCAAGTTCGCGCGGATCGTGCTGCGCCGGGATCAGGATGGCGAACTGGTCACCGCCGATGCGGGCGAGCGTATCGGCAGGGTTGAGCGTGCGCTGGAGGCGGCGGGCGACGGTGAGCAGGAAGCTGTCGCCGACCACGAGGCCGAACGAGCTGTTGATGCTCTTGAACTTGTCGAGATCGAGGAAGAGGATCGTTGGCCGCTGTGCCGGATCGGCGAGGCCGCGGGTGATGGCGACGGTCAGGCGGTCGACGAACAGCTCGCGATTGGGCAGGCCCGTGAGGCTGTCGTGCACGGCGTCATGCAGCAGGCGTTCGTGGGCGCGACGCTGGTCCGTGACCTCGCGGATGAGGCCGACACAGCGCAGCGACCGGCGGTCGGCAGTTGGAATGGCGGCGCCTTCGATCTCGAACCAGCGATAGGTGCTGTCGGCGTGGCGGAGGCGGAAATCGAGGTGGACCGTGCCGCCCGACTTGTCCTTGACGCCCTGGAACAGCAGCAGTACGCGCTCGCGGTCCGCCTGGTGGAGGTAGCCGAGGAGATCGTCGACCTTGATCGTGAGGTCGCCGGGCTTGAGGCCGAGCGTCGCCTCGATGATCGGGTCGATCTTGATCTCGTCGCGCCGCGCGTTCCACTCCCACACGCCGACGCTGGCCATCTCGATTGCCGTGGCACGCAACTGGCGATCCGACGGACTGTTGGCGAACGCAGGTTCGCTCGCCCGGAAGGCGAACTGGGTTACGGCGTAGCCGATCAGCAGCGTGATCAGGACGAGGCCCGACAGCAGCCCCGAAATCGCGATCTCGCCGGAGAGGCGGCCGGTCAGCGTTGCGGCGGCGCCGAACAGCCACACCAGCAGCAGGATCCACGGCGGCGCCAGCGCCAGCGCGCGATCGAGGCCGCGCAGCGAGAAGTAGAGAATCACCAGTCCGCCGACCACGCCTACGGCGCCGAGCGACAGTCGCGCCACGGTCGCGGCAAGGCGCGGATCGAGCACGGCGGTCGCGACGATCACGAGCTGGCCGACGATCCAGATGACGAACAGCATCCGCAGGAACCCGTTCCACAGGTTGCCGCGCAGGAACGTGAACAGGAAAACGACAAGGCTTGCGGCGACGGCGGCCTCCGCCACCGCGCGATACTGGGCGTTGTCCTCCGGCCGCATCGGAAAGAGCCGCGGCCAGAACCCGAAGTCGACGCACAGCAGCGCCAGGACGCACCACGCGACCAGCGCGGCGCTCGGGAAGATCATTTTGTGGTTGGCCGCGAAGAAGGCGGTGAGGAACATCGCGAGCAGGCCGGTGAAGCCGAGCAGGATGCCATGGAAGAGCTGGCGGTCGCGGTGGCGCTGCTCGACGGCGAGCGGCTTCCACAGCGTCAAGGGCGCGACGCGCTCCGAGGCGAGCTCGACGACGAAGGTGACGGTGCGGCCGGGCTCGATGCTGATGCGGAAGATATCGGCGCGGTCATTGCGCACGCGTTCCGGCGCAAAGCCCTCCGATTGCGTGATCGCCTCGATGCGCCGCGCGTCGAGGTCGGGCCAGATCACGCCGGAGCCCGCCATCGTGTAGCGGTTGGCGAGCAGCCAGCGCTCGATCGGCTTGCTCGTCGGGTTGCGGAGCGCAAAGACGACCCAGCTCGGATTGGTGCCGGGGGTCGTCGCCTTGACGTTCATGCGGAACGTGCCGCCCGAGGAGTCCGGCGCGGTCTCGGCCGGTAGGCTGTCGCCGCGGTTCTCGTAGAGTTCGCGGTGGGGCGTAATGTCGATGCCGTCGACGTCCTCGGTAACGTCGATCGGCTCCAGTGCGACGGCCGGGAGATTGGCGCCCGTGGTGAGCACCAGCACGGTGAGCAGCGTCAACAGGAGGCGCAAGAATGCAGCGGCCCCGCGGCCGGGGCCGGTGGGTGTCGAGCGATCCTGGTGGTGCGCGCTCCGCAGGCTCATGCGGCCCAATCCTCCTCGATCAGCGCGAAGAGGACGTGGTCCTGCCACAGGCCGTTGATCCGCAGATAGCGCCGCGCGAGACCCTCGCGGACGAAGCCGTTGGCTTCGAGGACACGCTGCGAGGCGAGATTGTGGGGAAGGCACGCGGCTTCGAGGCGGTGGACGCGCAGATCCTCGAACGCGAACGGGAGCACGGCTGCAAGCGCGCGCTGCATGTTGCCCTGGCGCGTGTAGGGTTCGCCGATCCAGTAGCCGAGCGAGGCCGCCTGCGTAATGCCGCGCCGCACGTTGGAGAACGTGAGCGCGCCGATAAGGGAGCGGTCGGCATCGCGGAAGATGAAGAATGCGTAGCCGGTGCCGTCGCGGCGGTTGCGCTGGTAAAGGCGGACGCGCTCACGGAACGCGGAGCGGCTCAGCTCATCGGAGGCCCACTGCGGCTCGAACGGAACGAGTGTGTCGCGGCTGATACGGCGCACGTGAGCCCAGGCTTCGAAGTCGGCCATCGACGGGGGGCGCAGCGACAGGCCGTCGCCGCGGATGAACGCGCTCGCTTCTTCGATGAATGAGGGTCTCAGGAATGCCATGCGTGCCTTGCCCCGACCGACCCGCGGCGATTGGGCCGACGAAGGCCCGGTGCACATGAGGACGCCATCGCGTTGGCGCCCCGCGGACGGTTCCGATGCTGCCCCACCGCTCCCCCCTCGATCAATGGCGCCGGGTGCGCCGGCCGACGTTGTCCACGATGTCGCGACCGGACTTGCCGGCGCCGGCCAGTGCAAACGACAGCGGCGACTTCGTCAACAGCCGTTCGGCGAGGCCGCGAACCTGCTCGGCGCCGACGGCGTCGACTTTCTCGATCAGCTCAGCCGTCGGCATCAGTCGGCCGAGCGCCTGCATCTGGCGGGCCATCTGCTCGGCGCGCGCGATCGGGCTTTCGAGGCTCATCAGCAGGCCGGCCTTGAGCTGCGCCTTGGCGCGCCGGACTTCGCCCGCTTCGGGACGGGCGGCGGCGGCCTTGTCGAACTCGGTCGCGACCACCTCGATCAGGGTGTCCATGGTCTCAGGTCCGGTCGCGGCGTGAATGTTGAACATGCCGGTATCGTTGAGACCCCAGGCGCTGGAATAGATCGAGTAGCACAAGCCTCGCTTCTCCCTGACTTCCTGGAACAGCCGCGACGACATTCCCCCGCCGAACAGCCCCGAAAAAACCTGCGTGGCGTAGAAATCCGGCTCCCGGTAGGAGGGGCTTTCATACCCCATGACGACGTGGGCCTGCTCGAACCGGCGCGACGACAAGCGCGTCCCGCCCGCATATTTGGCGGCCGACGGCATGATTCTCTCGGCTCCACGGAGCGCCCCGAATAGGGCCTCAGCATGGCGCACCAGGGCGGCGTGATCGACGTTGCCGGCGACCGAAAGGACCATGTCGCCACCGTGGTAGCGGGCCTCGCGAAAACGGTGCAAATCCACGGCGCTGAAGCCGCCGACGGTCTTGGCGGTACCGAGGATCGGCCGCCCCAGCGGCTGGCGCGGAAACGCCGCGTCCTGGAACAGATCCATGACGATTTCCTCGGGGCTGTCGCGGGTCGCCGCGATCTCCTGGAGGATCACGTTCCGTTCGCGTTCGAGGTCTTCGCCGGGGTAGGTCGGGTTGAGCATGATGTCGGCGAGGATTTCCAGCGCCACGGCGATGTCGCCCTTGAGGACGCGGGCGTAAAAGGCCGTCGAATCGAGGCTCGTCGCGGCGTTGAGTTCGCCGCCGACCTCCTCGATCTCCTCGACGATCTCGCGGGCATTGCGCCGCGCGGTGCCCTTGAACGCCATGTGCTCGATGAAGTGGGAGATGCCGGTTTCGCTGCGCGCTCTCGTGGCGGGCGCCGGTCGCGACCCAGACGCCGAGCGCCACCGTCTCGACGTGGGGCATGTGGTCGGAAATGATCGTCAGGCCGTTGGCGAGGCGGGTCTCGTTGAGGTGCCCGTTGCGTTTCATATCAGGAGCGCCCCGCTCGCCGGTGGGCCTCGACATGGCGCGCGACCGCGGCGGCATCGGCGGGCAGCACGGTGACGCGCTCGGGGCAGCGTGCGTTGGCGGGCGACGATGGCCGGTTCCGGCGGCACGCGGCCGATCGCCTGGCGGATGGCGTCGGGGAATTTTGCCGGATGCGCGGTGGCGAGCGTGACCATCGGCATTCCCGGTTGCGCGGGCGACGCGCTGGGCCGCCGAGACGCCGACGGCGGTGTGCGGATCGGCGAGGTAGCCGGTCGCGGCTTCGAGCGACTGGATGGTCGCGAGCGTCGCGGCTTCGTCGGTGCGCTCGGCGTCGAAGGTCTCGGTGAGCTGGCCGCGCTCGCCCTGGGAGAGCGCGAAGCCGCCGCGCTCGCCGAGGTCGCGCATGAGGCCGACGACGCGGGCTGCGTCGCGGCCGGCGACTTCGAACAGCAGCCGCTCGAAGTTCGAGGAGATCTGGATGTCCATGCTCGGGCTCATCGTCGCCGTGACGTCACGCGTCTCGTAGCGGCCGGTTTCGAAGCGTGCGCACGAGGATGTCGTTGACGTTGGTCGCGATGACCAGGCGATCGATCGGCAGCCCCATGCGCTTGGCCGCATAGCCCGCGAAGCACGTCGCCGAAATTGCCGGTCGGCACGGTGAAGCTGACCGGTCGCTCCGGGCGCGCCGAGCGCGACGGCGGACGTGAAGTAGTAGACGATCTGGGCCATCAGCCGCGCCCAGTTGATCGAGTTGACGCCGGCGAGCGCGAGGCGGTCGCGCAACGCGAGGTCGTTGAACAGCGCCTTCACGATGTTCTGGCAATCGTCGAAGGTGCCTTCGATGGCGATGGCGTGGACGTTGGCCTCGGTCGGCGTCGTCATCTGGCGGCGCTGGACGTCGCTGACGCGGCCTTGCGGGAACAGGATGAAGATGTCGATCGCGTCGCGGCCGCGGAAGGCCTCGATCGCGGCGCCGCCCGTGTCGCCGGAGGTCGCGCCGACGATCGTCGCGCGATCGCTTGCGCCGCGTGAGCGCGCGATCCATCAGGCGCGAGAGCACCTGCATCGCGACGTCCTTGAAGGCGAGTGTCGGCCCGTGGAACAGCTCGAGCATCCAGTCGGACGGGCCGATCTGGACGAGCGGCGCGACGAGGCGGTGGCGGAAGGTCGCGTAGGCGTCCTTGACGATCGCGGCGAGCTCGTCGTCGGGGATCTCGCCGCCGACGAACGGCGCATGATGCGGACCGCGGCGTCCTCGTACGATGCGCCGGCCGAGCGCCGCGATGTCGTCGTGGGAGAACGCGGGCCACCGCTCGGGCAGATAGAGGCCGCCGTCGCGGGCGAGGCCCGTGAGCAGAACGTCCTCGAAGCCGAGCGCCGGGGCGGCGCCGCGTGTGCTGATGTATTTCACGTGCGATCCGTATGGTGGTGCCATGCGCAACTCATGGGGGGAGGAAATTCGGTCGCGCAGGCCCAGGCATGGCTACCACGCCCCGCGCAGGCATCCAACCCGACAGCTCATACCCTCGGCGTTTTCCCGGCCAGAACCTCGGCGAACACCGGCCGGTCGACATTGCCGCCCGACAGCACCACGCCGACGCGTTTTCCCGCCATTTTGCCGCGCTCCTGCATGAGGGCGGCGAAGGCGGCGGCACCGGCGCCCTCGGCGAGGTTGTGGGTATCCTCGTAGTAGGCGCGCATGGCGTCGGCGATCTCGTCCTCGCTGACGGTGACGATGCGCGCGACGCCGCGCGTGATGACTTCGAGCGAGGTCGGATCGGGCACGCGGCACGCCATGCCGTCGGCGAACGTCGCCGCTGAGTTGGTGGCGATCGGCCTGCCAGCGGCAACCGAGAGCGCGATGCACGGCGCGTTGGCCGCGACGACGCCGACGACCTCGGTTTTCGCGCCGAGCAGGTCGCGCGCCATGATCATGCCGCCGACGCCGGAGCCCATGCCGATCGGCACGTAGACGGTATCGAGATCGGGCACGGCTGCGAAGCAGCTCGCGGCGCGGCGGTGGCGACGCCTTTCACCAGCGCGGCGTGGTACGTCGGCACGATGTGGAGATTGCGCGTCGCGGCGAGCCGGTAGGCCTCGTCCTTGGCTTCGTCGAAATCGACGCCGTGCTCGATCAGCTCGGCGCCGAACGCGCGCATGGCGGTGTTCTTCTCGGTCGAATTGCCGTGCGGGACGAGGATCACGCTCTTGAGGCCGACGGCGCTGGCGGCGCGGGCGACCGACTGGCCGTGGTTGCCGCGCGTCGCCGTGATGACGCCGTCGATCCTGGCGCCCGATCGCATCAGCTCGTCCATATAGACGATGCCGCCGCGCACCTTGAAGGCGCCGATCGGCGTGTGGTTCTCGTGCTTGACGATCACCTCGCAGCCGGCGCGGCGCGACAGCAGCGGCCAGTGATACTGCGGCGTCGGCGGCATGTGACGGCCGACGACCTCGGCGGCAGCTTCGAGCTCCGGTAGCGTGAACATGAGCGCAATCTCCGTGTTGCCGTGGGTGTAGCAGCGCCGAACCGACAAGAGGAAGGTTGCGCGAACGTTCGGGACGCCCCGCATGGCGGACTTGCGTGAGGACGGTATGTCTGGCATCGCGATCCCCCTATGGTGGCCGCCCCGGGACGGGCCGGGCACGCGCACGACAAGGCCGAAACCATGGACGCCGAGCGAATCGCCCGCGAAATGCGCATGGCGGCTTTACCGCGACAGTTGGCCCCGCAGCCCCGCCGTCGGTCTGCTGGCCGCGTTCGGCCTGTCGCTGGCCATGGCCGCCGCCATCAGCCTCGCGCGCTTCTCCTACGCGATCATACTGCCGGCGATGCGCGACGATCTCGGCTGGAGCTACACGCAGGCCGGCACGCTCAACACCATCAACGCCGTCGGCTATCTCATCGGATCGTTTCTCGGCCTTGCCAGCGTCCGCCGGCTCGGCCCGAAAATGCCGTTCGTCGCCGGGTTGTGGCTGACGGCGATCACGGTGCTCGCAACCGCGTTCGTGCGCGATTTCGCGGTCGATCTCGGTTCTCCGCCTGCTCAGCGGGATTTTTGCCGCGTACGTCTTCATCACCGGCGGCGTTCTGGCCGCCAGCATCTTTCCGCGCGACGCGCGCCGGGCCGCATCCGCCATCGCCATCTATTTCGCGGGCGGCGGCCTCGGGCTGCTGATCACCGCGATGACGTTGCCCTTGCTGCTCCATGCCCGGGGCGATGCGGCGTGGCCGGAGGCGTGGCTGCTGCTCGGCGTGATGTCGCTCGTCATGAGCTGTCTCGCGACGCTCGCCGCCCGGCCCGTCGTCGCACCGGCGGCGACGCGTGTCGCCGCACCCTGGGCGAAAGGCCCGCTGTGGCCACTGTTCATCGGCTATGGCTGCTTCGCGCTCGGCTATTTCGCCTACATGACCTTCATCGTCGCCTGGATGCGGGAGCACGGGTGCGGGCGGGGCCGATATCGCGATGGTCTGGGCGGCGCTCGGCCTCTCGACGCATGCTGTCGCTCAAGATCTGGGCGCGGCCGATGGCGGTATGGCCGGCGGGGCGGCCGTTTGCAGCGGTCATGGCGACCGTCGGCATCGGCGCGGCGATGCCGCTGCTCGGCGGCGGCCTGCCGGTACTGGTGCTGTCGGCGCTGCTGTTTGGCTGCTTCTTCATGGTGCCGGCGACGATCACCGCCTTCGTCAAGTCGTCGATGCCGCCGGCGATCTGGGGCGAGGTCGATGGCGCGCCTTCACGCTGTTCTTCTCGGTGCTCCAATGCTTTGGCCCGGCGGCGACCGGTTATCCTCGCCGACGTCACCGGCAGCCTCGCAGCGGGGCTCGGCGTCTCGGCCGGCATCCTGCTGCTCGGCGCCGTTGTCGGTTTGCTGCAGCGGCCGATCTAGATGTGCAAAACCGCAATCCAAGGTTGCGTTGATTGGCTGAATCGACTGCACGTTGTGGTTGTCCACTAGTGTCCGCTGCACATGTGGGTTCCAGACGACGACCTAGAATGAGGCACCAACGTAATCGCGTTGTGGTGCCTCATTTTTTATTAACGATATTGTGGCGGATCGCGGCTCGGCAGCCACGATTCAGCCTCTGCGGGACCATGCGAATCATCGAGGCTTTTCCGAAAGGAGAAGCCCATGTCTCGTCCTCGCTTTTCGGTCTATGCAACCCGCCAATTGGTCGCCGCCGCCTTGGCGCGTCGCGCTTGCGATCCCCGCTGCAATCTGGGGCGGTACGTCCGCCCGAATGCCGGGGCCGAGCGTTGCGCCCGGCGGCGCGATCCCTGAGCACAGCAAGCCCCAGGGCCACCAGCCGAGCGTTGAGGGAATCGCGCGGATCGTCGACGGCGACACGATCGAGATTGCCGGGACGCGCATCCGGCTCGAGGGCATCGACGCGCCCGAGGGCGATCAGCAGTGCGCGCAGCGCGGCGGCGGCGGCGGGACAGACCGCACGTGGCGGTGTGGCCAGGTTGCGACCGAGGAATTGCAGCGGCTCGTGGGCCGCACGCCGGTGCGCTGCGATGGCCGTGGCACCGACAAATACGGCCGGACGCTCGCGATCTGCTTTTCCGGCGCGACGGACATCAACGCCGAGATGGTACGCCGCGGGATGGCCTGGGCTTTCGTCAAGTATTCAAGCGCTTACGTCGCCGAAGAGGCCGAGGCGCGCGCGCGTGGCGTCGGCATCTGGCAGGCCCCGACGACACCGCCTGGGACCACCGCGCCGGCCGCTGGACCCAGGCGCGCGACGGCGCACCGGGCACGGGGCCGGGCAACGGCGCGTCCGGCGATTGCGTGATCAAGGGCAACATCACCAACAGCGGCCGCATCTACCACATGCCGTGGAGCCCCTGGTACGACAAGGTGCGGATCGAGACGACGCAAGGGCGAGCGCTGGTTCTGCAACGAAAACGAGGCCCTGGCGGCGGGTTGGCGCCCGGTCCGGGTGCAACTGACGGCTTGCGGCGTGCGCTGACGGCTGACGCCACTGCAGCGGCCATCGCTGAGAGCCTGGACTACCGGCCTAGATTTCCCTCGCCACAAAGGTGCTTTGGTGTATAAGGCAGCGGTCTTGCGCACCCCTGAACCGGGGTGCGGAGCCCGTGCGCGACCCTGCTGGACGACATCCCGGCTGTGGCCGCAGATGCGGCGCGACATCTGACCCAGATGCCCTGCCTGCCATCATCCGACAAATCGAGAGCGCCGGGACAACCGGTCGCCAGAGCGAAAGGACAACCCGATGTCGCTGACTGCCGAGCGTAAGCAAGAAGTGATCAAGAGCTTCGCGACGAAGGACAAGGACACCGGTTCGCCGGAAGTCCAGATCGCCATTCTGACCGAGCGGATCAACGGTCTGTCGGACCACTTCAAAGAGCACAAGAAGGACAACCACTCCCGTCGCGGCCTGCTGAAAATGGTCAGCCAGCGGCGCCGGTTGCTGGACTATGTGCGCAAGGTCGACGTGGCCCGCTATCAGAAGATCATCGAGCGCCTCGAGTTGCGTCGCTGATCCCTACTGAAAGAGATGATGATGGGGCGAAGCGGGGACAGCTCGACCCGCTTCCCGAATGATGAAGGTGCGCCGGGCCCAGGGGGGCAGCGGCGCTCGAGCTGTTGAGAACGAAGGACTCGTACGGATATGTTCAATACACACAAGGTCGAGATTGATTGGGGCGGTCGCAAGCTGACGCTCGAGTCGGGCCGCATGGCGCGCCAGGCCGACGCCTCGGTCTATGCCCAGTACGGCGAGACCAGCCTGCTGGCCACGGTCGTCGCCGCCAAGAAGCCGAAGGCGGGCATCGATTTTTTCCCGCTGACCGTCAACTACCAGGAGAAGTTTTTCGCCGCCGGCAAGATTCCCGGCGGCTTTTTCAAGCGTGAAGGCCGTCCGACCGAGAAGGACACGCTGACCTCGCGCCTGATCGATCGGCCGATCCGCCCGCTGTTCGTCGAAGGGTTCAAGAACGAAACCCAGATCGTCATCACGGTGCTGAGCCATGATCTCGAGAACGATCCCGACATCCTGGCGCTGGTCGCCTCGTCCGCTGCACTGACGCTGTCCGGCCTGCCGTTCCTCGGTCCCATCGGCGGCGCCCGCGTCGGCCTCGTCAACGGCCAGTTCGTGCTCAATCCGATGATCGACGAGATGAGCACCAGCGATCTCGATCTCGTCATCGCCGGCACTCATGACGCCGTGATGATGGTCGAGTCGGAAGCCAAGGAACTCACCGAGAAGCAGATGCTCGAGGCCGTCATGTTCGGCCATCGCGGCTTCCAGCCGGTGATCGAAGCGATCATCAAGCTCGCGGAGAAAGCGGCGAAGGAGCCGTGGGACTTCCAGCCGACCGACACCAGCGCCGAGCAGGCGACAGATGAAGGGGCTGATCGAGCAGGATCTGCGCGCCGCATTCGCGACGCCGGAGAAGCAGCAGCGCTATTCGATGATCGATGCCGCCAAATCCAAGGCGATGTCGGCGATGGTGACGGGTGATGTCCGACCCGGCGCTGGCGGCAAAGCTCGGCGGCGTCTTCAAGAAGCTCGAAGCTGACGTTGTGCGCGGTGACATCATCCGCACCGGCAAGCGCATCGACGGCCGCGATCTCAAGACCGTGCGCCGCATCGAGTCCGAAGTGCACGTGCTGCCGCGGACGCACGGCTCGGCGCTGTTCACGCGCGGTGAGACGCAGGCGATGGTCGTCGCCACGCTCGGCACCGGCGAAGACGAGCAGATGATCGACGCGCTCGAGGGGACGCGCAAAGAGCGCTTCATGCTCCACTACAACTTCCCTCCCTACTCGGTCGGCGAGACCGGCCGCATGGGTTCGCCCGGTCGCCGCGAGATCGGCCACGGCAAGCTCGCGTGGCGCGCGGTGCACCCGCTCCTGCCGACGCCGGAAGAGTTCCCCTACACGATGCGCATCGTCTCGGAGATCACCGAGTCGAACGGTTCCTCATCGATGGCGACAGTGTGCGGCACCTCGCTCGCGCTGATGGACGCCGGCGTGCCGCTGAAGCGGCCTGTCGCGGGCATCGCGATGGGCCTGATCAAGGAGGGCAACGAGTTCGCGGTGCTCTCCGACATCCTCGGTGACGAGGATCACCTCGGCGACATGGACTTCAAGGTCGCGGGCACCGAGGTCGGTGTCACGTCGCTGCAGATGGACATCAAGATCACCGGCATCACCGAAGAGATCATGCGCGTCGCGCTCGATCAGGCCCATGCCGGCCGCATCCACATCCTCGGCGAGATGGCTCGTGCGCTGACCGGCGCTCGCGGTGAACTCGGCGAGCACGCCCCGCGCATCGAGACGATCAAGATCCCCGTCGACAAGATCCGCGACGTGATCGGTTCGGGTGGTTCGGTGATCCGCGATATCGTCGCGGAGTCCGGCGCCAAGATCAACGTCGAGGACGACGGCACGATCCAGATCGCGTCGGCCAATCGCGAGTCGATCGAGAAGGCGCTGAACCGCATCCGCGGCATCACGTCGGAGCCCGAGGTCGGCAAGATCTACAAGGGCAAGATCGTCAAGATCATGGAGTTCGGCGCGTTCGTGAACTTCTTCGGCCCGAAAGACGGTCTCGTCCACATCTCGCAGCTCACGCGCGGCCGTCCGCAGACGGTCGGCGAAGTCGTGAAGGAAGGCCAGGAAGTCTACGTCAAGCTGCTCGGCTTCGACGATCGCGGCAAGGTGCGCCTGTCGATGCGCATCATCGATCAGGAAACCGGCGCCGAGCTGCCGCCCGAGCCGCCCCGCGAGGGCGGTGAAGGTGGCGAGGGTGAAGGTGGCGGTGGTCGCGGTGGCGATCGCGGCGGTCGCGGAGGTGACCGTGGTGGTCGGGGTGGTGACCGTGGCGGTCGCGGCGGCCCCGGCGGCGGCGGTGGTGACCGCGAGCGTCGCCCGCCGCGCGATTGGGATTGATCCAGGGAACAAGTGGGCGCCGCGCGCGTCGCAATCGAGGAGAATAAATCATGTCGGATCGTGCAGCGCGCGCACCGCGCAACGCGGAAAAGCGCCGCAAGAAGGCAGCCCACGCCATTCCGCGCAAGAAGGAAAGCGGCATCCGCGGCAACACCATCGGCGCCCGCACCAAGGCGAAGAAGCTCGCCGGCCAGCGCCGCGTCGCGCTGGCGAAGGCTGCGGCGGCTAGCGCGTAGGCCGCGTCGCTACGAGCGTTTGAATAAAATGAAGGCCGCGGGCACTCGTCCGCGGCTTTTTTGCCGCGGTCGCGTACGGCTTCGCCTACACGCGCCGCGGCGCTGCCTCTCGGTCGTATTCTTACTTTGCGGCCTTCGGCCGCTACGGAATGATCGAACTCCAAATTTCAAAAGGCGGGTGGGTCCGGGAGGGTGTCCCTCCCGGTGGAGCGCGAGGCTAGCCCTCGCTCGCGCCGAAGGCGCGATCGCGACCATCTACGCCCGCCAAACCGCGCCTTGATCGCGGCGACGATCGGCGCCATGCGGCTGCCGAGCGAGCCTTTGACCATCACGGCATCGCCCGGCTGGAGCGCGTCGACGACGTGCTCGATCAGCGCTGCCGAGTCCGGCGCCCATGCGCCGCGTTGTGCGGCCGGCAAGTTTCTCGAACAGCTTTTGCATGTGCGGGCCGCAGGCGAAGACGACATCGGCTTGCGATGCCGCGAGCGGAGTCGGCAAGGCCGAGGTGGTAGCGCTCCGCGCCATCGCCGAGTTCGAGCATGTCGCCGAGGACGGCGACGCGGCGCGGATAGGCGTTGCGTGAGACGGCGCCGAGGACGGCGATGGCGGCGCGCATGGAGGCGGGATTGGCGTTGTAGCTTTCATCGATGAGCAGGATCGAGCCATCACCGGCCTTCAGCACGGTGCGCGCGCCGCGGCCGACGGGTGGTGTGATCCCGGCGAGCGGTTTCGTTGCAGCTTCGAGCGGCAGATGCAGGGCATCGAGGACCGCGACGACCGCGAGCGAATTGACGGCGATGTGGACGCCGACGGTGCCGAGGCGGTAGCGGAGCGCGTGATCGATCGATCTCTGCGACGATCTCGCTACCGGTATCGCCGAGCTTGATGTCGCGCGCGCCGACATAGGCGTCCGCGGTCGTGCCGAACGTGATGATGCGGGCGCCGCGTGCGCTTCGGCAGCGGCTTATCAGCAGCGCGAAGTGCGGCGTTGTCGCGCGGCAGGATGGCGATGCCGCTGGGCTCCAGGCCGTCGAAGATTTCCGCCTTGGCACGGGCGACGCCGTCCTCGCCATCGGAGAAATTGCCGACGTGGACGGGCAGCACGTTGGTGATGACGGCGATGTGCGGGCGCGCCATGCGGGTGAGCGGGCGGATTTCCTCGGCGTGGTTCATGCCGATTTCGATCACGGCGAAATCGACGCCGGCCGGCATCCGCGCGAGCGTCAGCGGGACGCCCCAGTGGTTGTTGAACGATTTCTCCGGCGCGTGGACGTCGCCGGCCGTCGCGAGGCAGGCGCGCAGCATTTCCTTGGTGCCGGTCTTGCCGGCGCTGCCGGTGACGGCGACGACGCGAGCGGCCGGGCGCAGCCGCGCGCGCGCAGCAACGCCGATGCGTTCGAGCGCGCGCAACGGATCGTCGACGCGGATGAGCGGGCCGCATCCGGCGGGAGCGGTGAAGTTGCGGCGCACGAGCGCCGCGGCGGCACCATTGGCGAAGGCGGTCGGCGACGAAGTCATGGCCATCGCGCTGATCGGTGAGCGGGACGAACACGTCGCCGGCCGCAATCGATCGCGTGTCGATCGAGAAGCCGGTGATGGCGCCAGCGGGCGCGATTTCAGCAGTGCCGTGTGCGGCGGCGACGAGCGCATCCCAGGTCCACAGCGGTGCGATGTCAGCCATAGGTCTTTCCCTCGATCGCCGCCTGCACCGCCTCGTGGTCGCTGAATGAGCAGCGTCTTGTCGCCGATGATCTGGCCGACTTCATGCCCCTTGCCGGCGACCAGCAGCACGTCGCCGTCGCCGAGCAGCGCGACGCCGGCCGCGATCGCCGCGCCGCGGTCGCCGATCTCGCGCGCGCCGGGCGCATTGGCGAGAATTTCGGCGCGGATCGTCGCCGGATTCTCGCTGCGCGGGTTGTCGTCAGTGACGATCACGACGTCGGCGCGGTCGACGGCGATGCGGCCCATGATCGGTCGCTTGCCGCGGTCGCGGTCACCGCCGCAGCCGATGACGCAGACGAGTTTGCCGGTCGCGAACGGGCGCAGCGCATCGAGCGCGGCGGCGAGCGCTTCGGGCTTGTGCGCGTAGTCGACGACGGCGAGGCCACCGTTGTGACGCGCGACGATCTCGAGCCGCCCCGCGACGCCGTGCAATTTCTCCAGCGCGCCGAGTGCGGCGTCGGCTGGGAAGCCGCACGCGATCGCAAGGCCCGCCGCGACGAGCGCGTTCTCGACCTGGTAGCCGCCGAGCAGAGGAAACGTCAGCGCATGATCGCGACCGTCGGCGTTGACGATGATGCGCTGGGCAAAGCCGTCGCGCGTCGCCTCGACAAGCCGCAGCGTGTCGCCGAGTTGGCCCGTCGTCAGGCAGCGGATGCCGCGCCGCTGCACGATGTCGACGACGCGCACCGCCTCGGCGCCGTCGGCATTGACGACGGCGGTGCCATCGGCCGGCAGCAGCTCGGCGAACAGCCGCAGCTTCGCCGCGAGATAGGCGTCGAGCGTCGGGTGATAGTCGAGATGGTCGCGCCCGAGGTTGGTGTAGGCCGCCGCCGTGACGCGAACGCCGTCGAGACGGAACTGGTCGAGCCCGTGCGATGACGCCTCGAAGGCGACGTGAGTGATGCCGTCGCCCGCAAGCTCGTCGAGCGTCGCGTGCAGCGATACCGGATCGGGTGTCGTCAGCGAGCCGTAGACCGCGCCGTCCGGCCGCACGAGCCCGATCGTGCCGAGCGACGCCGCCTGCTGCCCGAGCGCCGCCAGAATCTGCCGCGTGAAATCGGCGACCGACGTCTTGCCGCTGGTCCCGGTGATGGCCAGCATGTGCGCCGGCTGCCGCGGATGAAACCGCGCCGCCATCCGCGCCAGTGCCCGCCGCGGCTCGCGCGCGCGCAGCACCGGCACCGGCACATCGATCGCCACGCCCTCCGCCGCCAGGATCGCGGCGGCACCCTTCGCCACCGCATCGGCAACGAACCGCGCGCCGTCCGTGCGGCTTCCCGCCAGCGCCGCGAAAAGAAAACCCGGCCGCACCGCGCGGCTGTCGGCGGTGATCCCCGTGATGTCGATCGCGCCTGCGGTCGGCGCAACCATGTCTGCGACCATCAGATCGGAAAGCAGCATCGTTCGGCCTCGCTGCGGCGCGGCGCGTCACCCTGGCGCTACATAGGTCCGCCCGCCGCAACCGTCAAACCAACTTCGCTTTTTTCCGCGGTCGCCAACGCCGCGCGCCAAAGGCGCACCAAAGGCGCGCCTATGGCGCGGGGCGTTGCCGACCGGTGCCACTCATAGAGCCGCGTCGGCGAGCTTTGCCGGGATGAGGCCGAGCATGGGGCCGATGCGCTCGACGATGCGGGCGGCGGTGGGCGCGGCGTTGAGGCCGGCGGTGATCTTGCCTTTGGTTTCCTCGACGCCTTGCGGCTCGAAGAGGGAGACGAGGAGGACGTAGCGGGGCGCGCTTGCGGGGAGGACGGCGAGGAACGACGAGATGACGGTCTTGGATTTATAGCCGCCGCGACCGGGCTGCTCGGCGGTGCCGGTTTTGCCGCCGATTTCGTAGCCGGCGGTGTCGGCGCGGCGGCCGGTGCCGTGGGCGTCGCTGACGACGCGGCGAAGGGCGTCGCGGATGGCGGCGCTGGAGGCGGCGGAGACGACGCGCGCTTCGCCGGGGGGCACGGTGTCCTGCATGAGGAACGTGGGGCGCACCTTGATGCCGCCGTTGACGAGGCTGGCGGCGACGGCTGCGAACTGCAGCGGCGCGACGGCGAGGCCGTGGCCGTAGGAGATCGTGACGCCTTCGAGCGGACCCCAGTTGCCGGGGAGCAGCGGCGGCGCGACGCGGCCGGCTTCGGTGCGGATGGTGTCGAGGAGGCCGAGGCGGTCGAGAAAGGCGCGCTGGCGGGCGACGCCGGCTTCCATGGCGATCATGCCGGCGCCGACATTGGACGAGCGGATGAGGATTTCGGCGAGCGTCAACGGGCGGCCTGGCGGATATTGCTCGGCGATGGTGTGACGGCCAAAGCGGAGCGGCTCGCGGGTGTCGTAGAAGCGCGTCGGAGGTCGCGCCGAGTTCGTCGAGCGCAAGGCCGAGCGTGACGATCTTGGCGATCGAGCCGAGTTCGAAGACGCCGCCGGTGACGCGGTCGAAGCGGTCGGCGTCATCGGCGTACTTGAAGCGAGCGGGGTCCTGGTCGGGCAGCGAGACGGCGGCGAGAAGCTCGCCACTGTCGACATCCATGAGCACGCCGGCGGCGGCGTGGGCCTTGTACTGCTCCATGGCCGTGTTGAGCGCATCGGCGACGGCGTTCTGGATGCCGAGATCGATCGACAGGCGGACGGCCGGCTTTTGCGAGGGTGTCGGCGCGGCGGCGACTTCGGCGGCGCCGATGGTGTCGATGTGGCGCTCGATGCCGGAGATGCCGCGGTTGTCGATGTCGACCTGGCCGGCGATGTGGCTGGTGAGATAGCGCGTCGGATACTCGCGGCGCGGCTCGCGGCGGAAGGCGAGACCGGGAATGCCGAGGTCGTGCGCGCGCTGGGCTTCGATCGGCGTCAGGCGGCGCTTGATCCACGCGAAGCGGCGCGAGCTGGTCGGCGAGTTGCTGGCGCAGTTCGGTCGCATCCAGATCGGGGAACAGGGCCGCGAGCCGCTCGGCCGCGTCGTCGGGGTCGCGGATGATCGCGGGGTCGGCGAAGAGCGAATGCGCCGTCGACGTCGATGGCGATGAGGTTGCCGCGACGGTCGACGATGTCGGGCCGGCACATAGGTCTGGTGGAGCGGTTCGGCGCGGGAGAGGCGCGTCTCTGGCGAGTTGCTGGCGGCAAGGCGCACAGTCTGCCCGGCGATCGCGACGAAGACGCTCGCAGAGCACGACGTTCGTCAGCCAGAGGCGGGCGCGCGGCAGTGGGATGCGCGGCGCAGGGCGTGCCGGATGCAGCGCGCCGGGTCTCGGTGCCAGGGCCGGTCCGACGCGCAACGGCTGCGGCGGTCGCTTCATGGCTGGCGCCCGGCGGGAGAGGACGAGCGCGGCGGCGGGAATGAACTTCGTACTGGCGCGGCTCGATCGGGGCGAGGCCGATCTTGCGGGCGAGGGTTTCGATCCGATCGGGGCGGGCTAGGTAAGCGCGTTCGGCGCGCAGCACCGCGATGTCGAGGCTGGTTTTCTCGACCGTCCGCACCTGCGCGTTGACGTGCAGCTCCAGCCGCCGCGTTTCATAGGACATGGCGTAGAGGACGAAGGCCGAGGCGACCGCGAGCAGGACCATGCTGACGGTGGCGAAACGAGACATGGCGAACACCGCTCCGAACTTCGACACCGCGACACTAGCGGCGGGCGAGGCTCTCAGGCCGGACAACGCCGAGCGCCGCCTCGTCCGAAGGAGCCGCTGCCGGTGCCGTGGTCCGCTCGGCGGCCCTGAGGCGAGCCGAGCGCGCGCGCGGATTGGCGGCGATCTCCTGTACAGAAGGGGTTAACGGGCGTTGGTTAACAATCCGGAAACGCGGCGCGGCCTCGGCGTCGGTCGCGGGCGGGAGATGGCGGGAGCGGGTCGGCGCGCGGCCGCTTGCGTCGGCGAGGTAGCGCTTGACGATGCGGTCCTCGAGCGAATGGAAGGTGACGACGACGAGGCGGCCGTCGGGCTTGAGGCAACGCTCGGCGGCGGCGAGCGCGTCGATGAGCTGGCCGAGCTCGTCGTTGACGTAGATGCGCAGCGCCTGGAACGTGCGCGTCGCGGGGTGGCGGTCCTCGCCTTTGGCGCGGCCGAGGGTGCGCTGGACGAGGTCGGCGAGCTGGCGTGTCGTGGTGATCGGTGTTTCGGCGCGGACGCGGCCGATGGCGCGGGCAATGGCGCGCGAGCGGCGCTCCTCGCCGAGCTGGTAGAGGATGTTGGCGATCTCTTCCTCGGAGGCTTCGCGGATGACGTCGGCGGCGCTCGGGCCCGATTGCGACATGCGCATGTCGAGCGGACCGTCGGCCATGAACGAGAAGCCGCGGTCTGCTTCATCGAGCTGCATCGATGAGACGCCGATATCGAGCACGACGCCGTCGACGGCAGCCGTGCCGGCATCCGCGGCGAACTGGTCGAGATCGCCGAACGCGCCATCGATGAGTTTCAGGCGCGGCGCATAAGTCTCGACGAGCGCTGCGCCGGCAACAAGTGCGCGCGGGTCACGGTCGATGGCGATGACGCGGGTGTCGGCGGCGTCGAGAATGGCCGACGTATAGCCGCCAGCGCCGAACGTGCCGTCGATGAAGGTCTCGCCGTCGCCCGGCTTCAGCGCCGCGACGACCTCGTCGAGCATCACGGGAATGTGGCGGGCCGTAGCCTTAGTGGCACGTTCCCCTAGAGGTGCCCCACGGCCCGCCATCATTCCCGCGCCCCCTGGTCGCCGCCGGGGTCACCCCCGGAGCGGCGGCCCGCGCCGAACAGTTTGAGATGCTCGCGAACTTTCTGCTGGGCCTCGGCGCGGCGGCGCTCGAAATTGACCCGGCTCCCAGATCTGAAATTTTTCACCCAGTCCGACAAACGCGACCTGGGTTGCGATGCCGGCGTGCGCGCGAAGGTTTTCAGGAAGCACGATACGCCCGTCCTGATCGATCGAGAGGACCTGCGAGATACCGTAGAGCGCGACAGAGAGTTCGTCCCGCTCGATCGAATAGTCCGGCAGGCCAGCGAGAAGCCCGTCGATCGTGCGCGCAAGTCGCTCGCCGCCTGCATCGATCGCAGGACTATCGAGCGCGGGGTAGCAATAGACGTGCCCTGCCCCGCCTTGCTGGTAGCCGTCGCGCTCGAGAATGGCGCGGAAAGGCGCCGGAACGGAAACCCGCCCTTTGGCGTCGATCTTGTTGACGAATGTTGAGACAAAGCGGTCCATCCCCTCAGTCGAAGCCCCGTCGTTCACACCGAACACGACAAACCGCGACTGAAGACCCACGTCCCAACGTCAACTCCCACACCAGTCTCCGCACCCTGATCACCTCCTCCGGATCTCCGGCCGGGATGCGCCACCCCAAGCGCATTCCGCCGGAAGTCCGGAGAGCGGGCGGTCGCACGGTTCGAGCCCTCTGTTGAACCGGCGCCGCGCCTCGCTATCTCCTGCCCGGTGCGGACGGGCATGAATGGGATGTCATGGGAATTGATGGGGGTCAATGGGAAATTAAGGATATTTGGTGGCCTGCGCGGAATTGTGATCGTTTCCTGTGGACTACCGGCTTGGTTGGCACTGCGACCAGGGAATCGGGCACCAAATCGCCCAAGTCGTGGGTAGGCGGCGCTGCGGGTCTGTTGCGGGGGCGACCGGCGTGCTAATCGCGGGACGGCGGCCATCCTCATCCAGCCGCAGCGTGGAGCGGCCCGCCAATGACCCGGAACCTGATCATCGCCCCGTCGATCCTGTCAGCCGACTTCGCCCGCCTCGGCGAGGAGGTCGCAGCCGTCGATGCCGCCGGTGCCGACTGGATCCATCTCGACGTCATGGACGGCCATTTCGTCCCGAACATCACCTTCGGCCCGCCCATCATCAAAGCCATCCGCGGCACCTCGAAGAAGGTCTTCGACTGCCACCTGATGATCGCCCCCGCCGACGCCTATCTCGCCGCCTTCGCCGAGGCCGGCGCCGACGTCATCACCGTCCACGCCGAGGCCGGACCCCACCTCGACCGCTCCCTCCAGGCGATCCGCGCGCTCGGCAAGAAGGCCGGCGTCTCGTTCAATCCATCGACGCCGGTCGACGTCATCGAGTACGTGCTCGACCGCCTCGACCTCGTCCTGCTGATGACCGTCAATCCCGGCTTCGGCGGCCAGGCGTTCATCCCGTCCGTCGTCGAGAAAGTGCGCCGCGTGAAGGCGCTCATCGGCAACCGCCCGATCGACATCGAGATCGATGGCGGCGTCACGCCGGAGACGGCGCCGCTGGTGGTGGCGGCCGGCGCCAACGTGTTGGTGGCCGGCTCCGCCGTGTTCAAAGGCGGGACAAAGGACGCCTACGCGAAGAATATCGCCGCGATCCGGGCGGCGGCGGAAGGGGCGAGGTAGTCGCTTTTGCGCGCGTGTCGCTGACGGCTTCGCGCTACCGGCGCCGCGGGGCTCGCCTCGCCGGATGGAGACTCCTCCTCGCGATCTTCGATCGCCACAGAAGGACCGGGTTCCCATTCTCAAAAAAGCGGGGGTTCGGGGGTGTCCCCCGAGCGGGGTGCAGGGGCGGCAGCCCCGCGTCGCGAAGCGACCCGTCGCCAACCCCACCCCTGTGGATAGCGGGTGCTGCCGACGCCCCACCACGCCCGCCGCCCCGGCCCGCTTGGCGAATCACCTATCCTGTCGGAGCGACTGCCCATGACCGACAGGACCACATGCGCTTCCCGCCGCACATATTGGATGAGATCCGCGCCCGGCTGCCGGTGAGTTCGGTGGTGGGGCGGCGTGTGCAGTTGAAGAAGGCGGGGCGCGAGTGGAAGGGGCTGTCGCCGTTCAAGGCCGAGCGGACGCCATCGTTTTTCGTCAACGACCAGAAGGGTTTCTACAAGTGTTTCGCGTCGGGCGAGCACGGCGACATCTTCACGTTCGTGATGAAGACGGAGGGGCTGGAGTTCGTCGAGGCGGTGGAGCGGCTGGCGGCGGACGCGGGTGTGACGCTGCCGAAACTGGAGCCGCGCAGCCAGCGGGACGTCGAGCAGGTCGACGAGCGGGCGCGGATGCTGGCGCTGGTCGAGTCGTCGGCGAAATTCTTCGAGGCGCAGCTTGCCGGATCGGCGGGCCAGGAGGCGCGGCGGTATATCGAGCGGCGCGGGCTGACGCGGGAGACGATCCAGCGGTTCCGCCTCGGGTTTGCGCCGGCGGGCCGCGAAATCCTGAAGGCGCATCTGGCCAAGGAGGGGTTCTCCGTCAAGGAGATGGCGGCCTCCGGCATGGTGATCGCGGGCGAGGACATTTCGGTGCCGTATGACCGCTTTCGCAACCGGGTGATGTTCCCGATCGAGGATCTCAAGGGCAAGGTGATCGCGTTCGGCGGCCGCGCGCTCGATCCGGATGCGCCGGCGAAGTATCTGAACTCGCCGGAGACGCCGCTCTTCCACAAGGGCAACCAGCTCTACAACATCCATCGCGCGCGGCCGGTGGCGTTCGAGACCTCGCGGATCGTGGTGGTCGAGGGCTACATGGATGTGGTGGCGCTGGATCAGGCGGGTTTCCAGGCGGCGGTTGCGCCGCTCGGCACGGCGCTGACCGAGGCGCAGGTGCAACTCCTGTGGCGGGTGGCGCCGGAGCCGATCCTGTGTTTCGACGGCGACGGGGCGGGCCAGCGTGCGGCGTTCCGGGCGGTGGATACGATCCTGCCGATGCTGAAGCCGGGGATCAGCGCCCAGTTCGCGTTCCTGCCGGATGGGCTCGATCCGGACGATCTCGTGCGGTCGCAGGGGGCGGCGGCGTTCGAGGCGATCCTGGCGCGGACGAAGGCGTTGTTCGACGTGATGTGGGAGCGCGAGCTGGCATCGCAGCCGCTGAGCACGCCCGAGCAGCGCGCGGCGATGGAGCAGCGGCTGAAGGCGCTGGTCGGCAAGATCGCGGACGGGACGGTGCGGTCGCACTACGAGCAGGAGGCGCGGCAGACGCTGTGGAGCCTCAACCGGGCGGTGGTGCGCGAGCTTGCCGGCGGCGGTCCGCAGCGAGGGCGTGCCGACGGTCGAATCAGCTGGACGTCAGAACAATGTCCAGACGGATTGGCGGGTCCGCGAGCGTGCGCGGCTGCCACAGAAGGGGCGCCCGCCGGCGATCGGCGGCGGCGGCGTCAGGGAGTGGGCTCGCCGGCCGCCTGTTGCAGCTTCCGACGAGAGAAGCGTTGATTCTCAAGGCCTTGATCAACCATCCCGGGCTCATCGAGGAGCACGCGGAGCGGCTCGCGGCGATGGAATTCACGGCTCCCGTCGCGAGTGAGTTGAGGGATGCAGTTCTGGCGGCTCTGGTAGAACAAATTCCTCTTGACAGTGCGAGCATGCGCAACCATCTCTCGCAGGTAGGCTTGTCCCACGTCGTTGCCCTCGTCGAGCGTGCGATCACGCATAGAGGCGATAAATTCGCCGAACCAGAGGCCGACCAGGAAGCCGTCGAAACCGGTTGGTGTCACGCTGTTGCCCTGCATGAGAAGCAGGTAGGGCTGCGGCGGGATTTGGTTGTGGCTGAGCAGCGATGGCTCGAAGAGCAGAGCGAAGACGCGTTTTCGCGACTTTGCTGAGATCAAGGCTCTGCAGAACCAAGTCGAGGACGGCGAGACGGGAAGGGAAGAGCGCTCAGCGTTGCCATTGGGTCGGGATTAGTCGCGGTGTGTGGTGTTTCGGCCACGCAGCCGGCGCGACAACCGGCAGATGGCAAAAGTGGCGCTCGGGGGACAGATTGGGCCGCACAGCCATGCCAGCGGATATCGGGCCAGCGGATATCGTGGTCGCGGATGCACCTGCCTCGTGCGGCAGATGTCCACCGTTGAGTGTGCTTTTGCGCGCGGGTCCGAGACCATTGCCCAGCCTAGGGCCAAGCAGAACGAGACAGATGCCCCAAGGGGCAACAATCCCATCGGAGTGAGATCGCATATGGCCGCCAAATCCGAGGAAAAAGCCGCTCCCGCAGCCGAAGTTGCAGAAAAGGACAGCCCGCTCCTCGATCTTTCCGATCAGTCGGTCAAGAAGCTGCTCAAAGTCGGCAAGCAGCGCGGCTACGTCACCTATGACGAGCTGAACTCGGTGCTGCCGTCGGAGGAAGTGTCCTCCGAGCAGATCGAGGACACGATGGCGATGCTCTCCGAGATGGGCATCAACGTCGTCGATTCCGAAGAGAACGAGGAAGCCGCGCCCGACGATACGCCGGATGCGGCGGACGAGGAGGATGGCCGCGCAGGTCACCGTGCAGTCGCTTCCCGGCCAAGGCCGAAGGGCGCGCCGAGCCGGCCGACCGCACCGACGATCCGGTGCGGATGTACCTGCGCGAGATGGGCACGGTCGAGCTGCTGTCGCGCGAGGGCGAAATCGCGATCGCCAAGCGCATCGAGGCCGGCCGCGAAGCGATGATCGCGGGGCTCTGCGAGAGCCCGCTGACGTTCCAGGCGATCATCATCTGGCGGGACGAGCTCAACGAAGGCAAGGTTCTGCTCCGCGACATCATCGATCTCGAGGCGACCTACGAAGGGCCGGAAGCCAAGGCGGCGCCGCCGCCCCCGGTCATGCACACCAACGGCGCCAATGGCAGCAACGGATCCAACGGCAGCCACGTCGCGAGCGACATGGCGCCGCGCGGCGAGGGTGAAGGCGAGCCGCGCGACGGCGATCTCGACGAGGATGACGAGTACGAGAACGCGGTCTCGCTCGCGGCGATGGAGCAGGAGCTGAAGCCGAAGGTGCTCGAGACGTTCGACGCCATCGCCGGCAACTACAAGAAGCTCCGCAAGCAGCAGGACAAGAAGCTCGAGCAGCAGGTTGCGGGCGAAGCCGGTTCGCGCCAGCAGCAGAAGGCCTATGAGAAGCTGCGCGAAGAGATCGTCAAGGACGTCAAGAGCCTGTCGCTCAACAACGCGCGTATCGAGAGCCTCGTCGAGCAGCTCTACACGATCAACAAGCGTCTGATCAGCTTCGAGGGTCGCATTATGCGGCTCGCCGACAGCCATGGCGTCGCGCGCACGAGCTTCATCGCCGAATACTACGGCAACGAGCTCGATCAGACGTGGCTCGAGCGCATGGGCTCGTCGAAGTCGAAGCCGTGGGACCGTCTGATCAAGGCCGAGCGTCCGCAGATCGAGAGGATCCGCACCGACATCCATCAGCTCGCCAGCGAGACCGGGCTCGAGATCGCCGAGTTCCGCCGCATCGTCAAGAGCGTGCAGAAGGGCGAGCGCGAGGCACGTCAGGCGAAGAAGGAAATGGTCGAGGCGAACCTGCGTCTCGTGATCTCGATCGCCAAGAAGTACACCAACCGCGGCCTGCAGTTCCTGGATCTCATCCAGGAAGGCAACATCGGCCTGATGAAAGCGGTCGATAAGTTCGAATACCGGCGCGGCTACAAGTTCTCGACCTACGCGACATGGTGGATCCGGCAGGCGATCACGCGCTCGATCGCCGACCAGGCGCGCACCATCCGCATCCCCGTGCACATGATCGAGACGATCAACAAGATCGTGCGCACGAGCCGCCAGATGCTGCACGAGATCGGCCGCGAGCCGACGCCGGAGGAACTGGCCGAAAAGCTCGCCATGCCGATCGAGAAGGTCCGCAAGGTGCTGAAGATCGCCAAGGAGCCGATCAGCTTGGAGACGCCGATCGGCGACGAGGAGGATTGCACATCTCGGCGATTTCATCGAGGACAAGAACGCGCTGCTGCCGATCGACGCCGCGATCCAGTCGAACCTGCGCGAGACGACGACCCGCGTGCTCGCCTCGCTGACGCCGCGCGAGGAGCGCGTCCTGCGGATGCGCTTCGGCATCGGCATGAATACCGACCACACGCTCGAAGAGGTCGGCCAGCAGTTCTCGGTGACGCGCGAGCGCATCCGCCAGATCGAGGCGAAAGCGCTCCGCAAGCTCAAGCACCCGAGCCGCTCGCGGAAGCTCCGGAGCTTCCTGGATAACTGAGTTGAAGGTTGAATGGCCGGGCATTGCCCGGCCATTTTTCTGTCCGGGTCAGCCGCGTTCGATCGTCCGGCCTTTTGGCCTGAATTGAGGGTGAGCGCCTCCGATGAACCAGGACACGCCGTTGATCGCGAGCCAGCGCGTCGTCCAGATCAGCCTGCTGCTGATGGCGGCGATCGGTTTGTTCGGCGGTTCGCTGCAGATGTACCTGGGTCAGCCCGACACCACGCCGCGGCTCGACAACGTCCACCGCTTCATGGCTGGCATTTATCTCGGCAGCGGCCTGCTCGCGCTGTGGGTGGCGCTGACCGTGCGCCGGCACGATACGCTCATCTATCTGCTGGCCTTCGCCGTGTTATTGGGTGGCACCGGCCGGCTGGTGTCGATCTCGGTGGTTGGCTTGCCTGAGCCGGCGGCAGTCTGGCTCGGCTACCTCGTCCCGGAACTTCTTCTGCCGATCGTCATCTTCGCCGCGCAACGGATGACCGACAGGCGCCTCGCCGGCACATAGCGGCGTGGGATGACAGGTCGGTCGTCGCGGTCCCGCCAATGGGAATGGCACCATGATATTCCGACGCCTCGAGCATCTCGGCGAGCCGCTGGCCCCGCAATCGCGCTTTTTCCGCCGCCTCGGCGCCAACGTCGCGCTGGCGCTGCTCTTCATCGTCGTTTCGCTCGCGGCCGGCATGGCCGGCTACCACTGGCTGGGTGGTCTCGGCTGGGTCAATTCGTTCCTCAATGCGGCGATGATCCTCTCCGGCATGGGGCCGGTCGATACGCTCCAGGGCGATGCGCGCCAAGCTCTTCGCCGGCTTCTATGCGATCTATTCGGGCCTGCTGGTCGTCGCCACCGCGGCGCTGATCTTCGCGCCCGTCATGCATCGCGTGCTGCACCGCCTGCACGTCAAGGACGAGCAGGACCCGGACGATGACGATCCGCCGTCGACCCGGTAGCGCTTCGCGGCTCGGGGCGATAGGCTCAGGCAAGATCGGTTCGCGAGGAAATGCCCGATGTCGTTCTGGAAGAAGCTCTTTGGCGGTGGCGGCGACAGCGGGTCGGGCGCGCCGGACAAGCCCGTGCAGATCGCCGAGCACAAGGGTTTTACCATCGAGGCGCGGCCCTACAAGGAGAGCGGCCAGTTCCAGGTCGCGGGCGTGATCGCCAAGGGTGAGGGCGAGGCGCGCAAGCGAGCACAAGTTCATTCGCGCCGACCGCTTCCCGAGCATCGAGGAAGCGGCGGACTTCGCGCTCATGAAAGGCCGCCAGATCGTCGACCAGCAAGGCGACCGCGTCTTCGATTGAGCCGGCCGGCGGCGGCTATTCGAAGAACGCGAGCGTCGCATTGAGCGCCGACGACGCCGGCACGACGAGGCCGCTCGCCGCCTTGCGCACACCGGCGACGCCGTTCTCCGCGAGCACGCGGGCGACCTGCGCGATCGACACCGTGCGGAACGTCAAGCCGGCCATGTAGGTCGACCGCCCGACCGGATCCGGCGCGGCGTCGCCAAGCTCGCGGCGCAGCGCCGCTTCGGTGACGATGTCGACGTTCGTTGCCCCAACGATCAGCGCCATGCCGCCGACGGTCTCCCGCACCGCGGCCTCGCCGAACATGCCGGTGTAGACGCGCGCCGCCGCGGCTGGGTCGGGATGGACGATCACGACCCGCTGCACCGCGACGACGCCGTTGGGATGGTGGCGCCACTCGTCGCGCCAGACGAGATCGCGGGTGAAATGGTGGCAGAAGTAGACGCGGCCATAGGGCGTCACGGCCTGGTCGAGGGTGGCGGTACGGAAGCGGGCGTCGCGCGCCGTGCCGCCGATATTGACCGGGCGGGTGAACTCGCGCGGCGGCTTGATGTTGACGCCGTTACCGGAGACCGCGGCGTAGGTCGCGGCTGAATCCTCCGACCCGAACACCAGGCCGCTGAGCCCGAACGGCGACGTCATAACGTCGGGCCGCACATCCGGCGGCGCGTTCTTTGGCACCGCGATCAGCTCGAGATAGTCGGTCCCGAACATCGCGAGATGGTTCATCGAGCCAAGCGAGTGATAGCCGCGCTCGGTGAGGGCGAAGCCGAGGCGGCGGTAGGTCTCGGCGGCGGTGTCGAGGTCGTCGCGGGCGTTGATGACGACGTGGTCGAGGGTCGGTACGGGGAGCGCCATGCGATGCCTCACTTGTCCGTCTGAAATCTCACGCCCGGCAAATCGTGGTCATCGATCGGTCAAAGCGCGCCACTTATCAATGTCATCAGCGTCGGTATCAGGCCCTCGCCGCAGACATCGGCCGGGACATAGATACACGCCAGTTGATACGTGCCGTCCCAGCTCATCTTCAGTGCGACATAGACGATGACCGCGAGGCCGACCCAACTGATCCACGGATATGTCGCGAGCAGCTTGGCGATGTAGTTGGCCGCAACCGCCATCAGCACGATCGCGATCGCGAGGCCGATGACGAGGATCATCGTGTTGCCTTGGGCGGCGCCGGCGACGGCGAGGACGTTGTCGAGCGACATCGAGACGTCGGCGATGGTGATCTGGGTCACCGCTGCCCAAAAACTCATCTCCTTGATCTTGGTGGCGGTGCCGTCGTCGGTGTGAGGCCCTTCGGTCGCCGCCGCGCCGAGCGAATGGGGGGCTTGCTCGCTGTGACGCAACTCGCGATACATGTTCCAGCAGACATAGAAGAGCAGCAGCCCACCGAAGAGCATGATGCCCTTGATCGCCAGGAGCTGCATCGTGATGCCGGCGAACAAAATGCGCAGGATAACGGCCGCGGCGATGCCCCAGAAGATGACCTTGCCCCGAATGGCCGGACTGACGCGGGAAGCGGCGAGACCCACCACGACGGCGTTGTCACCGGCCAGCACCACATCGATCATGATGATCTGGGCCAAAGGCCAAAGGTGAGGCGTCAACGATTCCCACATTTCGCGATGGATCCTCCCAATGCGGTCTCAATAAACCGTTCCGCCCAATGAAGTTGGGGCGTGTGGCCGTGTCGCCTAAGGCGAAGTGGGCGCAATGCCGAACGGCGCTGCCGAAATTCTGCGTCCGAAACCGCCGTGAAAGGTCGATCCTGAACAATGTCCGTCGCGCGTCGTCCGCAGGCGCGTGCGTGCCCTGAGCATCACACCTGCGGGAACTACATTCAGGCAGCGCACTATCCGGTGATCGCGCACGCGATTGCAAGCCTATGTCGTCCCTCAACGGCTCGTCTTCAATGCCCCCGAAGAAGTACGCGACACCATGCCCCAGACGACGCTGACGCTCGCGACCCGCGGCCCCGGCCTTTATGAATTCACCGACACGGCGCGCGCGTTCGTCGACGCGGCCGCCGTCGACGAGGGCCTGCTGACCGTCGGCTTGGCGTCTGGACTTGGCCGTTCGCGGATGCGATAAGCGCGACCGGATGCGGGGCCCGCAGCGGCGCCGGCGCACGAGGTGGACATGGGCGTTTTCAGCGAGATTTTCAGTTGGTGGGGCGGTAATACCTGGTCCAACCGGATCTATACGGCGCTGCGCGGCCGCTACGTCGGCACCGACGAGCAGGGCAACCGCTACTACATCCAGTCAAAGGGCGTCGGGCCGCTCGGCGTGCCGCGGCGCTGGGTCGTCTTCAAGCTCGGAGCGGAGGCCTCCAACATCGGGCCCGAGTGGCACGGCTGGATGCACTACACCGTCGATACGCCGCCGACCGAGGAAAACTACATCGCGCGCCCGTGGGAAAAGCCGCACCGGCCCAATGCGACGGGCACGCCCGACGCCTATCGCCCGGCTGGTTCGATCCTGGCGGCGGGCACACGGCCGCGCGCGACCGGCGACTACAAGCCGTGGCGCCCGCAGTAGCGCGACGGCAGGATGTCGCGATGGCGGCGCCGTGGATAGCGGGTGCGCGCGGCGCGTCGGCCATTGCATCGTCCATTTCTTGTGGCGTCTATTGGCTATTCGCCGGCGCGCACAAGCGATCGGACTGAAGAAGTTCGACGACCGGAGATGAGGATCGGATGAAATCGGGACTGCCGCAAAAGGGCATCGGGCGCCGGCTTGCCGCCGGGCTGATGCCGGTCGCGGCTGCCCTTGCCGGTGTCGTGACGGCGCCGCCGGCAGCCGTCGCCCAGCGGATCGAGAACCAGACCGCGGTATTTGCGGCACTCGACAAGGTGACGGCTCGCATCCGCCGGCTCGAAGCGCCTCTCGGCCAGAAGGAAGAGTTCGGCGCACTGCGCATCACGGCGCGGGCCTGTTATTCGCGCCCATCGACCGAGACGCCGAAGACGTCGACCTTCGTCGAGGTCGACGAGGTGATGCGCGATGGCAAGGTGCATCGCATCTTCAGCGGCTGGATGTTTGCAGAGAGCCCGGGCCTCAATGCCCTCCAGCATCCCGTGTTCGATCTGTGGCTGACGGAGTGCGCAGCGCCAACGCGCACGGCCGCGACGCAGCGCGGTGGCGCTCCGGCGGGCCAGGCGAAGCCGGGCGACGAACAGGACGCGCCCGCAGCACGCCGGCGCGTCAGGCGCTGAGGGATCGTCGCTAAAGCGTCTTTGGACCTTAAATGCGACCCACGCCTGGGTCCGCCTCAAAATCGCATTCAAGGTCCAAAGACGCTTTAGAGGATCACGCTCACGATCTGGCGGATGCTCAGCCTGGCGGCGGGCCGAACACCAGCACCGCATTGAGGCCGCCGAAACGCGAACGAGTTCGACATGACGTGGCGGACCTTCGCGGCGCGCCCGACGTTCGGCACGTAGTCGAGATCGCACTTCGGGTCGGGCTCGTTGAGACCGATCGTCGGCGGCACCCAGCCCTCCTGCATCGCCTTGATCGAGGCGATCGCCTCGACCGCGCCACCGGCGCCGAGCAGGTGGCCCGTCATCGACTTGGTCGACGATATCGCGAGCTTGTGGGCGTGATCGCCGAACACCATCTTTATGGCGTTGGTCTCGTTGATGTCGTTGAGCGTTGTCGCGGTGCCGTGCGCATTGAGGTAGTCGATGTCTTCCGGCTTCAGGCCGGCATCGGCAATCGCCATCTCCATTGCGACGCGCGGGCCGTCGATATCCGGGTTGACCATGTCCTTGCTGTCGGAGGACATGCCGACGCCCTTGAGTTCGGCGAGGATCGTGGCGCCGCGCTTCTGCGCGTGCTCCAGGCTCTCGAGCACCAGCGCGCCGGCGCCTTCGCCGAGCACGGTACCGTTGCGCCTCTTCGAGAACGGGAAGCAGCCTTCCGGCGACAGCACGCGCATCGCCTGCCAGGTTCGCATCGAGCCGTGCGTGAGGACGGCTTCGGACGCGCCAGTCATCGCAACGTCGGCAATGCCGTGACGGATGTAGTCGACGCCGACGCTGATCGCGTGGGTCGCGGTCGAGCAGGCCGAGCAGGTCGCGAACGTCGGGCCCTTGATGCCGTACTCGATGCCGACGTGGGCGGCCGCCGACGAGCCGATGATGCGCAGCAGCGTCAGCGGATTCGTCGCCTTTTTTTCTTTGACGAACAGGTCGTAGTAGGCGGTTTCGATGGTGTTGAAGCCACCGGCGCCGGAACCGAAGATGCACGCCGCCCGATAGGGCTTGTCGAATGGCGTCGGGAGGCCGGCCTGCGCCCATGCCTCGGCGGCGGCACGGCCAGCGAACCATGAGTAGCGATCGCCGTACTGGATCTTCTTGCTCGCCACATGCTTTGCGGGATCGAAGCCTTTGATCTCCGCCGCGATGTGAATGTAGAGGTCCTTGAGTTCGAAACCTTCGACAGGCCCGACGCCGCAACGACCTTCCTTCATCGACGACCACATCTCGCGAACGTCGAGACCGATCGGAGTGACGGCGCCAACGCCGGTGACGACGACGCGACGGCGCTCGCCCTTAGACTCTGTCATGGGACGCACTTCTCTATGAGGGCCGGAGGTAACTCCGGCGCTTGTGGTGTGTGTGGCTACTGCGTTCGATCACGCCTTCGCGGGCGCGCCCGACGGCTCCAGCAACTGCTTGACGCGATCCACGACGGAGCCGACGGTCTTGAAGTCTTCGACTTCTTCGTTGGCATTGTAGGGGATCTGGATTCCGAAAGAATCCTCAATGTCGAACACGATCATGGCAAGATCGAGGAACTCGATCTTCAGGTCAGTCAGCGCGGTCGAGAGCCCGATGTCGTCGCGCGGCTCCTTCATGTGCTTCTTGAGGATTTCGATGATCTTGGTGGCAACGTCTTCCATATCTCTCTCCCACCCCCAAGTACTCTACGGGTACAGGTGCTGATGTCCGGTTAGCTACGGCAAAGCCGGTATGACTGCAAGTTGGGCCTCACATAACCGTTAACACTATTCAAGTCTAGACGGGCACGGATCGTCTCGGCGGGCCCGGCGCAAGGTTTCGGCGCCGACATTCGTGTGCAGTACAACCGACAAGCTGGCGCTCAGGATCGAAAAAGTGTTCAATCGAGGCTAACGATCGCAGCCGAGTCGGCCACTGGCGTCACGATAGTGCAAAATAATACAGCCGACTGAACATATTCGGCCGACGAGCGTCTCCGGCGCGATGCGCGCCCCAACCCGCCGTCCTAAATGGACGCGATTCAGGGAGGCACGATGACCATGTCCACCAGTTCGACATCGTCAGCAACGGCACCAGCGCCGCACCTGAACTACCCCTGGCTCGCCCACTACCCGAAGGGCGTGAACTGGCATCAGCAGATCGCCCCGGCGCCACTCTATCAGCTTCTCGAGCGCGCGGCGGACCGGCACCCTGCCCGTATCTGCACCAACTTCCTGGGCCGGACAATAACCTATGGCGAGATGTCGCGGCTGGTCGACCGGGCGGCGGCGGGGCTTGCCGCGATCGGCGTCACCAAGGGCACCAAGGTCGGCCTGTTCCTGCCGAACTCGCCGACGTTCATCCTGTTCTACTACGCGACGCTCAAAGCCGGCGGCACGGTCGTCAACTACAACCCGCTCTACACGCTCGAGGAGCTGACCTTCCAGGTCAAGGACAGCGACACCGACATCATGGTGACGCTCGATCTGAAACTGCTCTTCGACAAGGTCGAGGCGCTGATGGTCGCCGGTACGCTCAAGCGCGCGATCGTCGCCTCGTTTCCGGCGTTGCTGCCGACGGCGAAGTCGATCCTCTTCCGTCTGTTCAAGGGCAAGGATCTGGCGAGCGTCAAATCGTCGAAGGTCGCCGGCTCGATCATCGCCGAGGACAGCATCCTCGCCAACGGCGGCAGCGTTCGTTGCGCCGGCGATCGATCCGACCGAAGACGTCGCGGTGCTGCAGTACACCGGCGGCACGACCGGTACGCCCAAGGGCGCGATGCTGACTCATGCCGCCGTCTACACCAACGTGCTGCAGACCGCGGCCTGGGCGCCGGAACTCAAGGAAGCGGAGGAGCGCGTCCTGGGCGTGCTGCCGTTCTTCCACGTCTTCGCGATGACCGTCGTGATGAACTTCGCCATCGCCAAGGCGGCCGAAATCATCATCATGCCGCGCTTCGTGCTCGACGATGCGCTGAAGCTGATCGACAAGACCAAGCCGACGATCATGCCGGGCGTGCCGACGCTGTTCAACGCGGTGATGAACCATCCCGAAGCTCAAAAGCTTCGATCTCTCGTCGCTGAAATTCTGCCTGTCGGGCGGCGCCGCGCTGCCGCTCGAAATCAAGCAGGGTTTCGAGCGGCTCACGGGCTGCAGTCTCGTCGAGGGCTACGGGCTCAGCGAAGCGTCGCCGGTCGTGACCGCCAATCCGCTGCTGGGCCCGGTCAAGCCGGGCTCCATCGGCCAGCCGATCCCGCAGACGATCGTGTCGCTGCGCGCGCTCGACGACCCGACCAAGGAGGTGCCGCTCGGCGAGAAGGGCGAGGTCTGCATCAAGGGCCCGCAGGTCATGAAGGGCTATTATAAGAAACCGCGCGAGACGGCCGACCAGTTCGTCGGCGACTACCTGCGCACCGGCGACGTCGCGATCATGGACGAGGAAGGTTTCCTGTTCATCGTCGACCGCATCAAGGACCTCATCATCTGCTCCGGCTACAACGTCTATCCGCGCCGCATCGAGGAAGCGCTCCATGAGCACCCGGCGGTCGAGGAAGTGACGGTCATCGGCATCCCCGACGAGTACCGCGGCGAGGCGCCGAAGGCGTTCGTCAAGCTCAAGGCCGGCGCCACCGCGACAACCGCCGATCTGATGAAGCACCTCGAACCCAAGCTCTCGCGCATCGAGCTGCCCGCTGCGATCGAGATCCGCGACGCCCTGCCGAAAACCATGATCGGCAAGCTCTCGAAGAAGGAGCTGGTCGCGGAGGAAAAGGCGAAGCGGGACGAAGGCGAAGGGGTGAGGGTGGCCTAACGCTCAACGAGATGTGGCAATTGGATCTCGTTGCCTAACCAGTAGAGTGCGGGATGGGCTGATGCCACGCTTGAGGTCGATTTCCGTGCATCCGACATATCCGTGGTCATTCAACCCCTCCGTCCCCACCTAGCGTCTGAGAAAAATCCTTGAATACATATTCGTCGTTCTCAACGACGAATAATCCGTCCCCAGGTGCTCGGACCTGGCTGCTCTACAAGTTGTCCATCTAGCCTATAGCTGCGGGGCCAGCGCCGTGGCCAAGGCCAATGCGGAAAGAACGCGAATCCTTCGCCGATGACGACGCTGGATGGTCTTGGCGACGCTGGATGGTCTTGGGCCCTTGAAGCGGGCCTGTGGCATCGCTTAGGTTAACATCACAGGACAATTCTCTGGAAAGACAGAGTGGGCTTGATGCGTGCTTGGCACGGACAGCCGCTGGCGTGGGCCGCGGCGGGCATCTTTGGCATCGCAATACTGAATTCCAATCCGGTCGCGGCGCAAACGCTGTGCATCGGCAAGGAATCGGTGCTGTTGCGTGCCGGGCCGTCGTGGCGACAGGACCCCGTCGGGAGCCTGCCGGCTGGCGCGTGCGGTGTCCAGGTCGTCGGCAAGTGTGTGTCCGGCTGGTGCGAGATTGCGCTCGGCAGCCGGCGCGGCTGGGTCGATTCCAAGCTCGTGAATGTCCAGGAGGGCGCGACGCCGGCAGCAAAAGCGGCGACGCCTCAGCGGAAGGCCGATCCTGCGCCACGTCAGGCTTCCCCGCCGCGCGAGGAGGAGCTGCCACCGCCGGAGCGCGCCGAGCGGCCCGGTTATCTGCCCCCCGTCGAATTGCCGGGTCGGGCAGCCGCGCCGCCCCCGGATCGGGAAGAGGGCCATTGCGTCATGGGAGTGAGGCGCGGGCGATACGCTGCGTATCCGCTCGGGGCCGAGCGCCGAGAACCGGGAAATTGGCGGCATTCCGCCGGATGCCTGCGGGGTCGTCGTCGGGGCGCCCTGTTCCGGCGCCTGGTGCCCGGTCACCTACCGCGGCATCAGCGGCTGGTCCAACGCCAGCTACCTGCGGCCGCCGTGGTTGCGGTGAGGCTTGATAGTCCCCTCTCCCCGCGCTTGCGGGGAGAGGGCTAGGGGGAGGGGCGGCACCACTCGCTAACGTTTGAGTATGCCGCCGCCCCTCATCCCGACCTTCTCCCCGTAAGAACGGGGAGAAGGCGAAGCAAGCATGACCGGCTTGTTGCCACACCCTCGCCATTGAACCGGACGGCGCCGGCTGTATGCTGACGGCCAATTCCTCATCCCCATGCACAAGGAGGCCGAAGTGGCCAACCCCAATGCCGATCCCGTCGTCATCGTCGCCGGCGCGCGTACGCCCATGGGCGGCTTCCAAGGCGTCTTCCAGTCGATGACGGCGCCCGAACTCGGCGCCGTTGCCATCAAGTCGGCGCTGGGCCGGACCGGGATCGCGCCCGACGAGGTCGCCGAAGTGCTGATGGGTTGCGTGCTGCCGGCCGGCCTGGGCCAGGCGCCGGCGCGTCAAGCGGCCCGCTACGGCGGCCTCCCCGACAGCGTGCCGTGCACGACCGTCAACAAGATGTGCGGCTCCGGCATGAAGACCGTGATGATGGCCTACGAGGCGCTGCATGTGCGGCCGCAGGACGTGATCATCGCCGGCGGACTCGAGAGCATGACCAACACGCCCTACATCCTGCCGAAGATGCGCTCGGGCGCGCGGCTCGGCCATACCCAGGCCTACGACCACATGTTCATCGACGGCCTCGAGGACGCCTACGACAAGGGCCGCCTGATGGGCACCTATGCCGAGGACACCGCGACAGCACTACCAGTTCACCCGGGAGCAGCAGGACGCCTTCGCGATCGAGAGCCTGCGCCGCGCCAAGACCGCCAACGAGGATGGCTCGTTCGCCAACGAGATCGCGGCGGTCTCGGTGAAGTCGCGCAAGGGCGTCACCGAGGTCGCGCGCGACGAGCAGCCGTTCACGGCCGATCCCGCGAAGATCCCGACGCTGAAGCCCGCGTTCCGCGAAGGCGGCACCGTCACGCCGGCCAATTCGAGCTCGATCTCGGACGGCGGCGCGGCGCTGGTGATGATGCGGGCGAGCGAAGCCAAGCGGCGCAAGCTGCAGCCATTGGCGCGCATTGTCGCGCAGTCGAGCCACGCCCAGGCGCCGGCTTGGTTCACGACGGCGCCGATCGGCGCGATCAAGAAGGTGCTCGAGGCGACCGGCTGGCGCGCGCAGGACGTCGGCCTCTACGAGATCAACGAGGCGTTCGCGGTGGTCACCATGGCCGCCATGCGCGACCTCGACCTGCCGCACGACAAGGTCAACGTCCATGGTGGCGCCTGCGCGCTCGGCCATCCGGTCGGCGCATCCGGCACGCGCATCATCGTGACGCTGATAAACGCCATGGCGAAGCGCGGCGAGTCCAAGGGCATCGCGTCCCTTTGCATCGGCGGTGGCGAGGCGACCGCGGTGGCGATCGAGCGGCTCTCCTGAACGTGCCGCCTGAAAGAGCCGCGCGTCCGGCGCGTCCCATGGTCGTGATCACCGGCGCCTCGGAAGGTATCGGTGCGGCGTTCGCGCGCCGCTATGCCGCGATGGGGCGCGATCTCCTGCTGGTCGCGCGCCGTCCCGAACCACTGGCACGGTTGGCGGACGAGCTTCGCGCCGCGCATCAGGTGCATGTCGCGACGCTGGCCCAGGACGTCGCGGCGCCGGGCGCGCCCGCCGCCATCGACGCGGCGCTTGCCGCCGCCGGCGGGTATTGCGATCTCCTGGTCAACAACGCCGGCATCGGCGTCTCCGGGGCGTTTCAGGACCTGCCCGATGCCGACGTCGAGCAACTCCTCGCGGTCAACACGGTGGCGCCAACCCGGCTCATGAGCCACGTTTTGCAGGGTATGCGGGCGCGCCGGCGCGGCGGCATCATCAATCTCGCCTCGCTCGGTGGCTACGCGCCCGGACCATACCAGGCGCCCTACTACGCCAGTCGCGCCTACATCCTGTCGCTGTCGGAGGCCGTCGCGGACGAGATGGCGCCCCACGGCGTGCGAATCACAGCCGTGGCGCCAGGGCCGGTCAGGACCGGCTTTCACGCCAAGATGGGGTCGGATCGGCACAACTACAGGTACCTTCTGCCCGCAATTTCCCCTGAAACTGTCGTACGTTGGGCAGTGATGGCCCATAAATTGGGCGCTCGCGTCGTTGTGCCTGGTTTCATAAACAATGTTCTCGCATTATTTTTGCGCCTGATGCCGCACCGACTGTCCGTCCCGATCCAAGGATGGCTCTTCTATCCCCGTAACCGGTAGAGAGATGATGCTGGACGCTATACCGACGAGCATGACCGCCGCCGATGGACTGGATCGAGCGGCATCCGCCGGTGAGCACGCCGGAAAGCCCGTCCTGCTGGTGCTTCATCAGGTGCGCTCGAACCCCGGCCACATCGGCCAATGGTTTGCCCGCAACGGCCATGCCCTCGACATCCGCCGCCATTTCGACGGCGAGCCGCTGCCGGCCACGCTCGAGCATCACTGCGGCGCCGTGATCTTCGGCGGTCCCCAGAGCGCCAACGACAATCTCGATTACATCAAGCGGGAAACCGACTGGATCGGTGTGGCGCTGGCGGAGAAGAAGCCCTTCCTCGGCGTCTGCCTTGGGGCGCAGATGCTGGCCAAGAATCTCGGCGCCGAGGTCGACTGCTGCCGGAACGGCTGCGTCGAGATCGGCTACCACCGCGTCCAGCAGGTCGACCAGGGTCGCGTTCTCGGCACGCTCCCCGATCATGTCTATCAGTGGCATCGGGAAGGGTTCGAGGTGCCGCGCGGCGGCGATCTGCTGGCGTCGTCGGATGGCGCATTCCCCAACCAGGCGTTCCGCTACGGGCCGGCCGCGATCGGCGTGCAGTTTCACCCCGAGATCATGCACACCCAGATCAATCGCTGGTCCGGGGGCAACCCGACGCGCCTCCTCATGCGCGGTGCGCGGCCTCGCGCCGAGCACATTTCTGGTCACCTGATGCACGGCCCCCGCGTCCATGCCTGGCTCGATCAGTTCCTCACCCGCTGGGTGGCCGGCCAGCTCGGCGCTTGAACGGCGGTCGCCCGGGTTCGCCGGAGGCCGCTCCGGAGCGCCGCGTTCACCATGTTTGGTGCCTTCGCACATTCGTAATATCTCGCATGGTAAAAACGGGTCAGCGCCGGTTTCTGGTTTTGCGTATCCGGGCGCCATTTCTACCACGGAGCGTTGGCCACCCGATCGCGCGTCGGCCAACGCTCCGTTAATTCTGTTTCCTTGCTTGCCGCGCGCCAACGGCCCGCGCCAGAGGCGCGCCTTCGGCGCGACGCCTACTGGCGCCGCGGGTCGTGCCCACGCCGGTTGGCGATTCTTACCGCGCGCTCTTCGAGCGCCACGATTTTCTTTCCGCGGTCGCCGACGGCTTCGCTTTTTTTGCCGCGGACGCCAGACGGCCCGCGCCAGAGGCGCGCCTCACGACTGTCCGGTTCAGCATAGCGCGAGTTCCATCTGGTTGGGAATGTGGAGCGTTCTGTCCGGCGGTTTGTGGAGGTCGCGGATCGATCTGCGATGCATGAGGTTGGCGCGGACGAGGCGCGCGAAGGTGAGCAGTCCCTCGACGGCTGATTGTGCCGCCTGGGCAATGCGCAGCAGGAGATAGGCGATGAGCGCCACCGCGATCTGGATGCGGACGGCGTTCTCGGAGGTGCCGAGGAACTTGCGTATCCGCAGGGTCTGCTTGACCCAGCGGAAGAACAGCTCGATTTCCCAGCGGGTCTTGTAGAGCTCAGCGATCTCTTCTGCCGAGGCGCTGAGATCATTGGTGACGAGCCGCAGCATCTTGCCGGTGTCGATGACGACGTGGATCTCTCGCACCGGCTTCTCGCCGAGGCGATGCGCCCGCGTGTTGCGAAGCCTCGTCGGCAGCATCACGACGCGGTCGAGCACGATCCGGTTGCCCTTGGCCACAGCACGCTCCTCGACGACGCGGGTCGGCGTATAGCGCTTCAGTCGCGTGACGAAGCGGCAGCCCTTGGCGTCGAGATCGCCCCACCACTGGAAGCTGTAATAGCCCATGTCGAAGACGTAGGTGGCGCCCGCTTCGATCGGGAACGCCTTGGCCGGCACCATGTCGTTCTCACGGGCGAGGTTGATCGCGAAGCGAACCGGAACTGCAGCGTCGGGATCATAGACGATGGAGACCTTCACGCCGTTCGAGCGCACGTCGTAGCGCGCCCAGCTTGTCGACAGGGCATTGAGGGGAATGCGGGTGGCGTCGATCAGGCGGATGGCGTCCTGCGAAGCCTTGCGCAGCCCCCGGTGCGCTTGGGCAAGCAGGACGTCGAACAGCTCGGCGAACAGTTTCGCCGGCCGCTTCGCGTTGGCATCGGCGAGCGTGGAGCGCTTCGGCGCCGCCGCGCCGAGGTGATAGAGGCGGCTCTCGTGGCTCGCCATGGTGGCGACGACCTCGCGCAGGCTGACGGCGCCGGAGAGCTGGGCGTGCAGCAGTGCGATGAGCTGGCTCTTCGTGCTCAGGGTCCGGATGCTGCGGTCGGCCTCGTACTTGTCAACAAGCGCCTCGAACCGGCTCCACGGAAGGGGCTTCAAAAGGTCGTGCATCACGGTAGTCTCAGGTCGCATGGCGTTGGTCCCCTTCCGTGTCCGATGAAGCCGGCAAGCTCTCGAATTCACAGAAGAATGCAACGCCATGCCCCGTGTCCATCAAAACTCAACCGGACAGCCGTGAGGCGCGCCTTCGGCGCGACGGCTACTGCGGCCGCAAGGCTGCCTCTCGGTCTCATCCCCACCGCGCGGCCTTCGACCGCCACCAATTGGTCCCTAGCAACAATGACGAGCGCGTCCTTGTCAGGCAGACCGCGCGCACCGGCCTTTTGGGAGCGCTCGAAGAGCGCGAGGTGAGAATGCCAACCGGCGAGGCAGCCCCGCGGCGCCAGTAGCCGAAGGCGTTGGCGTCCGCGGCAAACAAAAAGCTAGGCAGCTGCGACCACGCAAAATAGGACGACTATTTCTTCCAGCGCTCCAGCGCATTATCATCGCTCTCCCGCGCATCGACCCAGTGGCCGGTGCCGGCGGCGTCCGTTTCCTTCTTCCAGAACGGCGCGCGGGTCTTGAGGTAGTCCATCAAAAACGCGGCGGCTTCGAAGGCTGCGTGGCGGTGCGCGGACGCAGCGACCACCAGCACGATGTTGTCGCCCGGCGCGAGCGTGCCGACGCGATGGACGATGCGGGTTGCGTGGAGCGGCCAGCGCTTGTGCGCTTCCGCCTCGACCTGTTCGAGTTCCGCTTCGGTCATGCCGGGGTAGTGCTCGAGCGTCATCGAGGCGATGGCTGCATCGTCGGCGGTGCCGCGCACCACGCCGGTGAAGGTGACGACGGCGCCGATATCGGTACTGCCAGCCGTCAACGCGGCGACCTCGCCGCCGATATCGAAATCCTCGATCTGAACGCGGACGCTCACGGCCTCAGCCCCCCGTGACCGGTGGGAAGAACGCGACTTCGCGGGCGCCGGCCAGCGGTGCGTTGCGCTGGACGTGGGTATGATCGATGGCGGCGCGGATCACCTCGGCGCGCTCGAAGGCGGCCGCGTACTCGGGCCCCTTGCCCTTCAGCCAGCCGACCAGATCGGCCACCGTCGCGATCTCCGCCGGCACGTCGAGTGCCTCCTCGGATCGGCCGATCCGCTCGCGAATCCACGCGAAATAGCGCAGCGTGATGGTCATTGGCCTGCCTCGCTCCGCGGCGCGCCTCAGTTGTCGATCGCGTGGCGCACCGCTGCCTTGAGGTAGTCGTAGCCGGTCCACAGCGTCAACAGCGCCGCGGCCCACAGCAGCATCGTGCCGATCAAGGAAACGCCGGAAGGTAACCGGGGAAAAACTTGTCGCCGGCCGGCCCCGCGATCAGGACGCCGAGCGCCGCCATCTGCAGGGTGGTCTTCCATTTGGCGAGGCGAGTGACGTGGACCTTCACGTTCAACTCGGCGAGGTACTCGCGAAGCCCCGAGACCAGGATCTCGCGGCACAGGATGATGATCGCTGCCCAGATCGTGATGAAGTCGATGGTGCCGTCATTGACGAGCAGCAGCAGCGCCGTGCCGACCAGCAGTTTATCGGCGATCGGGTCGAGCATCCGGCCGAGCGTCGACTGCTGCGAGAGGACGCGGGCGAGGTAGCCGTCGAGCCAGTCGGTGAAGCAAGCGAGCGTGAACACGGCAAGTGCCGCCCAGCGGCCGGTGTCGGTCTTGATCAGCAAAAAGCACGCGGCCATCAGCGGTATGGCCAGAATGCGCCCATAGGTCAGGACGTTCGGCAATGTCGTCAAGGTGGGGCGCGACGCGGTACGGTCCATGGCTTTTGCTACACTATTGCCGCCGTGCGTCAATGTGGTGATGGTCGTGCGGCTGGCGCCCGCGCGGACTGCACGAACATTTGTCTTGCCAGCCTGAATTAGATGCACGGGGGCGGAAATCGCGCCCCCGGCATCGGCGTTGTCACATTTTCTGATTGTACGCGCCGACCTCGGGGAACGCGCTGAGGCGGGCGTCGATGTCGGCGAAAATGGCGCGCTGGGCGGCTTCCGACGTCGGGCTCTCGACGACCACGACGAGTTCCGGCTTGTTCGACGAGGCGCGCACGAGACCCCAGGTCCCGTCCTCGAGCACGACGCGGACGCCGTTGACGGTGATGAGATCGCGGATCGCTTGGCCGGCAACCTTCTCCCCGCGCGCCGCCGCACCCTGGTAGGCCTTCACGATCTCTTCGACGATGCCGTACTTCTTCTCGTCCGCACAGTGCGGCGACATGGTCGGCGACTGCCACGTTTTCGGCAGGTCGCGCTGGAGGTCGGCCATCGTTTTCGACGGGCTGCGTTCGAGCATGTCGCACACCGCGAGTGCTGCAACGAGGCCGTCGTCATAGCCGCGCCCGAGCGGCGGCTGGAAGAAGAAGTGGCCGGACTTCTCGAAACCGACGAGCGCTTTCTGCTCGTGGGTGTAGCGTTTCATGTAGGAATGGCCGGTCTTCCAATAGAGCGCGCGGGCGCCGTTCTTGGCCAGCACCGGATCGGTCATGAACAGGCCGGTCGACTTCACGTCGGCGACAAACACGGCGTTGGGGTGCAGCGCCGAGAGATCGCGTGCGATCATAACGCCGACCTTGTCTGCAAAAATCTCATGGCCCTCGTTGTCGACGACGCCGCAGCGATCGCCGTCACCGTCGAAGCCGAGGCCGACGTCGGCCTTGTGCTCGAGGACGGCGGCGCTCATGGCGTGCAGCATCTCCAAGTCTTCGGGGTTGGGGTTGTAGCGCGGGAAAGTGTGGTCGAGCGTGCAGTCGAGCGGCACGACCTCGCAGCCGATCGCTTCGAGCACCTGCGGCGCGAAGGCCCCAGCGGTGCCGTTGCCGCAGGCGCAGACGACCTTCAGGCGCCGCTTGAGTTTCGGACGGTTGGCGAGCGACCGCATATAGCGCTCGGCGAGGTCGGAGACGAAGACGTAGCGGCCTCCGCCCGGCGCCGCGTAGCTGCCGGAGAGCACGATCTCCTTCAACTCGCTCATGTCGTCAGGGCCGAACGTCAGGGGGCGCGCGAGGCCCATCTTGATGCCGGTCCAGCCGTTGTCGTTGTGGCTTGCCGTCACCATCGCGACGCCGGGGAGATCGAGTTCGAACTGGGCGAAGTAGGCCATCGGCGACAGCGCGAGCCCGATGTCGTGGACCTCGGCGCCGCCGGCGAGCAGCCCGGTCACCAGCGCCTGCTTCACCGACGCGGAATAGGAGCGATAGTCGTGCCCGACGACGAGGCGCAGCGGCACGCCGCGGCGGCGGAACAGCTCGGCGACCCCGAGCCCGATCGCGTTGAGCCCCATCAGGTTGATTTCCTGCGGGAACAGCCAGCGCGCGTCGTACTCGCGAAACCCGGTCGGCTTGACCAGCGGGAGCTGCTCGAACTCGAGCGTGTTGGGCTTCAGGTCGGGGCGCGGCGTCGGCAACATCATAATGTTTCCCTCATGGTAACCGTTCGACCACGGCGCGGGACCCCCGCCCGACAGCGACCCCACCTCATATGCGGCACGAAGTGTGTAAGTTCCATTGCGGGCCGCCCAAAGGCGCCCGGTCATTCAATCCGCACTGCTTTAGCGGATCGCCGGCGCGGCGCCAATGGGGCGTGCCGCCGCGTGCCGCTACGCGGCCCGGCCGATCGCGCCGGCCGGTCACTTCCCGTAGAGGACCTCCGGCAGCCACAGCGCGATCGCCGGGAAAATGATGATCAGGACCAGCGCCAGGAGCTGGAGGCCCATGAACTGCATCATGCCCTTGTAGATGTCGGTCAGCGACCACTGCGGCACCACGCCCTTGATGAAGTAGGCCGATAGCGCGACGGGCGGCGACAGCCACGCGGTCTGCAGGTTCACCGCGACGAGGATGCCGAACCATGCCTTGTCGAACCCGAGCTTGGCGACGAGCGGCAGCAGGAACGGCACCACGATCAGCACGATCGGCACCCACTCCAGCGGCCAGCCGAGCAGGAAGATCAGCGCCATCACGATGGCGAGGATCACATAGCGGTTGAGGTCGAGCTGGAGCAGCCCTTCGGTGAGCATGGTCGGTGTGCCGAGACGGGCAAACACCGCGCCGAAGAAGTTCGAGGCGGCGACCAGGAACAGGATCAGCACGGATATCTCGAGCGTCTTGACCAGCGAGTCTGGCAAGCGCCTTGAGCGTCAGCCGGCGGTAGGCGAGGGCCAGGACGAGCGAGCCGAAGGCACCGAAGCCCGCGCCCTCGGTCGGCGTCGCAAGGCCGAAGATGATGCTGCCGAGCGCCGACATGACCAAGGCCGGCCGGCGGCACGAGACCGGCGAAGAAGTCGACCCAGACTTCGCGTCGTGCTTTTGGCGCGCAGCTCCTCAGGCAGCGGCGGCCCAAGCGCGGGGTTGATCCAGCAGCGGATCATCGCGTAGCCGGTGAACATCACGGCGAGCAGCAGGCCGGGCATGATTGCTGCGGCAAACAGCGTCGTGACCGGCACTTCGAGCACCGGCCCCATGACGACCAGCATGATGCTCGGCGGGATCAGGATGCCGAGCGTACCGCCGGCCGCGATCAGCCCCGAGGAGAGCTGGACGTCGTAGCCCGAGCGGATCATGGGCTTGCCCGCCATGATGCCGAGGATCGTGACCGAGGCGCCGACGATGCCGGTCGCGGCGGCAAAGATCGTCGCGACGAACATGACCGCGAGATAGAGCGAGCCGCGCACGTTGGCGAGCAGCTTCTGGACGCTGTCGAACAGGCGCTCCATCAGGTTCGCCTGCTCCATCATCACGCCCATGAAGATGAACAGCGGCACCGCGGCGAGCGTCTGCTCCATCATCGAGGCGTTGAACTGGAGGGTCAGCAGGTAGAACACCAGCGGCGCCGAAACCCCAGTACCCGAACACGATGCCGAGAAAGAGCAGCGTGAACGAGATCGGGAAGCCGATGAAGATGGCGAACAGCATCGCCCCGACCATGAGGAGGCCGATGATCTCAGGGCTCATTATTGCGGCCACTTTCCGGTTTTCGCCGCGTAAGCGGACCTGAGCGTCTCGGCGAGCCCTTGCGAGCGTCAGAAGCGCGATGCCGATCGGCAACGTCATGCGGACCGGGCCGAGCAGCGGCGCCCAGGCCGTGTCCATGCCGCGCTCGCCGCGCACGAGCGACGTCAGTGCCCAGTCGCCGCAGACCCACAGCAGGATGATCATCGTCGGGAAGAAGAAGACGACGTAGAGCACGAGGTCGACGAGGCCCTGCGTGCGCACCGACCAGTTGCGATAGAGGAAGTCGGAGCGGATGTGGACGCCCTTCGACAGCGCGTAGCCGGCGCCGAGCACGAACATCGAGCCGTAGAGAAAGCGGCTCATGTCGTAGGCCCACACCGTCGGCGCGGTGAAGAAGTAGCGCGCCGTCATCTCGTACATCATCGAGAAGATCAGCGGCAGCGTCAGCCAGGCGAAGATGCGGCCGGCCCACAGGTTGAGCGTGTCGATGCCGATGATCGTGCCGGCCATCCATCGCGGCATGTCGTCGGGCATCGGCGCGCCCGTCTCGCGACGGCCGGCAATCAGCTCGTCGATCAGCACGGGTGCCGCAATTGGCGTCGGCTCCGGTCCCTTGGCCATTCGTTCGCCCCCTGGCGTGCTTCACTCGGAATGTCGCGCGATCACCCCGATCGCGTCAGCGGGCTCGCATTTACGGCCCGCGACGCTATCCATCAAGCAGCGGCCGCGGAAATGCTCCGCGGCCGCCGTCGAGGCCTATTTCTTTTCGAGCGAGGCGGCGTAGGCGCCGGTGAGCCCGGCATTGGCCTTCTGCGCGCGGGCCCAGAACGGGATCGCGACGTCGGCAAACGCCGCTGGCTGTCCCACACCTTCTTGAAGAAAGCGTTCTCGGCCGCGTGCTTCTCGAACGCCTTCTTGGCGGCGTCGCCGTACTCCTTGAAGTAGGCCTCCGGCGTCGCATGGAGCTGGACGCCGTGCTTCTCGACCAGCTCCTTCAGCGCCTTGCCGTTCTCGGCGATGCGGTAGGAGTGCGCCTTCATCAGCGCCGCGTTGGCGGAGACTTCGATCGCCTTCTGCTGATGCTTCGACATCTTCTTCCAGACGTCGCCGTTGAGGTACATGTCGGCGTTGACGACGTTCTGGTGCAGACCTTCGAGATAGTAGTGCTTCAGCACCTTCTGGAAGCCGAACACCATGTCGGGCTTCGGGCAGCACCACTCGGCCGCGTCGATCACGCCCTTCTCGAGCGCGGGGAGGATGTCGCCGCCGCCCATGGCCACCGCCGCGACGCCGATGTCGCGGTAGATCTGGCCGGGGATGCCGGGCGGCGTGCGGAAGCGCAGCTTGCGGAAATCCGCCATATCCTTGATCGGGTTCTTGAACCAGCCGAGCGCCTCGGGGCCGACGGGCTGGAGGATGAAGCCCTTGATGTTGACCTTCATCTCCGTCCACAGCTCGTCATAGAGCTGCTGGCCGCCGCCGAATTGGAACCAGGCGAGCCAGGCGAGATTGTCGAGCCCGACGCCCGAGCCGGCGGCCGGCGAGCCGAACAGCGTTGCGGCCGGATGCTTGCCGGACCAGTAGTGCGTCCACGCGAAGCCGCCTTCGATCAGACCCTTGTCGACCGCGTCGAGCGTGTCGTTGACCGCCGACCACGGCGCCGGCGGGCAGCACTTCCATCGTCACCGTGTTGCCGGTCAGCGCGGCGACGTCGGCCGCGAAGTCCTTGAGCATGGTGACTTCGTCCGCCGAGGTCGGGATCACCGACTGGATGCGGATCTTGATCGGCTTGTCCTGGGCGATGGCTGGGGCGATGGCTGGCGCGGCGACCGAGAATCCGACGGCAAATACGCACGCAGCACCCACCGCCCAATTGCGGATCGACATAGATATTCCTCCCTGCTTGCGCACGGCCGGCGTTCTTAAAGTACCGGCTCGCTGTTGCGCGATCATTTGTTTCGCGCCGGGACCGGCCTTGCGGAAGGTCTGCGACGCGAGAAGAAAGGTCTCATTAATTTAACACGCGATCAAGACCGCTTTGGACGTTACCAAACGCCCCGCCGTTTGTGCGACGCAGCAATTGTCGTTTGCGCTACGGCAGCGCCGGGCACCGGCGCAGCAATCGAGGACTCGCCGGAACCCTGCGATTTTCGGGCTCTTGTGGCTGCTCGGACGTGCGGCGAACAAAGCAACACGTGCGACCGCCTGGGGGACGATCGCACGTCTAATAGAAGCCTAACGAATTTCAATTGCAGAAGATGATCGCTAGATCAGTTTCCCGAGGGCAACCGCGGTGTCGCTCATGCGGTTCGAGAAGCCCCACTCGTTGTCGTACCAGGTGAGGATGCGCACGAGATTGCCGTCCATGACCTTGGTCTGGTCGAGGGCGAAGGTCGAGGAGTGCGGATCGTGGTTGAAGTCGATCGAGACGTTGGGCTGGCTCGTCACCGCGAGGATGCCCTTGAGCGGACCTTTGGCGGCGGCGGCCTGCACGGCCTCGTTGATCTCCTTCACGGTCGTCGCGCGCTTCGAAACGAACTTGAGATCGACCACTGAGACATTGGGCGTCGGCACGCGGATCGAAACGCCGTCGAGCTTGCCGTTGAGCTCCGGCAGCACGAGGCCGACCGCTTTGGCGGCGCCCGTCGACGTCGGGATCATCGACAGCGACGCGGCGCGGGCGCGGTAGAGATCCTTGTGCATGGTGTCGAGCGTCGGCTGATCGCCCGTATAGGCGTGGATCGTCGTCATGAAATCCCTTCTCGATGCCGACGGCGTCGTTCAGCACCTTGACGACGGGCGCCAGGCAGTTCGTCGTGCACGAGGCATTCGAGATGACGAGGTGGTCCTTCGCCAGCTTGTCGTGATTGACGCCGTAGACGACGGTCAGGTCGGCGCCGTCGGCGGGCGCCGAGATGAGGACGCGCTTGGCGCCAGCGGTGAGATGGGCCGACGCCGTGGCCTTCGACGTGAAGAAACCCGTGCACTCCAGCGCGATCTCGACGCCGAGGTCCTTGTGCGGCAACTCCGCGGGGTTGCGGATGGCGGTCACCTTGATCGGACCGCGACCGACATCGATCGTGTCGCCGGAGACTTTCACTTCGCCGGGGAAACGGCCGTGCACGCTGTCGAAGCGCATCAGGTGGGCGTTGGTCTCGACCGGGCCGAGGTCGTTGATGGCGACGACCTGGATGTCGGTGCGGCCGCTCTCGATGATGGCGCGGAGAACGTTGCGCCCGATCCGCCCGAACCCGTTGATTGCAACTTTTACGGCCATGGTTCTGCTCCCGCGTGGAGGTTGATGGAACGGACGGCGCCGCGCTGGTGCAGGCTGGCGTCGTTTTGGCAGCCGGCGGAGGGAGGTATAAGCAAATGCAATGCCTCTCGCCGCGCGGCAGCATTGGCCGCAGCCATACCGCGAACGCCCGCGCCCGCGCAAGGCCGGGCCCGGCAGGACCCTATTCCTTGGTTGATGAACACGCCGTCACTGGCCCGTTTGCCGAAAAAGTATGGCCGGAGCGGCGTTTGCTGGTCAGCTCTTGGCCTTCCAGCCGGCCCAGGTCGGGCGTTCCATTTCAAACAGGTCGCGCGTCCGGGTGTACCAACGGGCTCCGTGCATACCGCCGATCAGGCGAAATGCAGGTGTATCGAGGGCTGGCCCGGTCGGGCTGATCACGAACCGGTCGGCGACATGCGCCTGGACGATGCGACCGACGACGAGCACCTGGTTGGCGCTCAGCGGTACGGAGCTGTGAAGGCGGCATTCGAGCGATACCGGGCTCGCCAGGATGCGCGGGGGGCCGATCTTGGCCGACGGTGCGGTTTCGAGACCCGCGAGCCTCAATTCATCCACGCCGGCGGGCGCATCGATGCAGGTGATGTTCATTGCCTCGGCCAGATCCTCCGAGACGAGGTTCACGACGAACTCGCCGGTCGCCAGGATATTGCGCCCGGTATCCTTCATATCGCCATTGGCGGTCGGCAGAACGGTGACCGTGACGATCGGCGGATCGATCCCTGCGATACTGAAAAACGTATAGGGCGCCGCATTGCGGGCGCCCGTCGGCGAGACCGTCGTGATCAGGGCCACGGGTCGCGGTACGACGGTGCTTGTGAGGAAGGTGAAGCAGTCCGCCGGGCTCATGCGCTCGAAGTCGAAGTCCATGATGCCCACCTCACACCTGATCGACTGCTCGGCTCATACCCATATGGTGCGCGATCCCGACACTCAGCGCATTTGGATTGGTCGCCGGCTACCCCGTCTGTCGCAACACGAAGCGCTGGATCTTGCCGCTCGGCGTTTTCGGCAACTCGGTGAGGTAGGCGATTTCGCGCGGGAAGGCGTGCGACGCGAGCCGGCGCCGCACGTGCTCCTGAACTCCGCCGTCAGCTCCGGCGAGCCCGAATGCCCGGCCCTCAGAACGATGAAGGCTTTGACGATCTCGGTGCGCTCGGGGTCCGGCTTGCCGATGACGCCGACCTCGGCTACCGCCGGGTGCTCGATCAGCGCGCTTTCGACATCGAAGGGCCCGATCCGATAGCCCGACGAGGTGATGATGTCGTCGCTGCGGCCGACGAAGAAGAAGTGCCCGTCGGCGTCGCGTCATGGTGTCGCCGGTGAGGTACCAGTTGCCCTGGATCGACGGCGTCTCGGCCCGCCAGTAGCCCTTGAACGTGCAGAGCGGCGATCGCGTCAGGTCGACGGCGAGGATGCCGGGCTCGCCCGCCGCTGCCGGCCTCAGGTCGTCGCCGAGCACGTCGAGGTAGAAGCCCGGCATCGCACAGCCGGCCGAGCCTTCCTTCTCCGGGTGGCCCAGTCTGTGGTGATTGTTGACCAGCATCGCCGTTTCGGTCTGGCCGTAGTGATCCTTGAGCGGCACGCCGAGCGACGCCTTGGCCCAGCGGGCGACCTCGGGATTGAGCGGTTCGCCGGCGCTCGAGGCGACGCGCAGCGTGCCGGCTGCGACCTTTGCGGCCTCGGGACCGGCAGCCATGAGCAGGCGATAGGCGGTCGGCGCGCCGGCGAAGTTGGTGACGGCGAGGTCGCGCACAATCCGCACCGTCGCCTCGACGGTGAATCCGCCCTCGTAGAACGTCGTCGTGTGGCCGAGCAGCAGTGGCCCGATCAGCGCGTAGAGCATCCCGTAGGCCCAGCCTGGATCCGCGATGTTCCAGTAGGTGTCGTCGGGCCGGAGATCGATGGCATCGCGCATGTAGATGCCGACCGGCAGCAGCAGCGCGAGCGGATAGAGGACGGCCTTGGGCTTGCCTGTCGTGCCCGACGTGTAGAGGAGCACGAACGGGGCATCGCCGCTCAGCATTTCCGGCGCGAAGTCGGCCGGTTCGCTCTCCAGCAGGCGCGCGAGGCAACCGGGTTTCGCGCCCGTACGGTCGATTTCGATGACCGGCGGGCAGTCCTGGACATCGGCGAGTTTCGAGATGTTCGCCCCATCGGTGATGATCGAGCTTCGCCCCGCTACCGCCGTCGCCGACGAGGCGGGTTTCGATCGCCTTGGGCCCGAACGCCGTGAACAGCGGCTGATAGACCGCGCCCACCCGCCAGGCGCCGAGCGCCACGGCGAGCAACTCCGGAATCCGTGGCAGCAGTCCTGCGACGATGTCGCCTTTGCCGATGCCGCGCCGCTTGAGCAGGTTGGCGACGCGCTCGGAGGAGGCTTTCAGCGACGCGAACGTCACCGTCTCGCGCTGCATGTCGCGCCCGATCCACTCGAGCGCGCGGTGCCCGTCCGCCGTCCATCGATCGCAGCATTCGACAGCCGCATTGAGCCCGGTCGCGAGGCGCCCCTGGAGCAGATCGCGCTCGGCCGATGCGACGGAAGTCGCCCGATAGGCGGCCTGATAGTCGTGCATGGCTTCCTCCCGCGGACATGGTGGCGCACTATCGCATCCATTCGGGTCAAGCTTAGGCCGGGATCGGTCCGGTTGGAACCCAATGGACATTTTGATCTCGCCCCGGCCGAGCGTTGACGCCGACGCCCGGCCCCATACGGTTCGCCACCTGTCCGAACACCATGGAGAAGGCGGCGCGACCGGCGCCGCCGCACGCCGTCATGACCATTCCGAATACCCCGCTGGCGATCGACCCCGACGAGATCGCGGTCGTGCACGCCTGTCGCGCCTGGCCGTTCGAGGAAGCGCGCCGGCTGATCGCCCGTCTCGACCGTCTCGGCGGCGACCCACAGCGACCCGTCCTGTTCGAGACCGGCTATGGCCCCTCGGGCCTGCCGCACATCGGCACCTTCGGCGAGGTTGCGCGCACCAGCATGGTGCGGCACGCCTTCGAGGTGCTGACCGAGGGCCGCCGCAAGACGCGGCTCGTCTGCTTCTCCGACGACATGGACGGCCTGCGCAAGGTGCCGGGCAACGTGCCGAACGGCGAGATGCTGGCTGAGCACCTCGACAAGCCGCTGACCAGCGTGCCCGACCCCTTCGGCACCCATCCGAGCTTCGCCCACCACAACAATGCGCGGCTGCGGTCGTTCCTCGACCAGTTCGGCTTCGAGTACGAGTTCCTCTCGGCGACCGAGTGCTACCGCTCGGGCATGATGGACGCGACGCTGCTGCGCGATGCTCGAGGTCTACGACCAGGTGATGGACATCATCCTGCCGACGCTCGGGCCCGAGCGGCGCGCCACCTATTCGCCGTTCCTGCCGGTGTCGCCGCGCACCGGCCGCGTGCTCCAGGTGCCGATGGTCGAGCGCAACGCGAAGGCCGGCACGGTCGTCTACATCGATCCCGAGACCGGCGAGAAGGTCGAGACCAAGGTCACCGGCGGCGCGGTCAAGTGCCAGTGGAAGGCCGACTGGGCGATGCGCTGGGTCGCGCTCGACGTCGACTACGAGATGGCGGGGAAGGACCTGATCGATTCCGTCACGCTGTCCTCGCGGATCTGCAAGGCGCTTGGCGCGACGCCGCCCGAAGGCTTCAACTACGAGCTGTTCCTCGACGACAAGGGCCAGAAGATCTCCAAGACCAAGGGCAACGGCCTCTCGATCGAGGAGTGGCTGACCTACGCGAGCCCCGAGAGCCTGTCGCTGTACATGTACCAGAAGCCGAAGACGGCGAAGCGGCTCTATTTCGACGTCATCCCGAAGGCGGTCGACGAATATCTCACGTACATCGCCAAGTACCCGAGTGAAGCTCCAAAGCAGCGGCTGGAGAACCCGGCATGGCACATCCATCTGGGGCATCCCCCGGCCGCCGAGTTGCCGATCTCGTTCGCGCTGCTGCTCAAACCTCGTCTCGGCGTCGAATGCCCATGACGCCGGCGTGCTGTGGGGCTTCATCAAGCGGCATGTGCCGGGCGCGACCCCCGAGCGCTATCCGCTGCTCGACAAGCTCGTCGGCTACGCCGTGCGCTATTACGCCGACTTCGTGAAGCCGCAGAAGCGGTTCCGCGCGCCGACGGCGACCGAGGCGACGGCGCTTGCGGCACTCGATCGGGCGCTTGCCGCGGCCGCCCCCGATGCCACCGCCGAGACGCTCCAGAACATCGTCTACGAGGCTGGTAAATCCAACGGCTACGACAAGGACACGCTTCGCGATTGGTTCCGCGCCATCTACGAGGTGCTGCTCGGGGAATCGCAGGGGCCGCGTTTCGGCTCCTTCATTGCCCTCTACGGCATCGCCGAGACGCGCCGCCTGATCGCCGACGGACTCGCGGGCCGGCTGCTGGCTGCCTGATCGCGGCAACTGAACGCCGACGGCTGGCGCAAAATTCCTTTTCTCATGCTAGTGTTGGCCCATAAGCCCGCACAACGGGCACTAATTCGTCCGTTTCCTCAGCGGGGACGTCGCTGGCGGGCTGGTGGAGCAGCCCTGCGCAATGGTCCGGCCTTCGGGCTCGGCCACAAAAGGAGGGCTGAATGAAAACGATCCTCGTGCCGTGCGATCAAAGCGACAGCATGGCGTCCGTGCTGGCGACCGCCGATCAACTTGCGGCCAAATTCGAAAGTCTCATCGAGGGGATCGCGCTCCGGCCGGTCCACGTCGAGATCGTCGCCCCGGACCCGATCGTCGCGGTGACGTTCCCGCCGGCCGACTGGAACGACGGCGGCTACGTGGCGAAGGCGCGCGAGGGGTTCGACAGCTATTTTGCCGGCCGCCAGGCGCCGCGCCGGCGCTGGAAAGCCGGGGCCTCCGTCGACAACTCCGGGCTCGGCTCGCTCGCCCGCGTCTACGACATCGCCGTCCTCGGCCGTCCGACCAACGAAGCCGCCGGCCCGCGCATGACCACGCTCGAGGGGATGCTGTTCGAGAGTGGCCGCCCGATGCTGATCGCGCCACCGGTCGCGCCGAAATCGTTCGGCGACAACATTGTCATTTCCTGGAACCGCTCGACCGAACAGGCGCGCGCCAATGCCGATGCGCTGCCGCTGCTGAAACTCGCAAAGACCGTCATCGTCCTGACCATGGAGGGGATCACGGTGCCGGGCCCTTCGGGCGAGCAATGCTGCGACTGGCTCGCCGGACACGGTATCAACGCCCGCGAGCTGACGCTCGGCCTCGAAGGGCGCAAACCCGGTGACGCGCTGATGCAGGAGGCGATCAAGCTCGGCGCTGACCTGATCATCAAGGGCGCCTATACCCAGAGCCGGCTGCGCCACATGATCTTCGGCGGCGCGACGAGCCATCTGCTGGCGCACGCGACCGTCCCGGTTCTCATGTCGCATTGAAGCAGGCAACATCGCTGGCCGCGAGGGCGCGGCCTACTCGGCCCTCACGCAGTCGCGGGTCGCTGCAGTCGCAGCAACCCGCGCAGCGCATGAAGGGCGTTAGTGCGTGCCCTGGCAGCTGCAGTCGTTGTGGCAGATCTTCTTGCCATAGCCGTCGACATAGCAGTGGTAGCATTTCTTGTACTGTGCGCTGGCCGTCACGGAGAGCGCAACCGGCAGCAGCATTGAGGCGGCAATCGCGAAAGCGAGCGCAATTTTTGACATTTCGGAAATCTCCCTTGCTGGGCGGAGTAGAGCGACTTTATAGGCCGATTCCACGGCTACCTGCCTATTGAAAGCATCCGCATACTAGCATGACCGCCGTTCATCGGCAGCACCAGGAGCCTCACAACCATTCAATTCCACGGCCTTCGACTTCGCTCGATACCGTGCCGCGAGATGTGGCGAATTTTTCGATCATCACACTAGCGCCGTCCCGCCAATTGCTTCGCGATGAGCGCGAGGCTCGGGCTGTTTTTCCGCAGGTAACCCCCGTGCACGTCGTCGGTGCCGAGTGCGACGGTCATATCGAGGAACTCCAGCTTGGGAATGGGGTCGCCGCCAGCGTTGCGACCCATCGCTCCAAGTCGCGGAATGCCGTTCGCCGCCCGTGACAACACTGCTAGCGTCGTATCGTTGTGCGAATAGTGCACGAATAGTCCGGTTCCCAGCTTGCCGAGCGTCTGGCGAAACCACGGCTCGTCGACCACAGTCGCATCGACGTCGGGGGCGAGCCAGATCATCGATCCGACCCGGGAAAATGCGGCCGGCTGCTGCTGCATTGCGCGCGCGAGCAGATAGCAGCCCATGCTGTGCGCGAGGATCTGCACGGTGGTGCCGGGCCGTTCCGTCAGCGATGCCAGCAACGCAACCAATGCCGTTGCACCGACCGACTCGGCCATGCGCTGGTCGATCCTGTACATATTGAATTCATACGCCGGTTGGCTCCAGGTGTTCTTCGTGTAGCTATACATATCGCGCCGTATGCGGTCGGATGTCGGCAACTCGTCATGGGGCACGGCGATCGCCGGCCAGTCGAATACGATGAGGGGGCCCGAGCGGCTGGCATCGTTGCGCAGCGACACGGTGAGATCGGCAAAGTACGTGGCGACTTTGCCCTCCTGTGCATTGTAACCGTGGATCAGAATGGTGACCGTCGACGGGGTCTCGCGCGCGACCGCCGGCGCAACCCAAGCCTTGGTCTCGACCGCATTGCCGCCTGCGGTCAAAGCTTCGAGCCCGTGCGTCTCGAACCGGCGCGCCGAAACGTACATCACGCCGTCCTGCAGCTTGACCCCGGCATAGGGCTTTGGCGCGAAGTACGCGACGTACACGTACGCGATCGCCGTCAGCAAAGCGCACGGCAGCACGACAAAGAAAATGAAATCGCGCGCCAGCGACGGCGCCGACATGTCGTCGTCCGGCATTTGCGTCGAGCCCTTCCGAACCGTTGCCGCAGTGCAAGCAGACCCAGTCGCCGCATCAGCGTGCCGAAACAGGGCCGGCGTGGCAAGCATCTCCCGGCTGAGCGTCGCTGCCCGGTTCGTCCGATCGGGCGCGCGCGTCTTCTCAGTTCGACACGGGCGCGGGGCATCAACTAGACTGCCCGTCGGCGCCGTTGCCGCGCTTTGCGAGGGAGAACCGATCCGCAATGTCCAACGACTTCGCTTGGCTCGGCGCCGCCGAGATCGCTGCCCTGATCCAAGCCCGCAAGGCGTCCGCGGTCGAGGTCATGCAGGCGACGCTTGCCCGTGCCGAGCGGGCGCAGGTCGCCCTCAATTGCTTCATCACCATCTGCGCCGACGAGGCGCTGCGAGATGCCAAGGCCGCCGACGAAGCGGTCGCGCGCGGCGACGATCTCGGGCCGCTCCATGGCGTGCCGCTGCACGTGAAGGATCTCGTCAACACCAAGGGCGTGCGCACGACCTTCGCCTCGCTCATGTACGAGCACAATATCCCCTCAGCCGACGCCGTGTCGGTCGCGCGTCTGAAATCGGCCGGCGCCATCCTGATGGGCAAAACCACGACGCCGGAGTTCGGCCATATGCCGTTCACCGAGGCGCCGCTGTTCGGGCGGACCTGCAACCCCTACGACCCGCGCCGCACGAGCGGCGGCTCATCGGGCGGTGCGGCAGCGGCCACCGCGGTCGGCGTCGGTCCCCTCGCGATCGGCACCGACGCCGGCGGCTCGACGCGCATTCCGGCCGCCTGCTGCGGCGTCGTCGGCTTCAAGCAGTCGCTTGGCCTCGTGCCGCACGACATGGCGGCCGACACCTTCGGCAACATGAGCTACATCACGCCGACGACGCGCACCGTCATGGATTCCGCGCTGATGCTCGCAGCCATGGGCGGCGCCGATTCGTCGGACATCCATTCCTTCGGCGCCTCGACGGAAGGGCTCGTCGAAGCCGCGCGCGGCGAGGGCGATCTCAAGGGGCTGCGCATCGGCTGGCGGCCTTATCTCGGCAACACCGTCGTCGACAGCGAAGTGCTGATGCGCTGCGAAGCAAGTCGCCGATGCGCTCGGCGATCTCGGCGCCATCGTCGAGCCGATGGGCGACGACATGGAGCCGACCGAGCCGATGTGGCTCGTCGTCTCGACCGCCTTGTGGAATGCGCGCTTCTCCGATCAGCTCCCGAAATGGCGCGACAAGATGAGCCCGACGCTCGTGCGCCAGATGGCCGGCGGCGGCCAGCACACCGCCGAAATGCTCGCCCGCGCCGCGCTCCAGCGCACCGCCATCTACCGCCGCGTCCAGGGCTGGTTCGACCGCTACGACATCATCCTGACGCCGACGCTGACGCGCACCGCGCTGCCGATCCAGGAGAAGCTCTTCGAGCCGATCGAGATCGAAGGGAAGGTCGTCGATTCCATCCGCAAGGCCTGGTACCCCTACACGCATCCCTTCAACCTCACCGGCAATCCCGCCGTCACGCTCCCCGCCGGGCTGCACTCGGACGGCCTGCCGATCGCGGCTCAGCTCATCGGCCGTCGCGGTGCCGACGCACTTCTCCTGCGCGTATCCGCCCTCCTCGAGCAGGCCATGCCGTGGGCGGATATCCGGCCGAAGGTGGAAGGGTTGGATTGAGTTCGCACACTCGTGGAGCTTGCTTCGCATTTTTTGCCGCGGTCGCGTACGGCTTCCGCCTACACGCGCCGCGGAGCTGCCTCTCCGGTTGGAGATTTCACCTCGCGGCCTTCGGCCGCTACAGAAGCATCGAACACCAAATTGCAAAAAAGCGGGGAGGCCGGGGTCTCCCCGGCGGGGTGCAGGGCTGCGGCCCCGCTCGCGCAACGACGCGATCAAAGAGCTCAGGCCTACTCAACCCTGCCTGCATCCGCTCCAGCGCGGCGCGCAAACCCTCGTCGGGAATGGCGGCGAGCATGGGCGCGGTCTCGCCGCGGTTGAAGGCTTTGCGCAGCACCCGCGCGGGAGATGCAACTTCGGCCGGCGGCAGGGCGCCTTCGACGGGCGCCTGGATGATGCGGATTTCGGCGACGGCGCGGTAGCCGAAGTGGGCGTTGATGCGCTCGATGAGCTGGCGGGCCTTGTACTGGATGTCGATGCCGCGACCGAGGTCGACGCGCAGGACCAGCGTTGCGCCCTGGCGTGACGGGCCTTCCGCCGGTTCGTCATCGCTGCCGTTGGTGCCGCCGCGTGGCCATTTCAGGCGGTCGGGCGCAGTGTAGCGGGCCATGTCGGCGCCGACGATCTGGGCCCAGTCGGTGAGCAGGGTCGCGGTCGAAAATCCGAATCGCTCGAAGGCCTTGCGGGTCAAGCTCGGGACCATGCTGCCGACCGCCTTGGCGCTGATGTAGTTGGCGTTGGCGCGCGGCTTGGATGCGCTCCGCCATGCGGAAGGCGCCGCCGAAACGGATGATTTGCGTCGTGACATTGGTGCTCCGGCGCGTCGCGCCTCGGAAATCGGGGCCATGGAACAGGCGCCTCCGGTATCAATTCGGCCGAGTCGTGCTTAACATCGGGTTAATGATTCGGGGCGCGGGTGCGGGGCGATCGAATGACCGCTGCGGCAAGACTGCAACACATCTGGCCGGCGCCCGGTCCCGGCACCGCGGCGGCGGTGCTCGATTGGTACGACCGCGAGCGCCGTGACCTGCCGTGGCGGTACGCGCCGGGCGCCCCCGCCGACCCCTATGCCGTGTGGCTGAGCGAGATCATGCTCCAGCAAACCACGGTGCGGACGGTCGTTCCCTACTTCCTGAAATTCCTCGCCCGCTGGCCGGACGTGGCGGCGCTCGCCGCCGCCGACCTCGACGACGTGCTCGCGACATGGTCGGGCCTTGGCTACTACAGCCGCGCGCGCAACCTTCACGCCTGCGCCAGAGCGGTTGTGGAAAACCACGCCGGCCGCTTCCCCGATACCGAGGCACGCCTGCTCGAGCTTCCCGGCATCGGCCCCTACACGGCAGCAGCGATCGCCGCGATCGCCTTCGGCCGCCGCGCGACGCCGGTCGACGGCAACATCGAGCGCGTCATCGCGCGGCTGTTCGCGGTCTCGGAGCCGGTGCCGGGCGCCAAGGCGGAGCTGCGCCGGCTCGCGGTTTCGCTGACGCCGAAGAAGCGCGCGGGCGATTTCGCCCAGGCGATGATGGATCTCGGCGCCACCATCTGCACGCCGCGCAGCCCGTCGTGCCTGGTCTGTCCGATCGAGCGCGACTGCACGGCGCACGCGATGGCGATCGAGGCGAGCCTGCCGGCGCGGGTGCCGCGCAAGGCGCGACCCAACCGCTTCGGCGTCGCGTTCCTGGCGCTGAGCGAGGGCGGACGCATTCTGTTGCGCCAGCGCCCGTCGACCGGTCTGCTCGCGAGTATGCTCGAGGTGCCGTCGACCGAATGGACGGAGATGCAGCCGGTCGCGCGCGAGGCGCTGCGCCGGACGCCCGTGCGTGGCGACTGGTGGCCGGTCCCCGGCACCGTCGTCCACGTTTTCACCCATTTCCGGCTGGAGATGACGGTCTATCGCGCGCTGGTGCGTGATGAATCGGTCGTCGATCTGTGGGCCGAACCCGAGCGCTGCCGCTGGGTCCACCGTCGCGACCTCGACGACGTCGCGCTGCCGACCGTGATGCGCAAGATCATCGCGCACGCGCTGCCGGAAGACTGATCTTTGGGAGCTGCCGTATGGCGTCGCGTGGCGTGAGTGGAACCGAGGGCTATGCCGCCGAGGCGGACGCGCTCGCGCGGCAATACGAGAGCATCACGTTCGCCGATGCTCATCGGCCGTATCTTCATCTGATCCCGACCGCGCCATCGCGCGTACTCGACATCGGTGCGGGAACGGGCCGCGACGCCGCCGCGCTCGCCGAGATGGGCCATCAGGTCGTCGCCGCCGAGCCGACCGAGGAGTTACGCGCGCATGCGGCGCGCCTCCATCCATCGCCCCGCATCGAGTGGGTGGACGACAGCCTCCCCGACCTCGCCGTGCTGACCGCGCGCGGCGAGACGTTCGATCTCGTCATGATGACCGCCGTGTGGATGCACCTCGACGACGACCAGCGCCGCCGCGCGATGCCGAGTGTCGCCCGCCTCGTGCGGCCGGGCGGCACGTTCATCATGTCGCTGCGCTACGGGCCGGTGCCGGCTGGCCGGCGCATGTTCGTCGTCACGGCCGAAGAGACGATCGCGCTCGCGGCGGACGCGAACCTCGCCCTCGCGCACCGGTTCGACAACCAGCCCGGCGGCTTCGGCCGCACCGACGTGAGCTGGACGAAGCTGGTGTTTGCGAAGGGGGCGTAGGCGCATCGCGTGTGACGCCGCTAGTCTGGCCGTCAGCATCGATTGCGGCGCCGCCGCTCCAGGCGCACGTTCTTCCATTCGATCCGGCAATTGCTCATTCGATTTTTGCGATGATATGAATTCCGCGCAGCGAAATGGAACCGCCACGTCTCATATTTTGTACGGTTTTGGCGCGGTTGCTGGACATTTCGGCCCGTGCAATATTTGAACTCCTGCGAACGCATCCCGCGTGTCGCGCGGCACGTCACAACAGCCGCTTGATAATTAAAACAAAGCTGGCCGCGAGCTTGGCTGGCAATACAGGAGGAACGCGATGGTCACCAAGGCGAAGGGCATTGTTGCCGCTGCGATGATGTCGGCGGTTGTTGCGATTGGATTGCCGCAAGCGGCGAATGCACAGCATGTCCTCAAGCTGGCTTTTGCCGGCAATGAAGGTTCGCCTTACGACACGTTCGCGAAGGAGTTTTCCAAGGAGATCGAGCGGCTCACGAATGGAGCGGTCAAGGGTCGCGTCTTCTGCTGCTTCAAGATGGGCAGCGAGGAAGAGACGTTCAAGAAGCTGCAGCTCGGCACGCTCGACGGCACCTTGATTGCCCAGAACAATGCCGGGCCGTTCTATCCCAAGATCGACCTGATGGTCCTGCCCTACATTTTCCAGAGCTACGAGCACGCCGTGAAAGTGCTCGACGGACCGATCGGAAAAAAGATCTGGAGCGATATGCCCGCCAAGGCGGATGTTCACCTGATCAAGGTGTTCTCGATCGCATTCCGGCACATCTACAATACGAAGGCCGAGATCAAGTCGATCGACGATTTCAAGAGGCTCAAGTATCGCGTGCCGAAGAATGTCGTGATGATCGACACCTACAAGGCCTTCGGCAACGATCCCATTCCGCTCGCCTGGGGTGAGACGTTGACGGCAACGCAGACCGGAACGGTGGATGGCGGCGACCTCCCGGTCGACATCATCTATTACCAAAAATTCTACGAGGTCGCGAAGAACATCGCGCTGACCGGGCACTTCGCGCTCGCGCCGCCATTCTTCGTCGCCGACAAGTTCATGCAGAAGCTTACGCCGGAGCAAAGGGCCGCGATCTACCAGGCTGCCGACATCGCTGCCGCGATTTCGCGCAAGCAGACGATCGATGACGAGGAAGGCCTCATCAAGACCCTCAAGGAGAAGCATGGCGTGAAGTTCACCGAGCCCGACAAGGCACCGTTCATCGCGGCGGCGGCCAAGGTGCAGGAAGCCTTCGCCAAGGAGCGCGGTCCTGACTACGAGGCGCTCGTGAAGGAAATCCAAGCGGCGGCCAAATAGCGAGCCCGCGATTGCGCTCGACGGCACCGCCGAGCGTCATTCACTACAACGTCGATGTGACCTAGTGAATGCCCATCCGGAGCGACGGCCGGTTGCGGCCGGTCCAGGGCGCATCGATCACACATCGGCTACGCGATCCATCAGCCGGCGGGAGCAGCCCGCCGGCTGTATCCGACCCGGGGGGAAGCTCGATGTGGAATGCAGTGCGCTGGCTGGAACGACATTTCGAGGAAGCCGTTGCGGGCGTCGCCCTCGTGTTGATGTCCACGCTCATATTCTGCCAGGTGGTCGCGCGCTACGTGTTCGAGAAATCCTTCTCGTGGACTGACGAGATCGCCGTCTACTGCCTCATTTGGTTCGTCTACATTTCGTCGTCATGGGCCGTGCGCGAGCGAGCGCATATCCGGGTTACGAGCTTGGTCGAGCTCATGCCCCCCGTTGTCGCTAAGTGGTTGATCTACCTCAGCGACGCCATCTGGATCGGATTCGCGATCTTCCTTACTTGGCAGGGGATACTGCTCAACGAGTCACTCTGGAAGCGGTCGTACGTATCGCCGGCGCTCAACATCGAGCAGAAGTGGCCGTATCTCATCGTTTCTCTCGGCTTCGCGATGATGGTTCTCAGGCTACTCCAGCTCTACGTGCGCCACATTTGGTACGGAGATCCGCTGCTCGAAGTGCCGGCGGCAGAACGGAGCGAGCCGGCGCCATGAGCGAGCATCAGCAAGTCGCCGTCTTGTTTGCGCTGCTGCTCGGCACGATCGCCCTTGCTGTTCCGATTCCGATCGCGGTCGCAATCGCCGCCATCGCTGGTTTCTATTTTGCCGACCTGCCGCTCGTGGCACTCGCGCAGGCGATGTACACGGGCCTCGAGCCGCTGCCTCTCATGACCGTGCCGCTGTTCGTCTTCGCCGGCTCGTTGATGGAGCGTGGCGGCCTTGCTGATCGAATTGTTGGCGTCGCGCGATCGCTGATTGGCAACTACACCGGCAGCCTCGGCCTCGTCGCGATACTAGGGTGCACGTTCTTCGCCGCGCTGTCAGGTTCGGGACCCGCTACGACGGCCGCTATCGGCGCTGTCATGATCCCGGCCATGCTCAAGGAACGTTACAATCCCGCATTCGGCGGCGCGATCGTCGCGTCGGGCGGTGCCTTGGGAAGCCTCATTCCTCCCAGCAATCTGATGGTCGTCTACGGACTGGTGTCGGATACCTCGATCCCTCGGCTTTTTCTCGCCGGAGTGATCCCGGGTCTGATCGCTAGCTGCCTGCTCATGCTCACGACGTGGATCATGGCCAGGTCGATGGGGCTGAAAGGCAGCTCGGAGCGGTTCAGTTGGTCGCTCTTCGGCAGCGCGGTCTACGACGGGAAGTGGGCGCTCGGAGCGCCGGTCGTTATCCTGGGCGGAATCTATGCGGGCATCTTCACGCCGACGGAAGCCGCTGCCGTCGCCGTCTTCTATGCTGCTTTCGTCGGTATTTTCATTCACCGCGAGCTGACGTGGGATGGGTTCGTCTTTTCACTCAAGGCGACCGGAATGATCTCGGGCGCCGCCATCATCATTCTCGGCCCTGCGAAGGCGTTCGGCGAGATCATGACCCTGCTCTCGGTGCCGGAGATGATCGGGGTGTTCCTCAAGGCATTCACGTCGAGTCAGTTCGTGCTGTTGATGGGGATTACCTTTGTCCTCGTGATCGCGGGAATGTTTCTCGAGTCTATCGCACAGATCATCCTGCTGACGCCTCTGCTGCTGCCATTGGTCGTATCCGTCGGCGTCGACCCTGTGGTTTTCGGCATCCTGTTCGTCGTCTGCTGCGAGATCGGATTCCTGACGCCGCCGGTGGGCGCCAACCTCTTCGTTGCGATGCGACTGACCGGCGTCAGCATCGACAAGATATCGGTCGCCGTACTGCCTTATCTCGTCGCTTACCTCGTCGTCGTCGTGCTGATCGCGCTCTTCCCGGCGCTCGTCACATGGCTACCGGACCGGCTCTACGGCAAGAGCGGATAGAGCCGGCAGGGCACGATCACCTGAACGCGCGCAGCCTCTGGATCATGTCCTGCCCGACCGTCTCGACGAGGTCCGCAGCCGAGGTATGTTTCGCGAGCCGCGCCGATTGGCCGGCGAAGAGCGCAGTGACTTCCCTGTTGCCACTCTTGCCAAGCGGCGCGGTTACGCCGAGCTGCAAGGGAAACGCCAGCGGCTTCAGGCCCGATTCCACGAGGTCGTCGATGAGCCTGGTCCTGATGAAGCGTGCCGGCCTGCCGGTCATCGCGTCGGTCACGACAGTACTGGCCTCATCGGTGTCGGCGAGGGCCGCGCGGTGGGCATCGAGGGTAGCGGCTTCCTCGCACAGCAGGAAAGCGGTGCCGATCTGGACGGCGCTGGCGCCCAGCACGATGGCGGCCGCTGCGCCGCGTCCGTCGGCCACGCCGCCGGCGGCAATGACCGGAACCTTTACCGCGTCCACGACCTGCGGCAACAGCGCAAACAGCCCGGACTGCATGCCGATGTCGACGCCGGTGAACGTGCCGCGATGGCCGCCGGCCTCTGTGCCCTGCGCGATGACTGCATCGACGCCGAGTTGCTCGAGCCGGCGCGCCTCGGCGACAGTCGTCGCGCTCGATATGACATAGATCCCCGCGTCCTTGATCGCCCGCACGATCCCGGGATCGGGCATGCCGAAATGGAAGCTCACAAGCTCGGGCTTGGCGCGCAGCAGCATCGCAAGATGGTCGGCGCTGACATCGCCTGCGCCGGAGTTCGGTTCGGGCACGGCGCCAAGACCGCTCGCATCATAGTGCGCCTGCAGAAGCTTGCGCATGGGGGCCATCTCGTCCTTGGTCGCCCTGGGGGCTGGCCAAAGCGGATAGTTCACGTTGAGGCTGCCGCTGCTTTGCTGGCGAAAGCCGGCGATGCGGCGCTCGGCATCGTCAGCCGAAAAGCCCCACATCCCGATACCGCCGAGTCCGCCTGCGTTGCTGACCGCCGCGGCGAGAGTAGGCGTACTCAACGATCCCATCGGTGCCTGCAGGATCGGCCATTTGAGGTTCAGCCTTTCCGTCACGGCGTTTCGAGGCCACATTGCTTCCTCCCGACGGTCGCTGCCAGCGCATTGGCAATCCAGCCTGCGTCGCTGTCAAGGACGCCTCACCCCTCACGCTATTCCGGTCATCTCCTTGAGCGTCCCTTTCAGCTCGACAAAACGCTGACTACTGGAGTGGTGCGTGGAGATGCAATGCCGAGCCGGATGCCGTTTGCGCGTTCGCGCCGGCGAGCCGCGTAGATGCCCGCCGCTACTCTATCGTTGCGCCAGGAGCACCGCTTCCGGCGGCGTCCGCGCCCAGCTATCGCCCTGCCGGCCGACGCGTTGGCCGACATCGAATAGCGCTCTCATGTACGTCTGGTCGAAGGCCTTCGCGCTCTTCACGTTGAAAGTCGCCGGAATGGACGCGAGCCGGAACGCGGCGCCGTCGCGCTCGGTCATCGCGAAGATCTGGTTGAGGTCGCCCATCCCCTGGTTCTTCGTCAGCGTGTAGAGCGAGCGGGCGCTGATCGCGAGCGCGTTGGGCGGGACGGCCTCGTATTCGGGACCGACCTTGCCGTTGCGGATGACGTAGACCGTGCGCACGGGCGGCTTCGGATAGAGGCTGTCGAAGGTCTTGAGCGAAAGCTGCGCGGGGGCGAGAAACACCTGCCGCGTCGGCCCGCCGTCGACGTGCATCTCCTCATAGACCTTGCCGCCGGCGCGTACCTTGACGTGTACCGGTGGGAAAATGCCGGGGAGCGACGCCGACGCCAGCAGCACGTCGCGGAACAGTTGCGCTGCCTCCTGATCGCGCTCGGCGGCGACGGCGATCTCGCCCATGTTCCAGATCATCTGGCGTTGCGCGTCGAGGTTGGTCGTCCCGACCAGCAGCAGGCGGCCGCCGCGGTACTGCTGAGCGATCTCGGCCAGCATGCGCCGATCGACATGCTTGGCGATCAGGTTGCGCAGCGGCGTCGAATCCGCGAGGGCCTCGGCGCCGAACAATCCGGCGAGCACCTGCGGCGTCGCGACGGAGGAGGAATCGAAGTTTTGCCACAACTCGGCGAGCTGCCGGTCGTAGCTCGGCCCGAGGAACGCATAAGGCGCGATCAAGGCGCCGGCGCTGACGCCGGTCACGACTTCGAACCGCGGACGATTGCCCCGCTGGGTCCAGCCGGTGAGCAGGCCGGCGCCGAATGCGCCATCTTCGGCGCCACCGGAGAGCGCGAGATATTCGATGTGCGAGCGGCCGTTCTTCTGGGTCGCGCCGGCGGCCATGCGCGTGACGCTCGGCATATGCTGGCGCACGAACGACAGGATGTCCTTCGGCACCTCGTCGCCCCAGAAGCGGGTGGCGGCGAGGCCCGGGACCGCGGCATCGGCGGCAAGGGCGATCGGCACAGCATTGCGCTCGACGGTCGGCGCACCCAGCGGCGACCATCGTGGCGAGACAGACGGCACTCACGAAAATCAAACGCGAAACGCGCAATTCACATGTCCCCATACGCAATTGACGCCAGCATCTTGTAACCGCTTCCGGCCGACCGGCAACGATTTTAGCGCCTCCAGCCGCTGGCCGATGTGATCTGGCGGCAACAGCTGGCGGTCATACCGGTGATTTCGCAGGGGGCGGTCAGCCTACCCCCTGAGCGCGCGCGCCACGGCGGCGAAGGCCGGTAGCGTCACGGGGTCGTTGTTGACGTTGCCGGCGGCGTGGTGGGACGCGTAGCGCGCGATCACGACTTCGCAGCGCGGGTTGACGTAGATCGACTGGCCGTGGATGCCGCGCGCCATGTAGACGCCGTCCTCGTTGTGGCTCACCCACCATTGATTGCGGTAGGACCAGCCGGGCAGCGTCGGATAGCCGGCCGGCGCGAATTTTTTTGGATCGGCGCCGCGCGGCGATATCGTCGACGACGCTTGCCGGGACGATCTGGCGGCCGTTGAACTGGCCCCGATTGCGCATCACCTCGCCGAAGCGGGCGAGATCGCGCGTCGTCGTGTTGAGGCCGCCGCCGCCGCTCTCGATGCCGAGGCGATCGACGGTGTAGTGCGCGTCCTCCTCCGCGCCCATGGGCTGCCAGATGCGCGTCGAGAGCAGTTCCGACAGCGATTGGCCTGAGACGCGCGGCGGATGATCCAGGCGAGCACGTCGGTATTGACGGTCCGATAGGTGAAGACCTCGCCGTGCGCGCCGAGCTTCGGCATCGTCGTCAGGTACTCGAGCAGCGACAGCTGTGGCACGCCGGGCTCGGGCGGCGCCATGCCGTTGGCGCGGCGCATGGCCCACACGTCGGAGTTCGGGTCGGTGTAGACCTCGGTGTATTTGATGCCCGTCGTCATATCCATGACCTGGCTCACGCTCGCATCGCCGAAGCCGCTCTTGGCGAGCTCCGGCACGTACGTCGTCACGGGCGCGGCGGGATCGATCTTGCCTTCGGCGACCAGCATTCCCGCGAGCGTGCCGGTGAACGACTTGGTCACCGACATCGCGATGTGCTGCTTGTGGGGTTGCAGCGCGCCGAAGTAGCGCTCGAAAACGAGGCGGCCGCGGTGCAGCACCACGATGCCGTCGGCATAGGTCAGGGCCAGCGCGTCATCGAAGGTGATCGCGCGGCCGTCCATGGTTGTCGACTTGATCTTGCCGAGGTCCTGCGCGTCGCGCGGCAATGCCGATGCCGGGCCGGCGCCGCGCCAGACATTCCTGGTCGGCACGAGCTGGCGGATGTTGCTCCAGGCCCAGCGGAGCTGCGGGAACTGGCGGAACGAGCCGTCGGCGAACGTGACCGCTTTGTCCGGCGCCGGCGGAAAGCCGGTCATCCAGGCGAGGGAGTTCGGATCGCTGTCGGCGGCATTCGGCGGAGTGGATGTCATATTCGATGACCTGTCGTTGATGGCACGTCGATCAGTGTTACGTCGGGTAGTGCCTCGTTGTTGTGGTTCCATGCGGGAACTCGAAGTAACGATCCGTTCCACCTTTGATCAGCTCGGACACTGTCCTGGTCAGATAGCCGCGTCCAGCGAGGATGTCATGATCGTCATGGCAATAGAAGTTCGTGAGAAATGCAAGGAGATTGACGCGCTCCGGCTCGGTCAGCGAGGGCGTTTGATTGAGCTCGCTGAGGCGCGGAGCGGCCAATCCGGACAAATTCGACCTGCCGAGCGCGACAACCTGCTTTCCTGATAGCAGGGCGGTGAAGCCGACCGCCGATGAGATCGTGGCGACGGCATCGACTGCATCGATGACCAGCTCGGAATGCCCTTGGTTCCACACCTCGGGCAGGAGCAACAGATGGGGGAACTGCTCGGCAATCAATTCTTCCAGCGCACGTGGCAGACGGATGGCGGGATGATACGTTGTGATCGCGCGCCAGTTGTGCGGCACTTGCGACAGCCAGCGCATGAGAACGCCATCGAGAGGCGTATTGGTGCTCAAGCCTTCGAGCGTGAGCCAATCCGGCGGCTGAAGCGCGAGCATCACAACGGGGTTTCCCGCTGCTTTTGCGTCGATCCAATCTCTGATTTGCGTCGTGTCCGGGTGACGATCAACGGGGTCATCGAAGTAGTTTGACCACCATGACGTTGCTCCGGCCGACACGCTCTCTGGAAGCATGAGCGATTTGATGCGGGAGGCCTGCGTTACAAGCAGGCTTTCGGTCTGGTGGCCACTGTTGTCCAGAAAGAAACCGCCCTTGCCGGATAGCCGGGGCAGAGGCTGCCGTTCGGTGAAGAAAACATTCGTGCGCGATTGCAGGCGCTGGAGGTATCTATTCTGGCTGAAGCTGATGACAGCGTCCGGGCGGAACGCATCGACCGCGGCGGTCAGGGCTTGCTGCAGCGGCACGTTTCCGATAGTCGCGCCGGCAGGCTGCGCGAGATCCTGCCCATAGGCAGAACGGTCCATATCGAATGGCGCCAGCACGTCGGCCGGGCGTATCGGAATGATATCGGCGTCATTCTGAAATTCGAGGCTGAATGATCGGCAAAGCCACGGGCTCGACATGAATGCGAACTTCGGCGCGCTGTCGTCGTCACGCTGGGAGCGCGCCATGTCAGCGATCCATGTAAGCCACGGTCGCAGGAAAAAGGGATCGAAGCGATAGGTGACGGGCTCCACATAGAAGAGAAACTTCATGCCCACTGCTCGTCTCTCGTCGCTTTCCTTTCGATGAGCCTAGACCATCAATGGGCTGAAGTCATATGCGAACGTGCGAGGCGCAGCCTAGGTCTCAATGCTTGCGCCTTTCGTGGGTTTCCGCGCCTCATCGAGGCCGTCCCGCATTTCACCCCGCGTCCGTCACTCCCGCTCCTTCATCCGCCGCACCAGCAGCGCCAGCGGGATCGCGGAGAGTGAAATCAGCGTGTAGACGAAGAACGCGTTGGTGTAGGCGATCATCGCCGCCTGGCGGTTGATCTCCTTCGACAGCGCGGCGAGCCCGGTCAGGTTTCAGTGTTCCAGCCGCCGAATACGGGCGTCAGCATGAGCTGCTTGCTGTAGGGCGATACGTTCTCGACCAGCCGGCTGTAGTTGGCCCCTGTCGCGCGCACGACGATCGCCACGCAGATCGATATGAAGAAGCTCGACGCGATATTGCGCATGAGGTGGAACATTGCCGCCGCTTCCGGTCGGGACCGCGATGGCATCGACCAGAACGCGGTTGTTGCGATCGGCGCCCAGATGAGACCGACCGCGGTGCCTTGCAGATAGGCGTTGAGCGCCAGCGTGACGAAATCGACGTCGAGATTGATCGCCATCAGCCAGATGCCGGAAAAGATCTGGACGCCGAAGCCGACGATCATGGTGATGCGCGGATCGAAGCGTCCGGTCATCATCGCGAGAAAAAAACCCGTCGCGACGCCGATGCCGCGCCAGCCGATCATGATCCCGATCAGTCGGTCGGTATAGCCGAGATGCGATTGCAGCAGCGGCGGCAGCAGCACCATGGGCGTGAAGTTGACCATGCCGAAGAGGCCGACCAGCAGCAGGCCGAGCGCGAAGTTGCGATCGAGCAGCAGGCGCAGGTCGAGGAATGGGTTCTTGGCGGTCAGGCTGTGGACGAGGAAGACGTAGAATGCGACGAGGCCGATGAAGGTCGCGGCGGTGATCTCGGTCGATTTCGAACCAGTCGAGGCGCTGGCCGCGCGACACGATGATCTGCATCGCCGCGATGGCGATCGAGAGCGACAGGAAGCCGGTCCAGTCGAGCGACGTCGGCTGGCTTTCCTCGTCCGGCGGCAGGATGAGGCGGGCGCCGATGGTCGCGATGCATCGCCACCGGCACGATCATGTAGAAGCCCCACCGCCAGCCGTAATAGTCGGCGAGCACGCCCGCGAGCATCGGGCCGATGATCGGACCCGCCGTGTTCGCCATGCCGAACACCGAGATCGCCATCGCGTGCTGGCGGCGCGGAAAGGCGTCGAGGATCAGCGCCTGGCCGAGCGGCAGCAGCGGGGCGCCGAACGCGCCCTGCAGCACCCGCCACAGGATGAGATCGTCGAGCGTGTGCGCAAATCCGCACAGCAGCGACGCGACGGAGAAACCGGCGAGGCTCGCCACCATGACCGTGCGGCGGCCGAACGACCGAGATCAGCCATCCCGTCATCGGCGTGACGACGGCGGTCGCGAGGATGTTGAAGGTGACGGTCCAGGAGATCTCGTCCTGGGTCGCCGACATCGCGCCCTGCATTTGCGGTAGGATCGCCGTCGCCGTGAAGGTCGCGGCGTTGTAGGCGGCCGAACTCAGCACCACGATGAACAGCACGAGCTGACGCCGGGCGACCGTCAAGTTGACGGTCGGGACGTCATCCCCGCTCACGGTGGTCATGTGTATTCGAGCCCCAATTGCGTGGGCTTTGACGCGGGCTCCCGCGACGGCTCTTAACGCAGCGGGAAGCCGAGCGCGATGAAGGCTTCCTTGAGCTGTTCGCGGCCGCTCAGCGCCTTGATCGTCGACATGCGGGCGACGACCCGTGACGTCCAATTCGCATGCTCCCGCCATTTCGTTGCGGGCGGAAAAGGCGGCAAGGCGGGCGTCGTAATTCGACTGCTCGCGCTTTTCAGGCTCCAGCGAATAGCGGTCGCGATGCAGCACCACGTCCTGCGGCAGGCGCGGCTTGACCTCGCCGGCGCTGGCCGGCCGCGCATAGCCGACGCAGAGCCCGAACACGGCGCCGGCGCCCGGCGGCAGGCCGAGCAACTTGGCGACGCGGACCGGGTCGTTGCGCATGGCGCCGATGTAGACCGTGGAGAGACCGAGCGACTCCGCCGCGACGACCGCGTTCTGCGCCGCGAGCGCGGCATCGATGGCGGCAACGAGGAATGTCTCGAGGTAGGGCGCGCCCTCGAGAGCCTTGCCCGCCGCCTGCGCTATGCGCTCGTTGCGCGACAGGTCTGCGAGCCAGACGAGGTAGAGCGGGCATTCGACGATGTGCTTCTGGCCGCCGGCGATCTCGGCGAGTTCGGCGCGCTTGGCGGGATCGGTCACTTCGACCACCGACCAGGTCTGCAAATTCGAGCTGGTCGCGGCCGATTGGGCGGCGGCGATCATCGTCGCGAGCGTGCCGGCTGGGACGGGATCGGGCTTGTAGCCGCGCACCGAACGATGGTGCATCAGGCTTGAGACGACATCGTTCCACGGCAGTTGGCTCGGCGCGATGTCGGTGCCGTAGCGTGCGGCAAGCGCGTGGCTTTGCGCCGTAACCGGCGGATCGATGGCGTTCATGAGCGTTCCCCAGCATTTCTTTGGACACATGTCTGGACACATTCGACCAGACACGCCCCGCCTTGTCCACCCGCCAAGGCGCCGATCAGGCCTTGCGCATGGCAGCGATGCCGCGCTCGAGATCGGCGGCGAGATCGGCCGGCGCTTCGAGGCCGACCGAGAGGCGGATCATGCCGTCGGTGATCGCGAGTTCGGCGCGGGCCTCGGGCTTCAGGCGCTGATGCGTCGTCGTCGCGGGGTGGGTGATGATGCTCTTGGTGTCGCCGAGGTTGTTCGAGATCAGGATGATCTGCAGCGCATTGAGGAAGCGGAACGCCGCCGCCTTGCCGCCCTCGACCTCGAACGTCACGATCTGGCCGCCGCCGCTCATCTGGCGCCGCGCGAGCGCCGCCTGCGGATGCGTTTCGCTGCCGCAGTAGAGCACGCGCGTGATGCCGGCCTTGCCGCCGAGACTGCGGGCGATGTCGGCGGCGGTCGCGCACTGCGCACGCACGCGAACGGGCAGCGTCTCCAGGCTCTTCAGCAGCACCCAGGCGTTGAACGGGCTCATCGACGGGCCGGTCTGGCGCAGGAACACCTGGAGATGATCCTTGAGGAATTTCGCCGAGCACAGGATCAGCCCGCCGAGGCAGCGGCCCTGGCCGTCGATGTGCTTGGTCGCCGAATAGATGACGACGTCGGCGCCGAGCGTCAGCGGCTTCTGCAGCAGCGGCGTCGCGAATACGTTGTCGACGAAGACGAGCGCGCCGGCGTCGTGTGCGAGCTTCGACACCGCGCGGATGTCGACGAGATCGAGCGTCGGATTGGCCGGCGTCTCGAAGAACACGGCCTTGGTCTTCGGCCCGATCGCCTTCTTCCAGGCTGCGAGGTCGGTGCCGTCGACGAGCGTGCAGGAAATGCCGAAGCGCGGGCACAACTCCTCGACCACGTAGCGGCACGAGCCGAACAGCGCCTTCGCCGCGACGACGTGATCGCCGACGCTGAGGTAGCTCAGCAGGGCCGATGTGATCGCCGCCATGCCGGTCGCGGTGGCGCGGCAGACCTCGGCGCCTTCGAGCAGCCGCATCCGCTCCTCGAGCATGGCGACCGTCGGGTTCGAGAACCGCGAATAGATGAAGCCGGGGTCCTCGTCCTTGAAGCGGGCCTCGGCCTGCTCGGCGGTGTTGTAGATGTAGCTCTGGGTGAGATAGAGCGCCTCGGAGGTCTCGCCGAACGGCGACCGCATGGTGCCGCCATGGACCAGTTGGGTCTCGGGAAACCAGGACGAGGGATCGCCGGGGGTGGCGGAATTGGTCATCTGCGGGTCTCCTTGGCGGGGCTGCGCGCAGCAGCCCAGGAAAACAAAAAACCGGCGTCGTGGTCACCCGGATAAGCCGAGCGTGACCAGTAAACCGGTTCCGCACGGCCTTTTAGCGAGTTGTTTAACGTGGCTGCAAGCCGGCCGGCCAAATCACCACGACGTCTGGAACTTGGATTATCGCATCGGCAGGCTTGGCGTCAATGGGTGGATGGGATATGCGGCGAACGATCGATGCCAAGGGCGCGTCAGGGGCCACAAGGGAGCCGACATGACGAAGGCGCGGGCGAAGCCGAAGCGGCCGACGGGCATCCTGCCGATCCAGGATATCCGCGGGCTCGTCGCCGATGGCGCCATTCGCTTGCGGCGGCTCCGCTCGGCGCGACGCAGATCCAGCCGGCGAGCCTCGATCTGCGCCTCGGCGACAAAGCGTTCCGCGTGCGCGCGAGTTTCCTTCCGGGCTCGGGGAGCGACACGAGCGCCGGCGTCACCGATCGCCTCGACGATCTCGCCCTGCACGAAATCGATCTCACCGTCGGCGCGGTGCTCGAGACGGGCTGCGTCTATGTCGTGCCGCTGCAGGAGAGCCTTGCGCTGCCGCCGCGACATCGCCGCCTCCGCCAATCCGAAAAGTTCGACCGGCCGGCTCGACGTGTTCACGCGCGTCATTGCCGATGGCGTGTCGTCGTTCGATACCATTCCCGCCGGCTACCAGGGCCGCCTCTACGCCGAGATCTGCCCGCAGACTTTCCCGATCGTCGTGCGCCGCGGCTCGATGCTGAGCCAGATCCGCTTCCGCGTCGGCGATCCCGGTCGAGAAAGACGCCGACCTGGCGGCGCTGCATGAAAAGCACACGCTGGTCCACGGCGGCGTCGATGGCGACATCAAGAGGCGGCATCGCGCTCTCCGTCGATCTCATCGGCGATGGGAGCAGCCTCGTCGGCTACCGCGCGCGCCGCCACACCGGCCTCGTCGATGTCGACGCGCCCGGCACCTGCGCGCTCGCCGACTATTGGGAGCCGATCGTCGTCGGCACGCGCCGCCGCCTGATCCTCGATCCCGATCAGTTCTATATCCTCGCCTCGAAGGAAGCGGTGCACGTGCCGCCGAGCCACGCCGCCGAGATGATGCCGTTCAACCCGCTGGTCGGCGAGTTTCGCGTGCACTACGCGGGTTTCATGGATCCGGGCTTCGGGCACGCGCCGGCGGGCGGGGCGGGCGCGCGCGTGGTGCTCGAGGTGCGCAGCCACAAGGTGCCGTTCGTGCTCGAGGACGGCCAGATCATCGGCCGCCTGATCTACGAGCGCATGGCGGCGCGGCCCGACGTCCTCTACGGGACCGATCTCGGCTCCAACTACCAGGCGCAGGGCCTGAAGCTTTCGAAGCATTTCCGCGCCTGAGATGAACTGCCGCATGGGCGAATAGCGCCCGGCAGCCTTGCGCCGTGCGCCGGTTCCGCAACTGGCGAATGGGCGGCTCGTTTCCACGTACAAGGAGTGGAACGCGCTGCTTGACCACTGTCAAAGCGGCCGCATCGGTCCGGGTGTATCGCATTGTCCGTCGGGCCGAATGGACCTCAAGGAGTGCGACATGGACTGGAAAACCATCCTGGTGCAGCTATCGAACCCGCGCCAGACCGACGTGCTGGCGAGTGTTGCCGGCCGGCTCGCCGAGCGCTCCAACGCCCATCTGATCGGCTTCAACGTGGCGCACGCGCTCGCCCATATGCCGGCGATGCCGGCGTTGGTGGGCCCGGAAGATTTCGCCGCCTTCCAGGAGATCGACGATGAGACAGGCCGCGAGCGGCTCAAGGCGGCCTTCGACGAGGCGACGCGGAACCGGGCGTTCGTCCCCGAGTGGCGCAACGTCGAGATCGTCGGCATGGATCCAGCCTCCGCCGTCATCGAGCATGGGCGCGCGGCGGATCTGATCGTCGCCAGCCAGGCCGATCCCGATTGGGAGATGTCGGGTTTCTTCGACGCTCCGGAGCGGCTGGCGCTCGAAAGCGGGCGGCCGGTGCTGGTCGTGCCCTATGCCGGCCGATTCGGCGAGATCGGCAAGCGTGTCATGGTCGCGTGGTCCGGCAAGCGCGAGGGCGCGCGGGCCGTCTTCGACGCACTGCCGCTGCTCAAGGCGGCCGACGCGGTCACGCTCCTGTGCGTCGTCGGCAAGGACGCCGATGGCGAATCCGGCCAACTGCCGGGCGCCGAGATCGCAGCGTCATTGGCGCGGCACGGGGTCAAGGTCACGGTCCGCAAATCGATCGCCGACGAGATCGGCGTTGCCGATGAGATCCTCGCGCGCTTGGCCGACGAGGGCAGCGACCTGCTGGTCATGGGCGCCTATGGGCACTCGCGGCTGCGCGAGATGGTGTTCGGCGGCGTGACGCGCCATATCCTTCGTCACATGACGGTGCCGACGCTGATGTCGCACTGAGCCCGCGGGCTTTCTCGATCCCGACCAAAGGAGATGCCAAATGTACGGCCGCATACTCATCGCAACAGACGGCAGCGACCTATCCGACAAGGCCGTCGATCAGGGCCTGGCGCTGGCCAAGGCGGTCGGTGCCAAGGTGACGATCCTCCGCGTGACCAGCCAGCCCGCTCCCATGGTCTATGACGGCGTCATGGTGGCGCTGCCGATCGAGGAGATCAGCCAGGAGATCGCCAAGGGCGTCGAGAAATACTTCGTGACGCTGCGGGCCAAGGCCGGCGCGCTCGGCATCGACGCCGAAACCATCCAGATCGAGAACGACTTTCCCTGGGAGATCATCATCGATACGGCGCGCGACAAGGGCGCCGGTCTGATCGTGATGGCCTCGCACGGACGTCGCGGCCTCTCCGCGGTGCTGCTTGGCAGCGAGACGCAGAAGGTGCTCACCCACTCGACGATCCCCGTCCTCGTCTGCCGTTGAGTCCGTCGCAAAGCAACACCCCCCGGTCTATCGACCGAGGGGTGCTGGGGGTGTCCGAGATCACCGGGATCGGATTACCAGGTGGCGGCGTAGCCGTAGCTGTGGCCGTAGCCGTGGCCGTGGCTGCCAGGCTGTACGATGTAGGCCGGCTGGTAGACGTAGGCGGGGCGGTACACGTAGACCGGCCGGTAGGTGTAGTGCGAGTGATCGTAGCCGTAGTGGCGGTAGCCGTAGCTGTGGCCATAGCTGTGGTGGCTGTAGTGGCTGTAGCCGTGGTAGCCGGCTTCGGCCGACGAGGTGCCGGTGAACGACGCGCCGAGGGCGACGGCAGCGGCGGCGGCGGCGAGGGCGAGGGTCTTGGACATCGGGGTATCTCCAGGGTTTGACGGTTCGGCTTCAAAATCTTCGGGAGAGCTTCTGGTCTGGTTTGTTACCGCCGCTCTCCATGACAACTGATCTATGTTCAGTTAGCCCGGACCTTCAAGCCCGTGAACAAAACAAAGTTCAGAATATTTTCTAAGCATCTGAAAAGACTGATGTATTATTTTGAACGTCGTTCCCTGGACTTGCGAGGGACGCTCGACCGCAACTCCGTTGTGGTGGCCTGCCGCGCGCGAGTTGCCCTCGACGCGGACGGCGGCGGCTCAATCGATGGCTTCTGAAGGGGCCGCGCGAGACGAACAACCCCCCGGTCTTTCGACCGAGGGGTGCTGGGGCGTCCGAGATCACCGGGATCGGATTACCAAGTGCGGTACGTCCGGTAGCCATAGCTGTAGACCGGCTTGTACACGTAGGCCGGGCGGTAGACGTAGACCGGCTTGTAGACGTAGTGGGGCTTGTAGTGGAAGTGGCGGTAGCCGTAGCTGTGGCCGTAGCTGTAGTGGCGGTGATGGCGTGGTAGCCGGCTTCGGCCGAGGACGTGCCAGTGAACGACGCGCCGAGGGCGACGGCAGCGGCGGCAGCGGCGAGAACGAGGGTCTTGGACATTGGGGTATCTCCTGGGTTTGACGTTCGGTTCAAAGGGCGGGGAGGTCGTTGGGCTTGGTCCGTTGGACCTTGTCACCGTCCTCCATGACCACTGATCTATGTTCAGTCCCCCGGAGCTTCAAGGTCGACGAACAAAACAAAGTTCAATAATTCGGTAATATCATTGATATCGCTATGTTTTATTTTTGAATGGTGTTCTCTTGGGCATGCCCAAACGACAACGCCCCCCGACCGGCAAAGGGCGAGGGGCGCTGCAGAAGGGTACGAGAGGGCGTACGAGTTGTCGCTTACCAGGCGACGCAATGCCGGCGGCGCTCGCCATAGTGATTGACGCGCCAGACCCAGCGGGCGCAGACCGGCCCATAGGGGCGCGCATAGGGCGCGCCGTACGCATAGGCCGGGGCGTAGGCGTAGTAGGCGATAGGGCGATACGGCCGATAGGCGTAATAGGGCCGGTAGGACCGGTACGCGTAGGGGCCATAGTAGAAGGGCGCCCCGATTTGGATCGATACGCCAGGGCGATAGTACTGCGCCTCGGCGCCGGAGGGCGCCGCTATGGCGAGGCCGACCGCCGCGACCGCGGCGGCTGCAAGCACGACGGGTTTCATCATCGGTGTCTCTCCTGAGAGATGATCGTGTTGTCTTGCGGCATCTCGAGCCGCCTCAACATCCCGGTCTCGAACCAATCTGCACGCCAGAGTTCGCCATCCGCTTTAGCGGACCGAGCGAATTTGATTCGTATTGTAGAAATTAGGAGAAATCCTGGCGGATGTCCCCTCGGGACCCGAATCACCTGTGATGATGTGCCGGCAGAGCAACCCTGCGCCGCAAGCTGCATTTGTCGACACGGGCGCCCGCGACAGGGCATAAGGGGCGGCAAGCACTACCTCATGAGCACCTGTCTCACGACCACGCCGACGGCATCACAGATCGGCCCGTGAGCATCCGGTAGACCGACCCATGGCGCATCCGACGCCACCGCGATCCCACGGCCTGCCCGGCCCTTGTGGGTCGTCATCCTCGCCGCCGGCACCATCGTCGGGCTGGCGATGGGGCTCCGCCAGGTCATGGGGCTCTATCTCAAGCCGCTCAGCACCGAACTCGGCGTCGGCCGCGAGCCGTTCTCGAATGCGATGGCCATCGCGAACCTCACCTGGGGCGTGCTGACGATCGTCGCCGGCGCGGTGGCCGACAAGTACGGCGCCGGGCGCGTGCTCGTCGTCAGCGCGGTGGCGACCGTCAGCTCGTTCTACCTGATGGCGACGGCGCAAAGCCCGTTCGACCTCTACGTTGCCGGGCTCCTCGCGGGCGCCGGCGTGGCGGGCACCGGCGTCCCGGCGCTGGTTGGCGCCGTCGGCCGCGCCGCGCCCGCTGAGAGGCGCACGGCGGCGATCGCCTCGCTCGGCATGGCGAGCGGGATCGGCACCCTGATCGCGTTTCCCTATGCCCATATCCTGATCGAGACGATCGGCTGGAAGGCCAGCCTGATGGTCATCGCCGCGACCTGTCTGCTGATCCTGCCGCTCGCCTGGCCGCTCGCCGGCAAGCCGGTTGCGCACTCCGGGCCGACCAAGTCGCAGTCGCTGGTCGAAGCATTCAGCGAGGCTTTCGCGCACCCGAGTTTCTGGCTGCTGGTGTCGGGCTTCTTCGTCTGCGGTTTCCACCTCGCGTTCTACGGCGTCCATCTCCCCGCGTTCGTCTCCGATCTCGGGATGCCGTCGTGGGTCGGCGTGTGGGCGCTGATGGCGGTCGGCATCGCCAACATCATCGGCACCTATTCGGCCGGCCAGTCCGCCAAGTTCATCGAGCGCCGCGTCGGCCTGAGCATCATCTATTTCATGCGCTCGTTCGCGTTCCTCGCGCTGCTGTTCCTGCCGCTGTCGCCGTGGCTGATCATCGGCGTTTCGGCGCTGCTCGGGCTGTTCTGGCTCTCGACGGTGCCGCTGACGTCGACCCTCGTCGGCATCTTCTTCGGGACCCAGTGGATGTCGATGCTGTTCGGCTTCGTCTTCCTCTCCCATCAGTTGGGCTCGTTCACCGGGCTGTGGCTCGCCGGCAAGGTCTATGACGCCACCAAATCCTACGATATGATGTGGTGGATATCGATTGCGCTCGCGCTGTTTGCGGCACTGATCCATTTGCCGATCCGCGAGCGCCCGGTGGCGCGGATGGCGGCTCAACCTGCGATGTGAGGCCCGCGAACTGAAGAGACGGCTGCATGACCTCGACGACCGATCCGCAGGCAGATGCTGGAGGCGCGCGGATGCCGCGTCCGGCGCGCTGGGCGCTCGGCGTCGGCTTGGCCGGCGTCCTGACCGGCGCGCTCTATCTGATCGCCGTCCGCGGCGAAGCCCTGCTCGTCGATCTGGCGGCGCTTGGAAGCCGCCTGTGGTGCTTCTGAATGGCGGGTGGCGGCCCCACGGATGAGGCGCCCGCCCAACGGCCGCCCGAGACGCTTGCCCGGCAGACGTTCGACACTCTGGCGCTCGGTGAACTGGCCCGCCGCATCGTGTCCGGCGATCGCGCGGCGCTGGCTCGCGCCATTACGCTTGTCGAGAGTTCGCGCCCGTCCCATCGCCGGCGCGCGCAGGCGCTGCTCCAGGAACTGCTGCCCCACACCGGCAAGGCGCACCGCATCGGCATCACCGGCGTGCCCGGCGTCGGCAAGTCGACGGCCATCGATCAGCTCGGCATCAACCTGATCGCCGACGGGCATCGCGTCGCGGTGCTGGCCGTCGATCCGACCTCGCGGCGCACCGGCGGCTCGATCCTCGGCGACAAGACGCGGATGCAGCGGCTCGCGACCAGCGATCATGCCTTCATTCGGCCGTCGCCGACATCCGGTACGCTCGGCGGCGTCGCGCGCCGGACCCGCGAGACGATGCTGCTGGTCGAGGCGGCGGGCTACGACGTCGTGATCGTCGAGACGGTCGGCGTCGGCCAGTCCGAGACAGCGGTCGCCGAGATGGTCGATTTCTTCCTCGTGCTGCTGCTCGCCGGCGGCGGCGACGATCTGCAGGGCATCAAGAAGGGCATCATCGAGATCGCCGACATGGTCGTGATCAACAAGGCGGACGGCGACAACGCCACGCGCGCCACGCGGTCGGCCGCCGAGTACCAGGGCGCGCTCGGCCTCCTGACGCCGGCGTCGCCGAGCTGGCATCCGCCGGTGATGACCATGTCCGGCCGCGACAACACCGGGCCTCGACGCGCTCTGGCAGAAGATCGAGGAGCATCGCCGCATCATGACGGCGACCGGCGAGTTCGCCGCCCGTCGCCAGACCCAGGCCGTCACCTGGATGCACGACATGCTCGCCGACCGGCTGATGGACGAGGTGCGCAGCCAGCCGCGGATCGTGGATCGGCTTGGGCAGCTCGAAGCGGAGGTGCGGCTCGGCCGATTGACACCGGCGATGGCGGTGGAGACGGTGATGGCGTTGCTGCACGACGGTCGACCCGGCGCGACCGATGCGCGCCGCTGCAACCACGGACGCATGACGGATCGAGCCATGGCGAACGGTCGCTCCACTGTCCTGCTGACCGGCTTCGGGCCCTTCCCGAGCGTGCCGGCCAACGCGACGTCGCTGCTGGTGCCGCGGATCGCCGAGGCGGCGCGCTTCGCTTTTCCAGGGATCGGTTTCGAGGTTCGCACGCTGCCGACCGAATGGGCTGCCGGCCTTGCGCATCTCGACGACCTCTATGAGACGCTCGCGCCGACCGTGGCGCTCCATTTCGGCGTCTCGTCGCGGGCGCGCGGCTTCGAGATCGAGGCGCGTGGCGTCAACCGCCGCGCTCTTCATTCCCGATGCCGCGGGCGCTTTTCCGAGCACGCCCGCGCTCCGCGAGGGCGGCGCCGACCAACTCGCGAGCACGGTGCCGGTCAGTGCCATCGTCGCGCGCTTGCGCAGTCGCGGGTCTGCCGGCCTTCGTGTCGCGCGATGCCGGCGCCTACCTGTGCAATGCCGCGCTCTACTCCGCGCTCGACCGGGCGCGGCGAGCGGCGCGCGACCACCGCATCGGCTTCATCCATCTGCCGGCGTCGCTGCTGGTCGAGGAGCGCCGGCCGCAGTTCGGCCCGCACCCGCGCTGCCCGCTGACATGGCGCGACACCATCGACGGCGGCCTCGAGATCATCGGCGCGACCCTCGGCCGGGAAGTGGTGCGGCGGTAGCCCTACTTCATGTCCGTCCGCTTCGGCGGATGCGTCACGATCGACTTCAATGCCGGCGTCGGCTTCGCGAGCTTCTTAGGTCCGGCAGCGGCCGCTTCAGCTCGGCATTGCCGGTGAACGCCTGCTCCATCGCGTGCGCCGCCGACAGCACGAAGCCGTCCGCGCGCGCCCGCCCGACGCCTGAAGCCCGAATGGGAAGCCCGCGTGATCGACGCCGCAGGGAATCGAAATCGCCGGGTTGGTTGCGAGCGTCACGACGTACGTCAGCGACAGCCAATGATAGTAGTTGCGCAGCGGCTTGCCGCCCATTTCCGCGAGATAGAGCTGCGTCCACGGGAACGGTGACACCGGCACGGTCGGCGCGAGCACGAGATCGTAGTCGCGGAACAGCTCCTGGAATTTGCGGATATATGCGCGTCTGCTCGAGGTGCGCCCACGCGACATCGGCCATCGTCATCTTGGCGCCGAGCTCATAGTTGGCGCGGATGTTCGGGCCGAGGCTCGACGGGTCCTTCTCGTAGGCCTCGCGATAGCGGCCGACGAAACCGATCGCGCGGACGACGTCGAAGCACTCGTCGATCTTGCCGAGATCGGGCTTGATCTCGTCGCACGTCAGGAACAGATGCCGCATCGCCTTGATGCGGTCGCGGAACACCTTGCGGATCGGCTTGTCGACCGGGCTCGTGCCGAAGTCCTCGGTCCATGCAACTTTGAGGCGCCCGAGGTCGATCGGCTTCGGTGCGGCGAAGCCCGCGGCATCGACCTCATAGCTCAGCGGATCGATGTCGTGCTGGCCGGCCTGCGCCGCCATGAGCTGGCAGGTATCGGCGACGGTGCGCCCCATCGGCCCGAGCACCGAGATCGCCGACCAGCCCATCGGCCGCATCGTGTGCGGCACCAGGCCCGGCGACGGCCGGAATCCGACGACGCCATTGACCGCGCCGGGAATGCGCAGCGATCCGCCGGTGTCCGAGCCGGTGCACACCGGCAGCATGTCGGTCGCCAGCGCCACCGCCGAGCCGCCCGACGAGCCGCCGGCGTTCTTGGTCGGATCGAACGGATTGCCCGTCGCGCCCCACACGGGATTGCGGCTGTTGGCGCCGGCGCCGAACTCCGGCACGTTGGTTTTCGCGACCACGATGCCGCCGGCGGCGCGGATGCGCGCGACCATCACCGTGTCGTTCTCGGGAATGTTGTCCTTGTAGATCGGCGAGCCGTAGGTCGTGAGCAACCCGCCCGTGTTCTCGAGATCCTTCACCCCGACCGGCAGCCCATGCAGCGCACCGAGCGCGTCGCCGTCGCGCACCGCCTTTTCCGCCGCCTTCGCCTCCTTGCGTGCCCGCGCGTAGCACGTCGCCGTGACCGCATTCACCGCCGGGTTGATCTCGGCGATGCGGTCGATGCACGCCTCCAAAAGTTCGACCGGCGAAATCTCCTTCGATCCGATGCGGCGGCGCATCTCGACGGAGGACAGCGAGAGCAGTTCGGCGTGCTTGGCCATGTGCGTGGTTCCGGAATTGAGGAGAGGCGGGAGGACTGCGCCGCGAGAATCCCCTTCTCCCCGCAAGCGGGGAGAAGGAGAAAGTTAGAACACCACCACGCTGCGGATGCTTTTGCCGGCGTGCATGAGGTCGAAGCCCTTGTTGATGTCGGCGAGCGGCATCGTGTGCGTGATCATCGGATCGATCTGGATCTTGCCTTCCATGTACCAGTCGACGATGCGCGGCACGTCGGTGCGCCCGCGCGCGCCGCCGAACGCGGTGCCCTTCCAGGTGCGGCCGGTGACGAGCTGGAACGGGCGCGTCTTGATCTCCTGGCCCGCGCCCGCGACGCCGATGATGATCGACTGGCCCCAGCCGCGATGGCTCGCTTCGAGCGCCGTGCGCATGACCTCGACATTGCCGGTGCAATCGAAGGTGTAGTCGGCGCCGCCGATCTGGTCGGCACCGCGCTTGGTCATGTTGACGAGGTGCGCGACGAGATCGCCGCCGACTTCCTTCGGATTGACGAAGTGCGTCATGCCGAAGCGCTCGCCCCACGCCTTCTTGTCGTTGTTGAGATCGACGCCGATGATCATGTCGGCGCCGGCGAGCTTGAGGCCCTGGATGACGTTGAGGCCGATGCCGCCGAGACCGAACACGACCGCCGTCGCGCCGATCTCGACCTTCGCCGTGTTGATGACGGCGCCGATGCCCGTCGTCACGCCGCAGCCGATGTAGCAGATCTTGTCGAACGGCGCGTCCTTGCGCACTTTCGCCACCGCGATCTCGGGCAGCACGGTGAAATTCGAAAACGTCGAGCAGCCCATGTAGTGGTGGATCGGCTGGCCGTCGAGCGAGAAGCGGCTGGTGCCGTCGGGCATCAGGCCCTGGCCCTGCGTCGCGCGGATCGCGGTGCACAGGTTGGTCTTGCGCGACAGGCACGACGGGCACGCGCGGCACTCCGGCGTGTAGAGCGGGATGACGTGATCGCCCTTCGCGACGCTGGTGACGCCGGGGCCGATATCGACGACGACGCCCGCGCCTTCGTGGCCGAGGATCGCCGGGAACAGGCCCTCGGGATCGGCGCCCGACAGCGTGAACTCGTCGGTGTGGCAGATGCCGGTCGCCTTGACCTCGACGAGCACCTCGCCCGCTTTCGGGCCTGCGAGGTCGACTTCGACGATCTCGAGGGGCTTTCCCTTTTCGAAAGCGACGGCGGCGCGTGTCTTCATCGCGAGTGGTCCTTCGGTGATGGCAGCAAGGCGGGCTGTACGGGCGTTGGGTGCACGCTTACGCTGGCGCGGTCGGCTGGGCAGTATCGCAGCGTTCTCGCGGGATCGAAAGGCCCAGGGATGGAGCGGACGGTTCCGGCCGAGCGTATCGGCGCAGCCGACCGCTGCGTCGCACTTCGGCCCAATTCACCTCCCAGAGCAGGCCTCGGCAAGAACAGGGACCAATTGCGTGAAGAGATTGAGGACAGCGGCGCGTTGGATTGCGGTCGCGGGCATCGCGGTGCTCGCTGGCTTGGCGGCCGCCGCGTTGCCATCGTCACCGGCGTACGCGCAGGCGGGCCCCGGCCAAGGCGCGCCCGGCCAGGACGGCACCGTCAAGGCGCAGCACGGCGACTGGCAGATCGTATGCAGGCCGCCGCCGCCGGGCGCCAAGAACGAAACCTGCGCGCTGGTCCAGAGCGTCACCGCCGAGGACCGCAACAACGTCGGCCTCACCGTCTATTTCCAGAGCTTCTCGAACGGCCAGCAGGTGCTGCGCGTGTTCTCGCCGCTCGGCGTGCTGCTGCCGCCGGGCCTGGGCCTCAAGATCGACGGCAAGGATGTCGGCAGCGCGCCGTTCCTGCGCTGCCACAATTTCGCGTGCTACGCGCAGGTCGTCGCCGATGCGACGCTGATCGAGCGGCTCTCGAACGGCAAGTCGGCGGTGTTCATCATCTACCAGACCGAGGAAGCCGGCATCGGCATCCCGATCTCGCTCAAGGGCTTCGCCGAGGCGCTGAAGGGGCTGGGGCAGTAACGCGACGCGGGCAAAGGCATTTTTAGTCTCCGGCCGCCGCACGCGGCGATAGAGGACAGGTAGCGGCCGAAGGACGCGAGGCGAAAACGAGACCGCGATGCAGCCCCGCCGCGCGTGTAGGCGAAGCCGTTCGCGTCGGCGGCAAAAGAACTATGCCGCCAGCCAGGGCTTGTCGGCGTTCTGGCGGCCCTCGAAATCGTTGATCTGGTTTCGTGCTGCAGCGTCAGGCCGACGTCGTCGAGGCCGTTGAGCAGGCAATGCTTGCGGAACGGATCGATGTCGAACTTGATGACGCCGCCGTCGGGCCGGCGGATCTCCTGCTTCTCGAGGTCGATCGTCAGCGTCGCGTTGGAGCCGCGCTCGGCGTCCTCCATCAGCTTGTCGACGTCCTCTTGCGGCAGCTTGATCGGCAGCACGCCGTTCTTGAAACAGTTGTTGAAGAAAATGTCGGCGAACGACGTCGAGATGACGCAGCGGATGCCGTAGTCGAGGAGCGCCCAGGGGGCGTGCTCGCGGCTCGACCCGCAGCCGAAATTCTCGCCCGCGACGATGATCTCGGATTTGCGGTAGGCCGGGCTTGTTGAGGACGAAGTTCGGGTTTTCCTTGCCGCTCTCGTCGTAGCGAACCTCGGCGAACAGCGCCGTGCCGAGGCCGGTCCGCTTGATCGTCTTGAGGTAGTTCTTCGGGATGATCCGGTCGGTGTCGATGTTGATCTCGGGCATCGGCGCGGCGACGCCCGTCAACTGGGTGAATTTCTGCATGGCTTGCGCAATCCTCGAACCGGCTCGGTCATTCGCTGCCTGTCGATAGCGTGTACGCTCCGCTGCGTCAACGCGATGCGGTCCACCGCGCTGCTGCTCGCTCGCTGACGCACGGGTAAGCGCGGTGCGGTCACCGTTAACTGCGTCTGTTCCGCCGAAGCCCTGAAATTACACTATTTTCGATTGCCGCGATCGCTCGGCGGGTGTGGCCGGAGCGGCTTGGAAAGAGCCGGAGGCTTGTCTATAGTGCCTGAAAAACAAGCCTTTGGACGACGCCCCGAACGGCACGATGTCGTGGTTGCAGCAGCGCAAATGTTGAGCCACGTCCGGTCGCCGGTCCGGCGGGTCGGCCAGGGACCGGCTGGCGCGCGGGGAGACCATCGACGCCGAGGGGCTGACGGGGCTGTGGTGGGTTGAGTTCGTTGCTGGAGTGGGGTCGGTATGAGGTGCAATCCATTTCGCTGGCTGCTCGGGATCATGCCTATTCTGCTGCTCGGCGGAGTGGCGATCCTTGGCGAGCGCGAGCGGATCGAGAAGGATCTCACCAATCGGTCCGAATTGGCGCTCGAGCAGGCCGGTCTCGGCGGTGTGAAAACGACCTTCGAAGGCCGCGACGCGCGCGTGAGCGGGCTCGCCTTCGATGAGGCCGAGCCGGAGCGCGCCGCCAAGGCGGTCGCCCGCACCCACGGCGTGCGGATCGTCTACAACGACACCAAGCTCATCGATAAGGTCGATCGCTACGATTGGTTTGCCGCGCGTCGCGAAAGTCGCGTGCGCCTCGGCGGTCTCGTGCCCGAACGAGAAAACGCGCCGTGAAATCATCGGCTTGGCCAGGGCGACGTTCCCGAGCTACGAGATCGTCGATCGGATGACGCTGGCGCGCGGCGCGCCCTCGCTCGACACCTGGCTCGGCGGCGTCGGTTTCGGCCTCAAGCAATTGGCGCTGCTCAAGATCGGTCAGGTGCGCCTCGAGACGACCGAGATGACGGTCGGCTGGCGAGGCGTTCGATGCCGCCGGCTACCGAGCCGTGAAGACGGCGCTTGCGACCGGGCTCCCGCCAGGCATCAGCCTCAAGGCCGACCGGGTCGAAGCGCCGTTTGCGTCACCCTACGCGTGGACGGCGCGGCTGGCCGACGGTCAGCTCGACATCCGCGGCGCGGTCATGAATGAAAAAGTGCGTGACGATCTCCTGACGGTGGCCCGGCGCGCCATGCCGAATGCCAAGCTGGTCGATGCGACGCAGCCGGCGCGCGGCGAGCCCGAGGGCTGGGAGACGGTGGCGCGGGTGCTGCTGCGCGAACTCGCCCGGCTCGAGGAGGGCTCGGTCGAGATCCGCGATCAGAACGTCACCGTCACCGGCATGGCGGCCAAGGAATCGACGGCCGACGACATCCACGCCAAACTCAAGGAAGGCATCCCGCCCGCCTACAGGATGGCGGACCGTATCGCGTTCCGCGAGCCGACGATCAAGCCGGTCAGCCCCTATCGGACCTCGATCGGCTTCGAGGACGGCGTGGCGACGCTCACCGGGCATGTGCCGAGCGACGCGGCGCGGGCGGCGTTGGTCGCGCTCGTGCAAACGCGGGTCCCGGGCCACCGGGTCGTCGATCGGCTGGAGCTTGGCGCGGGCGCCATCCCGGGCTGGCAGCGATGCCTCGATGTCGGCCTCTCGGTCTTTGCCAGGCTCGGCGGCGATGGCCGGCTGGCGCTCACGGACCGCCGGCTGATGGTTGTCGGTGCGACGGAGTCCGAAGCACTCCACAAGGCACTGCCGACGGAGGCCCGCGCAGCCGCCAACCGCGATTGCGATCCCGACCTCCAGATTGCCCTGAAAGTTCGGCCGGAGCCGATGCTCAAGTGGTCGGCCGCATCGACGAGCGATACGCTCGTCCTCGAAGGGGAGGTGCCGGGGACCGCGGTGCGCGACGAACTGCTGGCGGCCGCAAAGAAGCTCTTCCCGACCCGTGCCGTGACCGATCGCATGGTCGTTGTGGGCGAGCCGTCGGAGCGCTGGAAACGGGCGGCGACTGTGGCACTCGGTCAGCTCGCGCGACTGCGGCTCGGGCGCGCGCGGATCGTCGACCAGGTGTTGTCGATCGAGGGCGAAGCCCGCGACGTGGTCGTACAAGCCGCGGTCAAGGACGTGATCGGGCGCAGCCTGCCGGAGGGGTTCACTGGCCAGGAGACGATCGTCGTGCGCTCCGATGCGATGATCGCGTCCGAGCAGACGAGCCAGCGCAAGGCGGAGGACGAGTCCGAGCGCGCCGAATTGGAGGCCGAAAAGCAGCGGCTGGCGGCGATGGCGGCCGCTCGAAATCGCGAAGACGCCGACGCGAAGCAGCGCGCCGACGCCGCTGCCGATGCGGAACAGCGCGCCGCGCGCCCAGGAGAAACAGCGGGCCGAGGAGGAGAGCCGTCGGCGCAGCGCCGAGGAAGCCACCCGCGTGCGTGAGGCGACTGCGGCGCGCCAGCGTGCCGAAAACGAGGCGCAACGGCGTGCGGCAGACGAAGCGCGCCGGCGTGCCGAAGAAGCAGAACTCCGGCGCCGGGCCGACGAGGCCGCCAGGCTGCAGCGAGATGCCGAGGTGCGCCGCGCGGAGCAGGAGCGCACGCGCGTCCAGGCCCAGGCCGACGCGTGCGGCACCGAATTGCAGAAGCTCGCGAAGGAGGGCGTCATTCTCTTCGACCGTGCGAGCGCGCGTCTCGATCGGCGCAGCTATGTGACGCTGGGCAAGCTCGCCGAGGCGGCGCGGATCTGTCCGGAAGGCATCATCGAGATCGAGGGCCACACCGACGCTGAAGGCGTCGACGAACGAAACCAGCCCCTTTCCGAGCGCCGCGCCCAGGCTGTTCTCGACTTCCTGATCAAAGCCGGCGTGTCGGCGGAGCGGGCGAAGGCCGTGGGCTATGGGTCATCGCGGCCGGTTGCTCCGAACGATTCAGCGAGCGAACCGGGCCCGCAACCGGCGGATCGAATTCACCGTCAAACCGAAATGACCGAGACCGTCGCACGAAAGGCGTCGCCCATGGACTATCTGCTTCACCAACTGATCTTCTACGCAGGCTTCGCGTTCCTGCTCGGCGTGTTCGTCGGCTGGAACACCTGCACCAAGGTCGATGATCGCTGAACGTGGGCGCTAGGCCGGCTGCCGGAATGCCCGGTCGGGGGAAGGACTGACGATGATTGCGTTGACCTGGCAGACGATGCTCGTTCTGGTGCTGGCATATTTCGCGGGCTGCATCGTCGGGTGTTTCGCCCGCAAGATGAAAGGTGCCGAACCCGCGCGATCCGGCCGCGCGTCGGCGGCCAGCGGCGGCCTGGAATTCGCCGCCGCCGGTGCGGATGCCGGTTCCTCACCGATCGAAGCGTTCGTTCCGCCGCGGCCGTCGGCGCCGGGCCGCCCCGCCCAGGAAGCGTTCCGCCGCGCCGACAGTGACGCGCCGTCCGACGCCGCTGCGCCGACGCCCGCCGGCTCAGCCGCCCCGTCCCGTGGGCCCGCGAACGGCGCACCCGGCTCAGCCGCCGATCGTCGCGCCGCCGGTATCGGCAGCGGCCGCCGTTGCCGCCGCCGCGGTCCGTTCGACACCGGCGCCTGCGTCCGGCGACGACCTCACGCGCATCCGGGCCATCGATCGGGCGCTGGAAGCGAAACTCCATGCCGCCGGTGTCGCGCGCTATGGCGAGATCGCGGCGTGGACCAGCGACCAGGTGAAGGCGATCAGCGAGACGCTCGGCTTCGACGGCCGCATCGAGCGCGAGAACTGGATCGAGCAGGCGCACATTCTCGCGCGCGGCGGCGTCACGCACTACGCAACGACGATTGCCCGGATGGCGCCAGTGCCCGCACCAACACCCGCGCCAGCGGTCATGCCGGCCAGCCCGCCCGACGTCGCCACGCGGGCCGCGTTTGCCGTGCCGCGCCGCGCCGCGCCGGTGGCGCCTGCCATCGCCGCGCCGAGTGCCGGCGGTCGCGAAAACCTGCAGCGGATCGGCGGCATCAGCGCCGAGATCGAAAGCGTGCTCAACGCCCATGGCGTCACCCGCTACTCGCAGGTGGCGGGCTGGGGCAGCGCCGACGTCGGCCGGCTCGAAGGGCTGCTCGGGTTCAGCGGCCGGATCAACCGGGAGAACTGGATCGAGCAAGCCCAGATCCTGGCCAACGGCGGCGCCACCGCCTACTCGCGCGAGGTCGACCGTGCGGCCGGAATTGCCGTCGCGCCGCCGCCCGCCGCGCCCGCGCCACCGCCTGTCGCTCCTGCACTTGCCGCGGTAGTCGCGCCGACAGCCTCGGCACCCGCCCCGACGTCGCCGGAAGAGGCTGTCGAAGCCCCCGCGACCGCGAGCGCCACCGCGGAGCGCAGCCAGATTCTTGCCGGCATGCGTTCCGTCCGCTCCGAGGCCTATCGCGGCGAAGATCGCTTCGCGCTGCCGCCGGGAGCCCGCGAACCCGATGATCTCAAGCGGATCAGGGGTATCGGCGTCCTGCTCGAAAAGAAGCTCAACGCCATGGGCGTCACAACCCACGAGCAGATCGCCAACTGGACTGCCGACGACGTCGGCGCGGTCAACAACAAGCTCGAATTCAAAGGCCGGATCGAGCGCGAGAACTGGATCGAGCAGGCCCGCATTCTCGCCTCGGGCGGCCACACCGACTTCTCCCGCCGCTTCGAGCGCGGCGAGGTGTAGGCCCGTTTCCGCGGGCCAGTACATTGTGAATTGATCAATACATTCTGCGGTTCTGGAGCCGTATCCCGAATGCACCGGACCTTCCGCATCTTGCTTGCGCTCGTCGTGAGCGCCTTCGGGTGGCCAGTAGCGGCGAACGCGCAAAAGCGTGTTGCTTTGGTCGTCGGCAACTCGGCGTATACCCATACGCCGGCACTGGCCAACCCGCGCAACGATGCTGCCGATGTCGCTGCCGCACTTGCGCGTTTCGGTTTTGAGATCGTCGAAGGCTACGATCTCGACAAACCCGGCTTCGATCGGACGGTCAGGACCTTCGCGACCGCGCTCCAGGGCGCCGACGCCGGTGTGTTCTTCTATGCCGGCCACGCCATCCAGGTACAAGGACAGAACTACCTCGTCCCCGTCGACGCTGAGCTTTCCGCTTCGGCTGCGCTGGATTTCGAGATGGTCCGCCTCGATCTGATCCAGCGCACCATGGAGACCCAGGCGCGCACCAATATTCTTTTCCTCGACGCGTGCCGCGACAACCCTCTCGCGCGCAATCTCGCGCGCTCGATGGGGACTCGATCGGCAAGCATCGGCAAGGGCCTTGCGAGCGTGGAAGCCGGTGTCGGCACGTTGATCAGCTTCTCCACGCAGCCCGGCAATGTCGCGCTCGACGGTGGCGGACGGAATTCGCCGTTCGCCGGTGCCCTGGTGCGCAACATGCGTGAGTCCACGGATGACCTGGGGACGCTCCTCATCTCAGTGCGCAACGACGTCATCAAGGCGACAGGGAACAAGCAGGTCCCTTGGGAGCACTCCTCGCTGACCGGGCGCTTCTATTTCAACCCGGTGCCGTCGGCGGCGTCGTCGCCCGCGCCGACGGTTCCACGCGACGAGGCGGCCGATGCCTGGGCGGCGGCAAAGGACAGCACGAGCCCCGTGGTTCTCGAGGCGTTCATCGCGCGCTATGCCAGCTCGTTCTATGCGGAGCTCGCACGAGAGCGGCTGCAGGCACTGAAGAGCCGGGAGGCCGTGGCGATGCCGGCACCGCCCGCGCCCTCGCCTGCCGACCCGAGGGCGAACTCGCCCCAGCCGGGCTCGCTGCCGACCGACCCATGGACGCTGACGGGCAACAACTCGCTCGATCTGCTTGAGGGTCGCGTGCTGTTCTCCATGATCGGGACGCCGCACGCGGGGCGAAGGGATCTGGTCGGCGTCCGCGTCAACGGGGAAACGGCGAGCCTCGCGGTCGGCCAATTCGTGCACTTGAGCCGGCCGGGAGAGGTGTGCGGCATCTTCCTGCGCGAGATCCATGCAAAAACGCGTGGAGCGGATTTCCAGGTTCTCTGCGGCGCGGCTTTCGGCGACCCGCCGCTGGACCGGTCCCCTCTCGCCGTCGCTCTGTCCTACAGGGCCCCTGTAGCCGAGGTTCTCACCCTCGAGCGGGGAACAAGCCGCGAGATCCAGGTCGGCAAAGCGAGCGTTCTCGTCACCTTCGTCGCGGCGCCCCACCGTGGCCGCCGAGACCTTGTCGGCGTGCGCATCCAGGGTGAGGAGAAGTCGCTGGCAATCGGAGAGAGGGCTGAAGCGTACGTCGGCGATCGCGCGTGTCTTCTCGTGCTGCGGCAGATCCATACCGGCTACAAAACCGCCGAGTTCCAGTGGCAGTGTTGATGGGCCCCCGCGGCGTCGCTACAGCAGCCCCTCCCGATACGGCGCGATCAGGTCGGCGCCCTCGTTGCGGGAATTGTTGATGCGCGGATCGACGGTGATGTGCTCGAGCAGGTCGTCGGGCGCGGGCCGCAGCATTTCGGCCGCCATCTCGGCGCGAAAGCCGCGCACGTCGAGCCAGGCGTCGAAGGCGTCGGGCTCCAGGATCGCCGGCATCCGGTCATGGATCGGCGTCAGCGTCGCGTTGGCGGCAACGGTCAGGATCGCCATGGTGTCGATCTCGCTGCCGTCGGCGCCGAGCCAGGACTTCCCACAGACCCGCAAACGCGATCAGCCCGCCGTCGCGGCGCCGGATCAGGTGCGGCTGGCGGGCGCGCGGCTTCCCCGTCCATTCATAAAAGCCGTTGGCCGGGATGAGGCAGCGGCGGTGGCGCATGGCCCCGCGGAACGAGGGCTTTTCGGCCGCCGTTTCGGCGCGCGCATTGATCAGCGTCGAGAGGCGCGCGGGGTCCTTGACCCACGACGGGATGAGCCCCCAACGGACGAGCGCGAGCTCGCGGGCGCTGTTGTGGTCCATCCGGAGGATGGCAACCGGCTGGGTCGGCGCGATGTTGTAGCGGGGCGGGAACGGATCGCCAGGCCCGACCCGGAAATAGGATCGCACCGCCTCCGACGGCGACGTCAGATTGTACCGCGAGCACATGCCGATCCTCTGGGCCTAAGTCTCCTGGCCTCCCATTGTAGCAGCTGCCGTGCGGCGGTGTCGCGGCAGCGGCAATGCGCATTCCGCCCCTTGGGGCGCGCCTGTGATTGTTCTAACGTCGGACCGAGAGTCCCGATCCCCCAAAAGGAAACGCCATGACGCGTGAGACCGCCGTTACCCGCGCCCTCGAATATTACGACGACACCGCGCGGGGCTATTTCGCCGATCTCGCGCGCTGGGTCGGAGTGCCGACCGAGAGCCAGAATCCGGAGCGCCTCGGCGTGCTCGGGAATTATCTGGAAACCGTGATCCGGCCCGAGCTGGAGCCGCTCGGCTATACGATCAGGATCTTCCCCAACCCGCTCGCCGGCTGCGGCCCCGTCCTGCTCGCGACCCGCATCGAGGATCCGAGCCTGCCGACCTTCATCGCCTACGGCCATGGCGACGTCGTGCTCGGCATGGAGGGCCGCTGGGCCAACGACCGCGACCCCTGGAAGCTCTCGTTCGAGGGCGAGCGCGTCTATGGCCGCGGCGTCGCCGACAACAAGGGGCAGACGCTCGTCCATGTCGCGGCGCTGCGCGAGATCATGAAGGCGCGCGGCGGCAAGCTCGGCTTCAACCACAAATTCCTGATCGAGATGGGCGAGGAGAACGGGTCCAAGGGCCTCAAGGAAATCGTCGAGGCGAACAAGGCCGATTTCCACGCCGATGCGTTTCTCGCGTCCGACGGCCCGCGAACGGAGATCGGCCGACCCAACATCACGCTCGGCAACCGCGGCTGCTGCAACGTCACGCTCAGCGTCGATCTGCGCGAGGGCGGCCACCATTCCGGCAACTGGGGCGGGCTGCTCGCCAATCCCGGCATCATCCTCGCCCACGCGATCGCCTCGATCACGGACGCGCACGGCAAGATCCAGGTCGACGGCTGGCGGCCGACGATCGAGCCGCACGTGCGCGAGGTGCTGGCCGGCATCGACCGCGACGGTGGTCCGAAGGCGCCGAAGATCGACGACGACTGGGGCGAGCCCGGCCTCACGCGCATCGAGAAGGTCACCGCCTTCAACTCGTTCGAGGTGCTGGCCTTCGAGACCGGCAATCCGGCCAAGCCCGTCAACGCCGTGCCGCCGAAGGCCCGCGCCGTCTGCGCGCTCCGCTACGTCGTCGGCACCGACGAGAGCGCGATCGAGAGCAACCTGCGCCGCCACCTCGACGCCAAGGGCTTCTCGCAGGTCAAGGTCGAGCCGCCGCCCGCCAGCAACAACGGCCGCTTCTACGCGAGCCGCACCGACCCGCGCCACGCCTGGGCGCAATGGGTCAAGGGCGCCGTCGAGCGCAATTCGAACGAGCCCTGCGGCATCCTGCCGAACGGCGGCGGCTCCAACATGACCTACATCTTCCAGTACCTCGTGGGTATGCCGTGCGCGTGGCTGCCGCTGAGCTACGCCGGCTGTTCGCAGCACGCCCCCGACGAGCACATGCTGGTGCCGCTGATGCGCGAGGGATTGCGCCACGTCACCGGCGTCTATTGGGATCTCGGCGACAAAAAAACAGGATATCGGCCATGACCGAACTTTGCGACGTCTCCGCAGTCGAACTGCGGCGCCTGATCGGGCGCAAGAAAGTATCGCCGCTCGAACTTCTCGACAGTTGCCTCAAGCGGATACGGGTGACCGACGGCGCCATCAACGCCATGGTCGCGATGGACGAGAAAGCGGCGCGCAAGGCCGCTCGCGACGCCGAGAACGCCGTGATGCGCGGCGACGATCTGGGTCTCCTGCACGGGCTGCCGATCGGCGTGAAGGATCTCCATGATACGGCCGGACTGCGCACGACGCGCGGCAGCCTGATCTACAAGGACCACGTGCCGAAGGAAGACAACGCCATGGTCGCGCGGGTGCGCTTCGAGGGCGGCATCATTCTCGGCAAGACCAACACGCCGGAGTTCGGCGCCGGCGCCAACACCAAGAACCGCGTCTACGGCGCGACCGGCAATCCATTCGATCCCGAGAAGACGTCGGCGGGATCGTCGGGCGGCTCGGCGGCGGCGCTGGCAGTCGGCCAGGTGCCGCTGGCGACGGGCTCGGACTACGGCGGCAGCCTCAGGACGCCGGCTGCGTTCTGCGGCGTCGCGGGCTTCCGGCCGTCGCCGGGCCTCGTGCCGTCGGAGCGGCCGGTTTCGCTGAGCCCGTTCCCGGTCTCGGGGCCGATGGGCCGCACGATCGAGGATCTGCATCTGCTGCTGCGCGCGCAGGTCGACAGCGACAAGATCGATCCCTTCGCGAGTTCTGACAGCGAGCATATCCCGGAGAATCTCGGCAACCTCGATCTCGGCTCGATCCGGGCGGCGTTCTCGACCGATCTCGGCTGCGCTCCGATCGATGCCGATATCGCCTCGGTATTCCGGTCGCGGACGGACACCTTCCGCTCGGTCTTCACCGAGACCATGAACGCGCATCCTGATTTCGATAACGTCCACGAGACGTTCGAGATCCTGCGCGGCCTCGTCTTCGTCGGCCAGCACCGCGAGCGGCTCGAGAAGCACCGCGATCTGCTCGGCCCCAACGTCATCGACAATACCGAGCGCGGCTTGAAATACTCGCTCGGTGACGTTGCCTGGGCCAATGTCGAGCAGACCAAGATCTACAAGCGTTTCCTGTCGTTCTTCAACGACTGCGACGTGCTGATCTGCCCGGCCGCCGCGGTGTCGCCGTTCCCGCACGCGCAGAATGCCGTCGAGGTCATCAACGGCGAGGCGATGCCGACCTACATGCGCTGGCTGGCGATCGCGTACGCGCCGACCACGGTGCTTGCATCGGCGGCGGTCATCCCTTGCGGCGTCGATCATCTGGGGATGCCGTTCGGCATCCAGGTCGTCGGCCCGAACGGCTCGGACGGCCTCGTGCTCGAGGTCGCGCACGCGCTCGAGCAGGTGCTGGCGACCAACAAGGAGACGGCGCGGCCGCTCCCGGATCTCGCCCGGCTGGCGCCGAAATGACGACGCGCGATCGGAGTGGCGGGGCGTGATGGTTGGCAGGAAAACCGCGGCGCGGCTGCTGTCGGCGGCAAGCTTCTCCGCCGAGCGGCACCGCGATCAGCGGCGCAAGGGCGCGCGCAGCACCCCCTACGTCAACCACCCGCTCGAAGTCGCCGAACGCATCGCCCGGGTCGGCGGCATCGACGACCTCGACATCCTGGTCGCGGCCATCCTGCACGACACGATCGAGGATACCGAGACGACCGCCGACGAGATCGAGGACCAGTTCGGCGCAGCCGTTGCAGCGCTCGTCCTCGAGGTGACCGATGACAAGTCGCTCACCTCGAGCGAGCGCAAGCGGTTGGAGATCGAGCACGCGCCGCACCTGACCCCGGGCGCCAAGCTGATCAAGCTCGCCGACAAGATCAGCAACGTCGCCGACACCGAGACCAATCCGCCGTCGAGTTGGTCGCGCCAGCGCCGCCGCGACTATCTCGACTTCGCCGAGCAGATCGCGCTCGGCTGCCGCGGCACCAATCGCGCGCTCGACGCCGAATTCGAGCGTGTCCTCGCGCAGGCGCGCGATCGGATCGGTTGACGTCGGGTTGGTGGCGCGCGCGGGTGCGACGTGCCGCCGCGATGGCCGAAAATCAATCATTTTGGCGTTTCTGAATGCCTATCCGGCACCGTTGAGACGTGCTTATTGTTTGGGCAACGCACGGTGGTGGGCAGACTGAGGGGAGAAACGATGCGGCAGTTCCTGGACCGGTTGTACCTGTTGGCCGGATGGCTGTCCGCCGCCTGTTTCGTGATCATCGCAGCGATGGTGACGGTGCAGCTCATCGGCCGGATCGTCGACAGCATCATGCGGCTCGTCGGCATGGTCCCGTACGGTTTCATCGTCCAGGGCCTCGCTGAGATCGCTGGCTATCTGCTGGCGACCGCGAGCCTGCTGGCGCTCGGACTGGCGCTCAAATCCGCCTCGCATATTCGCATCACGCTGGTGCTCGGTTTCCTGCGGCCGAAGGCACGATGGTTTGCTGAGCTGTTCGCGATCGGTGTCTCTTTCATTTTCGCGACGTTCATGACGTTGCGGCTGGCCCTGCTGGCGATCGATTCATGGCGATTCAACGAGGTCAGCTTTGGGCTCGTTCCGGTGCAGCTCGCATGGCCGCAGGCGGCCATGGCGCTGGGATTGCTGGTCTTCACGATCGCCCTTCTCGATGAACTCGTCATCACGGCAACCGCCGGGCGGCCCTCGTTCGTGGCGGCCGAGGATGCCATCGCGCTCGGCAAGGAGGGCTGAGCCGCATGGACCTCCTGACCTTCTCGTTCCTCCTTATCATTCTGCTGTTCGCCATTCTCGCGGGTGGCATCTGGGTTGCCATTGCGCTCGCGATGATCGGCCTCGTCGCCACAGTCGCAAACGTCTCGACGCCGGCCGGCGCCGTGATGGCGACGTCGATCTGGCAATCGCTCAACTCGTGGGACCTTACGGCGCTGCCGATGTTCCTGTGGATGGGCGATATCCTCTATCGAACGCGGCTCTCGGAGGACATGTTCGAGGGCCTGGCGCCGTGGCTGGCGCGCCTTCCCGGCCGGCTCCTGCACGTCAACATCCTGGGATGCGCCATCTTTGCCGCCGTTTCGGGATCGTCGGCCGCGACTTGCGCCACCATCGGGCGCATCTCGATGCCGGAGTTGAAGAAGCGCGGCTACGACGAGCGCCTGGCGATCGGCACGCTCGCCGGATCGGGAACGCTCGGCCTTCTCATTCCACCGTCGATCATCATGATCGTCTACGCATCAGCGACCGACCAATCGATTTCGCGGCTGTTCATCGCTGGCGTCATTCCCGGCATTATGCTGGCGGCCCTGTTCATGGGCTACGTCATCATCTGGGCGCTCATCAACCGCGATAAGATGCCGCCCGCCGATCCGCCGACCAGCTTCGCCAATCGCATGGGGGCAACGAAGCGGTTGCTGCCGGTGGTCCTGCTCATCGGCGGCGTCATCGGTTCTATCTACGGCGGCCTCGCATCGGCAACGGAAGCGGCTGTCGTCGGCGTTGTCGGCGCGCTGATCCTCGCCGCGGTGACCGGCACGCTGACCTGGAAGTCCTTCTCGGAAGCGCTGCTGTCGGCCACCAAGACGAGCTGCATGATCTGCTTCATCCTGGCGGGCGCGGCATTTTTGACGACGGCGATGGGTTTCACCGGCATTCCGCGCGCCCTCGCCGAGTGGATCGCGGGCATGAATTTGTCACACTGGCAGTTGCTCGTCGCGCTGACGCTGTTCTTCATCATGCTCGGCTGTTTCCTCGACGGCATCTCGATGGTGGTGCTGACGACGTCGGTGGTGATCCCGATGGTCGAGAAGATGGGCATCGACCTCATTTGGTTCGGCATCTACATCGTGCTCGTCGTCGAGATGGCGCAGATCACGCCGCCGGTCGGCTTCAATCTCTACGTTCTGCAATCGCTGACCGGGCGCAATCTGTTCGTCATTGCGGCCTACACGCTGCCGCTGTTCCTGCTGATGTGTCTAGCGATCGCGCTGCTGGTGGCGTTCCCCGGGATCGCGCTGTGGCTGCCCTCGACGATGCTGGACGCCAAATAGCCGCCTCTCTCAACGCTCAGCCGTCCCACCGCCCGCTGGCAATCGCGGGAAAGTCGGAGGTGGTGCCGCGGTAGCGGTAGACCCAGGCCGTCACCTCGTCACCCGTGGCGAGCCGGGCGGCCACGAGGGCGCGCACGTACTCGTCATGCGGCGTCGGCTGCGCAGGGATTCCCTCATAGGAATCGAGCCAGGAAATCACCTCGTCCGGGAGGTCGAGCCTGAACAGCTCGCCGTGCACGACGTCGCCCGGCGACGCAGGCTCGAGGAGGCCCGGATAGGTGCCGAGATTGACGAGGCGGCCGGGAATCGTCGCCGCGCCAAGGCTGGTGCCCTTGAGACCAAGGCGCGCGCGCTGGCTGGCGCCGAGCCGGCCACGCGCCCGGGTCATCAGGGTGCCGTAGACGAAGAGGTAGGTGGCTGCCTCGGCCGCCATAGCGGTCATTCGTGGACCTGATGGACCTCGATGATGTTGCCGGCGGGATCGTAGAAGAAGATCTGCTCCCAGCCCTTCATCGCCCAGGCGCCGAAATCCGAATAAGGGATGCCGCGCTCCTCGAGCCGCTTCTTGAAGGCCGCGATGTCGTCGGTACGGAATGCAAGATGGCCCTTCTCCAGCGGGTTGACCGCTTGGCCCGTCTTGAACCCGATCTTCAGGTCCTGCTCGGCGAGGTGGAACTGCGTGGCGTCGGCGCGGCCGTCGGTCAGGAACGAGACGTTTCCCGAGTAGCCCTGGCTTTTGTCACGCGTATCGGAAAGCCCCGACTCGGTCTTCATGTCCAGGACATCCCGGTAGAACGTATCGAGGCCGGGAACGTCCTTGGTGCACAGGTTGACGTGGTGAAACTTGATCTGCATGGCGACCTCTTGGCGTTTCCTTGGCTTTTCAGGCTCTCATGGAGCGGGACTGCCGCGCCCCCGTCAAGATGGAATGTCGCACCCTTCGCTCGCCCGCTCCGTCGGTTACACCTCTCCCCGCCCCCGTTGCCGCGCCCTATAGCCAAGCGCCGCGCCCTGCAATAGAAACCGGCCTCATGCCAAAGCGGACAGACATCAAATCGATTCTCATCATCGGCGCCGGCCCGATCGTCATCGGCCAGGCGTGCGAGTTCGACTATTCCGGGACCCAGGCGTGCAAGGCGCTCAGGGCCGAGGGGTACCGGATCATCCTGGTCAATTCCAATCCGGCGACCATCATGACGGACCCGGAATTGGCGGATGCGACCTATATCGAGCCGATCACGCCCGAGTTCGTCGCCCGGATCATCGAGCAGGAGCGCCCCGACGCGCTGCTGCCGACCATGGGCGGGCAGACGGCGCTCAACACGGCGCTGGCGCTGGCGCAGCAAGGCGTCCTCGAAAAATTCGGCGTCGAGATGATCGGCGCGCGCGCCGAAGCGATCGACAAGGCGGAGGACCGCCAGCTCTTCCGCGAGGCGATGACCAAGATCGGCCTGGAGACGCCGCGCTCGATGATGGCGCATACGCGTGCCGAGGCGCTCGACGCCCTCGAAGCGATCGGCCTGCCGACGATCATCCGGCCGTCGTTCACGATGGGCGGCACGGGCGGCGGCATCGCCTACAACCGGGAGGAGTTCCTCGAAATCGCCGAGCGCGGCCTCGACGCCTCGCCGACCAGCCAGATCCTGGTCGAGGAGAGCGTGCTCGGCTGGAAGGAGTTCGAGATGGAGGTGGTCCGCGATCGCGCGGACAACTGCATCATCGTGTGCTCGATCGAGAACATCGATCCGATGGGCGTGCACACCGGCGATTCGATCACCGTCGCGCCGGCCCTGACGCTGACCGACAAAGAATACCAGATCATGCGCAACGCCTCGATCGCGGTGCTGCGCGAGATCGGCGTCGAGACCGGCGGCTCCAACGTCCAGTTCGCGGTCAATCCGGCCGACGGGCGCATGGTCGTCATCGAGATGAACCCGCGCGTGTCGCGGTCGTCGGCGCTGGCCTCCAAGGCGACCGGCTTCCCGATCGCCAAGGTCGCGGCGCGGCTCGCGGTCGGCTACACGCTCGACGAGCTTGAAAACGACATCACCGGCGGCGCGACGCCGGCCTCCTTCGAGCCGACGATCGATTATGTCGTGACGAAAATTCCGCGCTTCGCCTTCGAGAAATTCCCCGGCGCCGATCCGACGCTGACGACCTCGATGAAGTCCGTCGGCGAGGTGATGGCGATCGGGCGCACGTTCGCTGAAAGCCTGCAGAAGGCGCTGCGCGGGCTCGAAACCGGCCTCACCGGTCTCGACGACGTGACCTTCGACGGGCTCGGCGCCGGCGACGACAAGAACGTCGTGCGTGCGGCCCTGGCGCATCCGACGCCGGACCGCCTGCTCAAGGTCGCCCAGGCCATGCGGATGGGCGTCGACCACGAGCAGATCCACGCGTCGTGCCGCATCGATCCGTGGTTCCTTGCAGCGATGCAGGAGATCGTCGACGAGGAGGCGCGCGTCATCGCCCATGGCCTTCCCGAGACGGCTGGTGCGATGCGCGAGCTGAAGGCGATGGGTTTTTCCGACGCTCGTCTCGCCAAGCTCGCCGGCCGGAAGGAAGCCGACGTCACGGCGCTGCGCCACCGGCTCGCCGTGCGTCCCGTGTTCAAGCGCATCGACACCTGCGCCGCCGAGTTTGCCTCGCCGACGCCGTACATGTATTCGACCTACGAGCGCGGGCTGGTCCTGTCGGAGGCGGGCAACGAGGGTGCCCCGGTCTGCGAGGCGCAGCCGACGACGGCAAAGAAGGTCGTCATCCTCGGCGGCGGCCCAAACCGCATCGGCCAGGGCATCGAGTTCGACTACTGCTGCTGCCACGCGTGCTTCGCGCTGACGGACGCCGGGTTCGAGACCATCATGGTCAACTGCAACCCGGAAACCGTCTCGACCGACTACGACACCTCCGACCGGCTCTACTTCGAGCCGTTGACGGCGGAGGACGTGCTCGAGATCATCCGCGTCGAGCAGTCCAATGGCACGCTCGCGGGCGTCATCGTGCAGTTTGGCGGCCAGACGCCGCTAAAACTCGCCCAGGCGCTCGAAGATGCCGGCGTGCCGATCCTCGGCACCTCGCCCGACGCCATCGATCTCGCCGAGGATCGCGACCGGTTCAAGGCGCTGATCGAGAAGCTCGGTCTCCTGCAGCCGGAAAGCGGCATTGCGCGTTCGCCCTCGGAAGCGCGCGCGGTGGCGGACCGGATCGGCTATCCCATCATGATCCGGCCGTCCTACGTGCTCGGCGGCCGTGCCATGGAGATCGTCGCCGACGGCGGCGAGGTCGACCGCTACATCCAGCGCCTATCGGCGACGCTCGACCGGCCGTCCGAGCTGATCGTCTCCGACAACCGGCCGCTGCTGATCGACCGCTATCTGACTGGCGCCATCGAGGTCGACGTCGATTGCCTGGCCGACGGTACCGACACGTTCGTTGCCGGCATCATGGAACATATCGAGGAGGCAGGCGTTCACTCCGGCGACTCCGCGTGCTCGCTGCCGGTCCATTCGCTCGACAGTTCCATTGTCGTCCGGCTCGAGAAGCAGACGCGCGACCTCGCGTTGGCCCTCAAGGTGGTCGGATTGATGAATGTTCAGTACGCAATCAAGGACAAGCAGATCTACGTCATCGAGGTCAATCCGCGGGCGAGCCGCACCGTGCCGTTCGTCGCCAAGGCGGTCGGAATCCCCGTCGCCGGTATCGCCGCGCGCATCATGGGCGGGGCGCCGCTCAAGAGCTTCGGTCTGCGCACTCCGAAGTTGAACCATGTGGCGGTCAAAGAGGCGGTGTTCCCGTTTGCCCGTTTCCCGGGCGTCGATCCGGTTCTCGGCCCGGAAATGCGCTCGACCGGCGAGGTGATGGGCATCGATACCGACTTCGGTCGCGCCTTCGCCAAGAGCCAGATCGGCGCCGGCGCAACGCTACCAGACAAAGGGACGGTGTTCGTGTCGCTGCGCGAAGCCGACAAGGACGGAATTCTCGGCGCCATGCGTGCGATGATCGAGATGGGTTTCCGGATCGTTGCGACGCGTGGGACCAAGCGCCATCTCGAGCAGCACGGCATTCCCTGCGAGCACGTGAACAAGGTTTTGGAAGGCCGCCCGCACATCGTTGATACGATGAAAAATGGCGGTGTGCAGCTTGTTTTCAATACAACCGAGGGGTCCAAGGCGCTGGCGGACTCCAAGGACATCCGGCGCACGGCCTTGCTCAACCGGATTCCCTATTGTACGACTCTGGCAGGGGCGATCGCAGTGACCAAAGCCATTGAAGCGCTGCGCGGCGGTCACCTTAAAGTGGCGCCGCTTCAGGCCTATATCAGCCAACCCACCTGAGGCCTTGCCAAGGGCCGTCGGACGGGGGAAGCTGGCGTATTCCCGTTGACTGTTTTGGATGATTCGACGGTATCGGCACGCCTGCCGAGCCGGTTGGGAGACTTGGATATGGCGACCGAAAAGGTTCCGATGACAATCGAGGGCTTCCAGAGGCTCGAGACGGAGCTGCACCGCCTCAAAGCCGTTGAACGTCCACGGATCATCCAGGCGATTGCCGAGGCGCGCGCGCACGGCGACCTCAGCGAGAATGCCGAGTATCACGCCGCCAAGGAGGCCCAGGGCCTGAACGAGTCCCGGGTCGCGGATATGGAAGACAAGCTGTCGCGTGCCGAGGTCATCGATATCTCGAAGATGTCGGGCGACACGGTCAAGTTCGGGGCCACCGTGACGGTCGTCGACGAGGATACCGACGAGAAGGCCAAGTACAAGATCGTCGGCGAAATGGAGGCCGACGTCCGCGAAGGCAAGGTATCGATCTCCTCCCCGATCGCGCGCGCGCTGATCGGCAAGGGCAAGGGCGACACCGCCGAGGTGACGACGCCCAAGGGCTCGCGCTCCTACGAGATCATCAAGATCGAGTGGAAATAGGCGGCACCCTCAACTCCGCCAGAACTCCGGCCGGAACAGCACGAGCACGGTGAACAGCTCGAGCCGGCCAAGGAGCATGGCGAACGAGAGCACCCATTTCGCAGCCGGCGGTAGTCCGGCGAAGTTGCCGGCCGGGCCGACGATCTCACCGAGGCCGGGGCCGACATTCCCCAACGCGGTGGTCGCGCTCGACAGCGCGGTGACGAGGTCGAGGCCCATCGCCGCCAGGACGACCGTGAAAATCCCGATCGTCGCCAGGTAGAGGGCGAGGAACGCGACCACTGAGAAGGGCACGTCGTCAGGCAGCCGGCGCCCATTGTACATCAGCGTGACGATACGGCTCGGGCTGATCAGGTGCAGAAGATGGCTGCGCGTGAGCAGCGAGGCGACCTGGAGGCGGTAGATCTTGATGCCGCCCGTCGTCGATCCCGAGCAGCCGCCGACGAACATCAGCAGGAAGAAGATGCCGACGGCGAACGGCCCCCACTGGCCATAGTCCTCGTTCGCGAATCCGGTCGTCGTCACGACCGAGACGACATTGAACGTCGCATCCCGCAGCGACTCGCCGAACGTGACGCCCCGCGCCAGCGAAAGCCACACCGCCATGATGGCGCAGACGGCGACGAGGAACAGGACGAGGCCGCGGACCTGCGTGTCGCGCCACAGCGCGAGGCGTTCGCCCCTGAGAAACTTGATGTAGACGACGAACGGCAGCGCGCCCGACAGCATGAAGAACGCGCCCGCCCAGTCGAGGGCCGGCGAGGCGAAGAACCCGAAACTGTCGTCGTGGGTCGAGAATCCCCCGGTCGATATCGTCGCCAGCGCATGGCAGATCGCGTCGAAGGGGGTCATGCCGAGCAGCATGTAGACGATGGTGCAGGCAAGCGTCAGCGAGCCGAAAACGCCTGAAATGGCCGCAACCAGCTCGAAGGCGCGCGGTACCACCTTCTCCGATCGATCGGAGCTCTCGGTCTGGAAGAGCTGCATCCCGCCGATGCGCAGGAACGGCAGAATCAGGATCGCGACGACGATGATGCCGAGCCCGCCGATGCCCTGCAGCAGCGCCCGCCACAGCAGGATGCCGCGCGGCTGGCCATCGAGCTTGGTGATCACGGTCGAGCCGGTGGTCGTCAGGCCCGACATCGTCTCGAAGTAGGCATCGGTGTACGGCAGACCGATGCCGAGGAAGGGGAGGGCCGCGAAGGCCGACAGCAGCGCCCAGCAGGATGCCGTCAGCAGGAAGCCTTCACGGATGCCGACGCGGGCCGTGCGCTGCTCGTAGGCGAACATCATCATGAGGACGCCAACGAACAGCGAAAACAGCGACGAGACCGCGAAGGTCCGCCAGGTCGGGCTGCCGTCGGCGAAGTCCAGCGCCGTCGGCAACGCCATCGCCAGCGCCATCAGGCAAACCATGAGGCCGAGCGCGAACAGGATGGGGCGGATCTGGATCAAGCGGTTTCCCATCGCAGGTCGTGCGATCGGTCAAGGGTGAGCAACCGGAACCGCAAATCATACGGCAACGCAAGGTGTCGTGCGCGGGAATGGTCAACGACGCCCCCCCGGCCGCGCCTCAGGCAACCACAGATGCCACTGCAACCGGCAACTCAGGGACGCTTGCGCACTTTGGCGGCTCTGACCACCTTGGCCACACAGGGCCGGCTGGTGACTTGGCAGCTGAACGATTTGTCCATCGCCACGTCGCAGGTCGTGCGTTTGCTTTCCGAAGCCGCGTACCGTCCCCAGGGCGGTCCATACTCCCAAATGGTAAAGGACTCCCAGCTCTGGATCGCCGCCCGCTCGGCGTCCTTCTTGGTCTTTCCGGTGCCATTGCCGTCGTGATAGTGCGATTCCATGCAGGTCTTGCGCCCGACCGGTACCCAGGAATGGATGGCCGCGAGCCCGGTTTCCTGAGCGTTGGCGGGGACATGCGTCCCCAAAGTCGCGAGCAGGGCCGCGCCAGCAATTGCCAAGCGTATCGTCATTGCAAGTTCCCCAGCCGTACCTGCAGGCGCTCAGTTACGCCGGCGCCGACAGGATGGTCCACAGCGTGTGAACATGCCTGATTTGGGTCTAACTCGACTAGGACGCGAAAGTTACAGTGGACGCCATTCGGCCCGCTGCCCGAGTGATCCCGTGCAAAAGCGGGCTCCGATCAAGCAACCACGAGCCGCTCCAGCGCCGCGCGGATGCCGGCCGGAATCGGCACGGGCGCATTGGTCGCGCGATCGACGAAAACGTGCACGAGATGGCCTTCGGCGCGGGCCCGCTGGTCCTCGACGCCGAACAGTCCGACCTCGTAGCGCACCGACGATGTCCCGAGGCGGCCGACCCTGAGACCGGCGTCGATCGCTTCCGGGTAGGCGATCGACCGATAGTAGCGGCACATCGTCTCGGCCATGATGCCGACCACCGGCGCGTTGTGAAAATCGAGGCCGCCGGGGTTGATGAGGTACAGATTCACGACGGTGTCGAAGTAGGAGTAGTAGACCACGTTGTTGACGTGGCCGTAGACGTCGTTGTCCATCCAGCGGGTCTGGATCGGCATGAACTCGACGTAGTGGCTGCGCAGGCTGGGTTCGGGACGCGCGTCGCTCATGGTCGTGCCTTTTCGTTCCCGCCGGCGCCGGGCTTCACTGCAACGGCCATGATCTCGACGAGGCAGCCCGGCGTCGCCATGCGCGCCTCGACGCAGGCGCGAGCAGGCAGGTTGACCGGATCGACCCAGTCGCGCCAGACCGCGTTCATTTCGTCGCGAAAGCGGATGTCCGAGAGCCAGATCACGACATGAAGGATGTGCGACCGGTCGCTGCCGCACATGGCAAGCCAGCGATCCAAGTCGCCGAGCGCCTGGCGCGTCTGGCCGCCGACGTCGAGGCTTTCGTCGTCGGCGATGCAGCCGGCCGTGAAAATGTGGTCCCCCGCCTCGACCACGTTGGCGAGGAGGGGCTCCAGTTCGCGGCGGATGATCATCGTCTACTTCGTCGCGATGACGGCGATCTCGACCAGCAGCTTGGGGTCGGCGAGCCGCGCCTCGATGCACGCGCGACCGGGCAGATTCTTGCCGCCCGTCCACTCGTTCCAATGCACGTTCATGGCATCGCGGTTGCGGATGTCGGTGACCCAGATCGTCGCCGAGACGACCTTGGATTTGTCGGAGCCGGCGAGCGCCAGGACGCGGTCGATCTCGGCCAGGATCTCCTTGGTCTGGCCGCCCACATCCTTGTTGCGGTCATTGGCAGTGATGCCGGCGGTGAAGACGAACCCGTTCGCCTCGACGGCCTTGGAAAGAATGCCGGCGGACTCGTGTCTGACTAGGGCCATGGTGACGCGTTTCCTCACTGAAGTGTTGACGGTACGGTGATCTCTTTAGCATGGGCGCGGGTGGCTGCCAGCGACATTGCACCGTCACTCGGTGAACCCGCCGGTCGCGGTGCTGCCCGCCCCCCGCAATCGCGATGCGCCGCCCGCCATGACGACGAGGTCGATCGCGGTCTGGTCGGAGATCGAACGCGCCGGGCGCTGTTCCCCCGGCTGCCGACGGGTGTAGCCCTGGTGGACGGCGCGCCGATAGGTGCCGAAGGTCGTCAGCGCCCGCGTCCCTTCGACTTTGTTGTGCTTCTCGAGTTTGGCCGCGAGGTTCACCGGCGTGCCGATGACGGTGTACTCGAGCCGGTCGCTGGCGCCGAGCACGGCGAAGACGACCGGACCGCTGACGACAGCGCCATTGACTTCGAGAGGGCGTGCCAGTCCGTGGTCCGGCGCGTCGGCCTCCCACATCGCGGCGACCGTCATGATCTCGTCGAGGGCTCTGAGCGCGTCGGCGGCCGCGGTCTTGGATGGTGTCACGGCGCCGAACGTAATCATGATCCCGTCGCCGAGGAACTTGTCGACGACGCCACCATGATCGCGAACGATCGGGATGATGCGGGCGTGCAGCCCCGTCAGCAGTTCGACGACGTTGCGGGCGGAGACGCGCGATGCCATCCCGGTGAAGCCGCGGATGTCGAGCATCATGATGGCGGCGTCGCGCTCCTGGGCGGCGCCCGCGACCAGTTCGTCGCCCGCCAGCACCACCGTGTCGGAGATGCCTTGGCCGAAGAAGCGGCTCAAGTCGCGCAGTGCCGCTTCATCGCGGATCGCGGCGACGACGAGGCTGCGGCTCCGGCTGACCGCAAAGGCGAGGACCGCGGTGACGAGCAGCAGCGCGAACACCTTGTCGTACTCGGCGCCGAGCAGCACGCGGTTGGAACTGAGGTAGGTCACGAAGCTGCGTGTGATGACCTCCGTCCCGGCCGTTTTCAGCACGACGGCGACGAGGCCGAGCCAGCCGACTGCGGCAGCAATTCCCGCAACAAGGACGTAGCGGTGGTCGAAGCGGAGCGTCCTCAGTGCAATGAAAACGAACATATAGACGAAGGTCGGCGCCTTCAGCGAGAACGGCGGCGTCTGCCCGTACCGCTCGTGGAAGGCCCAGATCAGGGCAATCAGCAGGCCGATATCGGCGAGAATGGAGAGGATCAGCAGCGGGCTCGGCAGCCGCCGGTGATAGGCAAGCAAGAGCCGCCCGATCGTGAACGCGCCGTACAGCAGCAGGACGATCAGCACGGGATCGAACAGCACGCGCTGTGGCGCGTCCTCGGGCTGGGGCGCGATCGAATAGAGCAGCCCGAAACTGGTGACGACGGCGAGCTGGATCCAGCCGATCAGACGTTCAGCTCGGTTCTCCTGCTCCTGGACGAGGTCGCGCAGGCGAGCCGGCAGGGTGGCGCGCGCCGTCCCCGCGGTGCCTGCCGGCACCGCCTGTCGCCTCAGAAAGGTCTGCCAACCGGGCATGGCGCCTGCCGCTCCGCGTCGTGGGGTACCTGCTCGGCGGCCGCGGCGTTGCCACCCGCGCCATGGCAGCCCGGCGCGACGATTTCTAGCGGGCTGGCGCGGGGATGTCGCCGTCAGAATGCGGTCGTGTTGTAGAACGAGCCGATCATGAGCACGACGCCGAGGCCGAAGACGAGGGTCGCGCCGCCAAGCCCGGCCGCGGTCCGCACGCGCGCGCCCCACACGCTTTCCCGCCCGCCGCCGAATTGCATGGCGAGTTCGCGTGAGCCGACGGCGAGGGCGGCCAGCGCCGAGACGGTGATGGCCGTGCCGAGCGCCATCGCGAACGTCGCGAAGACGCCGGCCCACAACAGCCCCTGTCCGATCGCGAAAACGAGCACCAGGATCGCGCCGGTGCAGGGCCGGATACCGATCGCGACGGCGATCGCGATGGCTTCACGCCAGGACCAGGGCCCTTGGAGCCGGCTCGGATCGGGCATGTGGGCGTGGTCGCAGCAGCTCCCGTCGGCAGCGTGGACGTGGTCATGGTGATCGTGATCGTGATCGTGAGCGTGAGCGTGGCTGTGGGTGTGACCATGCGACGGCCCGTTTCCGTGACCATGGTCGGCATGGCCATGGTGGGCGTGGTCGTGATGGCGGTCATGGGCGTGGCCATGGTCGTGGCTATGCCCATGTCCGTGGCTGTGCCCGTGTTGGGCGCCCGCCGCCGCCGGCTGCGGCCGCATCGCCTTCAATTGCGTGTAGAGCAACCAGGCGCCGACCAGGGCAACGAGACCCCAGCTCGCGGTCTCGAGCCAGCCCTCCGTCGCCTTCACGGTGAGACCGGTCGTGCGCAGCGCCAGCACCAGAACGCTGACGATCAGCAGTGCCGAAATGCCCTGGAAAACCGCGGCCAGAAACGACAGCGCGATGCCGCGGCGGACGGTCTGCTCGTTGGCGAGGACGTACGACGCGATCACCGCCTTGCCGTGTCCGGGGCCGGCAGCGTGGAGGACGCCATAGGCGAAGCTCAGGCCTGCGAGCACCAGGGTTGCCAACAACGGATCGCCGGTGCGGATGTCGCGCACCGCGGCGGCAAGCCGGCGGTTGACGTCGGACTGTTTGGCCATCACCCATGCCGTCGCCTGCGCGAGGACGCCCGTCGGCGGCTCGGCGGCCTTGGGCTGCTGCGGCGGCAGGAAGCTGCGTGGCGCCGTGGTTTGCGCCAGCGCGGCCGGTGGCGATAGGGCGAGCACGGGGAGCACCAGCGCCGCCAGCAGCAGCGCGCTGGCGAGAGCGGGCCAGGACAGGAGCCGGCAGCGCCGGATGCGGTTGATCATGAGCGCGGCCCACAGGCGATCGAGGTCGGCCGGCCGAACCGGGTCGTGACCGAGGCGTCGCCGAACTGCTGGGCGAACGCGTCGCCGAGGCGGCTCGTGTCGGCGGCGGGGTTGGGGTCGGTGGCCGCCACTGGCGGATCGCCGGCGCCCGGTGCCGTCGCGGGGGCAGACCGCGCCGGGGCAGACGTCGCGGCGTCACGGGCCGCCTCCGATCCGACAGCAGCGATCCGGCACTCCGCCGGCGCGCCCGGGCCGAGCAACACCGCGTCCTTGGCCGCCGGCTCGAGCGCGATGAAGAAGCTCGGGTCCACGATCACGAAGCTGAAGCCCGGCGCATCGGCGAGCACCGGCTGCGCCAGCGGCAGCGTGAAGTAGAGGCTCAGCACCTTGGTCGGCGCCGCGGCCTTGTCCTTGTCGGCGCCCGGTGCATTGCCCGCGTCCGACGGCGCGCCGAACGCCCAGGTCCACAACGAAGTCCACCACCGGCTGAAAAATCCCGGCTCCGACGGTGGCGGCGCGCCCGCGGCCTTGGCGTCGCGCGCATCCGCTTCGGCGGCCTCCTTGGCCACCTCCGCATCGGTCATGCTGGTGACCTGGGATTGCGACGCCGGTCCTGCGGCGTGTTCGAGATAGAAGTCCGTGGGTGCCTGGAATTTGAGGGTTTCGCCGCCGAGTTTGGCGGTCGTGAAGTAGTCGAACTCCTTGAGGCCTTCGATGTTGACCTTGGCGAGCGGCGCCAGCTCACTGCGATCGTAGACGCCGTCGTTGTTGGCATCGAGGCCCTGCAGCGCCATCGAGGCGTAGAAATCGTCGAACGACCATTTGTGCCTGAGGCCGACGATGGTGCCGTTCTCAAAAAGCACCGTCGTCTCGGTCGTCACCCAGACGTGGGGGTGGGCCTCGGCGGGCGCCGCAACCCACACGAGCGAGCCGAACAGCGCCGCCGCCGCGGCGGTCGATGCCACGGTCGCCGCCACCCCTCCACTTCGCGCGCCGATCATCCGCTCTCCAGTCTCCCGACCACCGCACGCGAGCGCGGCTGGTGTCCTGAGTGATCTCTATCGAAACAACAGGATACCCGTTTCGCCGCCCGGCTCAAAGCGTGCCCGCGGTCACCGCGGGTCGGCGGCCCCACTCGCATCGATGATTGGGCCGAGATTATGGTGGCGCGACTAATCGTCCACCACGGCATCGAGCGTGCCGTCGCGCATCCGCCGCGCCGTGCCCCGGCACCAGTTGGCGAGCACCATTTCGAGGTCGTCCGGCTCGAACGGCTTGGCGAGATAGTCGTCCATGCCGCCGTCGAGGCAGCGCTGGCGGTCCTCACTGAAGGCGTTGGCGGTCAGCGCGACGATCGGCGGGCGCCGCCGCCCGGCGTCCTCGAACATCTGCCCGATCAGGCGCGTCGCCTCGAGGCCGTCGACCTCCGGCATCAGGACGTCCATCAGGATCAGGTCGAAGGGCCGCGCGCCATTGTCGAGCGTCGCCCGCAGTGCCTCGACCGCCACACGCCCGTTCGTCGCCCGTTCGACGGAGCAGCCGCTGCGCTCGATCATCCGTGCCGCCAGCAGCGCGTTGATGTCGTTGTCCTCGGCCAGCAGCACATGAGCCGCGGCGCGATCGGGCTCGGTCGCACCCGCCGTCGGTGGCGTGCCGTCGCGGAGTGTGGCGACCGGCGTCGAGGCGCCGACGCGCTCCATGACCTGGGTCACGATCGACGATGGCCGCACCGGCCGCACGAGATAGGCATCGAAACCGCTCGCCTTGAACGCGGGGAGCGACAGGCGGCTGCTCGGCTCGATCAGCACGACGCCGCGCACCGCGCTCTTGTCGCCGTCGCGCAGCTTCTCGAGGAGGTGGCGCGCCGCGTCGACACCGCTATCGCCACCGACCAGCAGCGTACTGAAGGGCTTCGCCGGCGCCCGCGGCCCGCGCGTGAACCGAAGGGCATCGGCGACGTTGGTCTCGATGGCCTCAAAGCCGAGGGAGCGGAGCACTTCGGCAACGACGCGGCGCTCGACGGGGCCGTCGAGGGCGACGAGAACGAGTTGCCGCGGCTCCGTTCGCGAGGGTATGTCGAGGACGGGCCGGCTCTTCGCCTTGACGCCGACGCGCAGGGTGAGGGTGAACGTCGAGCCGATGCCGACCGCGCTCGTCACCGCGATGTCGCCCTCCATGCCGCGCGCGAGTCGCCGCGAGATCGCAAGGCCGAGCCCGGTGCCGCCGCGCTGGCGGCGCAGCGCCTCGTCGGTCTGCTCGAACTCGCTGAACAGGGTCGGCAGCGCGTCGTCCGCGATGCCAAGGCCGGTGTCGGTGACGCGGATCGAGACGACCGCCGCCGTGCCCGAGGGATCGACCTCGCCGCCGACCCGCACCGCGATGCCGCCCTGATCGGTGAACTTGATCGCGTTGCCGATGAGGTTCAGCAGGATCTGGCGCAACCGCATTGAATTGCCGATCACCACCTTCGGCAGCGACGGCTCGATCCACCAGGCAAGGTCGAGCCGTTTCTCGCTGGCCTTCGGCTGCAGCAACTCGACCGCGGCCTCGATGCACTTGTCGAGTTCGAAGGGTTCCGCCGTGATCTCGAGCTTGCCGGCTTCGATGCGCGAGAAGTCGAGAATTTCGTCGATCAGCGCCAGCAGCGTGCGCGCGGACTGTTCGACGGCGCGCGTGTAGGTCGTTTGTTCGGCGCTGAGCGTGGTCTCGGCCAGCAGCGCCGACATGCCGAGGATGCCGTTCATCGGCGTGCGGATTTCGTGGCTCATGGCGGCGAGGAACCGCGACTTGGCGCGGTTCGCAGACTTCCGCGGCGTCACGTGCCGTCTCCAGCTCCTGCTCGATGCGGCGCTGGTCGGTGACGTCGCGGCCGACCCGCTGGATCTCGACATCGTGGCCGTCGATCGTCAGTGCGTTGAGCTGCTCGAACACGAACCAGCGCGGGCCCCTGGGCGTCAGCAGGCGGAGTTCGAACGCCTGCGTCGGCGATGTGTCGGGAGACGGCCAATCCCCGCCCTCGATGACCACCGGCGCGAAGGTCGAACCAAGGACGTCGTCGGCATCGACGCCGAACGTCCGGCAGTAGGACCGGTTGACGAAGGTCAGCCGACCATCGGCATCGGTACGGCTGATGACGTGGCTCTGGCGATCGAGCAGGTCCCGGTAGCGCGCCTCGTTGTCGCGCAGCTCCCATTCCAGGTCCTTGAGCCGCTCGAGGCTCGGATCGTGGCGGTCGGTGACGGCGGCATTCAGGCGGGCCTGACGCTCCTTGTCGCGGACCGCCAAGGCGGCGATGCGCTCGGCGACGCCCGGCCGCTGAAGCAGGCGGGCAAGGCGCCGGAGCACGATCGTACCATCGCGCACGGCGAACCGCGGCTCGCCGTCACGCGACTTGCCACGCCGCCGGCCCTCGACTTGCGCCTCGTCTGGCACGGCCTCTCCGTCGGACGATGGCAGAGCCTCGTCGTTCTTGGTGTTACGGCTGGGCACCGGACGCATACTCCAGGGATGACCCCGTTTGGACATGATCCAAACACATGGGCCTTGATGAAGGATTACGCGCTTGGGCTAAAGTAAACGCCGCGTTAAGAACCGACGGGTTCGGGGACAGCGCCAAAGACGACGACAATGCAACCGCGGAGGAGAACGCAGATGGGGCCGCTGAATGGTGTCCGTATCATCGAGATGGCCGGCATCGGACCGGCGCCGTTCTGCGGCATGATGCTCTCCGACATGGGGGCGGAGGTGATCCGGGTCGACCGCTCTGATGGCGCCGACCTCGGGCTTCCCGGCCGCGAGCCGCGCTTCGAGGTGCTGCACCGGGGCCGCCAGTCGGTCGCGGTCGACGTGAAGACCGAGGCAGGACGCGAGATCGTCCGCCGCCTGGTCAAGGACGCCGATGCGCTGATCGAAGGTTTTAGGCCCGGTGTCATGGAGCGCCTCGACCTCGGGCCGGATGCGCTCGCGAAAATCAATCCCCGGCTCGTCTTCGGGCGCATGACCGGCTTCGGGCAGGACGGGCCAATGGCGCCGCGTGCCGGCCACGACATCAACTACATTGCGCTGACCGGTGCCCTCCACGCGATCGGCCGCAAGGACGGGCCGCCGCTGCCGCCGCTCAACCTGATCGGCGACTATGGCGGCGGCGGGATGCTGCTCGCGTTCGGCGTCGTCTGCGCGATCCTCGAGGCGCGCTCGTCCGGCAAGGGCCAGGTCGTCGATGCGGCCATGGTCGATGGCGGGTCGGTGCTCATGGCCGCCATCTTCGGGTTCCTCGGCAGCGGCATGTGGCGCGACGAGCGCGGCGTCAACATCCTCGATTCCGGCGCGCCCTGGTACAACGTCTACGAGACCAGGGACGGCAAATGGGTCTCGATCGGCTCGATCGAGAAGCGCTTCTACGCCGATCTCCTGGAGCGGCTCGGCATCGCCGACGAGGAGCTGCCGAAACAGCATGACCGCGCCGGCTGGCCGACGCTCGCCAAGCGCTTTGCCGAGGTCTTCAAGTCGCGCACGCGCGACGAATGGTCGGTGGTGTTTGCCGACAGCGACGCTTGCTTCGCGCCGGTGCTCGCCATGAAGGAGGTCGCAGCCCATCCCCACAATGCCGCTCGGTCGACCTTCGTCGAGCGCGACGGCGTCCTGCAGCCGTCGCCGGCGCCCCGCTTCAGCCGCACGCCCGAGGCGATCCGCGGCCCGGCGCGGGCGTCCGGCGCCGACAGCGAGGCGGTGCTGAAAGCCGCCGGCTACTCTGGAGCCGACATCGCGGCGCTCATCGCGCAAGGCGTCGTCAGCAAGGCCGGTTGAAGATCAAGGAACACCTCGAATGGATTTTTCACTGACCGGCGAGCAGCAAGGCATCCGCGACGCGATCCTGAAAATCTGCGCGCGACTTGGTGATGACTACTGGCTCGAAAAGGACCGCCACGGCGGCTTCCCGACCGAGTTGCACCAGGCGCTCGCCGCCGACGGCTGGCTCGGGATCGCGATGCCGGAAGCCTATGGCGGCTCCGGTCTCGGCATCACCGAGGCCGCGATCATGATGCAGGCGATCGCCGAGTCCGGCGCGGGTATGCAGGGCGCGTCCGCGATCCACATGAACATCTTCGGGCTCAACCCCGTCGTCGTGTTCGGTACCGAGGAGCAGAAGCAGCGCAACCTGCCGCCGCTGATTGCTGGGAAGGAGAAAAGCTGCTTTGCCGTCACCGAGCCGAACGTCGGCCTCGATACGACGCGCCTCAAGACGCGCGCCGTGCGCGACGGCAACGCCGGCTACAAGATCCACGGCGCCAAGACTTGGATCTCGACGGCCCAGGTCGCCGACAAAATGCTGCTGCTCGCTCGAACGACGCCGCTCGAGGAGGTGAAGAAGCCGACGGAGGGCCTGTCGCTGTTCTATACGACCATCGACCGCAAGACCGTCGAGGTGCGTGAGATCGAGAAGATGGGCCGCAAGGCGGTCGATTCAAACCAGGTATTCTTCGACGGCTTTTTCATTCCGACCGAGGATCGCATCGGCGAGGAAGGCATGGGCTTCCGGTACATTCTTCACGGCATGAATCCGGAGCGCATCCTGATCGCAGCGGAAGCGGTCGGCCTCGGCCGCGTCGCCATCGATCGCGCGACGCAGTACGCCAAAGACCGCGTCGTCTTCGGTCGCCCCATCGGCCAGAACCAGGCGATCCAGCACCCACTCGCGCGCTGCTGGATGAACCTCGAAGCCGCCAACCTCATGGTCATGAAGGCCGCGACCCTCTACGACCAGGGCCAGCCCTGCGGCATCGAGGCGAACTCGGCGAAGTACCTCGCGGGCGAAGCCGGCTTTGAAGCCTGCGAAACAGCGATCATGAGCCACGGCGGCATGGGCTACGCCAAGGAATTCCACGTCGAGCGCTACCTGCGCGAAATCCTCATCGCGCGCATCGCGCCGGTCTCCCGCGAGCTGATCCTCTCCCACGTCGCGGAGCGGCAGTTGGGCCTGCCGAAGACTTATTAGTTCCGCGGTCGCGTACGCCTGCGGCTACACGCGCCGCGGAACTGCCTCGTGGTCGAATTCCAACCTCGCGGCCTTCGGCCGCCTAAAATCTTCCCCTTCCCCGTAACAATGGAGAGAGGGGGAAGTGGCGGCCGAAGGCCGCAAGGTGAGAGTGCAGACCGGGAGGGATACGACCCGCGGCGCGTGTAGGCGAAGCCGTACGCGACCGCGGAAATCAAGAAACTAATTCTCCTTATGATCCGTGATCGCGACGCGCTCGGGATCGTTTTGGGCGCGGCGCTCGAAGCTCAGGAAATCGTAGTAGCCGCAGCGGCCGGGTCCGGGATAGCTGCGGCACGTCGACGGCCGCCCCTTGTAGATCGTGCAGCGCCGCGCCTCGGTATCGAAGAAGCGGCAGATCTGGCCGAAATGCGGATCCTTCTTGCGCCGCAGCAGGTATTTGTAGCCGTGTGCGCTCTTGGTGTAGCGCTTCACCGCGGTGTCGAAGCTCACCTCATGGAAGCGCGCGAGCCGCTCGACATCCCGCTTGTTGATGGCGATCACCGGATAGGAGCAGCAGAATCCGGGGCACTTCGAGCAGTTGTACACTTGGGATTTGTCCTCGGGGCCAATCCTCGCATCGTCAGAGCGGCGCCCACTAGCAGCAAAAGCGTCCGCCACGCAAGCTCGCTTGCTTTGGTGACTGTGCGCCCGATCCGCCGGGAGCGCCATTGAATAGATCGCGCTGCCCACCGCCCAGGATCACCCCCGTATCGCCGGAATGCATCGCCGATTGACGCTGAACCCCGCAGCGGCTACCTGACTGCCGCGCGCCGTTGTATCCGGCCGATATGCGCGTTTCCTGCTCAATCAGCCGACGACGACCGCGAGGCCCGATCGATGACCCCTGATGCATCGGCCGTGGTGACGCGGACAGCCGTGTCCGCCGACTTCGACGCGATGGTGGCGTTGCAATCGCGCGCGTTCGGCCCCGGCCGTTTCGCGCGGACCGCCTACCGGGTGCGCGAGGGTGGGCCGGACCTGTCGCCGTTCTGCCGCGTCGCGCTCATCGGCGAGCGGCTGGTGGCGGCGCTGCGCATGACCCCGATCACGATCGGCGCTGATGCCGGCGCGCTGCTGCTCGGTCCGTTGGCGGTCGATCCCGAGGAGGCCGGGCGCGGCTATGGCCGCCGGCTGGTGGCGGAATCTCTGGAAATCGCGGGCGCTGAGGGCCTCAAGCTGGTCTTGCTGGTCGGCGATATGACCTACTACGGCCGCTTCGGGTTTCGGCCGGTGCCGGCGGGGCAGATCCGGCTGCCGGGGCCGGTCGATCCGGCGCGCCTGCTGGCGGCGGAAGTCCAGCCCGGTGCGCTGGCCACGTTGCGCGGATTGGTCGCGCGCGCCGCTTAGCTGCCATTCGCGCAGCGCCACCACCCCTACGCCTTTCCTATTGCGGCGGCGCCATGATCGGTGGTAAATCGGCGGCAACGAATGCGCGCGCCGTCTCCAGGGTGCGCGGCAGCAGTGGAGGAACTCCCTTTGAGCCGCTATGCCGAGGTTTACGCGAACTGGAAACGCTGCCCCGAGAATTTCTGGGCGAGGGCTGCCGAAGAGATCGACTGGGTGAAGCCGGCCACCAAGGTGTTCGACCCGCACATGGGCGAGTACGGCCGCTGGTTCGTCGGCGCCGAATGCAACACTGCCTACAACTGCCTCGACCGTCACGTGAAGCAGGGGCGCGGCAAGCAGAAGGCGCTGATCTACGACAGCCCGGTGACCAAGACGGTGCGCGCCTACACCTACGCGGAATTGACCGACGAGGTCGCGACGCTCGGCGCCGTCCTCCAGGACCTCGGCATCAAGAAGGGTGATCGCGTCATCGTCTACATGCCGATGATTGCGGAAGCCGCGATCGCCATGCTCGCCTGCGCCCGCATCGGCGCCATTCATTCGGTTGTCTTCGGCGGTTTTGCCGCGAGCGAACTCGCGACCCGTTTCGACGATTGCACGCCGGTTGCGGTGCTGACCGCAAGCTGTGGCATCGAGACGGCGCGCGTCATTCCCTATAAGCCGCTGCTCGACAAGGCGATCGAATTGGCGAAGCACAAGCCGAAGGCTTGCCTGGTGCTGCAGCGCCCGATGGAGAGCGCATCGCTGATCAAGGGGCGCGACCACGACTGGGCGTCACTCGTCGCCGGCGCCAGGGAGCGCGGCCGCAAGGCCGAGTGCGTGCCGGTAGCCGCAACGGATCCGCTCTACATCCTCTATACCTCGGGCACGACCGGCGCGCCGAAGGGCGTGATCCGCGACAACGGCGGCCACATGGTCGCGCTCAAATGGACGATGAAGAACCATTACGGCATGGACCCCGGCGACGTGTTCTGGACCGCCTCCGACGTAGGCTGGGTGGTCGGGCACAGCTACATCGTCTATGCGCCGCTGCTGCACGGTGCGACGACGATCCTCTATGAGGGCAAGCCCGTTGGCACGCCCGACGCCGGCGCCTTCTGGCGCGTGATCTCCGAGCACAAGGTCGCGGCGATGTTCACCGCGCCGACCGCCTTTCGCGCGATCAAGCAGAGCGACCCGACCGGCGAATTCATCAAGAAATACGACCTCAGCGCCTTCCGCACCCTGTTCCTCGCCGGCGAGCGCGCCGATCCCGTGACGATCAAGTGGGCCGAGCAGCATCTCAAGGTGCCGGTGCTCGATCACTGGTGGCAGACCGAGACGGGCTGGGCGATCGCCGGCAACCCGGTGGGCCTCGGCACGCTCCCGGTAAAGTACGGCTCGCCGACCGTGCCGATGCCGGGCTACGACCTCCAGACGCTCGATCCCGAAGGCAACGAGGTACGGCGCGGGGAGACCGGTACGCTCGCCATCCGCCTGCCGCTGCCGCCGAGCTGCCTGCCGACGCTGTGGAACAACGACGCCCGCTTCCGCTCGAGCTATCTCAGCGAGTTCAAGGGCTACTACACGACCTCCGACGCCGGCTTCATCGACAAGGACGGCTACGTCTTCGTGATGGCGCGCACCGACGACGTCATCAACGTCGCGGGCCACCGCCTGTCGACCGGCCAGATGGAGGAGGTCGTCGCCAAGCACAAGGACGTCGGCGAATGCGCCGTGATCGGCGTCGCCGATCCGCTGAAGGGCCAGATTCCCGCTGGTTTCATCGTGCTCAACGCCGGCGTCAGCCGTAGCGCCAAGGAGATCGAGGCCGAGGTCGTGAAGCTCGTGCGTGACGAAATCGGGCCTGTCGCCGCGTTCAAGCAGGTCATGACGGTGCAGCGGCTGCCGAAGACGCGATCGGGCAAGATCCTGCGCGGCACCATGCGATCGATTGCCGACGGCGAAGCCTGGAAAATGCCGGCGACCATCGACGACCCCGTCATTCTCGACGAGATCACCAGCGTCATGGGCACGCGCGGCATGATTGCCAAGGACAAATCCGGCGGCTGATCGACAGTAGACGTTGATCGATAAACGAAATGCTGATGTTGATATTCAGCAATGATTTCGTGCGATTTCGCACTATCTGTTTCGGCGCCAGTGCGGTTTCACCGCCATCGCCCGCGTGTGACAATCGCTATGGCGGGGCTGGCGCACCGTCCGGATCCAGGGATTGCTATGAGGCCAGAGGCAATGACGATCGTGGAATGCTGGGAGCAAATGCACGAAGCCGTGCTCGAGCTCGCCACACGGTGCGCCACACCGCGTCAACGCCTGTTGGCGGTCGCCCAGGACCAACTGCTGACGGTTGCGGTGCTCGGCCGAGACATCCGCGATGCCGAACTGAAAGCCTGGATCGAGCGCCTGACCCGCCAGCTCCACGGCACCTTCAATCGGCCGACGCGCTGCTCGGCTCTGCGCACCATAAATGCGATGTCCGACGACGACGTCGACGCGGCACTGATGGAGATCGTCGGGATCTACGATGCGGTCACCCGAGCCGACCTGCTCGAACGGGTGCGGGCCGCGGCTTGATCGCCTTCGCCGCTTAAGGCTGAGCCGCCTTCGTGAAGGTCGCGACATAATCCATCAGCGCATCGGACGCGGCGCCGGCGGCGGCCGCATCTCCGGCCGAAATCGTGCGCGCCTGGGCCGCATGGAGGCGGGCGCAGAGCGGCAGATCGGCGGCATCGCGGTGGTGCTGGTACCAGTAGCGCCGTGACAGTCCGGCCAGGAGCTGCATGGCGCGCGCGGCGAACGCGTTATGTGCCGCCTCCAGCATCAGGAGGTTGAGTTCGCGGTCGAGGCGCAGGAACTCCAGCGCGTCATTGGCGTGCCCGGCGCGGTCCATGCCGTCGGCGATGGCCGCGAACGAGGCCCGTTGCGTATCCGTCGAGCGCTCGGCGGCGTTGCGCGAGATAAGGCGTTCCAGCTCACGGCGGACTTCGACAACCAGAAGCTGCTCACGCGCGTCAACGGGTGCAACGAGGACGCCGCGCCGGGGCAGAATGGTGACGAGGCCCTCGCGCGCCAGCCGCTGCAGGGCTTCGCGGATCGGGGTGCGGCCGAGGCCGACGACGTCGGCCAGCGCCTGCTCGGAGAGGAACTCGCCCGGCGGCAGCAGGAGCGTCGCGATCATCTCCTCGAGGCGCGTATAGGCGAGGTCGGTCAGCGTCGTCGCCTTGGCAGCGGGATCGGACGGCGGTTGGGCGGCGGATGTGGGCACGGTGGGCTCAGTATGCTTTCTGTCGAGAATTCAATAATGAACATGTCGATTGGGCCAGGAGAAGGCCACCGCTTCGGGCGCGCACCACTTGAACCGCATTGAGGCCCTTGTCAAACCCGGCCGAGGCGACTAAACACCCCCTTATCTCACACGCGCACCTTCTGCGTCACGCCTGAACGAAAGCCCAGGCGGAACGCTCCGGTGGGCCTTTACCCATGGTCCTGGACCGCGGGTGGGGCCTTCTCAGGTGCGCGGAGGACCAACCGGAAAATAGGAAGATACCCCGCATGGCCTTGCCTGCATTCAATATGCGTCAGCTCCTCGAAGCCGGCGTTCATTTCGGCCACCAGAGCCACCGCTGGAACCCCAAGATGGCGCCGTTCATCTTCGGCGCCCGCAACAACATCCACATCGTCGACCTCGCGCAGACCGTGCCGCTGTTCCACCAGGCGCTGCTGGCGGTGAGCGATGTCGTGGCGAAGGGCGGCCGCGTGCTGTTCGTCGGCACCAAGCGGCAGGCGGGCGAAGCCATTGCCGACGCCGCCAAGCGGTCGGCCCAGTACTACATCAACCATCGCTGGCTCGGCGGCACGCTGACCAACTGGAAGACGATCTCGCAGTCGATCCGCCGCCTGCGCCAGCTCGACGAGATGCTCGCCGGCGAGGCCCAGGGCCGCACCAAGAAAGAGCTGCTGAACCTCACCCGCGAGCGCGACAAGCTCAACCAGGGCCTCGGCGGCATTCGCGACATGGGTGGCCTCCCCGACCTCCTGTTCGTCATCGACACGAACAAGGAAGACATCGCGATCAAGGAAGCGCGCAAGCTCAAGATCCCGATCGTCGCGGTGATCGATACCAACTGCGATCCGGACGGCATCGACTTCCCGATCCCCGGCAACGACGACGCCGGCCGCGCCATCACGCTCTACTGCGATCTCGTCGCGCGCGCCGCGATCGACGGCCTGAGCCGTGGCCAGTCCTCGTCCGGTGTCGACATCGGCGCATCGGAAGCGCCGCCCGAGGAGGAACTGCCCGAGGCCGCGCCGGCGTTCGTCGGCATCGACGCCCCGCGCGGCGAAGCGGACGACCTCAAGCGCATCACCGGCATCAGCCCGAAGCTCGAGCAGAGCCTCAACGATCTCGGCGTCTACCACTTCTGGCAGTTGTCGGATCTCGACGCCAATGCCGTCGCCGCACTCGATGCGTCGCTCAAGGTCAACGGGCGCGTCACCCGCGACGGCTGGGTCGCCCAGGCCAAGAAGTTCGTCGACGCGGCCGCCGCCTGAGGCCCTGTCCACCCGTCTCCAGGGTGGGCTGTAAATTCAGCGTGGCGCACACCATATTGGGTGTTCCACCGACATCACGATGCGGCCTGAGGGCATTGCCCTCGGCCGGAAACCAGGCTGCCAGGGCGCGGCGCGGGCCAGTCGGACCGCTCCGCGCTGCATTCGCATTTTGGCAGTCCCTCAGCGCGGCGCGGGCCGGTTTTTCCGCGCCCTAGAAACAGAGACAGGATAGCCGATGGCAAACGTCACCGCGAGCATGGTCAAGGAGCTGCGCGACAAGACCGGCGCAGGGATGATGGACTGCAAGATGGCGCTGACCGAGACCGGCGGCGAACTCGAGCAGGCGGTCGACTGGCTGCGCAAGAAGGGTCTTTCGAAGGCCGCCAAGAAGGCTGACCGCATCGCCGCGGACGGCCTGATCGGCGTTGCGATTTCCGGCACCACCGGCGCCGTCGTCGAAGTCAATTCCGAGACCGATTTCGTCGCGCGCAACCAGACCTTCCAGGACATGGTGCGCCAGATCTCGGTGCTGGCGCTCAAGGCCGGCGGCGACCTCGCCAAGCTGCTCGCGACCCCATATCCGGGCAAGGGCCACTCGGTCGATGACCACGTCAAGGAGACGATCTCGACGATCGGCGAGAACCTGAGCGTGCGCCGCACGGCATCGCTCTCCGTCGGCAGCGGCGTCGTCGCGAGCTACGTCCACGGCAAGGTGGCCGACGGCGTCGGCAAGATCGGCGTGATCGTGGCGCTCAATGCAAAGGGTGACGCGGACAAGCTCGCCGAGATCGGCCGCCAGATCGCACTCCACGTTGCCGCGGCGAACCCGCAGGCCGCCTCCGCTGACCAGCTCGACAAGGCCGTCATCGAGCGCGAGCGTTCGGTCTACACCGAGCAGGCGCTGGCGACCGGCAAGGCCAAGGAGTTCGTCGACAAGATCGTCGAGGGCCGGCTGCGCAAGGAGTTCTTCGGCCAGGTCGTGCTGACCGAGCAGGTCTTCATGGGTCCCGGCGGCGATGGCAAGATGACGGTCGCCCAGTATCTCAAGGGCGAGGAGAAGGCAGTCGGCAGCCCGATCAAGGTCGAGGGTTTCGTGCGCTATGCCCTCGGCGAAGGCATCGAGAAGAAGACGACGGACTTCGCCGCCGAGGTCGCGGCTCTCTCGAAGTCGAGCTGAGCCGAGCATTGAACTTCGACGAACGGCCCGGACGCGAGTTCGGGCCGTTTTGTTTGCGGGGCCTGCATCGGCAGCCGTTTTGCGCTACGATGCCGGCGACACCACACCGCGAGAGAGATTCCCCATGAATCCGACCGATATCGCCAAGGCCGCCTCCCTGTTGGCCGCGGCGCGGCGCGAGAGCAGACGCATCGACGGACTGCCCGAGGCCTGCCGGCCGAAGAGTGCAGCCGATGCCCACGCGATTCAGGATGCCGTGACCGCTCTGCTGAGAGACGAGATCCGCGCCTACAAGGCCAATGCGCCCGTCGCCGGTGATCCGAATACCTATGGCCTGCGTGGGCCCATCTATGCTGCGAACACGCGTACCTCGCCGGCCAAATTCCCGGTCGCCGAGGCGCCGCAGTGCGGCGTGGAGGGTGAAGTTGCCTTCCGCTTCCGCCGCGATCTGCCGCCGCGCGCGACGGCCTACTCGCGTGAGGACGTCGCCGCCGCAGTCGATGCCTGCGCCGCAATCGAGGTCGTGACCAGCCGCTTCGCCGATCCGGCGGCCATGTCGGCGCACGACAAACTTGCCGACTGCATCAGCAATGGCGGTTTCGTCTTCGGCGCGATGCTCGCGGATTGGAGCGCGCTCGATCTCACCAAATTGAAAGTCACGCTCACCGTGAATGGCGAAACCGTGCTGGAGCAGGTCGGCGGGCATCCGATCGGCGATCCGCTCGGCGTTGCCGTCGCCTTCGTCGAGATGATGCGCACGGGGAGCGGCGTGAAGGCGGGCCAGTTCATCACCTGCGGCTCCTGCACGGGCCTGCGCTATCTGAAGCCCGACGACACATGCGGCGTGCGATTCGAGGGGCTCGGCGGCGCGGAGCTACAATTCGCACCATGATCGAGGCGCGCCCAAAACGATCGGCGCGCTGCATCTGACAACGAGATTGCTGAGTGGAGACGATGCGATGACCACCGCCCCCTTCGGTCCCGGTAACTACCGCTACATCCCCGGCGTCTTCCAATACTCGGGCGGTGTTGTCGCGGACCCCGGCTATCGGCTGGAGCGGGTCATGTTCCGCAATCCCGTGCCGCTCAAGGAAGGCTTCGCGCGCGTCGAGGCGCTGCTCAAAGCGGCCAATCGCCCGCTCACCGCCTTTGCCGCCTGCGAGTTGCGCTCGCCCGAACCGTTCACCGAGGACGGCTTCCGCGCCTTCAACGAGATCTACGTCGGCACGCTCGCCAAGTGGGGCATCTTCGATACCGCCGCGCGCACCAACCCGGTCGCGCGCTCCAACGTCTGCCCCGAAATCGAAAAGCCCGCCGCGCCCTCGTTTCACGCCTTCGTCTTTACCGTTCCCGACGCCAACGCCGCGCCATCCTTCCACGTCGCCGGCAGCGGCGAGGCGCCCGAAGGCAAGGCCAACTACCGCGATCACATCACGCGGCGTGGCGACATCTCGGTAGCCGGCCTGACCGAGAAGGCTCGCTTTGTCCTTGGTGAAATGGAACGCCGCATGGGTTTGCTCGGCTTTGACTGGGCACAGGCGACCTCAGCCCAGCTCTACACGGTCCACGATCCCCACCCGTTCCTTGCGACCGAGATTGTCCGCCGCGGCGCCGCCCGCTGCGGCCTCACCTGGCACTTCGCCCGCCCACCCGTCGTCGATCTCGAATACGAAATGGACTGCCGCGGGATCAGCGTCGAGAGGGTGGAGTAGGGGACTTCTTGATTGCCGCGGTCGCCCGCTGCGCTTTTTCCTTGCCGCGGTCCGCGTCCGGTTGAGTTTTTATGGACACGGGGCATGGCGCTGATTCTTCTGTGATTTCGAGAGCTTGCCGGCTTCATCGGACACGGAAGGGGACCAACGCCATGCGACCTGAGACTACCGTGATGCACGACCTTTTGAAGCCCCTTCCCTGGAGCCGGTTCGAGGCGCTTGTTGACAAGTACGAGGCCGACCGCAGCATCCGGACCCTGAGCACTAAGAGCCAGCTCATCGCGCTGCTGCACGCCCAGCTCTCCGGCGCCGTCAGCCTGCGCGAGGTCGTCGCCACCATGGCGAGCCACGAGAGCCGCCTCTATCACCTCGGCGCGGCGGCGCCGAAGCGCTCCACGCTCGCCGATGCCAACGCGAAGCGGCCAGCGAAACTGTTCGCCGAGCTGTTCGATGTCCTGCTCGCGCAGGCGCACCGGGGGCTTCGCAAGGCCTCGCAGGATGCGGTCCGCCTGATCGACGCCACACGCATCCCCCTCAACGCCCTGTCGACAAGCTGGGCGCGCTACGACGTGCGCTCGAACGGTGTGAAGGTCTCCATCGTCTATGACCCCGATGCCGCAGCTCCGGTCCGCTTCGCGATCAACCTCGCCCGTGAGAACGACATGGTGGCGGCCAAGGCATTCCCGATCGAAGCGGGCGCCACCTACGTCTTCGACATGGGCTATTACAGCTTTCAGTGGTGGGGCGATCTCGACGCCAAGGGCTGCCGCTTCGTCACGCGGCTGAAGCGATATACGCCGACACGTGTCGTCGAGGAGCGTGCTGTGGCCGAGGGCGGCCAGATCGTGCTCGACCGCGTCGTGATGCTGCCGAAGAGGCTTCGCAACACGCGGGTGCATCGGCTGGGCGAGAAGCCGGTGCGGGAGATCCACGTCGTCATCGACACCGGCAAGACGCTGCGGCTCGTCACCAATGATCTCAGCGCCTCGGCAGAAGAGATCGCTAAGCTCTACAAGACCCGCTGGGAAATCGAGCTGTTCTTCCGCTGGGTCAAGCAGACCCTGCGGATCCGCAAGTTCCTCGGCACCTCCGAGAACGCCGTGCATCCAAATTGCGGTGGCGCTCATCGCCTATCTCCTGCTGCGCATGGCCCAGGCGGCACAATCAGCCGTCGAGGGACTGCTCACCTTCGCGCGCCTCGTCCGCGCCAACCTCATGCATCGCAGATCGATCCGCGACCTCCACAAACCGCCGGACAGAACGCTCCACATTCCCAACCAGATGGAACTCGCGCTATGCTGAACCGGACAGTCGTGAAGACACGCCTCCGGCGTGGGCGGGTCGCAGGGTCATGTCGGAGACAGCGGGCCGCGGCTGCTCGCGCTGAAAGCGCGAATGCTGTCAGCGGATTTCTCCGCTTCAAGTCCCCGGCGTCGGCGTCGGTGCTTCAGGCTGCGGCGACGGCTTAGGTTTGCGGCCGAAGATGCTCGGCAGGAGGGTCGAGGCGATGCGCTGGGCGCCGGTGTAGACGTCGTCGATGCGGGTGAGTGCGCTTTCGCCGCGACGCAGGCGGCGATCGAGGGCGGCCATGGTGCGGGCGAAGCCGGGATCCTCGTCGTCGAGCCAGGTGCGGAAGACGCTGGCGTAAACGGTGGCGAGGCCGGCGGCGCGCGCGAGGCCGGCGGCGCCATCGTTGGGGACGCCTGCTGCAGCGAGCATCCAGTGCTGGGCGTTGAGGATCGCGCGCAGATTGCCGAGGTCGGCGGGCCCGCTGGCGGCGATCGATTTCAGCGCCAGGCGATAGGGACCGAGGGCGTCGAAGCGGCTCATGATGACTTCGAACAGCGCGTCGCGGGTGCTCTGGTCGGGGACGCGGCGGGGTGCGCGGCGCAGCATCTCGTCATCGACGAGGCCGCTGAAGGCTGAGAGCATCGCGGCCTTGCCGTCGAAGGCGGCTTTGAGGTCGACGAGGGCGACGCCAGCTTTATCCGAGATGTCAGCTAGCGAGACCTCGGCCCACGGCCGTTCGGCGGCGAGGGCAAAGGCGGCGGCGAGGATGCGGCCTTGGGCCGTTGTGGTGTCGATCATTCAGGCGCCTCCGTGAAAGGGGCTCTTACTACAGAGATGGTGCGCGCGGCCGCGTCACGCAATGCCTCGAGCGCCGCGCCTTCCTACTTCGCCAGCTCGCGCGAGCGCCTGGTGGCGGCGTCGACAGCTTCGGTCATCAGCCTGGTGAGGCCGTCCTTGCCCATCAGCACCTGCAACGCCGCGTAGGTCGTGCCGTTCGGCGACGTGACGTTCTGGCGCAGCGTCGCGGCGTCGAGCGGCGATTGATGCAGCAACTCGCCGGACCCGGTGACGGTAGCGCGGGCAAGCTGCATGGCGAGTGCTGGTTCGAGCCCCACCGCGACACCGGCCGCGGCCAGCGCCTCGACGAGATGGAAGACGTACGCAGGCCCCGAACCCGAGACGGCGGTGACTGGATCGATCAGCGCCTCGTCGTCGACCCAGGCGACCTCGCCGATCGCCGAGAGCAACTCGGTCACGGTTTCCCTGTGGCGCGCCGTCACGTGCGGATTGGCGGCGGCGACGGTGATGCCGCGACCTACCGCGGCAGGCGTATTCGGGATCGAGCGGACGACGGCCGAGCCCGCCGGCAGGTCGCGCTCGAAGCTCGCGATGGTGCGTCCGGCGGCGATCGACAGCACGACGGTCTGCGGTCCGGCCAGGCGGGCAAGCGCGGGGAACACCTCGTCCATCGCCTGTGGTTTCACGGCCATCAGCAGCACCGCCGGCGGCGCTGCGAGGCTCTCGATCCGCTGAAGCGACGAAATCCCGTGCTTGGCCAGCAGCGCGGCGGTCGCCGGTGGCGGACCGGGGTCCTGGACGATGATCTGGGACGGCGCAAGACCGCGCGCCAGCCAACCAGCGAGCATCGCGCCGCCCATGTTGCCGGCGCCGGCGAGAACGAGGGGACCGTCGAGGCGTATCATGCCGTACCTTCCTGGATTTCCTGGCGGATCACTGTTCAGGCCCGCCGCCGTGCATCGTCCTGACATAGTGTCGTGCGACGCTGCGGACACGGCAAATCGATTGTCTCGCGGCCGCATTCTCCCATATATGAACGCATGACAGCCGTCCCGGCAATCCGCTACGCGAAGATGAACGGCCTCGGCAACGAGATAGTCGTCGTCGACCTGCGCGGATCGGGCAAGCGCTTCACCGCCGGCGAGGCTGCCGCGATCGCGGCGGCGCCGCGCACCCATTTCGACCAGATGATGGTCCTGCACGACCCCGAGACACCGGGCACTGAGGCGCGCATCCTGATCTACAACACGGACGGCTCGCTGGCCCAGGCGTGCGGCAACGGGATGCGCTGCGTCGGGATGAAGATCGCGGAAGCCACGGGCCGGTCGGCATTCCGCTTCGAGACCGACGCGGGCGTCCTCGACGTGCGCGTCGACAGCCCCGCGTCGATCGCCGTCGACATGGGCAAGCCGCGCTTCGGCTGGAAGGAAATCCCGCTCTCGGAAGCCTTCCACGACACGCGCCGCATCGAGCTGCACGTCGGCCCGGCCGACAAGCCGATCCTGCACTCGCCCTCGGCCATCAATGTCGGCAATCCGCACGTCGTGTTCTGGGTCGACGATCCCGCAGCGATCGATCTCGGCCGCATCGGCCCGATACTCGAGTTCCATCCCTTGTTTCCAGAGCGCGCCAACATTTCCGTCGCCCGCATCGACGCCCGCGACGCCATCACCGTGCGGACCTGGGAGCGCGGCGCCGGACTGACCCGCGCCTGCGGGTCGGCGGCATGTGCAGCGGCAGTCGCGGCGGCACGGATCGGGCTCTGCGACCGCAAGGTCGTCGTGACGCTCCCCGGTGGACCGCTCGGCATCGAATGGCGGGTCGACGACCACATCGTCATGACCGGGCCGGCCGAGTTCGAGTACGAAGGCTCGCTCGACGCCGATCGTCTTGCGACCGCGGCCGGGTAGGCGGCATCGCGGCATGGCAGAAACCGACCTCATCGTCCCGCCCGTCGATTCCGATGCGATCGATCCAACGCCCACGCGCGTCGCAAACGGCATCGAACTCATCACGCTCGGCTGCCGGCTCAATATCTACGAATCCGAGGTCATGCGCGGCCATGCGGCAGCGGCCGGTCTCGGCGACACGATCATCGTCAACACCTGCGCCGTCACCGCGGAGGCCGTTCGCCAGGCTCGCCAGACCATCCGCAAGGCGCGTCGTGAAAATCCGATGGCGCGCATCGTCGTCACCGGCTGCGCGGCGCAGATCGAGCCCGACCGCTTCGCGGCGATGCCGGAAGTCGACCATGTCGTCGGCAATAGCGAGAAGGTCTCACCATCCACCTGGACGGCGCTGGCCGACGGCGCGATGCCAAGGCTCGCCGTCAACGACATCATGTCGGTGCACGAGACTGCCGGCCACCTCGCGACCGGATTCGGCAGCCGCGCCCGCGCCTTTGTGCAGATCCAGAACGGCTGCGACCATCGCTGCACCTTCTGCATCATTCCCTATGGCCGTGGCCCGTCGCGCTCGGTGCCCGCGGGCCATGTCGTCTCCGAGATCCGCGCGCTGGTCGAAGCGGGTCACGCCGAGGTCGTGCTGACCGGCGTCGACATGACGTCGTGGGGCGCGGATCTCCCAGGCACGCCAAAGCTCGGCAGCCTCATCCGCCGCATCCTCCGCTTCCTGCCGGAGCTGAAGCGCCTGCGGCTCTCCTCGATCGACAGTATCGAGGCCGATGACGAGCTGATCGACTGCATCGCCGGCGAGCCGCGACTGATGCCGCATCTGCATCTCTCATTGCAAGCCGGCGCCGACATGATCCTCAAGCGCATGAAGCGGCGCCATCTCCGCGCCGATGCGCTCCGTTTCTGTGACGAAGTGCGCAGCCGGCGCCCTGATATCGCCATCAGCGCCGATCTCATCGCCGGCTTCCCGACGGAAACCGACGCCATGTTCGCCGACACTGCTCGATCTCGTCGATCGCTGCGGCCTCTCCAGCGTGCACGTCTTCCCGTTCTCGCCCCGCCAGGGCACGCCGGCGGCGCGAATGCCGCAGGTCGATCGCGCCACCGTCAAGGCCCGCGCCGACCTGCTCCGGCGGGCCGGACAAAGGGCCACCGCGCGCCATCTCGAAGCGCAGATTGGCCGCACCCTCTCCGTCCTCGTCGAGAAGCCCGGTCTCGGGCGTGCCGAGGATTTTACCGAGGTGCGCCTTGCTGGCGCCTACGGCGCTGGCCATATCGTGTCGGTGCAGGCAGGTGGCCATGACGGTCGCCGGCTGTGGGCAGTGGGTGGATCGTGAGCGCGCCGGAAGAAAAGAAGCGGGGCCTGATCGGCCGCTTGTTCGGCGGCGGTCGCGAGTCCGCGCCTGCGATTGCGCCCACTCTCGCGCCCAATGGCGCTGCCGATGATGCGCCCACGGTTGCACCCGAAGCGGTGAACGTCGTCGCGGCGGTCCAGGCGATCGCGGAGCCGCCGCCGCTCGAAGCACCCGCGGCGAAACAGGGCTGGTTCGCGCGGCTCAAGTCTGGCCTCACCAAGACATCGTCGAAGCTGTCGGACGGCATCACCGGTCTCTTCACCAAGAGCCGACTCGACGTCGACACGCTCGAGGATCTCGAGGATCTCCTGATCCAGGCTGATCTCGGCGTCGAGACGGCGGCGCGCATCACGACGGCGCTGTCGCAAAGCCGCTACGCCAAGGGCATCTCGCCCGAGGACGTGCGCACCGTACTCGCCGACGAGGTCGAGCGTGCACTGACGCCGGTCGCAAAACCGCTGGTGATCGACGCCAGCCGCAAGCCGCACGTCGTCCTCGTCGTCGGCGTCAATGGGGCCGGCAAGACGACCACGATCGGCAAGCTCGCCCAACAGTTCGCGCGATCCGGCAATTCCGTGATGATGGCCGCCGGCGATACCTTCCGCGCCGCCGCGATCGATCAACTCAAGATCTGGGGCGAGCGCACCGGCGCGCCCGTCGTCGCGCGCAACGTCGGGGCCGATTCCGCAGGCCTCGCCTTCGACGCGCTCAATGCGGCGCGCGAGGCCGGCACCGACGTCCTGCTGATCGACACCGCAGGCCGGCTCCAGAACAAGCAGGCCCTGATGGACGAGCTCGAGAAAGTAGTGCGTGTCCTGCGCAAGATCGATCCTTCCGCACCGCACACCGTCCTGCTGGTACTCGATGCGACGACCGGGCAAAATGCGCTCTCGCAGGTCGAGGTGTTCCGGGATCGGGCGGGGGTTACAGGGTTGGTGATGACGAAGCTCGACGGTTCTGCGAGGGGCGGCATTCTCGTCGCGATCTCGGCGCGGTTCGGATTGCCGGTACACGCCATCGGCGTCGGCGAGACGGCAGAAGATCTCCAGCCCTTCGATCCGAAGGAATTTGCCCGAGCGATTGCGCTCGGTTAAGCAATTCAGGTCATACTGAACATGCAGCCCTCCGCCGATTGCGGGGAGCAGTTCCACCAGGAAGCCAAGGCAGGCATCGGTTCATGGGTTGGTTGACGAAACATTTCCCGTTCAGCGGGGTCCAGACCGTCAACATCCTTGGCGAGATGGGGCCGCTGTTTACGATGTTCCTGGTCAATGGCATCTGGGGGATCGAGGCAGGAACCTGGGCGCTGATCGGCACGACGATCATCGCGCTCGTGGCCTCGCTTGCGATCCTCGGGCGCCCGCCGATCATGCCGTTCATCGCCGGCGCCGTGAGCATCACGTTCGGCATCCTGACCCTGATCACCGGCGACCCCAAGTGGGTGCAGATCAAGGTCACCATCTTCAATACGCTGGTCGCAGGGCTGCTGTGGTGGGGTCTCAAGACCGACCGCAATTTCTTCCGCTTCGTCTTCGGCGGCACCTTCCACTACACCAAAGAAGGCTGGAACAAGTTGGCCGGGAATCTGGCCTGGTTCTTCCTTGTGACAGCCGCGTTCAACGAAGCCGTCCGCCTCGGCTTCGAGGACGCTCATTTCTGGGCCCTCAACCGGCTGTTCACCGGCATCGATGTCTGGATCCTTTTCAAGCTCTTCATCGTCATGCCGGCAACCGGGCTGTATCTGTGGTGGCAGGTGCGGCTGCTGCAGCGCTATCGGATCCCAGTCGAGAACAAATCCCGCCAACAATAGCGCCCTCGGCCACCTTGCCGGCAAGCCGGCGGTTGCCCAGATCCGTGCCGGCCCGACTATCGTACATGGCCGCCGCCCTTGCGGCAGCGCTGCATCGCCTCCGGAGTTCAATGACAATGAGCGCACCTGCCCCTCGCGACGGCGAACCCGCTGCCGCCGACAGCAAGCAGTTCGCTAGAATTCTTGTCGATCTGGCGCCGCTGCTCGTGTTCTTCGGCGCCTACATGGTGGCGGGGATCTATTGGGCGACCGGCGTCCTGATGGTCGCGACCGTCGTCTCTATGATCGTCTCGAAGGTCTGGCTCGGCCACATTTCGGCGACGCTCATCCTCACGACGGTGCTCGTCGTCGGCTTTGGCGGCCTGACCCTCTGGCTCAACGATCCGAGCTTCATCAAGATGAAGCCGACGATTGTAAATCTGCTGTTTGCCGTGGTGCTGGCCGGCGGCTTGCTCTTGGGGCGCAACCTGCTCCAGCTTCTGCTCGGCGAGGCATTTCGCCTGTCGGAACTCGGCTGGCGCCTGCTCACCTATCGATGGATCGGCTTCTTCATCGTGCTCGCGGTGCTCAATGAGATCGTCTGGCGAAATTTCAGCGAGACCACGTGGGCCAGTTTCAAGGTCTTCGGTATCCTGCCGATCACGGCCGTCTTCGCGATGCTCCAGCTCCGCCTCATCCAGCGCCACAGCCTCGAGAAATCCGACGATAGACCGTCGCAGTAACTCGGGGCACTCGAGCGCCGCGCAATGCGTCGCGTCCACGCGGAGCGGTAGGCTGCCGCATCGGCCGCGCACCACCAGAGCTCGCGACGATGCGCTTTGCCGGCGCTCGATTGACTATTCCGTGGACGGTTAAACATTAGTCGTAGCTGGTCTGCTCAGATTGGAACTAAAGCAACGGACTTTAAATTCACCTCAATTCGAGGCTGGGTGGGGAGTGAATTTCAAGTCCAAAGTTGCTTTAGAACGCTATGACTTTAAAGCGTCTTTGGACCTTAAATGCGACATTGAGGCCGACCCAGGCGTGGGTCGCATTTAAGGTCCGACGCTTTAGTCAGGATTTGATCCGAAAGGAAGGATCTGTTTCAATCATGTGGTGGGGATTCGTTGGTAAGCATCCGTTTATCGATGCCCGACCTGCGAGAGTGCTTGGTGAATGGTGGCGATACGAGCGATGAAACATAGACTGCCGCAGGATGACACCACGGCTGAACCCGCGGCACTCGCGCGTTCCCCTATCCATCTTCTGCACCGGGCCGGCCAGTGCGCCGCCGACATCTTTGCCGCCGAGATGGCGGGGCTCGATCTGACGCCGCGCCAGTTCGCGGTGCTGCTCACCGTTTCGATGAACGAGGGCCTCAGCCAGACCGATCTTGTCGTGCTGACGGGGATCGATCGATCGACGCTCGCCGATATCGTCCGCCGCATGTTGAAGAAGGGTCTGCTGCAACGCCGCCGCACGCGGGAGGATGCCCGTGCCTACGCGGTCAAGCTGACCGATGAGGGATTGCGCATTCTGGCGGCCGCGCGGCCCAAGGTCGAAGCGGTCGACGCGCGTATTCTCCTCGCGCTATCCGGCGAGCAGCGATCGACGCTGCTGTCCGACCTGAAGGCGATCGTCGAGTTGCTGCAGTCGGCGGACGGCGGCGCGGGCGGCGACGAGTAGACCCTTACGCCGCTTTTCGCATCAGCTTGCGGTTCACCAGCGTCTCGGCGATCTGCACCGTATTGAGTGCGGCGCCCTTGAGCAGGTTATCCGACACGATCCACATGGCGAGTCCGTGTTCGACCGTGGCGTCCTCGCGGATGCGCGAGACATACGTCGCAAATTCGCCCGCCGCCTCGACCGGCGTCACGTAGCCGCCGGTTTCGCGCTTGTCGACGACCATGATGCCCGGTGCTTCGCGCAGGATCGAGCGCGCCTCGGCGACGGTCATCTGCCGCTCGAACTCGACGTTGACGGACTCGGAGTGGCCGACGAACACCGGCACCCGTACGCAGGTCGCCGTCACCTTGATCCTGGGGTCGAGGATCTTCTTCGTCTCCGCCAGCATCTTCCATTCCTCCTTCGTGTAGCCGTCTTCCATGAAGACGTCGATCTGAGGAATGCAGTTGAAGGCGATCTGCTTGGGAAACTTCTTCGGCGTGACTTCCTGGCCGGGCACATACTTGCCCTTGGTCTGGGACCACAACTCGTCCATCGCGTCCTTGCCGGCGCCGGAAACGGACTGGTACGTCGACACGACCACGCGCGTGATGCGCGACACGTCGTGCAGCGGCTTCAGGGCCACCACCATCTGCGCGGTCGAGCAGTTGGGGTTCGCGATGATGTTCTTGCGGTTGTTGCGCGCCATGTAGTCGACGAGGATGTCGGCGTTCACTTCCGGGACGATCAGCGGCACGTCGATGTCGTAGCGCCACGCCGACGAGTTATCGATCACGATGCAGCCCGTGGCGCCGATGCGCGGGCTCCATTCCTTGGAGACGGCGCCGCCCGCCGACATCAGGGCGAAGTCGCACTTCGAGAAGTCGAACGTATCGAGGTTCTGGCACTTGAGCGTCGCCTCGCCGAACGTGACCTCGACGCCGACCGAACGCCGCGACGCCAGTGCGTAGACCTCGTCGACCGGGAATTCCCGCTCGGCGAGCACGTTGAGGATTTCGCGGCCCACGTTGCCGGTGGCCCCGATGACGGCGACCTTGTAGCCCATGACAGTTCCCCGCTGCGGGTGACGGCGCTAACGCGGCGGCGACAATCGCCGATGCCGCAAATCGACCGAATCTCGGCGTGCTTAACTGCTCGTTCGCCGGGCGGCAAGCGGAATAGGCGGCCGCTCCGGTCGGTCAATCGAGGTTGCAGCGGTCGGCGCGATGCTCCGTGCCCAGAAAGCGCCATGCGCGCACCTTAACAGAACGTAAACCACACCATCAATATTTGATACGTTGTTTGCCTGCACTTGACGGAAACTCAGGCTCTTCTATGACAAGTAAGCCGGGTTTGGCTCGTGCACGGACCATGGCATTCCCCGGGGGAGGGGTGGGTTCGGCCAAAGGTCAAGCGGGTTGCTGCGCCGGGCGGCTGCAGGGCCCTCGGCGCGCGCGCCAGGCAACAGGCGAGGCGCTTGCGCCGGAGAATAGACCGGCGGTGTGTGCGCCGGAGATTAGCGACGAGCCTTGGCTCGAGAGGTGAGCATGATCAGGTATCAACTCAAATGTGGCAGCGACCACGCCTTCGAGGGCTGGTTCGCGTCCAGCAAGGCCTACGACACCCAGTCGCGGCGCAAGCTCGTGACGTGTCCGGTTTGCGGGACGGCCAACGTCGAGAAGGCGATCATGGCGCCGCGCATTGCCCGTTCGCGCAGCCGCCGTCCGGCGCCGTCCGCCGACGTCGCCACCGAGCAGCTACCGGTCGCGACCGCTGGCCGTTCGCAGCACATGCTCAATGGCGAGCAGCGCAAGCTGCTCGGCACGATGCGCAAGCTGCGCGATGAGATGCTGGCCAAATCGGACTACGTCGGCCCCCGCTTTGCCGAAGAAGCGCGGCGCATCCACAACGAGGAAGTCCCGGCGCGCGGCATCCACGGCGAGGCGACGCCCGACGAGGTGGCCGAGCTGAAGGAGGAAGGCGTCAAGATCTACCCGGTCCCGGTTCTGCCCGACGACCACAACTGATTTGCGCGCCTGTCGCGGCACGGCCTCGCCCGAGCGGCAGCGACTTCCCGCACGCTTGCGCTTGCGCACGGAACAGGCTTTAGAGTGCGCCCCACGGACAGGTGGCCGAGTGGTTTAAGGCAGCGGTCTTGAAAACCGCCGTGGGTTCACGCCCACCGGGGGTTCGAATCCCTCCCTGTCCGCCAGATCAACATTTTAAAATATTGATTTCGTATAAATAAATATCCGTCGCCCCGCGTAATCCCACAGTCACGCTGGCGGCGCGCGAGAAGGTGATGCCCCATCTCGACGTCGCCGCCGTGTCCCCCGGATAAAATCGCGTCGCTCGGTCGCGGTACTTCTTTGCGGCTCCGTTGAGCCAAGTCAATTTCTCTGGCCAACACCCGCCTTAGCCTAGCGCTATGTGCAAGGTGCGTAGGCATGCGCTCGGAGGTATCCATGAGTGACCATTCTTGTGACTTTCCCATCTTCAATCGCATTCACGCGCAGGCAGATCTGATGGACCGCATGTTGACTCGAACCGGTACCGATCCGCTCGTCGCGATACGACGCGATGGTGGTGCATCCTGGTACGAGGCGCGGTCGCGATGCATCGACTGCGTTGCCGACAAATTGTGCCGTCATTGGCTCGAAACCGAGCCTTGCACTGGGCCGCAAGACGTTCCGGCATTCTGCGCCAATCGTGCGTTCATCAAATCGTGCAAGGAGCCCGCGGATCGCACCTGAACCGGTGGGCAGTTTCAACCACTCTGTGGGTGGGATGGCCGCGTCGTCCAAGTGCTCAACAACTCAGCGCGAGGCACTATGGAAGCTCATGAAATGGCACGTCCTACAAATCCTGACTCCACGCCGGCCCGCGGTGTCAGGATCGAGCGGGTCGCGTTCGATGCGCCGTGGGCATGGTTGGCGGCCGGCTGGCGCGATCTGTGGGCGGCGCCGCGGATCAGCCTGACTTATGGCGCGGTGTTCGCAGCGATCTCGATGGGGCTCACCCTGGCGCTGGCGACGGACGGCCTCGAAGCTCTCGTGCTGTCGCTCGCGGGAGGCTTCCTGCTCATCGGGCCAATCGCCGCGATCGGGCTCTATGAGACCAGTCGGCTGCTGGAAGTCGGCGAACGCGTGACGTTGCGCGCCATCGCGGCAGCCGTTCGTCGGACGCCTGGCCAGTTGGGTTTCTTCGGCGCCATCTTGGCGTTCGCCTACTTCGTGTGGCTTGAGCTCGCGCTGTTGATGCTGATGCTGTTCCTCGGCAGCAAGCCGCTGCCGCCCGCCAGTGAATTTATCCCGACTCTGCTGTTCACGCCGCACGGACTCGGCCTGCTCGTGAGCGGTACCGTGGTCGGCGGCCTGCTTGCCTTCGTGGTGTTTGCGATTTCGGCGATTTCCGTTCCGTTGCTGATGACGCGGCCCATGGACGCCGTATCCGCGATTGTCGCGAGCGTCGCTGCAGTACGGATGAACCCGATGGCGATGACGCTATGGGCCGCGCTCATTGCCGGGTTCATGGCGCTCGGCATCGCCACGCTGTTCGCAGGGTTGGTGGTCGCGTTTCCGCTGGTCGGTCACGCGACGTGGCACGCCTACCGCGATCTCGTGCGCGACGGCTCTCGTTGAGGATCGCGCTCGTCGTCCTGAAGGGCGCGCCATCCGGCACCTTCGAGATCCTCGAACTGGCCGCTGCGGAGCGACCACAGGAACGCGGCGAGGCCGAGAACTCCCAGCAGCAGCGCACACGGAATGAGCCAGGCAAGCGCGGTCATGGGGCTGTCTCCAGGCGCATGGACGTGAGCCGCACGGCATTGGCGGTGACGGCGATCGATGAGACGGACATGGCGATCGCCGCCAGTAACGGCGTGACCAGGCCGGCAACCGCCAGCGGCACGAAAATGCAGTTGTAGCCGAGCGCGATGGCGAAGTTCTGCAGCGCCATGCGCCGCGCCATGCGGGCGACGGCCAGAACTTCCAGTATCGGTGCCAGGCGCTCGCCCTGGAAAATGGCGTCGGCCGCGGTCTGGGCGATGTCGGCGGCACTCGACGGCGAGAGCGAGGCGTGGCCCGCGGCCAGCGCCGGCGCATCGTTGAGGCCATCACCGATCATGAGCACGCGGCGGCCAGCGGCCGTCAACTCTTCGAGCCGCGCGATCTTGTCGGACGGGAGCGCGGCGGCGCGCCAAGTCGCAATTCCCGCATGTTGCGCGATTTCGGCGACGACCGCGGCGCGATCGCCTGAGAGCAGTTCGACTTGGAGGCCGGCCACGCGCAGCTGCCCGACCACGGCCGCCGCGTCGGAACGCAACTTGTCCTCGAATTGGAAACCCGTCGCCGTGCCGTCGGGGCCGCGATACCAGACGGCGAACCGATCATGCAGTGTCGCATCCACGCCGCACCAATCCGCCGACCCGAGCCGCTCGACGCCTGTCGACGCTCGTGCATTCGAGGCCGTGGCCGGGGACTTCCCGGAGATTGCCCGCCAGATTCACGGTCAGGCCGTCGGCGGTAGCGGCGCGACAGACGGCGCGCGCGTAGGGGTGCCGGCTTCCTGCTGCGATCGCCGCCGCGCGGGCGAGGATGGCATCGGCGATGTGGTTGCCCTCGTCCGGGTGCACCAGCTCCGGCTCGCCGCGCGTAAGCGTGCCGGTCTTATCGAAGACGACTGTGTCGATCTCCGCCAGTCGCTCGAGGCCATCGGGCGCTTTGACCAGGACGCCGTTGCGGAACAGCCGGCTCGTCGCCGCGACCTGCACCGCGGGCACGGCCAGCGCCAGCGCGCACGGGCAGGTGATGATGAGTACCGCAATCGCGGCCGTCAGCGCAGCTTCCCAGCCATGGCCGGCCAGCAGCCAGCCGATGAATGTCGTCGCGCCGAGAAGGTGCACGGCCGGGGCATAGAGGCCGGCGGCGCGGTCGGCGAGCCGAACGTAGCGACCGCGCGCCTGTTCTGCGACGGCCATCAGGCGGCTGATCTCGGCGAGCAGCGTGTTCTGATCGGTCGCCGTCGCTTCCGTTACCACGGTCCCGCAAGATTGACGGTGCCGGCATAGATCAGCGCGCCAGTGTCGCGACGGTGCGCGGCATGGTCTCGCCGGTGATCAGGCTCTGGTCGACCTCGCCGCGCCCTTCGATCACACGGCCGTCGACGGCAAAGCGCTCGCCCGCCGCGGTCAGCACGCGATCGCCGGGCGCCAGCGCGCGCGCGATGACACGCGAGGTCGTACCGTCAAGATGGACTACTGTCGCGGTCGTGCCGCGCAGACCCAGCAGATTGGCGGCGGCGCCGGCGGCGCGCACCCGCATCCGCTGATCGAGGAACCGCCCGACGAGCAGAAAGAAAAGCAGCGTGATCGCCGCATCGAAGTAAACGTGCCCGCCGCCGCGGATGGTCTGATAGAGGCTCATGATCGTCGCCAGTGTGACGCCGAGCGAGATCGGCACGTCCATGTTGACGCGTCGTGCTTTCAGCGCCTGTGCGGCCGAGCGAAAGAACGGCTGACCTGCATAGGCGATCGCCGGCAAGGCGATCAGCGCGGAAAGCCAATGAAAGAGCGACTGAACGGCCGGCGTCATGTCGCCCGAGGACGCCGACCACACGGACACCGAAAGCAGCATGACGTTGGCGGCGGCAAAGCCCGCGACGCCGAGCCGCTTGAGAAAATCCCGGTCGGCGGATGCATCGGGATCGGGGTCTCGTCGACGAGCGGCGCGGCCTTGAAGCCGGCGCGCGCCAGCGCATCGACGAGATCGGCTGCGGCGACGTCCCGCACGCCATGCACGGCCGTCACCCGGCGTGCCGAGAGATTGGCGCGGGCGCTGGCAATGCCGGGGACGTCGGCGAGTGCCGCCTCGACTTTTCGCATGCATCCGCCGCAATGCATGTTCTCCACCACGAGCGTGGTGGTCTCGACAGGGCGCGCGCGCACGGCGCCGTCAGCGAGTGGCGGCGCGTCGAGGGTTAAGGTTTCAGCCATAACCGTCTCCTTGTGCGATACACCGGCTCGGCGCCGTCATCCGCAGTCCGAACTTCCACAGCGATGGTCCAGTTGCCCTCGTCCAACGCGCCGGCCTGCGCCTCGAACCGGCCGGCCGCGGTTTCGCTGAGCGTGAGCATGATGTCGTGGCGATTCGTCGATGGTCGGCCGAGCAGTACCTCCAGGCGGGCGCCGCCGATCGGTTGTCCATCGGGACCTGCGAGCGTCACGACGAGATGACCGTCGCGCGACACTTCGACCGTATCCGTCCATCCCAATCGCGCCTGACGCGCGTCGGCGTCGATACGGTCGTTGTAGTGCAGGCCCTTGCGGTACGGTTCGTTGGAGACGATGCCGCTGTACGTCGAGATCGCCGAGTAGATCATCGCGCCATTCATCGCGAATATGGCGGCAAAGAAGCTCACGAAGACGATCGCGACGTGTCGTCCCTGGAGGCCTTCACGCTTCCGCGCGGTGGGCAGCGTGGTCGGGCTCATGGGGCTTTCACCGGAAGTTGGAACTGTGTGATGCGGGCGGTCGTCGTTCCCGATGCTGAATCTCTCACGACAATCGAGAACGGAACCGCACGTCCATCGCGACGAGCGACCTCGGCGTGCGGCAGGGTGACGAACGCCTTCAGCTCGCGCACGTCGTCGGTCCTGACGCGGATCGCGGCGTCGGGCTCGAGCCCGACGATCGCGAGACGTGCGCCGGGCAACCCATCGATCGCGAGCGTGAATTCGCGCGGCTGATGCAACTTGTTGAGGATCTTGATCGTGTATCCGTTGCGCACGCCGCCATCGGACAGGCGCACGAATGGCGGATTGCGATCGTGCAGCACATTGATTTCGAGCGTGGTGCGGTTGACGAGCGCGACGAGCATAATCGCGGACACGATACAGATCAGTCCGGCATAGAGCAGCGTTCGCGTCCGGATGAGCCGCAGCGGCGCCGTCTCACCCTTGGCGGCGGCCTCCTGGCCGGCAATCGTATCGTAGGCGATCAGGTTCCTGGGGCGGCCGATCTTGCCCATAATGTCGTTGCACGCGTCGATGCACAACGCGCACTGGATGCACTCGAGTTGCGAGCCATCACGGATGTCGATCCCGGTCGGGCAAACGGCGACGCAGGCATTGCAGTCGATGCAGTCGCCGCGCCCTTCCCAGGATTCCCCCTTCTTGTGGGAGCCGCGCGGTTCGCCGCGAATGCTGCGATAGCTGACAAGCAGCGTCTCGTGATCGACCATGGCGCCCTGGATGCGCGGCCATGGGCACATGTAAATGCAGACCTGCTCGCGTGCGATGCCGCCGAGCAGGTAGGTTGTGAGCGTGAAGATGCCGAGGAAGAGATAGGCGATGGCCGGCGCCGATCCGGTCAGCAGCTCCTGGGCCAGCGTCGGCGCATCGCGGAAATAGAACACGAAGGCGCCGCCCGTCAGCAGCCCGATCGCGAGCCACGACAGATGCGTCATACCCTTCTTGAAGAGCTTGACCGGCCCCCATGGTCGCTTGTCGAGTGCAATGCGGGCGTTACGGTCGCCCTGCCAGAAGCGCTCGACCACGACCATGAGGTCGGTCCACACCGTCTGCGGGCAGGTGTAACCGCACCAGACGCGCCCCGCCGCCGACGTCACCAGGAACAGCGCCAGTGCTCCCAGGACGAGGAGCCCGGTGACGAAATAGAACTCCTGCGGCCAGATCTCGAGGAAGAAAAAGAAGAAGCGGTTGTTGGCCATGTCGAGCAGCACGGCCTGATCGGGGAGATCCGGACCACGGTGCCAGCGCAGCCACGGCAGTGCGTAGTAGATGCCGAGCGTCACCGCCATCACCACCCACTTGATTGTGCGGAAGCGGCCGTGCGCCAGCTTGGGATAGACTTTCTGGCGGGACGCATAGAGCTGGCGATCGGCGGCGCGATTTACCGCCGCGACGTCGTGCGTCTCCACATCGGACGTCGCACGCGCAACTTGCGGGCGAGATGCCGGATCATCTCGTCGGTCGAGGATCGTCGTCATCGTTCGATCCTGACGCTCGCGCCACTATTGAGCCCGGCGGTTGTAGCGCGCCTCAGCCATCGCGTAAGCAAGGTCTTGATCGCAGCCCGTTCCGTTTGTGATTTTGCAACAACGACGTGCTCCGGCGTTTGTGTGTTGGCCGATGCCGTCGCGGCTTCGGCCGCTACGATCAACGCCAGACAGCATCCACACCCGCACATGGCGCGCTCCTGCCGCGGCCTATTTTCCGCCGCCGAGGCTGTGCACATAGACGGCCAACGACTTCAGCGTCACGGGATCGAGGCGGCTGGTCCACGCCGGCATCATGCCGCCTCGGCCCGACCTGATGCTCTCGACGATCGCCTGACGGCTGTTGCCGTAGAGCCAGATCGCATCGGTCAGATCCGGCGCGCCCTGCTCCTGCATCCCTTTGCCGGCCGGGCCATGACAGCTCGCGCAATTGTCTGCGTAGAGTTTCTGGCCGCGCGCGACGGCGTCCGGCCGCGTCGAAGCGCCCGAGAGCGACAGCACAAACTCCGCCGTGTCGCCGATCTGCGCATCGTCGAGCATTTTGTCGAGGCCGAAGCGCGGCATCTGTGACGCACGCGCGTCCTTGTGATCGGAGCGGACGCCGAAAGAGATGGTTTTGTGGATCTCGTCGATGGTGCCGCCCCACAACCACTCGTCGTCGTTGAGGTTGGGATAGCCGACAAACCCTTGCGCCCCGCGACCGTGGCAGGCTGCGCAATTGGCCTGGAAGGATGCGGCGCCTTCGGCCATGGCGAAGCGCAGCAGGTCGGCGTCGCCCTTCAGCTTGTCGAGGGGCGTCGCGGCGATCCTTTCGCGGAACACGGCTTGCGCGGCGCGTGCGGTCGCCAGTTCCTCGGTCACGACCGTGCGCTGGCTGTAGCCGATGACGCCGCGAGTGTATCCGTTCAATGTCGGCCAGGTCGGATAGACGACCCAATAGCCAATCGCCCACACGATGCAGGCGTAGAACGTCAGCAGCCACCAGCGCGGCAGCGGCTTGTCCAGCTCCTTGATGCCGTCCCACTCGTGTCCGGTGGTTTCGACGCCGGTCGGCTGATCGATCTCGCGCTTGCGGGATGTCATGGCTGCTCTCCGGCGCCCGGCGATTTGCGATCGAGATCGAGCGCGCGCCGCTGGGCCTGCTCGAATTTCATGCCGTTCCGCGGCCACAGCGCGTAGGTCACGACCGCGATGAACATGGCGATGAACATCAGCAGCGATGTCACCTGACTGATCGTGGCGATGGTGTCGTAGCTCATGGCGTGCCCTCAGCGCAGGTTCGGACCGGATGCATCGAACGTGGCAAAATCGACCAGCGTTCCGAGCATCTGGAGGTAGGCGACCATCGCATCGAGCTCGGTCGGCACAGTGTCGGGCCTGCCGTCGAACTTCGCGACTTTCGCCTTGGGATAGCGCTTGAGAAGCTCACGCGCCGCGCGGCTGTCGGGCGTAACCTGGGCGAAAAGATCGTCCATCGCTCTAGCAATCATCTCTTCGGTGTATGGGACGCCGACGAGCCTCAGGGTCCGCAGCCTTTCTGCTACATCACGGTATCGAGCTTGTTCTGCGCAAGCCAGGGATAGCCCGGCATGATGCTCTCAGGTACGACGGCGCGCGGATTGGTCAAATGCTCCGCTTGCCACTGATCCGAGTAGCGGCCGCCGACGCGCGCGAGATCGGGTCCGGTGCGCTTGGAGCCCCACTGGAACGGATGGTCGTACATGCTTTCGGCGGCGAGGCTGTAGTGGCCATAGCGCTCGACCTCGTCGCGCAAGGTGCGGATCATCTGGCTGTGACAGCCGTAGCATCCTTCGCGCACGTAGATGTCGCGGCCGGCCTGCTCGAGCGGCGTATAGGGGCGCATCCCCTTGACCTTCTCGATGGTGCTTTCGACCCAGAAAAGTGGGGCGATCTGCACCAGCCCACCGATTGAGACCACGACCAGGATGCCAATCAGCAGGATCAGCGAGTTTTTCTCGAAGATTTCGTGTTTCATCGCTCGCCCTTATTCTGCAGCGGCCATGCGCAATGCCGGTGCGGCGGCAATGCGAGGCTGATCGGCGGCGTCCACCAACTCGTCGCCGCGAACAGTCCGCCAGATGTTGTAGGCCATGATCAACGCGCCGATGACGAACAGGAGACCGCCGATCGCGCGGATGACGTAGTAGGGCTTCATCGCCTCGACTGTCTCGATGAACGAGTACTGGAGGAAGCCGAGCTTGTCGTAGGCGCGCCACATCAGACCCTGCGTGATGCCGGACACCCACATCGCGGTGATGTAGAGAAGGATGCCGATCGTCGCGATCCAGAAGTGCCACTCGACGAGCCGCATGGAGTAGAGGCCACGACGGTTCCACAGCCACGGCACGAGGCAGTAGACGGCGCCGAACGAAACCATCGCGACCCAGCCGAGTGCGCCTGAATGAACGTGTCCGATGGTCCAGTCGGTGTAGTGCGACAGCGAGTTGACGGCCTTGATGCTCATCACCGGGCCCTCGAACGTCGACATGCCGTAGAAGGCGACGGAGACGACGAGCAGGCGCACGACCGGATCGGTGCGCAGCTTGTCCCATGCACCCGACAGCGTCATGAGGCCGTTGATCATGCCGCCCCACGAGGGCATCCACAGCATGATCGAGAACGTCATGCCGAGCGTCTGCGCCCAGTCGGGGAGCGCGGTGTAGTGGAGGTGATGCGGGCCCGCCCAGATGTAGAGGAAGATGAGCGTCCAGAAGTGCACGATGGACAGGCGATACGAGTAGACCGGGCGCTCCACGCGCTTCGGGATGAAGTAGTACATGATCCCGAGGAAGCCGGCGGTGAGGAAGAAGCCGACCGCGTTATGGCCGTACCACCACTGCGTCATCGCATCCTGCACGCCCGAGTAGACGATATAGCTCTTCGGGTTCGCCCAGCTCACGGGGATCGTGAAGTTGTTGACCAGATGCAGCATCGCGATCGTGACAATGAAGGCGAGGTAGAACCAGTTCGCCACGTAGATGTGCGGTTCCTTCCGGCGCGCCAGCGTGCCCAGGAAGACGAGCAGATATACGACCCACACGATTGTCAGCCAGAGATCGGCGTACCATTCTGGCTCCGCGTATTCCTTGCCTTGTGTGATGCCGAGGAGATAGCCGGTGCCCGCAATGACGATGAAAAGCTGGTAGCCCCAGACGACGAACCATGGCGCCCAGCGGCCCGGCATGCGGGCGTGGCAGGTGCGCTGGACGACATAGAGCGACGTGGCGATCAGAACGTTGCCGCCGAACGCGAAGATCACTGCGGAGGTGTGCAGCGGGCGCAAGCGGCCAAAGCTGGTCCACGGCAGGTCGAGGTTGAGCTGAGGGATCGCGAGCTGCCACGCGATGATATCGCCGACGACAAAGCCGGCGATGCCCCAGATGACTGCCGCGATGACGCCGACCTTGATCGGCCCATCAAAATAGCCATCCGTGTCGCTGGGGCTCGCTTTATCGCCGAGGGACTGATGCACGATCACGGCTGCGGCGGTCAAACCCGCCAGCAGGAGCAGAAAGCCATGAAATGCCATGCCGGAGTTGTTCGATCCGAGCATCAACGCCAGGCCGATCACTGCCCCGACGACGGCGCCGAACATGGTCATCACGTCCGCAAACGCGGCACGCTCCTGGCTGACCTGTACCCCCATCCCCAAGCCTCATGTCGTTTCGGTGGAATGATCAATCGTCGCCTGAGCGATACTCCCAGCGGAGACGCACACCTTGATTCAGGTCAAACGCACCCCGCCTGACCCTCAGCAAGGCGCTCCAGTCGATCGATATCGAGGAGCTGCACATGGCTGCACTGCGGCAGTTCGATTAGCTGCTGAAGCTTCAGCTTGGTGAAGGTGCGACTAACGGTTTCGATGGTCAGGCCGAGGAAATCGCCGATATCGGTCCGCGTCATCGGCAGCTGAATGCTCGTCGGATCGTCGCCATTGCGGTCGTTCCGCCTGGAGAATGCAACCAGGAAGCCAGCGACGCGCTCGAGCGCGTTCCGTTGTCCCGTGGTGAGGAGGAGATCGCGCGTCGCTGCCAAGTCTTCGGCAATCGCTTGATAGAGCTTGAGCGCTAACGCCGGATCCTTGGCCGCGGCCTGGCGGATCAATCCGATGGGCAGGCAGCGTACGCGCGTCGGCTTGATGGTCTGGGCGTTCATGACGTGCTCCCGCTCCGCGCCGAGGCCGATCAGATCACCGGCATAGGCAAAGCCCAAGATCTGGCGCCGGCCGTCGTTGAGCACTTTGAAAAGCGCGATCGAGCCCGTTTCGATGCGGTAGAGGTGGGACACCGTATCGCCTTCGGCGAACAGGAATTCCTTGGCCTCGACACGGCGCAGTGGGGCCTGGGCAAAACGCTCTTCCAAATCGCCATTGGGCAAGTGGCCATGGCGGCGCAGGGCGATCGCAGAGCGAGCGGGACGTGCGCAATCGCCGAAGAGGTGGTGAGACACGGTCGACATGAATGGGGCTCCGTGTGAGATCGGTTGATACGGCCAATCGACCACAGCTCTGTCGTCCCGGTTCATCCCCTGTGTGTAAAAGTGTAACGGTTTGTAACGGACGCAGGATCGCCGCAGCCTGGGCCGCGCTATTCGGCGACGAGGTCGTGGACGCCAACGGAGTACGAACTCCCCGCAAGCAGGCGGCGGTAAGCGAGCGGCTCGTCTTCGCTGTCGAGCAGTTGGACCCAGAGCACGATCCGGCCCTCCTCGACGGCGTCCTGGATCTCACCCGCATGTCGAGGGATCAGCCAGTGGCCGAGGGCGGCCTTAAGCGTCGGGGCCTCGGCACGCAGCCGCGCCGCGAGGCGATCGGCTAGCGGGCCGGTTGTGCAGCTGATCGGCCGAATTCTGGTTTGGAAACCAAAGCGTACGACGCACCGTAGCAGGCGAGACGGCGAGCAACGCGGCGTCGGCCAGAATTTCCTCCAGACCGAGACAGCAAAACGCATCGTCGCGAAGGCCGTCCTGCCGCAGACTTTGCAGAGCGTCGCGCAGATCGCTCCCCGTATCGAACGTGGCAACGGCAAATCGGAGCGTGCTTGGGCTATCGATCAAGGGACTATCCACGACTGGGAGCGTACGTGAGCACATCACGTGCATAGTTCGTCCGCGATCGCCGCGCCCGAATTGATCGCGGTCAACGACGTCGGCTTTTTGCAACGGCGATGCGATGCCGGTCTACTTTGGCAAAAGGCAGACGATCGACTGATCCAAACAGAATATGACTTTTCTGCTGGGCCCGCTTTGATCGCCATCAAGCTGAGGCGCGGCCCGAATCAACGCGTCAAGTGTCCTCGGCCGGGCCGCCGAGCACGTCGCGCAAGGCCGCGGCGAGATCGGCCTGCTGATAGGGTTTGCGCAAGACTTTGAGCTGCTCACGCTGCAGTTCGTCGCCGTGGATAAGCTCCTCGGCATATCCCGAGGTCAGCAGAACTTTGATGCCGGGCCGGAGTTGGCGCGCCCTCATGGCGACCTCGCGCCCTGAAAGCCCGCCGGGCATGATCAGGTCCGTGAAAACGAGATCGATCGGATCGTTGCCCCCCAGAATATCGAGCGCCGTGGGCCCGTCGGGGGCTTCGAGAACCTGATAGCCGATCAGCTCGAGCCTGCGGATCGTGAGCTGGCGGACGCGTGCATCATCTTCCACAACCAGGATTGTCTCGCGGGCTTGAGGATCGAGGTCACTTCGGGGCACGGCGGGCGCGGCCGTCGCGGAGACGGCCTCGGCGCGCGGGAGATAGAGATTGATAGTCGTGCCGAGACCGCCCTCGCTGTAGATCGTGACGTGGCCGCCCGACTGCTTGACGAAGCCATAGACCATCGCGAGGCCGAGGCCGGTGCCGCGACCCTTTTCCTTGGTCGTGAAAAACGGCTCGAACACCCGGTCGCGAACCTCCGGAGGCATACCTGTGCCGGTATCGGAGATCGATAGCTGCACGTACTCGCCGGGCATCAGCTCTGACTGGAAGTCCGCGTGATCGCGGCCGAGCAGGATGTTGCGAGTTTCGACGACCAGCTTGCCGCCTTGGGGCATGGCATCGCGCGAATTCACTGCCATGTTGACGATAGCGCTCTGAAACTGGCCAGGATCGGCGCGCGTCGGCCAGATCTCACGCGCCAGCGAGGTCGACAGTGAAATGTGCTGGCCGAGCGTTCGCCGCAGCATGTCAGTGATGCCAACAACGAGATCGTTGAGATGAATGACCTGCGGATCGAGATGGCGGCGACGCGCAAAAGTCAGGAGCTGGTCGGTCAGCTTGGACCCAAGCGCCGCGGCATCCTGTGCGTCCTTGAGAAGGTCGCGCGAGGCATCACGCGTCAGGTGAGGCTCAAGGAGCTCCAGATTGCCGGAGATGACCAGCAGCAGGTTGTTGAAGTCGTGCGCGATGCCGCCGGTGAGCTGGCCGACGGCCTCCATCTTCTGGGCTTGGGCGAAGCGGCGTTCACTCTCGCGCAGGGCCTCTTCGACATGCTTGCGATCACTGATATCCTGGATCATGCCGGTGAAATAGCGCCGACCGTCGGCCTCGAACTCGCTCACCGCCAGATGCAATGGAAATGTGGTTCCGTCCTTGCGCCGGCCGGTGACTTCGCGACCGATGCCGATGATCTTCTTCACGCCAGTGCCGGCGTAGTTTGCGAGATAGCCGTCATGTTCAGCCCGATACGGCTCGGGCATCAGGATCTTGACGTTCTGACCTTCGAGATCGGCCGCTTCATATCCAAACAACCGCTCGGTCGCCGGATTGACGCCCTCGATGATGCCGAGGCTGTCGATCGTGATGATCGCAGCAACGGCGGACTTGAGAATGCCATGCAGCTTGGCTGCCTGTGCCGCCTGCGATGGGAAGAGCCGGGGCTCTGCGACATGAAAGGCTCCGGAACGGATGTACTTTCATCTTGATAGTGTTATCCGAAACATGCGCAAATAGAATTGTTCGCAAAATGCAAAAGGTTCTCTCGGGCGCCGATCGATGACCGGCACACACATTCTAGTTGTTGACGACGATCCCAAGGTTCGGACATTGCTTCGGCGCTGCTTCGAAGGGGAGGGGTTCGCTGTTTCCGAGGCGGGAGACGGCGCCGGGCTCCGCGCCGCGCTGGAGCGCCATGCCGTCACGCTGATCACGTTGGATCTCACTCTCGGCCGGGAGAACGGTCTCGATCTGGCGCGCGAGATCCGCAAGGACTGGAATACGCCGATCATCATGCTCACGGGCAAGGGCGACGCTGTCGACCGGATTGTCGGCCTCGAACTGGGCGCCGATGACTATCTTGCCAAGCCATTCGAACTGCGCGAGTTGCTGGCGCGTGTTCGGGCGGTCCTGCGGCGGTCGTCTCCGAGCGAAGCGCCCGCGGCACCCTCCGGCCAGCGCTACATGTTCGATGGATTGACGTTCGACCTCGGTCGTCGCACCCTGACGCGCGATGGCGGCACGCACCAAGACCTGACGACCAGCGAGTTCAATCTGCTGGAAGCATTCGTCACGAGGCCACACCGCGCGCTGTCCCGCGACGACATCATGGATCTGCTGAAGGGACATGATTGGTCGCCGCTCGATCGCTCGATCGACAATCTCGTGGCGCGGCTGCGCAAGAAAATCGAGCATGACCCAGATCATCCGTCGCTGATCAAGACCGTCCGCGGCGTGGGGTATATCTTTGCCGCTGACGTCAAGCGCGCGGCGAAGTCGAAGAGTTAGATGCCCTCATCGCCTACATGGCCTTGATCTGCGTTCGCCGACGAACCATACGGAAATTATGGCGTCGCCATTGTCATCCGTCTCAAGCTCGACGTGAACCGATATCATTTTGTTGGGATGCGCAGCGATCTCCTTGAGGCGACGATCCTCCGCCAATCGATGCATTTCCTCCTCGCTTAGCGTGCGCTTCGCCATCATGTGCTCCAGTTTTGCTTAGGTAGCGCAGCCGTAAGCGTGCTCACCCACAGCATGGTGCCGGTGCTGATCTGTCGATGACTCCAGGCGCGGCGGAGACGATGCGGCCTATCAATACGCCACCAGCCATTTCGCAACTTCTAGCGGCGCCGCCGAGACCACGAAATGTATGTGTGACGAATCATTGGATCACCTCCTTATCCTTCTTCGTTGCGGCTGGTTTCGGGACCGCTTGACTGGAGATCACGCGCGCGACCCATGCGATGAGTTCCGGTCCTGCCTTGCCCATCGCCTGATCGAAACCGGCGACTGCGGCAGCAGCATCGGCCGCGGCGACCGGAGCCGAAGATCGGAACACCTCAGCCGCAACGATGCGGCCCCTGCTATCGATGATTTTCCCGCCGAGTTCAACTTCGGAAACCCCGCCGGCGCCGATCTGGAATTTGCGCACATCGATTGCCAGCCGGAAGTCAGCGGTTAGCTCCTCCAGCGGCCGGCTCACACCTGCAAATGCCTTGCTGTCCTCGAGACCGCGGACGATGGCGGTCTGCACGATGCGCACTACAGCATCACTCCACTGTCCATCCGTCAGCGCGGAAAGCGACCCGTCGGCCGATACGATGGCGATCTTTTCAGTGTCGAGACTCATGAGTGCAGAAGGTTCGGGAACGATAATCTGCACGCCGGGCGCTCGCTCCTTACTTTCCGCGATGCCGAGTGGTCGAAGATTGAAGATGTTGGATCGCGCCTTGGCGGTTGCGCCACCCGTCATCCGCTCGAGGCCAGCCAGGATGCCGTCTACCTTGTCGGAGTTCCGCGCCAGCGCCCCAGCGAACGTATCGATATTGGCCAGAAGACTACGCAGTGGCTGCGCGTTCTCGGCCAAGATCCCATCCAGGCGGTGCAACACGTTGCGGGCGGATTGCGACATGGTCTGGCCGGCATCCATGCGTGCCGTGAGGATAGGCGCCTCGCCTTTTGCGCTGATGAGTACCTCCGGCGAACTTCCGCCGGTCAAGGTCACGACAGGCGAGCCCGTCAGCCCCTGGAAGTCGATGCTGACTTCCGTATCCTTGCGCACCGGGGTGTCTCTATCGACGGCAATGGTGGCACGAACCTGACGTGGTTTGGACGGATCGAGACCGAGTGCCGTCACCTCGCCGACGCGGATGCCGTTGAAGAGTACGGCCGATCCTTGCAATAGCCCGGCCACAGGACCATCAAATTGCACGCGATATGAGGCACGATTGCCGAAGCCGCTAGCATTGTTGAGCCAGTAGACGAAGCCGAAACCGAGAGCCAGCACGGCCAGCGTGAAGATGCCCATCTGGACGTAGCGTGCGCGAACTTCCATCGTTCAGCTTTCCATTGCCGAGAGGTCACGGGACAATTTGCTGCCACGCTTTCCCTGGAAATACGCTTTCATCCACGGGTGTGGCGATCGATGCATCTCCGATATCGGGCCGACGGCAATTACCTTGCCGTCGGCGAGTGCGGCAATGCGGTCACAAACCGTATTGAGGCTCTCCAAGTCATGCGTGACCATGAACACGGTGAGCCCGAGCGTCTGCTGCAAGGTGCGAATCAGTTCGTCGAAATCGCCGGCGGCGATCGGGTCCAGCCCCGAGGTCGGCTCGTCCAGAAAGACGAGCTCCGGATCGAGAGCCAGTGCACGAGCAAGCGCCACGCGCTTGGTCATGCCGCCCGACAGCTCCGCAGGCAGCTTGTCGCCGTCGCGCGCGTTGAGCCCTACCATCTCCAGCTTGGCGAGCGCGACCTCGCGCATCAGACGCTCGGACAGCGCCAGATGCTCGCGCATGGGAACCTGCACGTTCTGCAGCGCCGTCAGCGACGAGAAGAGCGCGCCATGCTGGAACAGCACGCCCCATCGGCGTTCGAGAGCGCGCCACTGCTTCGTCGTTTGCACGGCCGAGATCGACGCCGAGCACCTCGATCGTGCCCTGACGCTTCGGCAACAGGCCGATGATGGTGCGCATCAGCACCGACTTGCCACTTCCCGAGCCGCCGACGAAGCCCAGGATCTCTCCGCGGCGGACGTCGAGGGACAAGATGGTCGAGCACGACGCGGTCGCCGAAGCCGACCACGAGGTCGCGCACGCGGATGGCAGGTTTCCTCGTTCGGCATCATTCATCGCCATCACATCCCGATGGAGGCGAAGAATATGGCGAACAGCCCGTCGAGCACGATCACCAGGAAGATCGATTTGACCACCGAGGCCGTGGTCTGCAGCCCGAGCGACTCGGCGCTGCCCTTCACCTTGAGGCCCTCCGAGCACGCGACGACGCCGATCGCCAGCGCCATGAACGGCGCCTTGATCATGCCGACCTTGAAGTGAGTGAGCGAGATCGCCTCCTTGAGACGCGCGACGAAAATCTCCGGGTTCATTCCGCCGTAGAGCCAAGCGACGACACCGCCGCCATAGAGCGCGGCCATGGATCCGAGGAACGTCAACAGGGGCAGGGCGATCACCAGCGCGACGACACGCGGCAGCAGGAGAATCCTCACGGGATCGAGGCCCATTGTGCGGAGGGCGTCGATCTCCTCGCGCATTTTCATGGAGCCGATCTCGGCGGTGTAGGAGCTGCCCGAACGGCCAGCCACCATGATCGCCACGATCAGCACGCCGAGTTCGCGCAGGACCAGAATACCGACCATGTCGACGACGTAGTCGTCGGCACCGAACTTACGAAAGTGGAAGAAACCCTGCTGAGCGATGATGCCGCCGATCAGGAATGTAATGAGCAGGATGATCGGCACGGCTTGCCAGCCGACGCGATCGAGGTGATGTACCGCGGACGTCAGCCGGAAGCTCCTGGGCTTCAGCAGCATGGCCATCGCGGCGAAGCACAATGCGCCCAGCATGTTGACGAACATCACCAGGTCGCGCCCGAAATTCTCTACGGCGCGTCCCACGACTTCGAGCGACCGAACCGCGATGTTTGCAGTCAGGTCTGGCATCGGCCACCTCACGGTTGACGTGATGTACCTCTTCAAGCAGACCCTGATATCGCTCCGCGAGATCTATGATCCGAAGGTCTTGTCCGCGCGCCTTGTGCGAGCGTGTCAGGCGCTCAAGCAGCCAAGCGCCGTAAGTGTCAAACGCATCAATGCCGCGCATGTTGATCTCGGCGGCGCGCGTCGGCGCCGAATCGCTGCCAATGGCATCGACCACTCGCTCCAGCTCAGAAGCGTGGGACGCCGTCCACGATCCTGCCGCCGTCAGCTCCGTTTTGCCATCGCGATCGACGGCGTGCAGGTATGGAGAAGGCATCAACGACACCTCTTGTCACGCTGATCAAGTTCCCGAACACATGCTCGTCTTTGGCTCGCACCTTGCGCAGTTGCACGTTGACGTGTCGGGTGGCGCTGCTGTGCCATTCAACCGGGGAGGCGAGCAGGCTATGCACGGCTTCCTTACGTCTTAGACGGATATTGCGGCTTGGTGCTCCCCGGCGCAGAGAGCGGCGGCCCATCTGGATTGGTGCGCAAGGTCTCCAGATACGCCAGAATGTCCTGAATCTCCTCACGTGTCAGTTGGGTGTCGGGCATTGGCATGTGCGGCAGAATGAGGACGTTGCTGATATGTTCGGCCGTCTGTCCAGAGCGATTTGCGATACCCCGGAATGTACCTATTCCCGCAGGTGTGGCCGTTGTCACTCGCCCATCGACCACGTGGCAGTTGGAGCATAGTCGCACTGCAAGTTCGCGTCCGCGCGTGGCCGACGGCTCGACTGTTTGAGCCAAAGCCCAACGCGACAGCAGAGCAATGCATGTCGCAGCAGCTGCAGCAGAGAGCGCATTGCTCAAAATTCTTGACCACATGCGGTTAGTCCCCAATCGCTCCGACGGCAAGCGTCGTCCACGGGAAAGACATCACGCAACAGTCCTCACCTTCATTGATTTAGCGCAAGGTCAATGAGGGTGCGGCCTAGATAGAGGAAATGAAGATCACCGCCAGCCATGTTGAGCGCGCTATGCTCGCAGTGGAGCAGGCGCGCGAGCGGGTCTCCCATCCGAAGTCGAGTTGGCGGTCGCGCGGAACTACGGCGAGAGCGTCAACGATAAGGCCAACGAGTTCCTGTTCCACCTCGCGCCTTCTTTGGCGCGAAGCGATCGGTTGGCCTGCTGTTCGGGAGGACGTCCGCGATGCTGCGCAACGATGAGGCGCTGTCCGAGCGGATAGGATCAAACAGCAGTCGGAGACCGTTGAGCACCACGAGGACAGTGCCGCCCTCGTGCCCCACGACGGCGAGTGGCAATGGCAGGTCAAAGAAAAGTGCACCCGATACGAGCACGACCATCGCCACGATCGCGAACGTAAGATTCTGACGGATCACGCGCCCTGTCCGCCGTGCGAGCCTGTGAGCGGCGGCCAGGCGCGCCATATCCTCCGACAGCAGCGCCACGTCAGCGGCCTGAAGCGCAACCTCGCTCCCCGCCGCACCCATTGCAATTCCCACGTCGGCCCGAGCCAAGGCGGCCGCGTCATTCACGCCATCGCCTACGAAAGCTACTTTACCGTCTTTGGACATCTGCTCCACGAGGCGTACCTTGTCCTGGGGCAACAGGTCCGCATGGATGTCGGATTGGGAGAGGCCGAGTTCAGCGCCTATTCGCTCAGCGACCGGTCGGCGGTCGCCCGTCATAAGCGCAATGCGCGCAATCCCACCCTTACGCAGCGCTTCGAGGGCTGTCGGCGATGTCGGGCGCAGGCCATCTGCCACTGCGACCGCACCCAGGAGATGAGGCCCGCGCCCTAGCCAAATGACTGTCTGGGCCTCGTGGACAAGCCCCCGAAACGCTGGATCAGTAGTGTTGGCCCCCATACGCGCCGCCATGCGAGGATTGCCGGCCCAGACCGCACCCGTCGCATCCACACCGGTAATGCCTTCACTGGGATGGGCTACAACATCTGATACCGATGCGAGAGCCAATCCTCGCTTCTCAGCGGCTCGGCGAATGGCGGCCGCAATGCTGTGCTCGGAGTGCGCCTCGAGGCCCGCTAGAAGTCCAAGGAAGTCGCTCTCGGACATACCCGGCGACACAACAGCCATGACCTCGGCAACTCCCGTGGTCAGTGTGCCGGTCTTGTCAAAGGCGAACTGCGTTACCGCGCCAAATGTCTCGAGCGCAGCACCTCCCTTGAAGAGGACACCGCCACGCGCCGCAGCCGACAACGCCGAAAGTATGGCGGCCGGCACGCTTATGACGATGGCACATGGGCTCGCAGCGACGAGGACCACTGCTGCCCGGTAGAGCGCATCCTCCCAGTCGCGACCGAGCCACAACAACGTGGCCAGGATCAAGGCGGAGCCTGCGAGAACGGCGACAGTGTATCTCTGGCCAAACCACGCACTGAAGCGCTCCGATGGAGCGCGGGCGGCATGGGCCTCCGTGACCAGCCGGATCATACGCGCCACGGTGCTGTCGCTCGCCGTGGCGGTGACGCGCATCTCAAGGACGGAACTATGATTGACCGTGGCCTCGAAGACTTTCGCACCTGTAGCCTTGCGAACAGGCATCGACTTTCCCGTCACCGTCGACTTATCGAGATGTCCGTCACCATTGAGGATGATGCCGTCGACGGGGATCTGCGCGCCTGGACGCACCACCAAAACGTCGCCGACAGCGAGCTGCGGGATATCAACTTCCTCGATCTCTCCGGCGGCGGTCTTTCGCAACGCGGTTGCAGGCCGAAGCGCCATGAGCGCCTCAACCTCGCGCCGCGCGCGCCCCATGGCGAGAGTTTCGAGTGTCGTGGAAAGGCTGAACAGGAACAGCAGCACTGCGCCTTCAGCCGGAGCCCCCACCGCGGCCGCAGCCAGTGCCGCGATGATCATCAACAGATCGATATCGATCGTGCGCTCGCGCAAGAGCTCGGCTATAGCGCGCCAGCCCGCCGGAAGCCCGCCAGCGATAAAGACAAGCCCAAACCCGAACTCGCCAAGCCTATCCGCCCCGATGAGCGGTGCGCAAAAGCCTGCCACGATGCCGATCAGTGTCAGCGCGCTGAGAGCCATGCTGATCCGCTCGGCAGTCCGATCGTCCATTCTAGTTGCGTCGCGGGCGTGATGAGGTTGGCGAGAAGGTGAGTTTGCCCCGTTTCGAGCGCCGGGTTGTGCGTCCATTCGACTAGAATGTTCCTTTTCCTGATCAATTGTCAGAAAGCTGAGTATACGACTTCGTAGAATACGATGTAGCGATCGAGAGCGCCGGCCATTGACGAAGGTCAACGGCGTGATCGGCCGGCGGGGATAAATGGAAGCGGGCAACTATCGTCACTGATGCGGAGGCGCCTTTGGAGCGGTCAGGCTGAGATACCGGCCGCAGATCAGGCGGAGGTCATCGGCTTCCTGTCGGATCCCGCGTCCCATGCCGGGTCGGACCGTGTCGAACGCGTGGAAACGCATGGGAATCTGGTGTTCCTGTCCGGCTCCGAGGCCTGGAAGATCAAGCGCGCAGTCCGCTTTCCCTACATGGATTTTTCGACGCTCGAGAAGCGGCGCGCCGCCTGCGAGCGCGAAGTCGCGATCAACCGCCGGTTCTCCGCCGACCTGTACCTCGGTTGCGTGCCGATAACGCGGTCCACCGGCGGCGTCCTCGCGTTCGCGGGCGACGGCGAGTCGTCGAATGGGCCGTTCACATGCGGCGTTTCGAGCAATCGGCGCTGCTCAGCTCCATTGCGACTGAACGGGCCCGATACCGGACGACCTCGCGAAAAGCCTGGCCGATGTCGTCTATGACTTCGCACGCGGGCGCCGAGCGCAGCCCGACGTCATCTGGCAGCGCATCGCATCCGCACGCTCGTGCGCTCCGTCTGCGCCTCACTCGGCTACATGCGACGCGCTCGACCGCAGCGATGTGGCGCGGCTCACCGAGCGGTCTGAACGCCGAAGTCGACAAAACCGCAAGCCTGCTCGACAGGCGCGCGCGCGCCGGCTTCGTGCGCCGCTGCCATGGCGATCTGCATCTCGCCAACATCGTGGTCTGGCAGGGCCGGCCGATGCTCTATGACGCCATCGAGTTCGACGACGCGATGGCAACCATCGATACGCTCTACGACCTCGCCTTCCTGCTGATGGATCTCGACCGGCATGGGCAAAGGCGCGCCGCCAATATCGTCTTGAACCGCTATCTCTGGCGCAGCGGCGACACGCGCGATCTCGAGGGGCTCGCGGCGCTGCCCCTGTTCCTGGGCCTTCGTGCCGCCATTCGCGCGATGGTGACGGTCGATCGGGCGCACCAGGAGGATGCTGAGGCCGCCGAGACGCGATCTCGACCGTGCGCGGCGCCTATCTCAGCAGCGGCGCTGAGCTATGTCACGCGTCCCGCCGCGCGGCTGATCGCCATTGGTGGTCTTTCGGGCACGGGGAAGACGACGCTTGCCGCAGCACTCGCGCCGTCGATCGGCAGCGCCGCTGGCGCCATCCACTTCAGAAGCGATCTCGAGCGCAAAGCCGCCGCCGGTGTCGGCGAACTGGAACGGCTGCCGGCGAGTTCCTACACGAAGGAAAGCAGCGCGCGCGTCTATGACGTACTCGAAGCAGAAGGCGCGCATCGCGCTCGCGGCGGGCTATCCGGTCGTCGTCGATGCCGTCTACGCGAGCGAGCAAGAACGCCGCGAGCATCGAGGCCGTCGCGCAGGCACTCGGCGTGCGCGTTCGATGGCGTCTGGCTGACGGCGGATCGCGATACGCTCGTCGCGCGCGTCGGCGCGCGGCGGAACGATGCATCCGATGCGACGCCGGACGTCGTCGACACACAGTTGCAGTATGAGGTTGGACGAGATGTCGCCTGCGTGGCGCGTCATCGATGCCGGCGGCGCGGCCGCTGAGACGCTGCACCTCGCAGCATCGCAGCTTGGCCTGGAGCCAGTGAGGCGCCATGACCATTCGCAACTTCGACGCTCTGCTCAAGCCGCGCTCCGTCGCCCTGATCGGCGCCAGCACGAGGCCCGGAAGCGTCGGCCTGATCACCGCGCAGAATCTGCTGAGCGGCGGTTTCTCGGGGCCGATCTGGCTCGTCAACCCGAAGCACCGCACGATCGCCGGTCACGAATGCCACCCTTCGATCGCCGCGCTGCCGGCGGCGCCCGATCTCGCCGTCATCGTCACGCCGCCGCAGACCGTCCCGCAGCTCATCGGCGATCTCGGCGCGAAAGGAACGCGCGCCGCCGTCGTCATCACCGCCGGCATCCGCGGCGACCTCAAGCAGGCGATGCTCGACGCCTCGCGACCCTTACACGCTGCGCATCCAGGGCCCCAACTGCGTCGGCCTCATGCTGCCGCGCATCGGGCTCAACGCCAGCTTCTGCATCCGCAGCCGCTCGCCGGCGACATCGCCTTCCTCTCGCAATCGGGCGCGCTGATCACCGGCATCATCGACTGGGCACGCGGCCGCAACATCGGCTTCTCGCACGTCGTCTCGCTCGGCGACATGGCCGACGCCGATTTCGGCGACCTGCTCGACTATCTGGCCGCCGATGCGTCCTGCCGCGCCATCCTGCTCTACATGGAATCGGTCACGCACGCGCCGAAGTTCATGTCGGCGGCGCGGCGCGCCGCCCGATCCAAACCTGTCATCGTCGTCAAGACCGGGCGCAGCGCGACCGGCGCCAAGGCGGCGCTGTCGCATACCGGCGCGCTGGCCGGCGCCGATGCGGCCTATGACGCCGCCTTCCGGCGCGCGGGCCTGCTGCGCGTGCGCGAGCTGGACGATCTCTTCAACGCCGCCGAGATGCTCGCGCGCCATCCGCGGATTGCCGGCGACCGGCTCGCCATCCTGACCAACGGCGGCGGCGCCGGCGTGCTGGCGGCCGACCGGCTCGGCGATCTCGGCGGCACGCTCGCTGTTCTCTCCGAGAAGACCCGCGCGGCGCTCGACGCCGTCCTGCCGCCGACATGGTCGCACGGCAACCCGATCGACATCATCGGCGATGCCGACGCCGCGAGATACGCCCGCGCGCTCGAGATCGTGCTCGAGCTCGGAGGAGGCCGACGCGATCCTGGTCATGAACTGCCCCACCGCGCTGGCATCGAGCACCGATATCGCCGCGCAGATCGTCGACGTCGTGGCCGAGCGACGAGCCAATGGCGCGCCAGCGAAGCCGGTCCTCGCCACCTGGCTCGGCGATGCGCGCGAGCCGCGACGCGCGCAAGCTGTTCGCGGCCAAGAAAATTGCGAGCTTCGCGACGCCGGCCGAGGGCATCGACGGATTCATGCAGCTCGTCAGCTACGCTCGTGCGCAGGAAGAGCTGATGCGCACGCCGCCGTCGCTTCCCGAGTTCGCGTTCGACAGCGACATGGCCAGCGCCACCATTCGCGGCTCACTCGATGCCGATCGTACGATCCTGTCGGAAGTGGAGGCCAAGCATCTGCTCGCCGCCTACGGCATTCCGGTGGTGCGAACCGTCATCGCGGCCACGCCTAGCGGAGGTCGGGCAGCTTGCCGAGGGCATCATCGCCGAGCATGGCGCCTGCGTCATCAAGAGTCCTTTCCGACGATATCTCGCACAAGTCCGATGTCGGCGGTGTCCGCCTGGGACTGGAGCATCGCCGAGGAAGCGCGAACGCGCCGCCGACCGACATGCTGCGAACGCATCGAACAGCTCATGCCCGATGCGCGGATCAAGGGCTTCACTGTACAGCCGATGATCCGCCGCCCGCGCGCGCACGAGCTGATCCTTGGCATGTCGGTCGATCCGACCTTCGGGCCGCTGATGATGTTCGGTGCCGGCGGAACGGCCGTCGAAGTGCTGCGCGACACCGCGCACGCGCTGCCCCCGCTCGACCTCAATCTCGCGCGCGACATGATGCGGCAGACCCGCATCTGGCGCCTGCTGCAGGGCTATCGCGACCGCCCCGCCGCCGATCTCGACCGCATCGCCGAAGCCTTGTGCGGCTGAGCTATCTGGCGGCACGCCATCCCGAGATCCGCGAGATCGACATCAATCCGCTGCTCGCCGACGACAAGGGCGTGATCGCGCTCGATGCCCGCGTGAAAGTTGCCGACGCCACCCACGAGCCGCGCGTGCCCATGGCGATCAGGCCCTATCCCTCGCAGTGGGAGGTCGACACGACGCTGGATTCCGTGGGCGCTGTGCGCATCCGCCCGATCCGCCCCGAGGATGCAGCCGCTCTACGATGACTTCTTTGCCGCGGTCATCAATCGGCGACCGGCGGCTGCGGTTTTTCGGCGCGGGTGTGAACTTCACCCCGGATGCGGTCGCCCGACTGACGCAGATCGACTATGCCCGCGAGATGGCATTCGTGGCGATAGCAAGAGGCTAAGGGCAGGTTGCTCGGTGTCGTGCGCCTCGTTGCCGATCCCGATTACACGCGCGGCGAGTACGCCATTCTCGTACGGTCCGACCTTAAGGGCCGTGGGCTCGGCTGGCGACTGATGCAGCACCTGATCGACTACGCGAAGGCCGAGGGTCTCAAGGAGATCCATGGCGCGGTCCTCGCCGAGAACAGCACCATGCTGCGGATGTGTACGGAGCTCGGATTTACCGTCGAGGGCGACCCTGACGACGCACGTCTCTTGCGCGTGGTTCTCGACTTGAGGTGACCACGAAGATATCCGCCAATCAGCGACTGTCCCTTTGACGGCGCTTCGACAGTTTCCCGCGGGAACTCGGTTGCCTCGCCCGCCCGGCGACGGATGCGATCAGTTGCGCCCCGTTGCGTGACGCGGCGGCTTAGCTTTTGCCGGCTTGGCCAGGCGAATTCTGGAACCATCTTGAAGGCAGCAGCGCAATCACGATGCCGATCGCCAATCCGCCTGTCGCGCCCGCAAGGGTACCCCAGAACAAGGAAGTGCCGGCGACGTCCAGAGCGTTAAACCAGGTGGTGGATCCCGCACTGAGAAATTGCACGACTAGAGTGAGCAGAGGGCCAATCAGAACGGAGGCGATCAAGCCGACGCCCGCTCCCACGTACGCGGCGGCAAGTATCGATGAGAGCCCCCTGCCGCCTTCGATGGCGAATACGCGACCTGCGATCATGCCGAGTACGCCGGCGAGCGCTGCGATTGTCGAATAGATCGATACTTCCAACATTGTTGTCCTCGCCGAGCCTTGTCTCAAATCCCGCCTCGCATAGCCAGCACACCCTCGGTTGACTCAATCAAAGCTCATGCCGCCGCTGAGGTGGATCGTCTGGCCGGTCATGTAGGCGTTGCCGAGCACCATCAGCGTCGCCTGCGCGACCTCGTCGGGTCGGCCCAGCCGCCCCATGGGGATGCGGGCGCCGGCATTGACCGCGGTTGCCGGGATCATGTCGGTCTCGATCAATGACGGGGCGACGGCGTTGACCGTGATGCCTTCCTTGGCGAGTCGAGCCGCATAGCCGCGTGTCAGCCCCTCCATTCCGGCCTTGGAGGCATTGTAGTGCAGCCCGATGCCGCCCGCGCTTCTCGCGGCGCCTGATGAGATATTGACGATGCGGCCCCATTGCAGGGCGCGCATGTGCGGAAGAACTGCCTGCGTGCACAGGAATGCCGACTTCAGATTGACGGCAATGGTTTCGTCGAAATCCGCTTCGGTGAGATCATCGAGGCCGCGGTGCAAGGCGACGCCGGCGTTGTTGATCAGAATATCGATGGGCCCCAGCTCACGGTTGATTGCTGCAACCATCCCGGCAACAGCAGGCGTTCGCGAGACATCGGCCTGAACCACCATCGCGCGGCGCCCCAACGCCACGACGTCCGCGGCGACACGCTTCGCATCTTCCATGCGCGAGCGGCAGTTGATGGCGACGTCGCAGCCGGCGCCGGCCAAGGCGAGTGCTATCGCGCGACCGATGCCCCGTGACGCTCCCGTCACGAGGCAGATGCGGCCGGCAAGCTCAGTCGCGCTCACGACAACATCAAGCCGCCATCGACATCGACGGTCGTTCCCGTGACGAAGTCGTTCTGGATGACGAACAGGATGCCCTGCGCCACTTCATCGGCGGTGCCGGCGCGCGGGATCAGGTTCTTGGCGGTTTGCTTGCGGTAGGATTCTTCGCGCTCTGCGCCCGTGAGCGAGGACATCGGCGTATCGATCGAGCCGGGCGCCACCACGTTCAGTCGGCGCGGCACGATCTCCGGCGCGACGGCCCTGACCAAAGCCTCGACGGCGCCGCCGACGGACGCGATCGCCACCTGCCCAGGCCTCGACTTGCGCGCCGGCGATCCGCTGACGAGCACGATCGTGCCGTCCGCGCTCATGTGCGGCACGCCGAGCTGCAGAATGTTGGCATAGCCCCAGAGTTTGGCGAACGAGGCCTTGTATCCGTCGATGTCCATGTCGATGAACGTGCCGCGCGCGCGCGTGCCGCCGGTTGCTGCGCCGACCAGGATGTCGAACGGCGCGTGCGCCTTGAACAGCGCGCCGAGCGCGTCGCGATCGAGGACATCGCAGGCCTTGAGCGTGATGCCTTTGGGCACCTCGCCCGCGCGGTCCGGGCTTCGGCTCACGGCGACGACCGTCGCGCCCAATGCAGCGAGCTGCTTCGACGCGGCAAGCCCGATGCCCGATGTGCCGCCGATGACGAGTGCCTTCTTTCCCGATACGTTCATGTCGCTGATATCCTTGTTGCGCCGACGCTGCTTCCTGAGCGAGCATACCCGGCCCATTCCGTTGTCGCCAGCCAAAGGAGCCTCACGATGCCGCGATTGCCGTTTCCTGCCGACACCGATGCCTTCAGCGACGAGACCCGCGCCGCCATGCGCCACATCATCGGGACGAGGAAGAGCTCACCGCCGCCGAGCAGCTATCTGTCCTATGCCGGGCAGGCGGGCGTGCGGCTGTCGGACCTTCTCGATCACCTGCGCAATCACACGTCGCTGACCCAGGCGGAATCGGAACTTGCGATCTGCACTGCGGTCCGGGCGGCCAACGCCGACTACATCTGGGATGCCCACGTGAAGCTCGGCCTTGCCGCGGGCACGCGCGCGGAAGCCATCGATATCATCGACACCTATGGCCCGCTCGACGGGCTCACTGCCGATGAAGCCATGATCATCCGCTTCGGTCGCGAGCTGCTGGAGTCGCCGGCGGTCAGCGACGAAGCCTTCAACGCGGTGCACAAGCGCTTTGGCGAAAAGGGCCTGATGGAAATCATCGCGCTCATGAGCGCATACCTGATGAACGCCACGATCCTGCGCGCGGTGCAGCACAAGGCGGCGCCGGGTGCACGGCATCTGGCACCGCGCCGCTGAGCGGTCGGATGAGCTGATGCCGTCGGCTTGCCGGCGGATCAGGTCGCGGCCGGCCGGTTCGCGTCGAGGAACATCCGCACGTGGCGCACCGCCAGCGGGACCTGCTCGGGCTTCTCCTTCCAGGGGTAGAGGCTGACCTGCGCGTTGGGTGCCAGCATCGCCGCCTCCATGGCGACGGCATAAGGATGGGACGGGACATCGTCCGGCAGGATCAGCACCGGCGTCTTGCACGTGCGCACGAAATCGCGGGTGACCGTGAAGACGAAGTCGGGGTTGGTGCGGTACATTCTTGTCAGGTACGCATCGACCTGCGCCGTCGTGATCTCCGGTCGGCGCGCGATCAGTGCCGGCCCCCAGCCCTTGGAATTGTTGTCGTAGAAGAGATCGCGCATCTCCGGGCGCGATCCGCTCGGCTGCGCGAGGACGCCTGCGACGATGCGGTTCGGCGCCCGCTTGATCAGGTTCCAGATGAAGGGACCACCGATGCAGAAGCCGAGGACCATGAACTTGTCGATGCCCAGGTGATCCATGAGCCCGAGCTGGTCATCGGCGTGCGCGTCCCAGGTGCGCTCCGCGTCGAGCGGACCGGTGGAGCTGCCCCTGTTCGAGTTCCGCAGGTCCATCGCGATGCAGCGGTAGCGGCCCTTGAACTCCTCGATCGGGTTGAAGGGTGACGCCTCCTTGAGATTGATGATGGAGGAATTCAATCCGCCACCGGAGATCAGCAGCAGAGGAAAGCCGGAGCCGGCTTCTTCGTAGTGGATGCGAACAGGGCCGTTCTCATAAAAGGGCATGGCGATCCTCCCGTGTTCCGTGCGTGCGCGCCGCCGCATGATACGCGCAAAACGCACGGATGGGAGTCATCAAAGAAAAGAGGCGCCGAGCTCAGGCGCTCGGCTCCACGATGATCATCCACGATACGCCGAACTTGTCTGCAACGGCGCCGAAGCGCTGTGCAAAGAAGGTCTTGGCCATCGGCATCTGGACGGTACCGTCGGCCGCCAGCGCGTTGAACAAGCGATCGGCCTCGGCTTCGCTTTTGACCGCCAGCGACAGCGACATGCACTGGAAGTCGAGCGGACCGGATCGCATGCCGTCGGACAGCATGATTGCCGCGCCGGCGATGCGCAGGCTCGCGTGCATGATCTTGTCGTCGTGCACAGGCGATACCTTGTCGGGGCCGGGGTTGTCGGGATTGTCCTTGAAGCGCATCATCATGAGGACTTCGGCGCCGATCTTGTCCTTGTAGTAGTTGATTGCCTCCTCACAGCGGCCGCGGAAGAAGAGATAGGGCTGGATGGTCGCCGAGCCGCCGCTCTCGGCTGCGCCTCCGAGGAACGGTTTGAAGCCGCCGAGAAACATGCGCTTGCCATCGAATGGCATGGTCTCAGGTTTCATGCCGGCGACGCGCGGGTCCTTCATTGTTTTGGCATGGACCTCGTCACGATGCGCCCGCGAGCGGTACGTGACGATGCTGACGATAACCGTCTCGCCCTCCTTCAACGCGACGCTTTGCGGAAACGAGGTGACCTTTCCGGCCGGCGCGTCGTCAGCCTCGACCCCGACGTACGATAGCGCGCCGTGATCGCGCCAGATTTGCACGAACTGCTCGGTGTGCTTGCGATAGGCGGCGATGTTCGACTTCGGAACAGGGACGACGAAGACATCGGTGTAGCTCATGGTGATACTCCTTATGCACTGACGGATCAGCCGTGTGTTTTCTCAATTCGGAATGTCCGGCTCGACCAGGTTGGCAAGATGGACGAGCGATTGCTGCCATCCGAGATAGCAGGCCTCGACGGGAATGACGGACGGAATGCCCGACTGCTCGATCGACAATTCCGTGCCGACTGATACGGGTTTCAAGTCCACGGTCACGCGCATCTCGCCGGGCAGGTTCGGATCGTCGAAGACGCTGGTGTAGCGGAGGCGCTTCGATGGTTCGAGTTCCAGGTATTCGCCGCCGAACGCATGGCTGTTTCCCGTCGTGAAGTTCGTGAACGACATCCTGTACGTGCCGCCCACCTTCGCATCGACGTGGTGGACCTTGGCCGTAAAGCCATTGGGTGGCAGCCACCTCGCCCATGCGTCCGCATCGAGGAACGCGCGGTAGACCTTCTCCGGTTTGGTGGCCAGCACGCGGTGCAGCCGAACGGTGTTCTCCGTTGTGGCGGAGGTTTTAGGAGGCTTTGGTTTGCTCATGTCGGGTCTCCTGTCTGTCAAAGCAGCTTTTGCCGGCGTTGAGATGTTGCCCGCTGTACAAGGGACGGCCGAAGCTTCGGCAATCCGACACGCCGATGAAGAAAAATATGCTGTGCTGGCGGCAGGACGGTGGCGCGGGATGCCGCAGAGTGTCGACGACAAAATGACGTGAAAAGGTGTGGCGATGCGCCGACAAGCGCGTCGCAGTGACGGGCGATCAATTTCCTATCGGCGCATCAGGCGCGAGAAAGGGCTAGCTGCCGGCGGCGAGCCTGCTGAGCTCGGGCGTGACGGCATCGAGCGCCTTGCCGTAGAGGTCGACGGCTTCGTCGGCTTCCGCACGCGTCATGCACAGCGGCGGCGAGAACGACGTCACCTCGATGAACGGCAGCGCGCGCGTCAGGACGCCGAATTCCAGAGCCTTGGCCGCGACGATCGCGATGTGCGTTCGCCTTGGGATCGAAGAAGCGCCGCGCCGCCTTGTCGGCGATGAATTCGACCGCGATCATCTGCCCGGCGCCGCGCACTTCGCCGACATGGGGATGCGCGCCGACGCGCTCGGTGAGCGCCTTCTGACAGATACGCACCGACGTCGGCGGACTGCTCGACGAGCCCCTCGCGCTCCATGATGTCGAGGTTGGTGAGGCCGAGGGCGGCGCCGACCGGATGGCCCGAATAGGTGAAGCCGTGCATCACCGGGCCGTACTCGGGCGATGCCGCCTTCAGCACGTCCCAGATCTTCTCCGAGATCACCGAGGCGGAGACCGGGAAATAGGCCGACGTGATGCCCTTCGCGAGCGTCACGATGTCGGGCCGCAGCTTCATGCCGCCGGTGGAGAACCAGTGGCCCGTGCGCCCGAAGCCGGTGATGACCTCGTCGGCGATGAACAGGATGTCGTGCTTGTCGAGGACCTTCTGCAGCTTCTCGAAGTAGCCCTTGGGCGGCATGAGCACGCCGGCGGTGCCCATGATCGGCTCGGCGATGAAGGCGGCGACGGTCTCCGCGCCTTCCTTCGCGATCATGCGCCTCGATTTCGGCGATCATGCGATTGGTGAAGGCTTCCTCGCTCTCGCCGGCATTGGCGAAGCGGAAGTAATGCGGGCACGAGGTGTGCAGCACGCCCGGCACCGGCAGATCGAACGCCTTATGAAAGACCGGAATGCCGGTGAGGCTGCCGGCCGCATAGGTCAGCCCGTGATAGGCGCCGAGGCGGGAGATGATCTTCTTCTTCTCGGGCTTGCCGCGCAGGTTGTTGTAGTAGCGGACCAGCTTGAAGTTGGTGTCGTTGGCGTCCGAGCCGCCGGTGCCGAAGAAGACCTTAGAGAGGTGCGCGGCGCCGGATTTGTGGAACAGTCCCAGCACGCGCTCCGCCAGCCGGATGACGGGCTCGTTCGAAGTGCCGGCGAAGATATGGTAGTAGGCGAGGTTCTCGATGGCGTTCTTCGCGGTCTCGGCCATCTCCTTGCGGCCGTAGCCGATGTTCACGCACCACAGGCCCGCGCCGCAATCGATGAGGTCGCGCCCCTGGCGATCCTTGATCCGCACGCCGTGCGCGCTCGCCATGATCTGCGGCCCCTTCTTCAGGTGATCGGCGATCGACGTGTTGGGGTGGAACATGACCTCGCGATCGATGTCCTCGAGGGGATAGTTGCGGGCGATCTCATCCATCTGCTGGTTTCCCCTGTGCGTTGTGATCAAACGATGTAGTCTATAGCGTAACTGCGGCGCCGCGTACGGAAGGCTTCCTCGGCGGCCAGGCACACCGCGATCGACGCGCGCGTTTCGCGCGGCGATAGGATCGAGACGCCCTTGGCAAAGCCAGCATAGGCCTGCCGGATGTTTTCTTCGAGTTCGAAAACTTCGCCTGACAAAGGCACTTTCACCGTTTCCACGTCACCCTGTCGCCGCTTGGCCTTGAGTTCGAACGTCGGCGTCAGCGTGCGGTCGAGCGCGCCCGACCACCACGTCCGCACCGATCCCTCGGTGCCGGCAATCTCCAGCAGCGAGTGATGCTCGAAACCGGCGAGGCACTGGCTCAGCACCGCCGTCGAACCGTCCGCCCACTCCAGCGTCGTCACGAAATTGTCGACGAGACCGCCGCCACGGCCGTTACCGAGCGCACCGACACGCACCGGCGTGCCGTTCTCGGCCGCGTACCACAGGATGAGATCATAGAAGTGCACGAGCTCCTCGAGGATCCACGAGCCGACCTTGGCTCGGGTCATACCGCCAACCGCCCGAGCCCTGGCGGAACGGATGGCGGAACAGCGAGAAGTGCTGATAGCGCACCTTGCCGAGATCGCCTGGTCGCGACCAGCTCGCGGACGGCGCCCCACTGCTTCGATACGCGCAGCTCATGGTCGAGCGCGACCAGCTTTCCTGTCCGTGCTTCCGCCGCGATGACGGCGTCGCATTCGGCGAGCGTCAGGCCGAGCGGTTTTTCGGAGAAGACGTGGGTGCCGGCTTCCAGCGCCGCGATTGTGAACTCGGCGTGGACAGTGATTGGGGACGGTGACGTTGACGACGTCTATGCCGCCCGCACGCAGCATCGCATCGTAGTCGCGATAGCGTCTCGCGCCCGGCATGTTCTGGATGGCGGCGGCTTCGGACGTATCGCCATGGCAGTAGATGGCGACGACCTCGGCATTGTCGATCGCGGCGATGGCGCGCGCGTGCATCTGGCCCCAGGCGCCGAAGCCGGCGATGGCGACACGGGTGGTCATGGTGCTGCCTCTTGTGGTGCGGTGCGATCCGACGGTGCGAGCCAGGCGCGGCCGGGAATGGCAGCGATCAGCGCGCGCGTGTAGTCGTGTTGCGGGGCAAGGAATATCTGCCGGGCCGGCCCATGCTCGACGATCTCGCCCTGATGCATGACCGCGACGGTATCGGCGATCTGAGCGGCGACGCGCAGGTCGTGCGTGATGAAGAGGACGGCGAGGTCAAGCCGCCGCTGGATCTCCGCCAGAAGCTCGAGCACCTGCGCCTGGATCGATACGTCCAGTGCCGACACCGGCTCGTCGGCGACGAGCAGCTTGGGTTCGAGCGCCAGCGCGCGCGCAATGCCGATGCGCTGGCGCTGGCCGCCGGAAAATTCGTGCGGATAGCGATCGGCGGCACTTTCATCGAGCTTCACGAGTTCCAGGAGCGAGCGGACGCGCGCGCGGGCGGCATCGCGTGGATGGCCCTGCGCGAGCAGTCCCTTCGCGATGATGTCGCCGACGCGATGGCGCGGATTGAGCGATGCGTACGGATCCTGAAACACCATCTGCACCAGCGGGCGATAGTCGATGAAAGCGCGACTTCGACATCCTGAGCAGATCGCCGTCGGCGCCGTCGAGGATCATGCTGCCGGCGTCGGCGTCGACGAGGCGCACCATGCAGCGCGCCAGCGTCGATTTGCCGGACCCGGACTGGCCGACGATCGCGAGCGTCTCGCCGCTGCGGACGCTGAACGACGCGTCCTTGACCGCATGGACCGGCCGCCGCTTCAGCCATCCGCTGCGCGAGGCGTAGGTTTTCTCGACGCCCGTGACCTTCACGATCGTGCGCCGATCGGTGAGCGGCTGCGCGCTCCGGCGGTTCGAGGCGCGGCACCGCCGCGATCAAGCCGCCGCGTGTACGAATGCTGTGGGCGTTCGAGAACGTCACGCGCCGCGCCGATCTCGACGAGCTTGCCGCTCTGCATGACGCCGACCCGGTCGGCGATCTCGGCGACGACGCCGAAGTCGTGGGTGATGAACAGGCAGGACGTCCGCCGCGCCCGCTGCAGATCCTTGATGAGCGCGAGGATCTGCTTCTGCGTCATGACATCGAGCGCCGTAGTCGGCTCGTCGGCGATCAGGACGGCGGGATCGAGCGCCAGCGCCATGGCGATCATGACGCGCTGGCGCTGGCCACCGGACAGGCGGAACGGATAGGCGTCCTTGAGGCGTCGCGGGATCGGGCAGGCCGACGGCGCCGAGCAGGTCCACGACGCGATCGGCGGCCTCGTGCGAGCGGCCGTGGAAATGGAACATCTCGGCGATCTGATCGCCGACGCGCATCACCGGATTGAGCGCCGTCATCGGCTCCTGGAAAATCATCGCGATGCGCACGCCGCGCAGCGCCTGCATATCGCGATCGTGCGAGCTTCGGCGAGATCGCGCCCCTCGAACAGGATCGAGCCGGACGCGATGTGCACCTCCGGCCCCGGCAGCAGCCCCATGATCGCCTGAGAGGTGAGCGATTTGCCGGACCCGGATTCGCCGACGATGCACAGCACCTCCTGCGGCAGCAGCGAGAAGCTGACATCCTCGATCGCGAATGGCCGGTCGGCACCGGACGGCAGCGCGACCGTGAGGTTTCTGATGTCGATGACGGGTGAGGCTCGGTCACACGCGCCCCCGCCGCGCCAGGCGCGGGTTGAGCGCATCATTGAGCCCTTCGCCGACGAGGTTGATCGCCAGCACCGTGAGGAAGATCGCGGCACCCGGGAAGACGCTGATCCACCACGCCTGCCGCAAGGCCGCGCGCGCGGCGCCGATCATGTAGCCCCAGGAGATGCGGTTGGGGTCGCCGAGGCCCATGAAACTCAGGGCGGACTCGGTCAGGATCGCCGTCGCCACCATCAGCGACGCCATGACGATGATCGGCGACAGCGCGTTCGGCAGGATCTCGCGGAAAATGATGTTGCCGGTCTTGAGGCCGCTCACGACGGCGGCCTCGACGAACTCGCGCTGGACCAGCGCCATGAACTCCGCGCGAACGAGACGACAAACCGGCGGCCACGTGACGATGGCGATCGAAATGACGATTGAGCCGATGCTCGGTCCGAGGACCGCGACCAGGACCATGGCGAGAATGAAGCTCGGGATCGTCTGGACGAACTCGGTGATGCGCACGATGACGTCGTCGACGAGGCCGCCGAAGTATCCGGCGACCGCCCCGAGCATCAGGCCGAGCGTGACGGCGACGAGCGTCGAGACGAAACCGATCAGCAGAGATACCTGGGCGCCGTGGATGACGCCGCTGAGGACGTCGCGCCCGAGCATGTCAGTACCCATGGAAAGGCGCTGCCCGGCGGCAACAGTGGCCGGCCCTTGATGTCCCAGGGGTCGCTCGGCAGCAGCAGCGGGCCGGCGAGCGCCAGGGCGAGCACCAGCACTAGAATGACGAGACCGACCACGCTCCCCTTGTTGCGGCGGTATCTGGCCCAGAAATCCCTCATGCGCCGGCCCTGACGCGCGGATCGGCGACGCGGTAGAGCACATCGGTCAGCAGGTTGATGACCATGACCATCATCGCACTCAGCAGAAAGACGCCCATCAGCAGATTGTAGTCGCGCTGCAGGAGCCCATCCAGTGCCAGCCGGCCGATGCCCGGCCAGGCGAAGACGGTTTCGACGACCACGGCGCCGCCGACGAGCTGGCCGGCCTGGATGCCGGCAAAGGTGATCACGGGAATGAGGGCGTTGCGGAGCATGTGCGCGCGCAGGATGCGGCCTGGCGGCAATCCCTTGGCGCGCGCGGTACGCACGAAATCCTGGTGCTTCACTTCGAGGATCGACGCGCGCGCGAGCCGCGCATAGGTCGCAACATAAAAGAGGCCGAGCGTGAATGCCGGCAACACGAGATGCCATAGGGTATCGAGTGCGCGTGCGAACGCATTGCCGGAGACCGTGAACGACGCCATGCCGAAAGCCGGAAACCAGCCGAGGTACGCCGAGAACAACAGGATCATCAGCAACCCGACCCAGAACAGCGGCATCGCGTAGAAGGCGAGCGCGACGACGGTGATGGCGCCGTCCTGCCAGCGCCCTTCGCGCGCGGCTGCCAGCACGCCGAGGGCGGTCCCGAGCAGCAGCGCCAGGACGAAGGCGCTGCCGGTGAGCAGTATCGTTGCCGGCATCCGCTCGAGGATCATGTCGGCGACGGGGCGGCGGTTGCGGTAGGAGTATCCGAGATTGCCGCGCGCGGCGTTGGCGACGTAGGTCCAAAGCTGCTCCGGCAGCGGGCGATCGAGGCCGTAATCCCTACGGATCTGCTCGAGAAACTGCGCGTCCGATGCGCCGGCTTCTCCCGCCATGACGACGGCGGGATCACCGGGCGCGAGCCGCAGCAGGAAAAAATTCAGCGTCGCCACGGCAAGGAGGACGGCTGCCGACTTGAGCAGCCATCCGCCGAGGAAGCGTGCCGTGTTCAGCCCACCCGATAGCTGCCACGATGCGGGCTCAGCCGGCGATGAAGGCGTTGGCGAAGTTGTCGTTCGGGCCAAGGCCATTCGTGATGACGTTGTGCACGCGCTTGTTGACGAAGCTCGGCCATTCGAGTTCGACCATCCACGCGACAGGCACCTCGTCGACGATGATCTTCTGGGCTTGCGAGTAGAGCGCCTTGCGGTCCTCTTCCTTCGTCGCCACGGCCGCCTTGGCGAAGAGATCGTCGACCTTCGGATTTGAATACCCGGAGTGGTTGCCGAACAGGATGCCGTGGCGGATGCTCGTCGTCACGTACGTGCGCGCGACGCCGAGCGCGGGATCGGACAGCGTCGTCATGAAGTAGATGGTGCTGTCGAACTCCCAGTTCTTGGTCCGGTTGCCCCAGCCGGCGACGTCAGACGTTTCGATCGTCACGTCGAGGCCGATCCGCCGCAGCGCCTGCTTGCAGTACTCGTTCAGCCGGTTCCACACCTCGCCGTACGGCAGGCCGAGCAGCTTGATGGTCGCCCGCATGTTGTTGGCGCCCTTCGTGAGCCCCAGCTCATCGAGCAGCGCTTCCGCCTTCTTGAGGTCGTAGGGATACTGCGGAACATTGGGCTCGTAGTACGGCGAGTTGGAGTGGATCGGCCCCGTCGCCACCTTGCCGAGACCGAAGAAGACGTTATCGCGGATGAAATTGCGGTCGAGCGCAAACATGATGGCTTGGCGAAAGCGCTTGTCGTCGAAAGGTTTGCGCCGGACGTTGAACTCGAGCCAGGAGATCGGCGAGCCCCACTCCCACCCTTGCGTCGTGCTCACGAGATGCGGCAGCGCCTTCAGCCGCTGCACGTCGATGAGCTCGATGTCGTTCTGTGTCGCGAGGTCGACCTGCCCGCTTTCGAGCGCCAGCGCGCGGCCGGCGCTGTCGGGGATGAGCCGATAGTAGATCTCGTCGAGATAGGGCTTGCCCGGCTGCCAGTAGCTGTCGTTGCGGACGAGATGAATGAACTGGCCGCGCTGCCACTGCTTGAACTTGAAGGGCCCGGTGCCGATCGGATTGGCGTTGGCGGGGTTCTCGCGGAACTTGGTGCCCTTGTAGATGTGCGCCGGCAGGATCGGCGCGCCGATCGGATCGAAGTTCCGCATCAATGGCGCGAACGCTTCCTTGAGCGTGAAGCGGACCGTGTAGTCGTCGACCTTGGTCACGGTGGTCCGCTGGAACACCGGTCGCGAGCGCGGATGCACCTCGGTCAGGAACTCGCCGCACGAGAAGACCACGTCGTCGGCGGTGAACGGCTTGCCGTCATGCCACGTCACGCCCTTGCGCAGCTTGAATGTATAGACGAGGCCGTCGGGCGAGATCTCCCAGGACTCGGCCAGCATCGGCTGCGGGTTGAGCTTGAAATCGAAGGTGATGAGGCCCTCGAAAATCTTGGTCGCCGGCAGCAGCGTCGGCGCATTGAGCCACAGTCCGGTGACGAGGCCCGGCGGTTCCGGCCACAGCACCGAATTGAGCGTGCCGCCGCGTTTCGGCGCCGGCTGCGCCCAGGCAAAAGGCGTCGCGAGGTTCGCGAGCGAGGTGGCGCCAGCCGCGATGATGACTTTCCTGCGATTGATTTTCATGACCGTTCCTCGTCGTTGCCGCGCCCGCACCCGCCTCGGCGGGAGCCCCGGCTGCGCGGCTCCCATTGCATGGCCACAAGCAGAGTATTGTCAAGAAGTGGTCTTGAGATAGAGCCATTTTCGGCTATATTCCGAGGCCACTTTGGATGAGCCCCGTGAGCCGCCGCCGACAATCTTCGCCCGACATTCTCGCTGAAATCCTTGATGACGACGGCGATGCGTCGTTGCAGCGGCGCGTCTATGCGCGCTTTGCCTCAGCGATCCTCGAAGGCCATCTGCGCCCGGGGAACCGCCTGCCGTCGAGCCGAGAGCTGGCGCGGACGCTGCAGGTCGGACGCAACACGGTCATGTGGGCGCTGGAGCAGTTGACCGTCGAGGGCTTCGTCGAAGCGCGCCGCGGCGCCGGCACATTCGTCTCCAATCGCCTGCCGGCGAGCAGCAGCGACGGTGGCGCGGCGGGCGGCTGGCACCGCAACGGCCCGGCGGCGGTGCGGGTCGCCAAGCGCGCGAGCCACTACGCGACGATCCCTGCTTCGCTCAGCACGCCGCAGCGTCCGGTGCCGTTCCGCATGAACATGCCGGCCGTCGACGCCTTCCCGGTCGCGACCTGGCTGCGGATTTCGAAGTCGCTGCTGACGGGCCGGCTCTCCGGCGGCGGCACGCGCCTCCTCGGCGAGACGGATGCGGCCGGCTATGCGCCGCTCCGCGATGCGATCGCACGCTACCTGACGATCAGCCGCGGCGTTTCCTGCACGGCCACATCAGGTCATCGTCGTCGCCGGCGCGCAGCAGGCGATCGACCTTGCCGTCAGGGTACTTCTCGATCCGGGTGATGCCGTATGGTGCGAGGACCCTGGTTTTCCGGGCGCCGTCGCGGCGCTGAAGGCAAGCGGCGCCGAGATCGTCGCGGTACCGGTGGACGAAGAGGGAATGAATGTCGGCTTCGGCGAGCGGCGACGGCCGAATGCGCGCGTCGCTGTCGTCTGCCCCTCGACCCAATTCCCGTTGGGCTACGCGCTGTCGCTGCAGCCGTCGCGTCCAGCTTATCGAGTGGGCCAAGCGCAACGACAGCTGGATCATCGAAGACGACTACGATGCCGAGTTCCGCTATCAGGGGCGTTCGATCCGCTCCCTTCAGGGGCTCGATGGCGGCCGTCGCGTCATCTACATCGGCACGTTCTCAAAAGTCCTGTTTCCGGGGCTCCGGCTCGCCTATCTCGTCGTGCCCGAGGCGCTCGTCGAGCTGTTCGTCAATGCCCGCACCGTCGCCGGGCGGCACTCGCCGACCCTCGAGCAGGCGCTGGTCGAGCGCTTCATGACCGACGGCCATATGGCGCGGCACGTCTTGCGCATGCGCAAGCTCTACGCCGAGCGCCGAGCGGCGATGATCGGCGCACTCGGTACGACGCTGGGTGGGTTACATGCGCCTGGCGCCCGGCGATGCGGGCCTGCAGATGCTCGGGTGGCTCAAGAGAGGACTGGTCGGACGCGGAGGTCGCGCAAGAAGCGTCGGACGCCGGGCTTGGAGGTCGCGCCGCTTTCCCGATTCGCGATCGCGCGGCGCCTGCCGCCCGCGGTACTTGCTCGGCTTTGGCGCCTTCACGCCGGACGAAATCGCGCAAGGTGCGGCAAAACTCGCGACCGTTTTTCGCAGCTATGCCGCCCGCGCCGGCGGCGCTGGCAGAAAGTCGAGGCGCACATGAGGATGTGCACAGGTTCGAGGTCTCCATTGTGATCACGGTCTCCATCGCCTGCGATCATGTCGACGTGCTCGGTGAGGCACCGCAGTGGCATGGCGGCGAGCAGCGGCTCTACTGGGTCGATGCCTTTGCGCCGGCCATCCGCAGCCTCGATCCGGCAAGTGGCGCGCTGACCAGCTATCCGATGGCCGCGGACATCGGCTCGTTCGTGTTTGCCGCGGGCGGTGGTGTCATCGCGGGGATGCGCGGCGGCTTCCATCGCATCGATCTCGCGACGGGCCGCACGGTGCCGATCGCAAACCCGGTCGCGCGCGACCCGCGGCTGATGCTCAACGACGGCAAATGCGATCGCCGCGGCCGCTACTGGTGCGCCAGCGTGCATTCGGATTTCGTTGGCCGCGAGGCGGAGATTTTCCGCCTCGATCCGGACTACTCGGTGCACCGGATGGACGGCGGGTTCATTGTCGGCAACGGCATCGCCTTTTCGCCCGACGACCGGCGCATGTACTTCGCCGACAGCCGCAGCGAGACGGTTTGGGTCTACGATTTCGATATCGAGGCCGGTGCGCTCGACAATCGGCGCGTGTTCTTCTCGACGCAGGATATCGACGGGCGCGTCGATGGGGCGGCGTGCGATCGTGAGCGGCAACTACTGGTGCGCGCTGGTGCATGGTGGCGCGATCGCCTGCATCTCGCCGGAAGGACGCATGATCGAGCGCATCGCCGTGCCGGCCAAGCATCCGACGATGGTGGCGTTCGGCGGCGCCGATCTCGATCGTTCTCTACGTGACGTCAGCGACGAGCCTGCTGGCGCCGGAGGAGCGCGCCGCGTGGCCGCACGCGGGCAAGCTTTTCCGCATCGATGGGCTCGATGCGCGCGGCATCGCTGAACCGCACTTCGGCAACAGGCCGCCACTCGAAAATAGGAGTACGCGAAATTGACGACCGTACTGATTACAGGATGCGATACCGGGATCGGGCGCGAGTTCGCGACGCAGTGTGCCGACGCCGGCCGTCAGGTGATCGCGACGTATCGCGACATCGCGAACCGGCTTCCCGATCATCCGGCGATCCGCCACTTCCCCCTCGATGTCACGTCCGACGATCAATTTCGGGCACTCAAGCGGGCACTCGGCGACGAACCGATCGATCTGCTGGTTTCCAATGCCGGCATCGGTCTCGATACCGGCCAGCTCGGGCGGCTCGATTTCTCATTCGTGCAGCGCATGATCGACGTGAACACCATCGGCCCGCTCCGTCTCGTCGAGACCTTCCTCGACAACGTGGCTGCGAGCGGCGAGCGGCGCATTGCCGTCGTCTCCAGCCGGATGGGCTCGATCAGCCTCAATCTCTCGGGCGGACACTACGGCTATCGCGCCAGCAAGGCGGGGCTGAACGCCATCATGCGCAGCCTCGCGATCGACCTCTTCCCGCGCGGCGTGACGCTTGTTCTGCTGCATCCGGGCTGGGTCGACACCGCTGGCGGCGCTGCGGGCGCGCAAGTGCCGGTCGCGGAGAGCGTCGCCGGGATGCTCAAAGTCATCGCGCGCCTCGGCAACCACGAGACGGGTCAATTCTTCAGCTTCACCGGGCAACCGCTGGCCTTGTGAGGATGCCGCTGGCGCGCGGCTATTCCATCAACGTGCCGCCGTTGACGTTGAGGACGTGGCCGGTGATGTAGCCGGCCGCGTCCGGATCGAGGAGGAACCGCGCCGCCCGCGCGATGTCGACCGGCGTGCCGATGCGCTTCAAGGGAACGGCCGCGCCGATCTCGTCCCATCGCTCCCTGGCGATCATGTCGGTGGCGATCGCGCCCGGCGCGACGACGTTGACGCGAACGCCACTGCCGGCAAGCTCGATGGCCAATGACCGCATCAGCGAATTCACGCCGGCCTTCGACGCCGCATAGTGCGCCTTGCTCGCGGCTGAGCGCCTGGCCGAAGCCGGCATAGCCGACCCTGCCGGCGCGCGACGAGATCATGCACCATGCTCGATGGCGCGCCGGCGATCAGCGCCGGAATGGCGGCTTGCGCCAGCACGAAGCTGCCGGTCAGGTTGACGCGCAGCACCTGCTCCCAGTCCTGCACGGCCATCTCGGCGATCGGTACTGCCGGTTGCGTGATGCCGGCCGCGTGCACCAGTGCCTTCAGCGGTCCGAGGCGCTGCGCGGCGGCGACCGCGTCCGCGGCAATCGTCCGCATTGCAGACATCCGCCTCGCACCGCCATCGCCTGCGGCAACCGGCTCGCGACACCCGACGCATCGGCGCGATCGACGAGAACCAGCGCGTATGTGGAAGCAAGCTCCTCCGCGATGGCACGCCCGATGTTGTTGGCAGCGCCGGTGACGATGGCGACGGGACGATCCATCGCAAAAATCCTCTCGCTCAGGCCATCACCTGGCCGCCGTTGACGTCGAGCGTGACGCCCGTGATGAACGAGGCCTCGGGTGATGCCAGAAACGCGATCGCCGATGCGACATCTTCGGGCTCGCCGTGGCGGCGCATCGGAATATCCTCGAGCGTGCGTGCGCGATCCTCGGCGCTGCGCCGCGATGCGTAGAAGCCGCGCGTGCGCTCGGTAAGCACCAGACCCGGCGCCACACAATTGACGGTGATTCCGTGCGGGCCGTATTCCATGGCCATCTGGCGCGTCAGCGCCTGGACGGCGCCCTTGGCGGCGGCGTAGTTCGCGCCTGCGAAGAGGCTGCCGAAGCGCCCGGCTTTCGAGCCGAGATTGACGATGCGGCCATAGCGGCGCTCGATCATGCCGGGCAATGCCAGTCGGCACATCCGCACCGCGGCGGTGAGATTGAGGCCCATTACGGCATCCCAGTGCGCATCGGATTCATCGAGAAAAAGCTGCGGCGTGTGGAGCGAGCCGCCGGCGTTGTTGACGAGGATGTCGACGGTTCCGACCATCGCGGCCGCCTTTTCGAATCCCCCGGCGAGCGACTCTGCATCGTTCATGTCGAGAACGATCGCGTGAAGCGTGACGTCCTGCCGCCTTGGCCGATTCCGACCGCCTCGTCGAGCGCCGGCACCGTCGCGGTCAGTGATCGCGACGCGCGCCCCCTCCGATGCAAAGCGCATGGCGCATGCGAGTCCGATCGCGCGCGCCGCCGCGGTGATGACGACGCCTTTACCTTCAAATCGTCCCATTGCAATTCTGCTCCCATGTGCTGCGCGGCTCGGTACTCTACGACCGACCGCGCACCATTCGTCCGCTCGATTCAATTGTTTCGCTATGCAAAACATATTCCGTATTGCAAAACGAAGCATGTATCTGTCTAATGGCGACGTCAACGGCTTGCAGGCGAGCATGACGCGCAATCGGACCATCGAAGTGTTGAGCGATCCTCGCGATCGCCCGTCGGACGATCGCCAGTTCGTGTCGGCGTTGGCGCGCGGACTGCGCGTCCTGCGCGTGTTCTCGTCGGCGCACGAGACGCTCTCGAACCGGGCGTTTGCCGACCGCACAGGCCTATCCAAGCCGACAATTTCGCGCCTGACCTACACGCTGAGCCGGCTTGGCTATCTCAGCCACGACCGTGAAACCGGGCGCTATCGTCTGGGGCCCGGCGCGCTGAGCCTCGGCTATGCGTCGTTGTCGAATCTCGACGCACGGCAGACCGCGCGCCCGCTCATGGAGGAGTTGGCGAAGTATGCAGGTGCGTCCGTCGCGCTGTGTGCGCGCGATGGTCTCAGCATGATCTATCTGGAGATACGCCGCAGTCCCGATGCGGTCGGGCTGGGGCTCGATATCGGCGATCGCGTGCCGCTCGCAGTGACGAGTGTCGGGCGCGCATATCTGGCGGCGCTGTCGGATGCGGCGCGCGAGCCGATCCTCGAAGAAATCCGGCTCAGCGATCCGGCTGCTTGGCCCAAGGTCCGCCGCGGCATCGAGAGCGCCGTCATCAGCGTGCGAAAGCATGGCTATCTGCGTCTCGATCGGCGATTGGCTGCGCGAGATCCACTCGACCGGCGTGCCGCTTGAGACGCAGACGCCCTACGGCACGCTCGCCTTGAACATCGGCGGTCTGGCGTCGTCGTTGCCGGTCTCGAGAATCGAAAAGGATTTAGGCCCCCGATTGGTGGCGCTCGCCCACCGCGTCGACGAAATGTTGAGGACGACGGGTTTCAAGTCGACGTGGGAACGCGGTGTCGCGCCCAACGGCGCGGCGTCGGCAAAGTCCAAGGAAAAGAAGCACGCGCGCGTCCAGGGCTGACCGGCCCCGGGAGTTCGTCAAAAAAAGCAACGAGTCACAACAGGAGGAAATGCACCATGTGGAAAGGTATGAGACCAGGATTTTTGCTGCCCGCGCTCGTCGCAGCGGTGGTGGTGATTGTCGCGACCGTCGGCGGAGCCATTGCGGCAGACCCCCGCGTCAGCGTGAACCTCGCCCAATGCTGTCCCCCGACCCAGGCCTACGGCGCATACGCGCACGGCTACACGAAGGCGGTGGCCAGGCGTCGGGCGGCGCGATCGTGGTCAAGAACCTCGACGGCGGCGTCATGGGCTCCGAGGAGGACATGGCCCAAAAGGTGAAGCTTGGCACGCTGCACATGGCGGCCGTCACTTCCAACAACGTCGCGCAGCTCGCCCCCTCGATCAACGTGCTGGTCCTGCCCGTATCTCAACGCAAGTCCGGCGGAGTTGCTCGGCGAAAAGGGTCTGCTGCGACCGGGCCCGTGGCTCGATGAACTGAACAAAAGGGTGCTGAAGGAATCGGGCACGGTCCGCATCATCGGCGGCTTCACCAACGATTTCCGCAAGTTCTTCACCAAGAACAAGTGCGTCGAGACGCTGGCCGATCTCCAGGGCCTGAAGATCCGGATGCCCAAGAACCCGGTGATGGAGCAGCTCTGGAAGGCCTGGGGCGTGTCGACTTACGCGATCTCGTGGGCCGAGACATTCGGTGCGATCCAGCAAGGCGTGGTCGATGCCTTCGACAGTCCGCTCGATGTGATCCCGTCGATGGGCTTCCACGCGCACATCAAGTACGTGATCGACACCTACTATCTCCCGCAAGCCGCGCTCCTGATCGTCAACGAGAGATGGTGGCAGGGGCTGTCGCAGGCCGATCGCGATGTCCTCCTCAAGGCCGCCAACGAGAACGACGTGTGGCACTACAATTGGGTCACTGAGCGCAAGGCACAGATCCGTAGCGACCTCGAGAAGCAGCACGGCACCAAATTCTGCGACCTCAAGGACGCCGACGTGTGGAAGCAGAAGGCGGAGGCGACCTGGCCGGCGCTCTACAGCCTGGTCGGCGGCGGCAAGGAGTGGGTCGACGCCACGCTTGCCTACAAGAAAACCGGCGCGCTGCCGAAGTGAGCGGGCGCGTCTTCTCGTAATGATGTGCATGTCGGTCTGGCGGGGCGAGCTTACGGCCCCGCCGGGGGGAAGCGCGCTCGATCGGATGGCGTGCGGATTTTGGGGATGGTGCCATGAAGATTCGCGCACTGCTCGATAACTTCGAGAGAAACGTCGCGAACATCAGTCTGGCCACGCTGGTCGTGGTGCTGGTGCTGCAGGTGGTCTTTCGCTACGTGCTGCAAGACCGGCATCTCCTGGAGCGAGGAAGTCTCCCGCTTCCTCTTCATCTGGTTCGTCTACATCTCGGCGAGTTATGCGGTGCAGGTCGGCACGCACATCCGCGTCAGCCTCGTGGTCGATTTCATGCCGGCATCCTTGCAACGGCCGATGCAGGTCGTCTCCGATCTCCTCTGGATCGGCTTCAACGCAATAGTGATCGTCTCCGGCATTCAGCTCATCGCGAGCATGGTCGAGTATCCGGTGTATTCCACATCGCTGCTGCTGCCGATGGCGGCGGTCTACGTGATCATTCCGCTTTCGCACGCATTGATGATCGTGCGCATCCTGCAGAGTTATCGCAGCGGCGCCGGGACCTGGCGTGCGCCGGGGGCTCATCAATGACGATCGCGGTCCTGCTGCTGCTGTCGCTTGCCTTCGGCGTGCCGATTTTCGCCGCGATCGGCATTGCCACGCTCGGCGAGATCCTGTTCTCGCCGGTTCCGCTGACGACAGTCGCCAACACGCTCTACAGCGGCGTCGACCAGTTCCCCCTGATCGCCATCCCGTGCTTCGTTCTCGCCGGCGCCATCATGGGCCACGCTGGAATTACCGGCGATATCGTACGCCTCATGCGCGTGCTGGTGGGATCGCGGCCGGGCGGTCTTGCCGCGGTCACGGTGCTCTCGTGCATGTTCTTCGCGGCCATTTCGGGTTCAGGGCCGGGCACGGTCGCCGCCGTTGGCACGATCATGATCCCGGCGATGGCGCAGCACGGCTACGACAAGGATTTCTCCGCGGCCGTCTCCGCCTCCGGTGGCACGCTCGGCATTCTCATTCCGCCGAGCAACCCGATGATCATCTACGGCGTGCTCGCCAGCGTATCGATCGGCGACATGTTCATTGCCGGCATCGTTCCGGGCCTGCTGATGGGCGGACTTCTGATGCTGACCGCGGTGATCATCTCGCGTCGGCGCGGCTATCGCTCGGAGACCTCGGTCGCTCGAGGGTGAAACGGTCCAGCGCGCGTTGATCCGAAGGTTTCTTCTCGCTGCTCACGCCGTTCGTCATTCTGGGCGGCATCTATCTCGGCATCTTTACGCCCGTGGAAGCCGCGGTCGCCGCCATCGTCTATGCCTTGTTCGTCGGCGTGGTCATCAAGCGCTCGATCGGCTTCGCGGGCATTTGGCAGGCGCTCTCCGAAACGAGTGCCATCTGCGGCGGGCTCGTGCTGATCATGGGCACCGCGATCCTCTTCGGCGAGCATCTGGCGCTCGAACAGGTGCCGCAGCGGCTCGCGGCCGCCATGCTGACGGTGACGACGGATGCGACCCTGATGCTGCTGCTGATCGGCGCATTTCTGATCGTGCTCGGCACCTTCATGGAAACGCTGTCGACCGTGATCATCCTGACGCCGATCCTGTTGCCGCTCGTCAAGCAGCTCGGCGTCGATCCGATTCATTTCGGCATCATCCTGGTGGTGGCGAGCGAGATCGGCTTTCTGACGCCGCCGCTCGGCGTCAATCTCTTCGTCGCCTGCAACATTAGCGGCCTGTCGCTCGAAGTGGTCGCTCGTGCCGTCCTTCCGTTCATCATCGTGATGGTCTTCGCATTGGTCGCAGTGATCCTGCTGCCATCGATTTCGCTGGTGCTGTTGCGCTGATCATGCCGGCGCGCTGCACATTCGGTCGACCCCGGTTCGAGTGGGCCGACACCAACACCTCTGGAGTGACCATGGCCAAGACCAACGAGCGCGTCGTCGAAACCCTGATCGAGGGCGGCATCACCCATGCCTTCACCTTGCCGGGCCTCGGGATCACCTGGTCGCTGCCCGCGTTCAAGGCGCAGGAAGACAAGCTCAAGGTCGTGCTGACGCGTTCCGAGTGGATCGCCTCGATCATGGCGCAGGTGACCGGCAAGCTGACGGGGCGACCCGCCGTCGCCATGGGCCAGGGGCCGTGGATGACGACGATCGGCGCCATCGGCATCCTCGAAGCGCACTTCTCCGGCTCGCCGATGGTGGTGCTGACCGAGACGTCCGACTACGACGGCTATGGCCAGATGGGCGTCTACCAGACCATGACCGGCGACTACGGCGGCGCCGACGCGATGGCGTCGCTGCGGCCGATCACGAAGTACTGCACCTACGCCACCGCGCCGGCGGAAGCCGTCTACGGCGTGCAGATGGCGATCAAGCACGCGAGCCTGCCGCGCATGGGGCCGGCCGCCGTCGTGATGAAGACGCCGATCATCCGCGCCGAAATGCCGGATCCGCCGAGCCCGCGGCTCTACCCGACGCGCGGCTATCAGAGCTATACGCCCGCGCGGCCCGGATGGCGCTGCGATCACCCAGCTTGCCGGGAATGCTGGCGCAGCGCGAAGCGGCCCGTGATCGTCGCCGGCAACGGCGTGGTGATGACGCAATCCGGCGCAGCGCTGCAGAAGCTCGCCGAAGCCGCCGGCATCGCCGTCGTCACCAGCTACAACGGCAAGGGTGTGATCGCGGAGACCTCGCCCGTCGCCGCCGGGATGCTCGGCACCTGGGGGCACGCCTGCGCCAACCGCACGCTCGCTGCCGCCGATACGATCGTTGTGCTCGGCGCCAGTCTCGGGCCCGACTACACGCGCTTTCGCGATCCCAAGCTCATCCGCCCGGGCGAGCAGCGGATCGTGCAGGTCGACATCGATCCGCGCAATGCCGGCTGGGTCTATCCGGTCGATCTCGCCATCACCGGCGACGTGGTCGACGTCCTCGCCATGCTCGACGGACGCGACCTCGGCGCGGCGCAACGCAGCGGCACGGCTCGCCCATATCGCGGCGCTGCAGCAGCAGACCGGCTTCCACAAGCTGCCGGTCACCACGTCCGCTCAGGGCAGCGTCCATCACGCCGATATCATCCGCGGGCTGCAGTCTTTCATCGGCGCCGACGATCTGATCGCGCTCGATGCCGGCGCCAACCGCATCTGGGCGACCTTCGGTCTGCGCAACCCGTATCCCCAGCAGTTCCTCGTCGCGGGCGGGACCGGCGCGATGGGCTGGGGACCGCCGGCGGCGGCGGCCGCCAAGCTCGTGCTGCCGAAAAAGCGCGTCACCTGCCTCGCGGGCGACGGCGGGTTCATGATGACGATGCAAGTCATCACGACGGCCGTGCAGCAGAACCTCGACGTCGTCTTCCTCGTCAGCAACAACGCCGGCCTCGGCATGGTACGTGACAACCTCGGTCAATCACGTATCGCCGTCGACTTCGCCGATTGTGACTTCGCCAAGATATCGGAGGGCCTCGGCGGGCGCGGCCTGACCGTCACGCACGCCGACCAGATCCCCACGGCTCTCGAGGAAGCCCACAAAATGGGCGGCCCCGTCGTTATCGACGCCAAGGTCGATCCCGATGCCAGCCACCGCGAGGCATCGGACCATGCGCCGCTCTGACTAGCGCAGGACTAGTCCTTGAGGCCGAGCTTCAGGAATTCGGCTCTGAATGTTCTCGCGCATGCGCGTCGCTGCGATAGGGAAAGGCGCGGAAGTAGTCCTTGATGCGGTAGCCGGGATGGGCCTTGGCCAGTCGCTCGACGTACTGGCGCGCGAATATCGTGCCGCTGCGCGATGGCGTTGCAGAACGCGGCAATGGCATTGATGTGATAGTGGGCGTTGGGCTGGCGTGCCGCGCGGTCCGCGAGGACGGCAGCTTCCTCGCCGTTGCCCGAGAATGCGGCGTTGACCGCCTGCGTCGCCAGCATGGCAAAGCTCATCAGATCATAGGGGCTGAGGCGGCGCGCCTGTCCGACCGCCGTTCCGGTGCCCTGATGATCGCCGATGAGCATGCGCGTGAAAGCAGAGGAATAGTGCCCCATCGCGAAGTTCGGATTGAGCTTGATCGAATGATCGATCTCGTCGAGCGCCAGATCGAAATCCTCCTGCAGCAGGAAGGCGCGTCCGAGCGCCCAATGGCCCTGCGGCTCGCGCGGATCCAGATTGATCGCTTGCTGCGCGTGCTCCAAGGCCTGTTTGATCTCGCCGTCGCGATCCTTGCCGATCTCGAGAAACGCGCGCTGCCAATGGACGAACGAGAGCCCGGCGAAGACGCGCGAGGCGCTCGGGTCGAGCCGGGCGGCCAACTTGAACAGGCGCTCCGCCTCGACATAAGCCTCGGGCTTGAACTGAAACATGAGCCAGGTTGCGCGATGGTAGGCGCTCCAGGCGTCGAGGTTCGTGGGATGCGTCAGCAGTGCGCGCTGCCGCTCCGACTGCTCGATCTCGCTCTCGACCGCGCCGACGATGACGGTTGGCGATCTCGTCCTGGATATCGAAGATGTCATCGACGTTGCGATCGTAGTGCTCGGCCCAGACTTCGCGCGTCAGCGACCGCATCGGTGAGCGCCGCTCGGACACGGACGCGGCTCCCCAGAAACTGAACGTTCCCCTGCACGACGTACCGCACGCCGAGCCGCAGAGCGATGCTCTTCACGTCTTCGGTCGAGTTGCGGAACATGAACGCAGAGCCGCGTGAGATCACGAATAGCCAACGCGTCCGCGCGAGCCGGGTCATGATATCGAGCGACAGACCATCGGCCATGATCTGCCCGTGCTCGTCGCCTCCGAGCAGTTGGAAGGGCAGAACGACCAGCGACGGGCGGTTCGGCAGGCTGAGGTCCAGTCCCGTGGCGCTGTCGGTGGCATCGACGCCAAGCGACAGCGTCGTGTCGGATGGCGTCGGAATTCCTCCGATGAGCAAGTTCTGCCGCATGGACCAGTCGCGGCGCCTCGGTTTCGAAGGAGATGAGGGACGGCTCCGCCGGGGCCGCGCCAAGCGCTGGCAGCAGCCGCGCCTTCGACCACGACGTCGCCGACGAACCGCAGCCCGCGGCGGTGGATGGTGCGAATCAGGCCTTGTGCCTTGCCATCATCGCCGATGGCACGCCGCGCCGCCTTGATGCGGCTGGAAATCGCGGCATCCGAGACGATGCGTCCCTTCCAGACGCGCTCGATGATCTCGTCGCGCGTGACGATGCGGTCGTGGTTCTCGACCAGCAGCACGAGCAGATCGAACACCTGTGGCTCGACCGCGACGGGCGCCCCATCCCGGCGCACTTCGTAGGCCTCGGTATCGATGGCGATGGCACCAACCAGATAGATCATGGTCGCTGCCTCAGGCGATCGGCCCGGCTCCGAGCGTTCTCAAACTCATCTCCAAGCACCCCGGATTGAGGAGCCCAGTGCGGTCGTGTTGCCGGCGGTCAGGCAGTTCTGCTGGGCAAAGCCACGGCAAGGCGCAACTGGAAATCACATCGGTCTGCGCTGTTTCGGCCACGCGGCCGCGCATCTGCGAATGCGCCGAAATCAACGCATGGCGCCGGAGGGGCGCGGTGCGCAACTCGTCCGCCCATTCCGCCGCTCCCGGGCCGAAAGCCCTGGTCCTGACGACAACGGTGCTGGGTTTCGGTCGCCAACCTAACGATAACGACACGACAGTTCAAGGCCACATGAGACCAGCGATGATCCGCGAGATTCGACTATTGAAAGGCTCTGCCGGTCGAGGCAAATATGGTGAATGAACGAGGAACGCCGCTCTGCGTTTCTGCGCGGAGGCGGGTCGCCTTGATCCTGGATGCCGGCTCGCGCCGAAAGGACGGCGCGTGTAGAACGGAACGTCATGCATATGAGCCCCGAAATCCCGGCGCCCGAACCGAAGTGCAACGCGCAGCCGATCGGCGCTCCATCGGCACTCGGGGCGACGTGACACGATGATCGCTTTCGACACCGCCTTGGATCGGTTCGGCCGCTGGCTCGCGCGTCAGCTTGGCGAGGAAACGCGCGGCGAGGAGCCGTACGTTCCCTCCGATTCCCGTGCCCTGCGCCGCGCCTTGCGAACCGGTGACGTCCTGCTGGTCGCGAGCAACAGCAAGATTTCGACCGCGGTCAAATATCTCACGCAATCGACATGGTCGCACGCGGCGTTCTATGTCGGCGACGTCCTGGAGCCGCCGTCCGACGGCGAGCGGCATACGCTGATCGAAGTGACCCCGTCCGAGGGCTGCATCTCGGCGTCGATCGCCAAGTACGAACGCTACCACACGCGGATCTGCAGACCGGTCGGCCTGACTGATGCCGACCGAGAGGAGGTCGTCAAGTTCATGATTTCGCGGCTCGGCGCGAAGTATGACATGCGGAATATCTTCGATCTTGCGCGCTATCCTGCTGCCGACACCTCCGGTGCCGTCCCGATGGCGCCGCCGCATGATTGCGCTCGGCTCGGGGCAGCCGACCCGCACGATCTGTTCGACCCTGATTGCCGAAGCGTTTGGACGGATCAGCTATCCGATTCTGCCACGTATCGAGCGCCTGACCGACGAAGAGAACCCGATCAGTCCGTTCCGCCGCCGCGAGATCCTGCATATCCGCCACCACAGCCTCTATGCGCCGGCCGACTTCGATCTCTCGCCCTATTTCGAGATCGTCAAGCCGACGCTTGCGGAGGGGTTCAACTACAAGGGATTGACGTGGGCGCGGGACGACGAGGGACGCGCGATCGTCCGCCGCAAGGAGCAGGGCGGTTAGCTCGCAATACGCGCATCTGGGTCGCGAGCCCGGCCGGTCATCGCGCGCTGCGGCCGAGCACGGCCATCAGCTCAGCAATTTTCTCGCGCTGCTCGTCGGCATTACCGCTGACGATGGCGTGCTCGACGCAATGGGCGATGTGGTCGCGCAGGATGTCTTCTTCGACGCGCCTGAGTGCCGCACGCACCGCCGAGATCTGCGTGATGATGTCGATACAGTAGCGATCTTCCTCGACCATGCGGGCGAGCCCGCGCACCTGCCCCTCGATGCGGCTCAATCGTTTCAGGCGTGACGATCTGTCGGGTTTGGTCATGATTGACACATACCCCCACAGGGTATACATGTCAAACAGATACCCCGGATGGGTATACGCTGGCCGGAACGATTGATCGGTCCCGGAGCAGCGAACGCGGAAGAGTGTTATGGCCGAGCACGATCATCACCACCACAACCACGACGACACAGCGCACGGAACTCACGGCGGCGGTGCTATGGCGGCTGTCAAAGATCCTGTCTGCGGCATGACGGTGGACCCGGCGACGGCCAAGCATCGCCATACGCACGAGGGACGCGACTACTACTTCTGCTGCGCCAAGTGCCTCGGGAAATTCATCGCCGATCCAGCGAAGTATTTGGCGCCTGCCTCGGCATCGATCAAAGACCCCGTTTGCGGCATGACGGTCGACCCGCACACGGCCAAGCACCGCCACATGCACGAGGGCCACCCCTACTACTTCTGCTCGGCGCCGCTGCCGCGAGAAGTTCATCGCCGAGCCCGCCAACTATCTGTCGCCCGAGCGCGCGCCCGCTGAGCCGGTACCGGAGGGGACGATCTACACCTGCCCCATGCATCCGGAGATCCGACAGGTCGGGCCGGGCGCGTGCCCGATCTGCGGCATGGCGCTGGAGCCGGACGTCGTCACCGCCGACGCGCAGCCCAATGCCGAACTCGCCGACATGGTCAGGCGGTTCTGGATCGGCCTCGCGCTCGCGCTCCCCGTTTTCCTGCTGGAGATGGGCGGGCATCTGTTCGACCTGCACGGGTGGATCGCGCCGCAGACGTCGAACTGGGTCCAGCTCGCGCTGGCGACGCCCGTCGTCCTGTGGGCCGGCTGGCCGTTCTTCGAGCGCGGCTGGGCCTCCGTCCGCACCGGCAACCTCAACATGTTCACGCTGATCGCCATCGGCACCGGCGTCGCGTGGGTCTACAGCATCGTCGGCACGATCTGGCCGGGCCTGTTCCCGGCGTCGATGCGCGGACATGGCGGCGCCGTGCCGATCTACTTCGAGGCGGCCGCCGTCATCACCGTGCTCGTGCTGCTCGGCCAGGTGCTGGAACTGCGCGCCCGCGAGCAGACCAGCGGCGCCATCCGCGCGCTCCTCGACCTGTCACCGAAGATGGCGCGACGGATCAAGGCCGACGGCACCGACGAGGACGTGAGCCTCGACGCGGTCGCGGCTGGCGAGCGGCTGCGCGTGCGGCCCGGCGAGCGCGTGCCGGTCGACGGCGAGATCGTCGACGGCCGCAGCGCCATCGATGAATCCATGGTGACCGGCGAATCCATGCCGGTGACGCGCGGCGTCGGCGACAAGGTGATCGGCGGCACCATGAACCAGTCCGGCGGCTTCGTGATGCGCGCCGACAAGGTCGGTCGCGAAACCGTGCTCGCCCAGATCGTCCAGATGGTCGCCCAGGCGCAGCGCAGCCGCGCGCCGATCCAGCGGCTCGCCGATCAGGTCTCGGCGTGGTTCGTGCCGACGGTCATCCTGGCGTCGCTGCTCGCCTTCGTCGGCGTGGTCGATCTGGGGGCCGGAGCCGCGGTTGACCTTCGGCCTCATCGCGGCGGTGTCGGTGCTCATCATCGCCTGCCCGTGCGCGCTCGGGCTCGCGACGCCGATGTCGATCATGGTCGGCGTCGGGCGCGGCGCGCAGTCTGGCGTGCTGATCAAGAACGCCGAGGCGCTCGAGCGGATGGAGAAGGTCGACACGCTCGTCGTCGACAAGACCGGAACGCTGACCGAAGGCAAGCCGAGCGTCGTCGCGATCAAGACCGCGCCGGGTATCGCGGAGGCGGATCTGCTGCGTTTGACCGCGAGCCTCGAGCGGTCGAGCGAGCATCCGCTCGCGGCGGCGATCGTGCGCGCGGCGAACGACAAGGGCTTGCCGCTCGCGCAGGCGGAGGGCTTTGAATTCGCCCGATCGGCAAGGGTGTCACGGGCACGGTGGAAGGCCGCGCGCTGGTGATCGGCAACCGACGGATCATGACCGACGCCGGCATCGACACCGCACCGCTCGATGCCGCCGCCGATGGCATGCGCGCCGACGGTGCGACCGCGATCTTCGTCGCGATCGATGGCAAGGCCGCCGGGATCATCGCCATTGCCGATCCGATCAAGGCGTCGACCCCCGCCGCGATCGCCGCGCTCAAAGAGGCCGGCATCCGCGTCGTGATGCTGACCGGCGACAACGCGACGACGGCACGCGCAGTCGCCCGCCAGCTCGGCATCACCGACGTCGAAGCGGACGTGCTGCCCGAGGACAAGGGCAAGGTCGTCGCGCGACTTGCGCGCCGAGGGCCGCGTCGTCGCGATGGCGGGCGACGGCGTCAACGACGCGCCCGCGCTGGCCGCCGCCGATGTCGGCATCGCCATGGGCACCGGGCACCGACGTCGCCATGGAGAGCGCCGGCGTGACGCTGCTCAAGGGCGATCTCGGCGGTATCGTGCGCGCACGCCATCTCTCGGCGGCGACGATGGCGAACATCCGCCAGAACCTGTTCTTCGCCTTCGTCTACAACGCCGCCGGCGTGCCGATCGCGGCCGGCGTGCTCTATCCGGTCTTCGGCATCCTGCTGTCGCCGGTCATCGCGGCCGCCGCGATGTCGCTCTCGTCGGTCAGCGTGATCGCCAACGCGCTACGGTTGAAGCGCGATGCAACTGTAGCCGGGCCCCGGGGCGGCCGAGTGGATATCCACTGAATTATACACGCTAAGGTTGTGTTTCCTGATGCCTCATTGTTTACTGCCGGGAGATTTTATCGAGCGGAGCGAGCGACGCAGCTGATCGTTGCGTCCCTTCCGCTAAGGCATTCCGAGGTCAGGAGAGTCACGTGCCGTTGGACTCCACCCTGGTGGCCAGTGATGGCCTCCATTCGACCACCTATGCGCTAAGCGATGTCACGGCGGTCTACTGCCTGCGTGCGCATGCCGACAACCTCTGGGTGATCGAGCGGTTGCGGCTGATTGCCGAGCACTACGAGCCGCTGCCGAGGGTCCAGATCTCGGATTTCGGATCCGCAGCCGGAATACGCGCAGATCGTGCGCGACATCTGCGAGCAGTGTGGCTTCGGCTACAATCACGTGCCCGACTATGGCCTTTATTCGGCCTCCGCGGCCCGCAATCGCGGCTTCGAGAGCACGTCGACGGAGCTCGTGTTCTTCTGCGACATCGATACCTTCGGGCCGATCGACGCATGTTCGCCGACCTTGCGCGCACCGCATCCGCCATTGGCGTCCGCGAGACCGTCGATATCGTCATCAATGCGCCGATCGTCCACCTCTCGGAGCAGGATACGGCGCGGTTCACCGGCGCGAGCGGGCGGGAGGAGCGATCCGGCGTTCTCGATCGCCTCGCGCTCGAATATCTCTACCGCGCAAGAAACAAGGATGCCGACGCCTACGTCGCCCCCTACTCGAATAATTTCCTGATCCACCGCAACATGTTCAGCATGGCCGGTGGTTACGACGAGGCATTTCGCGGCCACGGCTCCGAGGACTTCGAGTTCCTCGCGCGGCTCCATCACTACTCGCGCCATCTCCCGTCCCCGCAACGGCTTACCGAAGACCTCTACGGACCCACCCGCGATCCCTTCTATCGCCAGAAAGAGTATGCGGGCTTCCGCCGTCTGTTCGAGGCCATGTCGTATCCGGCCGAAGTGCTCGGCTTCCGCGTGTTTCATCTCTGGCATCCGCGCGGTGGCGGCGACTGGCGCGAGAACAATGACTGGCGGCGCGAGCGGCTCAACAAGGTCTTCGCGAACTACGTCGAGCAGGAGCATCGCCTGCTCACTGTCGATCTGATTTCCCGGCCGCAGAAGGCGCTGTGCGTCTGCAAGGATGCCTTCGCACTGGGGATACTTCGCCCCGCTGCGGCTGGCGGGTTTCGACCTCGTGCCGCTCTACGACGACGGCGACGAAACCATCGCGGCCGCCACCGACCGGATCACGTCAGGTGAGATCGACGCATTCGCGGTGTTCAACCCGTACATGATGTCGAACCAGCGATTTCAAGCCACTCTTCGATCTCGCGCGCGGGCTCGGCCTGCACACGATCGCCATCGAGCGCGGCGCGCTGCCGGCATCGATCTACTACGCTGACGACGTCGCCTATGGATCGAATGCCTTGCGCCGAAGGCGTTCGCGGTGGAGGACTTCAGCCCGTCCGAACTCGAACAGGCCACGGCCTATGCCGAAAAGCTGCGTCGCGGTGATGAGACGCTCGAGAAGCAGGACGGGTATGAAGCCACCGCAGCGCGGTACGCCGAATCGACTGCAGGCCGAGAGTTCGTGTTCATCCCGATGCAACTCGACGACGATATGGCGGTCACTCACTTTGTCAATGGCCGGCAGACGTATGCCGATTTCGCCGCCAGTCTGCCGGCCGTCATTGCCGAACACGCCGATGTGCTGTTCGTGGTCAAGCCGCATCCGTTGTCGGTGAGCTTCGATCTGCCGCCGGCCGACAATCTCGTCATCGCCGGCCGCGAAGACAACATCCATTTCCTGCTCGACGCGGCAACCGCGGTGATCGTCTACAACTCCGGCGTCGGCTCTGCTCGCCCTACTCCACGGCAAGCCCGTCATCTCGATCGGCAACGCCTTCTACAACTATCCCGGCACCGGTCACCGCGCGCATCGCTCGTTCAGGCCGTCGCGCTGCGCACGCGGGATGCCGGCCGCACCGACGACGGAAATGATCGCGCGGCTCGCCGCGTGGTTCCTGTTCCGGAAGTACTCGACCTTCATCGCCGCCGATGCCATCCGCGATCACGGCCACCGCAAGTCCCACGGCTACCGGGATATTCAAGTGACGCATTTCCGCTGGGAGGGCCACGATATCCCGCTCGGGCGACAACGCGACGCGTTCCCGCTCTCGAACAAGAGCTACATCTGGGCCCGCATCGGCATGGAGCAGCCGTGCGTCGAACCGGTGGCGATCCGCCGCTGGCTCCCGCTGGGGCGCCGGGAAACGGGTGATCCATTTCGCCAGTCGCCTCGCCATCGCGCCGTTTCAGTCGCAGCGCGACAAGGAACGGCTGCGCAGCGACCCGATCGATTTTTTCGGCAAGGCGCGGCATCCCCTGAACCGGTTCTTCGGCCGAATGCTGCTGGAGAAATCGCAACGGACCTACTGAGCCGGCGAGGCGACCCCACGTGCGAGCCGGAAGGCGACCCCACGTGTGAGCCGGCGGGTGACCCGAGCCGGGGGGTCCCCGCCTATAGCCCCTGATTGCGACAGTGCTATAGTCCCCCAACCGCGTGGCTCGGCGTTAGCCCGGTCACGACGGCCGACGTGAGATCGGAACCCGGGAGACGCCACGATGAGTACGTTACTAAGGGCTGGGGGGCGATTGCGTTCGTCCTGGCCGCCACGCTGCTTGTGCACCCCGCCCACGCGCAAAAGCAAGGCGGCATTCTCAAAACCTACGTCTGGGATACGCCGCCGAGCGCCTCCATTCACGAGGAAGCAACGATCTCGACGGTGTTCCCGTTCATGCCCGTCTTCAACAATCTGGTCCTGTTCGACCAGACGAAGAAGGAGGCGAACCTCGACACGATCGTTCCCGATCTCGGCAAGAGCTGGGCCTGGGACGCGCCAAGACCACGCTGACGTTCCAGCTCGAGCAGGGCGTGAAGTGGCACGACGGCAAGCCGTTCACGGCGAAGGACGTCAAATGCACGTTCGATCTCGTGTCCGGGCTCGTACAGTCCGAGGACTTCCGCAAGAACCCGCGCAAGATCTGGTATCACAACGTCAAGGAGATCACGACCAGAGGCGACCACGAGGTCAGCTTCGTGCTGAACGCGCCGCAGCCGAGCTTCATCGCGCTGCTAGCGTCGGGCTATACGCCGATCTATCCCTGCCACGTCGAGCAAAAGCAGATGCGCACCAACCCGATCGGGACCGGGCCGTTCAAGTTCGGCGAGATCAAGCGGAGTGACGCGATCAAGCTCGCGCGCAATCACCGACTACTGGAAGAAGGGCAAGCCCCATCTCGACGGTATCGAGTATCGGGTGATCGCCAACCGCTCGACGCGCATGCTTGCGTTCATCGCCGGCGAGGTCGAATTGACGTTCGTGTCCGACGTTACCGTCGCGGGTCTGAAGGATGTCGAGGCGAAGGCGCCGAAGGCTGTCTGCCAGTTCGTGCCGTCGAACAACACGATCAACATGATCGTGAATTCCGCGGCGCCGCCGTTCGACAATGCGAAAGTGCGGCGCGCCATGGCGCTGGCGCTCGATCGCTCCGCCTTCAACACGATCCTGGCGGAAGGCAAGTCGTGATCGGCGCGGTCATGCTTCCGGGGCCCGACGGCGTGTGGTCGATGCCGCCGGAAGAGCTGGCCAAGCTGCCGGGCTACAGCCCTGATCGCGCGAAGGATCTCGCCGAGGCGCGCAAGATCATGGAAGAGCTCGGCTACAGCGCGACGAAGCCGCTCAAGGTCAAGGTCGCGACACGCAACATCCCGCTGTACCGCGATCCGTCCGTGATCTTCATCGATCAGATGAAGAGCGATCTACATTGAAGGCGAGCTCGAGAACGTCGACACGCCGCTATGGCACTGCGAAGGTCACACGCAAGGACTATTCGGTCGGCCTGAACACGACCGGCGTCGGCGTCGACGATCCAGACGTCAATCTCGTCGAGAACTACGCCTGCGCCTCGGAGCGCAATTACACGGGCTACTGCAACAAGGACGTCGACAGCCTCATCTTCGCCCAGTCGCGCGAGACCGATCCGGCGAAGCGCAAGCAGATCCTGTGGGAGGCCGAGCGCAAGATCGTCGAGGACGTCGCCCGCCCGATCATCCTGCACAATCGCGCGGCGACCTGCTGGCATCCGCATGTAAAGCGGCGTCACCAGCCACGTCAACTCGCTCTACAATAGCTGGCGCATGGAGAATGCGTGGCTCGACAAGTGAGTGCGGTGGCTGAGCACGCCTGAATGACGTGCGACGGCGCGGTGCCAAGCCGGTCCGCGCCGTTTCGCTTCTGCTGGCCGGGCGCTCCTACCAACCGAGCGCGTAGCAGGCGCGGCGGGGATCGGCACCGGCGAGCATCATCCCGCTATCAGGGTCCTTGCGGATCGCGCACATCCCGCCCGCGCGCCAGATGAATTGCGGCCACCACTGCACATCGTGCCCGACCGCGGCGAGATGCTCGCCGACGGCTTTCGGCAAGCGCGATTCCAGCATCAGCCGGTTCGGCTGGTAGGCGTGGGGCTGGAACGAGTTCGGGGAAGCTCTGGGTGGCAAAGCGCGGCGCCTCGACGGCCTGCTGCGGGTTCATGCCGAACTCGACCATGTTGAGGAAGGTCTGCAGCATCGCCTGGATCTGCACATCGCCGCCGGGTGTGCCGAAGGGTATGAGTTCGCGTCCGCTCTTGCCGCGCCGGCCGAGGGCGAAAGCGGGGTTGGGTGTCAGGCGCGGGCGCTTGCCCGGTGCGACGACGGACGCGTGGTCGGCTTCGGTCCATGATTGGGTGCCGCGCATCGACGGGACGAGGCCGGTGCCCGGAATGACCGGGGACTCGTTCGAGGTGTCACTCGGCGTCGCCGAGAAGACGTTGCCGTGCCGGTCGATGACGCAGACATACGAGGTGTCGAGTTGGCTGCGCGTTTCTTCGCTGGTCTGCATCCACTTGGGCCGGCTGCCGTCGCCCGCCGGCGGCATGCCCGGGTATGCGCGGTCGCGGCGGATCGCGGCACGGCGTTCGGCCGCATAGGCGTCCGACAGCAGGCGCGACAACGGCACGTCAACGAACTTCGGATCGCCGATGTATCGCTCGCGGTCGGCAAAAACGAGTTTCAGGGCCTCGACCACGACGTGCGCATACTCCGGCGAGTTTTGGCCGAGCCCCTTGAGGTCGATCCCCTCGACGAGCTTGAAGGCTTGCGCCAGCGATGGCCCCTGGCACCACGCAGAGCAGGTGAAGATCGTGTGGTCCTTGTAGCGGACGCTGACCGGCCGCTCGACGTCGACCTCGAACCCGGCGAGATCGTCCATCGTCAGCCAGCCGCCGTTCTCCTTGTGGAAGCGCGCGAACGTGGCGGCGATGTCGCCGGTGTAGAAGGCGTCGCGCGCCGCTTGCAGTCCCGCCAGCCGGCCCTTGCCGGAATGCGCCTTCTCCTGGTCGCACATGTACTGGAGGCTGCGCGCCAGATCCGATTGCACGAACAGATCGCCGACGCGGGGCGGACGGCCGTTCGGGAGGTAGATCGCCGACGTTGACGGCCATCGCCGGTAGTCCTCCTCGTACATGGTGATGACTTCGGACATCAGCGGATACATCGCGAAACCATCGCGCGCGAAGCGGATGGCGCCCTCGGCGACGTCGGAGAACGACATCGTGCCGTACAGTTCGAGCGCCTTGATCCACGTCGCAGGCGCGGCCGGAACAACCGTGCGCAGCAGCCCCTTCGGTATCGCCCCGCCGTGGTTCTTGCGGAAGAACTCGGCCGACGCCGCCTTCGGCCATGTGCCGAGCCCCGCGAGCGAGATCACCTCGTCGCGCTCGGCGAGATAGATCAGTGTCGGCGCGACGCCCGCGACGTTGACGATGTCGCTCTGCAGGACACCGAGCGCCAGACCCGCTGCGACGCCCGCATCGACCGCATTGCCGCCCGCTTCGAGGATGCGGAACGCGGCGTGCGTCGCGCCGAAATGACCAGCCGCCACGATGTGGCTTTGGGCGGTGATCACGGGGCGATAGGTGGAGATGCCTATATCCGCTGTTGGTTGGGGCATGACCATGATGACCTCGATCCTTCAATCCACGGTTTGTCCTTGCTCGGCACGCCTGACCAGATAGCGGCCGATCGGGCCGAGCGACCGGCCCGGCTCATCCCTTGCGTAGGATTTGATGGTGAACGCGCGCTTCGGCCCGAGAACTGGGCCAGCGCCACGGCGGCGATCAGCCCGTAGGCGACGACGGACGCGGTCCAGCCCGACACCAGCAGGCAGAACACCGACGGCAGCAGCGCCAGCGCTCGTACCAGCCGGAGCGGGCCGAGCATGAAGCCGCTGATGACGAACGTCGCGCACAGCAGTGACAGCAGGGCGAGACATGCAAAGCCGGCCTGCACGATCAGGCTGGCGTCGAGCCCGATGATCTCGGGGTGCGCGACGAACAGGAACGGCAGCACGAAGCACGGCAGCGCCAGCCACACGCAGATCATCGACGTGCGGCAGAAAGCCGCCGCCGGCAATATTGGCGGCGACCAGAGCGGCAAGCGCCGTCGGTGGCGTGATGGCCGAGAGGTTCGCATAGAAGAACACGAAGAGATGGGCCGCCAGCAGCGGCACGCCGAGCTTGACCAGCGCCGGTGCGCCGAGCAGCGCCACCAGGATGTAGGCCGCCGAGGTCGGCACGCCGCAGCCGAGGATCAGGCACATCAGCGCGGCGACGACGAGCAGCAGCCACAGTGAGCCGTCGGCGATCAGCAGCATCAGATGCGACATCTTCTGGCCGAGGCCGGTCGTCACGAACATCTCGACGAGCACGTTGATGACCGCGACGACGATCGCTACCTGGGCGCCGCTGCGGGCGCCGGTGACCAGCGCGCGAGACATATCGATGCGCAGCATTTCGGTTGCGGCATGAGCCGGTCGGTGCCAGTGCTTGATCGCCTGCTTGATGATTTCGCCGCCGAGCATCAGCAGGCAGGTGTAGAGCGCCGCCAATCCCGGTCGGCATGTCGTACGAGAGCAGCCAGAACAGAAAGAACGTGGCGACGATGATGTGCACGTGCTCGAGCACGGCGCGGCCGATGCTCATCGCGTCCATCTCGGCTGCTCTCGCCGAGGTCTGCCGCCGTACACGGCGCCGATACCGTTGCGGATCGCCTCGATATGGATGCTGACCATCATGTAGATGTAGAAGATCGCCGCCGGGAAGACGGTCGCGATCATCACGTCGTAATAGGGAATGCCGGTCAGGCCGACGATGAGGAATGCCGTGAGGCCGAGCACGGGTGGCGTGATCTGTCCGCCGGTCGAGGAGACCGCCTCGATGGCGGCGGCGAACTCGCGCGAAAAGCCGCACCGACGCATGGTCGGGATCGTGTAGGGGCCCTGCGCGGCGACGTTGGCGACGGTGCTGCCGGAGATCATGCCGAACAGCGCGCTCGAGACGACCGCGATCTGGGCCGGGCCGGCGCGCAGATGGCCGACAGCCGCGAACGACAGCTTCATGATGAGCGCGGTGCCGCCGGTCGCGACCAGCACGCCCGCAAACAGCATGAACATGAAGATGGTGCGCGCCGATTCCTCCGTCAGGCTGCCCGAGCATGCCGCTGAACGAGGGGATCGACGTGTAGGAGATCAGCCGGTCGACGCTGATGCCGGAATGAAACAGCAGGCCCTCGGGAAACCAGTTGCCGAGATAGCCGTACGCAGGCCCGGCTGTGGCCATGCCGGGGATGATCAGCCCCCATTCGAGCCAGGCCGCGATGAAGACCGTGAGCAGCATCAGGATCGCGATCCACTGGTCGAGCTCGTCGGGAAACAGGACGCGATCCTGGATGATGGTGTCGTGCTCGACGTGGATATAGATGAGCGGAACGGCGGCAATCGCTGCCAGCACAATGAGCAGATGGCGGCGCCACGACTGTTCCGCCGTCGTCCGCAGCGCCAGGACGAGGAACACCAGCACGGCGCTCATGTTGACGTGGACGTTCTTGAGCTGCGCAGACGGCCAGAAATAATACTTCGCCTGAAGGGCGTGGATCACGGCCAGCGCAATCGGCAATTCCGCCGGCCGCGACAGGTGAGCAGTATACGTCCGGGCTCATCGGCACCGACGAGATCCCCGAGCCAATCGCGCAGAGTGGCGTGCGTCGGACCCACTGCCATGATCGCTATCGTCCTTTCCGGAACGGGCGCCGAGGACGCGGCTGCGCGCAATCCGACGCTTGACCTCGTCTCCGTCACGTCGAATGATTGCAGCATAAAATTCCTCGCAGAAATGGAAAAATGCCATGACCCGCGAAAAATCCGTCTCTCCCACATCGATGACGCGGCGCCAGGCATTCGCTGCTGCCTCCAGTCTCGTCATCGGATCGAGCCTCGGCGGCTTCCGTCCCGCGCTCGCGCAGGCCGCACCATTGCGGTGGGGCTCCGCGAGCCTCGGCTCGACGGGATACGTCATCATCGAGGCGCTCGCGTCGACCGTGAGTCGCCTGAGCGACGTCAAGGGATCGTCCGTCGCGACCGGCGGCGCGGTCGAGAACATGGCGCTCATCGGCCGCAAGGAAATCGATCTCGGACAGACGTCGTCGCTCGAATGGCCGATCGCGTACGCCGGGGGCGCGCCGTTCAAGCAGAAGATCGAGCCGGTGCAGCTGCTGTGCTACGCGATCTGGAGCCTGCATCCGATCGTGCGCGCGGACTCAGGGATCAAGACCATCAACGATCTCGTCGGCAAGCGCATCAGTCCCGGTCCGGCCGGCGGCAACACGGCGCTGCTGTGGCGGCTGATCTTCCAGAAGGCCGGCCTCTACGACAAGGTGCGCTGGAACTACGCCTCGTGGCGCGAAACGTATGACGGCATGAAGGCCGGCGCCCTCGACTGCATCGGCTCGATCCTCGTCGATGGACGGCCATCGAGCATCCTCAACGAGCTCGAGGCGACGGTGAAAGTCAGGCCGGTCGTTCTCGAGCCGGATCTCATCAAGGAGGTCCAGAAGGACCAGCCCGGCATGATCCTCCACACCGTCACCCCGGATCGCTGGAAGTCGCTGGATGGTCCGTTCGTGACTTCGCTGCCGCGTCGGGCATCCTCGGCACGCGACCCGAGATCAGCAACGACACCGGCTACACCATCGTCAAGACGATCTATGACAACGCCGACGACATCCAGAAGATTTCCACGGATCTCGCCATGGTGCGGATCGACCAGGCGACGCGCTTCCTGCTGCCGGGCTTCCCGGTCAACGGGGGCGCGGCCCAGTACTACAAGGAAAAGGGCGTGTGGCGGAACGATCTCACCGAGCGGGCGTAGCAATTTCATCCGCTGTTCGCGGCATTCCACGGCCGCGACCGGCTAAACGAAGGTCGGTCGCGTCCGCGGGCCTCTGCCCGCTCAACTGCTGAAGCCCGGAGCTGTCAGGCGCCGCCTTCGTACTTGAACGAGACCTTGAGCCGGCAGCGGTAGGCCTTGACCTTGCCGTCCTCGACAACGAGATCCTGCTCGACGACCTCCGCGACGCGGAGGTCTCTGAGCGACTTGGCCGCGCGCTCGACCGCAACCTTAGCCGCGAGCTCCCAGGAGTCGCTGCTCGTACCGCCCAACTCGATGACCTTGTAGACACTGTTCGGCATCGCTTGCCTCCCTACGGTTGTTGACGCAGAGGCGATGGCGGAAATCGGCATTGAGAGCGGCCGATGTCCGTCCGTCTCAGCAATCCATGCCTAGCATGCAACGACGTAGCCGTCACCCGCGACATGGCCAAACTGCGCGCGATCAGCCGGCGGCGACCATCTCGGGATTGTCGCTGACCGAGTCCAGATCCTGCGTCGTGACGCGGCGCAAGTCACGGCGGTACTTGGCGTCGTCGTAGCGCGCGCCGCGGTGCAGCGTGCAGCGATTGTCCCAGATCACGAGGTCGCCAGCCTGCCACTTGTGGGTATGGACGAAACGCTGCTGCGTCGCGTGCTCGGTCAGCTCGCGCAGCAGGAGGCGTCCTTCGGGCATCGGCCAGCCGATGATGTGCGACGCGTGCGAGCCCATGTAGAGCGTCTTGCGCTTCGAGCCGGGATGGACGCGCACCAGCGGATGGCGCACGGCCGGAAGTGCTGCGCGCTCGGCATCGGTGTAGTCGGTGTGGCCGAGCTGGCCGCGCGAGTTGAAGATCGAATGCTCGGCGACGAGCGCCTTCGATCAGCGTCTTGGTCTCGTCGTCCAGCTCGTCGTAGGCGGCGCGCAGATCCGCGAACAGCGTGTCGCCGCCGGTCGGCGGCACGACGTGGGCGTGCAGCATCGACAGCGCCGCCGGAGATCGGGCGGAACGAGGCGTCCGAATGCCAGAGCTGATTGCCGAGCGAATCGAGGCGGCGATGGTCGTCGCGGGCACGCAGCTCGTTCTTGACGTTGAGGTTCGAGATGTCGGCGATCTCGGCGTGCTGGAGGCGATGGCCGGCGCGGTGATTGCGCGGCGGCGCGATCGAGCCGAACGTGCGCCCGAACGCCAGGAGCTGGTCGTCGTCGAGCGACTGGCCGTGGAACACCAGCACCGCATAGCGGTTGATCGCATCATCGATCGTGCGCACGCTTCGCGGCGTCCAGCGGGCGCGAAATGTCGACGCCGGAAACCTCGCCGACGAAATCATCATGCAGTGGTCGAATGCTGATTGTCATGGCCGTTTCCTCGCTCTGTCCGGCATATCCCGGATCGGGTTTCATCTCGATCTAATCACTCCGCCGCTGCCATTGCCAGCCCCGCGCGAGCGGGCGACAGGTGCCGCCCACTCGCGCGCAGTCCTATTTGAATGCCCGCGACTTGATCTCGCTGAGCTTGCCGCCGCTCTCGGCGACTTCGCGCAGCAGTTCCGACGGCTGCCAGCGACGGCCATACTGCTGATGCCACGCCGCGATGCGATTGTAGATTTCGCGCGCGCCGATCGTGTCGCCCCAGAACATCAAGCCGCCGCGCCAGCGTGGATAGCCGAAGCCGTGCAGCCACATGACGTCGAGGTCGCTGGCACGGATCGCCTTGCCTTCTTCGAGGATCTTGCAGAACTCGTTGATCGAGCCGAACAGAAGGCGATGGAGAATTTCCTCGTCGCTGAATGTGCGCGGCTTGTTGCCAAGCTTCTCCGATTCCTCGCGGATGATCTCCGTGACGATCGGTGACGGGCGCGGCGTGCGGTCGCCCGGCTCGTAGTCGTACCAGCCGGCCGAGGTCTTGAGGCCCTTGCGACCCATCTCGACGAGCCGATCGGGGATCGGCGACATGCGATAGTTGGGATCGGCGGCCTTGCGCCGCTTGCGCGTGTCATAGCTGATGTCGAGCCCAGACATATCGGCAACGGCGAGCGGGCCGACGGGATAGCCGAACTCGACCATGACCTTGTCGATCTGCTCGGGCAGCGCGCCTTCCTCGACCATCAGGTTCTGCTCGATCGAAAACGGAATGCGGCTGCGGTTGGCGGCGAAGCCGTCGCAGTTGCCGGCGTAGGCGCTGATCTTGTTGATGTCGCGCCCGAGCTTCATTGCGGCGGCGAGCGTCGTCGGTGCGGTTTTGGTCGCGTTGACGACCTCGAACAGCTTCATGACGTTGGCGGGGACGAAGTAGTGCGTGCCGGCGACCATTTCAGGCCGCTTGGTCACGGCGGCGATTTCGTCGATGTTGAGCGCGGACGTGTTCGTGAAGAGCAGTGCTTCGGGCTTCATGACGGCGTCGAGCTGCGTGAACACTTCCTTCTTGACCGGCATCTGCTCGAACACGGCCTCGATCGACGGCGTCGCAATCGCCGATCTCGGCGTACGTCTCGACCGGCGTGATCAGCGACATCCGCTTGTCCATCTCCTCTTGAGAGAGGCTGCCGCGCTTGACGCTGACGGCATAGTTGTCGTGGATGCGCTTGATGCCGCGCTCGAGGACTTCCTTCGAGGCGTCGAGCAGCTTCACTGGCATTCCCGCATCGGCGAAGCTCATGGCGATGCCACCGCCCATCGTGCCGGCGCCGACGACGGCCATGGTCTTGATCTCGGGGAGCTTCAGATCCTTCGGCAGGCCGGGAATGCGGTTGATCTCGCGCTCGGAGAAGAACGCGTAGCGCATCGCCTTGGCCTCGTCCGAGCTGACGAGATCCAGGAACAGCCGCCGCTCCTCGGCAACGCCCTCGTCGAACGGCAGTTTCGGTCGCCGCTTCCACTGCGGCGATGCAACTGTACGGCGCCTTCTGGCCGCGCGCCTTGCGCGCGATCGATTTGCGCATGGCGTCGAACATGCCGGGATCGGCCTTGGCCTCGGCGAGCTTGGCGGTCGCGGTCGCGCACGCGCGGCAGCGGACGAACGGCGGCGACCTTCTGCGCGTAGGCGATCGCAGCGCCGCGCAGATCCTTGCTGTCGACGATCTCGTCGATGATGCCGAGGGCCTTCGCCTCCGGCGCCGGCACATGGCGGCCGGAGGTGATCATTTCGAGCGCCGCCTTGGGTCCGATCAGGCGCGGCAGGCGTTGCGTGCCGCAGCCGCCTGGAATGATGCCGATGAGCACTTCGGGCAATCCGACCTTCGCATCGGCGACGGCGATCCGGTAGTGGCAGGCGAGGGCGTGCTCCAGCCCGCCGCCGAGGGCGTAGCCGTGAATGGCGGCGACGACCGGCTTCTTCACGTCGTCGAGCAGATCGTAGCTGCGGCGCTTCGGCGGCGGGCGCGATTTGTCGAAGCCGCGGATGTCGGCACCGGCGATGAAGCTGCGGCCGGCACCGATCATGACGAACGCCTTGACGTTCGGATCGGCATCACCCTTCTCGAGCAACTCGATGATGCCTTCCGTGACGCCTGGGCCGAGCGCGTTGACCGGTGGATTGTCGATCGTGATGACGCCGATCCCGTTCTCGACGTCGTAGCGTACAACCGGTTTGTCATTCATGGCGCGTCCTCGCATTCCTGTTGGCTTCGTGTTCGTCGGGCGCGAAAGCTCGCGGCTTCCGCCTCGTTCAAACGGTTTCTTCGGCGGCCAGTTGCTTGAGATACCACTCGGCGTCGCCGAGCAGCGTCTCGCACATCGCCAGCCGCTTGTAGTAGTGACCGACGACGAGTTCGTCGGTCATGCCCATGCCGCCGTGAAGTTGGATCGCCTGGCCGCCGACGAAGCGCGCGCACTGGGCGGTCTTGACCTTCGCGCGCCAGATCGCGCGGCGCGCATCCGGGTTGCCGTCGTCGATCGCCTGGAGAGCGGCGTGCACGATCGCGCGCGCTTCCTCGGTGGTGACGCTCATGTCGACGAGGCGGTGCTGGAGGACCTGGAATTTCGACAGGAGCTGGCCGAACTGCTGGCGCGTCTTGAGATAGTCGACGGTGATTTGCGTCACCGCGGCCATGGCGCCGACTGCTTCGGCGCAGACCGCGATCGCACCGCGGTCGAGGATGTCGCCGATCAGGCGCGTCTGGTCCGCGTCGCCGCTGCCGAGCTTGGCGTCGGCCGGCACCCTGGCACCAGCCAGCGTGACCGCGGCGCCGCGCCGGCCATCGAGGGCGGGTGCGGGGCTGAGGCGGACGCCCTCGGCAGTGCGCGGCACGAGAAACAGCGCGACGGGGCCGCTGACCGAACCGAGGCGCGCGCTGACGACCAGCGTATCGACGGCGTGGGCGGCGATGGCGTGCGATTTCTCGCCGTCGAGCACGTACCCCGCCCCGTCGCGCCGCGCGATCGTGCGCACATAGTCGCGGGCGAAGCCGGCATCGGGCTCGGCGTGGCAGAAGGCGATGAGGCGCTTGCCGGCGACGATGTCGGCAAGGAGCGCCTGCTGCGCCGGCGTGCCGGCGCGCTCGATCGCCGCCGCACCGAGGACGAGCGTGCCGAGGAACGGCTCCAGCAGCAGATAGCGGCCGGCCGCCGCCATCACGATGCCGAGTTCGGTGGCGCCGCCGCCGGAGCCGCCGGCGCTCTCAGGAAGCGCGATGCCGAGCCAGCCCATCTCCGCGTAGGTCGACCAGTCGGCGCGGCCGAACCCGTCGCCGTCCTCCGCTCGCGCAAGCTTGCGCTGATGCTCGAACGTGTATTGGTCCGCGAGCAGATCCCGCAGGCTGTCATCCAGGAGCTGGCGCTCCTCACTCGAAAATGCCGGCATTGATGATCCTTCAGAGACCGAGTGCGCCCTTGGCGATGATGTTCTTCTGCACCTCGCTCGAGCCGCCGTAGATCGTGGCCGCGCGGCGATAGAGGTGCTCGTAGACGAGGCCGACGGTGTTCTCCGGGCCGAGCAGTTCGCCGTTCCAGCCGGCATGGAGCGCGTCGGTCTGGTAGAGCTGCCCGTAGCGGCCGAGCACGTCCATGATCGACTGGTGGATCGCCTGCTGCAGTTCGGTGCCGCGGAGTTTAAGCGCCGCGGCGCCCATCAGCGTCGGCGCGCCGCCTTCCTCGCTGGCCGCGGCGAGCTGGTCGGCCATCAGCGCCTTGATCGTCGCGAGCCCGACCTCGTGCTCGGCGACCTTGCGCCGGAACGTCGGGTCCTGGCTCAGCGCCTTGCCGCCTTCCTTGGTCTCGGCAAGCAGGTGGCGCAGCGCCTCGACCGCGTGCTCCAGCCGCGAGATCTCGACGTTGCCGACGCGCTCGTTGGCGAGCAGGAACTTGGCGTAGGTCCAGCCCTTGCCTTCCTCGCCGATCAGGTTTTCGACGGGCATGCGCACGTCGTCGAAGAACACCTCGTTGAGGTGATGGCTCATGGTGATGGCGATGATCGGGCGGACGGTGATGCCGGGCGTCTTCATGTCCATCAGCAGGAACGAGATGCCCTCCTGCTTCTTGCCCTTGTCGTCGGTGCGCACGAGGCAGAACATCATGTCCGCCCAGTGGGCGAGCGAGGTCCAGATCTTCTGGCCGTTGACGACGTAATGATCGCCGTCGCGCACGGCCTTGGTCTTGAGGTTGGCGAGATCGGAACCGGCGCCGGGTTCGGAATAGCCCTGGCACCACCACGTGTCGTTCCGGATGATGCCCGGCAGATAGTCGCGCTTATGCTTCTCGCTGCCGAAGGTGTAGATGACCGGCCCCGCCATGTTGGCGCCGAACGGGACCAGTGGCGGTGCGCCGGCGCGGCCCAGTTCCTCGCGAGAAGGCGAGATACTGCGCCGGGCTCCAGCCGAGCCCGCCATGCTCCTTCGGCCACTTGCCGGTGACCCAACCCTTGGTGCCAAGCCGCTTCAGCCAAGCGTCGTACTCGTGGCGCTCCAGATGCTGGCCGAGCGCCTGCTTGCGCCGCACCTCGGCCGGCAGCTCCTTTTCGCAGAAGGCGCGAACCTCAGCGCGGAAGGCGTCGAGCGTCGTGTCGCGTTCGACCGACCTGATGAACATGGGCGCTCCCTGCGTTTCTTCTGTCTCCCGGCGAACGGTAGAAAGGGAACGCGCGGTTGGCAATGCCCCTTGGTCGAGTTGGCGGCCATGCAGGCCGGCGGTCAGTTCGCCGTCATGCCGCCGTCGATGACGAGTTCGCTGCCGGTGACCCAGGCGGCGTCGTCCGAGGCGAGATAGAGGCAGCCCGGCCGCGATGTCGGCCGGCGTGCCGAAACGGCCGAGCGGCGTCGCATCTAGGCGCACCTGGGCGACCTCGGGGTTGGAATGGCCCGGCTTGGTCATCGGCGTGTCGACGAAGCCCGGATGGATCGAGTTCACGCGGATCTGGTCGGGCGCGTACTGGATGGCGGCGGCCTTCGAGAAGATGCGCACCGCCCCCTTGGAGGCGTGGTAGGCGGCATTCGAGTGCGAGCCGACGATGCCGCAGATCGACGAGATGTTGATGATCGAGCCGCCGCCGGCGCGCTGCATCGCCGGGATCACCGCCTTGACGCCGAGAAACGTGCCGGTCGCGTTGATCTCCAAAACCTTGTTCCACTGCTCGAGCGTCTGGTCGCCGATGCGGCCGCCGCCGATCAAGCCGGATTGAATGTTCTGCCGGGGATCGCGGCCCGAGATGCCGGCGATGTTGCAGAGGATGTCGATGCGGCCGTAGCGCTTCTCGGCCTCGGCGACGATCTCGGCCCAGCGGGACTTCGCTGGCGACATCCTGCACCGCGAATGACGCGGTGCCGCCCTTGCCGACGATCTCCTCGGTCACGGCCTTGCCGAGCGCGGCGTTGGCGTCGGTGAGCAGCACTTTGGCGCCGTGCAGCCGCGAACGCGCGCGCCGTCTCCGCCCCGATCCCCGACGCGCCGCCGGTCACGATGGCGACTTTGCCGACAAGCCTTTGACCCGGTTGCATGCAGAGCACTCCTCTGGCTGAGCGAACATGAAACGGTTGTGCGCGCGCGCAGCCGCCGCGCGGCGGCCTTGGCAGATGAGGCGTTTATTGCGCGCTGATCTCCGTGATGTCCATCACGATCGGCGCGTGATGGTGGCCGGTGTGGGCTGGGAACGGCGTGCCGCGGACAAGGACCGTCTTGCCGACGAGCCCTGCGATCGCGGCGTGGACCTTTTCGTCGGTCGAGAAAATGTGGATCGTCCGCGTGCCCTTGACGCTGTCCTCGGGGTCGGACGCGGTGAGGCAGGCGGGGGCCGAAAGTGTCACGATGTATGGCCGCTGCGGCCGCCCGGCGGCATCGCGCGCCGAGCCGATCGACGAGCCGCCCGTGGCTTCGACAGTCTCGCCGCCCTTCATGCACGCATGAGCGGTCGTCGTGGCCATCGTGATGGCCACTGTCGCGAAGATCCAGCCAAAGCGCTTCATGAAACACCGATCTCGTTGCGAGGTGTCATCCGGTCATAGTGAGCTCACGCTGCCGGTCGCGGTTCATCGCCATGACGCGGTATGCTTTCTGGCTGCGCCGGTTCCGTGAATGCGAGCGGTGGGCGCTTGTGGTAGCGCGAGAGCACGCGGCCCAGGAATCGCAGGACCGGCAGCGTGTGTTGGCCCAGCCAGACGTAGCGGCGCGCCAAGGTCGGATTGACGGAGTTCGAGGTCGGCATCCCTTCGCCTGTCCATTTGAGGACGATGCCCATGGGGACGTCGAACTCATCCTGCATCCGGATCAGCTTGGCGTAGAAGTCGGCGACCGGTGTCAGCAGCGAGCCGAGCCCGTTGCGCGGCTGGCTGGCGCCGACGACGTAGAGGTTCTTGGCGCTGTCGGGAAAGGCGTCGCTGCGCAGTTGCGCGATGCCATTGCGGAACGGGATCAGGCCGTCGGGCAGGAACGGGAAGCGGGTGTGATAGCCGGTCGCGGTGACGATGAGGTCGATATTCAGCGCTGCAGCCGTCGGTGAAGTGAACGGTCTGGCCATCGAGCCGCTCGATCGCCGGGCGGGGCGTGATGTCGCCGGTCTTGATGTAGCTCAGCGGTTCGTTGCCGAACGCGGGGTGGCGGTCGAAGATGCGGTGCGTCGGCCGCTTCAAGCCGTAGGCGCGATAATCCCCGATGGTCACGCGGATGATCGCGCGCAGGATCGGTCGCTGCAGCACCACCGGCAATTCCCAGATTGGCAGATCCGACAACGGCCGACCGAAAGCGGCGCGCGGCAGGAACCAATAGCCTTCGCGCAGACTCCAGTCGCAGCTTGTCGCGACGCGCGCGGCTTCGCTCGCGATATCGCAGCCGGAGTTGCCGCCGCCGACGACGAGCACGCGCTTGCCGGCAAGATCCGCTGGGGTGTCGTAGTCCTTCGAGTGAATGATATCGCCGGTGAACGACCCCGGCATATCAGGGCGGATCGGATCCCAGTGGTGGCCGTTGCAGACGACGACGCCCTTGTAGAAGCGCTCTTCGCCATCGCTGAAAACGACGTGCCAGCTATCGTCGGCGCGGGGGGCGGCGAGTTCGACCCGGCGGCCGAACTCTATGCTCTCGAACAGGCCGCGGTCGCGCGCGAACGCTTCGAGGTAGCGCAGCATCTGGGCGCGGTTCGGAAAGTCGGGATAGTCGGCCGGCATGGGATAGTCGGCGTAGGCGGTCGAGTATTTCGACGAATTGAGATGGACGGTCGCGTACGCGCCCTTGCGCCAAAGTCCGCCGACGCCGTCGTTGGCTTCCACCTGATCGTAGGCAATCGCGTTCGCCTTGAGCGCGTTGGCCATGCAGAGGCCCACCGGTCCGGCGCCGATAATCAGCAATCGATCTTGGGACATGGGGAGGTCAACTCGCAGCCAACTGCCTCAACACATTCATATCCGGCTCTGATTTCGGCGACAGAAGGAAAGCGCGAAGCGCGGTTAACGATGCATAGCGGCTGCGCGGAAACGGGGAACCTGCAGCTCACCGACGCGTTACTCATTTGTCCGATGACGGCGCATGGCGTTCGTCATCGTGGCGGACGCCGGTGCAAGGTTGTCGTTTCGGCGCAGCATCGGCGCCAAGCCAACCCCAGATAGCGCTGCCCTGCAGTGCGCCGAAAGGATTCCCATGATCAAGTACATACTCCCTGCGGCGTTTGCGTCGCTGCTTGCCTGCTCCGTTGCATCAGCGGCGCCGGTCTCTGTTCCCGCAACGTTGGGCGTCACGGCGTCGCAGGCATGCGGGCGTGATCGAAGTTCGCGATCATCAAGCGCGTGCATCGCCGCCACAACGAGCCGTCCGAATCGCGCGTATCGCGGCCGCTACCATGCGGGCCGCCGCTATCGGCACGCGCCCCACGGCTATCGCCGGTACATTCGCGACCGTACGACTGGCGCACGCGCGGCTGCGTGATCGTCGGGCCGCTCTGGTTCTGCCCGTAAGACCTGAATTCCAGAACCAACCCAGGTTCAGCGGCGTCCGTCACAAGCGGGCGCCGCTTCCTTTTGCGCACCTGTCCCGGGGCAATTGCCCGATTTCCAAGCAGGGACGGAGCGAGTATCGTGCGGATCGGCGGGCTCGCCCTGACGGCCCCACGGCCCCACGACCAGATCGCGCATACGGAATGGAAGAAGTGGTGACGACCCTCGTATCGGCGCGGAAATGGGAACGGCGGGAGACGGCGCTGCTTGGCCAGGTCGCTGCGGCCCACTTCGTCAGCCACTTCCACATCATGACGCTGCCGGCGCTGATCCCGCTGCTGCCGGGCCATCTCGGCGTCAGCTTCATCGAGCTCGGCCTGGCGTTGACCGCATTCAATCTCGTGTCACTGGTCGTGCAGACTCCGCTCGGCTTCCTGACCGACCGGTTCGGCGCCCGCCGGATGCTGATCGCCGGCTTGATCGTCGGCGGCGCCAGTTTCGCGCTGCTGGCGCTGACGCACTCGTATGCCTTCCTCATCCTCGCGATGATGTGCGCGGGCCTCGCCAACGGCGTCTATCACCCCGCCGACTACGCGATGCTGTCCGCGGGTATTCGCGGCGAAAAGATGGGGCGGGCGTTTTCGATCCACACCTTTGCCGGTTTCCTCGGCAGCGCCGTCGCACCGGCGATCCTGCTCGCAGCGGCGACGCTCGGCGGCGTGCCGATGGCATTCGCCATCTCGAGCGGCCTCGCCGCCATCGTCGCCGTCGTCCTGTTCGCGACGCCCGGCACGGACCGCGCACCCGACCACGGTGTCACGACGGCGAAGGTCTCGACCCTCCAGGCGACGGATCTGCGTGGGCTGGTGACGCCGGCGGTGCTGTCGCTGATGCTGCTCTATATCCTGCTGAGCCTCAGCACGAGCGGGATCAACAATTTCTCGGTGACGGCGCTGACGACGGGTTTCAACGTGACGCTGCCGGTCGCCAACACGGCGCTCACCGGCTTTCTGCTCGCGAGTTCGATCGGCGTCCTCGCTGGCGGCATCCTGGCCGACCGCACGCGCCGGCACGGGTTCGTCGCGGCGCTGGCGCTGCTGCTGGCGGCGGGCATGGTGTCCCTGATCGTGCTGTTCGACCTGCCGCCGTTCGCCATGGTCCTCACCTTGACCGCGGCCGGCTTCCTCGGGGGCATCATCGCACCCTCCCGCGACATGCTGGTGCGGGCGGCGGCGCCCAGGGGGGCGGAAGGCCGGGTGTTCGGGATCGTCTCGACCGGCTTCAACATCGCCGGCCTGTTCGGGCCGATGATGTTCGCCTACCTGCTCGACCGGGGTCTGCCGCGCGGCATCTTCATCGCGACGGTCGTTTTCATGCTCGTGACGATGCTGATCACGATCGTCCAGGAGCTGCGCGCCCGCGGTCGGCCGGTGCGGGCATAGCAGGTCGGTCGGCTGGCTATCGCTCGATCCGAAACGGCGTATGCAACTCCGCCCTGGGCATGGTTCGCTTGATCCGGCGCCCTGGGGCAATGGGCCCGCTCTGAATTCGGAGCCCCCAAGGGGTTATGTCCCCGCAGTCTCAATCGGAGTGCCGCACCGCCGCGCGGGTAATCGGAACGCTGGCGAAGGAGCCCGCAGGACCTATGGTCAAGATCACATTCGTTCAGGATGACGGCCGCCGCCTGGAAGTCGAAGCCGCGCCGGGCCTGACGGTCATGGAAGCGGCGAAATCGGAGGATGTGCCGGGGATCGACGCCGAGTGCGGCGGCGCGTGCGCCTGCGCGACGTGCCATGTCTACGTCGAGCCCGAGTGGCGCGACATCGTCGGCAAGCCCTCCGAGATGGAAGAGGATATGCTCGATTTCGCCTTCGACGTGCGCGAGGAGAGCCGGTTGAGCTGCCAGATCCGCGTCTCGGAGAAGCTCGACGGCCTCGTGGTCAAGGTGCCGAGCAAGCAGTTCTGAGGGCGCCGCGCGGAGCTACGCGTACGAGGATGCCATGAGCGATACGAGCCCCACCGCCACCACCGATGAGGACGTCGGCGCGCCGATCGAGACGGACGCGGTGATCGTCGGCGCCGGGCCGGTCGGGCTGTTCGCCGTGTTCGAACTCGGCCTCGTCGACATCAAGGCGCATGTGATCGACATCCTCGACAAGGTCGGCGGTCAGTGCGCCGAGCTCTATCCCGAAAAACCGATCTACGACATTCCCGCACTGCCCGAAGTCTCGGGCCAGGGCCTGACCGACCGCCTGATGGAGCAGATCAAGCCGTTCGGTGCGACCTTCCACCTCGGCCACCGCATCGATGCGCTGGCGCGCGAAGCGGATGGCCGCTTCCGCCTGGTGACCGATCGCGGGCAGGTGTTCGTCGCCAAGATCGTGATCGTCGCGGCCGGTGGCGGATCGTTCACGCCGAAGCGTCCGCCGCTCGAGGGCATCGAGGCCTATGAGGGCACGTCGGTGTTCTATTCGGTGCGGCGGATGAAGGATTTCGCCGACCAGGACGTGCTGATCGTCGGCGGCGGCGACAGCGCGCTCGACTGGACGCTCAACCTTCAGCCGGTCGCGCGCAGCCTGACGCTGCTGCACCGGCGCGACGACTTCCGCGGCGCGCCACATTCCGTCGAGAAGATGCGGGCACTCGTCGCGAGCGGCGCCATGCGCCTGATGATCGGCCAGGCGACGGCGCTCAAGGGCGCCGACGGGGCGCTCGACGCCGTCACGGTCAAGACCAAGGACGGCGACGAGCAGATCGCCTGCACGCGGATGCTGCCGTTCTTCGGGCTGACGATGAAGCTCGGGCCGATCGCCGAGTGGGGCCTCAACCTCGACGAGAACCTGATCCCGGTCGATACCGCGAAGTTCGAGACCAGCATTCCCGGCATCTTCGCCATCGGCGACATCAATACCTATCCCGGCAAGCTCAAGCTGATCCTGTCCGGCTTCCACGAGGCCGCGCTGATGTCCCAGGCGGCGCACAAAATCGTCTATCCAGACAAGAAGCTGCTGTTCCAGTACACGACGTCGTCGTCGAGCCTGCAAAAGAAGCTCGGCGTGCGCTGAACGGGGTGTTTGCTCAGCCGCTGGCCCGTGTTCCAGCTCGCCCCAGGGCCTACCCAACTTTCGCTTGCGCAAGCCGGCGGAGCGCACTACGTAAACCGAGCCGATCGCCAGATACCCAATGCGCCCCGAATCCGGGGTGGCGCGATCGCACGGCGGGGCCGTAGCTCAGTTGGGAGAGCGCTTGCATGGCATGCAAGAGGTCAGGGGTTCGATTCCCCTCGGCTCCACCAAATCCTCCTCCAGCTCCTTTGATACGTTGAGAAATTTTGGTCAGGCTTGCCTGACGTTTCCGGCCGGTTTGCTCGTCCGTGACCGGCCGGCGGGGCGGCTGACATTGGTGGCGGCGACCGGTTAGAGTCGTCCCGCCTTTGGCGGAAGCGCTTGGCCGGCCCGCTCTCCCACCCGGCCACCCAATGGCATCATACTTATGGGTGACCGGGCGGGAGCGGGGTTCTGACTAAAGCGGAAAAGCTCTAGGCTGGCGCGCCTGCAAGGAAAAGAGACCCATGAGCCGTCGGGATATCTATTACTGGAAATGTGATCGACCGGCCGCGTTCCACGGCACCGCGCTCCGTGGCAGCGGCGATGGCGATCTCGCCGCCCCGCTCGCCGATGCCTTGCGGGCACACTTTCGGGCCTCGCGCGTCATTGTCCGTCCCGGCGCGGGGCAGGGCAACCATGTTACGTTCGAGGCCGACGTCGACGATCGGGCGATGTTCGTTCGGATCGAGAACGGTCCTGAGCAGGACGGCCATCTGGCCATCGAATCGACAGTCGCTGAACTGGTGCGTGGAACCGGGGTGCCGGTGCCGACGGTCTATGGCTGCGATGCCTCGCGTCGTCGCGTGCCGTTTGCCTGGCAGGCGCTCGAACGTATCGAAGTGAAGGACCTCAATCAGTGGCTCAAGAGCGGCGAGTTGAACGAGGCGCGTATCGCATTCGACCTCGGCGCGGCCGTCGCGCGTTGGCAATCGCTGAAATTCCCAGGCTTCGGTACATTCGCCACCACGGCTGCGGGGGCTCTCGTCGGAAGCCATGCCAACTACAGTGACTACTTCCACCTGCAGCTCGCGCGACATCTGACGTTTCTGCTCGAGCGCGGATTCCTGTCCGGCAGCGAGAAGGCCGCGATCGAACGGCAGGTCGCGCGCCACGACGGCCTGCTGCGGCACGCCGAAGGATGCTTCGTGCATAAGGATCTCGCACTTTGGAACGTGCTTGGTACGCCCGATCGGATCCTTGCCATCATCGATTTCGACGATGCGATCAGTGGCGATGCGATGGACGATCTCTCGCTGCTCGCCTGCTTCCATGGCGCCGATTTCCTGGGTGCCGCGATCGATGGCTACCGAAGCGTCCGGCCGCTCCCGGTGGCGCATGAGGCGCGCTTCTGGCTGCACCTTCTGCGCAATATGATCGTCAAGGCCGTCATCCGCGTGGGTGCCGGATACTTCGACCGCGACGACGGCTTCTTCCTGATCACGGCCGGCGGCACCGGGGGATCGCTGAAGGAGACGACGCGCGCGCGCCTGGCGCTTGCCGTCGCGGCACTCGAAGAGGGCTCACCGATTAGCCGGCTCGGATGAGCGCTGCAACGCGGAATGTTGCCCGCGCCGGTGACATGGACGTGCCCACGGTGGACGTGGCGCCGCGTGACCGGGCGTCGGCCAATCCTGCGGTAGCCGCCTATTTGCGAGATCCCGACCTCAGCACGTGCTTCTGGATCTTGCCGGCGGCGGTGCGCGGGAATTCCAGACGAAGGTGATGTGCTGCGGCACCTTGTAGGCGGCAAGGCGCGTCCGCGACCACGCGCGCAGCTCGGCCTCATCGAGCGTGTGGTCGGGGCGCAGCAGGATGTGCGCGTGGCCGACCTCGCCCCATCGTGTATCGGCGACGCCGATGACAGCTGCTTCGAGAATGGCCGGGTGCGCGAGCAGGGCGGCTTCGACCTCGGCGGGATAGACGTTCTCGCCGCCCGATATGTACATGTCCTTGATGCGGTCGACGATTGTAGTAGTAGCCGTCCGCGTCGCGTCGGCCGACGTCGCCTGATTTGAGCCAGTCGCCATCGAAGGCCGCGGCCGTGGCTTCGCGGATTGTTGAAGTATCCGGGCGTGATGTTGGGGCCGCGAAACTGGATCTCGCCGGGCGCGCCGTCGGTGACGACCCGGCCCGCCGCATCGACCAGCCGCACCTCGGTCATGACCTGCGGCTTGCCGATCGAGCCGATCTTCTCCGTCGCGTGGGCGCGGTCCATCAGGAACGCGCACGGGCCCGTCTCGGTCATGCCCATGCCGTTGCAGATGACGGCGCCCTTGGCGAGAAACGCGCGGATGAGGTTGACCGGCAGCGACGCGCCGCCGGAGCCCCAGTGGCGGACGCGGCTGAGATCGAGCGCGCCGAAGCGCGAATGCAGGCTGATCGCCTGATAGATCGCGGGCACGCCGAAGAAGATGCTGATCGCACCGCCCTCGATCAGCTCGATGACGGGGTCGACGTCGAATTTCTCGAGCACATGGCTCGCTCCGCCGGCGATGAACATGGGCAGCGCGTGCAGGTTGATGCCGGCCGTGTGGAACAGCGGCAGATAGTTGATCGTGCTGTCCTGCGGCCCGAGGCCGGTTGCCTGCTGCACGTTGACGTAGTTCGCGAGCGCCATGCCCGGCGTCTGGATCACGGCTTTCGGCCTGCCCGTCGTGCCGGACGTGTAGAGGAGATACCAGACGCGCTCCGTGGGCCAGGTCGTGGGGCGGTCCTGCCGCGGCTGCGATCGACACGGCCAATCTTTCGCACTGATCGAACGTGAGGCGCTCGATACCCGCTTCACTGGCGAGCAATTCCGCAAGTGACGACGTCGCGCCGTCGTGCAGCAGCAGGCTGGCGCTGCAGTCGGCCAGGATTGGCGCGAGTTCGCTCGCGGTCTGGCGCCAATTCAGTGGAACCAGAATGAGGCCAGCCTTGGCGCAGGCAAACAGCAGCGCGAAGAAGGTCGGCGTGTTGTGGCAGAGGACGGCAACGCGATTGCCTTCGGTCAAGCCACGCGCTTCGAGCACCACGGCGAGGCGCTCGGCCACCCGATCGATCTCGGCGAATGTCCACACGCCGACCGCTCGCGACATCGCGGAAGGCGTTTGCGTCCGGCGTCAGGAGCGCGCGCTGGCGTGCGAAATCGGGGATACTGCGCATGAACGTCTCCGCCGGCATCTCCGCCCGAGATTGAGCGCTTCACTCCCGGCGGCGTGGCTCCAGGCCCTTGGCGATGAGTGCGAACGCGGCTTCCGATACCTGACCGAGCTTAGCCTTGCTGTCCCAGAGCGCATAGCGCATTCCGACCATGTCGCTGATGCCCCATCAGCGCCCAGGCCCGCACCTCTGCGTCGCCCTTGGAGATCTCGCCACGCCGGCCGGCCAGACGGAGCGCGCTGCCGTAGCTCCTGGCGAAGTCCTCATAGTATCGCCGATAAACATCGGGATCGACGAACTGCGCCTCGGCGACGACGCGATAGAGGTTCGGATTGGCGCGCACGAATTCGAGGAATGCGCGGATGCCGCGGCGCTCGGCTTCGAGCCGGTCGGGCGCATCCGCGATCGAGAGCGTGAGATGACGCCGCAGCCGCCGGCCCATGCGCAGGACCAGCTCGCGCATCACGTCCTCCTTGCTGCGGAAGTAGAGGTAGAACGTGCCCTGCCCCACCTTCGCCTGCGCCGTGATGGTGCTGATCGAGGCGTCCGCAAAGCCCGCGCCGCCGATCTCGCATTTCCGCCGCTTCGAGGATGCTCTGGCGCGTGCGCACGCCGCGCTTGGTCTTGGGCGCGGGCAGCGTCGGCGATTGATCTGGCCCTGACATGAATGGCTTGCCGGGTTTGCGGCGGGTGCCGGGCGTCGACGCATCTTGACGCGTCACCCGGGGATAGCTAGCCTAACATGAAACCTGACTCAAGTGTCATGTTCAGGCGCAGGTAAGGGAGGAGACCATGCTGAGGACGACCCACAAGCCGTGGCGGACGGGGATCGGTTTGGCGGCACTGCTGGCGCTGCCGGCACTCGTGCTGGCGCCGCCGGCGGCCGACGGCCAAGGACATCAAGGTCTGCCTCATCGCCGGCAAGACCGGGCGCGCTCGAGGCCTATGCCAAGCAGACCGAGAGCCGGCTTCATGATGGGCCTCGAATACCTCACCAAGGGCACGATGAAGGTCGGCGCCGACAAGCTCCAGGTCATCGTCAAGGACGACCAGCTCAAGCCCGATCGCGGCAAGTCGCTGCTCGAGGAATGCTACGGCGACGACAAGGCCGACATCGCCGTCGGCACCACGGGTTCGCCGATCGCGCTCGCCATGCTGCCGGTGGCCGAGGAGCACAAGAAGGTGCTGATCGTCGAGCCGGCGGTGGCCGACTCGCATCACCGGCGACAAGTGGAACCGCTACATCTTCCGCACCGGACGCAGCTCCTATCAGGATGCGCTCGCGGCGGCCGCGACCGTTCCCGAGAACGAGGATGTCGCCATCGGCATGCTGGGCCTCGACACCGCCTTCGGCCGCGACGGCGTCGAAGCCTACAAGGAGGCGCTCGCCGCGCTGCGGCCGCAACGCGAAGATCGTCGCCGAGGAATACGCGGCCGGCAACACGGCCGACTTCGCGCCGTTCGCCGAGCGCCTGTTCAATGCGCTCAAGGACAAGCCCGGCAAGCAGCATCATCGGCTTCATCTGGGCCGGCCCGCATCCGCTGGCGAAGTTCGTCGACATGAAGCCGGAGCGCTTCAGCATCGCGCTGGCGCCGGGCGGCAACATCCTCCCCGTGATGAACGCCTGGAAGCAGTTCGCCGGCACCGAGGGCGGCATCTACTACTACTATGACTTCCCCAAGAACCCGATGAACGACTGGCTCAAGGCCGAGTACCAGAAGCGCTACAACGCGCCGCCGGACTTCTTCGTCGCCGGCGGCTTCGCGGCGGCGGCGGCGGTCGTCGCGGCGCTCAGAAGGCCGGCTCGACCGATACCGAGAAGCTGATCGCCGCCATGGAAGGCCTGAGCTTCGACACGCCCAAGGGCCCCATGACCTTCCGCAAGGAGGATCACCAGGCGCTGCAGGACATGTATCCACTTCCGCATCAAGAAGGACGCCAAGGACAACGACGTGCTGGAGCTGGTCGCGACGATCCCGGCGAAGGAAATGCCGCTGCCGATCACGCGATGCCGAAGTGCAGCCGAACTCGTAGCGCGGAGTTCCGGCGGGTGCGATCCGTCGCGCCCGCCGGTCTCGGCGTTCATGAGGCCGCATGTCTCGACCAGTCCTCCGAGACGCGCGGTCTCACCATCCGCTTCGGCGGCCACGTCGCCGTCGACGATGTGAGCGCGGCCTTCCATGCCGGCACGCTCACCGCCATCGTCGGCCCCAACGGCGCCGGCAAGACCACCTACTTCAACCTGATCTCGGGGCAGCTGCCGGCGACCGCCGGCAGCGTGCTGCTCGACGGCGACGACGTCACCGGCTCGAGCGCGGCCGAGCGCGCGCAAGCGCGGCATCGGCCGCGCCTTCCAGATCACCAACCTCTTCCCCAACCTCACCGTGCACGAGAACGTGCGCCTCGCCGTGCAGGCGCAAGGCGCGCGGCGGCGGCGACCTCGTCGCGCCGCTGGGATCAGCCGCACGCGACTGGATCGAGCGCGCCGACCACTTTCTCGCGGCGGTCAACCTTCAGGACAAGCGCGACACGGCGGCCGTGGCGCTGCCGCACGGCGACAAGCGCAAGCTCGAGGTGGCGATCATGATGGCGCTGGAGCCGCACGTGTTCATGTTCGACGAGCCGACCGCGGGCATGTCGGTCGACGAGGTGCCGGTCGATCCTCGACCTCATCAAGCGGCTGAAGGCTGCGGGCGACAAGACCATCCTGCTGGTCGAGCACAAGATGGACGTGGTGCGCTCGCTCGCCGACCGCATCGTCGTGCTGCACAACGGCCAGCTCGTCGCCGACGGCGAGCCGGCCGACGGTGATCGGCTTCGCCGATCGTGCAGGAGGCCTATCTCGGCGCAGCGCCCGCGGCAGACGCCAAGAGGGAGGCGACGTCATGGCTGAGCCGCTCCTCACGCTCGAAGGCGTGCACACCCACATCGGCCAGTATCACATCCTGCAGGGCGTCGATCTCGTCGTGCCGCGCGGCGAGCATGACGGTGCTGCTCGGCCGCAACGGCGCCGGCAAGACGACGACGCTGCGCACCATCATGGGCCTGTGGAAGCCGAGCCGCGGGCGCGATCACCTTCGACGGGCAGCGACATCGGCGGCCGCGCGACGCCCGACATCGCGCGCGCCGGCATCGGCTACGTGCCCGAGAGCATGGGCGTGTTCGCCGACCTGACCGTCGCCGAGAACATGCGCCTCGCCGCGCGTCTGCGGGCCGCCCGACGCCGCGCGCCTCGACTGGATCTTCGGCTTCTTCCCCGCGCTGAAACGCTTCTGGCAGCTTGCCGGCGGGCTGCTCTGCGGCGGGCAGAAGCAGATGCTGTCGATCGCGCGCGCGCATCATCGAGCCGCAAGCCGCTTGATCCTGATCGACGAGCCGACCAAGGGCATCGCGCCGGCCATCATCGAGAACATGATCACGGCATTCAACGAACTCAAGCGCGAGCGGACGACGATCCTGCTCGTCGAGCAGAACTTCCGCTTTGCCGCGGCGCTCGGCGATAGCGTGGCGGTCATGGACGACGGCCGCATCGTCCACCGCGGCACCATGGCAGGCGCTTGCCGCCGACAGCGAGCCGCAGACGCGCCTGCTCGGCCTCTCGCTCGCCGCGCATCAGTAGGGAGCGCCCATCGTGACGACGACATCGATCCCCGCCGCCGCCGACCTGCCGAGACGCCGCGCGATCTGCTGCCGGTGCTCATCGCGCCGATCATGGCGCTGGTGGCCTTGCCGCTGGTCGGCAGCCCGACGACCTGGGTGACGCTCACCATCGCGGCGCTCGCCATGGGCATGATGATCTTCGTCATCGCCAGCGGGCTGACGCTGGTCTTCGGGCTGATGGACGTGCTCAACTTCGGCCATGGCGCCTTCATCGCGGTCGGCGCCTACCTCGCGATGACGGTGCTGGGCCCGCTCAGCGGCTGGATGCAGGCGGACTGCGCTGGCGCTCAATCTCGCGGCGCTGGTCCTCGCCATGCTCGCGGCGATGGTCGGCACGGGCGCTGCTCGGCTGGGCCTTCGAGCGCGTCATCATCATGCCGGTCTACGGCCAGCACCTGAAGCAGATCCTGATCACCATGGGCGGCCTGATCGTCGCCGAGCAGCTGATTCACGTCGTCTGGGGCGGCGACCAGAAGCCGATGCCGCTGCCGACCGGCCTGCGCGGCGCCATCACCGTCGGCGATGTCGCGATCGAGAAATTCCGCCTGCTCGCGGTGGCGGTCGGGCTCATCGTGTTCATCGCCATGCAGCTCGTGCTGAACCGCACGCAAGTCGGCCTGCTGATCCGCGCCGGCGTCGAGAACCGCGAGATGGTCGAGGCGCTCGGCTATCGCATCCGCCGCCTGTTCGTCGGCGTGTTCGTCGCGGGCTCGGCGCTTGCCGGGCTCGGCGGCACGATGTGGGCGCTCTATCGCGAGACGCTGACGGCCGGCGATCGGCGGCGAGGTCATGGTGCTGGTGTTCATCGTCATCATCATCGGCGGGCTCGGCTCGGTCGGCGGCTGCTTCCTCGGCGCGATCCTGGTCGCGCTGATGGCCAACTACACCGGCTATCTCGCGCCGAAGGTCGCGCTCGCCTCCAACATCCTGCTGATGGTCGCCATCCTCATGTGGCGCCCGCAGGGCCTCTACCCGGTCGCGAAGCGATAGCGTGATGATACGGTCCGCAGTCTCCGGCGACTTGCCGCGCAGCCGCATCCTGGGGCTGCTGCTGGCGGCGATCCTTCTCGTGCTCGCCTTCGCGCCGTTCCTTTTCAGCGGCGCGCAGCCGATCAACACGGCGGCGAAGATCTGCGTCTTCATCGTGCTGGTGGCGAGCTACGACCTGCTGCTCGGCTACACCGGCATCGTCTCGTTCGCGCACACCATGTTCTTCGGCATCGGCGGCTACGGCGTCGGCCTCGCGCTCTACGGCTGGGGGCCGACGTGGACATCGGCGGGGCTCGGCCTCGCCATCGCGCTGGTCGTCGGGATGGCGCTGGCGTTCGTGATCGGCCTGTTCTCGCTGCGCGTGCGCGCGATCTTCTTCGCCATGATCACGCTGGCGGTCGCGTCCGCGTTCGCGATCCTCGCGGCGCAGCTCTCGGAGTTCACCGGCGGCGAGGACGGCCGCTCGTTCCGCGTGCCGGAGCTGCTCCGACCCGGCACGGTGCTGTTCGACATCCCCGCGCTCGGCGTCAGCGTCACCGGACGCGTGCTCAGCTACTACCTCGTGTTCGTCTCGGCGCTTGCTGCTGTTCCTGGCCGCGCTTCGGATCGTCAACTCGCCGTTCGGCCGCGTGCTGCAGGCCATCCGCGAGAACGATTTCCGCGCCGAGGCGCTCGGCTACCACGTCGTCTACTATCGCACCGTCGCGAACTGCCTCGCGGCAGGGATGGCCGTGCTGGCCGGCGCCCTCAACGCGATCTGGCTGCGCTACACGGGGCCCGACACGACGCTCTCGTTCGCGATCATGCTCGACATCCTGCTGATGGTCGTGATCGGCGGCATGGGCACGATGTACGGCGCGGTGATCGGCGCGACGCTGTTCATCGTCGCGCAGAACTACCTGCAGAAGCTGATGGGCGTCGCGAGCGAGGCGACGGCGGGGCTGCCGCTGCATCCCGCACCTGCTGCACCCCGACCGCTGGCTGCTGTGGCTCGGCGTGCTGTTCATCCTGAGCGTCTACTTCTTCCCGAGCGGCATCGTCGGCAAGCTCAGAGAAATCGAGCGGCGGTGAGCGGGTCGCGGCCGCCGATCCAAGCGCCAGCGCTAAAGCCGGAAGGTGTTCGTCCGATCGAGGAAGCTGCGCAGGTGGACGACCGAGCGGTCCTCCTCGAGAAAGATCACGGCGTAGGCAGGCGGCTCGTGGCTGCCCGGCACGACGCCCTCGATCACGAAGTCCAACGCGACCTGATGGTTCGTCGCCGGCAGAACGGAAAAGGGGATGCCCATCCACGTGCCGCTGATCGGTCGGTGCAGGTGGCCCATGAACAGATGCTTGATGTTGGTTCGGCCTTTGAGGATGCCGCCCAGTCGCTCGCCGTCGCGCAGCCGGTTCACGTCCATGCGCTTGAGGCCGACTGGAAACGGATGGTGGTGCACGAACAGGTAGACCGGGCGATCGCCGGCGCGATCGAGTTCTTCCGCCAGCCACGCCGCGCGCGTTTCGCAGAACGAGCCGTAAGGCACGCCCGGCTCGTTGCTGTCGAGGCAGATGAAGCGTCCTGCCGACGTGTCGAAGCTGAACTGAATGAATCCGTTGGGGTCGCGCGGTCGCGACGGAAATGCGGCGCTAAAATTCTCGCGGTTGTCGTGGTTCCCGATCATCAGGTGATAGGGGAGTTTCAGCGTCCCGAGCAGCGCCGTCAGGCGCGCATAGGCGTCGGGATGGCCGGTGTGCGCGAGGTCGCCGGTAAAGACGGCGAAATCCGCGTCCGCATGATGTTCGTTGACGTCGGCGATACACGCGGTCAGCCGTTCGTGGGGGTTCAATCCGTAGAGGTCGCCACCGCCGGGAACCAGATGCACGTCGGAGATCTGCAGGAATTTCATGTTCGGTGTCACTTCTTGCTATCGACGAGGGGCGCCGGGCGGGTTTGCAAGCCTACCCGGCGCCTGAACTACGCTACTTCGGCAGCAGCTTGCCGACGTCGTCCACCATAGTTGCGAGTGCCGCCTTGGGCTCCGCCGACTTGTCGACGACAGTCTGCAGGCGGTCCTTGATCGTCGAGATGATCTTGATGTTGTTCTCGCCGGGGAAGGCGTACCACGCCGTCATGAAGGGCTGCTGCGCGAGCGAGGTCAGATGATTGGGCCGCGTCGCGTAGAACTCCTTCAGCATCTTGGGATCGTTGGCCGGCACCGAATTCGGTGGCATGTAGCCGGTCCCCTTGACCATCATCGTCGCCCCTTCCGCGCCGGTGATGAACGTCATGAAGCGCCATGCCGCGGCCTGCTTCTCCGGCGTCGAGGCGAACATCAGCGCGGCGGCGCCGCCCGTCGGCAGCTTGGCATTGGGGCCCGGCACCGGGAAGGTCGCCGTCCGCCACTTGAAGCGGCCGCCGACGCTGTCATCCGCCACGCGCAGCAGCGAGGTCGATTCGGTCCAGATACCCATCTTGCCGGCGAAGAATGTCGTGCGGGCGGCTTCGTGGGCGAGATCAGGCATGTTCCCTTCGCGCACCAGGCGGCCAAGCAGCTCGATGGAGCGCTGTCCGGCTTCGCCGCTCATGGCGACCGTTTTCTCGTCGGCACTCATCAGCGTGCCGCCGTGCGAGAAGACCAGCGCCTGCCACAACCAGTTCCCGGTGATCTGCCAGGAATGGTAGAGACCGACGGTGTCGTTGCCGAGGGCCTTGATCTTGTTGCCGAGGGCGATGATGCCGTCCCACGTCTTGGGGAAGTTATTGGGGTCGCCGCCCGCCTTCTCCACGAGATCGGCGTTGAAGTAGATGATCGGCGTCGAGACTGCGAATGCGAGGCCGTATGGCTTGCCGTTGAACGTGCCGAGCGACATCATCGAATTCGGAGAAGCCATCGCCCTTCCAGTTCTTCTCCTTGGCGATGAAGGGGCTGACGTCCACGGCGATGCCGCGGTCGACGAACAGCCGCTGCATGTTGATCGCCTGCAACGCCACGTCGGGAAGCTGCTTGGTGATCGCCTGCCTCAGTGCGGTCTGCGCCGCGTCCTCATATTCCTTGTAGGCCGGGCGATAGGTGACGGTGATGTCCGGATTGGCCTTTTCGAATTCGGTCTTCAGCTCCGCAAACACCTTGTCGAAGATGAAGCCGAGCGGGTATTGCACCTCGAGATTGATCTTGGCCTGCGCGAGCGCAAGGCCCGGCATCAAGATCAAAAGCGCTGGTAGGACGAACCGCATTAATCTCGACATCGGATTCTCCTGTTCGTTCTAGTCCCCGTGAAATTCACGCCTTCATGCCGGTGAGGGTGATCCCCTCGATGAACCGGCGTTGCGCCAGCAGGAACGCGATGACGAGCGGCGCGATCGAGATCGTCGCCGCCGCCATGAGCGGCCCGTAGCTGGTGCCCTGATCGTTGAGCCTGAAGAAAGCAACCCCAAGCGGCGGCGTGTAGAGCGCCTGGTCTGCGACAACGATGAGAGGCCAGAAATAGTCGTTCCAGTGCGCGACCACCGAGAAGATGCCGAAGGCCACAAGGGCCGGCACCGCCGTCGGGAGCATCACGCGCCACACGATGCCGATCTCGCTCATGCCATCGACTCGGGCGGCGTCGATCAGATCGTCGGGCACGGTCATGAAGAACTGACGCATCAGGAAAATGCCGAATACGGAGATCGTGAACGGCAGGATCAGCGAGGCGTACGTGTTGAGGAGGCCGGCCTTGTAGAACATGATGTAGGTGGGGATGGCTGTCGCGTGCACGGGGATCAGCAGGCAGAGAAGAACGAGGCCGAACATGGCCGAACGCCCGTGAAACCGCAGCTTCGCCAGCGCATAGGCCGCCGGCAGGTTGACCAGCACCTGCAACAGGAAGATGACAAGCGTAACGATCACGCCGTTGAGCAGGAAGCGCAGCATCGGTACGCGCGTCAGCGCGGCTGTGTAGTTCTCGACCGCGGCCCAGGTGTGCGGCAGCAGGTTGATCTCGGCGGACAGGATCTCGCTCTGCGTCTTGAAAGAGCAGAGCACCATCCACACGAACGGCGCGACGATCACCACCGCCATCGTCATCAGGACGATGTGGCGCAGGATGCGCGCGATCGGTCCGAGCCGGTTTCCGGTCATGCGTAGTGCACTCGCTTGTCGAGGACGAACACTTTTAGCGCCGCCAGGGCCAGCACGAACACCAGAAACACGACGGTGACGGCGGAGGCGTAGCCGCTGCGGAAGAACTCGAAGCCTTCCGAGTACATGGTGTAGAGCAGCACTTCGGACGCCTTGTTGGGGCCGCCTTTCGTCAGGACCTGGACCGTGTCGAAGACCTGGAACGAACGGATCGCCGAGATGACGATGACGAACAGTGTCACCGGCCCCAGCATCGGCCACGTCACCAGCCGGAAACGGTCGATCGCACTGTCGGCGCCATCCACCGCGGCGGCCTCGTAGAGGTCCTTCGGGATCGACGTGAGGCCTGCCATGAACAGAACCATGTTGAAGCCGAGGCTCTGCCAGATGCCGATTCCGCACAGCGTGTAGAGCACGACCGACTGGTTCTGCAGCCAGTCGATGCGGGTCATGCCGAGCGCCTTGACGAGCTGATTGACGATGCCGAACTGCGGATGCAGCATGAACTCCCACACGATTGACATCGCGATCAGCGTCGCCATCACGGGCAGGAAGTAGACAGCGCGGTAGAAGGTCCGCAGACCTCGGTCAGCCTCGATCAGCAACGCCGCGCCGAGTCCGAGCAGGACCGAGCCCGGCACCGCGATCGCGACATAGAGGAGCGTGTTCGTCAGGGATTTCCTGAACACGCGGTCCGCGAACATTTCCGTGTAGTTCTTGCCGCCGACGTAGTTCAGCGTCGCCGCGCCGAGCTGATAGTCCGTGAGCGAGAGCAGGGCGACGCAGACCAGCGGGCCGATGAGAAACAGCACGATCAGGACCAGCGCCGGTCCGGCCAGCACGGCTGCGACCGCGCCGTGACCGTGGCGCCGGGGGCGCGCGTGCGCGACATCGGAAGTGGGGAGGCTGGCGACGCTATGCATGGACGTGCGCCTCCGCGGTCGCGTCGGAGGTCGCAGCAACGCGTCGGCCGTGATCATCGAACACCAGCAAACGCGCGGATGGCAGCGCAATGGTGAGCGGATCGCCGAGCGACGGCGCGGGCGCCAGTGTCGGGTCGTGCCGGATGACCACCGGAGCCGCGACGCCCTCGACGCCGACATGGAGGAAGATATCCGCCCCGAGGTTCTCGACGTGTACGACGCGACCCGCGATGGTCGGAAAGCCTGGGCGCGTCGTCGCCGAAAGCGTGTGCGGTCTGGCTGCGACATCCACGCGCGTGCGGGCCGGCAATCCGCACTGCAGTCGCACGCGCGCGCCGAGTACGTCGATGCTGCCGCCGGCCTCGACCGTGGCGGGCAGCACGTTGATCGCCGGACTGCCGACGAAGCGGGCGACGCGCAGGTCGCTCGGGTTCTCGTAGATCACACTCGGCGGGGCGACCTGCAGGGGGACGCCTTCCATCATGACGACGATGCGATCCGACATCGTCATGGCCTCGGCCTGATCGTGGGTGACGTAGATGAACGTGGTGGCGAGCCGGCGGTGGAGCTGGGCGATTTCGGTCCGCATGTGCACGCGCAGCTCGGCATCGAGATTGGACAGCGGCTCATCCATCAGGAAGACGCGCGGTTCGCGCACCATCGCACGGCCAAGGGCAACGCGCTGCTTCTGGCCGCCGGAGAGCTGTCGCGGCTTGCGGGCGAGGAGTTCCTCGATGCGCAGGATGCCGGCGACCTTTCGCGCAGCCTCCCGGATCTCGCTTTCCAGCTGCCGCGTGCCGGGGTGCAGGTAGCGCGCGCCAGGCAGGCGCTGGAGCATACTGAGCCTGCTGAGACGCAGCGGCATCGCAATGTTGTCGAGCACCGACAGGTGTGGGTAGAGCGCGTAGGACTGGAAGACCATGGCGATGACGCGCGCCGCCGGCCGCAGATGATCGACCGGCTGCCCATCGATGGCGACGGTGCCGCGATCCTGCGCCTCGAGGCCGGCAATAATGCGCAGCAGGGTGGACTTTCCGCATCCCGAAGGCCCGAGGATGGTCAGGAATTCACCCGGAGCGATATCGAGCGAGATCTGCTTGAGGACACTCTGCGAGCCGAAGCTTTTGGAGATACCCTGCAGCGACACGGCCCCTCTGCGAGACCGCGCATGCCCACCGACCGTAGGGCCCGCCCCGGCTCCGCTCATTCCCCTGGTGCTCCCTCGATATTCTTGCCGCCGAATGCTTGTCGATCCGGTCGCGCACGTGCGTGCTGGCCGAAACCCTAGGCCGAACGAAGAATGTTGAGCAAGCCTTCTGTGACGTGCGCGCTGGAGTTGCGATACGCAATTCGCGGCGCGCCACCGGAAGATCGACCCATGTTGCAGTGCGGTTGTGACCGTATTGGAAGCCGCCGACACTTTTGCTACAAGCCCCCGTCATGCGCGCAATCATCATCGCGGCCGGTCGCGGCCGACGTCTCATGCCGACGACCGCGGACGCACCCAAGTGCTACGCTGAGGTGGGGGGCAAACGTCTGCTCGACTGGGGCCTCGCCGCCCTTGCAGAAGCCGGCGTCCGCGACGTCTGCTTCATCGGCGGCTACCTCATCGACAAGGTGCGGGCCGACTACCCGCAATTCACCTTCCGCCACAACGCCGACTGGGAGAACAACAATATCCTGGCGTCGCTCATGTGCGCCGAAGACCTGATGGACGAGCCGTTCGTGTGCACATACTCGGATGTCCTGTTCACGTCCGACGTCGTCGCCCGCACGCTGGCCGATCCCGCAGATATCGTGCTGTCGGTGGACACGCGCTGGCTCGACCGCTATCAGCATCGCCACAACCACCCGCCGAGCGACGGTGAAAAAGTGACTGCCCTCGCCGGACGCGTCACGCGCATCCATCGCGAAATTGATCCAGCAGCTGCCTACGGTGAATTCACCGGCATCGCGAAATTTACCAGCGCCGGGGCCGCGCATTTGCTGGACCACTATCGTCGCTGCCGTGCGCACTACGCCGGCAAACCGTTCCGGGAGGCTGCAGTGTTCGAGAAAGCGTACCTGATCCTGCTTCTGCAGGAGATGATCGAGGCCGGCATACCGATGGCGCACGCGGATACTCCGGGCAACTACATCGAGGTCGACACCCAGGAAGACTACGAGCTGGCCCGGCGCCACTGGCAGGCGACGCCATGAGCCGCATTCTTTTTCCCGCCTCCGTCGTCGGCTCGATGCCGCGTTCGGCGTTCGTGCAGGATCTCATCAACGATCGCCCACCGCTGTCGCCCCAAGCCTACGAGACCGCGATGGACGCCGCCGTGCGCTACATCGTTGCCGTGCAGGAGCAGGCGGGCGTCGACGTCGTCACCGACGGCGAGTGGCGCCGCAAATCCTATATCGGCGTGATCGCCGAACTCGCGCACGGCTTCGAGCTCGGCTACAACCCGGAGGACGGCCGCCCCTGGACCATCGTCGTCGACAAGCTCGCGCCGAAACAGCCGGGCTTCATCGCGCGCGAGGTCGCGTTCCTCAAGCAGATCACGAGCAAGCAGATCAAGGCCACGCTCCCTGCGCCGGCGCTGCTCGGCGAGCGCATGTGGCACCCGGAAAAATCGGCCAAGGCCTATCCGCGGCGCGAAGATTTCGTGCGCGATTGCGTGCCGATCCTGCGGCGCGAGCTGGAGCTGATCCGCGCGGCCGGCGCCGATATCGTGCAGATCGACGATCCGCATCTGTGCCTGTTCGTCGATCCCGATGTGCGTGCCGGATACGACGACCCCGACAAGGCGGCGGACTTCGCGGTCGAAACCGTCAACGCCGTCGCCGAGGGGCGGGGCGACGCGAAGCTCGCGCTGCACCTCTGCCGCCGCGCGGGCGCGCGCGTGCGCGGCGAGGCGCAGCACCAGGGCGGCTACGGGCCGATCCTGCGCCAGCTCAACCGGCTCAACGTCCAGCACCTGACGATGGAGTTCACCGACGCCGGGTGCCGGCGACATGGCCGTCTTCAAGGAGCTGCGCGAGGATTTCGAGATCGGCCTCGGCTGCGTCAGCGTCACCCCCGGCGAGATCGACAGCGTCGAGACGATTGCGGCCCGCGTGCGCCAGGCGGCGCAGTTTCTCGCGCCTGAGCGCATCGTGCTCAACCCCGACTGCGGGTTTGCGCCCGGCTCCGGCGCCGTCGTCAGCATCGACGAGGCCTACGTCAAGCTTCGCAATCAGGCCGCCGCCGCACGGCTTCTCCGAGAGGAGTTTGCGTGAGCTGACGCGCTACACGCGCGAGCTTTGCCGGTAGAAAGGCTCGTGACGAGCTGGATCGATGTAGTTCGGCGTAGAAGCGTCGCACGTGCGGGAGCAGCGTCCTTCGCGAGGCCGCGGCGCTCGACCTCGTCGTTGCTGAGCGCCTTCTGCAGATCCTGGTGCAGGGCTTCGAGCGCAGCGTCGCGGTCGACGCGGGTGAAGCGGCCATCCTGGTAGAGCACCTCGCCTGCGCACATGGTCAGGCGGACGCCGGCGGTCTTGGCGCGTTGCAGGACCGCGTCGAGCACCGACGTTCCGGATCCATGTAGGGGTAGGCGATCTGCTTCCAATCGATCAGGACGAGATCGGCTGACTTGCCGACTTCCAGCGTGCCGATGCCGGTGCCGAAAGGCGTCGTTCGCGCGCCGCCCGCGGTTGCCATGCGCAACACCTGCGCCGTTGTCGGCACGTCCGCGTCGACCATCCCCGGCACCCGATGCGCCCGCAGCACCATGCGCATCTCCTGCAGCATGTCGCGATCGTCGTTGATGCCGGCCTCGTCGATGCCGATCGCCGTGACGACGCCCTTGCGCTCGAATTCGTTCAGCGGCGCGATGCCCGAGCGCAGGCGGAAGTTGGAGGAGCAGTTGTGGCATACGCAGGCGCCGGCGGCGGCCAGCCGGTCGATGTCGCGCTCGCTCAACCACACGCCGTGGCCGAGCGTGAGGCGCTCGTTGACCAGCCCGAAGCGGTCGAGATACTCGAGCGCGGTGCACGTGCCGCGCCGCCAGGCGTACTCCTTCTGGTAGGCGGTCTCGACCAGATGCATGTGCATAAGCACGTCATGGGTGCTCGACGCTTCGGCGAGCTTCTCCAGCGCCGTGTCGGAGCACCAGTGCAGGTTTGCCGGCGCGAGCTGCACCTTCACGCGCGGCCTGCCGGCGTACTCGCGGTGAAGGGTCGCGGAACAAATCCATGGTGTCGTCGAGGGTGAGCGGGAAGCGCGCGAAATGGCGCCGCAGCGGCTCCTGCAGCTCGCTCGGCAGGCTCGCAACGAACGCCTCGTCGGCCTGGTAGACGAGCCGGTTCTGGTCGCGCACCCCGTAGCAGTAGGACACCCGCATCCCGATGTCGTCGTAGGCCTTGATGATCTGGCTCGACCTTCGCGTGGACCTCGCTCGCGCTGCCCGGCAACGCGCTTTGGATGTGCTGCACGGTGGTGACGCCAGAGGCGATCATCTCGAAGGCGGAATAGAGGGTGTCGAGGTAGAGGTCGACGCTGCGCATCACGAGGCGGGTGACGAACCACAGCTCCAGGGGCATGTCCGGCGAGCCGAGCTGGACCGGGGTCAGGCCGACGTGGTGGTGCGCGTTGACGAAGCCCGGCAGCATGATGGCATCGCCGTCGCCGATGACGGGTACATCAGGATGCCCGGCGCTCAACTCGGCAAAGGTGCCGATCGCCGTGATGATGCCGTCGCTCTGCAGGATGGCGCCGTCGGCGATTTCCTCGCAGGCCGTGCGCGACAACGTGCGCGTGATCATGGCACGGCTGCGCACGATCGATTGTGTCATCGATTGTTTCATGGTGGCGCCTCCTGGATCGGAGCCGGCGCACGTCGACCGGCTAAAGCGTCGGACCTTAATTGCGACCCACGCCTGGGCTGATCTCAAAGTCGCATTTAAGGTCCAAAGACGCTTTAGAGTTATAGTGTTGTAAAGCAACTTTGGGCTTGAAATTCACTCCCCGCCCGGCCTCGAATTGAGGTGAATTTCAAGTCCTTGCTTTAGGCGATGCAACCTAGCCCTGAACGCCGGTGGTGCGCGACTGCCACGGTTCGAGCCCGACCGCCGAACGCCAATGCTGCGCAATCTGAGACCGCGTCGCGAACCAGACGCCGCCGCGCTTCGCCATCGTGTCGAGCAGCGCCTCGAGGCCGCCGATACGCGCCGGCCGGCCGATGATGCGCAGGTGCAGCCCAACCGACATCATCCGCGGCGCCTTCTCCCCTTCGCGCCAGAGACGGTCGAAGCCGCCCGCGCAATAGGTCGTGAAGTCGGACGCCTGGATAAAGCCGCCGCCGGGTTGAAAGCGCATGTCGTTGGTGTCGAACGCATAGGGGAGGACGACGTGATCGCTTCCGCCGACCTTCAGCACATAGGGGATGTCGTCGTCGTAGGCGTCGGAATCGTAGAGGAAGCCGCCATGCGCCGCGATCAGCCCGCGGGTATCGAGGGAGCTGGTCGAGCGCGTGTGCCAGCCGACGGTCGGGATGCCTGCGGCCGCGCTGACGGCGGCATGCGTCTTGGCGATGATGTCGCGTTCCTGCTCCTTGGTCTTGCGCGCCATGGTTTCCCATCGCCAGCCATGGCAGGACACCTCGTGGCCGCGCGTCACCGCATCGCGCACGAGCCAGGGGGAGCGTTGCGCCGCGCGACCGCAGCACGAATAGGTCGCCTTCACACCGTACGCATCGAAGGTATCGGCGATGCGCCGGTAGCCCTGGCGCATGCCATAGGCGAAGTGGGTCTCCATGCAGAGATCGACCGCATCGACGACTTCCTCGCGGATTTCGTGGATGCTTTCGTTGCGCTCGTCACCGTCGGCGAGCGAAAGTTCCGCGCCCTCTTCGACGTTGACGACCAGCGAGACGGCGAGCTGTGCGCCATTCGGCCAGCGCACGTTCGGCGGCGTGTCGCCGTAGCCGCGGAGGTCCCTGCGTTCCATTCCTTTTGCTTCCCTACTACTGAATCATCCGGTTGAGACCGACGGTGCGGGAGCCGAGCATGAGCGCCAGAAGTGCCAGCATGATGAGCCCGCTCGAGATCGCCGCGATCGACGGATCGGGGCTCTCTTCCATGTACTGAAGCATCTTGACGGGCAAGGTCTTATTGCGTGCGTCCGTCAGGAAGATGGAAACCGGGTAGTTGTCCATCGAGGCGAGAACGGAGAAGAGCCCCGCCGTGAGGAAGGCGGGGGAAAGAGCCGGCACCATGACGCGCACGACCGCTTGCCCATAGGGCATACCGAGAGTGCGCGCGGCATCGAGCAGCGTGTAGTTGAAGCTCGCGAAGGCCGCGAGCAGCGTGCGCATCACGTAAGGCAGCGTGACGACCACGTGCGCAAGCGTCAGCGTGAGATAGGCATCGCTGAGGCCGATACTGCGGAAGAACTGCAAAAGCGCGACGCCGACCACGAGGCCCGGCATCATCAGCGGCGAGACGACGAACGTCGCGATCGCCTCGCGCCCGGGGAAGCGTCCGCGAGAGACGGCGAGCGCCGTCGCGGTGCCGAGGACGAGCGAGATGACCGTCGACACGAACGCGAGGTTGAGCGACAGCAACAGCGCATCCCAAAGCCCGTCCTTGTCGGCGAGCGAGGCGAACCATCGCACGGACCATTGCTGCGGCGGCAGCGTGTAGACCGACGATGACGTGAACGACACCAGCAAGGTCACGACGATCGGCGTCAGCAGAAAGACGACGACGAACGCCGCGATGAGCCAGGAAGCGAAGCGTGCCGCGCGCTCGAGTGGCGTCATCTCTGGCTCCGTTCGACCAGCCGCAGCAGCAGCGCGCTCGAGAAGACGACGACGGTCGCGATGGAGAGCAGCACGACGGCGATGACCGAGCCCAATTGCTCGTTGCGCAGGAACAGGAAGGCCCGCGCGATCATCATGGCGAGGTTCTGCTGGCGCTCGCCGACGATCAGGCTCGGGATCACGTACATCGACACCGCGAGCGAGAAGACGAATGCGACGCCGGCAATGATGCCCGGCAGCGTCAGCGGCAATGTGACGGTGAGGAACGTGCGAAGCGGTCCCGAGCCCAACGTCGCCGCCGCACCGGACAAGTTCGGATCGATCTGGCGGACGACGGCGTAGATCGGCAGCACCATGAAGGGCAGGAAGATGTTCGCTGCGCCGAACACGAGTGCGGTCTCGGTGAACAGCAGGCGCACGGGCTCATCGACAATGCCGAGACCCATGAGCGCCTGGTTCACGATGCCGTTCGATCGGAGCACGATCGACCACGAGAACGCCTTGACGATCACGCCGACCGACAGCGGCAGGACCATGGCGACGAGCATCAGCGTCAGGACCCAGCTGCGCGCGCGCGCCATGGCGAACGCCGTCGGGTAGGCGAGAAACAAGCTCAGGATCGTGGTCAGAAGGGCCACGCGCAACGTGCGCCAGAACACGGCAAGATTGAACGGATCGGTAAAGAAGGTGACGTAACCGCCAAGCGACCACTTGCCGTCGGCGCCGATCAGGCTCTTCACGAGCAGGATGAGCAACGGCAGCGCGAACAGGACGCCGAGATAGAGCAGGCCGGGAAGTGCCAGAAGCGCGAAGCGATCCCGATCCTGCCGGACGGGCGCCACTTGGCCGACCGAGGCGGGTATGGCCTCCGCGCTCATTTGTGCTCCGCCGGGAAGACGAGCGTGGAGTCGGTGGGCCAAGCCGAGGGTCGCCTGATCGCCGGGCTTGAACTGTGACAGCGGCGCGGTGCCGGAGAGCTCGGCGATGATGAAATCGCCTTCTCGCGCGGCACCGTAAAGGTGGGTCTTGGAGCCCTAGGCACATCACTTCCATGGAGGGGCACGGTGATGCGATTGGCGGACACCGGCCGAGGCGTCGCGCGCCGCCGAGATGCAGCTCGGGCCGGACGGCCGCGATCACGTTTGAGCCGGGTACGAACTTGCCCTTGCCGCGGACGGTGCCGTACGCCGTTTCGATGTCCACCTGTCCGCCTGATGCGGCCATGACGCGGCCGGCGATCCGGGTCGACAGGCCGACGAACTCGAGCACGAAGCTGGTCGCCGGCTGCTCGTAGAGTGTGACGGGACCGGCGAACTGCTCGATCTTGCCCTTGTTCATCACCGCGATGCGGTCCGACATCGCGAGCGCTTCCTCCTGGTCGTGGGTGACGAAAATCGGCGGTCATGCCGTTCTCGCGGCAGCAGGGACTTGCAGTTCGATCTGCATGGTCTCGCGCAGCTTGCGGTCGAGCGCGCTGAACGGCTCGTCGAGCAACAGCAGCTCGGGCTCCACCACCAGCGCGCGGGCGACCGCGACGCGCTGCTGCTGGCCGCCCGAGAGCGCCGTGATCGAGCGGTCGGCGCAGCTCCGTCAGCCGCACCATGCGCGAGCGACGCGCCAACACGGTCCGGTGATCTCGGCGCGTGGCGCGCCGCGCGCCTTGAGGCCGAACGCGATATTCTCGGCGACGGTCAGGTGGGGAACAGCGCGTAGTTCTGGAACACCACGCCGACGTTGCGGCGATGCGGCGGCAACGCGGGTGATGTCCTCGCCCGGCAAGCCTGATGCTGCCGGCGCCGGCGCGGTGAGGCCGGCGATCGATCCGCAGCAGGGTCGTCTTGCCGCAGCCCGACGGCCCGAGCAGGGAGACGATCTCGCCCTTCTCGATCGTCAGGTTCAGCGTGTCGAGGACCGTGAGATCGCCGAAATTTCTTGGTGACATCGCGAACGCACGAGATGGTGATTGCCGGCCGGTTCGCTTGCAACAACGCCGACAACCCCCGGGTTCTCAGCCTCGCTGTGGGCCAGCATCAGACCGCCATCAGCTTGTCGAAGCGCTCGATCCAGTCTTTGCGGTTCTTCGACGACGAACGCCCAATCCGGACCGAACACCGGCACGCCTTCCGGCATGGCCGGGCGCCGGCCTTCACCGTGGTGTTGGCCGGCAGCGCGAATGTGTCATCGGCGAGCTTCGCCTGCAGCTCCGGCGCCGAGCATCTCGTTGATGTAGGCGAGCGCCAGATCCTGGTTCGGGCCGCCCTTGACGAGGCAGATGCCCGACGGCATCGCGAAGATACCTTCCTTGGGCGCCGCCAGATCGATCGGCGCGCCTTTCGCCTTGCGCGGCAGCGCGTACGCCGACCAGTTGCCGCTCGAGCAGCGAGATCTCGCCCTGCTCGAGCAGATTGAACGCCTGCGGCATCTGCGTAGTAGACGCTGAGCAGGTTGGGCTTCAGCGCCGCGAGCTTCTTGAACGCCGCGTCGATCTCGTACTGCGCGGCCTCGAGCGGCTTGCCGGTCGCCAGCGCGGCCGCCATCGAAGAGCGTCGGCACATGCCCTCGGTGTTCTGCAACGACGGCATGATCACCTTGCCCTTGAGGGCCGGCTCCCACATCGTCGCCCAGCTCGCGACGCCCTTTGGCATCTTATCCTTGTTGTAGGCGATGCCGGCCCACGGCTGCACATAGTTGGCCCACATGCCGTCCATATGGACCGCGCCCTTGCGCAGATTGGCGAGATTCGGGACCGTCGCCGCCGTGATCGGCTCGAGCAGCCCCTGCTCGACGGCGAGGATCATCACCGGATCGTCCATCTGGACGACCGAGAGATAGGGTTTTGCCTTGTTCGATTGCATCTTCTCGAGATTGACGAGGGACTTCGTGCCCTCGACGAGGATCTTGGCCTTGTGCTTCTTCTCGAAGGCCGGCGCGACGATGTCCTTCATCCATCCCGTGTGGCTGGCGGCGCAGCCGACGACGATCTCCTTGGTCTGAGCGCGCAGGATGCCCGGCGCTCCCACGATCGCGGCGGCAATGCCGGCGGTTTGGAGAACTTTGCGGCGTGACAGGGAGCGGTTGAGCACGGTGCGCGATGTCATCGTCACTTCTCCTCGTTTGGGCGAATGGGCTGCCGTCGGTCGGAGCAAGGCCTATGCCATTTGGTAAACCGGCAAGGATTTGTTGATAATTGGCGAAGTCGTGTGCAAAGCGTGCGCGCGCGCGATCCGAAGCTGCCTTCTTACGCGGCAACGTGATGAAGCTTTGGGCGGTCTCGATCGGGCGCGCTAATCGTGCGCGATCCAACGCGACAATGTCTCCGGCAACCCGATACTGCTCTTGGCGGAAGGGCGTCGGAAGGTTCCCTCGGTGGCCTTCTTCGGCGCCAGCGCGGCGAGACCTTCGGCCATCTTCACGGCGGCGCCGACGCAATCGATCACCGGCACGGGCAGCCGGTCGCGCACCTTGCCCGCGAGACCAGCGAGCGGCGCGCCCGCGAGAACGATGACATCGGCGCCGTCCTGCGTGATCGCTGTCTGGGCAAGCTCGACGAGCAGGCTCTCCTTTTCTTCCTGCACGTCGGCGATCGAGGAGAAGCCGCCGCCGAGCGTCCGGATCGAGGCGCACCGCGCGCCGAGGCCATGCCACTGGACGCATTCGCGATACCAGGGCTCGAGCGCTGTGGCGAACGTCACGATCGAGAACTGGCGGCCGAGCGTGCAGGCCATCAACATCCCCGCCTCGGCGAGGCCGACGATCGGCAGTGCGAACAACTCACGCGCGCCGCCGAGACCGGGGTCGCCGAACGCCGCAATGATCGCTGCGTCGAAATCCCCGTGGCATTCCGCCAGCATCTCCAGGGCGATGGCGCCGCCGATCTGCGCTTCCGCGCGCGTCGCGATGTAGGGCACGCCGCGCGGGGCCGTGAGTGCGGTGATCGCGGTGGTTTCAGCCGCGACGAGGTTTGCGGCCGCGACCATGCGATCGGTCAGCGCCGTCGTCGTGTTCGGATTGAGCAGCAGCAATCGCATGTTTCGGTCCTCCGACCAGGATCACCTTAGCTGGGCAGCACGGACCCGAACCATCATTTGTTCGCCGCCCCATGCCTCATTTGTATGCATGGACGACGCTGACGGAAAGGATGGGCGGTGCTACCGTTCGCCGAGCAAGACGGCAATGTACACGCAGGCACAGTCTCAGGGGGAGCAGGCCGCATGGCCGAACATAGCGGCTCGACAAGCCCGGACACCGGGTACTGGAACGCGCACGACTGGACACGCATCGGTATGCTGACGCCGTCGTCCAACAGCGTGCTCGAACCGGTCACGTCGCGGATGCTTGCCGCGTACGGCAACACGGTCACGGCGCATTTCGGCCGCTTCCGCGTCACCGAAATTTCCATGGGGCAGGCGTCTCAGAACCAGTTCGACAGCGCGCCGATCCTGGCCGCTGCCGATCTCCTTGCCGACGCAAAAGTCGACGTGATCGCCTGGAACGGTACGTCGGCAAGCTGGCTCGGCTTCGAGCGCGACGAAGCCTTGTGCCGGCAGATCACCGAAGCGACCGGCATCCCCGCGACATCGACGATCCTCGCCCTAAACGAGGCCATCCGCCTTCTAAGCGTACGCCGCCTGGCGCTGGTCACGCCGTATCTCAGCGAGATCCAGGACCGCATCATCGCCAACTATGCCGCTCACGGCATCGAGGTGGTGGCGGACCGGCGGCTGGAAGATCGCGGCAACTTCTCTTTTGCTTCCTATACCGCCGAGCATGTCGCCCGGCTCATGCGCGAGGTGGCCGCCGCCAAGCCCGACGGAATCGCGGTCGTGTGTACCAATTTCCGCGGCACGGATTTCATCGAGGAGGTCGAACGCGATACGGGCGTCATAGTGCTCAACTCGATCGCCGTGACGCTGTGGGGAACGCTCAGAGCGTGCGGCGTGTCGCCGACGCGCATCGAGGGCTGGGGCCGCCTGTTTCGCGAGGTCGCATGAGTACAAGTGCCAGCAGCACCGGTCTTGCCGGCCTCGACGCGACCGCCATGGCGCGAGGTTTCGAGAAGGGCACCTTCACCCCGGTCGATGTCTTCGAGGCGACGACGGCGCGTATCGCGCGGCTCGATCCGCAGCTCAACTCTTTCGTTGCGCGCAACGCGCCGGCTCGTGCAGATGCAGAGGCGAGCGCGGCGCGGTATCGGGTGGGACAACCGCTCGGTCCGATGGATGGCGTTCCCATAGGGATCAAGGACAACCTCGTCGTCGCGGGGATGCCGGCCACCTGGGGCAGCCGCGTGTTCGCCGGCACCGTCTGCACCACTGACGAGCCGGCCATTGCCCGGCTGCGCGCGGCGGGCGCAGTCATTGTCGGCAAGACCAACACGCCCGAGTTCGCAGTCGAGGGCTACACCGGCAACGCGCTGTTCGGCGTCACGGGCAATCCGTGGAACCCCGCGTTGACGCCAGGCGGATCGAGTGGCGGCTCCGTTGCAGCGGTGTCGGCACGCATGGTGCCGATCGCGTTTGGCACCGATGGCGGCGGCTCGATCCGCCGACCGGCGGCGTATACGGGCCTTGTCGGACTGAAGCCAACGATCGGTCGGATCGCGCGTGATGGCGGTTTGCCGCAAGTGCTGCTCGACTTCGAGGTGATCGGTCCACTGGCGCGGACGACGGCGGATCTCGCGGCCGCCTACTCGGTCATGGCGGGATCGGATGTCCGCGATCCGACGTCCCGTGCCGTACCGCAGCCTCGCAGGCGATCGGCCGTGCGCGACCGGCTGCGCGTTCTCTACGTGGAGAGCTTTGGTGACGCGCCGTGTGATCCAGAGATCCGCCGCTCCACTCGCGCGCTGGCGGATACGATCGCCGATCTCGGTCACGATGTCCGGAGCGGTTCACTGCCGTTGGACATCGAACGGCTGAACGCGCTTTGGCCGACCATTGGCGCGATCGGGCTCGCCCGCCTCGTGGCCGAGGTGCCAGAGATGAAATCCCTGGCCTCGCCAAAGTATCTGGATATGGCGGAGAAGGCCGCGGCGCTCGGTTCGGTCCATCTGGCGTCGATCATCGAGGAGGTCCGGCTCCTGAGGGCGCAGGCGTCGTCGTGGTTCGGCGACAACGACATCATCCTGACGCCCGCGTGCGCGGCGATGCCGTGGCCGGCCGGCGAAAGCCATCCCGAGACCATCGATGGCCATCCGGTCGGGCCGCGCGGCCACGCCATTTATACCGGCTGGGTCAATGCGATCGGCCATCCGGCGGTCGCGCTGCCGTCGGAGCCGCACACGGACGGGATGCCGATCGGCGTGCAGCTCGTCGGTGATCTCGGCAGCGAGGATCTGCTGCTCGATCTCGCCGGCTGCATCGAGCGGATGCGACCGTGGGCGCATCGGATGCCCGACCTCGTCATGCGCGATGAGGCGGCGCGAGGCGGGCGATGAGGACACGGGCTGCGATCGGCACGGGTTCGATCAGTGGGACAGGCGATCGCGCCGCCAGGGCCCGGGCGACGACCGCGAGCGGACCGCCACCGATGATGATCGCCTCGGCGCCGTCCTCGACGACTGCAAGGTCGATGAGGGCGGCGAGCGCGGCCCGCAGTGCCGCCTCGTCGGCCATCAATAGAGCTGGGTCGTCCACCGTCGTGCGCACGGATGCGAGACGATCGCCGAGCCCGAGATGCGCGGCGCGCCGCCGGATGTTGTCGGCGAGGAGCGGCGTCGTGGTCACCACGGAGAAGCGGCCGACGTCGGCGGCCGCACGCATCGAAGCCTCGGCGATGCCGATGACGGGAATGCGGAGACGCTGGCCGAGCGCGTCGGCGCCGGGATCGCCGAAGGCCGCGACGACGACGCCCGACATGCCCTCGAAGGCGGTATCGGGTATCGACAGGACCGCTTCGCCGGCCGTCGAGAGCGCCTCGGGATTGGTGATCAGCGGCGCGCCGAACGGCGCCGTGATCCCAACAATCTCGATGCCCGGTTCCGCTGCATCGCGCGCGATCTCGACCATGCGCGCCGTCGTGGCTGCGCTGGTGTTTGGATTGATCAGCGCGATGCGCCGAAAGGCTGTCATGCTCATCCGCGCCTCGTCAGTCTCCTGGTATGCGGTCGCGAGAGTATGGTGCGATCGCGGGCGTCAGGGCAACACAACAGCGCGGGGCGGGACCGTGCGCACTGAATCTGGAGGAGATCACCGATGGCCAAGTTCGATGTCCTGATCCGCGGCGGGACCGTCGCCACGGCCGCCGACACGTTCATGTGCGACGTGGCCATCCGCGACGGCCGCATCGCGGCACTCGGCACCGATCTCGGCGGCGCCGACGAGGTGATCGACGCGACGGGCAAGCTGGTGCTGCCGGGCGGCATCGACAGCCACGTGCACATTTCGCAACCGAGCGGGCCCCGGCATCGTCGATGGCCGACGATTTCGAGAGCGCGACGCGATCGGCCGCGTTCGGCGGCAATACGACGATCATGCCGTTCTGCCTGCAGGAGAAGGGGCACGAGCTTGCGCGAGGCGCTCACCGCCTATCACGCGCTCGCCGACGGCAAGTGCCATATCGACGTCAGCTTTCACCTGATCATTTCCGATCCGACGCGCGTCGGTGCTCGGGCAGGAGTTGCCGGCGCTCGTCGAGGACGGTTACACCTCCTTCAAGGTGTTCATGACCTACGAGGGGCTTGCGCTCGCCGACAAGGAGATGCTCGAGGTCTTCGCCTGCGCGCGCGAGACCGGCGCCATCGGCCATGGTGCATGCCGAGAACTACGACGCGATCCGCTTACCTGACCGAGCAGCTCGAGAAGGCCGGCAAGACGGCGCCGCACATCTCACGCGACCTCACGGCCGATTCCCGTCGAGCGCGAGGCGACCCATCGCGCGATCAGTCTCGCCGAATTCATCGATGTGCCGATCGTGATCGTGCACGTCTCGAATGGCGAGTCGATGGAGCAGATCCGCTGGGCACAGAGCCATGGCCTGAAAGTCTTCGGCGAGACCTGCCCGCAATACCTCGTCCTCACCGAGAAGGATCTCGACGGTCTCAACATGGAAGGCGCGAAGTACGTGTGCAGCCCGCCGCCGCGTGACGAAGCGAGCCAGGAGGCGTGCTGGCGCGGCATCCGAGACCGGCGTGTTCCAGATGTTCTCGTCGGATCACTGCCCGTTCCGCTACGACGACCCGCAAGGCAAGCTCGCGCCGAACGGCGCACCAGCTTTCCGCTGGGTGCCGAACGGCATTCCCGGCGTCGAAACGCGGTTGCCGATCCTGTTCTCGGAGGGCGTGAAGAAGGGGCGCATCGACGCTCAACCACGTTCGTTGCGTTGACGGCGACGAACCACGCGAAGATGTACGGCCTTCTATCCCAGCGAAGGGCACGATCGCGGTCGGCGCGACGCCGATATCGCCATCTGGGATCCCGACCGTCAAACGACCATCAGGCAGTCGATCCTGCACGGCGGATCCGACTATACGCCGTACGAAGGGTTTCAGGTGACGGGCTGGCCGGTCACGACGATGGTGCGCGGGCGCGTCATCGTGAGGGATGGCCGGCTGGAAGGCGGACTGAGCCACGGAAAACATGTCGCGCGCGCGAAGTCTCCACTCGCGGCGGGGCACCAGGCTGCTCTTGAGCGATAGGGCAGGCGCGGCGCGGTGCTCTGAATTCAGTCGTTTCCGGCATTCCTCTGCATGTTTTTTCAGCTTGAGTTGTTGCCGTACGCTGCCACGATTGTATACATAAATGGCGCGATCCACGAGAGCGTCCGGAGGGCTTCGATCATGCGGAAATCGGCTTTGTTGCCAAACGATCCGCGTCTCGTGCGCCGGTAACGATCATGGCCAGCGCCGAGCATCGTACACGCGAACACACATCGGCCGATAGCATCGGGGATGGTGGCGTTTCGCGTTCGGCATCCGCCGCAGGGCACACCGTCGACATCAACGGCGTGACCCATCGCTACGGCGGCTTCGTCGCTGTCGACAAGGTGACGCTGCCGGTCGCGGCGGGTGAGGTCGTGGCGCTGCTCGGGCCGTCAGGCTGCGGCAAGACCACGCTCCTGCGCATCGTCGCGGGATTTGTGGCCCAGAGCGAAGGCACCGTCATGGTCGACGGCCGCTCGATCGACGACCTGCCGCCGAACCTGCGCAGTGTCGGGATCGTGTTCCAGAGCTACGCCTTGTTTCCGCACATGACGGTCGCCGAGAACGTTGCCTACGGCCTGCGCGCCCGGCGGCGGCCGTCGGCGGAGATCAAGGACAAGGTCGCCCATTTCCTGCAGTTGGTTCAGCTCGATGGAATGGCGGATCGGCTGCCGCGCCAGCTTTCGGGCGGGCAGCAGCAGCGCGTCGCGCTGGCACGCGCGCTCGCCGTCGAGCCTTCGGTGCTGCTGCTCGACGAGCCTTTCAGCGCGCTTGATAAGAGCTTGCGCCTCGATATGCAGCTCGAGCTGAAGCGGCTGCAGCGCCAGTTCGGGCTGACCGCGATCCTGGTCACGCATGATCAGGACGAAGCGATGAGCGTCGCCGATCGTGTTGCGGTGATGAACCGCGGCCGCGTGGAGCAGCTCGACACGCCCGTCGGCGTCTACGACGCGCCGGCGACGCTGTTCGTGAGCGCGTTCGTCGGCACCACCAATCAACTCCTGGGCCGGATCGCATCGGTTTCCGGGGGTGAAGCCCGCATCGCGCTCGACGTCGGTGCCGATATCGTCGCGGCGCCGACCAACTCGCTCAATGTCGGCGCGCGAGTAATCGTCACTGTCCGGCCGGAGCAGCTGATGCTGGTCGACGCGCCGGGTGACGGCCGCTGGAAGGTCGTGCCGCGCCTCTCCATTCCGATGGGCGCGAATGCCGTGCACGAGGTCGAAGCCCAGGGGGGCCAAACGATCAAGATCATCGAGCAGCGCCGCGGCGCCATGGCCGCAACGTCCGCGACGGCGTGGTGCGCTGTCCGTCCCGATGCCCGCCCGTCCGTTTTCGCAACCGTCGAGTCTCAGTCCTAGGGAAAGGTGTACAGATGAGCGCACATTCGTTTGACCGTCGAACCGTCCTTGCGGGTGGCCTTGTCGCTGCCGGATCTGCGTTGATCGGCCGCCCGGCCTTGGCCGCGGGCAACATGACGGCCGCGATCTATCCCGGCACCTGGGACGAAGCCTACCGCCGCGTGGTCGCGCCGCTGCTGAAGGCGAAACACGGCATCGACATCGGCTTCGAGCCGCTGTTCGCCGTCGACCAATTGGCGAAGGTGGCGGCGGCCCGCGGTCTCGCGCCGTTCGATGCGATGGTGCTCGACCCGGGCCCGCGCGCGGCGGGCATCGAGCGCGGCCTGTTCGAGCCGTTCGATCCCACAAAACTTTCCAATCTCAGCAAGCTGCCGGCGGGCTACGCCGACAAGTTCGGCGCGGCGGTGAACGCGCAGATCGTCGGCATCGTCTACAACCCCAAGAAGCTGCCGAAACCGAAGGACTGGACGGATCTGTTCGAGGAGCCCTTCGTGTCGCGCCTGGGCCTGACCGGTTTCCAGACGACGTTCGGAACCGTGTCGCTGATCGAGATGGCCAAGAAGTTCGGTGGCTCCGAGGCCGATATGGAGCCGCTGTTCGCGGCCATCAAGAAGATCCTGCCGAAGGTTGCGGCAGTGACATCGCCGGCGGCGCTGCCGGGCCTCTTCCAGCAGGGCCAGATCGACATCAGCTACACCAACACCAACAACGTGTCGTCGCTGAAGACGCGCGGCGTCGATATCGAATTCGCGTTCCCCGCATCCGGCGCGATCACCTTCATCACGACGTTGCATATCGCCAAGGGCGCCGAGAACGTCGACGCGGCCTACAAGTACATCGATACCGCGCTCTCGGCAGAGGCGCAGACGGCCCTCATGAAGTCACCGTCCGACATGATCCCGACCAACAAGGACGTGCAACTCGCGGGTCTGAACATCGCCTCGCTGGACGAACTCGCGAAATTCGTCTCGCACGACTGGTCGAAGATCAACCCGCTCCGCGGCGCATGGATCGAGCGCTTCAACAAGGAAGTCACGAAGTAGGGGCTTTGGGCACGTGGCGAGCGCGAGCGCTGCATTGGCGAAACGGTGGGGCGTGACCGGCTATCGGCCGGCCACGCCGACGTCGCCCAACTGGCTGCTCGCAAGTCCGCTGGTGCTGGCCTATGCCGCGTTCTTTGCAGCACCCCTGCTGCTGCTCGCGTGGATCAGTTTCCACGAGGACTCCGAGCTCACGCGCATGGGTTTCGGGACCTGGGCGAAATTCCTGTCCGACCCGTTCTATCTGGGCGCGGTGCTGGGCACGTTGAAGCTCGGCATCATCACGGTGCTGGCGGCGTCGGTTCTCAGCTACCCGATTGCGCTGGTGTTCTACAACGCCGGGCCGACCGCGCGACGCGTCCTCCTGTTCATCGTGCTGCTGCCGCTGCTGACGTCCGTCGTTGTGCGCACCTTCGCCTGGATCGCGATCCTGTCACGCGAGGGCGTGGTCAATCATGCCCTGCAGGCGATCGGCCTGACGAGCGGCCCGGTGCCGCTGCTGCAGACGGAGCTCGGGCTGATCATCGCGTTGATGCAGATCGAGATGCCGTTGATGCTGTTGCCGCTGCTGGCGGTGATGCAGCGCATCGATCCGCGTCTCGTCGAAGCCTCGCGCGCGCTCGGTGCCTCCAAGTGGCGGACGTTTGCGCGGGTGCTGCTGCCGCTCAGCCTGCCGGGGTGGGTTGCGGGCGCGACGCTCGTTTTTGCCAGCTCGACGACGGCCTTCATTTCCCAATCCGTCATCGGCGGCGGGCGCCTCGTCTATCTGCCGACGGTGATCTGGCAGCAGGCGATGGTCCTCTACAACTGGCCGTTCGCCGCGGTGGCGTCGATGATGCTGCTGCTTTGCGTGCTCGGCGGCGTGTTCGCGCTCGGGCTGCTCGGTCGCTGGATCTCGCGGGAGGTTTGACATGGCGCGACGCAGCACGGCCACCGATATCAGTTACTCGATCGCCATCGGTGCTGTCGCGGCACTCGGCGTGGCGATCCTGGTCGGGCCGGTCATCGTCGTGGTGATGACGTCGCTCTCGACGTCCCTGGCGCTAAAATTTCCGCCGCCGGGCTTTTCGCTCCAATGGTACGTGGCGCTGTTCGACACGACCAAGTCGCGCCATCTCCACGTCGCGGCCATGAACAGCCTGACCGTTGCTGCTGTCGCGACCGTCCTGGCATCGGTATTCGCGGTGCTGGCGGCGGTTTCCATTGCTCGCGTCCGCTCGGCTTCGGCGCGGAGCCTCGAGGCCGGGTTCCTGCTCGCCGCTCATCCTGCCGACGCTGGCCTACGGGCTCGCGACCTTGATGTTCTTCTCGCTGCTGAAATTCCGCCCATCGCTGAACCTCCTCATCATCGGCCACTTCGTCGTCATCGCGCCCTTCATCTTCCGCACCACGCTGGCGAGCCTGTCGCAGCTCGAGCCGTCGCTGCTGGAGGGCTCGGCCAGTCTCGGCGCTGGTTCTCTCTATACCTTCCGCCGGGTGACGCTGCCGATCATCGCGCCGGGTGTCGTGGCGGGGGCTTTCCTGGCGTTCATCGCCTCGCTCGACAACGTGCCGGTATCGCTGTTCCTCACCAACGCGCGGACCGACATGCTGCCGATCCGCATGTGGGGGATGATCGAAAGCACGCTGGATGTGCGCGTCGCGGCGATCTCGGGCCTTCTCATTCTCTCGGTTCTGGTGTTGATGATCATTCTCGACCGTCTCGTCGGATTGACGCGTCGCATGAGCAGCTGAGGCCTGAGCCATGAGAAGCATAGTCGCCGCGCCGATAACAGCGGAAGCGTTCGCGCCCTATGGCGACGTGCTCACGTGTCCCGGCGAACCGGGGCGGGTCTACTTCGACCAGGGTCTCGCCAACGGCCTCCCTGAGTTTGGCGCCAGCCTGTCGCTCTCCCATGTGGCACCGGTCGCCGCGATGCCGCTCCGCGTCTGGCAGATGGAGCGCCACGAGTTTTCCTCGCAGAGCTTCGTGCCACTGGATGTCGCGCGCTACGTGATCGTGGTGGCACCGAAAACCGAGGGCGGTGGGCCCGACGCGGACAAGGCGCGCGCCTTCCTGGTGCCGGGCGACGTCGGCATCACCTATCACATCAATGTCTGGCATCACCCGCTCGCGGTGCTCGACCGGCCAGCGCGCTTCGCCGTGGTGATGTTTCGGGACGGCGGCCCCCGCGACGAGGAGTTCGTGCCGGTGCCGGAGCCTTTCCTGGTGACGCTCGGCTGACCATTCGATCTGGAGGACACCTGCCGTGGGGTATGATCGCGACCTGATCGGCTACGGCGCCAACCCGCCCGAACCCGAGCTGGCCCAACGGCGCGCGCATCGCCGTCAATTTCGTCATGAACTACGAGGAAGGCTCGGAGCCCTCGGTCGCAGGACGGCGAGGGCTTCACCGAGACCGGGCTGACCGAGGCCCATGGCCTCGGCCAGGGCATCAAGGGCCGCGACCTCGCCGGCGAAGGCATGTTCGAGTACGGCAGCCGCGTCGGCTTCTGGCGCCTGATGCGGCTGTTCCAGGAGCGCAACCTGCCGATGACCGTGTTCGGCTGCGCGCTGGCGCTGGAGCGCATCCCGCCGGCGGCGGCGGCGATCAAGGCGTCGGGCTTCGACGTCTGCTCGCACGGCTGGCGCTGGATCAAGCATTTCGAGCTGAGCGAGGCGGAGGAGCGCGAGCACATCGCGCAAGGCGGTGGCGTCGCATGCGAAGACCGTCGGCGAGCGGCCGCTCGGCTGGTATTGCCGCTATGGGCCGAGCGTCAACACGCGCCGCCTGGTCGTCGAGGAGGGCGGCTTCCTCTACGACAGCGACTACTACGGCGACGAGCTGCCGTTCTGGAAGACGGTCGAGCGGCAAGCCGCACCTCGTCGTGCCCTACTCGCTGACCAACAACGACGGCAAGTACGCCGGCGGGATGGGCACGTCGGACCAGTGGTTCGCGTTCGTTCGCGACGGCTTCGACATGCTCTACCAGCGAGGGCGCGAGCCAGCCGAAGATGATGTCGGTCGGCCTGCACATGCGCCTGATCGGCCATCCCGCCCGCGCCGTCGGGCTGGAGCGCCTGCTCGACTACATGATGAAGCACGAAGGGCGTGTGGATCACCCGGCGCATCGACATCGCCCGCCACTGGATCAAGGAGCATCCCTACCCGGGCAAGGGCCTCAACGAATAGCGCCGCCGCCCGGCCGGTGCACGCGGTGGCGCTCGTTGCCCGCCGTCAGAACGGCGAGATCTGCCGGATCGTGCGTTCGATCGTCCTGCCGCCGCGCTCGAGGATGCGCACATCGTCGGAAATCGCCCTGTGGGTAAGACGGCGAACGGGATCGATCACGAGGCGGCGGCCGACGAAGGGGAACGCCTTGGTCACACCGATCCCGTCGCCGACCAGTTTCGCGGTCCACTTGACTGGATCCGAGACGACGCCGAGGACCGTCGCCTGCACGACCCGACCCGACGCGGCGATGCGGCCGGCAGCTGCGCGCGCGCGAGCAGATCTCGACCTCGCCCTGATGCAGGAGGACGAACGTATCGCCGTTCGGCCCGATGTAGAGGTCGAAGACGGTGCCGCGGACGCCGATGGTCGCGGACGGCGTCTCGATCTTGTAGCTCTCGCTGGAATTGCGGCCCGTGAGGAACCGCAGTGTTCCCTTGAGAAGCCTAACGGCGATCGTCTTCGCGTCGCTGCCGCCGCCGACGGCGAACTCGTCGAGCCGCAGTTCCGCGTCCGGGCCGAGCGCCAGCTTGGTGTTGTCGTCGAGGCGCAACTCCGCCTGCGCTTCCGGTCCGGTGCGCACGAGTTCGTTGCGGAAGACGCGAAAGCCCTTCTTGAGCTCCCGCTCCTCGAGTTCGAGGATCGCCGGTGACCTTCTTCTTGATCAGCACGGTGGTGCCGACTTCGGTCGGGGTGGCAGCCGTTTCGGCGGCCGTCACCGATGTCGCCGCGGCTAGCGTCAGTGCGCACGCCGCACCGGCCGCTCGCACATGGCCGATGCCGACAAGCCCACGCGCAACGCCCATGAATTTCCCCCATCAAGGCATAGATTATTCGCCGCAGACGACGCTACCATGCGTGCAACTGAGCGTACAGGCGATCCGGCAACCGACCCGCCGGCGAAACCGAGCGTGGTTTTTCATTGGGCCGAGGGGCACTCTTGCGCGTCCGAGTGATGTACTGGCTGGCGATCATGCTCGCGCTCGGAGCGGCGGCGGTTGTGCGCGGCATCGACCCTCAGCCCCTTGCCCGCATCCGGCTGGTCGCCTTCGACACGCTGCAACAGCTCCAGCCGCGCCGGGTCGATCCCGCCTACCCCGTGCGCATCATCAGCATCGACGAGCGTTCGCTGGCGGCGATCGGGGCATGGCCGTGGCGCCGCGACGTCCTGGCCGGCCTCGTCGAGCGGCTGCTCGCGCAGGGGGCAAAGGTCGTCGCCCTCGATTTCGTCCTTGCCAACGTCGAGGCCGACATCCTGTCCGCCATTCCGCCGGAGCTCAGGAGCACGCCCGACGTGCAAGCGCTCCAGCGGACGCTGGAGGGGCTTCCCTCCGGCGAACAGCGGCTCGTGCAGGTGATCGTCGGGGCGCCCGTGGTGCTCGGCGTGATCGGCCGGCAAGGTCCGCCGGAACCCGCGATCGTGTCGCGCGCCGGGTTCGCGCTGCTCGGCAGCGATCCCGCGCGTCATGCTCCCTGGCTGCCGGCCGTGACCGTCAATACGCCGAAACTGCAGGAGGCGGCGCCCGGGCTCGGTGCCTTGAACTGGTTCCCCGAGTACGACCAGGTCGTCCGCAAGGTGCCGATGCTGATGCGTCTCGGCAGCGAACTCGCGCCGTCGCTGGTGACCGAGGCCATCCGCATTGCCGACGGCGCGCGGACAATTTCCGTGCGGTCGTCGACGGCGAGCGGCGAGACGCCGTTCGTCGGCGAGACCGGCATCACCTCGGTGCGAATCGGCAAGCACAACGTGCCGACCGATCAGGCGGGGCAGATGTGGCTTTCCTTCTCGAAGCACGATCCGGGGCGCTACCGCTCGGCCGTCGATTTTATCGAAGGGCGCGTCCCGCGCGACGAGATCGCGGGCCGCATCGTGCTCATCGGGGCGACCGCGCCCGGGCTGTTCGATCTGCGGGCGACGCCGCTCGATACGGTGATCGCGGGCGTCGAGGTCCACGCGCAGGCCATCGAGCAGATCATCGCCGGCAGCAGCCTCCATCGGCCGGACCTCTCGGCGGGGCTCGAAGTCGTGTTCACGACGCTTGCGGGGCTGCTTCTCGCCATCCTCGTGCGTCGCGCCGGCCCGCTCTCGGGCGCCATCATGGGCGCGGCGCTGATGATCGCGGTGGTGGGGTCGGCATGGTCGGCGCGGGCGCACCTCGGCTCGCTCCTCGACCCGTCGTTCCCGGCCCTGGTGCTGACGGCGCTCTACATCTTCTGCACGGGCTTCTTCTATTTCCACACGACGCGCGATCGCAATCGCGTCCGCACCGCCTTCAGCCACTACATGGCGCCGAGCATCGTCGAGGAACTGGCGCGGCGGCCCGACAAGCTGCGCCTCGGCGGCGAAAACCGCATGGTGACGCTGTACCGTTCCGACCTCGCCGGCTTCAGCAAGATGTCGGAGGAGCTCGCGCCGCATGAGCTGGTCCAGCTGATGGCCGAGTATCTGACGGCGATGACCGACATCGTGATGGACCACGAGGGGTTCATCGACAAGTACATCGGCGACGCCATCGACGGCGTGTTCGGCGCGCCGCTCGACGATCCGGAGCACGCGCTGCACGGTGCCAAGGCGGCCATGGCGGCCCGCACGCGTCTGCAGGAGATGAACGCGGCGGGGCTGGCGGTTCTCGGCGGCCGCACGCTCCACCAGCGCATCGGCCTGCACACCGGCGTCGGGATCGTCGGCAATATCGGCTCGCGAGCGGCGGTTCAACTACACGGTCACCGGCGACAGCGCCAACCTCGCCTCGCGCCTCGAAGGGGCCAACAAGTTCTACGGAACTTCGATCCTGGCGTCCGAGGCGACCGTCAAGCTTGCCGGCCCGACGATCGCGTGGCGGGAGATCGATACGGTGCGCGTCGTCGGGCGCAATGGCCATGTCCGCATCTACGAGCCGATTGCGCTTGCCGACGAGTTGACGGAGGAGCAGCGAGCGCTCATGGCAGGTCTACGCCGACGGCCTCGCTTGCTGGCGGGCGCGGGATTTTGTCGGCGCCAACAGCCATTTCGAGCGCCTCGCGGAAACCGATCCGCCGGCGCTGGTCTTCCTGCAGCGCTGCCGCAAGCTTATCGAGCAGCCGCCGGCGGCGGACTGGGATCACGTCCATACGCTCGAGAGCAAGTGAGTCTCGAAAGCGAGTTGGATCACGTAATCCGCGATGTCCGCCGCTATCGGTGGCGGGCTGACGTTACACGAGCTTGGCGTCGAGGGTAATTTCGGCCTTGAGCAGCTTCGAGACCGGGCAATTCTCCTTGGCCTTCTTGGCCAGCTCCGCGAACTGCTCCTGGCTGGCGCCGGGGACGGCTGCCTCGAGCTTGAGATTGATCGACCGTGATCGCAAAGCCGCCGCTGCCCTGTTCGAGCGTCACGGTCGCGGTCGTGTCCATCTTCGTCGCCGTGAGGTTCGCTTGGCCGAGGATGTTGGAGAGCGCCATCGTGAAGCAGCCGGCGTGCGCGGCGCCGATCAGCTCTTCCGGATTGGTGCCCTTCACGCCCTCGAAGCGCATCGCGAAGCCGTAGGGGTGCGCGTTCATGGCGCCACTTTCGGTGGAGATCGTGCCCTTGCCGTCCTTCAGTCCGCCGCTCCAGCTCGCGCTGCCCTTGCGATTGATTTTCATCAGTGTACTCTCCGCGCTACGTTGATCGGATCGTGGTGACGCCCCACCTTTTCGACATGGGGATCTGCAACCGGGATTACTAGGCACGATCTCCCCGCTCCGCGCTCTCCGGCGCGCTCAGCGCCGCAACGCGGACGCGGCCAGCCGGATCGCTTCTTCCGGCGACTTGGCGAGGTGGCGGATGCTTTCCGACAGCATCGAATTGTGCGCGCGGCCGAAATTCTCGATCAGCAGCCCGGCGTCGTCGCGGACATGGCCGGTTGCGGCTCGCGTGCCCGGGATCCGGTCCATCAGTGTGCGCGGATCGGTCGTGTACGCCCAGATGGGTATGCCGAGCGCATAGGCGAATCCCAGCTCGAACGCGGTGCCATCGTCGGCGTGGGGGCCGCGGAACGGGCTGAGGTCAGCGACGACGCCCTCGGCGGTCCGAAGTTCTCGCAGGCAGGCGGCCTGGATTGTGGCAGCCGACATGTCGCCGTCGAGGGCGAAGTCGAGCGGGTAGAGGCCCTCGCAGCCGTGCTTGTCACAGAGCGCGACCAGCCGCGCGCCGGCGTCGTCGGCATCGGCGTGAAAAACGGTCGGTCCGGCGAGGTAGATGCGAGGTCTCATGAGGCGGCCTCCGGATGGTGCGATTCGACGGCAGTTTAGGGGACGCGGCGGCTTCCACAAGCGTCGCAGGGGACAATCCCCGGGCCGACGCTTGCGTCGCCGAGGCATCCTATTAACATCGGCCGGTGGCAGGAACGGGAGGCCCGCGGACGTGGCCGAACTCGCGCAGTACGCAGCGCTTCCCTATGTGCATCTCGCGGACGGCCTGCGGATCTGCCTCATCACGAGCCGCGGGACGAAGCGCTGGATCATTCCGAAGGGCTGGCCGAAGGACGAGTTGCGACCGCACGAGCTCGCCGCGCAGGAGGCCGAGGAGGAGGCTGGTTTGCTGGGCGAGATCGCCAGCGACCCGATTGGCAGCTACAGCTACCGCAAGCGGCTCCATTTCTTTTCCTCGGTGACGTGCCGCGTCCTGGTCTTTCCGTTGCGGGTCAATGCGCAGGAGGCGCGCTGGCCCGAGCGGAACGAGCGCGAGCTGGCCTGGACGCCGGTTGCCGAGGCAGCGCGCATGGTCAAAGAGCCGGACCTGCGGCGGCTGCTGGCGGCGCTGCCGCTGTGGATCGATGCGCAGGCGCCGCGCTGAGCGTGCCGTTCGCCCGGGCCGCCTGCGGAGCTGACCGGCGCCGAGCCTTGCCCCCAGCCTTGTGCCCAGTCTTGTCCCCGGCGGCGCCGATCGTGCGGGTTGTCACGGCGCCGCGCCCCGCGTATGCGGTCGTGAGCGGCAGCTCGCGGGATTCGACGCACACCGGGAGTGGATGGCCCATGACGACGACGACCGGCGAAACTGCGCCCGGCGCCGACCGCAAACTCAGGAAATCCTCGCTCGACAAGGACCTGAGCAAGATTACTCGGCTCGAGGACGCGACCCGCGTCAACTCGCTGAACATCGTCGCGCTGAGTGCCGGCGTCGTCTTCCTGGCGGCAACGGGACTGGTCGCGGCCTCCCAGATCGCCGGCGAGCCGCGCGGCGCGCTGATCGTCGTCGGCGCGATCCTCGCCGGCTACATGGCCATGAACATCGGCGCCAACGATGTTGCCAACAACGTCGCGCCGGCGGTCGGCGCGCGCGCGTTGACGCTGACCGGCGCCCTGGTCATCGCCGCCATCTTCGAGGTTGCGGGCGCGTTGATCGCCGGCGGCGACGTCGTGACGACGATCTCCAGCGGCATCGTCGCACCGGGCGCGATCGGCGACAGCTCGATATTCATCTGGGCGATGATGGCGGCGCTGTTTTCGTCCGCCCTCTGGGTCAATCTCGCGACCTACCTCGGCGCGCCGGTCTCGACGACTCACGCGGTCGTCGGCGGCGTCGCCGGCGCGGGGATCGCGGCGGCGGGTTTCGGCGCCGTGCAATGGGGCACGATGGGCGCGATCGCGGCGAGCTGGATCATCTCACCGCTGCTCGGTGGCATCATGGCCGCCGCTTTCCTCGCCTTCATCAAGACGTTCATCATCTATCAGGACGACAAGATCGCGGCGGCGCGGCGCTGGGTGCCGCTGCTGCTGGCGATCATGGCCGCGAGCTTTGCCGCGTACCTGATGCTGAAGGGTTTCCGCAAGGTCTGGCCGCTGTCTGGCAACACCATTGCGATCCTGTCGCTGGTCGTTTTCGGGCTGGCGGTCGTCATCCTAAGGCCGGCGATCCGGCGCCAGTCCGAAGGCCTCGAGAACCGCAACCAGTCGCTGCGCAAGCTGTTTCATCTGCCGCTGATCTTTGCTGCCGCCCTGCTCTCGTTTGCGCACGGGGCCAACGACGTTGCCAACGCCATCGGCCCGCTGGCGGCCATCATCGAGGCGTCGCGTGCCGGCAATGTCGCCAACATCGTCGCAATTCCCGCCTGGGTCATGATCATCGGCGCCTTCGGCATCAGCTTCGGGCTGTTCTTCTTCGGCCCGCGCTTGATCAAGATGGTCGGCGAGCAGATCACCAAGATGAACCCGATGCGCGCCTACTGCGTCGCGCTTTCCGCTGCGCTCACCGTCATCGTGGCGTCGGCGCTGGGGCTGCCGGTCAGCTCGACCCACATCGCCGTCGGTGCCGTCTTCGGCGTCGGTTTCTTCCGCGAATACTACACGACGCACTCGAGCCGGCGACGCGCCTACATCCGCACCAAAGAAGGCGAGAAGATCAACGTCAAGGAACACAAGGCGCCCGACCCCGAGGAATTGCTGCGGCGCAAGCTCGTGCGGCGATCGCATTTCACGGTCATCGTTGCCGCGTGGGTCATCACCGTGCCGGTGTCGGCACTGCTGGCGGCCGGCATATTCCTTGGGCTTTCGCAGTTGAGATAAGTCGCTGCAAGCCGCCCGTCACATGCTGCCGAGCGCCTTTCTGATCGCGGCAACCATCGCCCCGGTCCCCCCGATGAGCCCGACGTCGAGCGGCGGCGCCTGCGACGAAAACTTCGCGATCACTATGTTGCTGGCGCGATCGATGAACAGATTCTGGCCGTGGATGCCCATGCCGAACAGCAGCGGCTTCGGCCCATGCTCGACGTACCATTTCGAGCGGTAGTGCATGACGGCGCCGGGATAGAGCTCGATGAAGCTGCCGGCGTTCCAGGCGTCGGTGTCGCCGTTGCCGACGATGTCCGCGATCCAGGCCTCGGGGATGATCTGTCGCGATCCCGCGCGCGCCCTGGTCGGCGATGATCTGGCCGACGCGGGCGAGGTCGCGCGTGGTCGTGCAGACGCCGCCGGCGCAGCGTGAGGCGCCGAAGCGGTCGATCGACAGGTAGGCGCTGTCGGCGGCACCCATCGGCTGCCAGATCAGTTCGCTCATGAGGTCGGCGAAGCGTTGGCCGGCGGCGCGCTCGACGATCCAGCCGAGCAAGTCCGTGTTGACCGAAATGTAGTGGAAGCGGCCGCCGTGCGGGCGATCGGCTTCGGTCAACCGGCGAAAGAACGAGCGCAGGTCCGCCGGCTGTTCGCCGGGCGCGAGCGGATTCCAGCCCGTTGCCTTGCGGTAATCGATGATCGGCCCGCTCGTGGCGGCGTAGTTCTCGTCGAACACCAGACCGGTGCGCATATCGAGCAGATGGCGCACGGTGGCGCCGGCGAAGGCGGTGTCGCGAACTTCCGGCACATAGTCGGTGGCGAGGCGATCGACGTCGAGCACGCCGCGGCCAGCCAGAACGCCGGCGACCAGCGCCAGCATCGATTTCGATATCGAAAACAGGATGTGTGGCGACCGCGCGGTCATGCCATTGCCGTAGCGCTCGAACACGAGGCTACCTTTGTGCAGGACGACGATGCCGTCGGTGCTGCTGTCGTCGAGGAAGCGCGCGAGCGGGACGGTGTCGCCACCGGGAATGGCGATCGGCAGCCGGCTCAGGTCCTGCGGCTGGTCGGGCAGCTCGCGCGTGTCCGTGGGATCGTGCGGAATGTCGGCGGTCGGAATGATCTCGCGGACGTGGTGCAAGGCCCAGCGGTTGAACGGCGACAGCCGCCAGTTGGCGAGCGTGACCTGGCCCTCGGGCAGCGGCGGGAAACCTTTCATCATGCGCTCAGCCATCGTCTCAATCCCCCACTGTCTGGATCCGCTACCGATAGTTCGCGAGGTTAGGCCACCTGCGCCGTGCCGCGAACTCATTTCGCGCGCCCCGTATCGAAATGGCCCTGCGCCGCATTCGCCGGGCTCGCCATTTGTTAGCATTGGACCGCGCGATCGGCGCATGTCATCAGTTGCGGATCGCTGATGCACATCAATGTCCGCGTGCTCTTCGAACTGCGGTGTCTGACGGACGATCCAGGAGGATGACATGAGCCTAATGCGTCGCAACACATGGGTCGCCATTGTTGCGTTGCTCTCGTGCATGTCGGTTGTGCAACAAGCGACCGCTCAAGTAGCCAAACCAACGCGAACACAAACCGGTATCGAAAATCCGACCTCGATGATTTGGATCGGAAACAGTTTTTTCTACTACAACAACTCCATGCACGGGCACTTCTTCCGGTTGCTGAAGGCCGGAGACGCGAAGTATCCGTTCCGGCATTCCTCCGTCACCATTTCAGGATCGGGTTTTGGTTGGCACGACATCGACGCGTACTTCAAACCCGGCGGAATTGGCAGCTATTCATTCGTCGGCGACAACGAAGTGCGCTTCAACAAGATCGACAAACTCTTCGATCTCGCGCTGATGATGGATTGCTCGCAGTGTCCTATTCATCCGGTTCTGTCGAAGACCTTCACGGAGTACGCTAAGTCGTACAGCGATACGGCTCGCAAGCATGGCGCGATGCCGGTGTTCTTCATGTCATGGGCCTACGCGGATAAACCTGAGATGACCGATCAGCTTGCCGCTGCGTACGTCAAGGCCGCAAACGACAATGACGCCTTTGTTGTTCCGGCCGGTTTCGCGTTTCGGCGGTCGCTTCAGCTTCGACCGGACATCAACCTCTACGTCGACGACAAGCGGCATCCAAGCCTTGCAGGAACGTACCTCGGAGCGGCAACGGTCTACGCCGCCGTGATCGGCAAATCACCAGTCGGATTGTCATACACTGCGGGGCTCGCCCCTGATGTCGCACGACATCTGCAACAGGTCGCGCAGGATGCCGTGTCCGATTTCATGAAATAGCGGCGCTTTGAACATGCAGATCACACTCGTGCAGGCCGTGGCCGTCGCGGCCGTTCTTTGCGGCGTGGCGATGCCCGCTCGCGCGGCGTGCGCCATTCCGGACTCGCCGTGCTATCCCTGGTCCATTCCGGAAGGCGAGGACGAGACCGTCCTGCTCGAGATCATTCCCAACAACACGATCACCGGCGCCGTCTATCGCGTGTGTCTGTGCCCGCCGACCAACGGCGTGTCGATCGTCTTCGACTTCCAGGAAGGCCAGCGGACGCTCGGCACTCTTGCACGGCGCAGCGCCACGGCGATCTGTCGCGACTATCGCTTCCAGACTGCCAGAAGTTCGACCCTCAAGGTGCGCCGCGCCGACCCAGGCAAGGGTTTGGTCGAAGGCTGCTACATGACGTATTGAGGCGGACACCTCGCGCCGTTCGCGGTCACCGATCGCCGACGGCCTGGCTGTCGCGGCCTGCGCGGCGTCCTTCACCGCTTGCCGATCTGGGATAACTGCCCTCATGCCGGCGAGCAGGAAGGGGGTCGCGGCGACCGCAGTGGCGTAACCAAGCGGGTCGCACGGAACCCGATGTAGACCGTACGCGTTTCACACCGTCGGATGTCGGATGTCGGATGTTAGGGAGCAAAAATGGACTCGAAGTCGATGATGATCGGAATACTTGCCGTGGCGGTTGCGGCGCTCGGCTACCTCTATTGGGACAGCCAGCAGTCCAAGGTCGAGATCAACGTGCCGGGCGTCAGCATCAAGGCGAAATGATGCGTCCGGCGCCCGCTTATCGGCCGGCGGCGAGCGCCCTGAGCCCCCGGCTTACCGCATAGTTCGCGATGATCCTGCGGCAGACGGCGAGCGGAATGCCGTTCTCGCGTGCGTATTGCTCCACCCCGGCGTGCCCATCCATTTCGTAGATGATGACGAGCTGATCGACGAGTTTCGAGGTGTAGTCGTGCATGCGCCATGCTCGCGTGATTCGCGTGGCGAATTCATGGCGTTATGCGTCTGGGCTAATGTGAAAAACGGAATAAGTGCTTCGCGGAAGACGCACTGCGATCGCGCTCGACTGCCAGTCCCTCGGTGAGTCCCGAAGTATTGGAGCGGGTGAAGGGAATCGAACCCTCGTCATCAGCTTGGAAGGCTGTTGCTCTACCATTGAGCTACACCCGCAGAGTCCGGGCGGCTTGTGGGGCGGGGCCCGCGCCGCGGATCGCGTCTGGATACTGGCATCCACGTCGCGCCGCAACCGCTAAAGGCCTTCGGGCCAGTCGAGCGGTGGCGGGCCCTGCAGATGGGGCACGGTAACGGCGCGCGTGACCGTCATGTGCCGCAGCCACGCCTCGATGGTGTCGGCCGCGGAGTGCGGCTCGCGGTGTTCGACGGTATCGGAGTGAAAATGCGCGAGGCCGCCGACCAGGATGAGCGCCAGCACGCACGCCGCGGCGATCGCACGCGGGAAGGTCGAAGGTGCGGCGGCGCGGGCGCCACGCGAAGGCCCGGCGCCAGGCGCGAACGCAGTCAGTGGCAATTTGAGCGCGCCGCAGCGCAGCGGATCGGCTGTCGCAAGGCGCGGCCCACCACCGCTGTGTGGCCGCTCGGAGTCTGCCTCGGGTGGGACCTCGACCAATGCCAGCGCTCCATGTCAGTCCGGAAGCGCAGCAATACAGATTCGATTGCAATCTCAACGTGTGAAATGCGCTGAATGCACCATTTTAATGGAAGCGGGCGCGGCGATCACGCGCCGCGCCCGGAAGGAAGCTCACGTTTCGTCTTGTGACTCTCGGGGGAGGGTCTCGTTGCACCCAGCCCAGCTATTGCCCCCCGCCTTGTTTGACCAGCCGCCGGCTACTCCGCTGCCGCACGGCGCGGAAGTTTCCAGCCACGCCGCGGGAAGTGGCAGGTGTACCCGTTCGGGATGCGCTCGAGGTAGTCCTGGTGCTCCGGCTCCGCGTCCCAGAAGTCGCCGACCGGCACGACCTCGGTGACCACCTTGCCGGGCCACAGACCGGATGCGTCGACGTCGGCGATGGTGTCCTGGGCAATCCGCTTCTGCGCGTCGTCCACGTAGTAGATGGCGGAGCGGTAGGACATGCCGATGTCGTTGCCCTGCCGGTTCTTGGTCGAGGGGTCATGGATCTGGAAGAAGAATTCCAGCAGGTCGCGATAGCTCGTCTTCGACGGATCGAACACGATCTCGATGCCCTCGGCGTGTGTGCCGTGGTTGCGATAGGTGGCGTTGGGCACATCGCCGCCGGTGTAGCCGACGCGGGTCTTGAGGACGCCGGGCAGCTTGCGGATCAGATCCTGCATGCCCCAGAAGCAGCCACCCGCGAGAACAGCGCGCTCAGTCATCTAAATATCCTCCACCTGGTCGATATACTTGCCGTAGCCCTGGGCCTCCATCTCGTCGCGATGGACGAAGCGCAGGGAGGCCGAGTTGATGCAGTAGCGCAAGCCGCCCTGGTCGGCGGGGCCATCGTCGAAAACGTGGCCGAGGTGGCTGTCGCCATGGGTCGAGCGCACTTCCGTTCGCACCATGCCGTGCGTCATGTCACGCAGCTCGTTGACGTTGTCGGGCACGATCGGCTTCGTGAAGCTCGGCCATCCGCAGCCGGATTCGTACTTGTCCGAGCTTGCGAAAAGCGGCTCGCCCGACACGATGTCGACGTAGATGCCGGGCTCGTGGTTGTGCAACAGCTCGCCGGTGCCAGGGCGCTCGGTCCCGCTCTTCTGGGTGACGTAGAACTGCTCCGGCGTGAGGCGGGCGACGGCTTCGGCGGTCTTCTTGTAGTCCATGGATCGCCTCCGTTCGTGTTGGTTTTCCCGTCCACCCAATATGGCGATGGCGCCCCAGGTTTGCCAATACCCGGGACGCAGGGTTTCGATGCCTTCTGGTTCTGGCCGGCGGTGTGATCGACCTAGTGCCGCCGATGCAACTTTATACCGTGCGCGATCACACCGCCCAACTGAAAGGGGCCGGCGCAGGGCGCCAGACACCCTCAAAGGGGGATATTATCGTGTTTTTTCCAGGGGTTCTGGACGCTCTTGTTCTGCAGCATATTGAGCGAGCGGCAAATCCGGCGCCGCGTGCCGTGGGGCATGATCACTTCGTCGATGTAGCCGCGCTCGGCCGCGACGAAGGGATTGGCGAACGCCTTCTGGTACTCGTCGATGCGCGCCTTGATCTTTTCGGGGTCGCCGAGCTCGGCCCGATAGAGGATTTCGACGGCGCCCTTGGCGCCCATGACAGCGATCTCGGCCGAGGGCCACGCGTAGTTGACGTCGCCGCGGATGTGCTTGGAACTCATGACGTCGTAGGCGCCGCCGTAGGCCTTGCGCGTGATCACCGTGATCTTGGGGACGGTCGCCTCGGAGTAGGCGAACAGCAGCTTGGCGCCGTGCTTGATCAGGCCGCCGTATTCCTGCGCGGTACCCGGCAGGAAGCCCGGGACGTCGACGAACGTGATGATCGGGATGTCGAAGCAGTCGCAGAAGCGCACGAAGCGCGCCGCCTTGCGCGAGGCGTCGCTATCGAGCACGCCCGCGAGCACCATCGGCTGGTTGGCGACGATGCCGACGGTGCGGCCTTCCATGCGCGCAAAGCCGGTGACGATGTTGCGCGCGAACGTATCCTGGATCTCGAAGAAGTCGGCTTCGTCGACGACCTTGAGGATCAGCTCCTTGATGTCGTAGGGCTGGTTCGGGTTCGCCGGAACCAGCGTGTCGAGGCTCATCTCCATGCGGTCGGCGGAGTCTTTCGTCGGCAGGACGGGCACGCCCGACTTGTTGCTGGCGGGCAGGAAGTCCATCAGCCGGCGCATCTGCAGCAGCGTCTCGACGTCGTTTTCATAGGCGCGATCGGCGATCGAGGATTTGGTCGTGTGGACCTTGGCGCCGCCGAGTTCCTCCGCGGTGACGGTCTCGTTGGTCACCGTCTTCACGACGTCGGGGCCGGTCACGAACATGTAGCTCGTGTCCTTGACCATGAAGATGAAGTCGGTCATCGCGGGCGAATAGACGTCGCCGCCGGCGCAGGGCCCCATGATCACCGAGATCTGGGGAATGACGCCCGAGGCGAGCACGTTGCGCAGGAACACTTCGCCGTAGCCGCCGAGTGCGGCGACGCCCTCCTGGATGCGGGCGCCGCCGGCATCGAACAGGCCGATGATGGGCGCCCGGTTCTGCAGCGCCATGTCCTGGATCTTGGTGATCTTGCGCGCGTGGGTTTCGCTGAGCGAGCCGCCGAAGACGGTGAAATCCTTGCCGAAGACGTAGACGACGCGGCCGTTGATGGTGCCCCAGCCGGTGACGACGCCGTCGCCGGGGATCTTGGTCTTCTCCATGCCGAAGTCGGTCGAACGATGCTCGACGTACATGTCGAATTCCTCGAACGAACCTTCGTCCATCAGCAGCTCGATGCGCTCGCGGGCGGTCAGCTTGCCGCGCTTGTGCTGGGCCTCGATGCGGGCCTGGCCGCCGCCCAGACGCGCCACTGCGCGGCGCCGCTCGAGCTCATCGAGAACGTTCGTCATGTCCCTGCCCCGTCCTGCCTCTTGTGCACTGCACCCAGAGACCTTGCTAGCACGCGGGATCGACCGGGGCAAAACGGCTTTCTTTGCCGCGGCCGCGTACGGCTCGGCCGGAACGCGCCTTCGGCGCGACGCCTACACGCGCCGCGGGTCGTACCCACGCCGGTCGGAATATCTACTTCGCGGCCTTCGGCCGCTAAAAATCTTCCCCTTCTCTCCGTTCTATACGGGGAGAAGGCTGGGTGAGGGGCGGCGGTATACGCGAACGTCGGTACAGCGGCCGCCCCTCACCCTGACCCTCTCCCCTGAAGCCAATGGGGAGAGGGGAAGTAGCGTAGCGGCCGAAGGCCGCGCGGTGAGAATGCGACCGGGAGGGATACGACCCGCGACGCGCGGTAGCCGAAGGCGTCGCGGCTCGCGACGAAAAGCGACCGCGGCCACTCTAAACATGTGCCGCCAGACGCTGCAGCCGCTTGATGCGCTCGGTGAGGTCGGCGGCGGCCACCTCGATCCCGGCGATGCGCGGCGTATAGCTCGGCGCGACCCGACGATCGATCTCGCCGAGCCAGACCAGCGTGCGATCGAGGAACGTTTCGAGCGGAATGCGGGAGATCGCCATTTCCTGCCAGAAGCCGTTGCGCGGGAGTTCGGCGTCAGGGCGTGTCGGCCAAGCCGGGAGCACGCGGCGATCCGGGTCCGCGACCGAGGCGGCAAACGTCGGGCCTTGCTCGTCCTCGAGGATGTAGACGGCGCCGCTGGTCACGACCTGGCGGACGAAGCTCGCCATGATCTCGCCGCGCAGCCGATCGGCAAGGGCGCGCGGCTCGATTTCGGTATCGGTCGGATTGGGCGACCAGTTGGGGGCGGCGGCACGTTGCAACTCCTGCAACCGCGGCAGCACCTCGTTGAGGACGTCGACAAGCGGGATCTGCTTCACGCGGGGTTCGCTGGCGACCGTCGCGGCCCACCGCTCCGCTTCGCTCTGCTCCGACCAGAACAGCGTGACTTCCCGGCCAATGCTCACGAGCGAGGGGACGCGCGCCAACCCGTCCGCGCCGGCGACCGCCCACAGCGCGCGGGCGGCCACGACCTTGCGGACGAAATCGTCGATCGCGGGGACATTATTTGCCCTGGTGCGCCGCTGCAGCATTGGTTTCCCCCACGCATATGCGTAAGCGTCCGGCGGCGCGGAGCCCCCGGTTGGAACCAGCCATTTCACAGCAAACGGGTAAAGGTCACGTTACGGCGGCGTGGTCGATGCAACCGAGATAGGCGCTGGAATCAGCCGCGGTCGAGGCGCTTGGCCTCGAGTTCACGGAGATATTGCGCCCACCGCTTCTCTTTCTCGCGGCCGAGCTGATCGAGGTACGACCAGGTGAAGAGCCCGGTGTCATGGCCGTCGTCGAAGACGATTTTCACCGCGTAGTTGCCGACCGGCACGAGGTCCCGGATCTTGACGTTGCGCTTCTTGCCGACGGTCACGCGCTGCTCGGGCGAATGGCCCTGGACCTCCGCTGATGGGCTCATGACGCGGAGCATCTCGGCGGTGATCTCGTGACGGGCGCCGCCCTCGAACGTCGCGATGAGGGTGTCGGCGCCGGGGTTCACCGCGAGCGTCGGCTGTGGCAGGCGCTTGCCGTGAGCGCCGCTCAGCTCGTCCCAGGTGCGCGCCGCGATATCGCGGAAAATCTGCGCGTGCTGGCTTTCCGGCTGTGAGGCGACGATCGGCCGGCCTTCGTCCGACTTCGTGCGGATGTCCATGTGCAGTGGGATCTCGCCGAGGAACGGGATGCCGAGGCGCGCGGCTTCCTGTGCAGCCCCGCCGTGGCCGAAGATATCGGAGCGTTCGCCGCAGCTCGGGCACAGGAAATAGCTCATGTTCTCGATGATCCCGAGCACCGGGACATCGGTCTTGCGGAACATGTTGAGGCCCTTGCGGGCGTCGATCAGGGCGAGGTCCTGCGGCGTCGACACGATGACGGCGCCCGAGAGCGGCACCTGCTGCGCCATCGTGAGCTGCACGTCGCCGGTGCCCGGCGGCATGTCGATCACCAGCACGTCGAGATCGTGCCACTCGACTTCGCGCAGCATCTGCGTCAGCGCCGAGACCACCATCGGTCCGCGCCAGATGATCGGCGTGCCCTCGTCGACCATGAAGCCCATCGACATGACCTGGAGGCCGAAGCCTTCCATCGGCCGCAGTCGGTTCGAGCCTTCGATCACCTGCGGGCGCCCGGCGAGCCCGAGAAGGCGCGGCTGCGAGGGGCCGTAGATGTCGGCGTCGAGGATGCCGGCCTTGATGCCGATCGCCTGGAAGCCGAGCGCGAGATTGACGGCGGTCGTCGATTTGCCGACGCCGCCCTTGCCCGACGCCACCGCGATCAGATGCTTGATGCCGGGAACGCCGGCCATCTGGCGGGCGGCGGGCGCTTGTGCGGCCGGTCGCGCGGGAGCAGCGGGAGCAGCGTGGGTATGCGGGGCCGGGCTGCCGCCACCGTTCCGCGCGCGCGCCTGCTGGACGCGACTGCTCTCTGGCGGCCGCGCCGACGGTCCGCCGCCGCCGCCGCCGCGCGGCGCTTCCGCTGTCAGCACCGCCGTCACGCCCTGCACGCCGGCGATGTCCTTGACGACCTTTTCCGCCGCCTGGCGCAGTGGCTCGAGTTCGGCCGCCTTGTCAGGGGGGACGGTGATCGAGAAATAGACCTTGTCGTCGCGCAGCAGGATTTCGGAGACGAGGCCGAGATCGACGATGTTGCCCTCGAGGTCGGGACCTTTGATCCGCTTCAACTGTTCGAGAACCTGGGACTGGGTAACCGGCATCTTGTGTCCTCTCGGGGAATTCGGACTGCGCTCTCCGCCGTATCGCGGCCAACGCGCAGCCGCATCGGCGCGCCCGCTGTCGGCCGCGCCTCAGGTTGTGGGCTATATGCCAGAACGCCGGGGCGAAGTCATCCGATCCCCGGAAATCGCGGTTCCGTGAGCTCCGCGCGGCTAGAGCACTACCCGATCACTCTCGATCGCCTTGCGACCGAGAGATGATCGGGTGGAAGTGCTCTAGAATCATAATTCTAGAGCATCTTTATCGGACCGCTGAATCGCGAAAGCGATTCCGTGCGGTCCGATGATGCTCTAGCCAAGCTTGCAGCCGGTGCCGGGATCAGCGAGCGCCGGCGCGGCGACGCCGATCACCTTGTTGAGGCCGTTCTCGGCGCGGCGCAGATAGATGTTGTGCACGACCTCCTGCGATGCAGAGATCGAGATCGGCCCGCGCGGGCTCTCGAGCTTGGCGGCGCGCATCGCCTTGTAGAGCGCCGCTTCGTCCTCGATCTTGCCTTTCGCCGCTTCGAGGCCGATGGCGAGAAGCTGGGCGGCGTCGTAGCCCTGCACGGCGTAGACGTCGGCGTCGCGCTGCGTCTTGTCCATGAACGCCTTGCGGAATGCGGTGTTCTTCGGATTGTCGAGGCCATCGCCGTAGTGGAGCGCGGTCTCGATGCCCTCCGCGGCCGCGCCCTGCGGGCCGAGCACGCCTTCGGTCAGGAAGCCCGATCCGACCAGCGGCACCTGGATGCCGGCCGCCTTGTACTCCTTGACGAACTGGACCGCGCCGCCGCCCGCGAAGAAGACGCCGACCGCCTCGACGCCGAGCCCCGGCACCTGCGCCAGCAGCGGCTGGAAATTCGTGTCCGGGAACTTCAGCGTCAGCGACTTGACGACCTCGCCGCCGTGCTTGGCGAGGCCCTTCCTTGAAGCCTTCGCCGGCTTCGTTGCCGGCCGCATAATCCCAGGTGATCCAGGCGGCTTTCTTGACGCCGCGTGCGCCGAGCGCGAGGCCCATGCCGTAGGCCGGCTGCCAGTTCGTGAATGAGGTGCGGAACACGTTCTTGACGCAGAGCGCGCGGGTCACGGCGTTGGCGCCGGCGTTGGGCACGATGGTCAGCGTGCCGCTCTCCTGCACGACCTTGTGGATGCCCATCTGGACGCCCGAGTGCACGGTGCCGATGAGGACGTCGACCTGGTCGCGCTTGACGAGGCGATCGGCGTTCTGGGGCGCATTCTCGGGCTTCGATTTCATCGTCGAGCTTGATGATCTGGATCTCGCGGCCGCCGAGCTTGCCGCCCTTCTCCGCGATCAGCAGTTCGACGGCGAACGTGATGTTCTCGCCGAGTTTGGCGAAGGTGCCCGAGTACGGCAGCATCAGTCCGAGCTTGAGCGGCTTCGCCTGGGCGATCGCCCATCCGGTCGGGACGGTGGATGCGGCGGCGGTGGCGGCCGCGCCCTGCAACAGGCCACGGCGTGTCGGACGGATGGTGCTGATGGGCATGGTGCGTGTTCCCTCCCGGTTGGGCCCGACGCTGTGCCGCGCAGGCACGTTTCTCGCCCATCTATAGCGCGGCTGGATCAGCGACGGTCCAATAGTCGCCCGTGTCGAGGTGGGTTCAACCTGCCGGGCGCCGTCGCGGGCCGGTCCGGCGGCTTCGGGCGGGATCTTCATCCTGCGCCGGCACAAAGCTTCGCTGGTCGGGGCGATCCGGCTCGACCGTTTGCGGAAATGAGCCGGCAGATCGATCGTTGCGCGTTTGCCGACCTGCTGGCCATGACGCTCCAGCCATTTGCCGGCTTCCGATGCGCCGGCGATGAACAGGTGCGAGATCACGGTTCGATCGGGCTGGATCTTGCTCTCGGCGGGCAGCATCGCGGTGTGGTGGCCCGCTTCGACGAGGTGAAAGCGATGGCGCGCGAGGCGCTCCGCCTGGGTGCCGGTGCGCCGCCACCAGCGCGGGCTCACGGCGCGCGCCGCCTCGATACATGTCGACGTCCCGGCGCAGCGGCTGGTTGAAGGTGATGCGGCTGACTTCGGCCGGCGATCTCGCGCGCCGTCCGTGGAATGCCCGGTTGCTCGATCGGGCTCAGCAGGACGAGGAGTGTGTCCGCGGTCGGGCTCTCGCCCGCCAGCGTGACGAGGTCGGGATTGGCCGAGAAGCCGCCGTCCCAGTAGGCGCGCCCCTCGATTTCGACGGCGTGGTGGATGGTCGGCAGGCACGCGGACGCGAGCACGGCTTCGACGGTCAGCTCGCCGCGGCGGAACAGGCGCTTCGTGCCCGTTGCGACATCGGTCGCGGCGATCAGCAGTTCCAAGTCTGGAACGGCGCGGATGCGCGCGAAATCGATGTGCGCTTCGAGAATGCGGCGCAGCGGATCGAAGCCGAGCGGATTGAAATCGTAGGGCGACCACAGCGAGGCCACCGGCGCCAGCGACGACGACCGGCCAAGCGTGCGCAGGAACGGATAGAAGCGCATGAGGTCCGGCACGCCGGCTTCCTGCACCGCCTCCCAGACCGCTGCGCAGCGTCCGGCGCGCGCCCTCGCGGCCGCCTTCGGCGAGACCGCTCGCGAGCGCGGCGGCATTCACGGCGCCGGCGCTGGTCGCGCTGATCCAGGCAAAGTGCAGCGGGCTATCGTCCTCGAGCAGGCGATCGAGCACGCCCCAGGTGAAGGCGCCATGCACGCCGCCGCCCTGAAGCGCCAGGTTGATCGTGCGTTTCCGCTTGCCGCTGAAGCCGAGCACCGCCCCTCCTCGGATCGTTGTTGCAGTGCATCATGGCAGACTGGAGACGGGCACGACAATCGCCATGCCGTCGATGTCGGTGCATAGCATTGTCACACCGAACGCCGGCTCGAGGTGGCGCGGCGTGAGAACGTCGGCGGGCGGTCCCGCGGCGGCGACGCCGCCGCCGGCGAGCAGCACGACGTGGTGGGCAGAAGCGGGCGGCGAGGGTCAGGTCGTGCAGCGCCACGACGACGGTGCGGCCTTCGGCGGCAAGCCGCGTGAAGAGCTCGAACAGGGCCAAGGCGTGCGCCGGATCGAGCCCGGCGGTCGGCTCGTCGGCGAGCAGCAGCGGCGTCTGCTGGGCGAGCGCGCGCGCGACCAGCACCCGCGCACGCTCGCCGCCGGAAAGCTCGACGACCGGGCGCTCGGCGAGATCGGCAATGTCCATCGCGGCGAGTGCGGCGTCGATCGCGGCGGTGTCCGCTTCGGCGGTGGTGGCGTCGCGGTGCGGCAGCCGGCCGAGGGCAACGACGGCGCGGGCGGCGAGCGGCCAGTGCACCGCGCGCTCCTGCGGCAGGTAGGCGATCGCGCGGGCGAGTTCGGCTGCCGCTGTGCGCCGCGAGTGGGTCGGCCGTCGAGCGTGATCTCACCGCCGGCCGGCGCCACGAGCCCGGCGAAGGCGCGCAGCAGCGTCGATTTGCCGGCGCCGTTGGGGCCGACGACGGCGGTGATCCGCCCCGCCGGTATGGCGAGGTCTAGGCTGATCGCAGAACCGTGCGGCCGCCGAGCGCGAGGCGCACGTCTTTTGCCGCGACACTCATGGTGCCAGCTCCCGCCGCGTCGACAGCACCAGCCACACGAAGAACGGCGTGCCGATCAGCGCGGTGACGACGCCGAGACGGATGCCGCCGCCGGGCGAGACGAGCCGCAGCGCCAGGTCGGCCGCGAGCACCAGCGCGGCGCCGCCGAGCGCGCTCGCCGGCAGCAGGCGCGACGGCGAATGCCCGACCAGCGGCCGCAGGATGTGCGGCACCACGAGGCCGACGAAGCCGATGGTGCCGGAGACGGCGGTCGCGGCGCCGACGCTCAGCGCGGTGCCGGCGACGATCAGGATGCGCAAGCGGTCGAGCGACGTGCCGAGGTTGGCGGCGACCTCCTCGCCGAGCGTCAGCGCATCGAGGTCGCGGCCGAGGCGCAGCAGCAGCGCCATGCCGAGGATGATCGGCGGCCCCGCGAGCCACACGTGCGTCATGCTGCGGTCGGTGAGCGAGCCCATCAGCCAGAACACGATTTCGACGGCGGCGAACGGGTTTTGCGAGAGCGTCAGCACGAGCGCGATCAAGCGCCGTCGTCAGGCTGGCGACGGCGACGCCTGAGAGGATCAGCGTGATCGGTCCGCCGCGTTCGCCGGCAAGCCACAGCACGACGCCCATCGCGATCGCCGCGCCCGCGAGCCCGCCGAGCGGCAGGCCGATCGCGAGCGCGCCGGCAATGCCTGAATGGATCGCCAGCACCGCGCCGAGGCCGGCGCCGCCGGAAATGCCGATGACGCCGGGTTCGGCGAGCGGATTGCGCAGGTAGCCCTGCAGCGCCGCGCCAGAGAGGCCGAGCGCGCCGCCGATCAGCAGGCCGAGCAGCGTCCGCGGCAGTCGGATTTCCGAGAGGATCAGCCAGCGCGCCTCGGGATTGCCGCCGAGGCCGATGCCGGTCGGCCCGATCATCAGCGACGCCAGCGCGAGCAGCGCCGTCATCTGCGGCGAGTGCGGGGATCACGCGAGGAAGTGCCGCCGTCCTGCTCATGCCGGCGGCTTTCTCGACGCGAGACGACGGCGGGCGTCGACCAGCGCTTCGATCGCATCGGCGATGTAGGGCGTGCCGCAGAGCCAGTGCCGCCACGGCACGACGAGCGTCGCACGCTGGCGCATGACGGCTGCGAGCGCAGGGTGCGCGAGGTTGTCGGCGACGACGGTGCGGTACTCGCCGCTCGGGCCCGACAGCACGAGCAGATCGGGCGGGTGCGCGACGATCGCTTCGAGCGCGACGCGGCCACCGGGATCGAGGTTCAGCTCCGGCGCCAGGTTGCGGAAACCGGCGAGGCGCAACGCCTCGTCCTCCAGCGTTCCGACGCCCGACACGAGGCTGTTGACCTGGTAGATGACGGCGGTGGGGGCAGGGGCGTCGCGTGGTGCGGTCGCCAGCGCCGCGAGACGCCGGTCGAAGTTGGCGATGATTGCGTTGCCGGCGTCGATCGTGCCGACGGCTTCGGCGATCTGCCGCACCGCTACGCGTACGCCATCGAGGTTGTGCGCGAACGGGATTTTGACGACGCGCCGGCCGAGGCGTTCGAGCAGTGAGACCGTCGTCGGCGTCGAAAATTCAGTGGTCACGATCAGATCGGGATCGAGGGCGAGAACTTCTTCCGCATCGCCACGGATGCGGGTGAAATTCCGCGCACGATCGGCGATGGACGACGATGCGGCGTCGGCGGCGACGTGGCTCAGCGCGCGGATGCGATCCGCCGGTACGAGGTCGATCAGGATCTGGTCGGTGCACAGGTTGAGCGACACGATACGCTCAGCGGGTTCGGCATCAACGCGCGTCGACAACATCGCCGCGACGAAGGCGAACGCCAGCACAATAGGAGCGCGACGGCGGATCATGGCGCGCTACCGATCCCGCTCATGGAAATGATCGTAGATTCGCTGCGCCGTTTCGGTGGAAATGCCGGCGACCGTCGTCAGATCGGTGACGCTCGCGCGGCTGACGCCCTTGGCCGAGCCGAAATGCAGGAGGAGCGCGCGCTTGCGGGTCGGCCCGATGCCGTCGATCTCGTCGAGCGGGTTGATGCCGATCGCCTTGGAGCGCCGCGCGCGGTGGGCGCCGATCGCAAAGCGGTGGGCTTCATCGCGCAGGCGCTGGACGAAGTAGAGGACGGGATCGCGCGCTTCGAGCATCATCGATTGCGCCCGGCCGGGGATATGGAAATGCTCGCGGCCGGCGTCGCGGTCCGGGCCCTTGGCGACGCCGATCAGCGCGATATCCGTGATGCCGAGTTCGGCGAACACCTCCTGCGCGACATGGAGCTGGCCGAGGCCGCCGTCGATCAGCACGAGATCGGGGCGATCCGGAAAGGCAGTATCTTCCGTCTCGTCGGCCTCATCGAGAGGGACGATATCCGCCGGCGTCTCCGGCACCGTATCGAGATCGATGGGGCTTTCATCGACGGTCGGCGCAGCAGCGGCGGCGATGCGCTTGAAGCGCCGCGTCAGCACCTCGCGCATCATCGCGTAGTCGTCGCCCGGTGTCAGGTCTTCGGACTTGATGTTGAACTTGCGGTACTGGCCTTTGACGAACCCATCGGGGCCCGCGACGATCATGCCGCCGACCGCGTTGGTGCCGGAGACGTGGCTGTTGTCGAACACTTCGATGCGGCGCGGCACGCGCGCGCAGGCCCGTGCGGTCGGCGAGCGCTTCGAGCAGCCGGCGCTGCGAGGCGCCTTCCGCGAGACGCCGGCCGAGGGCCTCGCGCGCGTTGTTGAGCGCGTGCTCGACGACGCCGGTCTTGGCGCCGCGCTGGGGCACGCGGATCTCGACCTTGCGCTCGGCCCTGAGCGACAGCGCTTCGGCCAGCAGCTCGCGGTTCGGCACGTCGTGCGACAGCAGGATCAGCCGCGGCACCGGCTTGTCGTCATAGAACTGCGCGATGAAGGGATCGAGCACTTCGCCGACGTCGAGCGAGCGATCGGCGCGCGGGAAGTAGGCGCGGTTGCCCCAGTTCTGGCCCGAGCGGAAGAAGAACACCTGCACGCACGTCTGTCCGCCGTCCTGGTGGGCGCCGAACACGTCGGCTTCGATGACGCCTTCCGGGTTGATTGTCTGATCGGCGGTGACATGGCTCAGCGCGTGGAGGCGGTTGCGCAGCACGGCGGCGCGCTCGAACTCCAGCGCATCGGAGGCGGTCGTCATCTGCTCGCGGAGCTGCCGGCGGACATCCTCGCTGCCGCCCTTGAGGAGCCGGCATGCCTCGTCGACGAGGACGCCGTAGTCCTCGAGGCTGATCTCGCCGGTGCACGGCGCCGAGCAACGCTTGATCTGGTAGAGCAGGCATGGCCGCGTGCGGCTCTCATAGACCGAATCCGAGCACGACCGCAGCAGAAACGCGCGTTGCAGCGTGTTTATCGACTGGTTGACCGAGCCCGCCGAGGCGAACGGGCCGAAGTAGTCGCCCTTGCGCTTGCGCGCGCCGCGATGCTTCAGGATCTGCGGCGCGCCATGGTCGCGCGAGATCAGGATGTAGGGGAACGACTTGTCGTCGCGCAGCAGCACGTTGAAGCGCGGGCGGAACCGCTTGATCAGGTTCGCCTCGAGCAGCAGCGCCTCGCTCTCGGTGCGCGTCGTCACGAACTCCATCGACGCGGTGCGCCGCGATCATGCGCGCGATGCGGTTGGTGTGGCCGCCGAGCCGGGTGTAGTTCGACACGCGCGCCTTGAGGCTGCGCGCCTTGCCGACGTAGATGACGTCGCCGGCCGCATCGATCATCCGGTAGACGCCGGGCGAGTTCGGCAGCGTCTTGAGATAGTCGTTGATGACGTCGGGGCCGCGCCGCACGGGGGCGCCGTCCGCAGGAGGGTCCTCCTGGCGGGTCTCGGGCGGCTCGGTGGTCGGGTCGATCATGCTGGGACAATTGGGCCGGACGCGGAACGGGGTCAAGTGCGGCGGTCCCGAGGGCACGGACTGAACGGGAGCATGGGCAATTCGCGCCCGAGTGACCATATATTCTATAATGGCCGTCGCCGATGCCGCGACCGCCGCTACAACCAACGCCGGGACCGATCATGAACGTGCAACCGGACGCCGCGAGCTTCCTGCCCCTAGAGAACAGTTACGCGCGCCTGCCGGAGCGGTTTTTCGCCCGCCTGCCGCCGACGCGGGTGGCCACGCCGCGACTCGTCAAGCTGAACGTCGCACTGGCGCGCGAGTTGGGGCTCGATCCCGATTTCCTGGCGTCGCCCGAGGGCGTCGAGATCCTCGCCGGCAACCGCGTGCCGGACGGCGCCGAGCCGATCGCGATGGCCTATGCGGGCCATCAGTTCGGCGGCTTCAGCCCGCAGTTGGGCGACGGCCGCGCGCTCCTGTTCGGCGAGATCATCGACGCCAATGGCGACCGCCGCGACATCCAGCTCAAGGGCTCGGGTCCGACGCCATATTCGCGTCGTGGCGATGGCCGCGCCGCGCTCGGTCCGGTGCTGCGCGAGTACATCATCGGCGAGGCGATGTCGGCGCTCGGCGTGCCGACGACGCGGGCGCTTGCTGCCGTCACGACGGGCGAACACGGTGATGCGCGAGACGGCGCTGCAGGGCGCGGTTCTGACGCGGGTCGCGGCGAGCCATATCCGTGTCGGCACGTTCCAGTATTTCGCGGTGCGTCGGCGATGTCGAAGGGCTCGAAGGCGCTCGCTGACTATGTCATCGCGCGGCACTATCCAGAGCTTGCTGGAGAGGCGAACCCTTATGGCGCGCTGCTCCACCGCGTGATGGAGCGGCAGGCGGCGCTGGTCGCGCACTGGATGCAGATCGGGTTCATCCATGGCGTGATGAACACCGACAACGTGGCGGTCTCCGGCGAGACGATCGATTACGGCCCGTGCGCGTTCATGGATACCTACGATCCGGCGACCGTCTACAGCTCGATCGATCAGCAGGGGCGGTACGCGTACGGCAACCAGCCGATCGTCGCGCAGTGGAACCTCGCGCGTCTCGCCGAGGCGCTGCTGCCGCTGCTCGGCGACGACCGCGACGCCGCGCTGCCGGTCGCGCAGGCGGCGATCGATGCCTACCCCGGGCGGTTCGAGGCGGCGTTTGCTGCGGGCTTCCGGCGCAAGCTCGGGCTTGCCGAGGCGCAGGCCGAGGATCCCGTGCTGATCAAGGATTTCCTCGAATTGATGACGGCGAACAAGGCCGATTTTACGCTGACATTCCGCGGCCTGTCGGACGCAGCGGGCGATCCGGCGGCCGACGCCGAGGCGCGGGCGCTGTTCGCCGATCCGACGGCGTTCGATGCCTTCGCGGTGCGGTGGCGCGAGCGTCTGGCGCAGGAGGACGGCGATCCCGCGGCGCGTGCAGCGGCGATGAAAGCCGTCAATCCCGCATTCATTCCGCGCAACCATCTCGTCGAAGAGGCACTGAGCGCGGCGGCGGAGGGCGATCTGCAACCGTTCGAGCGGTTGGTCGCGGTGCTCGCGCGGCCGTTCGACGATCAGCCCGACGCGGCCGAGTACGCGCTCCCGCCGCGCCCCGAGCAGGTCGTGCGGGCGACGTTCTGTGGGACGTGAGAGGGCTCAGCGACGCCCGCCGGCGATGCGGACGCTTTCTGGGCGCGCGCGCAGTCGTGCCATCGCCCATATGCCGAATGCCGGGCCGATCGCAAGGATCGTGAAGGCGTACGTCCAGCCGAGCAGCGCGACGGAGTAGGGCATCAGGTGGATCGTCAGCAGCGTCAGCAGGAAGCCGATGCAGGTCTGCACGGTGAGCATCGTGCCGACGAGGCTGCGGTCGCTGAGTTCGGTCACCGACGCCGAGAACTGCGCTGAATCCGAGACGACCGTGAGGCCCCACACGATCCCGATCGCGACGATGATCCATGCCGGCCCGCCGAACGCGAAACCGATCACCAGCGCGCAGGCACCGCTGACGACGAGCGAACCGATGGTCACCGCGGTGCGGCCGATGCGATCGGCGGCCCAGCCACCGACGAGACATCCCAACGCGCCGCTCGCAGACCACCAGGAAGGTGACGACGCCGGCGCTGATCGGCGGCGCGGTGCCGTAGCGCAGCGCGAAGCTCGCGGCGAGGAAGCTGCCGATCCACGTCCACATCGCGTAGAGTTCCCACATGTGGCCGAAGTAGCCGAAGTTCGCGAGCCGCAGCGGCGCGCTGCGGAAGGCGTCGAACGCGTTGGCGAGGCGGAAGGGCGGCGCCGGGCCGCGGTTCGGACCGATCTCGGCCCAGCGGATCAGGATGGCCCCGAGGATTGCCGACGCGCCCGCGGCAACGGCGGGGAGGCGCCAGTCGAGCCCGGCGGTCGCGAACAGATGCGGCGCCGCCGAGCCGAGTGTCACCGCGCCGACGAGCAGTCCGATGAGCAGGCCGAGGTCGCCCTTGGCCCAGGTCGAGGCGATCTTCATGCCGACCGGATAGACGCCGGCGAGGCAGAAGCCGGTGGCGAAGCGCAGCAGTGGAATGGCGGCGTCGGTCGGCTCGAACAGGGCGATGAGCAGGTTGGCTGCGCCCGGCAATGGCCGCCGACGTGGCGAACAGGCGGCGCAGGTCATAGCGGTCGGCGGCGCTGAGCAGTGCGCTCGTCAGCGTGCCGGCGACGAAACCCGCCTGCACGCTGCTGGTCAGAAGCCCCTCGTGGAACGGTGTCAGCGTCCAGCCCTGGCGGATCGCGGTGAGCGAGGCCGTGGTCGCGAACCAGGTCGACATCGCCGCGACCTGCGCGAGCAGCAGGAAGACGAGCGAGCGGGTGCGGACCGCTGTGATCGGAGGTCGGCGGCGGGCGGCATGGTCATGCGCGACCTCCTGTCAGATGTCGCCGCGGATGCGTCTCGGGTGCGATGATGGCGAAGGCCGCGCCGACAAGGATGAGCACGGCAGCACCGCCGAGCAAGGCGGTGATCGGGCCATAGAGATCGGCGATGAAGCCGAGCGCGAGCGGCCCGATGACGTAACCGAGATCGCCGGTCATGCGGAAGGTGCTCATGGCGGCGGCGTTCATCCCCGGGGGCGCGGTGTCGGCCGCGTAGGCGGCTGGCGCGGAGCCGCCAGCCGAAATGGCGATGCCCCAGACGATGCAGGCGGCGGTGAACCACGCGTAGTTCGGCGCAAAGCAGAACAGTACCATCGACGTGCCGCTGATGAGGGTGGCCGGCACGATCACCAACTTGCGGCCGTAGCGGTCGGCGAGCCAGCCGGCGGGAAAGGAGGCGAACAGGCCCGCGATGCTACCGAGCATCATGGCGAAGCCGATTGCGGAGACGGAGATGCCGAGACGCGCCGTTGCGAGAAGGGGGATGATCGCGAACAGACCGCCGGTGCGCACGACGGCGTTCATGAGTGAGATGAGGCTCACGAGGACGTAGCCGACGTTGCGCATGAGCGTGCGCATCTGGGCGAAGAATGAGACGGTGACTGCGCTCGCGCCCGCCGACGACCGCGCCATCTCGCGCGTCTCCTCGACGGCGAACCACGCGACGACCGTTGCGAGGAATGCGCCGAGGCCGGAAAACAGGAATGGTGCCGAAAGTCCAAAGTGCTCAGCCAACAGGCCGCCCGGAAAAGGACCCAGTCCGACCGAGAAGAGGAATGTGCCCTGGTAGATGGAGATCATGCGGCCGCGCACCTCGGGCGTGCTGATATCGGCGAGCACGATATTGCCGGTCGTGAGAACGAGTCCGGCGCCGAAACCGGCGACGAAGCGCGCGATGATGAACTCAGGGTAGCTGGTCGCCCACGCGCACCAGAGATTGCCGACCGCCGAGACGAGACCGCCGATGGCGAGGCTCTGACGGCGCCCGAGGATGTCGGAGAGCTGTCCCGCGGGAAGGGCCGACATGAAACGCGCGAGGCCGTAAGCCGCGATCGCGAGGCCGATCGCGGACGCGGGCACGCCGAACGATTGGGCGTACAGCGGCACCGATGGCACCATGGCCCCGAACCCGAACTGGTTCACGGCCACGAGCACGCACATCCAGAGCAGGACACGCCGTTGCAGCGTCATTCCCATGCCGATCCGGTCAATCGTGTTCGCGGACGATGGTCTCGCCCTTGATGTTGTCGACCGTCACGTAGGTTTCGTAGTAGGTGATGATCGGCTCGGCGCCGAAGGTTTCCTTGGCCTTGGCGCGCCACGCCGGCGTGTACCAGGCTTCGGCCGCCTCCCGCGACGTCCAGTAGTAGACGCCGCCGCCGCCGGCCTCGCCGTTGAGGAAATCCTTGCGCAGGAGCCCCTTCCCGGCGAGCGCACGGAAGGTCGGCGCCGACTTGGTCTGCGCGGCAATCGCCGCTTCGCGCGGCCGGCGCGGCATCGGGATCTGCACGACGGCGACAATCATTCCTTGCACTCCAGGGTACGGCTGCGCGTGATTGCTGAAACCGCAAACCGGCGCCATCATAGCGCCAACAGGGCCGACGCCAAAGCGCGGGCGCGGAAACGGACGGGGGAGGCGATGACCAACTGCATTCACGATCACGGGCGCTGGGGCAAGGGCAACCAGCTCGGCGCCAGCCACTTTCTGACGCCCGCGCGCACGCTTGCAGCACTGCGCCGGGTCGAGAGCGGGCGAATCGTCGACCTCAGCCACACGATCGAGGTCGGCGCGCCGCGCATGGCACCCAACCAGACGCCCTACCTGATGCAGATGGGGCCGACGTCACGCGGCAGTGTTCGGCGCCGCCGGGCGATGGGGGCGACGAACGATGCGGGCTCCAACCTCGAGCGCATGGAGCTGACGACCCACGTCGGCACGCACATCGATGCGCTCGGCCATTTCACCATCGGCGACCGGATGCACGGCGGCTACAGCGCCGAGGTGACGGTCGACGATTTCGGTCTCGCCAACCTCGGCATCGAGCACTGCCCGCCGATGGTGACGCGCGGCATCTGCGTCGACGTTTCCGGGCTCGACGGCGGGGACTTTCTGAAAGCGGGCCGCGCCGTCACGGCGGATGATCTCAAGCGCGCGCTCGATGCGGCAAAGCTTTCGATCGAGCCGGGGATGTGGTGTGCATCCGCACGGGATGGGGCCGGTTCTACATGACCGACAACGACCGGTACGTCGCCGGCGAACCCGGCATCGATCTCGACGCGGCGCAGTGGCTGACCTCCCGCGACGTCGTCGCGATCGCCGCCGACAACATGGCGCTCGAGGTGCTGCCGGGGACGCGCCATCCCCAAGTGATCATGCCGGTGCACCAGCACTGTCTCGCCGAGGCCGGCGTCCACATCATCGAGAACATGGCGCTCGATGAACTCATGGCGGACGGCATCACCAGCTTCTGCTTCATGCTGGCGCCGGTGAAATTCAAGGGCGCGACCGGCTGTCCCGGTGCGCCCGATCGCCCTCGTATGACTCGAGCGCCGCGACTCGCTGGCGACTGCGTCGCCAGCGGAGGCGAACTTCGTGAGCTGGGCGCGCACTTCTCCCGATCCTGGCGACGCTCTATCTGCTGAATTTCTCCAACCTCTTCCTGCGTTCGAGCTTCGGCGTCATGGCGCCCGAGCTCGAGCGCGAGATGGGGTTCTCGCCGGCCGTGCTGTCGACTATCGCCAGCGCGCTGTTCATCGCCTATGCGCTGATGCAGATACCCGACGGGCATGATGCTCGACCGCTACGGGCCGCGCCGCGTGCTGAGCGTGATGCTGCTGTTCACGGCGGCCGGGACGGCGCTGTTCGCAGTCGGGGAGTCGTCGCTGACACTGACGATGAGCCGCGTCCTGATGGGCATCGGCTGCGCGGGCGGCTTCACCGGCGCCTTCTACATCATCGCGATGTGGCTGCCGCCGGATCGCATCGTGACCCAGACGGGCGCGCTCAACAGTTTTGCCGCGGTCGGCAATCTATTCGCGACGGCGCCGCTCGCGGCCCTGATCGCGCTCATCGGATGGCGTGAGAGCTACTGGGTGTTCACGGTCCTGATCCTGCTGCTCACGGTTGCGCTCGCGGTGTACGTGCGCGACACGCCGCCCGACCATCCGCCGCGCGAAGTGAAGAACGGAGAAGTTCGGCGAGGTGCTCGCGGGTGCCCGCGAAGCGGTTCGCCAGCCGGGCATGTGGCGGTTGCTGCTGATTGGGCTGCCGATGTCGGCGTCGGGGGCGATCAGCGGCGCGTGGGGCGCGCCGTACCTCAAGCATGTACACGGTCTCGACGACATCCAGCGCGGCAGCGTGCTGCTGTTCATGGCGCTCGGCGGCATCGGCGGGCATTTCTTCTATGGCCGCGTGGCGCGCTGGTGCAACTCGCTCAAATGGCCGGTGCTGGTCGGCGGTTGCTTCATCCTGATGGTGACCGGCGGGATGGCGCTCATGCCAGAGCCCGTCGGTGCGGCTGGTGACGGCGATGTTCGTCGTGCTCAGCATCTGCAGCGCCTATCCGACGGTCGTGCACGCCTATGCGCGCGGGCTGGTGCCGGCGCATCTGATGGGCCGGGGCGTTGCGGCATCGAACATGGGGATCATGACCGCGATCGCGGTGGCGCAATTCACTTTTGGCTGGATCCTCGGCTCGTTCCCGGCGGTGGCGGGCGTGCCGCCGGAGATTGCCTACCGCTGGGCCTTCGGCGTGCAGGCGGCGCTGGCGCTGACCGGTCTCATCGTCCTCGCCGGCCTGCGCGATGTGAAGCCGCGAGGGTGAACACCAATCGAGCGCTAAGATCGGAATGAATTCCTGAAGTCCGTCGACAATGCAGGAGAATCCATTGCAGACGCCTAAAACGATGGGTCGATCTTGTTGACCTCGGGCAGAGCAATCGTATTCCCCGTGTTTCGCATTCATCAGTAGACGCACGGGAAATCGATTGATGCATATGTTGATGGTCACTGCGGGCGGCCTGGTGCTGCTCGGCCTGTTCTTGCTGCTTGCGCGCTCATGGGGCTCCGACCCCTCCATCATGGGTGTCGCCGCCAAGGCTTTCATTCCGGTATGGCTCACCATCTCGCTGGTGAATCTCTGGATCGGCGTCCGCTATGCCGGCTACACTATGCTGCAGGAACTGCCGATTCTCGTCGTGATTTTCGGCATTCCCGCAGCAGCGGCGATCGCTGTGATCCGGCGCTACGGGGCGCACTGAAAAGGCGAGCATGGCTGCAGAAGTCCAGAGTACCGATCTCGTCAAGATCGTCGCGCTGCTGGGGGCGGCGGTCGTGGCCGTTCCGATTTTCAAGCGGCTCGGGCTCGGCTCGGTGCTGGGCTATCTGGCGGCGGGGCTGGTCATCGGGCCGTTCGGCCTCGGGCTGTTTGCCGATCCGCAGGCGATCCTGCATGTCGCCGAACTCGGCGTGGTGATGTTCCTGTTCATCATCGGGCTCGAAATGGAGCCCTCGCGCCTGTGGAGCATGCGCCGCGAGATTTTTGGCTTGGGCCTGATGCAGGTCGGCGCGTGCAGCGCGCTGCTGTCGTGCGTCGGCCTGGCGCTCGGGTTTTCCGCTCGGCATTTCGTTCGTCGCGGCAGCCGGCTTCGTTCTCACCTCGACGGCGATCGTGATGCAGGTGCTCGAGGAGCGCGGCGAGCTTTCGACGCCGAAGGGCCAGCGGATGGTCTCGGTCCTCCTGCTCGAGGATCTGGCCATCGTGCCGCTGCTGGCGCTCGTCACGTTCCTCGCGCCGGGCGGCGCGGATGTGACGGTCGCGGCGCGGCTGACGTCGGTGGCGATCGGGCTCGGCGCGATTGTGGCGCTGATCGTGGTCGGCCGCTGGCTGCTCAATCCCATGTTCAGCCTGCTCGCGAGCGCGCGGGCGCGCGAAGTGATGACGGCTGCGGCGCTGCTGGTCGTGCTCGGCTCGGCGCTGGCGATGCAGCTTGGCGGCCTGTCGATGGCGATGGGCGCGTTCCTTGCGGGCGTGCTGCTGTCCGAATCGTCGTTCCGCCACCAGCTCGAGGCCGATATCGAGCCGTTCCGCGGCCTCCTGCTCGGGCTTTTCTTCCTCGGCGTCGGCATGGCGCTCAATCTCACGGTGATCGCCGCCAACTGGCAGCTCGTGACGATCAGCGTGGTCTCCTACATCGTGCTGAAGTTCCTCGGCATCTACGGCGTTGCGCGGCTGGTCGGCAGCGGCAATCGCGAGGCGCTGGAGCGCGCGGTGATCATGGCCCAGGGCGGCGAGTTCGCCTTCGTCCTCTATGCGGCGGCGACGAGCGTCGGGCTCATCACCGGTGAGGCCAACGCGATCCTGACCGCGACGATCATCATTTCGATGATCCTGACGCCGATCATGATCATCATCCACGATCGGCTCGTCCCCGTTGCCGCCCCCTCGATGGACGGCGTCGAACGCGCGGCGGGCCTCGAGGAAACGCCCTGATCATCGGCTTCGGCCGGTTCGGCCAGATCGTCAGCCAGCCGCTGCTGGCGCGCGGCCATACCATTTCGATCATCGAGACGGACACCGAGAGCATCCGCGCGGCGGCGGAGTTCGGGTTCAAGATCTACTACGGCGACGGCACCCGGCTCGACATCCTGCATGCCGCCGGCGCCGCCAATGCGCGCGCGATCGTTGTCGCGATCGATGATCCCGCGGGGACGAAGAAGATCGTGGAACTCGTCAAAGCCGAGTTCCCGCTGGTGCCGATCCTGGCGCGCGCGTTCGACCGCACGGTGGCGATCGAGCTGATCCACGCGGGCGTCGACTATCAGATCCGCGAGACGTTCGAATCGGCGCTGCTGATGAGCGAGCAGGCGCTGCTGAAGCTCGGCGACGAGCCGGAGACGGCGGAGGAGGTCATCGCCGAGGTGCGCCGGCGCGATGCCGAGCGGCTGGATCTCGAATTGTGCGGCGGTATCTACGCCGGCCGCTCGTTGATCCACGGCAACGTTCCGCGCTCGGTGCGCGGCACCGAGGAGCAGGCGTGAAGGGCTCGCCGACGGACTGATGATCCGCCGGTGAACCGCCCCGCTGCCAAAAAATCAGACGTATTCGTATCGCAGCCTACTGCAGCAGCGCCGGTGCCGGGAACGCGTGCGGCAGCAGGCTGGCGACGGTTTCCGCGACCATGGCGCTGCCGGCCGGTTTGGCGATGACCGGGGCTTGCGGCCAAGTCGTGGCCGCCTCGGTCGAGTTGAATTTCGTATAGAACATGAAGGGAATGCCGAGATCCTGGAGCCGGTGGCACACCGCCGCAGTGCTCTCGCCGGCACGACCCATCTGGACGTTCACGACGGCGGCAGAAAGAGCCGGGTATTCGGCGAGATAGAGCGCGTCGCGCAGCCGTCCCGCGGCAAAGACCTTGGCGCCGGCTTGGGTGAATTCTTCCTCGAGTTCGCGGGCAACCGACAGCTCGTGCTCGACGACCAGGATCGATTGTCCCTTCAAACGCATCATCATCATCGCAGTACCCCTGTTCCGATGTGGCCGCGACGTGCTTGACAAATTAGGCGTGACGAAAGGCTGCATCGTCAACCCAGTTGTAGTGCGGCGCACACTTGACACTTGAGCGTTAATGTAGCCCGCGTGGATGTCCTCAATGCGACCATAACGCGGAGAAATCTCGCTTTCTGCGGTCCTCACGCATGCGTGATTCAAAGTAGACCATCGCGTGGTTGCGCTTCGGTTTCTGTGGATAACAGAATTTTGTGAAAATCAGACGTGGCGCGCCGGGTCAGCCGTCCGCATTCGCACGCACCCGAATTCGCAGAGGATGTCGCAGAGCGCGCGCACGTCCGCCGCCGTTTCCAGGCTTCCGACAAGCTCGATGACACGGTCGCGATCGCCATCGTTCAGTAGGCCTCGCACGTTGCCCGCGAATTTGCGCCGGATCTCGTCGGCGGCGACCTCGTTGTCGGCGCTGCCGCGGCGATAGAGTATCTCGTGATCGAAGGTGCGCCCGTCGATGGTCGCCACGGTCATGCGGCAGGCGTGGCGGAAATGGCGGCCCATGGCCTCGAGCGCCGCGTCCTCGCGGATCGTGATGCGCGGGATGAAGGCGAGCAGCGCGCGATCTCGCATGCGCGAAGGCGTGTAGTCGGCGGCCGTCACTTCGCCGCCGGTCGCCATCGCGGCGAGGCCGTAGAACATGTTCATCTGCGCCGCGGTAACGCCGGCATCGCGATAGGTCCAAGCGGTGTGGACGAACGTCATGTGGCCGCAACCGACGTCGACCGACCGGATGTCGTCGGCGCCGAGGCCGCGCGTGGTCATGATATGGTGCAGCGCGTCGAGTGCGGAGTGGATGCTGGTGACGTTGGGATAGAGCTTGAAGCCGATGCGCAGCGTTTCCCAGGTGCTGCCGAGGCCAGCGGTGATGCGCGAGATATCGGGCGTGCGCGCGTAGGCGCTGAGGAAGCCGCCGTAGCCGGCTTCGACGATGTCGGAGATGCCGGTGAACCCTCGCGCGGCAAGCTCGGCGGCGTAGACGCCGCTCTGGGCGGCGCGGCCGGCGTGCAGGCGCTTGACCATCGCCCCTTCCTGCGCCGCCATCAGGCCGGCCGACATCGAGCCGCCGATGCCGAGCGCGTTCTGCATCGCGTCGCGGTCGAGTCTTAGGAGGCGGCCGGCCGTGGCGGCGGCGACGAATGTGCCGCTGGTGCCCTGGGGATGGAAGCCGTTGAGGAAGAGGGCGGTCGTCGCCGCGTTGCCGACGCGGGTGCCGACTTCGCAGCCGGCGACGATGGCGGTGATGAGGTCGCGGCCGCTGACGCCGGGATTGGCTTCGGCAAATCCGATCGCGATGGGCGTGGTCAGCGAGTTCGGGTGGATCACGGATTCGGTGTGGATGTCGTCCATCTCGAAGGCGTGTCCCGCCGTCGCGTTGGCGAGGGCGGCCTGTGACCACGATCCCTTATGGCGGGTCGCGAACAGCGTCGCGACCGGCGTCGCGCCCTCCGCCCGCACCATGTCCTGTACGTGCCGCGTCCACGGCAGTGTCGCGCCGTGGAGGCAGACGCCGATGCCGTCGAGGAGGCACAGCTTCGCGCGCTCGACGACGGCGGCCGGGATCTGCTCGAACGTCAGTGCGCTCGCGAACGCGGCGAGATCGGCTGTGGCGTTTGCCTGTAGCGGCGGGAGAGAGGCGCTCACGGGTGTGTCCTGCGTTGCTGTAGAGGCCAAGTTACCGAAGTCCATTGCATCCCGCCATCTGGGCGATCGGGGGCAACTCGGATAGAGTGCGGCCATTCCCGGACAAGATCATACTCTCCGGCATTCCACGCGAGGGGGCGGCACATGCAAAACCGGTGGGCGGTGCTCGCCCTGCTGTTCACCGTGCGCCTCGCCATGGGCTTCCAGTTCCAGGCGGTCGGCGCCGTCTCGCCGGCGTACATGAAGGAATTCGGCGTCGCGCTCGCCGATATCGGCCTGATGATCAGCCTCTACCATGCGCCGGGCCTCATCTTTGCGGTACCGGGCGGTGAGATCGGCCGCCGCTTCGGCGAAAAGCCGATGGTGCTGCTCGCGCTGGTGCTCATGATCATCGGCGGCCTGATCATGGCGTTCGCGCACACCTGGGGCTGGCAACTCGGCGGCCGTCTCGTTGCCGGCGTGGGCGGCGTGCTCCTCAACGTCCTCATGTCGAAGATGGTCACGGACTGGTTCGCGGGGAAGGAAATCGCGACGGCGATGGCGATCTTCGTCAACTCATGGCCGGCCGGGATCGCGGTGGCGTTGGTCGTGCTGCCGGTCATGGCGGGGTGGGGCGGTGTTACCGCCGTCGGCATGACGACCGTTGTCGTCGCGGCGCTGGGATTGGTGCTGCTGGGCTTGCTCTATGCGCCGCCGATCGGTCAGGCGGGCGCGGCGGGCGCTGGCGTGTGGCCCGCAGGCGCGGCGTTGCAGGCGGTCATCGTCGCGGGCTGCATTTGGGGTCTCTACAACGCCGCGCTTAGCATGGTGTTCGGCTACGGCACGGCGCTGCTGACGGAGCGCGGATGGAGCCTGACGGCGGCCGGCTCGGCGACCAGCCTGGTGCTGTGGATGGCGGTGATCTCGGTCCCGCTTGGCGGCATCCTGGCCGATCGCACCGGCCGCCCCCGCGAGATCATGCTCGCGGGGTTCGCGCTGTTCGGTGTCACCCTCGTCATTGCGGCGCGCAGCGAAGCAGTCATTTTCTGGTTCGTGGTGCTGGGGCTGGTCGGCGGCCTTTCGGCGGGCCCGATCATGGCACTTCCGACACGGGTCCTCGACCCGCGGGCCCGCGCCGCCGGCATGGGGCTCTATTTCCTGATGTTCTACGTGATGGTGGTGGTCGGACCCATCTTGGCGGGCCGCCTCGCCGAGCAGGCCGGCACGTCGCGCATCACATTCGACTTCGGCGCGGCGAATGCTGGTCGCCTGTGTCGGGCTCTACTGGCTCTACGGTCGGCTTCAGGCCCGCCACGCGATGACGGCGGCAGCCCGCGCCTGAGAGCGCCTCAGAACCGCGTCGTCAGCTGGGTCAGCCAATCCGGCTGATAGGCGAGGATGATCTCTTCAGCACGCTTGTCGAGGCCGGTCACGACGAGCAGTCCGACGACGACGAGCACGGCGCCGAGCACGGCCTTCAGCGGTCCGCCGGCGCTCATCAGGCGGCCCCGCAGGTTGAGCATCATCTGCCGCGACAGTGTGCCGAGCAGCAGCAGCGGCAGCGCGGCGCCGATACCGAAGGCCAGCATGGTCGCGGCCACCTGTCCGAGGTCCTTGCCTTGCGAGGCGAGCACGGCCGCTGCGCCGAGCGTCGGCCCGACGCACGGGCTCCACACGGCACCGAGGAGGACGCCGACGCCGAACTGGCCGCTGAGCCCACTGCCGGCGCCGCCGCCGAAGCGGCTCGATGCCCATGCCGAAATCGGGCTGGCGATGGTCGCCACCGCCTCCTGCAGGCGCGGCACCATGAGGACGAGCCCGATCGCGACCAGCAGCACGCCGCCGCCCAAGCGAAACACGTCGGTGTCGAGGCCGATGGCAAAGCCGATCGTCGCGACGAAGATGCCGATCACGACGAAGCTGATCGCGAGCCCGACGGCCAGTGCGGCGGGACCCCAGCGGTGCTCGCTCGCCGCCGTCCCGAGGATGATCGGCAGCAGCGGCAGAACGCAGGGCGACAGAATGGACAGGATGCCGGCCAGCAATGCGAGCCCTAGCGTCGCGACAGACATGCGCCCCTCCCTTTGTATTCCCTGAGGATAGCCGCAAACGCGCGGCAACGCACGAGCAGTCGCGCAATTGCGTTACCGCCGAAGGCGTCCGGCCCTATCCCTCGGGGATGCACATTTAGAGCGCCTTGGTCAGTAGATCCTCGATGACGACGGGAGCGGTTTCACCGATCGCGCGCGCGACCTCTTTGTCACCTTTGAACACGATCAGGGTGCTGTGGAGGCGGGCGTTGAGCTTGCGCAATTCATCCTTCTGTTTATCGAAATCGATTTTCAGAAAGACGAAATCCTTGAACTTCTCGGTCTTGGCGAGGCCCTCGATAATGGCGCCCTGCGCCTTGCAGACCGGGCACCATGACGCGGCGACGTCGACCAGGATCGACTTTCCGGCCTTCTGGGCGGCCTCGAGCGCTTCGCCGGTGAAATTCTCGGCTGCCAGTGCCGGCGAGGCGAGCATGAGCGGGACAATCGCGGCAAGCGCGAGAGCGGATCGGCGGGTGATCATGATCGTTCTCCGGCTCGGGCTAGCTTTTCTTGAGGGTGCAGCCGCAGTAGGCGGCCAGGACGCAGCCGGGTCAAGCGGCGACGCTGGTGTGTGCAGCGGCCGGTGCGCGAGTCGGTCAACGAGCTGCCGGCGTAACGTCGCGGCGTCGCGTGTGAGCGCAGTTCGGACCCCGCTGCGATGCTGGCGGGGTTTTACTTTGCGAGTGACGAAGGCCGCTGTCGCCTATCCTTTAAAACCCAGGGCGTCGAATATTCAGTCCAGCACGAGAAGGATGAACGGACCAAATATCAAATAGAGAGCGAGATACATCACCAGCTGCTCTGCGGCACTTGCGCCCCGGCCACACGCGAATTTGGCGCGCGCTCGCCATCGCGCCGAGGGCGATCTCCCGCCACAGTGCAATGAAGTGCACTAGGAAGAAGATCGCATCCATAATGCCGAGAACGGCCCAGGCGGATCGATGGAGATGGACCGGAACGACGTGGGTTGAATAGCAGTGCCGCCAGGCCGAGAGCGATCGACCAGCCATTGGCACGGTCGGTTCGATCGAATTCATGTACAGCCAGCCACGCCGCAGCGTATGCAGACGACAATGCGCAGCAGCGTGTAGTACCCATACGGCCAGTGAGCCAGCGCCAGGATCAGCATCACCGCCGGCACGATATGGATCGCAGCGTGGCGTTGCGCTCTTCTCGGCCCCTCAATCGCTTTGCTGCAATGACGGGATTTTATTGCGATTCGCAGCGCGGCGAATGCAGCTGTCGTGGACGACCAGAAAGAACGCCGACCAATGCGAGCAGCGGGGTGGACAAAATGGCGGATTGGAGCCATCTGCATCGCACTAAATCATTGAAATCTAAACTATTTATTTAATAAATGTGGTGCCGCTTAGGTGACTTCGAACACCTGACCCCATCATTACGAATGATGTGCTCTACCAACTGAGCTAAAGCGGCGTAACGCGCGTGGTGCAGTGCATAGCCGCGACCGCACCGGTTGGCAATCCTCTTTGCCCTCTCGCGCGATGCCGCCAAACCGCCGGCCGTCCGCTCGGATCGTGGCCGGCGAGACTGGCCTCCAGCAAGCCACCCGCACCGCGACCGTGCTGCCGCGGCCGGCCAGCCGCCTCCCGGCCGTCGTCGAGTGCAGGCAAATTGCAACTAGTGGTGGATGGAATGCAGATTATGCACGTTTACATTGTATTTAGTCGATTGATGGCAACCTCAGGGTGTGTCGAAAATCGCGGCGCGGCGAAAAGACGTGGCCAGTGACCTGCTCGGTCGGGCGCCGCTCACCCGACCAGCCATGTCGGCAGCCAAGTGAAGTCTGCGGCTGCCGGCGAGGAGCGATTTGAGCACGCGTATCCGGAAAGGAGGTGCGCTCGCGTAGGACTCGAGTTAGTCCGCAGCACGGTAGCAGACCGACGGCAAGCGGTTGACCCCCCGCTTGGATCGAGGTTCCGACGGACAGTCCCACGGCTCCCTCCGTGTCCGTTTGAACCAGTATCGATCCGCCGCCGGCCTGCCGGAGTTGAGGACTTTGGCCGCCGCACCCGGTTCTGCCAATCGGTGCGGCGGCCACTATCGTTTCTGGGCCGCCACCTTCGAGCCTGGCGTGGCCCCAGCGCCCGGCAGCCCCACAAGACACCCGATGTGCTCATGACGACCGTTGCGGAATGGCCGCGCCCGGCGACGGCAGCGCCCGCTTGGCTGCACGCGCGGTCGACCCCGGTTGTGCCACCGCCGCAGGCGTGATGTAGTCTCGGCCGGGGAGTGGTGGTGCGTTGCTGGGAGGGGGATATGGCACGGGGCGCTTACGTCTTCGTGGCGTTGGTCTATGCGATCCTGGCGGCGAGTTTCGTCGCCTCGACGGCGACGTTGATCCTCGAATTCAAGGATCACGACTGGGTGTCGCTCGCCCTGGCGCACAGCCACCTGTTCATTTTTTTCCCGACGTTCGGGATCGTCGTCCTCGCCGCCTTCTACCGGCCGTCGGTCATCTTCACGCATCTCTACTGGTCGCAGGAGCAGGCCGTGCCGTTCGGCAAGCTGCGCTTCCTGTTCGGCCTCGCCGTGGCGATTGGTGCGTCGTGGTGGGTGGCCCAGCAGATCGGCGGCTCGGACCTGCGCGGGATCTGGGAGATCCAGCCCGCGGCGCTGGAGCGCGACCAGGGTGGGCCGATGTCGTGCACCGCCGCCGATGGGACCGTATCGACGTGCCGCCGCGTTCCGTTCCTCAAGGCGCTCGACGATACTCCGGACGTACGGCCGCAAGCGTGTCGGCTTCGGCGACTTCACGCGCAACTGCAGCCCGGACCCGTTGCTCGAGCCCCCGCCCGAGTACAAGGAGCGGCGGTACTGCTTCCCGGCCGGCGCCCTGCTCGATACGCGGCAGTGCTGCGACGTGCAGAAGCGCTTTGCCAACGAAGTGAGGGATCTGCAAGCCGATCCGCAGCCTGCGCTCGCGCACGTCGGAGCTCGATCAAGTATTTCCTGCCGATCAAGGTCTTCTTCATCGTCGTCATGGTCGTGATCGCGGCGCTGCTGGCCTTCTGGCGGCGGCGCATCGACGTGCTGTATCCCGACTACGTGCCGTCGATCGAACGCGGCATCATCATCGGTGGCCTCGCCATGCTGATCTGGCCGCTGATGGACTACGCCTACCTGCAGACCAGCATGACCCTGTTCGGGCGGACGCACGGCGGCCTGCACTTCCGCTGGAGTCTGGTGATCGTGCCGTGGGCGATCCTGCTGCCGTTCTTCTTCCTGCGCGGCCTCGACAAGAACCGCGAGTTGATCGCCCAGGGCGCCAGCGTGCTGGCGAGCTTCATTGCGATCCTGCGCTATCCGCAGATCAACGATTTCGCGGTGCGTGTGTTCGGCGCCGGGGCGGAGCCGTGGATGTTCGCCCTCATCGTCGGCCTGTCGTTCGATCGCGTTCGTCGCGCCTGTTCTGGCGCACCGAGCGGCCCGCCGGGACGAGGAGGCGGCGCCGCCGCGCGCCGCTGACGTGAGGGACCAGCCCCGTCGCCTCATCGTCACACATGATGTATAAGGCGTGGACGGCCGGCCTTCCCCACGACCTGAAGCGAGCGCCCATGCTGACGATCTACGATGCCGCCGGGACCGGCACCGGCCTCGCCGCCCGTGCGGGCGCAAAGGCGGTCGATTCATCGACGCTGTGGATCGACCTGCTCAACCCGACCCCGGAAGAGGATGCGTGCATGGAGGCGGCGCTCGGGATCGACATCCCGACGCGGGCCGAGATGCGCGAGATCGAAGCGTCCGCCCGACTCTACGTCGAGAACGGCGCGCTGTTCATGACCGCCTTCGTGATCTATGCGATCGAGCAGGCGGTGCCGCGATCGTCGGCGATCACGTTCATTCTCGCCGGCGACCGGCTGGTGACGGTGCGCTACGCCGAGCCCAAGGCGTTCCCGATGTTCCTCGCCCGCGCCGAAAAGGGCGACGCCTCGTGCTCGAGCGCGGTCGACATCATGCTCGGGCTGATCGAGCAACTCGTCCATCGCCAGGCCGATCTCATCGAGCGCATCCAGGACGACGTCGACCGGCTGGCGCCGGCGATCTTCGACATCAAGGGCGGTCAGCAGACGCGCAGCAAGCGCCTCGACGTGATCCTGCGCACGATCGGCAAGGAAGGCGACATCGTCGCGCGGGTCCAGGAAAGCGCGTTCTCGTTGAGCCGCCTGCTGTCGTTCCTCACCGGCGCGCTGCGCGAGAAGGGCAGCGAGGGGAAGGCATCCAAGCGGATCAAGTCGGTGCAGCGGGACGTCGAGTCCCTGCTCGACAATATGCGCTTCCTGAGCACGCGGCTCGAGTTCCTGCTGGAAGCGACGCTCGGCATGATCAACATCGAGCAGAACCAGATCATCAAACTGTTCTCGGTGGCGGCGGTCGTGTTCCTGCCGCCGACGCTGATTGCCTCGATCTACGGCATGAACTTCAAGCATATGCCGGAGCTGGATTGGCCGATCGGGTATCCTCTGGCGCTGGTCATGATGGTACTGGCGGCGATCCTGCCCTACGTCTATTTCCGGCGGAAGGGCTGGCTGTAGATGCGGCGCGGCGCCGGACTGGAAGTCCTGGTGATGCTGCTCCTGACGTCCCGCGCGATTGCCGAGACGGCGACCATTCCACCATGCACGATCGAACGTGGCGAGGCGCGCGCGGTGGCGCAGGTTCGCGACGGCGAGACGCTGCGGCTCGACGATGGCCGGATGCTGCGGCTGATCGGGGCGCTGGCACCCGCGGGCTGGAGACGTCGGCGCGCAGCCTGGAAGCTGGCCGCCGGAAAACGAAACCCGCGCGGCGCTGGCGGCGCTGGTCGAAGGGCGGACGATCACGCTCTGGCACGAGGCGACGCGGCTCGACCGCCACGGGCAGGTGCTCGCGCAGGTGATGATCGGTACAGGCGCGGATGCGGTGTGGCTGCAGGGCGCTCTCGTCTCGCGCGGATTGGCGCGCGCCTATGGCCGGCCGGGAATGGACGCCTGCACCGAGGCGCTCGTGCGGCTCGAGCGGACGGCGCGAGATGGCGCACTCGGCCTGTGGTCGAACGCCGCCTATCGGCCGCGCGATGCCGGCGCCGGCGATGATCTGGTCCGCGCGGCCGGCGCATTTCATGTCGTCAGCGGCACGGTCAACCGCGTCTCGCGCGGGCAGGGCGAGGTCTACGTTTCGCTGGCGCCGCGCGGCAGCCGTGATGGAGCCTATGCGTTCGCGGTCGTTGTCCCGGCGCGCGGCGCGGCGCTCATCGGCGGCACCGAACCGCGCGCATTGAAGGATCGTCGCGTGATCGTGCGCGGCTGGATTGAACTGCGCCGCGGGCCGGTGATCGTGATCGATAGCAAAGGCCAGTTCGAGGTGGTGGGGGAGTGAGTTTTCATTGCCGCGGTCGCCACGCCAACGCGCCTTCGGCTGACGCCTACTGGCGCCGCGGGGCTGCCTCGCCGGTCGCATTCTCACCTTGCGGCCTTCGGCCGCTACAGTGGCTGCGAACTCCTAGTCTCAAAAAGAAGGGGGGCCGGGGTCTCCCCGGGCGGAGCGCGAGGCGGCAGCCTCGCTCGCGCGCCGATGGCGCGAAACGTCAAAGATCCAGCGACAGCACCGGCACGATGTCGCCCGCGGCGACGGCGGCGGCGCGGGGCGGGCGCACCACAAGCAATCCGCGATCGCGAGCGGCGAGAGGAGTGAGCTGTCCTGCGAGCGGACGGGCGTGACGACGGGTGTGCCGTCCGTCCCCGGCGCGAGGGTCGCGCGCATGTAGTGCTGGCGCGGACCGTTGGCTTCGATGGCGACGGCGGCTTTCGCGGGCCGCGTCACGTCGGCGGGCCGCGGCGCGCCGGCGAGATGCTCGACCAGCGGCACGAGGAACACGCGCGCGCAGACGAGCGACGACACGGGGTTGCCCGGCAGGCCGACGACGCGCAGCGCGCCGAGGCGGCCGCTCATCAGCGGCTTGCCCGGTCGCATCGCGATCTTCCAGAACGCGAGTTCCATGCCCTGCTGCGAGAGCACGGGGGCGACGAGATCGTGATCGCCGACCGATGCGCCGCCGATCGTGACGAGGACGTCCGCTGATTTCGCGCGCTCGACATGCTCGATCAGGCTTGCCTGCGTATCACGGGCGATGCCGAGCTGGATCACCTCGGCGCCGAGGCTGTGCATCAGCGCGCCGATGCCGAGATGGTTCGATGACACGATCTGGCCGACGCCGGGCGTCTCGCCGGGTGCGACGAGTTCATCGCCGGTCGAGAGGACCGCGACCTTCGGCCGGCGCCACACGACAACGTCGCCATACCCCATGGAGGCGGCGAGCGAGAGTTCGCGCGGGCCGAGGCGGCGGCCGGCGTCGAGAAGCTGCATTCCGGCGCTGAAGTCGCCGCCGCGCGGGCGGATATTGCCGAGATCGACGTTGTCGCCCTGGACGATGACGCTGGCGCCGTCGCGGGCGGTGTCTTCCTGGATGACGACGGCATCGGCGCCTGCAGGGACAGGGGCACCGGTGAAGATGCGGACGGCCTCGCCGGCGCCGACGGATCGATCGAAGGGGTGGCCGGCCGCGGATTTGCCGATCAGCTTGAGGCGGGCGGGGAGAGTCGCGACATCAACCGCGCGCACGGCGTAGCCATCCATGGCTGAGGCGTCGAACGGCGGTTGCGTCAGGCGCGCGGTGAGCGGCTCAGCGAGTACGCGGCCATGCGCGTCATTGATCGATACACGCTCCGATCCGAGCGGCTTGGCGCCAGCCAGCAGCAGCGCCAGCGCCTCATCGACCGATAGCGCGGGAGCCGCCATGCCGTCAGCCTTTCGCGTCGGCGGGCTTGTCGGCGCGCCAGGTTCCCGAGCGGCCGCCGGTCTTCTCGATGAGCCGCAGCGGGCCGATCACCATGCCGCGGTCGGCCGCCTTGAGCATGTCGTAGATGGTGAGGCACGCGACCGACACCGCGGTCAGTGCCTCCATCTCGACGCCGGTCTGGCCGGTCACTTTGACCTCGGCGGACACCGCGATCCCGCATGGGTCGGACTGCATGTCGAAATCGATGGTGGCCTTGGTGATCGCCAGCGGATGGCAGAGCGGGATCAGCTCGGATGTGCGCTTTGCCGCCATGATGCCGGCGAGGCGGGCGGCGGCGAGCACGTCGCCCTTCTTGGCTTCGCCGGTGGTGACCAGCGCCAGCGTCTCCGGCGCCATCGCGACGAATCCGGCCGCGCGCGCGGTGCGCGCCGTCACGGCCTTGTCCGTCACGTCGACCATGACCGCGTCGCCGGCCGCGTTGATGTGCGAGAGGCGACTCATCTGGCGGAGCCGGTGAGCAGCGCGCGCGTCGCGGCCGTGACGTCGTCCTGCCGCATCAGGCTTTCGCCGACGAGGAACGACCGCACGCCCACCTTCGCAAGCCGCTCGAAGTCGGCGTGCGTCGCGATCCCGCTCTCGCCGATCACGATGCGATCCGGCGGCACGCGCGGCGCCAGTCGCTCCGTCGTCGCGAGCGTCGTCTCGAAGGTTTTGAGGTTGCGGTTGTTGATGCCGATCAGTCGGCATGGCAGCGTCAGCGCGCGATCCAGCTCGGCGTCGTCGTGAACCTCGACGATCGCGTCCATGCCCCACGCTTGTGCGGCGGCGGCGAGATCGCGCGCGGTCGCGTCCTCGATCTGCGCCATGATGATGAGGATGCAGTCGGCACCCCAGGCGCGCGCCTCGGCGACCTGGTAGGTGTCGAGCATGAAATCCTTGCGCAGCGCCGGCAGTCGCGTCGCCTTGCGCGCCGCGGTGAGGAATTCGGGCGCGCCCTGGAACGACGGCGTATCGGTCAGCACCGAAAGGCACGCCGCGCCGCCCGCCTCGTAGGATTTTGCCAGGGCCGGCGGATCGAAGTCGGCGCGGATCAGGCCCTTCGATGGCGACGCCTTCTTGATCTCGGCGATCAGCGCGAACTGGCCCTCGCGCATGCGCCGCTCCAGCGCGCCGGCGAAAGACCGCACCGGCGGCGCCCGCCGCGCCGCTTCCTCGACGGCCGCCGGCGGCCGCACCCGCTTCGCCTCCGCGATCTCGGCGAGCTTGTACCGCGTGATCTTGGTCAGGATGTCGCTCATGGCTGCTGATATACCCCGGAGCGGCCCCGCGTCGCCAGTGGGAACGGGCAAGCCAGCGAGTACAACGCGCTGATTGCTTAAGAGTTGCCCGCTTTGCAGCCGTCCGCATTGTGACATATAACCCCGGTCGAACCAGGGGTGCCGACGTCGCCGACGGCGGGCACCACACCACGACGGCAGGCCGATACGCGATGGAGGAGGCGGACCAGGACGGGGCGGGATTTACCCTGGCACACCTCTCGGATGTGCACCTGAGCCCGCTGCCCGCGGTCGACCTGCGCCATTGGAACCTCAAGCGGCTGCTCGGCTGGCTCAACTGGCATCACCGCCGCCGCCACGTCTACAGCCGCGACGTCCTCGACCGGCTGGTCGAGGATTTGCGCGCCCAGAACCCGGACCATATCGCCGTGACCGGCGACCTCGCCAATCTCGGCCTCCCCGCCGAGCACGCGATCGCACTCGACTGGCTCGGCACGCTCGGGACGCCCGACCGCGTCACCGCGATCCCCGGCAACCATGATATCTATAGCGGCATCGGCGCCGACCGCGGCACCGCCCGCTGGCGTCAGTACATGAGCGCCAATTCGGCCGCCGCGGACCACGCCATCGCCGAGGCGCTGGGCGCGGAGCTGTCCTTTCCCTTCGTGCGCCGCTTCGGCAGGATCGCGATCATCGCGCTGAACTCGGCGGTGCCGACGCGGCCGCTCTATGCCATCGGCCGATTGGGGCCGGAGCAGCTCCGCCGTCTCGCCTCAATCCTGGATCGCCTCGGCGCCGAGGGCATGATGCGGGTCGTGCTCATCCATCATCCGCCGCTGCCGGGACTCTCGAAGCCGCGCCACGATCTCGAGGATGCCGACGCGCTCGCCGACGTGCTGGAGCGTCACGGTGCCGAGCTGGTGCTGCATGGTCATGAGCACCGCGAGATGCTCGCCTGGCATCCGACGCCGATCGGCCGCATCCCGATCATCGGCGTACCGTCGGCGTCGTTGGCGGTGCCGTACAAGAACGAGCCGCTGGCGCGGTACAATCTCTATCGTCTGCTGCCGGACGCAAACCGCCCCCGCATCGAGATGATCGCGCGCGGGTCTCGCCGAGTCCGAATGGCCCCGTCGTCGAGTTGGCGCGGAAGTGGATCGAGCCCGAGCGCGCGTGAGTGCTCTATTCGGCGGCTTCCTGCCCGATCACACCGTCCTCGACTTCCAACTGAAGAATGTCGCTGAAGCGGTTGAACGCGCCGCACAGCGCGATGCGCCACGTCAGCTCGACGATCTGGGCATCGGTGAAATGCGCTTTCAATCGGTCGAAAATGGCGTCGCCGGTGCGCGTCCAGTTGTCGTTGACGGCAATCGAGAACTCGACGACGAGGCGATCGATGGCGTCGAGCTCGGGATGGGTGGCGTACTCGAGCAGCGTCTGCGCTCCATGCGCCGAGACGCCTTGGACCTCGAGTTTCGGCGCGTGATGAGAAACGCAATAGGAGCAACGATTGAGCAGCGATACGGTGACGAGCGCGAGTTCGAGATAGCGCTTCGGCAACTGGCCTTCGGCGGCGAGCTCGGTGAGCATGCCCCAGACATGCTTGAAGATCGGCGGGCGGTGAGCGAGGACGCCGGACTGGTTCTCGAAGGCGCCGTAGCCCAGCATCTTGTCCCACAACGGCTGCAGATCGGCCGGCAGGTCGTTTCTCGACTTGAGCGGTACGCGCGCCATCGTCGGATCCTTTGCTACCAAAGAAGCGAAGTCGTCTACCGCCGGACAATAGGCGATCAACAGGCTCTAGGACAGCGCCTGCTCCAGATCCGCGATCAGGTCGGCCGGATCTTCGAGGCCGACGGAGAGGCGCAGGAGGTCGGGCGGGCAGGGCGTGCCGGCGCCTTCGACGCTGGCGCGATGTTCGATGAGACTTTCGACGCCGCCGAGCGACGTCGCGCGCTTCCACAGCTCGACGCGCGCGGCGGCGGCGATGGAGGCGGCTTCACCGCCGGCGACGCGGATGGACAGCATTCCGCTGAAGCCGCCCTGCATCTGGCGCGACGCGACGTTGTGGCCGGGACCGGGCAATCCCGGATAGAGCACCTCTGCAACCCGTCGGTGGCCGGCGAAATGGCGCGCGATCGTCAGCGCGGCGGCGGACTGGTGCGCGACGCGCAGGTGCAGCGTCCGCATCCCGCGCAGAAGCAGCGACGCGTCGAACGGCGACAGCACGGCGCCGAGACCGGAGCGCAGGCCCTTCGCGCGCTCCGACACCGCGTCCTCGCGCGCGAACAGCAAGGCGCCGGCGATGATGTCCGAGTGCCCGTTGAGGTACTTGGTCGCGGAATGCATGACGATATCGGCGCCGAGCGCGATCGGCTGGGTCAGCACCGGCGTAGCGACGGTCGAATCGACGCCGAGCAGCGCACCGGCCTTGTGGGCTGCTTCGGCGGCGGCAGCGATATCGGAGATGCCCCACATCGGATTGGCCGGCGTTTCGAGCCAGACCATGCGGGTCTCGCCCGGCCGGATCGCGGCGGCGATGGCGTGCGGGTCGGTGGCGTCGACGAAGGTCGCGTGGATGCCGAGCGTCGGCGCGGCGTTGGCGAGCCAGTTCTTCAGTGCCCAGTACATGATGTTCGGCGCGACGATGTGGGCGGGCCGGTCCGGCGTGCGGTCGAGCGCGAGGAACGCGGTCGTCGCCGCCGCCATGCCGGAGCCCATCAGCATCGAGACGGCGGCGCCTTCGAGTTTCTGGAGGACCTCCTCGGCGACGCGCACGTTCGGGTTGTCCGGGCGCGCGTAGACATAGCCGCGGCGATAGGCGTTGTCGGGATCGCGCTCGAACGTCGAGGCGAGCTGGATCGGCGGCACGATCGCGCCGGTCACGGGGTCGACGTGGCCGCCGGCCTGCGCGGCAACCGTCTGCGGCTGCCATGTGGGCTTCTTCAACGGTCGGTCCTCGTCGTGGTGAGTGGCTCAGCGTGGCTTTGTCAAAATGCGCAGCGTCTTGTAGGTGCCGGTGTCGGCGAAGCCGCGCTGCGCCTTCAGGCTGTCGATGACGGCGAGCGTTTTCTTGTAGCCATCCGAGCCCGTATAGAAATGCATCTCGCCGCCGGGCTTGATCTTGTCGGCGAGCACGAGCGTCATTTCGAGATCGGTGAGCGCGCCATAGGCGTCGTTCTTCTCGGTGCGAAATTCGCAGGCGTGGAAGTTCGTCACGTAGTCGAACTCCGGGCAGCAGGCGCGGGTCGAGCTGGTAGATGTCCCCGAAGTACGCCTTGTAGGTGGCGCCGAGGCGCGGGTTCTCGATCAGCAGCTTGATGTAGGCCTCGTACTCGCCGGGCGACGCGGTGATGCCGAGGATGGCGTTGTTGGCGCCGCTCTGGGCGTCGCGCAGCGCCAGGATGTGGTGGCTGCCGGTGCCGAAGTGGAAGATCGAGGCGCCCTTGACGCCCTTCTGCTCGAGGTATTCGGCAAAGTAGACGTCGCAAGGGCACTGCCGCTCGTCGAGGCCCCAGCTCGCATCCCAGAAATTCAACATGCGCTTCGCTCCCAGAAGTGCCGGGCTTGAGTTCAGCCGGGCTTTTTTGCAATCGCGATCAGCTCGTCGAGGGTGAAGCCGATGGTGTCGCCGTTGATGGTCGGCTTGAGGAACGCCGCGAGTGCGCCGCTCGCGCCGGTCAGCACGGTGCGCAGCTCGGCAACCGTGTCCTGCGGCACCTTCATGGTCTTGCACCAGGTGGCGAAATCCATTGCCTTCGCCGCGTGCTCGGTGTGCTCGAGCTTCAGGCCGGCGTCGCCGATCGCGCGCGTCCATTCCGCCGTCGTCAGCGCGCGGCCGTGCGAGGGGTCGCGCTTCTTCTCAAAGCCGTTGTAGGCGGCATCAGCGGCGGCGAGGTCGCCCGCGGCAAATCCCGGCGTCGTGTTCTCGTCCGGCGCCACGTTGTCGACCAGCGCGAAGGTGCCGCCGGGCTTCAGCACGCGCCGGCTCTCGCGCAGAAACGCGGCGATGTCGGGGAAATGATGCGGCGCGATGCGCGACATCACGAGATCGAAGCTCGCGTCGGGAAACGGCAGGTGCTCGGCGTCGGCCAGCGCTGTCGTCATGTTGGTGTAGCCCTTGGCGGCGGCGAGCTTGGCGGACTCGACGAGCATCTCGGGCGTCAGGTCGCTCGCGATGACGCTGGCGACGTGCGGGGCGAAGGCGAGCGCGGTGTGCCCGGCGCCGGTGGCGATGTCGAGCGCCGCCCAGTCGCCCTTCGGCTGGACCAGCTCGACGAGGCGGGCGAGGCTCGCGCCCTTGGCGTGGACGGCGGATGTCGCATAGGCGGCCGCGTTGGCGCCGAACTGCTGCTGGACCAGGTCTTTGGACATCGGCTTCGGCTCCTGCGTGATAGGCGGCGGATCATACGCCGGCCGCCGTGGCGCGCGAAAGGCGTGATTTGGGCGGCGCGGCTCACCGCTATCGGCGCACGGGAACCTCGCGGCATTTGCCGCCGGGCGGGCGCCCCATGAGCTGGACGGAATAGAACGTCGGGCTCGCGCCCTGGCGCGCGCGCCACGCCGACGCCGATCTCGGTGACGTTGGGCGAGACCATGTTGGCGCGATGCCCGGAGGAGTTCTTCCATCCCGTGATCACGGTTCGGCGAGCGCGCCGGTGGCGAAGCCCTTCGCATCCCGCCGGAAGGAGAGGTTCTCGGCGAGCCAGCAGAAGCGATAGCCCTGCGCGCGCACGCGATCGTCCATGCTGCGCCCGTCGGCACTGTGGGAGAGGTTGCCCGTCCGCGCGAGGTAGGCGGCATAGGCGCGCGCGGCGGCCGTCAGCTGCTTGTTCGTGGAAAGCGAGCCGAGCTTCTGCTCGCGGCGGAAGGCGTTCGTCATCTGGACGATGGCGATCTCGGCTTTGGGCAGATCGGGTAGCGTGGTCATGCGTCGTACGCTCCGGCGCGTCGGAGAAACAGAAGGAGATGGACAGCGGGATTGGGGCGAATGCGGGCTCGGCGCGCCGGCTCACAGCGGCACGAAGTCGCCCGTCGCCTCGTTCAGCACCGAGAGCTGCCCGCTCGAAATGTCGAAGTAGGCGCCGTGCAGCGCCAGCCGACCCTTGCCCTCGAGGATCTGCACGCAGGGGAACGTACGCAGATTGGCGAGCGAGACCTTGACGCCTTCCCGCTCCAGGGCGGAGCGCAGATCGGCCGGCGACTGCCCCGGCTTTTCGCCGATGATGCGATCGCGCGCGACGTCCAGCATCGACATCCAGTTGGCGATGAACTCGGCGGCGGTCTGACGCGTCGCGTCGTGCTCGATGCAGGCGCGGACGCCGCCGCAGCCCGAATGGCCCATGACGACGATGTGCTTGACGCGGATGTTGAGCACCGCGAATTCGAGCGCCGCGCTGACGCCGTGATATTTGCCGTCGGTTTCGTAGGGCGGCACGAGGTTGGCGACGTTGCGCACGGCGAACAGCTCGCCCGGCATGGCGCTGAATACCGCTTCGGGCTCGACCCGGCTGTCGCAGCAGCTCACGACCATCACCTCGGGGTTCTGGCCATGGCTCGCAAGCTGCTCGTAGTCATCCTGGTGGGGGATGAAATGGCGGAGCTTGAAGCGCCGGTAGCGGTCGGCGAGGTGATCGGGAAAGTAGCTCATTGTTCGCCCGGGATGGCTGTTGGCCGAAATCGCGGCGGCGCCGTTGCACCCAGGCGCCGGACCGCCAATCTCATGGCTGTTGCAGCGCACAAGCGCAAGTCTCATCGTGCGCGCAGGCGGAGGTGGCCAGATCTGGCCTGCCGGGTTGGTAAGCAAGGAGCCGATTGAGCCGGTTTTTCGAGCAGGCGCGGCCCCAAGCTCCCAAGCTTTCCGTTTTGTGGCCGCGGGCATACCGCTACGATAGAAGCAGAAAACCTCTTCCCAGCAGCCCGCGGCAAACCAACATGCCACCATGATCACCGATATCGAGCGTGGCCTGGTGGCGCGCTATCTCGTGCGCCTGCTGAGCCGGCCGGATCTGACGCAGCGGGCCATCCGCGGCCTGCTGGTCTGGCTCAACGAGCGCGCCGACGTGCTGACCCTGCCGTTGCCGGCGCCGCTGGTCGAATTGCTTGGCGGCTACATGGCCTACAAGCCGGCGGAGTTCGAGCGGGCGTGGACCCGGTACAAGAAGGAGGTGCTCATCGCTTTCGAGCGGGCCGCCACGGAGACGCCGCGCCCCGAGCCGCTGGCGACCAACGCCGAGCGCCTCGTCGAAGCGCTGGGGCTGCCGCATGCGGCCTGGCGGATGATCGGGCTTTTCGCCTGCTCGAGCCGCTTCGAGCAGGTGCAGTACCTCGCCAACGCCACCGCCGACTATTGCGGACCGATCACGCGCGCGGTGTCGCTGCTGTGCGACGTGCACCCGCGCGCGACCGAGGAATTGCTCGCGCCGGGCGGCGAACTCGTCGCGTCGGGCCTGCTTGCAGGTGCGCGACCAGAGCGCGACGCTCGCCGGCTACGAAGCGCGCTATTCGATCCCCTCGCGCGTCAATGCCTGCCTCGAACGCTCGTTCGGCTCGTTCGACGAGATGCGCAACGCGCTGCTCGGCGATCCGCTCGTCTCGCTTGGTGACGATGGAGGACTACGACCACGTCACGGCCGATCGCGACCTGATCGCCGGCGTGCTCAAGGGTGCCGTCGACAGCGGCGCGAGCGGCGTCAATATCCTGCTCTACGGCCCGCCCGGATCGGGCAAGACCGAGCTTGCGAAGGTTGCGGCGCTGGCGGCCGGCGCCGACCTGTTCGCGACCGGCGAGGCGGTCGGCGGGGATGGCGAATCCGATCGCTCCGAACGGCTCGCCGACATCACGTTTTCGCAGCGCCTGCTCGGCAGCCAGAAGCGCACCGCGCATACTGTTCGATGAGATGGAGGACGTCGCCGTCCATCTGATCAAGCGTGGCGGCTCGAAGGTCTATCTCAACCGCCTGCTCGAGACCAACCCGATCCCGATCATCTGGACGTCGAATGAGTTGCAGAACATCGATCCGGCGCTGCTGCGGCGCATGACGCTTGCCGTCGAGCTGAAGCGCCCGCCCGCGATCCAGCGCCAGCGCATCCTGGAGCGGCTTGCGGCGCGCATGGATTTCACGCTGTCCGCGACCGATGCCGAAGCGCTCGCCCGGCGTCTCGATGCGACGCCGGCGATCTACGAAAACGCGCTCAAGGCAGCGAAGCTCTCGGGCGGCGGCGCCGAAGCGATCGAGCGCGCCGCACTCGGCATCGTGCGCGCGGTGTCGGGGACGGTCGCGCGGAAATCCGGCGCCATTCCCGATTTCGATCCGCTGCTCGTGTGCTCGGAGCAGGATCATCGCCGGCCTCGCCGATCGCCTTGTCGCGGCGCAGGCGCGCGCGTTCTCGGTATGCCTCTCTGGCCCGCCGGGCACGGGCAAATCGGCGTTTGCGCGCCATCTCTCGCGCCGCCTCGGCCTCGAACTCATCCAGAAGCGGGCGTCCGACATCCTCGGCCCCTATCTCGGCGAGACCGAGCGCCAGATCGCCGGCGCGTTCGAGGAATCGCGCGAAGCCAACGCGATGCTCGTCTTCGATGAGGCCGACAGCCTGCTGCTCGATCGGCGCGACGCCACGCGCTCGTGGGAGATCACGCAGGTCAACGAGATGCTGACGTGGATGGAGGACCACCCGCTCCCCGTCTGCTTCACGACCAACTACATGGAGCGCGTCGATACCGCGTCGCTGCGCCGCTTCACGTTCCAGATCGTGCTCTCGTACCTCGACAAGCCCGGCGTTGCGGCGCGCGTGGCAGGTGTTCTTCGGCTCGGATCGCATCCCGCCCGACGCGGCAGGCATCGCCAACCTCACCCCCGGCGATTTCGCGAAAGCGCGCAAGCAGGCCGAAGTCCTCGGCGTCCTCGACAACCCCGTGCGCCTCGCCGAAATCATGGCCGACATCAGCCGCTCGAAGCCCGACGCGCGGGGCGGATTGGGGTTTGTGAATTGAGTTCTTGCCGCGGTCGCCGACGGCCCGCGCCAGAGGCGCGCCTCACGGCTGTCCGGTTGAGTTTTGATGGACACGGGGCATGGCGTCTGATTCTTCTGTGATTCGAGAGCTTGCCGGCTTCATCGGACACGGAAGGGGACCAACGCCATGCGACCTGAGACTACCGTGATGCACGACCTTTTGAAGCCCCTTCCGTGGAGCCGGTTCGAGGCGCTTGTTGACAAGTACGAGGCCGACCGCAGCATCCGGACCCTGAGCACGAAGAGCCAGCTCATCGCACTGCTGCACGCCCAGCTCTCCGGCGCCGTCAGCCTGCGCGAGGTGGTCGCCACCATGGCGAGCCACGAGAGCCGCCTCTATCACCTCGGCGCGGCGGCGCCGAAGCGCTCGACGCTTGCCGATGCCAACGCGAAGCGGCCGGCGAAACTGTTCGCCGAGCTGTTCGACGTCCTGCTTGCCCAAGCGCACCGGGGGCTGCGCAAGGCTTCGCAGGACGCCATCCGCCTGATCGACGCCACCCGCATTCCCCTCAATGACCTGTCGACAAGCTGGGCGCGCTACGACGTGCGCTCGAACGGTGTGAAGGTCTCTTCGCTTCTTCTTGCCGCGGTCGCCAACGCCTTCGGCTACTGGCGCCGCGGAGCTGCCTCGCCGATTGGCGAATGACCTCGCGGCCTTCGGCCGCTACCAGTTATTGCGCGTGGGCTGCGGCCATCGATCGGAGCGGCCGAAGGCCGCGAGGTATGAATGCGACCGAGAGGGGTACGACCCGCGGCGCGTGTAGGCGAAGCCGTACGCGACCGCGGCAAGAAAAAGCCTAACCCTTCACGTCCAGCGACGACACCATGACTTCGAACCACGGATTTCTTGCCCCAGGCCTGATCGACGGATGAGCGCACGGCGCGGCGAACGGCTTCGCGCACGACTTCGCTGTCGCGGCGACGGCTCGGCGGGATGCTGTCGATGGTGCCTTCGACGACGTCGAGCACCATGTCCTCCATGGCGCCGCCGCCGGGCCGTTCCGAGGGGACGCCTTCCATGACGACCTCGGGATCGTCGAGCAGCTTGCCGTTGCGCGACAGCACGAGCGACACGACGATGACGCCGACGACGGCCATCTTGCGGCGCTCGCGGATGCACATGTCCTCGGCGCCGATGAGCAGATTGCCGTCGCGGAAGATGCGACCGACCGGGACTTCGTCGATCACCGCGGGGCGGCCGGGGCCGAGCATGACGATCTCGCCGTTGACCGGCACGACGACTCTGCTCGATGCCATTCGCGCGGCCGAATTTCGCGTGCTCGCGCAGGTGGCGCATCTCGCCGTGCATCGGCACGAGGATCTGCGGCTTGAGATAGCCGTAGAGCTGTTTCAGCTCTTCGCGGCGCGGGTGGCCGGTGACGTGGACGAGCGCGTCCTGGTCGGTGACGAGATCGACGCCCATGCGGGCAAGCGCGTTGTGGATGCGGCCGACGCTCTTCTCGTTGCCCGGAATGGTGCGCGAGGAAAAGATCGCGAGATCGCCCTTGGCGAGCGAGATGTCGGGATGCGCGTTCTCGGCGATGCGGGCCATGGCGGCGCGCGGCTCGCCCTGGCTGCCGGTGACGAGCGCCACCACCTCGTCGCGGCGGTAGTCGCTGAAGCGCTGCTGGTCGACGTAGATGAAATCGGGCGGCAGATAGCCGGTCTCGATCGCGACCTGGATGACGCGGTGGAGCGCGCGCCCCGCGATGACGAGGCGGCGGCCGGCGGCGCGCGTCGCCTTCGGCGACCGACAGCACGCGCGCGACGTTCGATGCGAACGAGGTGACGACGACGCACTGCTCGGCCTTCTTGATGATGCGGGCGAGCGAGGCGCCGACCTCCTCCTCCGACGGCGAGCGGCCATCGCGCATGACGTTGGTCGAATCGCAGATGAGCGCGAGGACGCCCTCGTCGCCGATGGCGCGGATGCGGTTTTCATCGGGCGGCAGGCCGACGCCCGGAGCGCGTGTCGAACTTCCAGTCGCCGGTGTGATAGACGAGCCCGTGCGGCGTGCGGATCGCGAGGCCGTTGGGCTCGGGGATCGAATGGGCCTGGTTGACCATTTCGACCGAGAACGGGCCGATGTCGGTGGTCGAGCCGAGGGCGACCTCGCGGATCGGCAGCTTGTGGCGACCGCCCTGCTCGGCGAGCTTGGTCTTCAGCAGCGTCGCGGTGAACGGCGTGGCGTAGATCGGCGCCTTGAGGCGCGGCCACAGCTCGATGATGGCGCCGAAATGATCCTCGTGCGCGTGCGTGATGACGATGCCGGCGAGGTCCTTCGCGTGCGCCTCGATGAAGCGGAGGTCGGGCATGATGACGTCGACGCCGGGATCGAAGTCGCCTTCGGGGAAGGTGATGCCGAGGTCGACCATCAGCCACTTGCGCGACTTCTCCGGTCCGAGACCGTAGAGGTAGCAGTTCATTCCGATCTCGCCGAGACCGCCGAGCGCGACGAAAACGAGCTCGCTGTCGCCGGACCGGTCGGATTTACGCTCGCTTCGTGCCATTTCCGTATCCTTAGGCCTGCCGCGCCGGGAGCACGGAGACATCACCGTACGTGAACCGGCGCCGGATTGTCCGGCGCGAGGTCGATCAGCAGCGCGCCGTCGTGGTCGAGCCCCGCGAAGGTGCCGGCGACCGGGCCGTCATTGGTCTTGATCTCGAGGGCGCGCCCGATCGGCATCGCCCGCGCGACCCAGGCTGAGCGGATCGCGGCGAAACCGTCCGTCGCCGCGCCAGACGTCGAGCCAGTGAGCCATGTGCGCGGCAAGCAGTTCAGCACCGCGTCCGCGTCGAGCGTGCTGCCCTTGCGCGGCAAGACACGTCGTGGCGCGATCGACGCCCGCCGGTGCCGAGGCGACATTGATGCCGATGCCGATCAGCGAAACGGTGGCGCCGCCGTAGTTGCCGGATCTCGATCAGGATGCCGGACGTTTTGGCGCCAGCGATCAGGACGTCGTTCGGCCACTTCAGTTCGACGCGCGACGCGGCGCCGGCCGGCGAGCGCCGCCGCGATCGCGTCGTGCGCGGCGACGCCGGCGACCAGCGACAGCTCCGGCAGATCGTGCCGGCGCGCAGCCCGGTTCGAACAGCAGCGTCGCGGCGACATTGCCCGTACCGGCCTCGCTCCAGACGCGCCCCGAGCGGCCCTTGCCGGCGGTCTGCCGCCGCGTCGCGATCCACAGCGGACCGCGCTCGCCGGCGGCGGCGCGCCGCTGGGCCTCGTCGTTGGTGGAGCCGATCTCGTCGAGCAGCTCGATGCGGGGCGGCGCGGTCGTTGCGTGACTGTCCGCCATATCGATCCTTAAAACAGCGTCCGCGCCGCGGCCGAGGCGGCGGCGAGCAGCGGCGCCGAGATCAGCGGCAAGCCGAAGCCGAGCACCAGCACCAGCGCCACCCACTGCACCGCGCGCTCCTTGATCGGCATCGGCTCGAACGGCTGCTTTCGCGTCGTCGAAGAACATGAGCTTGACGATGCGCAGGTAGTAGTAGGCGCCGACGACGCTGGTCACCACGCCGATGACGGCGAGCGTATAGAGCTCGGCCTTGATCGCGGGGAGGAAGACATAGAGCTTGCCGAAGAAGCCGGCGAGCGGCGGAATGCCGGCGAGCGAGAACATGAACATCGCCAGCGCGAAGGCCATCGGCAGGTTGGTCTGCGAGAGCCCGGCGAGTTCGCCGATGTCCTCGATCGCCGCGCCGTCGCGGCGCATCGAGAGGATGCAGGCGAAGACGCCGAGCGTCATGACGACGTAGATGGCGATATAGATGAGCACGCCTTCGACGCCGTCGATGGTGCCGGCGGCGAGGCCGACCAGCGCGTAGCCCATGTTGGCGATCGAGGAATAGGCCATCAGCCGCTTGATGTTGGTCTGCCGGATCGCCGCGAAGGCGCCGAGCAGCATCGAGGCGACGGCAAGGAAGACGACGATCTGCTGCCACTGCGGCTGCACGCCGGCGAACATCGAGATCACGACGCGGATGAACAGCGCCATCGCGGCGACCTTGGGCGCGGACAGCGAAGAAGGCGGTGACCGGCGTCGGCGCGCCCTCGTAGACGTCCGGCGTCCACATGTGGAACGGCGCCGCCGAGATCTTGAACGCGACGCCGGCAAGCACGAACACGAGCCCGAAAACGAGCAGCAGGTCCTGGCCGGCGCCTGCGGCCTTGGTCGCGGTGGCGATGGCCGCGAAGTTCGTGGAGCCGGCGAAGCCGTAGAGCAGCGAGGCGCCGTAGAGCAGCATTCCCGAGGACAGCGCGCCGAGCACGAAATACTTGAGGCCGGCCTCGCTCGAGCGCGTCGAATCGCGCCGGAACGCGGCGACGACGTAGAGCGCGAGGCTCTGCAACTCGAGGCCGAGATAGAGCGAGATCAGGTCGCTCGCCGAGACCATCATCATCATGCCGGTGGCGGCGAGCAGGATCAGGACGGGATACTCGAACTTCAGCGCCTTGCGCTCGGACATCTCGTCGAACGAGAGGATGAGCGCGCCGATCGCGCCGACGAGCACGAGGATCTTCATGAAGCGCGCGAAGGGGTCGACGATGAACGCGCCGTCGAAGAGTTCGATCCGCCCCGCGCCGAGCGCGATCGCGATGATGGCGGCGACCATGACGAGGATCGACAGCCACATGATCTGCGTCGACACGACGCTGGTGTCGGGGCGGAACACGCCGAGCATGAGCAGCGTCATGGCCCCGACCGCGAGGATCAGCTCGGGCAGCAGCGGGGCATAGTGTGCGAGCGCGGGCATCTCAGATCAAACCTCTTTGCGTCGTCGATCAGCGCGCGGGCTGAGGGGCAGTCTCGCGCAGTCCCGAGGGCGCGATCACCACCCGGGGCGCGTTGTCGGCGCGGGATTTCTTGAGTGCCGCGGTGTGGCTCGCGACGAGCCGGTTCACCGACTGCGCGGTGACGTCCAGGATCGGCGCGGGATAGAAGCCGAACAGGATCGTCAGGATGACGAGCGGCGCCATGACGACGATCTCGCGCGGGGTCATGTCGGCGATCGCCTTGAGCTTGGGCTTCTCGAGCACGCCGAAGATCATGCGGCGGTAGAGGAACAGCGCGTAGGCCGCCGAGAGGATCGACGCCGGTGGTCGCAAACAGCGCCACCCAGGTGTTGGCCTTGAAGGCGGCGAGCAGCGTCAGGAACTCGCCGACGAAACCGGAGGTGCCGGGCAGGCCGACGTTGGCCATCGTGAAGATCATGAAGCAGAACGCGTAGATCGGCATTCGGCTGACGAGGCCGCCATAGGCCGCGATCTCGCGCGTGTGCATCCGGTCGTAGACGACGCCGACGCAGAGGAACAGCGCCGCCGAGACGATGCCGTGCGACAGCATCTGGAAGATGGCGCCGTCGATGCCCTGCTGCGAGAAGGTGAAGATGCCCATCGTCACGAAGCCCATGTGGGCGACCGACGAATAGGCGATCAGCTTCTTCACGTCCTCCTGCGCGAGCGCGACGAGCGAGGTGTAGATGATCGCGATGATCGAGAGCACGAACACGAACGGCGCGAACTGCTCGGACGCGATCGGGAACATCGGCAGCGAGAAGCGCAGGAAGCCGTAGCCGCCCATTTTCAGCAGGATGCCGGCGAGGATCACCGAGCCGGCGGTCGGCGCCTCGACGTGGGCGTCGGGGAGCCAGGTGTGGACCGGCCACATCGGCATCTTGACCGCGAACGAGGCGAAGAAGGCGAGCCACAGCCACCACTGCATGTCTGCGGGGAAGTTCGCGGTGAGCAGCGTCGGGATGTCGGTCGTGCCGGCGTGCCAGTACATCGCCAGCATGGCGAGCAGCATCAGCACCGAGCCGAGCAGCGTGTAGAGGAAGAACTTGAAGCTCGCGTAGACCCGCCGCTTGCCGCCCCACACGCCGATGATGAGGAACATCGGGATCAGGCCGGCCTCGAAGAAGACGTAGAAGAGCACGAGGTCGAGCGCGCAGAAGACGCCGATCATCAGCGTCTCGAGCACCAGGAACGCGATCATGTACTCCTTGACGCGATCCTCGATCGCTTCCCAGCTCGCGAGAATGCACAGCGGCATCAGGAACGCGGTCAGCACGACGAACAGCATCGAAATGCCGTCGACGCCCATCTTGTATTTGAGAGGCCCGAGCCACGCCCGCTCCTCGACGAACTGGAAGCCGGGGTTGGTCGGGATCGAAGTTGATCCACACCAGCAGCGACAGCGCGAACGTGAACAGGGTCGTCCACAGCGCGATCCAGCGGGCGTTCTGCTTGGCTTCCGAATTGAGGAAGCACATGAAGATCGCGACCGTCGCCGGCAGGAAGGTGACGACGGACAGCAGGCTGTTGCCGGCGAGGCTCATCGGATGCCTCCCGTGCCGAACATGAACCAGGTGATCAGCGCCGCGAGCCCGATCAGCATGGCGAAGGCGTAGTGGTAGATGAAGCCGGTCTGCAGGCGGCCGACGCTGTTGGCGGTCGCGAGGACGCGGGCGGCGGTGCCGTCGATGGTGCCGTCGATCACGGCGCCGTCGCCCTTGCGCCAGAGGAAGCTGCCGAGCGCGCGCGCGGGCCGCACGAACAGCCAGTCGTACAACTCGTCGAAGTACCACTTGTTGAGCAGGAACAGGTAGAGCGGGCGGAAGGCGCGTGCGGTCGCCTCGGGCAGCCATGGCGCGTGGATGTAGTAGGCGTAGGAGAGCGCGAAGCCGGCGGCCATGGCGACGAACGGCATCCAGCCGACCCAGCCGGGGATCTCGTGCAGCGCGTGCATGATGTGGTTGTTCGGGCCCTCGAAGATGCGCCTTGCCCCAGAACAGCTTGTAGCCGTCGCCGACGAACAGGCCCTTGAACACGAAGCCGGCAACGACCGCGCCGGTCGCGAGCACGAACAGCGGCACCAGCATCACGTAGGGGCTCTCGTGGGCGTGCTCGTAGGTGTGATGGTCGGCGCGCGTGCGGCCATAGAAGGTCATGAACATCAGCCGCCAGGAATAGAACGAGGTCATGAAGGCGGCGAGGACGAGCACCCAGAAGGCGTAGTTGTAGGGTGTGTGGCCGGCGTAGGCGGCTTCGATGATGGTGTCCTTGGAGTGGAAGCCGGCGAAGCCTGCGAGGTGGGGAATGCCGACGCCGGTCAGCGACAGCGTGCCGATCAGCATCATCGCCCAGGTGATCGGGATCTTTGAGCGCAGGCCGCCCATGTGGCGCATGTCCTGCTCGTGGTGCATGGCGTGGATCACCGAGCCGGCGCCGAGGAACAGCAGCGCCTTGAAGAAGGCGTGCGTGAAGAGGTGGAAGATGCCGGCCGAGTAGGCGCCGAGGCCGAGGGCGGCGAACATGTAGCCGAGCTGCGAGCACGTCGAATAGGCGATGACGCGCTTGATGTCGTTCTGGACGAGGCCGACGGTGGCGGCGAAGAACGCCGTGACGACGCCGACCAGCGTCACGACCTGCAAGGCCGTGGGCGCGAGTTCGAACAGCGGCGACAGGCGCGCGACCATGAACACGCCGGCGGTCACCATGGTGGCGGCGTGGATGAGGGCGGAGACCGGCGTCGGGCCTTCCATGGCGTCCGGCAGCCAGGTGTGCAGCAGGAACTGCGCCGACTTGCCCATCGCGCCGAGGAACAGCAGCAGGCACAGCGTCGTCAGCGCATGGACCTCGTAGCCGAGGAAGCTCATCGTCGCGGTGGCCTTGCTCGGGGCGGCGGCGAAGACGGCATCGAAGCCGATCGTGCCCTCGAAGACGACGAAGATCCCGAAAATGCCGAGGGCGAAGCCGAAATCGCCGACGCGGTTGACGATGAAGGCCTTGATGGCGGCCGCGTTGGCCTCGGGCTTCTGATACCAGAAGCCGATCAGCAGATAGGACGCGAGCCCGACGCCCTCCCAGCCGAAGAAGAGCTGGAGGAAGTTGTCGGCCGTCACCAGCATCAGCATGGCGAAGGTGAACAGCGACAGGTAGGCGAAGAAGCGCGGCCGGTGCGGATCCTCGTGCATGTAGCCGATCGAATAGACGTGCACGAGCGCGGAGACGGTGTTGACGACGACCAGCATGACCGCGGTCAGCGTGTCGACCCGGATCGCCCAGGAGACGTCGAGGTCACCCGACGTGACCCACCGCATGAGCGTGATCTTGTCGGTCGCGTGGCCGATGCCGACCTGCCAGAAGGCGACCCACGACAGCAGCGCCGCGAGCACCAGGAACGCCCGAGGTGACGAGCTCGGACGGCCGCGGGCCGATGAAGCGGCCGAAGAAGCCGGCGATCAGCGCGCCGAGGATCGGGAGAAAGACGATGGCCTGATAGATCATGCGTTGGTCCCGGGCGCGCGCGGCGTCGGGGCAGGCGAACGACGGAGATGCGTCGACATCCGACTCGAACCCCTCCCCTCCACGCTGCTCACCCCTTCATCATGTTGATGTCTTCAACCGCGATGGTGCCGCGGTTGCGGAAATAGACGACGACGATCGCGAGGCCGATCGCGGCTTCGGCTGCCGCGACCGTCAGCACGAACAGCGCGAACACCTGGCCGGTGAGATCGCCGAGGAAGCTCGAGAACGCGACGAGGTTGATGTTCACGGCGAGCAGCATCAGCTCGATCGACATCAGGATGATGATCACGTTCTTGCGGTTGAGGAAGATGCCGAAGATGCCGAGCGTGAACAGGCACGCCGCGACCGTGAGGTAATGCCCCAGTCCGATGTCCATCAGCCGATCCCCAACCCGCTTGCGATGCCGGCGCCCTTGACGAACGGCCTGACCAGAGCGATCGCCCCCCCGATCGCCAGCAGCATGAATAGCCCGCCGACGATCCATTGGCCGAGCGTGATGCGCGGCCTGCCGCCGTCGCGGTCTGGCTTGGCAGCGCCCGTCCTGGCGCGCTCGCGGGCCTTCTCGGCGGCGCGTGCACGGGCATCCTTGAACGACACCACGTTCGAGGGGTCGTGGGGCTCTTCGCCGTTTTTCCGATCGAGGCCGTTTTTCATCCCTGCCGCTCCCGGCCCGGTATGATCGATTGCCCGGGCGCCAGCGTGACGACCTCGATCGCCATCGCCGGCGTGCGCGCGTTCTGCGCCGAGATCGACTGGCGGCGCACGCCTTCCTTGTGGCGCAGCGTCAGCACGATGGCGCCGATCATGGCCACCAGCAGGATCAGGCCCGCGCCCTGGAAGAAATAGACGTATTTCGTATAGAGCAGCCGGCCGATCGCCTCGGTATTGGTGATGCCCGAGCCGGGCGCCGGAGCGGGCGCGGCGCGGACGGCCCCACTCACTGCGCCGCCGATGACCCGATAGCCGAGGACCGCGATCAGCTCGACGAGCAGGACGAGGCCGACCAGCGCGCCGACCGACGCATTCTTGATGAAGCCGGCGCGCAGTTCCGCGAAGTCGACGTCGAGCATCATGACGACGAACAGGAACAGCACTGCGACGGCGCCGACGTAGACGACGACCAGGATCATCGCCAGGAACTCGGCGCCGAGCAGCACGAACAGGCCGGCCGCATTGAAGAACGCGAGGATCAGCCACAGCACGGCGTGGACGGGATTGCGCGCGACGATGACCAGCAGCCCGGACATCACGGTGACGCCCGCGAACAGGTAGAAGAACAGGGCCGTCAGTGCCATCCGTCGATCCTCACCGCCGACTATCTGTAGGGCGCATCGAGCGCCAGGTTCTTCGCGATCTCGCGTTCCCAGCGGTCACCGTTGGCGAGCAACCGCGCCTTGTCATAGTAGAGTTCTTCGCGCGTCTCGGTGGCGAACTCGAAGTTCGGACCCTCGACGATCGCGTCGACCGGGCATGCCTCCTGGCAGAGGCCGCAGTAGATGCACTTCACCATGTCGATGTCGTAGCGCGTCGTGCGCCGCGTGCCGTCGTTGCGGCGCGGGCCGGCCTCGATGGTGATCGCCTGGGCCGGGCAGATCGCCTCGCACAGCTTGCAGGCGATGCAGCGCTCTTCGCCGTTCGGATAGCGGCGCAGCGCGTGCTCGCCGCGAAAGCGCGGGCTCAGCGGGCCTTTCTCGAAGGGATAGTTGAGCGTCGACTTGGGCTTGAAGAAGTAGCGCATGGCAAGGAAGAACGCCGAGACGAACTCCTTGAGGAACAGCGATTTGACGCCGTGGGCAACACTCATGATCGGCCTCGTGGAAGGAGCGCGATAACGGGCGTGGTATCGTTGGTCATGCCGCGACCCTCCCGAAGTGGAGAACAGCCGCCACCACCACCACCATCGCCAGCGACAGCGGCAGGAACACCTTCCAGCCGAGGCGCATGAGCTGGTCGTAGCGATAGCGCGGCACGATCGCCTTCACCATCGCGAACATGAAGAAGACGAACGTGACCTTCAGCAGGAACCAGATCGGTCCCGGAATCCAGTTGAGCAGCCAGTGATCGATCGGCGGCAGCCAGCCGCCGAGGAACATGATCGTCGTCATGCGCGCACATGGTGACGATGGCCACGTACTCGCCGAGCATGAAGAGGAGATAGGGGGTCGACGAATACTCGACCATGAAGCCGGCGACGAGTTCCGATTCCGCTTCGGGGAGATCGAACGGCGGCCGGTTGGTCTCGGCCAGCGCCGAGATGAAGAAGACGACGAACATCGGGAACAGCACCAGCCAGTTCCAGTCGAGGAACGAGTTCGGCAGGCCCATGCGGGTGCCGATGCCGGTCTGCTGCGAGATGACGATCGCGCTCATGTTGAGCGAGCCGACCAGCAGCAGCACGGTGATGATCACGAAGCCGATCGAGACCTCGTAGGAGACCATCTGCGCCGCCGACCGGAGCGCGCCCAGGAACGGGTACTTCGAGTTCGACGCCCACCCGCCCATGATGACGCCGTAGACGCCGAGCGAGGAGATCGCGAACAGGTAGAGGATGCCGACGTTGAGGTCGGAGATGACGATGCCCTTGCCGACCGGAATGACGGCCCAGGCGGCGAGCGCCAGTACCGCGGTGACGAGTGGGGCGAGCAGGAACACGCCCTTGTCGGCGCCGGCCGGGATCACCGGCTCCTTCAGCACGAATTTCAGGAGATCCGCGAAGGATTGCAGGAGCCCGAAGGGGCCGACCACGTTGGGGCCGCGGCGGAGCTGCACCGCCGCCCAGACCTTGCGGTCCATCAGCAGCAGGAAGGCGACGATGATCAGCAGCGTCACGAGCAGCAGCAGGCTGGCGCCGACCGTCAGCGCGAGCCACAGCGCATAGTCCCACCAGGTGTCGAAGGTCGTCGGAAACATGCGTCGTTGACCCGCCTTATTCCGCCGCCGCGCGTATGCGGCCGTCGCCCGCCTTGATGGCCGACAGCTCGGCCATGATCGCCGAGGCGCGGGCGATCGGATTGGTCGTGTAGAAGTCGCGTACCGATGCCGCGAACGGCTCGGTGCCGAGTTTTCCCTTGAGCGCGGCGAGGCGCTCGACGCCGCTCATCGCGGCCGGCATCACCGTGTCGAGAGCCGCGAGCGCCGGCGCCGCCTTGACCATCAGGGTGCGAAGCGCGCCGATCGTGTCGAACGGCAGCGTCGCATCCATCAGCGCTGAAAGCTGGCGCAGGATCGTCCAATCCTCGCGCGCCTCGCCCGGCGGGAACGCGGCCTTGGCGGTCATCTGGGCGCGGCCCTCGAGATTGACGTAGATCGCGTCCTTCTCGGTGTAGGCGGCGCCCGGCAGGATGACGTCGGCGCGGTGGGCGCCGGCATCGCCGTGGCTGCCCTGGTAGATCACGAAGGCGCTGCCGAGCTTGGCTCATGTCGATTTCGTCGGCGCCGAGGAGATAGAGGACGTCGAGGCGGCCCTCGCTGGCGGCAGCCATCATGCCGGCGACGTCGAGGCCGTCCTTGCCGGGGACGAAACCGAGATCGAGGCCGGCGACGCGCGCGGCCGCGGTGTGGAGGATGTTGAAGGCGTTCCAGCCGGCGGTTTTGCCGGCGTTGGCGTCGAGCGCGATCTTGGCCGCTAGTGCGAGGACGGCTGCGCCGTCGGGCCGCGCCGCCGCGCCCATGCCGACGATGATGAGCGGATGCTGCGCCTGTCGGAGGACGCCGGCGAAGGCGTTCTTGCCCTCCGCGATTTCCTGCAGCGTGTCGGGCCCGGTGCCGAGGTGGTCGCAGCCGTAGGTCAGGTCCGCGGCTTCGCCGACGAGGCCGATGCTGATGCCGCCCTGGCGCCAGCGCTTGCGGATGCGGCCGTTGAGGACGGCCGATTCGACGCGCGGATTGGTGCCGATCAGCAGGATCGCGTCGGCCTGCTCGATGCCCTCGATGGTGGCGTTGAACAGGTAGCTCGCGCGGCCGAGTGCCGGATCGAGCTTGGCGCCGTCCTGGCGGCAGTCGAGATTGGTGACGCCGCGCGCCGCCAGCAGCGACTTCAGCGCGAACATCTCCTCGGCGCCCGCGAGATCGCCGGCGATGGCGCCGATGCGCTCGGGCGGCGTCGATTTGAGCTTGCCGGCGACGACGGACAGCGCCTCGGCCCAGGTCGCGGGCTCGAGCCGGCCGCTGCGCCGCAGATAGGGCTGGTCGAGCCGCTGGGTCCGCAGGCCATCGGCGACGTGGCGCGACTTATCGGTGATCCACTCTTCGTTCACGGCGTCGTTGTTGCGCGGCAGGATGCGCATCACTTCGCGGCCGCGGGTGTCGACGCGGATCGCGGCGCCGAGCGCGTCCATCACGTCGATCGATTCGGTCTTGCGCATCTCCCAGGGGCGCGCATTGAAGGCCCATGGGCGATGGGTCAGCGCGCCGACCGGGCACAGGTCGACGACGTTGGCCGAGAGCTCCGACATCATCCCCTGCTCGAGGTATGTCGTGATCTCCATGTCCTCGCCGCGGCCGATCGCGCCGAGTTCCTCGACGCCCGCCACTTCCGTCATGAAGCGGACGCAGCGGGTACACTGGATACATCGCGTCATCATCGTTTTGATGAGCGGTCCCAGGTACTTCTCGTCGACGGCGCGCTTGTTCTCGTGATAGCGCGTGCCGCCCTTGCCGAACGCCATCGCCTGGTCCTGGAGATCGCATTCGCCGCCCTGGTCGCAGATCGGACAGTCGAGCGGGTGGTTGATCAGCAGGAATTCCATCACCCCTTCGCGCGCCTTCTTGACCATCGGCGAGCGGGTATTGATGACCTTGGGGGTGCCGTCGCGGTTGGGCGGAAGATCGTTGACGCCGAGGGCGCAGGAGGCCTGCGGCTTCGGCATGCCGACGACTTCGACGAGGCACATGCGGCAGTTGCCGGCGATGGAGAGGCGCTCGTGGTAGCAGAACCGCGGAATTTCGACGCCGGCCTGCTCGCACGCCTGGATCAGCGTGATGCCGTCCTCGACCTCGATTTCGGTGCCGTCGATGATCAGTTTCTTGGGCATTCGGCTCCTATCCCGCAAGGAGGCGGCAGGCGCGGCCGGGCGGAGCGCCACAGGTTTGCCGCACTCTTTACCGTGGTGCGCCGCGACTATGCTAGGCCTGATCTGCCGCAGCCCGCATGTTCCTGGCGAATGTCCAGGAACATGATCGCAGAATGCCGATGCGGGGCTTACGCCTCGTCGACGATCGGGTTTTCGAGCACGCCGATCTTCTCGACTTCCACCGCGACCTTGTCGCCGGCTTTCATCCACGCCGGCGGCTTCCTCGCGTGCGCAACGCCGGACGGCGTGCCGGTGGCGATGAGGTCGCCCGGCTTCCAGCGTCATGAACTCCGAGAGGATCGCGATGATGCGCGCGGTGGAGAAGATCATGTCGGACGTATTGCTGTCCTGCATGACCTCGCCATTGACGCGGGTCTGGATGCGCAGGCCCGACGCGCCGGGCGGCAGTTCGTCGGCAGTGACGACGACGGGCCCGAGCGGGCCGGTGCCGTCAAAGTTCTTGCCCGGCGTCCACTGCGCGCCTTTGCGCTGGAAATCGCGCACGGAGACGTCGTTGAACAACGTATAACCGAACACGTGGTCGAGCGCCTTGGCCTCCGGGATATGGCGGCCGCCCTTGCCGATGACGATCGTCAGCTCGCACTCGTAGTCGAGCTGGATCGAGACCTTGGGGCGGATCACCGGCTCGCCGGCCGCGACGAGCGAGGAGGGGAAGCGGGGAAACAGGGCGGGATAGGTCGGCGTCGCGTGCCCGCCTTCAGCGGCGTGAAGTGCGTAGTTGAGGCCGATGCAGAGGAATTTTCCGGGCCGCGCGATCGGGAGCGCGGCTTTGACCGACGCGAGTGGCTGCTTTGGCGCCCTTGGCGGCCGCCGCCTTGACGGCCGCGAGCGCGGAAGCCCCGCCCGCGATGACATCCTGGAGCGTTCCGACCGAGGAAACGTCGATCACGCTGGCTCCCTCGACAACGCCGAGCGCGGATCCGGCACCCTTCTTGAACATCATCAGTTTCATGGCGTCAGCTCCCTGCCGTTTGCTCTGTTGATCCCGATGCACGTTTCAAGCCTTTGCGGGCGGCGGCCTCGTCGGCGCGGATGTCCGCGATCGACCGCTCGCGGTGTTTCAGCCACCAGCCGTATTGCACGGTCCAGTCGTCCAGCGCCTCGGTCATCGGGCGGCCGAGCGCGACCTCGGCCATCTGCGGCCAGCACGGATTGACCAGCGCCTCGCGCGCGATGGCGATGAGGTCGGCGTGGCCCTTCTGGAGGATGTCCTCGGCGTGGGCGGGATCGACGATCAGGCCGACCGCCATCGACATGATTCCGGCCTCGCGGCGCACGCGCTCGGCGTAGGGCACCTGGAACCCCCAGGTGCGCTTGATGCGCGCGGCCGTCGCCGAGCCGACGAGGCCGCCGGACGAGCAATCGATGACGTCGACGCCGCGCGTCTTGAGCTCCTTGGCGTAGGCGACGGTGTCGTCCATGGTCCAGCCGCCGTCGATGCCGTCCACGGCCGAAACGCGCAGGAACAGCGGCATTCCCTTGGGGATCACCTTGCGGATGGCTTCGGCGATCTCGAGCGGAAAGCGCGTGCGGCCGGCGAAGTCGCCGCCATAGGCGTCGTTGCGCTTGTTCGACAGCGGCGACAGGAACTGGTGGACGAGATAGCCGTGCGCGTTGTGGATCTCGATCATCTCGAAGCCGGCTTCGACCGCGCGCTTGGCGGCCTCGGCCCAGTGCTGCACGAGCTGGCCGAGTCTCGTCGGGGCTCATCGAATGGGGGACGATGTGGCCCGGCGCCATCGGCTCGGCGGTGGCGGAGACGGTTGGCCAGGCTTTCTCGCCGCGCGCGAAATCCTCGGCCGTCAGCGCGCCGTTGCCGTACCACGGGCGCTGCATGGCGCCCTTGCGGCCGGCGTGGGCGAGCTGGATCGCCGGGATCACGCCCTGCGCCTTCATGAAATCGGCGATGCGTTTCAGCGGCGGGATGTGCGCCGCCGACCAGATGCCGACGTCGCCGTTGGTGATGCGGCCGTGGTCGGTCACCGCCGTCGCCTCGACCACGACGCAGCCGGCGCCGCCGAGGGCGAAGCGCCCGAGATGGGCGAAGTGCCAGTCCTGCGCGAGGCCGTCGATCGCCGAATAGGTGGCCATCGGGGCGATGACGATGCGGTTCTTGAACGTCACATCGCGGATCGCGAGCGGCGTGAACAGGAGCGGCTTGGTCATGGAGAGGCTTGATCCGTGGAAGCAGGGGCCGAATGCTCGCGCAATAAGCGATCCGGCGTGCGGCTACTGTCAAGTCTCAAAGGTGCGGGGCTGGTTTCTTGTTTGCCGCGGTCCGCGCTTCTTCTTGCCGCGGACGCGACAGCCGGCGTCGCCGGTGCACCTCGGCGAGCCCCGCGCCAAACAAAGTACATCTGGTAGCGGCTCGAAGACCGCGAGGTGAGAATCGCGACGCGGTGGGGTACGACCCGCGGCGCCAGTAGGCCGAAGGCGACCGTTGGACGGTCCGCGGCGCAAATAGGCGAAGCGTTCGCGTCCGCGGCAAAAAGCTTAGCTAGCCACTCCACCATCCGAGAGGTCGGGCTTGAGTTCCGACGCATCCTCGGCGCGGCGCACGCGGCCTTCGAGCTGTGCGCCTTCATCGACGCTGAGCGTCTGATGATGCACATCGCCTTCGACCTTGGCGCCGGCCTCGAGCAGCACCCGCACGCCGCGGATCGTGCCCATGATCGAGCCGAACACCGTGATCGTCTCGGCCGAGACGACGCCTGTCACCTTGCCGACATCGCCGATGATGACTTCGGTGCCGAGCACATCGCCCTGGATCTCGCCTTCGACGCGGATCTTGCCCTTGGAGATGATGCGCAGGCCCTGGCCGATGATCGTGAGGTCACGCCCGATGATCGAGATGCCGGTGTTGGAGCCATCGGAAACCGGCCGCGTGGTCGGTATCACCGTCTCGGCGTGAGAATGGACCTGGCTCTGGTGCGGCGGCGGTGGCGGTGGCTCGCCGGGGCTGCGCCCGGCCGGCATCGGTGTCACCGACTGCAGCCGCAGCGCATCCACTCTCTGGGGTTCTGCTGAGCCTTTGGGTGTGGTCCCGTTACGCGTGAACATGATAGTCCCCCGTCGTCGTACGTATGAACAGATCCGTGCAGTGACGTTATCCGACCACGCCCCCATGGTCGAAATATGTCGTAGATGGGTCGGCGGATGCGCGCCATGCGGGCCCCGAGCGTTGGTTAAGACCGGGCATGCGCCTGGCGGCCTTTGGCCACGTTTGCGGCCGCCTTCGGCAGCGTGGCCCGCATTGACGGACGGCACCGGCGCTGCGAACGTGATGCTCGCAGGTGCCCGGTCGAGGCACCGCCAATTATCGGGAGAGGACGCACCATGGATTTCACTGGCCAAGTCGCCATCGTCACCGGGGCCGCGAACGGGATCGGCCGCGCCACCGCCCTTGCCTTTGCCGCTCGCGGCGCCAAGGTCGTCGCCGTCGATCGCGATGCCGAGGGCGTCGCGCGGACGGCGCAGACGATCCAGCAGCAGGGCGGGACGGCGCTCGGCGTCGGCGCCGATGTGACGAAATCCGGTGACGTCGCGCGCTACGTCAAGGCCGCGGTCGACGCCTACGGCCGGATCGACTGCTTCTTCAACAATGCCGGCATCGAGGGCAAGGTCACGCCGATCGCCGAATACGACGAGGACGTGTTCGACGCCGTGATCGGGGTCAATGTGAAAGGCGTGTTCCTCGGCCTGCGCCATGTTCTGCCGGTCATGATCGCGCAGGGCCGCGGCGCCATCGTCAACACGGCGTCGGTCGCCGGCCTCATCGGGAACGCCGGGCCTCGGGCCCTATGTGGCGTCCAAGCACGCAGTGATCGGGCTGACCAAATCGGTCTCCGGCGAGGTGGCGCGGCAGGGCATCCGCGTCAACGCGGTCTGCCCGGGACCGGTCGACACGCGGATGATCCATGCGATCGAGGCGCATGATCAATCCCGACGACGCCGAGGCGGTGAGCGCCCGCTATCAGGCGTCCATCCCGCATGGGGCGCTACGCGACGCGCCGACGAGATCGCCAATATGGTGCTGTTCCTGTGCTCCGACCTCGCGAGCGGGCGTGACCGGCGCCCAGTACGTGGTCGACGGCGGCCGCACCGCGACCGGCGGCGCGGCAACGACGGTCGGCGCCGCCAAGCGCTGATATCTCAGGACGCTTTCACCAGCGTGCGTTCGGTTCCGGGCGAACGCACCCGCTTGGCAATCGCGCCCGCGCCGAGGGGTGCGGCGCCAATTCCGTGCATCTGAGACGAAAGACGTGGCATTGCATGTTGCAACCGCGCACCTGTTTTGGCATGGTCCGCCCGCAAATCCTGACCGGGCCCGTAGGGACGGCGGGCCTTTTGTCGTGTCGCCATCGACGCTGCGACGTTCTTTCTACGCCCAGTCGGGGCATCTGACCAACGGGGAGCACTCTACCCATGCAGTCCATCTTGTGGGCCATCATCGTCTGTGGCCTGCTGTCGCTCGCCTACGGCGCCTTCACCATTCGCGCGGTGATGGCGGCCGACGCCGGCAACGCGCGCATGCAGGAGATCGCCGCGCGATCCAGGAAGGCGCCCAGGCCTACCTCCGCGCCAGTACACGACCATCGCCATCGCCGGCGTGTCGATCTTCATCCTCGTCGGGCTGCTGCTCGGCTGGCTGGTCGCCATCGGCTTCCTGATCGGCGCCGTGCTCTCCGGCATCGCCGGCTTCATCGGCATGCATGGTCTCGGTGCGCGCCAACGTGCGCACCGCCCAGGCCTCGACCGTAGTCGCTCGGCGACGGCCTGTCGATGGCCTTCCGCGCCGGCGCCGTCACCGGCATGCTGGTCGCCGGCCTCGCGCTGCTCGGCGTCGCCGTCTACTACGCCATCCTGACCGCCGGCATGGGCTACGCACCGACCAGCCGCACGGTCATCGACGCGCTCGTCGCGCTCGGCTTCGGCGCCTCGCTGATCTCGATCTTCGCCCGTCTCGGCGGCGGCATCTTCACCAAGGGCGCCGACGTCGGCGGCGATCTCGTCGGCAAGGTCGAGGCCGGCATTCCCGAGGACGATCCGCGCAACCCCGCGACCATCGCCGACAACGTCGGCGACAACGTCGGCGACTGCGCCGGCATGGCCGCCGACCTGTTCGAGACCTACGCGGTGACGGTCGTCGCCACCATGGTGCTCGCCTCGATCTACTTCGCCGGCCAGCCCGTCGTCGACGAGCCTGATGCTCTATCCGCTGGCCATCTGCGCGCGTCTGCGTCGTCACCTCGATCATCGGCACCTTCTTCGTCAAGCCTCGGCGCCAACAACTCGATCATGGGCGCGCTCTACAAGGGCATCATCGCCACCGGCGTCCTGTCGCTGATCGCGCTCTATCCGCTCACCGAGCAGCCTGCTCGGCATGGGCACGCGTCTTCACGGCTCGAACGGCTTCGTCGTTCACCGGCATGGATCTCTTCTGGTGCGGCGTCGTCGGCCTCGTCGTGACGGCGGCCATCATCGTCGTCACCGAGTACTACACCGGCATCGGCTACCGCCCGGTGCGCTCGATCAGCCAGGCGTCGGTCACCGGCCACGGCACCAACGTCATCCAGGGCCTCGCCGTCTCGCTCGAGTCGACGGCGCTGCCGGCGCTGATCATCATCGCCGGCATCATCGTCACCTTCAAGCTGGCCGGCCTGTTCGGCATCGCCATCGCGGTGACGACGATGCTGGCGCTGGCCGGCATGGTCGTCGCGCTCGACGCCTTCGGCCCGGTCACCGACAACGCCGGCGGCATCGCCGAGATGGCGGGCCTGCCGAAGGAGATCCGCAAGACCACCGACGCGCTCGACGCGGTCGGCAACACCACCAAGGCGGTCACCAAGGGCTATGCCATCGGCTCGGCCGGCCTCGGCGCGCTGGTGCTGTTTGCCGCCTACAACGAGGACCTGAAGTACTTCATCAGCCAGCGCCAAGCCGGGCTCGATGTTCCACAACCTGGCGGTCGACTTCTCGCTGTCGAACCCCTACGTCGTGGTCGGCCTGCTGTTCGGCGGCCTGCTGCCCTACCTGTTCGGCGGCATCGCCATGACGGCGGTCGGCCGCGCGGCCGGCTCGATCGTCGAGGAGGTGCGCCGGCAGTTCAAGGAGAAGCCGGGCATCATGAAGGGCACCGAGAAGCCCGACTATGCCCGCGCCGTCGACCTGCTGACCAAGGCGGCGATCAAGGAGATGATCGTCCCGTCGCTGCTGCCGGTGCTGTCGCCGATCGTCGTGCTTCTTCGTCATCAAGTGGATCGCCGGCACCGGCCACGCCTTCGCGGCGCTCGGCGCCATGCTGCTCGGCGTGATCGTCAACGGCCTGTTCGTCGCCATCTCGATGACCGCCGGCGGCGGCGCCTGGGACAACGCCAAGAAGGCGTTCGAGGACGGCTTCGTCGACAAGGACGGCGTGAAGCACATGAAGGGCTCGGAGGCGCACAAGGCCTCGGTCACCGGCGACACGGTCGGCGATCCCTACAAGGACACCGCCGGCCCGGCCGTCAACCCGATGATCAAGATCACCAACATCGTGGCGCTGCTGCTGCTGGCGGTGCTCGCGCATTAGCTTGCTTGCCGCGGTCGCTTGGTTAGCCGCGGTCCGCAACGCCTTCGGCTACTGGCGCCGTGGGGCTGCCTCGCGGTCGCGTTCTCACCTCGCGATCTTCGATCGCTACGTTAGTTCCCTCTCCCCCGCTTGCGGGGAGAGGGTGAAATAAAAAAAGGCCCCGTCGCGAGACGGGGCCTTTCTTGATTTCGATCGTTGCTGGCGTCGCAGGCTTAGCCGACCATTTCTCGACGTGACCCCAGTTCACGAGGTTGTCGAACCAGGCTTCGAGGTACTTCGGCCGCGCGTTGCGATAGTCGATGTAGTAGCTGTGTTCCCACACGTCGACGCCGAGGATCGGCTTGGCGCCGTACATCAGCGGGTTCTCGCCGTTGGCCGTCTTCATGCACTTCGAGCTTGCCGCCCTTGACGGCGAGCCATGCCCAGCCCGAACCGAACTGGCCGACGCCGGCCGCAATGAAGTCGGCGCGCACCTTGTCGTAGCCGCCGATCTCGTCGACCAGCTTTTGCAGCTTGCCGGGCAGCTTGTTGCCGCCGCCGCCCTTCTTCATCCACTGCCAGAAGTGGAGGTGGTTGTAGTGCTGGCCGATGTTGTTGATCACCGGCGCGTCCTTGGCGGCAAACGCCTCCTTGCAGATGTCCTCGATGCTCTTGCCGTCGTATTTGGTGCCGGGGCCGGCGAACTTGTTGCCGTTGTCGACATAGGCTAGGTGATGCTTGTCGTGGTGGAACTCGCAGCGTTTCCTTCGACATAAAGGGAGCGAGCGCATCATAGGCATAGGGCAGCTCTGGCAGTTTGAAGGTCATCGTCAGCGTCTCCTGTCGGTTCTCGATGTGAATTGGCAAAGCGCAAGGGTCGGATCGGGAAGCGGCGTCGGCGCGAGCGTCCGAGTTGGCCAGGGCGCGCCGTCTCGTCTCCCATATGTCTGATCGCAGAGGAAGCCCGCAGGCTCTTGGCAGGATGCAACACCTGCGATGGTTTGGCCAGTGCTTGGATCGCGATGCCCGTGTTCGGCCATAGCATCGGCGCGGGCACTGCGTCATGACGGAATGCGGCATCTTCTGCTGAACCGCCGATCGCGCTGCCCGGTTGCGTCGATGCCGCGCATTCATGGCTGAATGGATCGCGATGGCCGACCATGCGACCGCGATGGGTCGCATCTCTTCGCACTGAACGCGCAAGTGGTGCCGTGGACCGGTGCGCCAGGAGACAGTGCGGGCTGTTGGGTTGCTGGCCTGTTCGCGCAGGTGGTTCGGCACGGTGTGTCTCTGCGCGCGGTCTACGTCGCCATCGCTTAACGTGTTGGTGATATTTCGAGTCTCGCCCCTGAAATGCGTGTCGTTCAGGTCACATTGTGACGCATTACGAACGTCGCAGGCCCGCGTCAAGGTGGTTTCAACTCCAGGTTGTTAGACCCGAATGGCGCCGAAACATACACGTCAATCATCAGTCGAGTTGTGCGGCGAGTCCTCCCGTTGAGGTCTCAGGAAGGTGATCCGGTCGAGTGGACGTGTTCCACGCCCTCCGGGTCGCAGCGCAGGAAGCAAGCCCGGCGCTCTTTGGTCCAGCCGCAGACCGCGTACCCCAGTCAGTACCGCGTCCTTTCACTCGCGTTTCCTCGTGACGGCGTGCGCTTGAGGCGCGTGCGTGCGGTCCCGATGAAACGTGAACCGCCAGCCGCCGGGCTGCGCACTCTGCTTCCTCGCTGGAAGCACCGAACAATGGAGCACTAGACACATGAATGGGGGATCGATGACGACACTCAGTCGCATTTCGATGGCCGCCGTAGCTGCACTGGTCGTGGGCGTGAGCTCCGCGAACGCCGCAGATCTCGGTGGCAACTGCTGCGCCGACCTCGAGGAACGCATTGCCGAACTCGAGGCGACGACAGCACGCAAGGGCAACCGCAAGGTCTCGCTCACCATCTCGGGCCAGATCTCGAGGAAGCTGCTGTTCTGGGACGACGGCATCAAGAAGGATATGTACGTCATCGGGTCCGAACTCCGTCGAACTCGCGCTGGCGTTTCCTGGGTACGGCCAAGATCTCGCCTGAAGTCACTGCCGGCTTCCTCTACGAGATGCAGGCCTTCGCCAGCTCCAGCAGCGGCGTGAACCAGAGCAACGGATGGCGACGCATCTCGGCGCGCTGCGGCCAGGCCACAGCCTCCGTGAAGCCATGGTGTGGATCGAGCACAGCCGCCTTGGCCGCATCTCGATCGGCCATGGTTCGAACGCAGCGAACAACTCGATCCTCGTCGACCTGTCCGGCAAGGGCATGGCGGCGTCCAACGGCGTGTTCCTGCATTCGGCCGCGTTCCAGATCGGGCAGGCCAATGGCGCTGTCATTCCGAACGCGACCTGGGGCAACTTCTTCCAGGGCACGGGCGACTGGCTGAATGACCCGCAACGAGCACATCCAGTACCGCACCCCGACGCTTGCCGGCTTCTCGCTCGGTGCCTCGGTCGGTGAGGACAACTACTGGGATGTGGAAGGCCGCTACTCCGGCGAGTTCAACGGCGTCCGGATCGCCAGCCGCCTCGCCTACAGCGTCCGCACCGAGTCAACGTGGCACGCCGGCGCTGGCTCCGCCTGTACCGCGAACTGCGAAAAGAAGATCGAGCAGCTCGCGGGTTCGCTGTCGATCCGTCACATGCCGACGGGCCTGTTCTTCACGGGTGCGGCTGGCTGGCGTGACACGATCAGGCGCCGACGTATCGCGGCCGGTGCAGCTTCGACTCGAGCTTCTTCTACCTGTCGGCCGGTGTCGCCCGGAACTTCACTGGTCTCGGCGACACGGTGTTCTACGGCGAGTACAGCGAGTGGAAGGGCGTCGTCGCAGGACACTGTTCGTCGACACGCACCCAGGAGCGACAAGCTGAACGCATTGGGGCGTTGGCATCGTGCAGCACGTCGATGCGGCGGCCATGGAATTCTGGCTGGCCTACAAGAACTACTCGCTGAGCGGGTACTGTGGCCAATCCGGCCCATCCGGCCGAGACCTCCACGTGTTCACTCGCCGGCACCCGGATCCGCTTCTGATCTGCTGATCCACGCCTGACTGACGTGACACAACTACCGAAAGGGCCGCCGCAAGGCGGCCCTTTCTTCTTGACCTTGCGCGCCCCGGCCGCCTGCGCTAACTACCCCAGAGACGTTGGCGAGCCGCCCGACCATGCTCACACAGTCATCCGGAACGGGCCGATGCCGAACCTGCTGATGGACTATCTGCCGATCGCCGTTTTCATCGGCGTCGCGCTCTTCATCGGGCTGGCGCTGATGATCGCGCCGTTCCTGGTTGCCGTGCGCAATCCCGACCCCGAGAAGGTCTCGGCCTACGAGTGCGGATTCAACGCGTTCGACGATGCCCGCATGAAGTTCGACGTGCGCTTCTACCTGGTCGCCATCCTGTTCATCATCTTCGATCTTGAGGTCGCCTTCCTCTTTCCCTGGGCGGTGGCCTTCAAGGAGGTCGGCGCGTTCGGCTTCTGGTCGATGATGGTGTTCCTCGGCGTTCTGACCGTCGGCTTCGTCTACGAGTGGCGCAAGGGAGCGCTGGAATGGGATTGATCGTACCGCACAGGCCCTGTCCTCTTCGACCGCCCCGGCGACGGCAGCGGCGGCATCGCCAAGCCCGGCGATCGCGGCTTCACCGAACTTTCGAACGAGCTCGCCGACAAGGGTTTCCTCGTCACCACCACCGATGACCTGATCAACTGGGCGCGCACCGGCTCGCTGATGTGGATGACGTTCGGCCTTGCCTGCTGCGCCGTCGAGATGATGCAGGCGTCGATGCCGCGCTACGATGTCGAGCGCTTCGGCTTCGCGCCGCGGGCGTCGCCCCGCCAGTCCGACGTGATGATCGTCGCCGGCACGCTGACCAACAAGATGGCGCCGGCGCTGCGCAAGGTCTACGACCAGATGCCGGAGCCGCGCTACGTGATCTCGATGGGCTCGTGCGCCAACGGCGGCGGCTACTATCACTACAGCTATGCCGTGGTGCGCGGCTGCGACCGGATCGTGCCGGTCGATATCTACGTGCCGGGCTGCCCGCCGACCGCGGAAGCGCTGCTCTATGGCATTCTGCTGCTGCAGAAGAAGATCCGGCGCACCGGCACCATCGAGCGGTAAGAATTGGGCGAGCGTTGGAATTGAGATGCAGAGCGCAGACGAGGCGTTGGTCGAGCTCAATGAGCACATCGCTGCCGGCATCGGCGAACTGCTGGTCGGCGCGCGCATGTCCCATGGCGAGCTGACGATCGTTGTGCCGCGCGAGCAGATCGTGCCGGCGCTCACGTTCCTGCGCGACAACTCGCGCTGCCAGTTCGAAGTTCTGATCGACATCTGCGGCGTCGACTATCCGGCGCGCGAGCGCCGCTTCGACGTCGTCTATCATCTGCTGTCGGTGCGCCAGAACCAGCGCATTCGCGTGACGCTCGAGACCGACGAGACGACGCCGGTGCCGAGCGTGGTCGACGTCTTCCCCGCCGCCAACTGGTATGAGCGGGAAGCCTACGACATGTACGGGATGCCGTTCTCCGGCCATCCCGACCTGCGCCGGCTGCTGACCGATTATGGCTTCGAGGGCTACCCGCTGCGCAAGGACTTCCCGCTCTCGGGCTACGTCGAGGTTCGCTACGATGATGAGCTGAAGCGCGTCGTCTACGACAAGGTGCGCCTGACGCAGGAATTCCGCACCTTCGATTTCGAGAGCCCATGGGAAGGCGTCGATTACGTGCTGCCAGGTGACGAGAAGGCCGCGCCGCCGCCGCCACCGCCCGCGCCACCGGCCAAAACCTGAATCACTGCGACGCCGGGGAGACGATCGGCGCCATGCCACGCGCGGCCCGGGCGATCGAGCACGCGTCGTCGCCAGGGACACAGTCGCGGCACACCAGTGGGCGCACAGCATAGATCGTACACGCGGTGGCAGTGCCGATCTCGCCGCTGAGTGCCGCGCAGCGGTCGCCCTCGCAGCGCATCCGGGACTGGCTGTCGTCGATCAGCGCCGATGGTATCAGGTCGATCTCGGCATCGTCTTCGAGCGTGAAGCGTGGCCACTCGCGCGAGTGGGCGCAACAGGCGCCGCAGGCCTGGCAGATGGCGCTGTCGCGCGCGGTTGCGGCGTCAGTTTCGCGCAAGGTTGCGCTCCATTTTCCGCTCCGGTTTTCGGGTGTTCCGCGCACAGCCTGCCCTAATGTGAGGCAGCGTCCCGATCCGCAGGAAATTGTTAACGGTTGTTACGCACAGTGGCGTCGTACCGCCGCTGGGCTGCAGTGATTCCTCCTGCGCACCGCGGCGCCGCAGCTGCCGCCTAACCTGGATCGAACGCATGAAAACGTGTCTGATCGTCGAGGATTCCGAAGTCATCCGCAAGGTCGCGCGCCGCATCATGAATAACCTCGATTTCGAGGCGATCGAGGTCGCGAACGGCCAGGAAGCGCTCGATACGTGCGAGCTCGGATTGCCGGAGATGATCCTGCTCGACTGGCATATGCCTGTCATGGGCGGCATGGAATTCCTCCAGTCGTTCCGACCGGTGTTCAAGAAGAAGCGGCCTTATATCCTCTTTTGCGCCACCGAGAATGACAAGATGGAGATGGCGCGCGCGATTACCATGGGCGCGAACGACTACGTGCTGAAACCCTACGATCGCGAGTCGCTGAAGGCCAAGATCCGCGAAGCCGGCTTGATGTAAGGGGCTTCTTCTTCAGGCTGCCGGGAAGAGGTTCTCCGCATCTCGCCGAGTGCCATGCGCGCAGCGCCGCGGCTTAGCTCACGCCTTGCGCAGCGCCACAAGACACAGCAGCTCGAACAGCATCTGGGCGCCGACTTGCGCCGTCGTCGTGTTGGCGTCGTACTGCGGCGCGACTTCCACCACATCCCCGCCGACGATGTCGATGCCGGCAAGCCCGCGCAGGATCGCCAAGGCTTCGCGCGGCATCAGGCCGCCGACTTCCGGGGTCCCGGTGCCGGGCGCGAAGGCGGGATCGAGACTGTCGACATCGAAAGAGACGTAGGTCGGCCCCGCGCCGACGACCTCGCGCGCCCTGGCGATGACGGCGGCGATGCCCATGGCGTCCACCTCCTCGGCGTGGATGACGGTCATGCCGCTCTCGAACGAGAACTCCCACAGGTATTCCGCGCCGCCGCGGATGCCGATCTGGATCACGCGCTCGGGATCGAGGACGCCGTCGAGCACGGCGCGGCGGAAAGGTCCGCCGTGGTGGAACTTGGCGCCCTCGTATTCGCCGGCGGTGTCGCAATGGGCGTCGATGTGGACCATGCCGAGCGGGCGGTCGCGACCGAGCGCCTTGAGGATCGGTAGCGTGATCGAATGATCGCCGCCGACGGACAAGCGGAATGACGCCGGCCGCCGCGATGCCGTGATAGCAGGCCTCGATGTCGGCATGGCATTGCTCGAGGCTGAAACGGCTCTGCATCGGCACGTCGCCGACATCGGCGACGGCGAGTGGACCTATCGGCGCCACGCGCAAGACGTGCTCGTAGGGCCCGATCCGTTCGACGCCGCGCACGGCGCGGGGGCCGAGCCGCGCGCCGGCACGGTTGGTGACGCCAAGGTCCATGGGCACGCCGACCAGCGCGACGTCGAGGCCGGCAAGGCCGGTCGCCAGCGCATCCGGCACGAAGGGAGCGGCAAGCAGCGTTGCCGGATCGGCGAATGGCCACTTGCGGCGATCGGGCGAGGAGAAAACCTGCGCGGCGACGGCGGCGAAGGCAGGGTCGTGGATGTCACCGCCCTTGGCGTCGGCATATTTTGCTCGGAGCGCCCTGAGCTTGTCCTCGTCCATACTTCCAGCCTCCGCCGCAGCGCGATCTCATTTCAAGCATAGCCCACACCGGGGACGGGCCCAACTGCGCGGCCACAGGCGGCTCATGGTATCGTGTGGAATGCTTTGCACGACTTCTCGATTGACGACATCGGGCGCCGATCAGATTGAACTGAGGCTCTTGCAACCCAAAAACCAAGCGATAGGGAGACCGCCGATGACCGACCAGACGAAGACCCCGGCCTTCGCGACGCTGGCAGTCCATGCCGGCGCCACGCCCGATCCCTCGACCGGCGCCCGCGTGACGCCGATCTACCAGACGACCTCGTTCGTCTTCAACGATGCCGAGCACGCAGCCGCGCTGTTCGGCCTGCAGGCGTTCGGCAACATCTATTCGCGCATCGGCAATCCGACGCAGGCGGTGCTCGAGCAGCGCGTCGCCGCGCTCGAAGGCGGCACCGCGGCGCTCGCCGTCGCCTCGGGCCACGCGGCGCAGTTCCTCGCATTCCATACGCTGCTCGAGCCCGGCGACGAGTTCGTTGCGGGCCGCCAGCTCTATGGCGGCTCGATCAACCAGTTCAATCACTCGTTCAAGAAATTCAACTGGAACGTGGTCTGGGCGGATGCGACCGATCCCGAAGCTTCGACAAGGCGATCACGCCGAAGACCAAGGCGATCTTCTGCGAGAGCATCGCCAATCCCGGCGGCATCATCGTCGATCTCGCCGCGATCGGCGCCATCGCGAAAAAGCGCGGCATTCCGCTGATCGTCGACAACACGCTGGCGTCGCCCTACCTCTGCCGCCCCAAGGATTTCGGCGCCGACATCGTCCTCCATTCGGCGACCAAATTCCTCGGCGGTCACGGCAACTCGATCGGTGGCATCATCGTCGACTGCGGCACCTTCGACTGGCTGAAGGCCGGCGACCGCTATCCGACGCTGACGGCGCCGAATGCGAGCTACAACGGCATGGTGCTCGCCGAGACGTTCGGCAATTTCGCCTTCGCGATCGCCGCGCGCGTCATGGGCCTGCGCGACATCGGCCCGGCGATCGCGCCGTTCAACGCCTTCCTGATCACGACCGGCATGGAGACGTTGCCGCTCCGGATGCGCCAGCATTGCGCCAACGCGCAAGCCGCGGCCGAGCATCTGGCGCGCCATCCCAAGGTCGCCTGGGTCAACTACGCGGGCCTCCCGGAGAACGCCTACCACGCGCTGCAGAAGAAGATCTCGCCCGAACGGTGCCGGCGCGGTGTTCACGTTCGGCCTCAAGGGCGGCTACGAAGCCGGCGTCAAGTTCGTCGCCGGGCTCGAGCTGTTTTCCCATCTCGCCAACATCGGTGACGTCCGCAGCCTCGTCATCCATCCCGCGTCGACGACGCACAGCCAGCTCAGCCGGAGCAGCGCAAGGCGGCGGGCGCCGGCGACGACGTGGTGCGGCTTTCGATCGGCATCGAGGACAAGGTCGACATCATCGCCGATCTGGACAAGGCGCTGGCGACGGTGTGAGCCTGGACTAGACGTGCGGCCGCGAGCCATCAGCCGGAGGAGGACATTCGTGCGCATTCGAAACATCGTCGCGCTTGTCGCAGTCGGGCTGTTGCTCGCGTCCCCCGCGGATGCTGCGGATTCGAGACCCTACGCGAGAGGCGGCAGCACCAAGAAATTCGGCGAGGACGCGCAGCGATACAACCAGTCGGGCGAGAAGTTCCGTATCACGGGGCATTGTCAATCGGCCTGCACGATGTTCCTGGCGGTGAGAAACGTCTGCGTCGAGCCGACCGCGCGGCTGTTGTTCCATGCCGGCGACAACGATGTGGCGACGCAGCGGATGCTGAACTCTTACAATCGCAAGCTCCGCCGCTACGTCCTTGCCAACAAGCTCATGGCGACGCCGGCCTTCACCACCATTTCTGGCCGCGACATCATCCGGCGTTTTGGCTATCGGGCGTGCTGATGCGAAAGGCGACGGCAATGTCGCAGGTCTGAGCATAAGCTTGCGCGTACCTGCGCGAATCACTGAGCATGCGCAATTCTCTGGCCGGCATGTTGCCGGACGGATTTGAGTCCTTGGAGCTCCATGCACCGAGTGAGCATGGTTGGCGACGCGGGCCGGGCGACCGGATGGACTGTCGGGCGATATGCCCGCACCTCCGGCCGCATGTTGGCCCTTCTCGCCGCGTTCGTGTTGAGCGCCTGCGCGCGTGAAGATACGCCCACAGCCAACTGGCGGACGACGACCGAGCCGTCAACGTCCTTTGCCCCGATGACCGCCCGCCAACGGCGCCGGCTCAGCCGTCGGGCTCAGTACGCGCCGATGGCGCCGTCCATGCAGACCCTGACGCCGCCTGCGCCATCAGGTCCGCCCATGCGCGATCCGTGCCTCACCAAATGGGGCTCGCCGCGCCTGGATGCGCCGGACGGTTGCGCGGCGAGGGCCCCCGGGCTCGCATCTGATCCGCTGCTCCCGAGCGCGTCGCGCCCGCTGCCCTCACGCGGCATCTACAAAATCGGCAAGCCGTATACCGTTGCCGGCAACACCTACGTGCCGGCCGAGGATCCCAACTACGACGAGACCGGCACCGCATCCTGGTACGGCGACGGTTTCCATGGCGGACCGACCGCCAATGGCGAAGTCTACGATATGCATTTGCTGACGGCGGCGCATAAGACGCTGCCCATGCCGTCCTACGCCTACGTCCACAATCCCGTGAACGGCCGCACGATCATGGTGCGCATCAACAACCGAGGCCCCTTCAAGGGCGATCGGATCATCGATTTGTCGCGGGAGGCGGCCCGCCAGCTCGATTTCAAGGCGCGGGGGCTCGCAACGGTCCGCGTCACCTACGCCGGGCAGGCGCCGCTCGACGGCAACGACACGCGCGGAGCGGGCCTTCCTGGCGCAGCAGCACTGGTATCGCGCCGAGATCGCCGCCGGCGCGAACTGAGCAGCGGTAGGGGGAGCGAATAGCCGTTATTCAACAAGATGAAGCGGGATGCGGGGGATGGCGCGTTTCGCAGCTCGGAACACCAGGGCAGGCCCGCAGTGAGCCGCCGACCCGCTGCAGCCTGCGACCAGTTGTGCACTTGGCTGCATTGGCGACTGGTTTTGCTTGCGCCCCGTGGCGCCCTTTGCCAATCATGCTCCCCGTGCGTCCTCCCGTGCGCTTTGGCCCCCATGCCTTGGGTCGTGAGGGGCGCGGACGCAAAGATCACCGGCGTCGGGACCGGATGGAGGCGTTAGGAGCGATGATCGGTCTGGTCATCATCACGCACGCGGGACTGGCGGCTGAGTTCAAAGCGGCGCTCGAGCACGTCGTCGGACCCCAGCAGCAGCTCGAAACCCTGTCGATCGGCCCTGACGACGACGTCGAGCAGCGCCGCCAGCAGTTGATCGAGGCGGTCACGCGCGCCGACAGTGGGGCCGGTGTCGTCGTGCTCACCGATATGTTCGGCGGCACACCATCCAACATGGCGATTTCGGTGATGGAGGCGACGGGTGCCGAGGTCATCGCGGGAGTCAACCTGCCGATGCTGATCCGGCTTGCCAGCGTGCGCAAGGATCGTCCGCTGGTCGAGGCGGTCGACCTCGCCAAGGAAGCCGGGCGGAAGTATATTTCCGTTGCCAGTCAGGTCCTTTCGGGCACGACCTGATGTCCGGGCACCTTTGCCGGCAGAGGCCGGCCGTCGTGACGACTTCAGGACCGCACCGCGCGGAAGTGATGATCCGCAACAAGAAGGGCCTGCACGCGCGCGCGTCGGCGAAATTCGTCACGTGCGCCGAGCGCTTCTCCGCCCAGATTCGCGTCTCGCGCGACGGCCAGACGGTCGGCGGCACGTCGATCATGGGCCTGCTGACGCTTGCCGCCAGCCAGGGAACGACGATCACCATCGTCGCCGAGGGCGCGGAGGCGCGCGACGCGCTGCTGGCGCTGGTCGCCCTGGTCAAGGACGGTTTCGGGGAAGAACTCTGAGCCGGCCGTCGCGGTCGCGCCGTTAACGCGCGCGCGGTCATTGTGTTACGAGTGAACACTCGGTTCGCACCGGAGCGGTCGGACGCATTTGCACCGCCGCGCGGCCACCCCGACAGCGATTGCGTGGAACAGATCATGCGCTCCGCCGTTGAAGCACCGTCAACGCCATTTCCGGCGGCAACTGCGGGATAATGCGGCAGTACGCCGTTGAACCGCCTCGTCTGTCACCTTCACGACACAGACGATCTTAAACCGAATGCGCTGTTGGAAACGACGGGCGGAAGCCATAAAATCGGGCACCATGAACATTACAAATTTGCAACTGGCAAAATGCCGGTTTGGGATGCAATTTGCTCTGATGAAATGATGTGGGCCGAGGTTTATCCACGTCCGTTTCGAATGAGCGATTGCGCTCCGATAGACGCTCGTGGTCGTCCGGAAATGTTAGTTCATTGGCGCAGTGTGTTTTCCGTAAGAGGCCCGCGGATCGCTGGGCGAAGCGGACGTGGTAATCCGGGGAGCGTGGCCCAGGCGACACTTGTATCGGTTGTGCAATGCAGTATCGTTATGCTGCGATGCGGGAACAGAATGTACGAGTGAATGAACTTGTCGGTGCGCTTGTTGAATAGCGACAGGTGCCGACAAAATACCAAAGCGCAGGTGGCTGGCCGCAACGATGACGGTGAAATGGCCCATACTCCGCTTTGCACTCGAATGGTCTGGCCTGACGTGGACTTCCGTTAAACGACGGATCGCAGGTCGGGTACCCGTTGGGCTCTAATAACCGTAGGGCAGAACAATGGCAGCGCGCAGCGAGATCTTCGACCTCTACGCTCAGAGCTACGACCGCCAGAAGCAGGTCGTGATCCCTCTGAAGGACTACCTCGAGGGATGCCGCAAGGATCCTTCGATGTACGCCACGCCGGCCGAGCGCATGCTCAAGGCGATCGGCGACCCGGTGATGGTCAACACGGCGGATGATTCCCGCCTCGGCCGCATCTTCATGAACCGGACGATGAAGGTCTATCCGGCCTTCAAGGATTTCTACGGCCTCGAGGATACGATCGAGCGCATCGTCGGCTACTTCCGCCACGCGGCGCAGGGTCTCGAGGAGCGCAAGCAGATCCTCTATCTGCTCGGCCCCGTCGGCGGCGGCAAGTCGTCGCTCGCTGAGCGCCTCAAGGATCTCATGGAGATCTGCCCGATCTACGTGCTCAAGGCCGGCAACGAGATCAGCCCGATCTTCGAGAGCCCGCTCGGCCTGTTCAACCCGGAGACCATGGGGCCGCATCTCGAAGAGAAATACGGCATTCCCCTGCGCGTGCTCAACGGCTTCATCTCGCCGTGGGCGGTGAAGCGCCTCGACGAGTTCGGCGGCGACATCTCGAAGTTCACCGTCGTCAAACTCTACCCCTCGAAGCTGCGCCAGATCTGCGTCGCCAAGACCGAGCCGGGCGACGAGAACAACCAGGACATCTCGGCGCTGGTCGGCAAGGTCGACATCCGCAAGCTCGAGCACTTCGGCCAGAACGACGCCGACGCCTACTCCTACTCGGGCGGCCTCAACCGCACGACGCAGGGCCTGCTCGAGTTCGTCGAGATGTTCAAGGCGCCGCTGAAGATGCTGCATCCGCTGCTGACGGCGACCCAGGACCGCACCTACGTCGGCACCGAGAACGTCGGCGCGATGCCGTATCAGGGCATCATCATCGCGCACTCCAACGAGAGCGAGTGGGCAGAGCTTCCGCGCCAACCGCACCAACGAAGCCTTCCTCGACCGTATCTGCGTCGATCAAGGTGCCCTACTGCCTGCGCGTCACCGAGGAGCGCAAGATCTACGAGAAGCTGCTCAATTCGAGCGAACTCGCCGACGCCTCCTGCGCGCCCGGCACGCTCGACATGCTGGCGCAGTTCTCGGTCCTCTCGCGCCTCAAGGAGCACGAGAACTCGCAGCTCTTCTCCAAGATGCGCGTCTACGACGGCGAGAGCCTCAAGGACACCGATCCGCACGCGCGCACGATGCAGGAGTACCGCGACGCTGCTGGTGTCACGGAAGGCATGGACGGCGCCTCGACGCGGTTCGCCTACAAGATCCTGTCGGAGACGTTCAACTTCGACAGCCACGAGATCAGCGCCGATCCCGTCCACCTCATGTACGTGCTCGAGCAGTCGATCAAGCGCGAGCAGATGCCCGAGGAAGCGGAGCAGCGCTATCTCGAGTTCATCAAGGAAGAGCTCGCGCCGCGCTACGCCGAGTTCATCGGCAACGAGATCCAGAAGGCCTACCTCGAATTCCTACAACGACTACGGCCAGAACCTGTTCGACCGCTACGTCGCCTATGCCGACGCCTGGATCGAGGACCACGACTTCAAGGATTCCGACACCGGCCAGCTCATGAGCCGCGAGCTGCTCGACCAGGAGTTGTCCAAGATCGAGAAGCCGGCGGGCATCGCCAACCCGAAGGATTTCCGCTACGAGGTGGTCAAATTCTCGCTCAGGGCGCGGGCACGCAATGGCGGCAAGAATCCGGATTGGACGAGCTACGAGAAGATCCGCGACGTCATCGAGCGGCGCATGTTCAGCCAGGTCGAGGATCTGCTGCCGGTGATCAGTTTCGGCGCCAAGAAGGACAGCGACGCCGAGAAGAAGCACCACGAGTTCGTCGACCGGATGGTCTCGCGCAAGTACACGCCGCGGCAGGTCCGCCGGCTTGTCGAATGGTACATGCGGGTGAAGAAGTCGAGCTGATCGCGGGTCGGGTCGGGCCGGGGGTGAGTGAATGAACATTGTCGATCGCCGGCTCAACCCCAAGTCGAAGTCGCTCGGCAACCGTCAGCGCTTCGTGCGTCGCGCGAAAGCCGACATCCGCGAAGCGGTGAAGGACGCGCTGAAAAAGCGCAAGGTGACCGAGGTCGAGGGCTCCGAGAAGATCACGATCCGCTCGAAGAGCGTGCGCGAGCCCTCGTTCTCGCATAGCCGCGACTCCGGCAACCGCGACATGGTGCTGCCGGGAAACAAGGACTACAAGGTCGGCGATCTGATTCCGAAGCCGCAGGGCGGCGGGGGCGGCGGCGGTGGCGGGCAAGCGAGCGCCGACGGCGAGGGCCAGGACGATTTCGTCTTCACGCTTTCCAAGGACGAGTTCCTGGAACTGTTCTTCGAGGACCTGAAGCTCCCCAACCTGATCAAGACACGGATCAAGGATCTGAAGACGCCGGTGCTGCAGCGTGCCGGCTATACGACCGATGGTCCGCCGGCCAAACTCAATCGCGTGCGCACCATGCGCCGTTCGCTGGCGCGCCGGATCGCGCTGCGGCGGCCCAAGGACGCGGACGTATTGCTGCTCGAGAAGATGCTCGTCGAGGCGGAAAGCGATGCGCCGCGCGACGACGTTCGCATCGCGCAACTCAAGGCGCAGCTCGAGCGGTTGCTGCGGTTGCGCCGCACGATCGCCTACGTCGATCCGATCGACCTCCAGTACAACCGCACCGAGCGGGTGCCGAGGCCGGCGACGCAGGCGGTGATGTTCTGCCTGATGGACGCCTCCGCCTCGATGACCGAGCAGCTCAAGGACCTCGCCAAGCGGTTCTTCATGCTGCTGCACCTGTTCCTGTCGCGGCACTACCGCGAGGTCGACGTCGTGTTCGTGCGCCACACCTCCACCGCGAGCGAGGTCGACGAGGAGACGTTCTTTCGCGGCGTCGAGACCGGCGGCACGGTGATCTCGACGGCGCTCGAGGAAATGGACCGGATCGTCCGCGACCGCTACTCGCCGGAGGACTGGAACATTTACGCGGCGCAAGCTTCCGACGGCGACAATATCCCCGACGACATGGGCCGCTGCCTCGAACTCGTCGAGCACAACCTGCTGCCGGCGTGCCAGTACTTCGCCTACATCGAAGTCAGCGAGCAGATCGGCTTCGGTGACACCATCGTGTGGGACGGCTACAAGGAGATTGCGGATCGCAACCGGCATTTCGCGATGCGTCGCGTGACGAGTCCGGCTGAGATCTTCCCGGTCTTCCACGAGCTGTTCTCCAGCACGGCGGCCGGTGGCTGAGGAAGGCGCTCATGAGCATGGCTGAAATGGCGACACCGGCAGTGCGAGCGGCGAAACCGCTGTTCGACGGGCCCGAGTGGAACTTCGACCTCATCCGCGACACCTACGACGCGATCGCCGAGATCGGCATCGGCGAGATGGGCCTCGACATCTACAAGAACCAGATCGAGGTGATCACCGCCGAGCAGATGCTCGACGCCTATTCCTCGATCGGGATGCCGGTCATGTACCGGCACTGGTCATTCGGCAAGCGCTTCGCCCACGACGAGATGCACTATCGCAAGGGCGCGCGCTCGCTCGCCTTCGAGATCGTCATCAATTCCGATCCCTGCATCAACTACATCATGGAAGAGAACTCCATGACGATGCAGTGCCTGGTGCTCGCGCACGCGGCGATGGGCCACAACCACTTCTTCAAGAACAACTACCTGTTCAAGCAGTGGACGCAGGCCGACGCCATTCTCGAATACCTGGCGTTTGCGAAAAAATTCGTCACTGACTGCGAGGAGCGCTTCGGCGTCTCGGCGGTCGAATCCGTGCTCGACGCCGCGCACGCGCTGATGAACCAGGGTGTGAGCCGCAACGCGAGCCCGCGCCGCCGCTTCGATCCGGCCAAGGCGCGCGAGCGCGAGATCGCGCGTCGTGAGTATGAGATCGAGATCTACAACGAGATCTGGCGCACGCTGCCGCAGGCCAAGGCGGACCCCAAGGCCGACGAGCCGGTCGTCGACGCGGGGCCGCTGATCGTGCCTGAGGAAAACCTCCTCTACTTCCTCGAAAAGTATTCGCCGAAGCTCTCCGGCTGGAAACGCGAGCTGCTGCGCATCGTGCGCGTGCTCTCGACCTACTTCTACCCGCAGCGCCAGACCAAGGTCATGAACGAGGGCTGCGCGACCTTCGTCCACTACGAGATCATGAACCGCATGTACGAGAAGGGCCTCGTCACCGATGGCTCGATGCTCGAGTTCATGCACATGCATTCAGCGGTGGTCTATCAGCCGGCCTTCTCCGATCGCGGCTTCTCCGGCTTCAACCCCTATGCGCTCGGCTTTGCCATGATGCGCGACATCCAGCGCATCTGCCGCGAGCCGACCGCGGAGGACCGCAGGTGGTTTCCGGATTTCGCCGGCAACGGCCAGCCCATGGAGACGCTGCGCGACGCGTGGGCGAACTTCCGCGACGAGAGCTTCATCCATCAGTTCCTGAGCCCGCAGGTTATCCGCGATTTTCGCCTGTTCCACATTCGCAACAAGTCCGAGGAGCACGCGGTGCGCGTCGAGGCGATCCACGACGAGCAAGGCTATCGCGACGTTCGCCGGCTGCTCGCGCGCCAATACGACGTCTCGCAACAGGATCCCGACATTCAGGTCACCGACGCGGATCTCTCCGGGAGCCGGCGGCTGGTACTGACGCATTTCGTGCGCGACGGCATCCTGCTCGACAAGGACGAGTGCGACCGTACGCTCATGCACGTCGCGCGACTGTGGGGCTTCCGTGTCCGCCTCGTCGAGGTCGACAACATGACCGGCGCCAAGCTGCGCGAGCACGAGACGCTGCCGCTGCCGTAGCGCTCTTCCCAATGCCAAGCGCGGAGACGCCGACGTGAGCCGCCTGCGCGTCGTGTTCGACCTCGATGACACGCTCTATCCCGAGCGGCAGTTCGCGCTGTGCGGATTTCGCGCGTGCGGGGAATGGGCGAAAGTGCAGTTCGGAGTCGACGGCGTCGGGGAGGAGATGACCCGGCTCCTCGATGCGGGGATGCTCGGCCGCCTGTTCACGACAATTCTCGAAACCCACATTCCCGACCACCGCCCTGAGCATCTCGTGGCGCTGCGAGAGGCATATCGCGGTGCGGTGGCCGAGCTGACCTTGTTCGAAGACGGCGCCTGGGCGCTCGATCATTACGCCAGCACCGGGCCGCTCGGCCTGATCACCGACGGCACGCATACGGTCCAGCGCAAGAAGGTCGCCGCATTGGCGCTCGAGCCGCGCTTTCGTGAGATCGTCTATACCGATGCGCTCGGCGATGATCGCGCCTACTTCAAGCCGCATCCGCTGGCGTTCGAGCGGGTCGCCGCCGCGATCGGGGAGCCCGGTGATCGTTTCGTCTATGTCGGCGACAACCCGTTCAAGGATTTTGTCGCGCCCAATGCGATGGGCTGGACGACGGTGCAGATCGTGCGCGATGGCGGCATCCACGACGCGACGCGCATCGCCGATGGCGGCGCCGCCCAGCACCGGATCACGTCGCTGACGGCGCTTCCCGGCATCCTGGGCGTGTGAGATTCGCTAAGTGTGCTCAATGCACCTATTCCTCCCCCCTTGTGGGGGAGGTTAGGAGGGGGGATTGCAGACCGCTAGCGGTAGGAACTCATCGCTCCAACGTCGGGATTCCCCCCACCCCTAACCCCTCCCCACGCTCGCGCCGAAGGTGTGCCTTCGGCGCTGGGGGAGGGGGATTCGCGTTCTCGTTTTGAGTCTCAACGCCCGGTGCCGAACGACGCGTCCAGCGTCTCGAACAACCGCACCATGAGCTTGGTGCGCGGCACGAGGCACGACACCAGCAGATATTCCTGATGGGTGTGCGGGCCGTCGCCGAGCACGCCGAGGCCGTCCAAGGTCGGCACGCCGAGGGCGCCGGTGAAATTGCCGTCGCTGCCGCCGCCGGCGACGCGCTCGCCTTTCACCGGGTAGCCGATCTCGTCGGCGAGCGTCGCTGCGTGATCGTAGAGCCGCTGAATCGCCGGTGATTTGACGAACGACGGCCGGTAGAGGCCTGGCGTCACCTCGAGTTTCACATCCGGGTCGACGGCCTTGAGCGCCAGCAGCTTCGCGCGCACCTCGGCCTCGTGCTCGGGTAGCGGCACCAGGCAATACACGATCGCCTCGCACGATAGCGGCACCATGTTTTCGTGCGTGCCGCCGTGGACGATGCCGACATTGAGCGTGACATTGCGGTCGTAGTCGGTCATCGCCTCGATCGCGAGGATCTGGCGGGCCATCTCGCGGATGGCGCTGCGACCCTTCGAATGATAGGCACCGGCGTGCGCGGGGATGCCGGTCGTCTTGACGTGATAGCGGGCGATGCCGTGGCGCGCGATGGTGATGCGGCCGAAGTCGCCGGATGGCTCGACGACGAGCACGATCGCGTGCTTCTTCGCTTCGGCCTCGATGTGCGGCCGCGAAAACGGGCTGCCGATCTCCTCGTCGGGGATCATCATCACGGTGACCGGCAGCTTCGGGCGCCGCCCGGTCGCGTGGAGATGGGCGAGCGCCGAGAATGTGATGCTGTTGCCGCCCTTCATGTCGTAGATGCCGGGGCCGTAGGCGCGGTCGCCCTCGACGCGCATCGGCAGCGGACCGGCGAGCGTGCCGACAGGATGGACAGTGTCCATGTGGCCGAGCAGCAGGATGCCGGGGCCGTTGGCCTCGCCGGCAATGCGACCGAGCACGATGTCGGCGATGCCGCCCTCGCCCGGGATGCGCTCAATCGTGGCGCCGATCGCGCGCAGGATGCCCTCGGCGTGAACGGCGACGCGGTTGACGGCGGCGGCGTCCTGCGTCGGGCTCTCGATCGCGACCCAGGCATTGACGGCCGCGAGCAGGGTTTCGGGCGTCAGATCGCGCATGCAGGGATTGCCTTCGGTTCGAATGGTGTGAATGCGGCCGCCGATCAAGACGCGGTTTCGCTCGCCTCCGCCTTGTCCTCGACGCGGCCGCGCTCGATCTCGCGGGCGAGGGCGAACAGCGCCTCCTTCATGCCCTGGCCCGAGACCGCGGAAATCAACAGCGGTTTCTTCCGCGCCGCGCGCTGCAGCTCGGCGGCCTTCTCCGCGATCACGTCTGCGGTCAGCGCGTCGCACTTCGTCAGCGCGAGCAACTCCTTCTTGCGCGCAAGGCCGCCGCCGTAGGCTTTGAGCTCGGCGCGCACCGTCTTGTAGGCTTCCGCCACGTCCTCCTGGGTCGCATCGACGAGATGGAGCAGTACCCGGCAACGCTCGACGTGGCCGAGGAAGCGCGTGCCGAGGCCGGCGCCCTCGTGCGCGCCTTCGATGAGACCGGGAATATCGGCGAGGACGAAATCGACGTCACCGGCACGAACGACGCCGAGGTTCGGGTGCAGCGTCGTGAAGGGGTAGTCGGCGATTTTCGGTTTTGCCCGCGAGACCGTCGCGAGGAATGTCGACTTCCCCGCGTTCGGCAGCCCGACGAGGCCTGAATCCGCGATCAGCTTCAGCCGCAGCCACAGTGTCAGCTCTTCGCCGGGCTGGCCGGGGTTGGCGCGGCGCGGCGACTGGTTGGTCGACGACTTGAAGAAGGCGTTGCCGAAACCGCCGTTGCCGCCGCGCGCGATCAGCGCCTTGTCGCCGGGCTTGGTCAGGTCGGCGAGCAGCGTCTCGCCGTCCTCGGCCAGGATCTCGGTGCCCGGCGGGACCTTGATGATGCAGTCGTCGCCGCCCGGGCCCGGAGCGGTTGCGGCCCATGCCGGGGATGCCGTTCTTGCCCTTGAAATGCTGTTGGTAGCGGAAGTCGATCAGCGTGTTGAGGTTTTCGACGCAGATCGCCCAGACGTCGCCGCCCTTGCCGCCGTCGCCGCCGTCGGGTCCGCCGTACTCGATGAACTTCTCGCGCCGGAAGCTGATGCAACCGTCGCCGCCGTTGCCGGAGCTGACGTAAATCTTGGCCTGGTCGAGAAACTTCATGGGGTCGAGGCTTTCACGGGGGCGGCCGCCGCGGCCGGATTGCCGCTGTGGTATCGCGTGGGTGCCTGCTTGTCATCTTCGGCATGGCTGGCATTTGGATCCGTGCCGCCATCCGCCTGGACCGCTAGGGCCGCCCGTGGCATGGACAGGCGCAGAAGCTCGATCCACGCGGGGTGGCTGGTTAACGCCGCCATCACGCTCATGAAACGTATATGGGGAGGAAGTCCGCCATGGCCAAAGCCGGCAAAAAGCCCAACGCCTACAAGATCGCGGTCATTCCCGGCGACGGCATCGGCAACGAGGTGGTGCCGGAAGGCATCAAGGTTTTGGAGGCGGTGGCGCGCAAGTTCGACATCGCCTTCGAGTGGGACAACTTCGACTGGTCCTGCGAGGTGTTCAAGAAGACCGGCCGCATGATGCCGGTAGACGGCCTCGACCAGATCCGCAATCACGATGCGATCTACCTCGGCGCGGTCGGCTTTCCCGGCGTCCCCGATCACGTCTCGCTATGGGGCCTGCTGATCCCGATCCGGCGCGAGTTCCAGCAGTACATCAACCTGCGGCCCGTTCGGCTGTTCGAGGGCCTCAAGGGCCCGCTTGCTGATCGCAAGCCCGGCGACATCGATTATTTCATCGTGCGCGAGAACAACGAGGGCGAATATTCCTCGGTCGGCGGGCGCATGTACGAGGGCAGCGAATACGAGATGGCGGTGCAGCAGGCGATCTTTACGCGCCGCGGCTGCGATCGCGTCATGCGCTACGCCTTCGAGCTTGCGGCGACGCGGCCGCGCAATCATGTGACGAGCGCCACCAAGTCCAACGGCATCTCGATTTCGATGCCGTACTGGGACGAGCGCTTTGCGGTGATCGGCAAGGAGTATCCCAAGGCGAAGACCGACCAGTACCACATCGACATCCTGACCGCGCATCTCGTGCGCAACCCGCAGTGGTTCGATGTGATCGTCGGCTCGAACCTGTTCGGCGATATCCTGTCGGATCTCGGCCCGGCCACCACGGGAACGATCGCCATCGCGCCCGGCGGCAACATCAATCCGGAGAAGGATTACCCGTCGATGTTCGAGCCGGTGCACGGCTCGGCGCCGGACATCGCAGGACAAGGCATCTCCAATCCGATCGGGCAGATCTGGTCGGGCGCCATGATGCTCGAGCACCTCGGCCACAAGGACGCGGCGGATGCGATCGTCACCGCGATCGAGAAGCTCTTGAAGGACACCGACGTGCGCACCCGCGACATGGGCGGCAAGGCCATGTGTACCGAGCTCGCCGACGCCATCGTCGAGTTGATCAAGGCGGGCTGAGCGCCCCGCCTCGGCCGTCCTATTGCCGTTTCCGAACGGATCACGACCGCGTGAGGCGGACTTTCGCGCGCGCCCTTTCGCTCCCATATGTTGAACATTGATCATTCAAGGAGTGGGTGCCGCCTCGGGGCACTCATGATGTGTCCCAGGCGGCATCGGTTATTTTTTGAAGCAATCTGGCCGCGAGCGAAGCTCACATGGACATGTCCGGCGACAAACGGAAGAAGGATCGCCCGGACCGGCCGGTGTTCGATTTTCTCTGGAAGTCGGCGGTCGGCGCGATCGTGGGCATCGTCGCGCTGATCATTCTGCGGAAGTATTCTTAGATCGGGCGTCACGGCGCCGTGGCAGAATGAGCACGTCCGGGCGGAGCGATTTCCACCGTCTTCACCAAGCCCGGTTGCCGCGTTTGCCTTTCCCGGAAACAATGGTGCCCAATGGGTGCCGAGCATTCCGGGAGACCGCCATGGAACACCACGGATTTTTGCGACGGCTGAGCGGGCTCGCGGCAATCGCCAGCGCGCCGTTCCTTTTGACGCTGGCCCTCGGCGCGTCCTCGCCCGTCAGCGCCCAGCAGGCCGTCGGCGTCGACCCCGGCCGCGACTGCCAGACCATCCGTACCTGCAACTTCTCCCGCGGCGGCAGCTATCGCGGCTGCCTCTCGTCCTACACCTGCCGGATCTGCCGGCCGCAGCGCGTCCGCTGCACGCCGTCCGACCTCGCGAGCGGCCGCCGCCAGTGCACCGAGCTCATCTGCTCCTGGGGCGGTTGAGCGCGACCGATCTCCACGTTTCATTCCACGCGCGTTCGGCTGATCTGCCTCCCGCGATGCCCACAACATATCGACAAGCGGCGAGCGGCGCTGTAGCCATGGGGCCGTCTCGCCGCGGATGGCGGAACGGGGACCGGGGGAAGCATGGCCGTCGAAACCACAGAGCGCGCGCAACGGCTGCCGCTCGAGCTGATGCTGCTCGGCGTCGTCGGCTTCCTGTGGGGCGCGCAGTTCGGCTTCACCAAAATCCAGCTCGAGTCGATGCCGCCGGTCACGTCGGTGGCGATCCGCCTGTTATTCGGCGCGGTGTTCATGTGGGGCATCGTGATCGCGCAGGGTGTGACGGTGCCATTCGGGTTCACGAGGTGGCGCGATTTCGCGACCCAGGGCCTGTTGACCAGCGCCGGGCCCGGCGTCCTGATCGCCTGGGGCCAGCAGTACGTCGACAGCGCGCTCGCCGCGATCCTCAACTCGTCGTCGCCGATCCTGGTGATGTTGATCACGCTTCTCTACACGCGCCAGGAGCGCATCGGGCCGCGGCGCTTTCTCGGCCTCGCGATCGGGCTCGGCGGCGTCATTACGATCATCGGCTTCGAGGCGCTGAAGGGCCTCGATCGCGGTTTCGCTGGCCAGATCGTGATCATGACGGCGACGTTCGGCTACGCCAGCGCGACGCTGTTCGGCCGCCGCTTTACCGGTATCTCGCCGGTTGCGACCGCGGCGGCGACCGTGACGTGTTCCGCGATCATGATGATCATCCTCGCCTTCGCCGTCGAGCGGCCGCTGGCGATCGACCCCTCGTCGCGCTCGCTTGCAGCTACGATTGCCGGCGGCATCTTCTGCAACGGCGTCGGCAGCGTCATCTATTTCCGCCTGATCCGGACGCTCGGCTCGCTTGGCACCTCGACGGTGAGCTTCCTCAAGGCGGCGTTCGGCGTCGTCATCGGCTGCTTCGTGCTCGGTGAGACCTTCACCGCTCGATCGCGATCGGCCTCACCGCGGTGCTGATCGGCGTCGCCGCCGTCAACGATCCCGGCACCGGCAAGGTGCCCCCGCGATCATGAGCACGCCCAAGGCAGGAGTGCCGGCGGAGCCGCCGCTGCGGACCATCACGCTGCTGGCGCTCGCCGCATTCGCCGGCACCCTCAACATCCGCATCAGCGATCCGCTGCTGGCGCAGGTCGCGGCCGGCTTTTCGACGACCGTCGGCAAGGCCGCGATCATCATCACCGCTTTCACTGTCGGCTACGGCCTGTTCCAGCTCGCCTTCGGGCCGGTCGGCGACCGCTTCGGCAAATACCGCGTCGCGGGCATCCTGTCGCTCGGCGCGGGTATCGCGACCACGTTTGCGGCGTTTGCCGAAACGCTCGGCGATCTCACGCTGGCGCGCTTTGTCGCCGGCGCGATCAGTTCCGCCGTCATTCCGCTGGCCTTCGCCTGGCTCGGCGACGCCATTCCCTTCGAGCGCCGCCAAGCGGTGCTGGCGCGTTTCCTGACGGCACAGTTCAGCGGCATCGTGGTTTCGCAGGCGGCGGGCGGATACATCGGCGCCGAGTTCGGATGGCGCACGGTGTTCGTCCTCGTCGGCGCGGTCCACCTCATTGCCGGCGTGGCGTTGCTCGCCGAACTCAAGCTCAATCCCGCGGCCCAGCCCGTCGGCGCGCCCGGCGCCAACAGCTTCCGCGCCATGCTCGACGGCTTGCGCAAGATCCTCGCCCGACCGTTCGTGCGCGTCATGCTCGTCGCCGTGTTCCTCGAGGCGTTCGCCATGTACGGCGCCTTCGCCTATGTCGGCGCCGACCTCGTGCACCGGCTGGGGGCGAGCTTTGCCCTGGCCGGGGTGGTGCTGGCGGTCTTCGGCGCCGGCGCGCTCAGCTACTCGTTCAGCGCCCGCTGGCTGCTCTCGCGGTTCGGCGAGCGCGGGCTCGTCATGCTCGGCGGGGCGATCATTGCGGCGGGGTTCGGGCTGCTCGCCGTCGCGCCGTCGGTGGCGCTGGCGATCCCGGCCATGAGTCCTGCTCGGCCTCGGCTTCTACATGTTCCACAACACGCTGCAGACCAACGCCACCCAGATGGCGCCCGAGGCGCGCGGGCTCGCGGTGTCGGTGTTCGCGTTCTTCCTGTTCATCGGCCAGTCGATCGGCGTGGCGCTGGCCGCCCCGATCGTCGACCGCTACGGCGCCCCGCCCATTTACCTTGCCGCCGCCATCCTGTTGCCGCTGACGGCGCTGTGGTTCCGACGCCGTCTGGCCATGCGCGAGATGGTCTGAGCCCTGCATATCCCACACGGCAGGCCGACCGGTGGGGTTGCCGGGCCTCGCATGAAACCCCATTTTATGGTATGAAGCAGGAAACCCGAGCCACAGCGCCGACCTTGAATCGGTGCCCTGGAGATCACGAATGAGCACCCCTCGTCCCCGCCCCACCGTCTTGAAACTGACCGAGGCCGCCGCGGCCCGGGTCAAGTCGATCATGGCGGCCAAAGGCCCCGAAGTCGCCGGCCTCAAGATCGGCATCAAGAAGGGCGGCTGCGCCGGCATGGAATACACGATGGAGTGGGCCGCCAGCGCCGGCAAGTTCGACGAGGTCGTCGAGCAGGACGGCGCCCGCGTGATCATCGATCCGCAGGCCGTGCTCTATCTGCTCGGCACCGAGATGGACTACAAGATCGACAAGCTGTCGGCGCAGTTCGTGTTCAACAACCCGAACCAGTCGAGCGCCTGCGGTTGCGGCGAGAGCGTCAACCTGACGCCGGTCGACAAGGGCCGGCTCGAGGCGCTGAAGGCCTGACGCCATGTCAGCGCTCGATATGCCCCGCCCCGCCGGCGAGCCGGCCTGGGTGGATGACGTGCTCCGGTTCTGGTTCACCGAGCTGACCTACGAGCAATGTTTCAAGAAGGACGACGATGTCGATCGCCAGATCGATGCGCGGTTCGGCGCGATCCATGCGCGGCTCGCGGCCGACGCCGGGTCAATCAACGCAACCGCGCCGCGCGAGCTGCTCGCCGCGATCGTCGTGTTCGACCAGTTCCCGCGCAACCTCTTTCGTGGCACCGCGCGCGCGTTCGCGACCGATCCGATCGCGCGTCGGCTGGCCAATGCGGCTGTCGACGGCGGCATCGATGCGGCGATGGCCAAGCGCGAGCGCATCTTCGTGTACCTGCCATTCGAGCACAGCGAGGATGCGGCCGATCAGGTGCGTTCGATCGCATTGTTCGGTAAGCTCAACGATCCCGAACTCGACAAGTATTCGATGGCGCACAAGGTGATCATCGATCGCTTCGGCCGCTTCCCGCATCGCAATGTCGCGCTTGGCCGCGAACTCGACGGCGGAAGAAATCGCCTTCCTCAAAGAGCCGATGAGTTCATTCTAGTCCGCTTCCGTTGAGCGCTGCCTGCGGACGGCGGGAGCGGCGGGCTTGTTTGGCCGCTCTTTCTTGCGGGCTTTGGCCTTGACGCCGGCCGGCCCGCGCAGCGCATCCAGAAGCCCCGCGAAGTCCGCCGGCGGTGCGCTTTCGAACGCGAGCTTTCGCCGCGTCAGCGGATGGACGAAGCCGAGGCCCGCAGCATGCAGCGCCTGGCGGTTGAGGTTCTTCAGCGCCGCCTGCGCTGTCTCGTCGAGGCGCCGCGCGCTTGCCGCAAAGCCGCTGCCATAGACCGGGTCGCCCATCACCGGATGGCCGATCTCGGCAAGATGCACGCGGATCTGGTGGGTGCGGCCGGTTTCGAGTTCGAGTTCCAGCAGGCTCGCGAGCGGCACGCCTTCGCTGTCGCGGAAGATTTCGAGCACCGCATAGTGCGTCACCGCATGGCGCGCGGTCGGCCCTTGCGAAACGGTCATCCGCGTGCGGTTGTGGCGGCTGCGCGCGATCGAGGCGTCGATGGCGCCGCGCGGCCGCACCGGCATTCCCCACACCAGCGCCAGATAGCGACGCGAGAGCTTGCCGTCGCTGCCGTGGGCGGCGAACTGCTCTGACAGCCCGTGATGGGCGGCGTCGGATTTCGCGACCACGAGGAGCCCGCTCGTATCCTTGTCGAGGCGGTGCACGATCCCCGGCCGGCGCACGCCGCCGATGCCGGAGAGGCTGTCGCCGCAGTGCGCGATCAGCGCGTTGACCAGCGTACCGCCGGCATGGCCCGGCGCGGGGTGGACGACGAGGCCGGCCGGCTTGTCGACGACGATGAGGTCTGCGTCCTCATGGACGACCGCGAGGTCGATGGCTTCCGCCGCCGGCTCGGCCGCTTGCGGCGGCGGCACGGCGACGACATAGCGTTCGCCCGGTTTGACCCTGTGGCCGGGCTCTTCTATCGTCCCGCGCGGGCCGGTCACCTGGCCCTGTTTGATAAGGGTCTGCAGGCGCGCGCGTGAGAGATCCGCGACGTGAGCGCCGAGCACGCGATCGAGTCTGAGGCCGGCCTCGGCCTCGGCAATCTCGACCGTATGCCGGATGGCGTCGGGCCCAGTGTCGGACATGGTCATGGCGTCGTGCCACCGCGATCGATGGGAACAGGAATGCGCGACGATCCGTCCGAACCCGACACACCAGCGGCGATCGTCCTCGGCGACCGCCATTTGCGGCTGCTGAAATTTGCCGTTATCGCCATGGGTGTGGTGCTGGTCCTGGGTTTCGTCGCGGTCATTGCCCGCATTGTCTATCTTGTCAATCGCAGCGGGGAAACCGCGTCGGCCACCTCCATCTCGCAGCCGATCAGGGACGCAGCCCGCCTCGCGCTGCCGTCGGGTGCCGTGGTCCGCAACCTGTCGCTTTCCGGATCGCGCCTCGCCGTGCACTACGATAGCCCGAAGGGCAGCGGCATCATCATCCTGGATCTCGCAACGGGGGCGCCTGCGTCGCGGATCGAGATCGTGCCGGAGGTGCCGCGGTAGCATCGTCACGCGCGGCGTCGGGCCGACCACGCTGGCCAGCCCGACGCATCATTGTTGTGTCCGTTCGCGAAGCAGCTAAAGCAACGGACTTGAAATTCACCTCAATTCGGGGCTGGGTAGGGAGTGAATTGCAAGTCCAAAGTTGCTTTAGAACGCTATGACTCTAAAGCGTCTTTGGACCTTAAATGCGACTTTGAGGCCGACCCAGACGTGGGTCGCATTTAAGGTCCGACGCTTTAGCGCCGCAGGTACGGGCACAGGCGTCGCGGATTGTCACCGTAGGGCTGATAGGTGCCGTCGCTCCAGCGGAACGAGCGGAATCGATCCGCGCATCGCTCCCAGCGATCGCCGTAGCCCGCGCGGGATTCAGCGATTGATCCGCCGATGATCAGAGCTGCCGTGCCGGCCACGATCGCGGGGCCGATCCAGCGTCCGCCATACCACCGGCGTCCACCACGCCAGCCGCGGCCATAGTAGCGACCGCCGCGCAACGCCCGTCCGCCACGCCAACCGCGGCCACCAAAGGTCCGCCCGCTGCGGAAGCCACGTCCGAAGCCGCTCCGTCCGCCGCGGAAGCCACGTCCGATCCCGCCCCGACCGCGTCTTTGGGCGAGTTCAACGGGGCTTTGGGCCAGCGACTGACCGCTGGCGCCGAGCGTCCCCATGGCCGCGACGCGGATCAAGTGCGCCTGGTTCGGAATGCTCGAGGGGACGGGCGCGACCGCTGCTGTAGCTGGTGCGCTGCCGATTGCGCCGAGGCCGATGGCCAACACGGCGGCCTTCAATGTCAATGAATGCAAAACCTCACTCCTTCCTCGCAGATCGTGGGTGCCGCCACGCGGCTGCCCACGAATGGTCCTGATGAGAAAGGAACGAATAGTGGCGCGATATGTTCCGAAATTCGTCGATCCGCGGGCCAATTGTCCCGAGCGGAGGGCATGGGTGCTGACTAAATCGCAATTGAACTAGAGCAAAGCCCAGTTCTGCGCCGCGATGGCCCAGGCGATGATGACCGCGTTTGCCGTCATGTGGGCGGCGATCGGCTCGGCAAGGCGCCCGGAGCGATACATGAGGAGCGCGAAAACAGCGCCCGCCAGCGCACCCGCGATCCAGCGCTGATGCATGAACCCGAACAGCAGCGACGACACGACAAATGCGAGCCACGAGAACGTCGCGTAATCGACGGTCTCGAAATTCCGGGAGATGAGCCAGCGATGGAGCAGGCCCCGGAAGGCGAGTTCCTCGGCGATCGGCACCATGACGATGGATCCGATCGCGCGGATCGTCAGCCACAGCGCCGCGAGCCACACCGACTGGCCGGCAATCCATGCGCCGACCTCGCCGCCGTCTGCGTCGGCCGGTGCGGTCACGATCCACAGGACGCCCACTGCGGCGCCGGCGGCCAGCGCGACCACATCCACCCGGGCAATGAAGCCACGATAGACGTCGCGGAAGATCCACAAGCAGAGGCCGACGGTGGCAACCTTGAGCCCGTAGAACCATTCGTCATAAGGGGCCATCGCGGCCATTGCGACGCTGGCAGCCATCAGGCACATGAACGGGGCCAGTAGCGCCACGATCAGGCGATCGCTCGATGGACGGTGGGCGACGGGGCGTTCACCGGCCGCGAAAAACGACAGCCGCGGCACGGTCGACATGATGCCGATGCTCACGATCAGAAAGCTGATCCACCCGGCCTGCGAATGAAAGCCGCCGACCGCAACTTCGGGCGACGTATGGGCGCCGATACTGATGAGTGCGGCGATGCGCACCGCATTGAGCAGCCAAATCGTGGCGACGCCGATCGGTAGCAGCAGAAACGCGTTGGGGAACCGCAGCGAGTTCCTGAAGACCCAGAGATAGAGGCCGAGGAACACCAGCACGAGCCCGACGCCCTCGTAGCCCGAGCAATTGCTGTCGACTTGGACGTTGAAATCGCCGACACCGAGAGTGCGCGTACTGTAGTTGACGCGGACGTCGGCCTCGTAGAGCAGGAGGATCCGATGCGTGAGACGAAGCGTGATGCCGGACAGCTCATGCCATAGCGTCTGGGCGATACTGCCGGCAAGGATCGCGCCAATACCGGCCACCGCTGCAACAGCGATCGTCATGCGGTTCTGGCTGATCAACGATTGCCAGAGGCTGGGAGGCGCCGCGATCCAGGCGAGGGAAACGCCGGTGGCGGCGAGCAGTACGAGATACGCTGAATAGAGCAACCACGGCGGCCCAACCGCGGTCGCGGCGTAACGGGAGAAGGCAATCGTCGCGACCACCAGCACGCCGAATAGCGCCAGGTTCACCGCCAGTGGCCGGCGCCACGAGCTGGCCTCGCTCCGGGCATTCCAGTCGGCAATGATTGCCCGACGGTTGGGCCAGGAGATGACACCAAAGGCCAGTGCGCAGGCGACGGCCGCCAAGATGGTCTGACGGACGGTCTCACGAATGTAGAATTGGATGGCGATCAGGCCAGTCTCGGGGGCGTCGAGAACGAAGAGCAGCGATGTCGCCGTCATCTCTATGACGGTCAGGCCGACAAAGAGCAGCAATCGGATCAACGCCGTGGAATATCGATCGCTCGCCAGGCGGCTGGGCATCATTTCGGGCATGTCCGCCTCTCGCCATCATTTCGGGTGCCGTCACCAACAAAAGACGACCGTTGCCGCAACAAATTTCAGAGTACCAGGACCCGATCAATTGTTCACACAACTCCAAGCAGATTTGCACTGGCATCGAGGGCGCGCGTCAACACCGTTCGGCGACCAGGTACGTGAAGGCAAATGCTCTGCTTGGACGTGACCAACGGAGCACACCACCGCGGAACGACGTGTTCATCGTCGCAGCAGCGGTCCCACGGCAACTGCCCCTCGCCCTTGACCCCGCCCCTGCCCTCCTATACACACCGCCCACGTCGCGGGTCCTTCGGGGCCTGCGTGCGCTTTGGCTTCCGTGATGCCGTTTGACGGCATCTGTCGGCGGGGTTGCCCGCAGAGGAGGAAGCCCGAGATCCCGTGGATATCAAAAGACGGAACAGAACCAATGACTAAGCGCATTCGCGCCAAGCACAAGATCGACCGCCGCCTGCAGGAGAACATCTGGGGCCGGTCGAAAAGCCCACTCAACAAGCGCAACTCGCGCCCCGGCCAGCACGGCGAGCGCCGCGCCGGCAAGCTCTCCGACTTCGGCCAGCAGCTCAAGGCCAAGCAGAAGCTGAAGGGCTACTACGCGTCGATCAACGAGAACCAGTTCCACCGCCTCTACGTCGAGGCGACGCGGATGAGGGGCTCGACCTCCGAGCACCTGATCGGCCTGCTCGAGCGCCGTCTCGATGCGGTCGTCTACCGCGCCAAGTTCGTGCCGACGGTGTTCGCCGCCCGCCAGTTCGTCAGCCACGGCCACGTGACCGTCAACGGCCGCCGCGTCACCATCCCGAGCTACCGCTGCAAGGTCGGTGACGTCGTCGAGATCCGCGAGAAGTCGCGCCAGCTGCCGCTGGTCCTCGAAGGCGTCAAGAGCGCCGAGCGCGACGTGCCGGACTACATCGAGGCCGACCACACCAAGCTGTCGGCGCGCCTGTCGCGCATCCCGGCGCTGGCCGATGTGCCCTATCCCGTGCACATGGAGCCGAACCTGGTGGTGGAATTTTACTCTCGTTAGTCGGCTCGGCCTACCGGCCGGCGTGCAGTCGCACGCTCATGAAGCGGAAATTCGATCGAGGGCGCGGCAGCTTCGGCTCCGCGCCTTTTATTTTGCCGCGGTCCGGCGACGCGGCCGCGCACTCCTGACCGGTTCAGGCTACCTCCGGCCTTCGGCGGCCGATTGATCGAACTAAATCTCACGGGTGGGTCGGCGGGTGTCCCGCCGTAGGCGTGTGGGGACGGCCGCCGCGAAGCGACCAGCGTCGGGCTCGAAATCGCGCCTGGCGGAGTGACGCCTCTCCGCCGCGCCGCAGGCAGATCGGGGACACCCCCGAAGCGCCGCTTTAGAATCGCCGTCGCTCTATGTGGAATGCCACCGCTTCCAGCCCTCCGCCCGCAGTTGGCATGCCGGGCAGGTGCCGCAGCCGTAGCCCCAGGCGTGGCGCGTATCGCGGTTGCCGAGGTAGCACGAGTGGGTGTGCTCGATGAGGATGTCGACGAGTGCGTCGCCGCCGAGGTCGCGGGCGAGCGCCCAGGTGCCGGCCTTGTCGATATACATCAGCGGCGTGTCGACCACGTAGGGCCGGTCGAGGCCGAGCGAGAGCGCGCGGGCGAGCGTCTGCAGCGTGTCGTTGCGGCAGTCGGGGTAGCCGGAATAGTCGGTCTCGCACATGCCGCCGACGAGGGTGCCGAGGCCGCGGCGATAAGCGAGCGCCGCCGCGTAGGTGAAGAACAGCAGGTTGCGGCCGGGAACGAAGGTGCTCGGCAGGCCGGCGGCCGTCATCTCGATCGCGGTATCGCGGGTGAGGCTGGTTTCGCTGATCTGCGCGAGCGTCGGCAGCGCCAGCACGTGATCGTCGCCGAGGCGCGCTGCCCATGCCGGGAACTGCGCCTTCAGTGCTGCGATGACGTGGCCGCGCTGGTCGAGTTCGATGCGATGGCGCTGGCCGTAGTCGAAGCCGATCGTCTCGACGCGATCGAAGCGGGTCAGCGCCGACGCAAGGCAGACCGTCGAATCCTGGCCGCCGGAAAAAAGGACGAGCGCGGCGCGCTCGGTCGGGTTGGGCATCGGGCGGTCTCGTCGGTGAGGAGAATGCGCGGCTCGTCACTACGCTGCCGCGCCGGCCGGATCAACCGCGGTCAATGCCCGGGATCGAAACGCACCAAGCCCCGGCGGGAGGAATCCCACCGGGGCCAGGGCTTGTCGCAAATTGTGATTGTCGTTACTTGGGCACGGTGACCGGCTGCGTGGTCGGCGCTGTCGGCGCGGGAGCCGTGCGCTCGATGCCGGTCGGCTGGGTCTGCGGCCGATCGGGCCCTGCCGAGAAGCCGATGAACAGCATCGCGATGATGCCGACGACGGCGGCGATACCGATCGACCATACCCCACGAATTGGCGTCGTAGCGGTCGTACCGGTCGTAGTGCTGATCGATGTAGTCGTGCGCAGTGCGGCGCTCATAATCACTATTCGCCATGGCTCGTCTCCTATCGATTGCTATTTGTTGATAGGAGAACGCGCCCCCGGCGGGGAAGTTCCTTCCGCTGTGGGCGCGCGGCGCGGCGCCGGCTGGCCCTGAGGGCGCCGCTTGGATAGGTTTGGGATGGATTGGCGCCCGCCGCGCGCCCGCCGAGAGACAATCGTATTGGAGCTGAAGGTATGTCGCCCGAAGAACTCGAGCTGGTCAAAAAATTCAATGTGCCGTTCGCCGACCTCATCGGCCTTCAATACGTCGAAGTCACGCGCGAGCGCGTGCGGGCGAGGCTCGTGGTGCGGCCCGGACATGTGCAACGGCAAAAGCGTCATCCACGGTGGCGCCCTCATGGCGTTTGCCGATACGCTCGGCGCGGCGGGGACGGTGATCAATCTGCCGGAGGGACACGCGACGGCGACGATCGAATCCAAGACCAATTTCATCGCCGGCGCGCCGGAGGTGCGCGCTGATCGGCGAGGCGACGCCGGTCCATCGCGGGCGCCGGACGCAGGTCTGGCAGACGCGGATCACGCTGGAGAGTGACGGCGGGCTGGTCGCGCAAGTCACGCAAACGCAGATCGTGCTCGAGCCCAGGCCTGCGCCCGGACCCGCTAAGGCGTGACGCGCGCGGCCGATCACGGCACTACGATCCATCACGACAATCCACAATCCATCGAAAATTCCAGGGAGAGAGACGGCCATGTCGATGTTCGGTTTGAAGGGGAAGGTTGCGATCGTGACCGGCGGCAACGGCGGCATCGGGCTCGGCATGGCGCGCGGCCTCGCGACCGCCGGCGCGGACGTGGTCGTCGCGGGTCGCAAGGCCGGGAAGTCGAAGGAAGCGGCGGCGGAACTGGCAAAACTCGGCGTGCGCACGGCGGTGGTCGAGGTCGATGTCGCCGACGAGGCGTCGTGCAAGGCGATGGTCGCGGCGGCGGCCAAGCAGATGGGCCGGGTCGACATCCTCGTCAACAACGCCGGCATCAACATCCGCAAGCCGCCGGAGGCCTACACGAGCAAGGAGTGGCGCGAGATCCTGTCGATCAACCTCGACGGCGCCTTCTATTGCTCGCAGGCGGTCTATCCCGAGATGAAGAAGGCGGGCGGCGGCAAGATCATCAACATCGGCTCGATGATGTCGATTTTCGGCGCGCCGCTGACGACGGCCTATGCGGCGTCGAAAGGCGGAATCGTGCAGATGACGCGCGCGCTGGCGACCGCCTGGGCCAAGGACAACATCCAGGTCAACTCGATCCTGCCGGGCTGGATCGACACCGAGCTGACGCAGCGCGCCCGCGTCGACATCGAGGGGCTCAACGAGAACGTGCTGTCGCGCACGCCGGCCGGGCGCTGGGGCACGCCCGAGGATTTCTCCGGCATCGCGGTGTTCCTCGCCGCACCCGCCTCGGACTTCGTGACCGGCAGCGCGATCCCGGTCTGCGGCGGCTTCTCGGTTCGCGGGTAAGGCACGGCGACCGGAGCGGTCGACGGTCGATCGATGGCGTTCGCTGCCGGCTGGCGTGGCGGACGCCATCTCGATCGTTTCGAGATCGGGACGCGGGTTAACCGGTCAGCAATCTTTTTGGTGCAGGATGGATATATAGCAACCACCGGTTGCCGAACGGCAATTCGGGATCACCATGGAAATGCGCGATGCCGATCACCCGCGTTTGCTCTGCCGCACGCGCCACCGCATGATGGCGGCCGGGTGCTTTCTGTGTGTCGCCGGCCTCGTTGCCTGGTCGACCGCCACCGCATTCGGCCAGAGCGCATCGGCGCCGATACCGCCGCAGCCGGCGCCGGTCCTCGTCTCCGTCAGCACGCTCGACATGAGCCGCCTTGTGCCGGCGCAGTTCGGCGACTGGGATGCGGTTGCCGCTCAGCCGACGCGGTAATTTGCCCGGTAGAGGATAACCACAAGGCCGAGAAGCGTATCGGTCTACCGCTCCAGCTCTTCCTTCACCTTCGTCGCGAGCTGCGGCAGCGTGAACGGCTTTGCCAGGAACGCGAACTGCTCGTCGGGATCGAGGTTGCGCTTGAAGGCATCGTCCGGATAGCCCGACATGAAGATGATCTTGATGTCCGGGTTCCGCTTACGCAGCTCCTTCAACATGCTCGGCCCGTCCATCTCCGGCATCACGACGTCGCTGACGACGATGTCGATGCGACCGCCCTGCTCCTCGAAGCGCTCGACGCCTTCGAGCCCGGATGTCGCCTCGACGACCTCGTAGCCCTGCCGCTTCAGCGCCCGGACGGCAAAGCTGCGCACCGAATCCTCGTCTTCGACCAGCAACACCCGGCCGCTGCCGGTGAGATCGCGCTGGCGCTCTTTCTTCGGCGCGCGCTGGGCGGCGGCCGCGTCGGCGTCGGCCTGCGTCGGCACGTAGCGCGGCAGATAGACCCGGAACGTTGTCCCCTGACCGGGCGTGCTCTCGGGGAACACGAAGCCGCCGGTCTGCTTGACGATACCGTAAACGGTCGAGAGCCCGAGGCCGGTGCCCTTGCCGACTTCCTTCGTCGAGAAGAACGGCTCGAAGATCTTGGCCATGATTTCCGGCGTCATGCCGTGGCCGGTGTCGGTCACCGCGATCTCGACGTACTCGCCGGCCGGCATGCCCATGCCGCGGAAGGCGCGGGTGTCCGCCTCGCCGACGTTGCGCATCTCGATCGTGAGCCGTCCGCCGTCCAGCATCGCGTCCTTGGCGTTGACCGCGAGATTGATGACGACCTGATCGAGCTGGGTGCGGTCGGCCTTGACCAGCCAGAGATCGCGACCCGAAAAGATCTTTAGATCGATCGTCTCGCCGATCAGCTTGCGCAGGAGCGCCGCCGCCGTATCGCTGATGACGTCGCCGAGCTCCAGCACTTCCGGCTGCAGCGTCTGCCGCCGCGAGAACGCCAGGAGCTGCCGCACCATGCCGGCGGCACGGTTGGCATTCTGCTTGATGTTCATGATGTCCTTGTAGGCGGCATCGGTCGGGCGATGCGTCTGCAGCAGCAGATCGGAGAAGCCGATGATGGCGGTCAGCACGTTGTTGAAGTCGTGCGCGATGCCGCCCGCGAGCTTGCCGACGGCCTCCATCTTCGTGCTCTGCGCGTACTTGAGTTCGAGCGCCTTCTGCTCGGTCGCATCGATCACGTAGACGACGGCCGTTGCCTCGCCGCCGCCCGAGACCGGATTGAGGAACAGGCGACGGGTGAACGCCCCGTCCTGGCCGAGCGTGACCTCGACCGGCTCGTCGCCGGCGCGGCCTTTCAACGCCTGATCGATGGCACGCTGGAGGGTCGCGCGCGCGTCGACATCGGTGACCCGGCTGACGATGTCGCCGGTCGTCGTGATCTCGCGCGCGGCGCCGTCGCGGAAGAGATGCGCGAAGGTGGCGTTGGCATTGAGGACGCGGCCGTCGGCGGCGATGGTCGCCATGCCGAAGGGCGCCGAATTCAGGAAGCGCGCGAGCTGGTCGTATTGTTTGGGGCCGCCGCCGATGTCCTGGCGCGCGCGTCGCGGCAGGATGAAAAGCTGGACGGCGGCACTGGCGGCCGGATCCGCCGCGGGCATCGCGATGACTTCGACCGGCACGAATACGCCGGCGGCGCGCATCAGGTCGGTCTCGATCCGCGCCCACTGCCCTTCCGCCGCCGCGAGCGCCAGGCGGAGTGCGGCCTCGGCGCCCGGCGCCAGGATCTCGTTCAGGTGGACATGCGTGCTCCGGATCGGCGGGGACCTCGCGGGCGAGCCAGCCGGCAAGCGTACGATTGATTTCGCTGACGCGTCCGTCGGCAGCAAGTTCCAACAGCCCGAACGGCAGACCGTCGAAATAGGCGAGACGCGTCTCGAGGGTGCGCAGCGTCTCCGCGACGCGGGCGTGCTCCTGGGTGATATCGGCGATCTGCCACAGGATCGTCGGCTGGCTTTCGCCACTGCCGAGTGCCGCCGGCAGCGGCCGCACGGTCACCCGCAGCCAGCGCGATGTCCGTGACCGCCCATCCTGGCCGCGAAATCGGAACTCCTCCTGCCGCGGCTCGCCGCGCTCGATGGCGCGCAGCAGGCGGAACAGGCACTCGGCGGCCTGCGGCTCGGTGGAGAACGCTTCCTCGAGGGACCGCGGCTCGCCCGACGGGTGTTCGCCGACGATCTTGCGGAACGCCCGGTTGGCCTGGAGCGTCTGCCCGGCAGCGTCGGTGACGAGAAAGCCGAGATCGAGCCCTTCGGCGGCGCGCTCGTTGAGATTGCCGCGCTCGTCCTCGGTGTGCAGCTTGATGAGGCCGGCCGCGGTGCCGAACAGGAAGAAGACGCCGATCACCGCCAGCAGCGACAGGAAGGCGAGGACGAGGGGCCCCATGGCGCGGGCCGACCACATGGCGACGATGCCGAGCATCAGCGCTGCCGCAAGCGTCAGGGTTGCGGCCAGAATGACGCCGCCGCGGGAGGGGCCGCCTGCCAACATGATCTCGCTGCGTTTGTCGTGGAGCCCGGTCATGGCGGGCGACCGTAGCAGATTCGCAAAGCCAACGGCATGAAACACTTGCGAAAACCGGTGCAGCACGATGCCGGCGCTCCTTTGGTGCGGGGCGCGGCGCAGGGACGCGCCTTTCCCGTGCCCACAACTCGGTCAACAGGCTTAAGATGGCGTGAATTAGTGTGTATGAGTCCTCCGATCGGAACCAGTGCCGCGGGGAGGTTTCGCACATGAAACGACACCGCGGCGCAGGATCGAGCCGACGCAGACGGATGAGGCGGCCGACAAGGTTGTGGCCCGCATTGAGCACAAGGCTTGCGGTCCCGTCGGTCGTGGCGCTGAGTGCGGCAGGCGCGGACAGTAGGTGCAAGGACTGTCCACAATTGCGGTGCCGCAGCGCGGTATCGGGATGTGGACGCAGGCGTGATCGCTGTTAGAGAAAGCGCCACGTTCGAACGGTTTCGTCGAGGGAGCGCGGCTGTCGTCGCGGCAGGGGCATGGCGAATTTCTTGTGGTACGTGTTCCTGATCGCGGTGCTGGCGCTCGTCGCGGCCGGCGCGTGTCTTGGTGCTGCGCAGCTATATGGCGGGGACGTCGCCGCGCGCGGCGCTGTTCGGGCCGAAGCCACCGCCGCGGCTCGCGGTGGTGGACTATGCCAACGTCGACGGGCGGCGCCGTCTCGTGCTGGTGCGTCGCGACGATACCGAGCACCTGATCATGACCGGGGGGCCGGTCGACGTCCTCATCGAGACGGGGATCGTCGCGTCCGGGCAGCCGGTCGCCAGCGCCATCGAGCCGCGCGGCGGCCCGAGCCGATGTCGGTGCAGCCGGTTTTCACGCGGACGCCGCGATCGGTCGCCGGTGCCGGAGAGACCGCCGCCGAGTAATCGTGCCTTTCGGACGCCATGTCGTGTCCCGGGCAGAACCGCGCGCCGCCGTGTCACTTGGACCGCAGGCGTCGCGCAGTTGGGGATATGATCGTCATGATGTCGAAGCTGATGCGGACGTGGAGCGTGGCCGTAGTTGTCGCGGGCCTGCTTGCGCTGGCGCCCGCGCTTGCGCAACAGCAGACGCAGAAGCCGGCGCCGTCCGCGCAGCCGGCCCCCGCCTCGGCGCCGATCGCAGCAGCCGGCGCCCGCTCAAGTCCCTGCGCAGGCTCCGCCTGCAGCCCCGACGCCGGCCCCCGCGCCCGCTCCGACACCTGCGCACTGCTGCTCCGCTCCATCCGTGCCGCCGGGCGACGCTGCTGCGCTTGAGCGTGACGCGTCGATCGGCCTCCCGAAAGCGGTTGCCGTCGGACATCGCACGGATGGCCACGGCCATGGATGGCGTGCGCCAGTCCGTTGTGCCGGCTCAAAGACTCCGACGCCGATCTCGCGCGGCTCAGAGGCGAAATCGACCAGATCATGCAGGGGTTCTCGCGGAGCGCGGACGCGCTGCGCCCCATGCTCGGAGCCGCGCGCAAGCAGGTCGAGAGCCTCGGCGCGCCGCCGGCCAAGGACGCCCCGCCCGAGGCACCCGCCGTGGCGGCGGAACGCGAGCGCATCGGTGCCATCGTCGCCAACCTCGATGGCGCCCTGAAGACCATCGACCTCAACGATGTGCGCTCGCGCGAGCTGATCAAGCAGATCACCGAGCAGCGCCAGGCGCTGTTTGCGCGCAATCTGCTGCGCAGCACGCGAAGCCCCCTGACGCCCTATCACTGGGAGCGCGCCGCGCGGGATTTTCCGGCAACGATCGGCTTTGCCCAGTATCTCGCGCAGGACTGGATCCGCACGGCGACGCCGGTGATGCCGCAACTGATCGCCTTCGTTTTTGCGGCGCTGCTGGCGTTCGCCGGCCTGACGTTCGGCGTGCGCCGGCTCGTTCGGCAGACCGACCGGCCGCCTGCCGATGGCCGCACCTTCTTCGAGCGCGCGCACCGCATCGCCTGGGTTGCGCCGGCGCGGACGCTGCCGACCAGTCGTCGCGATCGGGATCCTCCGGTATGCGCTGTCGTTCCTCGACCTGATCGACGTGCAGGGCACGCAGGTCATCACCGCGATATTCGACGCCGTGCTGCTGTCCGTGATCGTGGCGTCGATCATCATCACGGTTCTCTCGCCGCGTACGCCGGGGCTGCGGCTCGTCAATCTCGCCAACCGGCCGGCGCGCCACATCGCGCGCTATCTGAGTCGGCATCGTCGCGGTCTATGCCGTCGATCTCGCCCTTTCCGATATCGGGCGTACGCTCGTCATGCCGCTGTCGCTGATCGTGATCCGAACGTTCGTCGCCAGCTTGATCTACTCGGCGCTCCTGGCCGGCCTGCTGCTCACGCGGTTCGCGACGCCGCCGGTGCGCTCGCCGGAAACCGGGGCCCTCACCCAGCACCCACCCCGCTCTACGCGCCGTGGTGGCTCAAGCTGCCGCTGTGGGTGCATCACGGGCCTCATTCTCGGCACGACGCTTGCCGGATATATCTCGCTCGGCCGCTTCATCGCCCAGCAGCTCGTGCTGACTGGAACGGTCCTCGTCGCCGCCGGCATCTGCTACCTGACCATTCGCACGATCACGCGCACCATCGACGAGCCGACCAATCCGTTCGGCGCAGACGCTCACCGGGCGGCCTGCGCCTCGAGCAGACGCGCGTCAGTGAATTCGCGTGGCTCGCCGAACTGCTGCTGACGCTCCTGCTGCTCATCGTCGTCGTCCCGATCGTCCTCATCCAGTGGGGTTTCACGGCGGCCGAAATCCGCGACTGGTTCGCGACGGCGTTCTTCGGCTTCGAGGTCGGCCAATTCAAGGTGTCGCCGGCGCGCATCCTGATCGGCATCCTCCTCTTCGTCGCGCTGCTGTTCCTGACCCGCGTCGTCCAGCGCTGGATGCGCGAGCGTGTCCTGCAGCCGCGGCGCGTCGAAGCCGGCATCGCCAACTCGATCGAAACCGCCGTCGGCTACAGCGGTATCGCGCTTTCCGCCGTGATCGCGCTCTCCTATGCCGGCCTCGACATCACCAATCTGGCGATCGTCGCCGGCGCGCTCTCGCTCGGCATCGGCTTCGGCCTCCAGTCGATCGTCAACAATTTCGTCTCGGGCCTCATCCTGCTGGTCGAGCGGCCGGTCAAAGTCGGCGACCGGATCGTTGCCGGCGATCAGGAGGGCCACGTCCGCCGCATCAGCGTGCGCTCGACCGAGATCGAGACCTTCGACCGCGCGCGCCTGATCATCCCGAATTCGGAGCTGATCACCGGCCGCGTGATCAACAAGACGCATCGCAGCCTGCTCGGGCGCGGCACCGTGCGGGTCGGCGCCAGCTACTCAGCCGATCCCCAGCAGGTGATCGACATCCTCATTTCGTGCGCGAATGCCCACCCGCAGGTGCTGACCGAGCCGCCGGCGGGCGCCAATCTTCGACAATTTCGGCGCCAGTTCGCTCGACTTCTTCCTGTGGTTCTTCGTCGCCGATGTATCGCGGGCGGCCAATGTCCAATCGGACATCCGCGTCGCCATCATGAAGGAGTTCAAGGCCGCCGGGATCGAGATCCCCTTCAACCAGCACGACATCCATCTGCGCGACCTCGACGGCGTGCGCGCGCTGATCAACCGGCTCGCCGAGGAGCGGGCGCCGAAGCCGGCCAACGGCGCCGCGCCCAAAAAGCCGCAGCGGAAGTGGTCGAGGAGGTGGAAGAGGTCCCGCCGAAGAACCCGCGCCCCGGGGACGCGCCACCGGCGCGCGGGGGATGAAAGTCAATTAGCGCGAGGTGGCCGCGGCGGCGGGATTCCAAGTGGAACGCTCCCTGGTGGTGGTGCCTCAGTTTGAAATTTGAAGCGCGGAACGGTGACCAAACAGATACCAGGCGAACACCACTACCCACACGGCATCGACCGCGATGGCGATGCCGGCTTGGTGGCCAAGATAGCGCCCGCCCTGCGAGAGCACGAGGACGACGAAGACGAGTTTGCTGACCCCTGCAACGGTCAAGACGAGCGAGCGCACAGGCGGATTGAACGCGCCGTAGATAAGCATTCCGCCCACTAGCGTGATCAGCACGCCCCAGTTGCGCACGATGATCTCGGCGAGCGGACCCTCCAACGTTTCTCCAAATGTAGTAAGAAGCGCCGCCTGCGGCGATATCACGGCATAGGCCATCGTGCAGGTCAGAGCGCCCGACACGAGCATGATCCATTTGATGTAGGCTGCAACGAAGTTCATGGAGCCTCCCCAGCGTAATCGTTCGGGTGGCGAGCGAACGCCAAATCATAAAAGCTTAGCGGCAAGTAGCCTAGCCATAGATATGCCCAAAGGCCCCAAAGGACAGAAGCGCCCCGCTGACGCTATCGGCAACGTCGTAAAGGTGATGCGGATCGCGACAGGCGAGGAAGAAGAATGCGGACACAGAGGACGGCAAGGACAAGGCCGCCCAGTCACTGGGGCGGCGCGGAGGCAAGGCGCGCGCCGAGAAGATGACGCCTGAGCGGCGGTCGGCGATCGCCCGCGCAGCTGCTAAGAAGCGCTGGCAGTCGTCCTAGCCGGACGCTTGCCCACTAGGAATTTTTTTACGGCAAGCCAATCTTCGCTTCCATCGAATTTCCACTGGAATTCAAATGATCCGGGTTTTTGGAACTCCAGATTGATTTTGGGAATGACGATCGATGTTGTAGCGAGTTGTCCGAATTTAAAATTGATTTGCCCGTTCATAAGAACAGAACCGTCGTCCAGATTGGACACTCGCAGCTGAGCGCTGAATTCGCCGAGTTCCAACGGGTCCACTTCGGACCAAAAAGTCAATTGTGTCCGCCAAGGGAATTCGCGGACCAGAACGTTGGAGAGGTATACGCCAATTAGCAGGTGTTTGCCCGTATTCTCTATACGAGCGTCGTCGCAAACAACTGCACTTGCTATTCTAAGCGGCAAGGCCATGCTTGATCTCAACTGGGTCACTGGTTTCAAGGAATTGAAAATCTAGGTCGGGCTGGGCAATATTTTCTGAAGAGCTGACCAAGACCAAATTGCTTGCAACCAACTCGGTCGTCAGAAGACTTCCGACAGTTGAGCATCTGTGGCCACAGGCGCTATTGGTTGTCGTACAGCAAGCTCAATATGCCCGCCAGTTGCGGCGAAGATCACATTGCTAAGCGTATCCACCTCGATGTTTCGGGGGCGTGAAAAAAGTCGAGAGATTACATCCGGACTGGAACCGAGGCGCCGAGCTAACTGAGCCTGCGTAATACCGCTGCCCTTAAACTCTTGCACCATGAAGTCATATATTCTATGGCGATTTCGAGTGGACACGTAGCGGAGAACGCTGGCTGGTATTTTTTTGTCACCCGCCGGCCTATACCTATCTATTAACTCTGGCCATCATTACGTCGGGCGGCTTCGATCGGTTTTAGACACGGTTAGCACCACCGCTACCAAGTAGTCCTTCTGTCTATTGACATATAAGTCAACATCTATGATTCGCAATGGTTGAGATAAGTCAATGTGACGCATCGCATCGCCAAAGCAAACTTTCATGGCGTGCCTGACGCTAAGCATAAAAGTTCATATATTATGGCCATGAGCAAGCTGGCCATAGCGAAGCGCGTCCAAATCCTCTCAATGTTGGTTGAGGGGTCCTCTATGCGATCGACCTCGCGGGTGTGCGACGTGTCGATCAACACGGTCGCCAAGATCCTCGAAGACGCTGGCAGCGTCTGCATGACCTTCCACGATGAGAAGGTCCGCAAGCTGCGGTCCAAGCAAGTCCAGGTCGACGAGATCTGGTCGTTCTGCGCGGCCAAGCAGAAGAACGTCGCGACCATGAAGGCGCCCGTTGATTTCGCTGGCGACGTCTGGACGTGGACGGCGTTGGATGCCGACAGCAAGCTGATCGTGAGCTGGCTGGTCGGCGATCGCGACGCTCAACATGCCGACGTCTTCATGCGCGACGCGATGATGCCCACCGCGAAAACCAAACAGAAGGCCAACAAGACGTCGTAGATTGTCATGCAGCCGCCTCCAGCACCCGCTTCACGCTCGACATGGAGATGGCCACGAAGAACAGGTAAGTCAATCCGCGCCAGATTCTTCACTGAGACACTACCCCGTACGGCACTCTGGAAACATTTAGCGGAACACGCAGCGATATATGACGTTCTAACATAACGCTTAAGATGCAGTTGCCAAACGAGAACAAAAGTGGTACATAAGGGTCAGATTGCTCGAATCTGCAACTCGTGGAATAAGGGGAAATCACATCATGGCTGCTTCGCATCTTCGCGTCGTCGAGGGGGACGATATGGACAAGCACAAGGCGCTGGATGCTGCGCTCGCGCACATCGAGAAGCAGTTTGGTAAAGGCTCGATCATGCGCCTCGGCGCCAATGATCGCAGCCACGACGTCGAGGCGGTCTCGACCGGCTCGCTGGGCCTCGACATCGCGCTTGGCATCGGCGGCCTGCCGCGCGGCCGTGTGATCGAGATCTTCGGACCGGAAAGCTCCGGCAAGACGACGTTGGCGCTGCAGGTCGTGGCCGAGTCGCAGCGGCGCGGCGGCATCTGCGCCTTCGTCGATGCCGAGCACGCGCTCGACCCGGTCTATGCGCGCAAGCTCGGCTGCAAGGTCGAGGACCTCCTCATTTCGCAGCCCGAACTCCGGCGAGCAGGCGCTCGAGATCGTCGACACGCTGGTGCGATCCGGCGCGGTCGACGTGCTGGTCGTCAACTCCGTTGCGGCCCTCACGCCCAGGGCCGAACTCGAAGGCGAGATGGGTGACAGCCTGCCCGGCCTCCAGGCCCGCCTGATGAGCCAGGCGCTGCGCAAGCTCACCGGCACGATCTCGAAGTCGAAATGCATGGTCATCTTCATCAACCAGATCCGCATGAAAATCGGCGTCATGTTCGGCAATCCCGAGACGACAACAGGCGGCAACGCGCTGAAATTCTACTCCTCCGTTCGCCTCGACATCCGCCGCATCGGCCAGATCAAGGAGCGCGAGGAGGCGGTCGGCAATCAGACCCGCGTCAAGATCGTCAAGAACAAGGTCGCCCCGCCGTTCAAGCAGGTCGAGTTCGACATCATGTACGGCGAAGGCATCTCCAAGACCGGCGAGCTGGTCGATCTCGGCGTCAAGGCCGGGATCGTGGAGAAATCCGGCGCCTGGATCTCCTACAACGGCACCCGCATCGGCCAGGGTCGCGAGAACGCCAAGACGTTCCTCAAAGACAATCCCAAGATCGCCGCCGAGCTCGAAGCCGCGATCCGCCAGAACGCCGGCCTCATCGTCGACCAGATGCTGCTCGCGCCGACCGAGCAGGCCGATCCCGACCCGGATGGTCTCGCCGAGGTGCCCGATGCGGACGGCGTCCTCCCCGAGGCCGACGATCCGGCCACGACAGGTAAAAGAGCACGCGCCGGGAGGTGCTTTCAGCACGGTCAGTCTTCTTTTTGCCGCGGTCGCCACGGCCCGCGCCAGAGGCGCGCCTTTGGCGCGACGGCTACTGCGGCCGCGGGGCTGCCTCTCGGTCGCATTCTCACCTCGCGGCCTTCGGCCGCCAAGAATCTTCCCTCTATTCGTTCTTCACGGGGAAGGGCAAGAAGCGTAGCGATCGAAGATCGCGAGGTAGGAATTCCAACCGGCGAGGCAGCTCCGCCGCGCGTGTAGGCGAAGCCGTACGCGTCGGCGGCAAAAAGGGGGTCCGGGGTCTCCGTCGCGTCGGAGACGCGCCTCCGGCGCGATTGGGGTGCGGGTCATGTCGGAGACATGCTTCCAGCATGGAGCCCCGCTCGCGCGTCGCAAAGCGCGACGCGCCAGTCCAGACCGGTCGGTGCCAAGGTGCCTATTCCTGCCACCTCCCCGAACTTTGATCGGCTCGCGAGCCGCCGGGCGGGTCCCGAACGATTGACTAACCTCTTCACGGTAGTTACCTGCATATAAAGGTAATGCGCGTCGCCCCCGGGCCGCGTCCATCGCTGTCTGCACGGGCCCTCCGGCGGCACGGGGTCTCAGGAGACGAGACAATGGCCATCACGATCGCAGGTCGCGCCAAGCGGCAACATCGAGGCCTATGACCCGATCTGGCAGTCGGTTCGTGCCGAGGCGGAAGACGTGATGTCGGCCGAGCGCGCGCTCGGCGGCTTCATCTATGCGACCGTCCTCGCCCACGACCGGCTCGAGGACTCGATCTGCCACCGTCTGGCCCAGCGGCTCAACCATGCCGACGTCGACGCCGGACTGATCGGGCAGATCTTCGCGGACGTGCTGCGCCAGCGCCCCGAGATCGGCCGCTGCTTCCGCTCCGACCTCGCCGCCGTCTACGATCGCGATCCGGCGTGCCACCGCTACATCGAGCCGCTCCTCTACTTCAAGGGCTTCCATGCCCTCGTTACGCATCGCTTCGCGCACGCGCTGTGGACCGACGGGCGGCGCGATTTCGCGCTCTATCTACAGAGCCAGAGCTCGCGGATTTTCGGCGTCGACATCCATCCGGCGGCGCGCCTCGGCCGCGGCCTGATGTTCGACCACGCGACCGGCATCGTCGTCGGCGAGACCGCGGTCATCGGCGACCACTGCTCGCTGCTGCACGGCGTCACGCTCGGCGGCAGCGGCAAGGAGAGCGGCGATCGCCATCCGAAGATCGGCGACAACGTGATGATCGGCGCCGGCGCCAAGGTGCTCGGCAATATCTCGGTCGGCAACTGCTGCCGCGTCGCGGCGGGAAGCGTGGTGCTGCAGGACGTGCCCCCTCAATCGACGGTCGCCGGCGTTCCCGCCCGCATCGTCGGCCCGGCGGGCTGCCCGGAGCCGGCGCGCAACATGGACCAGCGCCTGCAACCCGACGACTGCGGCTGCTGCTGAATTTCTGAGGCCACGGACGGGCGAAACTTAACAATTCGGCGAGCGTGCGCGCCTGCCGGCGAAGGAACGAGGCATGGCGGAAGGCAGAGGCGCGCCCAAAGGCGAATGCGCTGACCAAAGTCGAGATCGGCAAACTGCAGGGCTATCTGCGCAAGGTCCTCGCGAACAAGACGGTCGAAGTGCGCGCCCGCGAGCGCGCCGGCGACGCCGCGGAGGTCTATGTCGGCGGCGAGTTCCTTGCGCTTCGTCGCCAAGGATCTCGAAGATGGCGAGGTGTGCTACCAACTCAGCATGACGATCCTCGACTACGATCTCGAGGACGACGCCTGATCGTCGGCCGAAGTCCGCAATGCCCCTCTACAAGCTCGGCGATCACGCCGTCACAGTGCCGGCGCCGGATCGCCATTGGATTGCGCCGACCGCGGTGGTGATCGGCCAGGTCACGATCGAAGAGGACGTCGGCATCTGGTTCGGCGCCGTGATCCGCGGCGACAACGAGCCGATCCGTATCGGCGCGCGCTCGAACATCCAGGAGAACTGCGTCCTCCATGTCGACCCGGGATTCCCGATGGTCATCGAGGAGGAATGCACGATCGGCCACACCGCGATGCTCCACGGCTGCCACATCGGCCGCGGCGCGCTGATCGGCATCGGGGCCATCGTGCTCAATGGCGCGCGGATCGGCGCCGGTGCCATGGTCGGCGCCGGCGCGCTGATCCCGGAGGGCAAGGTCATTCCGCCGAATTCGGTGGTCTTTGGCACCCCGGCAAGGTCGCCCGCGAGGTGATGGATGCTGATCGCGAACGGATCGCCGAAGGCGTTGCCGACTATATCGCCCGCTGGAAGCGCTACGCCGCGACCTTCAAGCCGCAGGCGTAAGGGGTACTCAATTCGCGGCTTCGGCGCGTGCGGGCCCATGCCGGAGGCATGTCTCCGACATGGCCCCACGTCTCTCCGCGGTCCGCAACGCCTTCGGCTACTGCGGCCGCGGGTCGTATCCCTCCCGGTCGCGTTCTCACCTCGCGGCCTTCGGCCGCTACATGTAAAAAATCAAAAAAGAGGGGGGCGGGGGTCTCCCCGGTTTTGCTGTGGGGCGAAAGCCCCACTCGCGCGCGGTTGTGGCGCGAGTTGTCGGCGACCGTGGCAAGAGAGAGCGTAGCGATCGAAGATCGCAAGGTGAGAAAGCGACCGCGAGGCAGCCCCGCGGCGCCAGTAGCCGAAGGCGTTGGCGACCGCGGAAAGAGAAGCCGTTGGCGGCCGCGGCGAGAAAGCTATCGCGGGCGGTCGCTGCGAACGCCGGAAAGCAGGTCGGGCGAGCGCCGGTCGCGGCTGTCGAGCGAGACCCAGACCTTCGGGTCGATGTAGGACTGGCGCATGATGTAGGTGTAGCCGGTCGCGTGCCAAGCTTTGAGGTCATCGACTTTGTTGTCGAGGATGAAGTCGCCCTTCGCTGTGCGCGCGGTCAGGATCGCGTGGCCTTCGCCTTTTTCATCGCGCACGACCGTCATAAGGAGCGCGCTCGCCGGCCAGCCCCGCATCATCAGGACCTGCCGCTTGAGGAGCGCATAGTCCTCGCAATCGCCGCGATTCATCGGGATGGCCCAATATTCCGCGACGCCGTAGATCTCCTGGTCGGTGGCCGGCTCGATCAGCCGGTTGACGGAACGGTTGACGTGATCGAGTTCGTCGAGCCGCTCAGGCGTCAGCTCGAGGCGCGCCTCTTCCAGCGGACCCTGGCGGCATTCCTTCGGGTGGCGCTCGCAGAAGCTGATAAACCCGAACGGGGGGAGCGTCGGGCCATAGACGCGCATGAACTGCGACACGCGGGGCTCCGTCGAGCTCGGCGATGCGCTTGGCCGTCGCCGCTGCCAATCGCTGCAAGCGCGCCGCTGCACAATGCCATCAGCAACACTCTCGACGCCAGCGACATGACCTAGAACTCCCTCGATCAGGCAACACGATAGCAAGCAGTCGTTGCGCGACCTCCAAGCCGACCGCGCGCATTTGAGGCAAATGCGCCGCGCATTTGCCTCAAATTCAGGCGGCTTCCCGTTAACGCCATACCAATCGGCGCGCCGGCGCCGCCGCCGCGAATGCCTGACGTGCGCCGTTATTCGAAGTGCTTCCTGAGCGCCGCCGGGTTCTGGATGTCCTTGAACCTGACACCGATGCCATCCCTGTGGTGGCGGACGACCACCGCGCGCAACTTGCCGAGCACGATCTCGGCGCCGATTTCCGGGCGGGCATCCGTGCCGACCGAGGCGCCGGAAATGGAAATGTCGAGTACACGGCAGGCGACGGCGATGCCTTCGTCGAGCTGCAGCATCGATTCGGACCGGGCGGGAACGACGCGCTCGTGCTGGCGCTGATCCTCTGGTTTTAGCTCGGCGCGGTTGATGATCCAGGTAAGCAGCGCGGCAAGCTTTTCGCGCTTGTGCCGCGTCGCGACGAAGGCGATGGCAAAGCCACCCTCGAAGATTCGGCTCACGGTGCCTTCAAGGCCGCCAAGCTGGTCGAAATAGGTGACGATCCGCTCGCCGACCTCGACCTCGACCGGGGCAATCAGATGCGGCGCCGCCGACGGAAATATCGCGCAGCTTGCAGGGATACTCTTCCTTGTTGGCGCGCATGAAGCGGCCAAGGAGGGTCAGGTCGACGCGCCGGTGCCGGCGCCGGTCGATCGGTGCGCGCAGCAGCGACGATCCGAGTGGTGGAGTGGCCGACGCAGTTTGCAGTGACATTGAGATCCCTTTGCCCTCATGACATCGGTTTGGACGCCCGCAAGCAGGAGCGGCGTGCGAAATGCAACTTCAGGTCGATTATCGGAGAGGTCCTTTAAATATGTGCTAACTGCGCCCCCCATTTTGGGACGGAATGGCGTTAACCGCTTTGTGATCGCATAGACCGACGCGGCCATTTTGACGCCAGGATCGGCTGGCGGTATCGTTCCACCATGGACAATGGATCACACAGACAGTTGCGCCACCGGGCCGTCGCCGCGGCGATGGCGATTGGGCTTGGTGCAGCGTTGAGCTTCGCTGTCGTCGAGGCGCGGGCCCAGCAGCCTTCACCCCGACCGGGCCGCCGATGGGCCGCCGACGGCGCCGCACGTCGCGCCGCCCGACGCGCCGCAGGCTGCTCCGGCGCCGCCACCGGCCGAAGATGGAGCCGCCCCGGGCCGGGCCCCGGATCGCCTGCCGACGACGGCGGACGAGAAATCGAAGCTGCTGGCCGATCTCTATGCCCATCTGGCGGCAGCCGATTCGGCCGAGACCGCCAAGAAGGTCCAGTCGACGATCGAGCGTTTGTGGGGCCATTCCGGCAGCGATACCGTCGCCCTGCTGATGCAGCGGGCGGCCAAGGCGCTCGGCGCCAAGGACAACGACGTCGCGCTCAAGTTCATGGACTATGTCGTGCTGCTGGCGCCCGACTTTGCCGAGGGCTTCAACCGCCGCGCCTTCATCCATTTCTCGCGCAACGACATGCCGTCCGCGGTTGGCGACCTCAGGCGGGCGCTGGCGCTGGAGCCGAACCACTTCAAGGCGCTCGATGGCTTCGCCCAGATCTGGCGCCAGATGGGCAACGCCAAGGGTGCCCTGAGCTGTCGTCAAGCAGCTCCTCGAAGTCCATCCCTACTGGGAAGGTGCCGCCAAGTTGGCCGAGGAACTCGCCCGCGAAGTCGACGGGCAAGGGATCTAGGGCGTCAGCTCTAGCATTTCGGCGCTGCCGGATGGCCGATGTCGAGGCAGGCGCCATCCAGATCACTCGGGACGGTGACGCCGATGATGCTGGCCAGCGTCGGTGCGATCGCCGTGGTGTCCACCGGCAGCAATCGCGTTTGCGCGATGGCACCGCGCCACCAGAACATGATCGGCACCGCCGTGTCATGATGATAGGGACCCGCGTGCCCCATGATGAAGCGTGTTGGCTGCGCCCGGGCGGTTGAGATGCCCGACTTGAAAGCAACGATGATGTCGCCGGAGCGACTAGACATCACGCTTTGGGAAAAGCGATCTTTGAGCGTGTAGTCCGATGCGGCACTCGCGGCAATACGATGCGAAAGCAGGTCCGCGAGTGAGAAAGCCTGCTCGATCTCGGGGCGCTGTTTGAAGATCGTCAAGGCCGCGTCGATCACTTGGGAATGACCGGGCTCATCCATCTGCCGGCCCTCCTTGTTGACCACGTAGAATTGGACGTAGTCGGGGCTCTTCAATGGGTCGTCGGCGAGGGAAAGCTTCTGCTTCAATTCGGCATTGACCCCCGCAAGGAACGCCTTCGGGTCGATGCGCTTGGCGGTGCGATAGCCCTGTTGCGCCAGCCGCTCGGGAAAATCCGAGCCGCCGTGGTCACCCGTCATGACCAGCAGCACCTTGGACCCCAAGCCCATCGAGATACGCCAGGAACTCACCGACTAGCGCATCGAGGCGATGGATCTGATCGCACATCTCGGGCCCCTGCGTGCCATAGCCATGGCCGACGAAATCCGTCGCCGACAGGCTGATCGCCAGCAGGTCGGTCGCGCCCCTGCGCCCGAGTTCATAGTGGCGGACCAGCTCGCGGGCCGCTTCGAGCGTCAGCGGGTCCATGATGTGCAGGGCCCTGGCTTTGCCGGGCGCCTTCCCCGGCTCGGCCGGCAGTTCCGGCGGCAGCTTGGATTTCCACGTCTGCTTGCCGATCGTGTATTCGGCTTCGAGCGATCGACAGGATTCGGCGACGTCGTTCCAATCCGGCACGCTCTTAGCTTCGGATTTGATCCGCGCATTCAGCGTGGCGAGCGGGCTCAGTTTTGCGACCGCATCCTCGCCGGCGCCGACAAACGTCGTGAACCCGACGTTGTCCTGATACCAGAATACGGCGTCGGCCTGACGGCCACCCATGACGATCGAGGCACGGTCCTTGCCGGACACCACGACCACGCGGCTACCGGACTGCTGCGCCTTCAGCCAATCGCCAAGCGTTCCCGTCGCCAGAAGACCCGGCCCGACTTTGCGCGCCTTGGCATCATGCGCTTGCACGTATGCACCGTCGGCGACGCGATAGACCTCCTTGCCCGAGGCAACATCGTACCACTCGTTGGCGACGATGCCCGTTCGGCCGGGGTGCTTGCCGGTCAGCAGCGTCGAATGTCCAGCGCAGGTCTCAGTGATGCCGTGGGATTGATAGCCGTTATTGTAGATGACGCTTTCGTCCGCAATGCGCTTCAGGCCGCTTCGGTAGCTGCCTCTCCATCTGTCGAAAAGCAGCGAGCCTAATTGGTCGACGGCGAGGAGCACGACGAGATCCGGTTTTGCGGCTGCCGACTGCGCCGATGCCGTTGTCGATGTTGCGGGAATGAGAAATGCCGCAAAGGCGGCCAGCAACAGCCTCGTTGTACCCAACATGCGTTTCCCCGGTGTCGTTTTTTTGCGACGTGCGCGTTCCGCGGAGATGTTTCTTTTGGAGGATGGCCGCGGAATGTTAGCGCAACGCCAAAGCCGTCGAACAATAGGTCAACGACATATGCTGTCAATCTTGCCGCGGGCGCGGCGCTAAAAAACTTGTATTCGGAAAATACCGCAGCATCAGCTCCTCGTAGCGGCCGTTGCGGCGCAGGCGTTCGAGCGTCCGATTGATCAGCCGTTTGAGATCGCCGTCCTGCCGCGGCACCGTGATCGCGAGGCCGTCGCCGAAGAACCGCGGCTCGAAATAGGGCCCGCCCTTGAGCTCGCAGCACTCCTGCGACAGCGATCCATTGACCCAGAAGATGAGACCGATGCCGTCGCCGAACACGAGGTCGGCGCGGCCCTGCCGGACCGCTTCGCGCGCCTCCTCGACCGTTGCCATGGTCTCGATCGCGCTCTCGCGGAAAAAAGTCCGCAGGTACGCCTCGTGCGGGCTGCCCCTCGCGACGGCAATCCGGCGGCGTTCGAGGCGTTCGGGTGTCGTTGGCAGCCGCTCGCCGCCGCGCGGGCCGACGAACCATGCCGTGGTGAAGAAATAGCGGTCGGTGACGTCGAAGTCGCGCACAAGGGGTGAGGTGATGCGCTGCGCGGCGATCACCGCGTCGGCTTCGCCTTTGGCCAGGGCGGGGAGGAGTTCGCCCCAGGGGCGGGCCCGAATATCGCACTGGCGTCCCTGCCTCGAGGCAGATGGCGCGCGCGAGGTCGACGTCGAAGCCGGTCAGGACGCCTTCTTCGTCATAGTAGTGGAAGGGCGGGAATTCGCTGTCGGTCAGGAAGCGGATCACGATGCGCCGTGATCCTCCCGAGGATGGCGCCGGCGGCGGCGCAATGGTTGGTTCCGACTGCGCCGCGGCAGGGTCCGACGGCATCGTCAGCCCTCCCACGATCATTGTTGCGCTCATCAGAACAACACTTATGATCGAGATGCGCACTAAACGTCCCTTTTCTCTCGACGACGTCATGGCTGGGCCCTGCGTTGTGGCTGTTTTCAGCGTGCCATTGCCGGCACTTTGAAGGAGCTATCCCTCGGGATCATTGGAAGGCCATGGCTTCCGGTCGTCGTTCGCCCGGACCATTCCCATGAATGAGGCGCGGTTTCCAGTTCCTCGACGTCTCAGGCATCGCGCGACCACGTCAGAATCGCTGCGCGCGAAGAGCATTCTAGCGCGGCTCAGGGCGGTGAGACAGCGGCTCACGCCGTTGCGCGCCGCCGCCGAGGCGCAGCACAGCGAATATGGATTTCTGGTCGGCCGGTCGATCGATGCGGCGACGCTGCGCTCGGCGGAGCGAATTGCGGCCGAGTGGGCGGTGGCCCCGCACGAGGTGCTGATCGCGCTCGGCTGGCTCGACGAGCGAGACTACGTGGCGGCGCTGGCTGCGACGCTGGGTGTCGATTGGATCGGACGCAAGAAAGGCACTCCGCAGGGGCGCCGCCGAGTCGCCGCAGAGGGGCGCCGCCGGAAATGTAATCGGCGCCTACAACCATCGGCCCGGCGCACTGCGCGCGGCCATCTCCCTGCTGCCGCCGAGCCGGCACGCAGTGCTGGCTACCCGCCGCGAGATCGACGCCATCCACATGGCGGGGGCGCAGTCGGCGCTGATCGATCATGCGATCGAGGGCCTGTGGCGCGCGGATCGCTCAGCGTCCGCGCGCTGGGGGGCCGAGACCTGGCAGATGGTCGTCGTGGTCGGCGCGATCGGCCTCGTCGTCGGCAGTGCCGTGGTGGCGCCCGAGATCGTCGTGCCGCTGGCGATGGCGCTGCTGACGCTGCCGTTCCTGTGCATCGTGCTGCTGCGTTCAGCCGCGATCGTCGAGCTGCTGCGCTCGCCCGCGCCGGAGGCCGCGATCCGCCACCGCGCCGTGACGGACGCCGCGCTGCCGCGCTACAGCGCCATGGTTGCGCTCTACCGCGAGGCTGCGATCCTGCCCGATCTCGTCGCGGCGATGGCGGCGCTCGACTATCCGTCGGCCAAGCTCGAGGTGCTGCTCGTTCTCGAGGCGAACGATACCGAGACGCTCGACGCGGTGGCGGCGCTCGATCTCCCGGGCAACATCCGGCCGGTCGTCGTGCCGGAGAAGGGGCCGCGAACCAAGCCGAAAGCGCTCAACTATGCGCTGGAATTGGTGACGAGCCCGTATGTCGTCGTCTACGACGCGGAGGACATTCCCGAGCCCGACCAGATCCGCCGGGCGCTCGCGGCGTTCGCGGACGGCGGCACGCATGTCGCCTGCGTGCAGGCGCGCCTCGGCATCCACAATGCGCGCCAGGGCTGGCTCGCGCGCCAGTTCGCGCTCGAATACGCGGCGCAGTTCGACGGCTTGCTGCCGGCGCTGGATCGGCTCGGCCTGCCGATACCGCTCGGCGGCACGTCCAACCATTTCCGCGGCATTGCGTAGCAAACGCACCAACGTCCACGGCGCTTTCAGCGCTCCCGCCAATTCCGGCAGGGAGGCGCTGTGAATGATCGCCTCAACATTGCTGGTGGCCGCGCTAGGTGGCGTCGTTGCCGGTGCGGTGCGAGAGCGTATCGTCCTCGCCGCTGCTGATGTTCGGTCCTGTCACGACTGGCAATCGGTGAATGAGGTTCGCCGACGCGTCGACATATTCGACACGGCCAAGAGAGGCCGCTTCCTTGCTGCGCAGTTTGGAGCCCCCATCGTCGGTGAGCTCGGGCACCGGCCTTTATCTATCAGTTGTGCTCCAGGGCCGGCGTACCAGCCAGGGCTGGCCGCTCGCTGTCGGGCATTTCGTGGTTCGTTGACAGGGAGTTCAAGCATCTGTTGTCTCTTCTCACGCTGACTTTGTGAGCCGGCGTTTGCCCGAGTTCTTAGACAAGTTGCACATGATCTGGCCTTCGACCACGCTGGACCCCGCGTGTCGAGGTTGACATAGGCACGCAGTTCCCGCTTCGCCGTGTCGCGCATTGTCTGACGGTCAGCCAAGCAGCGACAGCAGCTACAACGTGGCGACCAGCGTAGCGACGAGAGCGGCGAGGGCCCACTGTTGATCGAGTTTTGACGTTCGGCCGCATCTGCCATCCGTCGCTGGACACACAGTCGGCTTGATCGTGATCTTTGGGGCGATCGCAGTCGGCGGATATATTTCGGCTTGGGGCTGGCCCTGATCTCCAGTGGCCGGCGCCGCTACGTCGGAGTTGGCCTTGCTGCCCTTAGCGCTCTCGGCTTTGGTGCTGGATTGATCGACGTGTGGCCCTTCGGTTGCCGGTCGGATCATCCCGCCAGTTACGACATCGCCGCCAACAATCCAATGTACAGCATGGGTGTTTGAGCATAAGAGCCCCCTCCACAACAATGGTAGGAGGCTAACAGACGATTGGCCGCCCGGCACCATGGCGGCTAGCGCATTTCATGTATCCTGCGTCGGCCGCATTGCGAGTCGACGGGGGTATTCATGCGCATATCAAAGGAGCGCGCTGCAAGCGTGCGGGCGGCCATTAGGCGGGGCGCCACGTGGCTGGGGGGTGCGGCCTTCGTCTGATGTTTCTCGGCGTTATCGGCGAATTTTTTATCAAACTCGCAGAACAGCAAGGCTGGTACAGCGACCCCAAGCGGACACTGGAGGTGGCGTTGAGCTGGTGGCTTGCTTTCAGCCCTCCCGCGCTCGTGATTTATGGTCTCGCCGCTGGCGTATGGCTTGACGCCCTCTTGCGTCGGCTCGCGGAACCGACGCCGATGATGACGAGGACAACGGCCTAAAGACCTTCGCGCTGCTAAACCTCGAACGGGATATGAACGGCTTTAGCTCTTTCCGCCGCAGCATTAACGTCAAGCATATTGAAGAGAGCGCGCCGATGGACATCTAACGATCGAATTTAAGGAACCGGTTCCTCATCGCCTATTGACCGCACGGATCGCCGGCACTGAAAAGGAAGTCGAACTGCTCGACACCACTCCACTACGGGCCGTGCTTTGGCTTGATCAACAGTCGTACCAGATCATATTCGAGGCGCCCTATTAATCATCCGCCAGTCGATATTGGTGCGCCCACTGCGTCTACATTGGACCATAAACACCGCTGTGAATTTCCCTCTCGCGAGCTTCTTGCGGATATTCGGTTCTGTCTCTGAAACTCCGACAGCGGCCAGCTTCTCAACAAGCTGGGCGTAGGTCACGCCCCGTCTCTTCAGCTCGGCTTTCGAGTATCCCCTGCACCTTGGTTCCCACTCGTTCTTGTCCGGCATTGCATCGCCTCCTGTGACTATTGTCATCATATACGATACTTTTGCCCTTGTCAACAATACATAATGTCACTATCTACGATACATAAGTATCGGAGATGATGACATGGCAACGAACTTCAATCTCACAGCCGCGTCCCGCACCCTCTCCCTCAAAGACGTCTTCGCCATGGCGGCGAAGACAAGGCCTATGAGCTTGTTCCGCAAGCTCCGCTGGCCGGACACGGACGGCACGCCCGTCTGCCCGCGCTGCGACTGCCTCGACGCCTACGAGATCACCACCCGCCGCAAGTTCAAGTGCAAGGCCTGCCATCACCAGTTCTCTGTGACGATCGGGCACGATCTTCGCCTCGCGCAAGCTCGGCTTCGCCGACATGCTGGCGGCGATCGTGCATCGTCGTCAACGCGGCCAAGGGCGTCTCGGCGATGCAGCTCGCGCCGCGATCTGGACGTGCCAGCACAAGACGGCTTTCGTGCTCTGCCACAAGCTCCGTGAAGCTCTGGCGGCCGAAATCGCACGGCGCCACAGCTGTCCGGCGATCGTCGAAGTTGATGGCGCATTTTTCGGCGGCTCACATCCGCCCGGCCAACCTCGCCGAAAACCGCGTTGACCGCCGCCTTGCCGAACATCAGACCGGCAAGCGCCGCGTCGTGGTCGCCGTTCGCCAGCGCAAGGGCCGCACCCTGACCGTTCGTGCCTGCAGCAGGAAGCCGACGGCGTCGAGATCGTCAAGCAGGATCGTCGGCCGGACTCAGTCGTGTCACGCCGACGAAGCCTCGCCATTGGGATGCGCTCCACGCCAGTTCCCGACGATAGCCGCATCAATCACTCGCGAGGCCTATTCAGCACGACGGCGTCTGCACCAATCAGGCCGAAAGCTATTTCTCGCGCCTTCGCCGCATGGTCGCAGGGCCAGCATCATCACGTGTCGCGCACAGCACCTGCACGCAGTATGCCGCGCATGCCGCTTGGCTTGAGGATCACCGCCGCGAGGACAATGGCGCGCTGGCCAACGCGCGCTCGGGCTGGCGCTGGCGCACCCGGTGTCACGGCATTGGAAGGGGTACTGGCAGCGGGCGCGGTAGCAGGCCTGGACTAACGAGCACGGCCCTTCTGAGCAGCCCTCACACGCTTGAGCGTTTCAAGCTGAGCTTTCTCTAGGTCGGAGAGCGCACCAATAATGGGCGTCTTTCCACCTTCTGGCGGCTCAAAAAACTCGGAGGCCCATGGAAGGGTGACGCTGTCACCGAGCGAGAAGCGTGTCGCCTGAGGTAGCCCAAGAAGGTTCAGTTGGGCCGCATTTTCAATGTACAGATCATAAGGGTTGGCGGCCTTCCGGAGCTTTGAAGTCCCGTAGCAAACCTCGACAAAGCCGTACTTGTGGCCTTCGCCGAGCGATACGGAACGCACAAGGGCCGGACGGCATTCGGCCCCGGCCCCTCGACTTCAAGTAGCGGAAAGCGACACCAAACGATGTCTAGTCCGCGCGGCAACGTATGGACCGGAAAGAAGGTCCACTGTTTTTCGTCACCACGCGGGCCCATGAATGATCTCTCGCCGCTCGCCCTTTTTGTCTTTGGACGCAGCGACGCGGCGGATCTCTGCGAGAACCGCGTCGGAGATCTCATCGCTATAATCGGCAACAGGAGGCTCGGCCTCCGCTGCGCGGGAGCGCTTCGGATCTGCGGGAATGGCTCATACACTTGCCTCTGCTTAGTCGTACTTTTACTACCAATATGGAAACTCAAGCACCAGCGGTGAGGTTCCAACTGAGGCACTACGCACACAACGTGTCACCTTAACGGCACGCCGCCAGTGTGCACAACATATATGGATTGGCAACTCTGAAGGGTAGGTTAATGGCTGTCCGGATCACGCATAGCTGATCACTTCAGGGCAATTTAACACCCTCGTCAATCTTTTTCAAGCAGTTTGTTCTGTATTTGTTCTCGACTCCATCAGTGCACGCAGCTAGCCTCCGCGCTTCCTCCAATGGAGCGCCACCATGTCGGACCGCTACAGAGTTCATCCTACTCCCACGCGGACAAGGACGTGCACCTCATCTGCCTCGACGGACGGTTCTATGAGGACGTCCCCGACAAGATCCTGAAGCTGGGGCCATGGCAGGGCGGAGTGCGCGGCGAGGTTGCAGCCCTCAAGCCGGAATATCGCGCCCTACTCGCGTGCCAAGGCTTCGTGCTGGTCTACTGCCATATCAAGGATTTCAAGCCGGAAGGGTAGGAACCTATTACTCTTGCCGAGCGTAATACGAACAGCGATCGGCGCCCCTTTCCCCGGAGTTCGTGCCAATCGTCGTGCCAGTGCGTGAGATCCCCTCCCACGCGCTGGCTTTTCTATGCCAGCGTCCATGACAGCTCGCCGTTCCGCCCCTCGCTCGTCGCCACTCCCTGCTGCCTCAGCAGCTTGAGTGATTTCCCTACTCGTTTGACCATGTCATTGCGCAGGGCGCGATCCCGCGCGTCCTTGCCCTCCAGCCCTATGATCTTCTCGGCTAGGTCTCTGGCGGAAACAGGGGCGGATGCGTTCCGCAGTTCGTCTATGAGGAACCGCCTCGACTCGTTCCGGTGGAAGTAGACGACCCTGTTGGACCGGGCGCATCCCGTCCAGATCCCCAGAAAACCCTATTGACCGCAACACATGGTCGATGAACTCTATGGCGTTGCCAGTCTCTGCCTGAAGCGCTCGGAGTGCGCTTCTCCCATTAGCTCCGAGCGCTTTTTTAACAGCCCCGAAATCGTGTGTTCGTAGCCCTTGGTCATGGCGCAAAATAAGCGCCGACGCCCGCAAATCAGCTATGCTGTTGGTGCGTTGCTACGCAATGCCGCATTCCGCGTCTATCGCCCGGCTCAAGGCGGCCGGTGGCTGGGACCCCTACAACGTCACCGAGGATGCCGATCTCGGCTTCCGCCTCGCGCGCGCCGGATATGGCACGATGACGATCGCGTCGACGACGTGGGAGGAGGCGCCGATCCGTTTGGAAAGCTGGATCAAGCAGCGCACGCGCTGGCTCAAGGGGTGGATGCAGACCTATCTCGTGCACACGCGCCAGCCCGCAAGAGCGCGTCGCGAGCTCGGCTGGCGGGGATGGCTGGCGCTGCACGGGTTGATCGGCGGGATGATGCTGTCGACGCTGGTCCATCCCATTTGCCTCGCCGCCATTGGCTATCAGGTGGCCGGCGGCGGCCTGCTGACGCCGGGCGATAGTGTCGTCGGGCGGGTGCTGGTGTGGATCGCGATTGTCAACCTGGTGCTCGGCTATGCCAGCGCGATGATGGCAGGGGCGATCGCCGCGTGGCGGCGCGGATGGCGGCGGACGTCGCTCGCGGCGCTGGCGATGCCGCTCTACTGGCAGCTCATCTCGATCGCCAGCTATCGGGCGCTTTGGCAACTCTTCCGCGCGCCGCACCTGTGGGAGAAACCGCGCACGGCCACTCGCGTGGCGCGGCGCGTGAGGGTGGAGCGAAAAAACAGGTGCGGTGAGTTTGGCTTTGCTTTTCTTGCCGCGGTCCGCACCGGCCTTGTCGCGCCGGAGGCGCACCTCTCGGTGCGACGACCTGACGGTTGCGGCCGACGGGCGGCAGCGATGGTCGACGTTCGATCAACCGTCGCCGCGCCCTCAGCCGCTGAAAATCTTCCCCTCTCCCCGCAAGAACGGGGAGAGGGAGAAGATTTTTAGTGGCCGAAGGCCGCGAGGTGAGAACGCGACCATGAGGCAGCCCCGCGGCCGCGTGTAGGCGAAGCCGTTCGCGTCCGCGGCAAGAAACAGCCGTTAGCGGACCGCGGAAAAGAAGGCTCTCAAGCCCTCTCGATCACCATCGCGATGCCCTGGCCGACGCCGATGCACATCGAGACGAGCGCGTACCGGCCGCCCGTCCGCTGGAGTTCGCGCGCGGCGGTGAGCGCGATGCGGCCGCCCGAGGCGCCGAGCGGATGGCCGAGCGCGATCGCGCCGCCATTCGGATTGACGCGACTGTCCTTGAAGTCGACATCGAGGCCCTTGAGGCAGGCCAGCACCTGGGCCGCGAACGCCTCGTTGATCTCGATGACGTCCATGTCCTTGATCGTGAGGCCGGCGCGCTCGAGCGCCTTCTTCGCGGCCGGCACCGGGCCGAAGCCCATCGTGCGCGGCGCCACGCCCGCGACGCCCGACGAGATGATGCGCGCGATCGGCTTGGCGCCGGCCTTGTCGCCGGCATCGCGGCTCGCGAGCAGCAGGGCGACGGCGCCATCATTGATGCCCGACGCGTTGCCGGCGGTGGTGACGCCGCCCTCGAACAGCGGACGCAGCTTCTTGAGGCCATCGAGTGTCGTCTCGGGGCGCGGATGCTCGTCCTCGGCGATGACGATGTCGGGCTTGCCGCGGCTTCGCCGGGATCGTCACCGCTGCGATCTCGCCGGCGAAGAAACCGTCGGCCTTCGCCTTGCCGTAGGACTGCTGCGACTTGATCGCGTAGGCGTCGCAATCCTCGCGCGCGATCTGGAAGTCGCGGGCGAGATTGTCGGCGGTCTGCGGCATGGTATCGGCGCCGAATTCCTTCTCGAGCCGCGCATTGGGAAAGCGCGCGCCGATGGCGCTGTCGAATACCTTGAAATCCTTGCCGAACGCCTGCTCGCTCTTGCCGACGACGAACGGCGCGCGGGTCATGCTTTCGACGCCGCCGGCGAGGACGACATCGGCTTCGCCGCAGGTGATGGCGTGAGCCGAAGAGATGATCGCATTGAGGCCGGAGCCGCAGTTGCGCTGGATAGACGGCGCCCGGCACGTCGATCGGCAGCCCGGCGAGCAGGATCGCGTGGCGCGCGATGCAGCGGCTGTCCTCGCCGGCCTGGCTGGCGCAGCCGACATTGACGTCGTCGATGCTGGTCGGCGTCGAACGGCGAGCGCGCCACCACTTCCTTGATCACGCCGCCGAGCATGTCGTCCGGGCGGACCTTCGAGAGCGCGCCGGAATGCCGGCCGAAGGGCGTGCGCGCACCGTCATAGATGTAGGCTTCGAGCATGTCCGTTTCCTTCCCTGTCGTATGGATTGTGTGCCGGCTGGTTTTCTCGCCGTTGCCCGCTACCATGCCATGGCGCGCGGGCGGCGCGATTGGGTCCCTACGGCATCACGCCGAGCAGCTTCAGCCAGCCGATCTGCAGCGGCGCGATGATGAGGAGGCCGGTGATCGCCAGCGGGATCAGCAGGCGCGTGGCGGCCGGCGTCGCCACCTTGCCCATCATCAGGCCGACCATGATCGGCACCGCCTCGAAGGTGAAAAAGACCGACTGGAGTCCGACCAGCTCGGCGATCAAGCCGGCCGTCACCGGGAGCCCGGTCGCGGCCTCGATGCCGGGAAGTGTGGGCGTCACGATCGCGATCGAGCCGACGACGGTCGCGCAGGCGGCGATGGCCGACGCGGCAATGGCGATCAGCATGAAGCCGTAGTCCGGCGAGGCGCCTGCAGGCGGGACGAACGTCGTCAGCCCCGCAGCGATCATGGCGCCGGCGCCGGACGCGGTGAGCACGGTCGCAACGCCCAGCACGGCTGCCAGCGAGAACACCGACGTGAATTTGTTGATGTCGACCATTTCCTCGATGCGGGCGAGGCCGAGGCCCGGCAGCAGGCAGAAGCAACCCCGCCGCCAGCGCGATCCAGCCCGGCTTGATGTGATGGATGAAGTCGGTCACCCAGAGCAGCACGGTGACCGCGAGCAGCATCGCGAGGCGGCGGGCGGGTGCGCCGAGAATGTTGGGGCTGTCACCGGTTGCGGCCATCTGCGGCGGCGGCGCGCGAAACAGCAGGCAGATCGCGGCGACGAACAGGATGCCTTTGACGATGCCCAGCACCGGCAGGCACATCAGCAGGTAGTAGCCGTACTGGATCGTCGGGCCGCCGAGGCCCTCGAGCGCGCCGAGCGCGATCACGTTGGTGAGATTGGAGGGCAGGACGGCGTAGCTTGTGAGGTAATTGCCGGCGACGGCGGTCAGGATCATGCCGTTGTAGCCGCGCGAGCCGGGCGCGTAGCCCGCTTCCTTCGCCGCCGCGATGAGGATCGGGATGGTGATCGCGAGCCGGCCCATGGTGGTCGGCACGAGAAAGCTCAGCGTGCCCGACCCGACCAGGATACCGGTGATCAGCCGCGGATAGGTCGCGAGGCCGCCCATCAGTGCGCGCGCGACGAAGCGGCCGAGGCCGGAGCGCTCGGCGGCGCCGCCGATCACCAGTCCGCCAAACACGAGCGCCGCCGCATTCGACCAGAAGCCGGACAGCAGCGGGATCGTCGGCGCGACGCCGGTTGCGAGCGCGAGCGCAAAGAAGATCGCGCCGGAGTGCAGCGCCGGCAGCACCGTCGTCGCCCACAACGCCACCGTGAACGCGACGATCGCGAAGCCGATCATGGCTTTTGGCGCGCCCGCGGGCGGAGTTTGCAGGGCGATGGTGATCGCGATCGCCGCGAACAGTGCGATGAGCCCCAGCCTTGCGCGGGGTCAATTTGATCCCGAGCGCCCCGCTCATGGCAGCGTGCGCCTGCGCAACGGCATTGCGCCGCTCAGCTTCCCCCACCATCGCCGTCAGCCTTTGCTAGCCCTTGTTTCGGCCTTCTGGGCCTTCTTGGTCCCGCGCACGGCGAGGATCACCTCGGCCATGATCGAGACGGCGATCTCGGCCGGCGTCTGGGCCCCGATGTCGAGACCGATCGGCGATTTGATCCGCGCAAGCTCTGCTTCGGTGATGCCGGCGGCGAGCAGCCGCTCGCGGCGCTTGGCGTGGTTGCGCGACGAGCCGAGCGCGGAGACGTAGAGGCAATCGGCGCGCACCGCGAGTTTCAGCGCCTCGTCGTCGATATGGGCAACGTGGGCGAGCGTGAGGACGGCGGTGTAGGGGTCGAGGCCGAGCTTCGGCAGCGCGTCCTGCGGCCACTCGGCGATGAGCTTGGCGTCCGCCGCACCGAAGCGGGCGGGATCGGCGAAGGCCGTGCGCGGGTCGACGACGATCACTTCGTAGCCCGCGAGCGCCGCGATCTGCGCGAGCACCTGGGCGATATGGGTGGCGCCGATCGCGATGATGCGCGCCGGCGGCACCATCGCGTGAACGAACACGGCGCCGTCCGGCCCTTCGATGAGCTGGCTCTTGGCGGTCTTGAAGCGATTGGCGATGTCGTCGGGGAGGCCCGCGTCGCCGCGCTCGTAGATGGTGCGCGATGAATCCGCGAGGTTCGTCTTGACCACGAGGCCGCGGCGGCCGTCGCGCGCCGACACCGCACGGTCGAGAAGCTCGGCGCCGCCGTCCTCCTTGCTCAGCCGCTCGACCAGCACGCGAACCTGGCCGCCACAGGGAAGCCCGGCGCGCCATGCGGTTTCATCCGCGACGCCGAAGGTGAGCGTGCGCGGCTTGCCGTCGGCGATCGCTTCGCCGCTCTCGACGATCACCTCGCCCTCGATGCAGCCGCCGGAGACCGAGCCCTGGAAATTGCCGTCGGCCGCGATCGCCATCTGGCCGCCGACCGGCACCGGCGCCGAGCCCCAGGTATCGATGACGGTGGCGATGGCGACGCGCCCGTCGCGGGCGAGCCAGTCGCGCGCGGCGCCGAGGACGTCGATCGTCGCGGCAGTGTCGGGGCTGTGAGATGTGTCGGGCATGGGAGGCCCTCCTGTTTTGCTACTTTTTCCCCTTCTCCCCGTATTTCACGGGGAGAGGCGGGATGAGGGGCGGCGCAATCTAGCGATTGCTGACGCCGCCCCCACCCTAGCCCTCTCCCCGTGAGACGGGGAGAGGGACGATCTCATGTCGCGCGCGCCGGCACGCGCCCGGCCGGCCGCCGCTGAGGGGTCGCGCGACGCCCGGCGCCGCCATTCGACGGGGCTGAAGGCGATCGCGTGGCGGGATCGAGCTGGAACGTGGCGCCCATCCGTTCGGCGGCGTCACGCAAGCGCCGGCGCAAACGTCAGCAGCTCGTCCAGCCCGCGCCGCGCATGAGGTGCCGAGATGGCAATCGCGCCGACGATATCGCCGGTTTCCGAGCGCACCGGCATGGCGATGCACACGACGCCCTCGATGAATTCCTGTTCGTCGGTGCCGATCCCGGTCTCGCGGATCTTGTCGAGCGCGCGAATGAGGCGCGGGCGATCGGTCACCGTGCGGCCGGTGTAGCGGACAAGCGGGAGCGCCGCGAGCGTCTCGGCGCGCCGGCTTGGCTCCTGCAGCGCCAGCAGCAGCTTGCCGATCGCCGACGCATGAGACGGCACGCGGCTGCCGGCTTCGAAGCGCAGGCCCAGCGGCCACTTCGCCTCGACGCGGTCGAGATAGACGACCTCGGAGCCCGAGAGGACGCCGAAGTTGCACGTCTCGCCGACTTCCTGCGACAGCGCCTGCAGGATCGAGTGGCGGAGCGCGCGCGGTGCGGCGGCGGCCAGCGTGTCGAGCGCCAGCTTGATAAGGCGCGGGCCTTCGATGTAGCCGCGCTTCCAGTGATCGCGCTCGATCAGGCCCATTTCGGCGAGCGCGGCGGTGATGCGATGCGCGGTCGGCTTCGTCAGACCCGGAGCGGCGGACCAATTCGGCCATCGACAGCGGTTCGTGCGCGGCCGAGACCAGCTCGAGGATCATCAGCGCCTTGCCGCTGGCGCCGAGCGGGGCGGCATCGACGTCGAGCGGGCGCGCTCGGCGGTCGATCGGGGGCGTGACGCGCGTGTTGCAGTACGATTGGTCATGGGTCTCGTCGAATGGGAGGGTTTCATCAAGTATCGCTTGGATCAATTCACGAAATCAATGGCCTACACCAATCCGCCGGCCGCGCGGCTGCCAGGACGGCCGGGCTGATCGCCGAAGCTCGATCACGCTCCGTCCTTTGGCGCGCCAGCTATAAACCAAGGTCGGATCGAACACCGGGCCGCCGCCGACCGCCTGCATCTGGAGGCCGGCGAGATCCGGCGACCGCAGCGGCACCTGGCGGTAGAAGCAACTCTTGCGGCCGGTGTGGCACGCGGCGCCGGCGCCGGCGACGCGGACCTTGAGCCAGATGGCGTCCTGGTCGCAATCGGTCCGCATCTCGACGACCTCGAGGACGTTGCCGCTCTCCTCGCCCTTCTTCCACAGCCGGCCGCGCGAGCGGCTGTAGAAGTGCGCGTGGCCGGTCTCGATGGTCAGGGCCAGCGCCTGAGCGTCCATCCACGCCAGCATCAGCACGTCGCCGGTGTCGGCGTCCGTCGCCACCGCCGCGAGAACGCCGCGTCTGTCGAATTTCGGCGCGAACGTCGGCCCTTCCTCGATGTCACGGGCCGTGCCGCGGGCGGCGAAGGGCCCGGAGGCAGCGCTTGTCATGTCTCTCTCGTTTCGTCGGTCCGCGCGGCATCCGCACGCGGACGGTCCGGCCGGCGTCGACTGTTCGTCAGGTCCGCTGGACGGCATGGACCATCTGGAGAAAGCGGTCGCGGTAGCTCGCATCGCTCTCGAACACGCCGCTGAACCGCGTCGTCACCGTCGACACGCCGTGCTGGCGGACGCCGCGCATCGACATGCACTGATGCTCGGCCTCGATCAGGATGGCGACGCCGCGCGGCTTCAGTACGGTCTCGATGGCGTTGGCGACCTGCGCCGTCAGCTTTTCCTGGGTCTGCAGGCGGCTCGCGAAGATCTCGACGACGCGCGCCAGCTTCGATAGGCCGACCACCCGGTCGCGCGGCAGATAGGCGATGTGGGCGACGCCGACGAACGGAGCGATGTGGTGCTCGCAATGGCTCTGAACGCGGATGTCGCGCAGCATCACCATGTCGTCATAGCCGGCGACGTCCTCGAACGTCCGCGACAGCGCCTCGACGGGATCGGCGCCGTAGCCGGAGAAGTATTCCTCGAACGCCGCCGCGACCCGCTTTGGGGTGTCGAGCAGCCCTTCGCGGTCCGGATCGTCGCCGGACCAGGCGAGCAGCGTCCGCACGGCCTCCTCGGCCTCGGCGCGCGTCGGGCGCGCCGGTGGTGTCGCCTCGCTCGTCAGCTTCAGGCGGGCGGCGCCATTGTTCTTGACCATCGGCTCCATGCGTTCGACCTTCCCGGCGGATTGGCGACTGTGCGCTTAGCATGTTTGGGCGCGATTGTATCGTACCCCCGCGCGCACAAGTAGTTCGAGTTCAAGGCTGCTTGAATTCGTCTGTCCCGCAGGCGATATAACAGGGTAGGGTGGCATGTATTCGACGGGGCTTCGCCCAAAAGGACCAGCCCGATCTATGTGATAGCTCGGAGCCGGAACGACAAGCCGTCCGTTAACGTACCGGTCGATCGTCGACACGGTCAACCGGCGCGGCATGGCGCGATGGCAGCCCGGCGTTTCGCTTGCCCCCGGTTCGTGGGCATATGTCGCGATCAGGAAACCAGAGGGCAGTCACGGACGCGCCATGACGGAACTCAGCGATCTCTACTCCGACCGCATCATGGCTCTGGCCGCCGCGATCCCGCCGGCGGGCCACTTGGCAGCGCCCGATGCGACTGCCTCGGCGCATTCGAAGCTGTGCGGCTCGACCATTTCGGTCGAGCTGGCGAAATGGTCGAACCGCAGAGCTTCGAGTGGGCCGAGGCCGTCGCATCGGGCGCGGGGAGATGGCCGGCCGGCGGAATTGCGGCGGCCAGCGCAATGATGTGTTCGCTGTAGAGATCGCTGAGTTCCGTCATGACCCTTATCGCTGCTGGCCCCGGGTTGACCGGGTCGACGATCGACCGGTACGTTAACGGACGGCTTGTCGTTGCGGCTTCGACATATCACATAACATGTCACCGACTTCAGGGGTCGGAACCCGGCCGAATGCGCGCCACCTACCCCGTTATATCGCCCGCTGGCCAATCGAATTCAAGCTGGCGGCTTCCAGCAGTCGAACTCAGTTTATCGGGAGCGCCGCGGGGGCGATACTCGGCGCCCGAACATGTTAAGCGCACAGTCGCCAATCCGCCGGGAAGGTCGAACGCATGGAGCCGATGGTCAAGACAATGGCGCCGCCCGCCCTGATACTGACGAGCGAGGCGACACCACCGGCGCGCCCGACGCGCCGAGGCCGAGGCGGCCGTGCGCACGCTGCTCGCCTGGTCCGGCCAGATCCGAGCCGCGAAGGTCTGCTCGATACGCCCGAGGGGTGGCCTCAGCGTTCGAGGAATACTTCTCCGGCTATGGCGCCGATCCCGTCGAGGCGCTGTCGCGCACCTTCGAGGATGTTGGCGGCTATGACGACATGGTGATGCTGCGCGACATTCGCGTGCAGAGCCATTGCGAGCACCACATCGCCCCGTTCGTCGGCGTCGCCCATATCGCCTATCTGCCACGCGACCGGGTGGTCGGCCTTTCGAAGCTCGCGCGCGCCGTCGAGATCTTCGCGAGCCCGCCTGCAACCCAGGAGAAGCTGACGGCGAGTTCGCCGGCGCCATCGAAACCGTGCTGTCGCCGCGCGGCGTCGCCATCCTGATCGAGGCCGAGCATCAGTGCATGTCGATGCGCGGCGTCCGCCACCGGCGTGTCGACGGTGACGACGCGGTTCAGCGGCGTGTTCGAGAGCGACGCCAGCTACCGCGACCGCTTTCTCCAGATGGTCCATGCCGTCCAGCGGACCTGACGGCCATCGACGCCGGCCGGACCCTCCTGCTCGACGCCGCGCCGGACCTACGAAGCGAAGAGACATGACAAGCGCTGCATCCCGGCCCTTCGCCGCCCGCGGTTCATCCCGTGACATCGAGGAAGGGCTGGCGTTCGCGCCGAAATTCGACGACGCGGGGTCCTTGCCGGCGGTGCACCGATGCCGACAGCGGCGACGTGCTGATGCTCGCGCTGGATGGACGCCCAGGCGCTCGCCCTCACCATCGAGACCGGCGACGCCCACTTCTACAGCCGCTCACGCGGGCGGCTGTGGAAGAAGGGCGAGGAGAGCGGCAACGTCCTCGAGGTCGTCGAGATGCGGACCGACTGCGACCAGGACGCGATCTGGCTCAGGGTCCGCGTTCCGCCGGCGCCGGCGTCGCATGCCACACCGGCCGCAAGGGTTGCTTCTACCGCCAGGTGCCGCTGCAAACGTCCGATCTCGCCGGCCTCAGGATGCAGGCGGTCGGCGGCGCCCCCGTGTTCGAATCGACCTTGGTTTACGGCCGCGTCCCCAAGGACGGGGCGTGATCGGCCTCGACTGTCCGGGCTTACCGCATGGCCAGCGGACAGAGTGTGGCCATTGATTTCATGAATTGAACCAAGCGATACTTGATGAAACCCTCCCATTCGACGAGACCCATGGCCAATCGCACTGCAACACGCGCGTCACGTTCCCGGCCGACCGCCGAGCGCGCCCGCTCGATCGACGCCGCGCCGCTCGGCGCCAGCGGTAAGGCGCTGATGATCCTCGAACTGGTCTCGGCCGCGCACGAGCCGCTGTCGATGGCTGAACTGGTCCGCCGCTCCGGGCTGACCAAGCCGACCGCGCACCGCATCACCGCCGCGCTCGCCGAAATGGGCCTGATCGAACGCGATCACTGGAAGCGCGGCTACATCGAAGGCCCGCGCCTGATCAAGCTGGCACTCGACACGCTGGCGGCTGCCCGCGCCTCGCGCGCTCCGCCACTCGATCCTGCAGGCGCTGTCGCAGGAAGTCGGCGAGACCTGCAATCTCTGAGTTTTTTCCCGGGTTCGGAGGTCGTCTAACTCCCCGACCGCGTCGAGGCGAAATGGCCGCTCGGCCTGCGCTTCGAAGCCGGCAGCCGCGTGCCGTCGCACGCCTCGGCCATCGGCAAGCTGCTGCTCGGCGCTGCAGGAGCCGGGCCGGCGCGCCGACACGCTCGCGGCGCTGCCGCTTGTCCGCTACACCAGCCGCACCGTGACCGACTGCCGACGCCTCGTTCGCGCGCTCGACAAGACCGCGAGACCGGGATCCGGCACCGACGAACAGGAATTCATCGAGGGTGTCGTGTGCATTGCCGTGCCGGTGCGCGCGGAAACCGGCGACATCCGTCGGCGCGATCGCCATCTCGGCGCCGCAGGCGCGGCGCGGAACTGGACGGTTGCTGACGTTTGCGCCGGCGCTGCGCGACGCCGCCACCCGGATGGGCGCCACGTTTCAGCTCGATCCCGCTGTGCAATCATCATCCACGCCGACGAACGGCGGCACTGGACGTCGCACGGCCCCACAGCGGCGGCCAGCCGGGCGCGCGCCGGGCGCGCGACATGAGGGGTCGTCCCCTCTCCCCTCTCCGCCTTCTCGGGCGAGGGCCATGCCGGAGGCGTGCTTTCAGCACGACGTGAGGGGCGGCACAGAGCCTACATTTTGCCGGCCGCCCCTTCTCCCGCCGCGGTTTTCCCGCGACGTACGGGGAGAAGGGGAAGAAGAAGCAAAACAGGAGGGCCTCTCATGCCCGACACACTTCACAACCCGACGCTGCAGCCACCATCGATGTCCTCGGCGCCGCGCGCGACTGGCTGGCCCGCGACGGGCGCGTCGCCATCGCCACCGTCATCCACACCTGGGGCTCGGCGCCGGTGCCGGTCGGCGGCCAGATGGCAATCGCGGCCGACGGCAATTTCCAGGGCTCGGTTTCCGGCGGCTGCATCGAGGGCGAGGTCATCGTCGAGAGCGGCGAAGCGATCGCCGACGGCAAGCCGCGCACGCTCACCTTCGGCGTGGCGGATGAAACCGCATGGCGCGCCGGCCTCCCGTGCGGGGGCCAGGTCCGCGTACTCGTCGAGCGGCTGAGCAAAGAGGACGGCGGCGCCGAGCTTCTCGACCGTGCGGTGTCGGCGCGCGACGGCCGCCGCGGCCTCGTCATCCGCACCAACATCGCCGATTCCTCGCGCACCATCTACGAGCGCGGCGACGCGGGTCTCCCCGACGATATCGCCAACCGCTTCAAGACCGCCAAGAGCCAGCTCATCGAGGGCCGGACGGCGCCGTCTTCGTGCACGCGCTGGTGCCGCCGGCACGCATCATCGCGATCGGCGCCACCCACATCGCCCAGGTCCTCGCTCAGATCGCTGCGCTGGCCGGCTACGAGGTGATCGTCATCGACCCGCGCACCGCGTTCGCCGATCCCGCCCGCTTCGGCGCGGCGGACGCCAAGCTCATCGCGGAATGGCCTCAGGACGCGCTGCCGAAGCTCGGCCTCGATCCCTACACCGCCGTCCTCACGCTCGCCCACGTCGCGCATATCGACGACGAGGCGCTGAAGCTCGCGGTGCGCGCCGATTGCCTCTACGTTTCCGCGCTCGGCTCGTCGCGCAACCACGCCAAGCGCCGGGAGCGCTTATCGCCGCCGGCATCACCGAGGCAGAGCTCGCGCGGATCAAATCGCCGATCGGCCTCGATATCGGCGCCCAGACGCCGGCCGAGATCGCCGTCTCGATCATGGCCGAGGTCATCCTCGCCGTGCGCGGGACCAAGAAGGCCCAGAAAGCCGAAATCAAGGGCTAGAAAAGGCTGAGAGCGATGTTGGGGGGAAGGAAAGGCGGCGCAATGCCGTCGCGTAAGCGCACGCTGCCATGAGCGGTGCCTTCGGGATCACTGTGACACCGCGCAAGCTGGGGCTCATCGCACTGTTCGCGATGATCGCGATCGTCATCGCCTTCCTAACCCCGCCCGCGGACGCGCCGAAAGCCATGATCGGCTTCGCGATCGTCGCTTTCACGGTGGCGCTGTGGGCGACCTCGGTGATACCGGCGCTGCATTCCGGTGCGATCTTCTTCGCGCTGGCACTCGCGACAAGTGTCGCACCAACGATCCCGCTCATCTCGGGCTTCTGGTCGAACGCGGCGGCGCTGGTGTTCGGCGGGCTGGTGATCGGCGGCGCCGCCGAGCGCTCCGGCCTCGGCCGCTACGTCGCGCGCGCGCTGATGGCCGGCCTCGCGACTTATCCGCGACTGATCACCGGCATCCTCATCGGATCGGGAGCGCTGAGCTTCCTCGTGCCGACCACCATGGGCCGGCTCGCAATCACCATCCCGATCCTCATCGCGGCGGCGAAGGAGGCCGGCTACGCGCCCGGTTCGCGCGGCTACAACGGCATGATCCTTACCGCCGTCGCCGGCAATTACCTGACAAGCTACGCGGTCATGCCGTCGAACCTGACCAATGTCATCGCCCTCGGCGCGCTGGAAGGTCTCGGCGGACCGACGATCCAGTACGGCTACTACCTGCTGATGTGCCTGCCGGTCCTCGGGATCGTCAAAGGCATCCTGTTCGTCGCCGCGATCTGCCTATTGTTCCGGGCCCCTCCGCCGCGGATCGCTGCAAACGGCGACAGCCCCAACATCCTCGGCGCGCCGCCCGCCGCCTCGCGATGCTGCTCGCGGTCACCGTACTGCTCTGGGTGACCGACTTCATCCATCACATCAAGCCGGGCTGGATCGCGCTGGCGGCGGGGCTTTTCTGCCTGCTGCCGGGCCTCGGTCTCGCCCGCGTCGGGGAACTGGTCGACTTCAACAAGTTCACGTCGGTGTTCTCGCTGGCTGCCGTGCTCGGCGTCGCGACCGTACTCACCACCTCTGGCGCCGGCGCAATGATCGCCACCGGGCTGACGACGTTCGTGCCCCCGTCCGGCGCCTCGCCGGGATACGGGTTCATGCTCATCGCGCTCGCCGCGTCGGCCATCGCCGCCTGCGCGACCGTCGTCGGCTCGATCGCCATCGTGACGCCGACACTCCCCGGCATCGAAGCCGCGACCGGTCTCCCTGTAACTGCCGGCCTGATGGCCGAGCTGGTCGGGCTCCAATCGGTCTTTTTCACCTTCGAGGCGGTGCCGGTCATGATCGGCCTGATGATGGGCAAGGTGGCGACATCCGCCGCGACGCGCCTGCTGATCCCGCTGGCAATCACCGGCCTCCTCATCATCGCGCCGTTGCAGATCGGCTGGCTGAAGCTGCTCGGCGTGATGCCGTAACCCTCGCGCCGCCCGCGCAGCCGTGGCAAGGTAGGGGCAACGGCGAGATTACCAGCCGGCACATCAATCGAATCCACAGGGAAGGAAACGGACATGCTCGAAGCCTACATCTATGACGTGCGCGCACGCCCTTCGGCCGGCATTCCGGCGCGCTATCGAAGGTCCGCCCCGATGACATGCTGGCGAGCGTGATCAAGGAAGTGGTGGCGCGCTCGCCGTTCGACGCCGGCAGCATCGACGACGTCAATATCGGCTGCGCCAGCCAGGCCGGCGAGGACAGCCGCTGCATCGCGCGCCACGCGATCCTGCTCGCAGGGCTGCCGATCGACGTGCCGGGCGCCGTCTTCCAGCGCAACTGCGGCTCCGGCCTCAATGCAATCATATCTTCGGCTCATGCGATCACCTGCGGCGAAGGCGATGTCTTCCTCGCCGGCGGCGTCGAAAGCATGACGCGCGCGCCGTTCGTCGTGGGCAAGAGCGAGCAGGCGTTCGGCAAGGATTTCAAGGTATTCGACAGCGCCATCGGCGCGCGGTTCCCCAACATCGCCGACGGTCACGAAATCGACCAGTTGCGCTCCCTGCCCGCCGATCAGCAGAGGGCCGGCTGGGACGAGTTCTGGAGGCGCCGCGATCCGACGCCCGAAACCCAGCGCAACGAGGCGATGATCGAATTCTTCCGCCGGGTGAACTACGCCACCCGACACTTCCAGGGCTTCGGCCCGGGCTGGCGATCCGACATGGGCCGCATCTACATCAAGTTCGGTCCGCCCGACCAGATCGAGCAGCGCCCTGCGACCTCGCAGAGCTCCAAATGGAGATCTGGTACTACAACCAGCCCTATCGCCGCATCGTGTTCGTCGACCGGGATGGATTCGGGCGCTTCGTGCTGGCCAGCTCGGGAGTGGAGTAGTTGCGCAGCGCCCCCTGTGGCGTGGTGCGGCTGGCCGCGCTCGATCTGCGGCGGCTCCCTGATCACCGCAGCGAAATGCGCAGCCAGCTGCTGATGGGCGAGGTGGCCGAGATCGAGCGCCGATCTCCGGATGGGCTGTGGGCGTGGGTGCGCAACCGCGCCGACGGCTACTCGGGCTGGGTGCGTCGCTGGGGCCTCGTCGAGGTCAGCGCGGCTCGGGCGGGCGCGTGGGCCCGCCACGCCACCCTGCGGGTTGCGGTCCCGATCGCGATGCTCCGGGCGCGTGCGCATGGCGGAATCGGGGTGGGGCCCCTGTTTCTCAATGCCCGGGTGATTGGAAGGCGCCGGGGGCGTGGCGCCCGCCATGTCGAGCTTCCCGACGGCCGCCAGGGCTGGCTGGCTGCGGGCCAGGTCGCGGGGCCCGGCGATCGACCCCCGCGGCTCGCGGATCGAGTACTGTCCCTGCTTGGCGCACCCTACCTGTGGGGCGGGCGCAGCCCCGCCGGCTTCGATTGCTCGGGCTTCGTCCAACAGGTGTTCGCCGAGCAGGGCGTCCATCTCCCGCGCGATGCTCACGAGCAGTTCCTCGTCTGCCGTCGCGCCGGCCAGGCCTGTGAGCCTTCCCCCGGGGTCCTGGTCTTCTTCGGTCCCCCGCGGGGCAAGGTCGTCCACGTGGGGATCGCCATTTCGCCCGCCCTGCTGGCAGACGCCAGCGGCACCGTGCGCCTGGGCTCGATCCAGCCACGTAACCCTTTGTTCAACAAAGAACTACATCGGACGATCCGCGGGATGTTCGCGCTCCCGTCTGGACCCGGTCTCACCCAGGGGGACGGCCTTTGGATTCAAAATGAGCTTGACACCTTCGTGAACACCGGCCTACCTTGCGTCGGACGTTCGCCAGGATCCTTCCCTCGGGAGGTAGAGGTCCTGGCTTTTTAATGCCTCTTCCCACGGACGTGAGGAGGCCTTTCGCATATGCGAAAGAAACGGCAAGGAAGGAGGTGGGGCTCCGATCGTAACCGCGCTGTAGTTCACAGGCCCGTTTCGGCTTGATTCTGCATCGTGGCACTCGTAGCTCTCTCGCTAACAGAGCCAAGGAGGCTTGATTCATGTTTACGAATTCGAAGCGTTTCCTGATCGCCATGCTGGCTGTTCTCATCGCGCTCCCGGTCGTGGCTTCGGCCCAGACCGCCCGCGTCGAGGGCATGGCGCTTCAGGGCGACTACATCAAGGACTACACGGCGATCTACGATGGCCTTCGTCGATCGTCACGGTCGGCAACCTGATCTACGGCGAGCTGGGCGCAGCGCGACCCCGGCTTCGGTGCGGACCGCGGCGTCGGCGCCGTGCTCGGCAACCTGTGGGACGGCCGCTTCGGCACCTGGGGGATCCATTCCAGGAAACCACGCCCAACTGGCGCAGGGCGACGCCCAGTCGAATCCGGCGCCGGGCGGCCTGGGCTTCGATCCGAACACCAACAACAACCAGTCGTTCGACCTGATGTGGGGCAAGAAGTTGGGCACCACGAACTTCGGTCTGCGCCTGAACCGCTCCTACGTCGCCACGGAAACCACCGAGCCGGGGATCACGACCGACCTGCAGTTCGAGCCGGCCGCCACGAATGATGATCTGGGCCGCAACATCTTCGGCTTCGGCGGCGGCGTGGGCTTTGAAATGAACCCGACCTCGACGCTCGAAGTCTCGCTCCTCTACCAGAGCCGCACGTTCAAGAACGAGAACAACACCGGCGTTCCGGCCACCAGCACGCTGGACGAGGAGGACGGCACGGGCGCCTACAACCTGGGCGCGCGCATGATGATGCAGTGCAGCCGAACCTGCTCGTCGTGCCGGTGTTCAAGTTCTACTCGTACGACCTCGGCCGACAGACCAACGTCGGCGGCACGATCACCAGCTTCGACAACTCGCTCAAGGGCTGGCAGCTGGGCGCGGCGGGCAACTGGACGCTGGGCTCGAACGACCTGTTCGTGCTCGGCATGACGTTCGCCAACAACTCGTACTCGACGCAGCAGGACCTGTTCGGCCTGACAGCCGGGGCGCCCCGTTTGACGGCTTCAGCCCCGAAGCGGACGTCACGGAGACGATCTACCCGCAGCTCTTCGCGGCGCTCGAGACCCACGTGAACACCTGGCTCACGCTCCGCTTCGGGCGAACCAGGGCGTGTTCCAGTCGGTGAAGTACGAGGAAACCGGTGCCGCCGGCACCGGAACCGGTCAGGCGGCGCGTTCCGCACGGCAACGATCTCGGGTTCGCCGTTCAGCATGCAGCTGGGCGGCGGTGTGAAGGTCGGTACGCTGCAGTTCGACGCGATCGTGGCGGACAACTTCTACCAGAACCTGGGATGGGTCGGTCGGGCAACGCGGCCGCGGACGGCTACTTCCCGAAGGTCACGGCGACCTACTCGTTCTAAGTCGCCAACCTGCATCTGAAGTCCCATTGGGGGGCGCCCGCAGAGGCGCCCCCAATGCTTTTCTCAGCCGCAGCGCAGCGACCCCGGTCGACCGCAATGCCGTCAGCGACCGCGCGGTGCGGATCGGGGAGCCGGGGTCGCGGGCAGAAACGCATCGAGCCCGCCGGCGATGGGCCGCCGGGCTCGCGGGCGACTGCGAATGCGCTACGCGTAGACCCCGCGCAGCATGATGACCTTGACCACGCGCTCGATCGCCACCATGAACGCCGCGACGCGCATGTTGACCTTGTGCTCGATCGACTTGGCCAGCACGTCCGCGAACGCCTGGACCATGTACTGCTCGAGGCGCTCGTTGACCTCGGCCTCGGGCCAGTAGAAGCCCATGCGGTTCTGCACCCACTCGAAGTAGGACACCGTCACGCCGCCCGAGTTGCACAGGATGTCGGGGATCACGAACACGCCCTTCTTCTCGAGGATCTTGTCGGCGTCGGGCGTGGTCGGGCCGTTGGCGCCCTCGGCGACGATCCGGGCCTTGCACCCGGTCGGCGTTCTCCGGCGTGATCTGGTTCTCGAGCGCCGCCGGGCACCAGGATGTCGCAGTCGTACTCGACGATCGGGGTGGTGAGCGGCTTGCCGCCGGGGAAGCCCTGCGACGCCGCGGTGGTCCGGCGACGCAGCGGAGCAGCGCCGGGACGTCGAGGCCGTCGGGGTTGTGGATCGCGCCCGAGACGTCGGACGACCGCGACGATCTTCGCGCCGTCCTTGGCCATCAGGTCGGCCGAGACCGAGCCCACGTTGCCGAAGCCCTGGACCGCGACCCGCGCGCCCGCGAGCGGCATGCTTGAGGTGCTTGCACGCCTCGCGCACGCAGAACAGCACGCCGCGGCCGGTGGCCTCGCGGCGGCCCAGCGAGCCGCCGACCTCGAGCGGCTTGCCGGTGACGACGGCGGTACTCGGTGCGGCGCTCGTGCATCGAGTAGGTGTCCATGAACCACGCCATCACCTGCTCGTTGGTGTTCACGTCGGGCGCGGGCACGTCGCTCTCGGGGCCGAACAGGTCGGAGAGGTCGGCCGCGTAGCGGCGGGTGAGGCGCTCGAGCTCGCCCTTCGACATCTTGGTCGGGTCGCAGACGATGCCGCCCTTGCCGCCGCCGAACGGGATGTTGACGACCGCGCACTTCCAGGTCATCCACGCGGCCAGCGCCTCGACCTCGTCGAGCGTGACGTCGGGGTGGTAGCGGATGCCGCCCTTGGCCGGGCCGCGCACGATCGAGTGCTGCACGCGGTAGCCGGTGAAGACCCGGAAGCGTGCCGTCGTCCATCTGGACCGGCAGCGACACGATCGTCGCGCGGCGCGGGCGCTTGATGACCTCGCTTGATGCCTTCGGGCAGGTTGAGCCGCGCCGCGGCCTCGTCGAACTGGCGCTCGGCGTTGGCGAGCGGATTCAGTTCCTTCTGGATATTCGTGCCTTCGGCAGGCATGGCGTCCTCCACCACGCGATACGGGGATGGGTCGGGGCCGTGGCGGGTCTGCGACGCCGAGCGGGAACCCGTGGTTTTCAGAGTGTCCGGAGCGGGCGCGCAGTATAGACCGGGGCCCGAAATGGGCAAAGCGCGGGTGCGCCGGGTCGCTCGTCTATGGGTCGCGATACACCCACTTGAGCCGGGTCCAGCTGATCTGGATCGGCAGCGACGTGGTCGGCGGTCGCTCCGGTCGCGGCCGGCGCGCCTGCGCGTCGCAGGGGCTCGAAGCGCGGCGCCCGGGCCGCGCTGCCGCCCGGGTCGCTCATGGTTTCGTCCTCCCAGCGCTCGATCCACCATCGCGTGGAATCCGGCTTGAAGCGGTCGCGAGCTCGTGGGAATGGTCACCGAGTCGCCGCGCACCACGAAGAACCGGCGCGGCCCGTGACCTGGAAGTCCGGGTATCGGCCTTGATCGCAGCGTGACGTTGGTGGGGATCTCGTAGTGCCACGTCGGCCTTCCCCTGGCGCGGGTCGTGGTCGGCGCGCAGGGTCAGGTCGAGCGTAGATCGATGTCTGGGCGGGCGGCTCGGTGGCGCTGCCCTCGACGAACAGGTGGCGCGCGGTCTCGAGTTCTTCCTCGCGGTTCAGGAACTCGGCGCGCCCGCCCGAGCCCGCGGTGTCGCGGGAGGAGAACTGGAAGCGGAAGTTCGCGGTGAAGAGCTCGGTGTACTCCTGATAGGCGCGGTTGTTCCAGCACCAGGCGAACAGCTCCACCACTGCGGTCGGCGACGAGGGGACCGGCGCCGGTTTCGACTTGCCCCGCACCCTGGCGACTTCGGGAAGAACGGATTGAAGCAGCCGGTGAGGCCGTCAGCAACGCGAGCACCGCGAGTGCCGGAAGCCACCGGCGAACGACGGGTCGCAGGAAGACGGTCATGGGTACTTGAACCTCAGGCCACCGTAGGAGAGTGCGGACGTCGGTGCGGCCGCGTCTTCGAGGTCGATCCACTGGATCAGCACCCAGCGCGAGTTCGAGCGTACTCAGGCGCAGGGTCGCGTGTCCGTAGCCCAGCGTGTCCACGTCACCGTTGGCCAGCTTCATGAACACGTAGTAGGTCCGGTACACCTTCACCGAGTCGGCGGTGCTGTCCTGGGCCCCGCCCTGCGGGTACAGGTCCCACTTCATGTCGTACGCCAGCTGCCCGTTCTGCGTGGCGAAGTTGCCGAAGAGCTCACTTCGGACGCAAAGTTCCAGGGCAGCGGCGCGCGCTGCCCGCCCGACTCGTAGCGCACGACGGTCAGAGGATCGAACAGCGCCTCGAAGCTTCGGCCATCCACCAGTGGATCGGCCAGCGCGCCGCGATAGGTGTCGGGGGCGCCGGGGGTGGAGCCTTTCGCGCGCATGGCGCGGGCCATGGACGCCAGCGTGGAGTCGGGCTCGGTGTAGTTCCCGACCAGCACGCTGCCGGACGGCGGTTCGGGCACCGCGGGCTTGAACAGGTCACAGCCCGCGCCCGCCCACGCCAGCACCAGGGCGATCCCCACCAGCACCGCGCGCGCGCGCCAATGACCGAAGCCATCGTCACAGGTTCCATGAGAAGGACAGCAGTCCGTTCCAGAAGTCGCTCTCGGCCCGCGGGCTCTCGGAGGGAACGCCCGAGACGTAGGTGATCGAGCGGTTGCCGTTGTACGTTCGCGAGATATTGCCGGTCAGCGAGGCCTTCTTCCCCACCACGAGGTTGAGGCTCGCGCCTCCGGAGAACGAGAGGCTGCGGCTCTGGCGCTGCGGGACCAGCTCGCCGTCCACCGAGTTCTCGCGTTCGCTGTCGATGTACTGGGGCCGGACGAAGAACGAAATCCCCGACGTCACGCTGTAGGTCGCCGCCGCCGCGAGCTGATACGACTGCTGCTCGTCCGCGGTCGCCAGGAAGTAGGTTCCATCCGCATCCTGCGCGTAGCCGCCGCTCGGCTGATAGCGCGAGGTATGGATGACGTCCAGCTGCAGCTTCGAGATCACCACGTTGAGCGTGGTGGTGGTTCCGTAGTCGAGCGCCAGCCGGTCGTTGCTGGTGAGCTGGGCGTTGGTGTAGTCGGCCCCCAGCTGGTTGCGCTGCGTGATGGTGAGCCCGGTGAGCGGCCGGTAGGTCCAGTTCCAGTACCCCCGGTATCCGCGCACCTCGTTGTTTGCGGCGGTGCTCGCCGCCGGGATGTTGATGAACTGGGTGCGCGACACGTTGAGCGCGAGATCGGTGCCGAACTTGCTGGTCGGGTTGTAGATCGCGCTGAGACGGTAGAACTGCTGGTAGAGATCGCGTGGAACCGGCGGGGTGGGGAAGCTGCCGATGACGGTGTATCGGTACGAGCTCAGGGTCACCGCGCCGTTGGCGCGGAGCACCAGCAGCCGGCTCGCCTGCCATGCGAGGGTCGCGTCGACGTTGCGCATGAACGCGTCCTCGGCGTACCCGCCGCTGGCGCTGCGCCTCGGAAACTCGGAGCCGGTCACGCCCACTCCGAACGTGCCGTCCAGTGAGAACGCGCGATAGGCATAGCGCCCGCTGGCGTTGAACGCCCGGTCGTTGCGCGTGTTCAACTGCGCTTACGTTGGATGCGCTCGCCTGCCGCGATCGCGCGAAGCGCTGGGTCAGGTTGATGTAGCGCTCGCTGTCGCGACGCATGCGCAGCGACACGTCGACGCTGTTGTTGCCGGACAGCGCATCCTGGATGTAGGTGCTTTCGGCCCCGGTCGCAGCTCGTGGCCACCACCGGGTTCTCGACCTTGGTGTTCCGGAACAGGTAGTTCGCGTTCATGCTGATCGGCCGCGAGCTCCACAGCCCCATCGTGCCCTGGAGGTTCTCCGAGAGATCGCTGGTCCGGATGGCGTTCGGAATCACGAGCGGACGGGTCTGCGCGAGATTCGTGGTGATCCGGCCCCGGGCGTTCGTGGGTGAACCAGTCCCGCACCACGCGCAGCCGGCCGTTGAGTCCGCCGACAACCCGCGCTTCTCCTTCTGGAGGTGGATGACGATAC